>CAVWIP010000011.1:0-222255 GCA_963755125.1 uncultured delta proteobacterium
GGTTTTCGGACGGTTCAGCCGGAATTGAGTCGCGCGCCCTCGAAGCTTCGGCGCCGTGCCGTCAAGCACCTGCAGGAGGACCATCTTGATGCGCTCGGCCGGGGGCGGGCACCCCGGCAGGCAGTATTCGACGGCGACCATCTCGTGCACGGGACGCACGTTTGGGAGCAGCGCGGGCACGATGCCCTCCTGGCCGGGCAGGCTCGGGCGGTCCTGGGCGTTCTCGATGTAGGCGCACTGGAGGACCTGGGCGGCATTGTCCGCGCCTAGCTGGTCGCGCATCGCCGGGACGTTCCCCGTCACCGCGCAGTCGCCGACGCCTCCGGCGCCAAATACTGATGCGTCACTTTCTGCACGGCCGCTCGGCGCGCGCGGTACTCCTGCTGACGGAAGGCGTGCTTGCGACGCCCGATCCGCGTCGCCTGGTACTTGTGCCCGTCGACCCGCTGCTTCTGGCGTCGGCCCTTGGCCGCACACTCGGGCGAGCAGTACTTGCACCGCTTGTCGCAGCTGCGGCACACCAGAAACGCCAGCCCACATAACTTACAAGTGCGATCCAGCAAGTCCACGCGGCGGTGCTCGCCGTGGTGGATCTCCCGCCCGGATCGTGCGATTGAGGGAACTGCGTGGCTCGACCCCCACGCGGTCGATCCACCTGAAGGCCCGGAGCGCCAACTCTGGGCCTTCGCTTATACGGCGCTCGGCCGTACCTCCTACGCCAACCTGGGCGTACGCGCCACCGCGCTGGCCGTCGGCGGCGCGCCTCGGGCCGGCTGGCCTCTCACGGGGCGGCTCTCGGCAGGGTCAGCCTGACCCCGGCCGGTGCTCATCGGCGCCTTGCCGGTCTACCTGCTCACGATGGCTCAGCACCAGAGAGTCCGAATCGAATCCCGCGCATCCCCGCGCTCGCCACCGTCGCGAACCCGCGCTTCGTGGCCGTCGTCTCCAGGTGCGAACTGATGGCCGTGAAACTCCGCCCGGCTCGAACCAATTCGAGGTCAAGAAGACTTCACCGTCAGATTTGCGTCCGGCGCGCTGGCCGTCAATATCTTTGATCCTCTTATCCTCGATAGCATTCTTGGCAGCGGCGGCATCGGTAGCCGAGATGCTCGTCGGCTCTTCCGTCTTGCTGGTGACATCCGGGTTGAGCTTCTTCTGCATGGCTAGGTCGCAAAGCCCCCTGTACACGCATTTCCGTATCCAATTGACAAGGTTGCCCTCGCCCTTCGATCTGGTGATGTTCCACTTCTTGCGTTTTGTGGAGACCTGCACAAGCGTTTCTTGCTTCAACTCTTCAAAGTCCCTCGACGTCTTGGCGAACTTTCGGGGCTTGACGAACTTCAGGATTGTCGTCGTGCAGACTTCTTCGAGGACCCTGCTTCCCCCCTTACCGACGCCCAGCAACAGCAGCGCGTTGCCTGCAAAATTGAGCCTTTCCTTTGCCGTCGTCTCCGGCAAATTGCCAGAACGATACTGTGATTCAAGCTCGGCTAGCTCCTGCACAAGTGGCCAAGCTTCAATGAGATCCTTCCTCAACTGACTCGAACGGTCCGGCAACATCAGACATTCGATCAACTGTCTCAAATCCTCCAGTGAAATGCGCTCTTCCACTGGCAGGCTTGCGACATCGACTACGGAAACGAGGTCCTCCGCCAACAGCCTGCTGAAATCCGGGAGTTCTTCGTAATGCTGGGGGACGTGTGACCGGCGCGCTTTGATGAGTAGGAAGTGCCAATAGTTCGACATGCGAGGGAAGTGGCCCGTTTCGACCAAGGCGGCGAGCGCCACCACAGCAGCAAAACCCCTCAAGGCAGGACCTTCGCTGGTTCCCACCTTCTCCCGCAGTGCGGTGAGAGCGTCCGCATGCTTCGTTGATTTGGCGGGGTCCCTCTTTTTTTGCGAGCCCATCTGTTCCTCCTGCGCAGCCTTGGCCGTACCCAGGAGGGTAGCAAGCGGCCGCTAGCGGCAGCGAGAAGAAAAGGCGCAAAGAGGCAAAAAGCATGGACCCACACGCAATACCCTGGATGCGTTCCACGAGTGGTGCAACTTGGCAGCACCTCCTTTCCACGCTGCGCCGGGGTCGGCGAGCCCTACTCCTGCTTTTTCACATCGTTTTCGGGTTGGCGCACGCGGGGGATCGCTCCTTCCTGATGGCCGGACTTGTCGCCGCTGTTGGCCCCGGCCGAGAACGCAGACCATGCGGCCGGACGTCCGCCAACCCAACCTATTCTTCGCAGGCCGATCCATTCTCCAAGGGCAACCTGCGTGCGGCTTTTCACCGCAAGTACGGGCGATGGCCTGAAGCACCCGTGGATTCCGCTGTAATCGAGTCCGCAAATGCACTTGCGAATTGCAGGTGGCCGCGTCTGTTCGGATACAAGGTCCTCTTCGTCAAGAAGGGCAATCCCGCCGCGCACACCTACCGCGCCATTGTTCGCTTCGACACGGCCGATGCACTCGTCCAATCGGTAGCTGCGCAGCACTTCGGCCAGTGCGTCGATCCAGATCTCAGCGACCACAGTTGGGCACGTCGGTTTCGCTGTGCTGGTGTCTCTCGCCCAACACGGAACGATCCTGTAGCTCGGTTGCTGGCCTACCAGCGGCGTCATGCAGGGAAAGTTCTTTGGTTTGCGAAGCTCGATGTTCAAGGCTTGCACGACACGATTTCGCACGCGGGCGTGCGTCGGGCCGTGGAGGAGGCAGTGGCACGGGCGGCGAGAAGAGGCATCGTCATCGACTCGCGAGTCCTGCGTCTGATCGAGACGTTGCTGGGCAGCTACTCGTTTGGCACCGACGTGGTGAATGGGGCGAGCAACGCCCTCAAGGAGAAAGATCTCGAAGGGACGATTCCCTGGCCGCTTGAGGCGCTCAAAGAGTTCCATTGCAATCCGTTGACCGCCGGAATCGGACTACCTCAAGGCAGCCCGTTCTCGGACATCCTGGCCAACTTGCTGATGCATGCCGTGGACTCCACAGTCGTTGGCGACAGCCTCGACCAGGACCTGTTCTACGTGCGTTGGCTCGATGACTTGGTGCTCGTCCACACGGACAGGGCGGCGTGTGAGGCAGCGTTAGGACGAGCGATTGAGGCCCTGCACAAGCTGAAGCTGATTCCGCACGAGCCAAAAGTGTTCGCCCTAACTGATGTCGCGTACTGGAGAGCAAAGTCCATTGCACCGACACCGTGGGCGTCTCGGGGATCGGGTCGCGAGTGGACCGGCATATTGGGCTACGAGGTCAAATTCGACGGTGAGGTTCGCATCCGCCGAGAGACGCTCCAGCGCCACAAGGCCCGAGTGAAGAAGATGGTGGAACGGCGCCTGGAGGAATTTGATGGACGTCTCGCTGCCCTCGGTGATGGTGCCGCGCGATGGTTCGCAGAGTACGCCGCGCGGAGCGTAGCCAGGCTTGAGCGTGACGTGTCTCGTTCTTGCAGGGTACGCAGGCCCTGTTGGATTCGTAACTTTCCTCTGGCCGCATTTGGTGGCGCGGCTCTGGCAGAGCAAGCGAAGAACCTGGACAGGTTCCGTCGGCTCTTGTTGTCAGCGTACAGACGGCACGTTGAGGAACAAGGGCGTCAACTGGGTGTCGCGATGGGAGAGGTTCGCGGAGGGCGTGACCACTACAGGAGTTCCTACTACTTCAACTTGGTCGCGCGATTTGCACCCCCGGTTGCCGTCGCGCCTATCGCTCCGGTCGTCTCCCTGGTCGGGCCGGAAGGCACCCGCGCATCCCAACTGGAGGACTCATGAGCGTCGACGCCGCTCTGTCCGCCGTCGTGTCCGAGGCCGTCGCCCCGCTCGTGAGCGAGATTCGCGAGCTGCGCGCCACGGTCGAGGCGTTACGGGCCGCGAGCCCGCCGAAGCTGGTTACAGTGGCCGAGTTGGTGCGACTCGGCTTCGGCTCACCCGCGACCGTTCGACGCCGAATCGCCGATGGCACCTACCCGTGCGTGAGACACGGACGATCTGTGCGCGTGGACCTGGCCGCGCTCAAACCAATCGACCCCGCTACAGTGGCGGCGCTGGCGGCTGCAGCAAGGAGCGGCTAGTCATGGGCGCCGACCGATCTCGGTGCTGGGACCTGCGCCCCTCCTGCGCGGCAACCGCGAAGATGGGGTTCTCTCGGATCATTGATCCGGTGCTCTATCCGCCCACCATCGACGTGCACGGGCCGGAAAAGCGCCACGTGCTCTGCCCGTTCTCTGCCCAAGTTCGCCCGCAACGACCCGAGGCGGTGGGAAGGGGGATTCGATTTGACTTAGCAAGCCACGCGAGGCCCAGTCCCAAGTGTGCGCGTGGTCCGTCGACCGCGAGCCACTCCGAGACCTCACAAGAAAATGGGGCAGCGCCACGCCAATGGCCTGCCCCGTGGTCAGCAAACCCGTGAAGGAGAGATGACGATGGGAAATCTACCACGAACCGCATCACACGAACGCACCGCCAGCGATGAACAACTGGCTGACGACCACGCCTGCTGCTTGCGCATGAACGAAGGGGGACGCCATGGCTCGTAAGCCACGACGCCGGAACTGGGGCACAGGCACGATCACGCCGAGCGGCCGGCGATGGATGGTTCGCTGGTGTGAAGATGGTAGGCGCCATTGCAAGACCTTCCCCACGCGGGAGATGGCGGAGCAGGTCTTGGCCAAGATCGTGAACGACATCGCAGCCGGAGTTGCTCGCCTACCCCCCAACTTCAACGAGGCGCCAAACCTCGACACCTTGGCGGCAGCGTGGATCGAGCGCCGACAACGAACCCATCGTGCCGCGAAAGACTGCGGCTACAGGTGGAAGTTGCACCTTTCACCAGCCTTCGGGCGAATGAAGCCCCACGAAGTTGACGCGGCCAAGCTGCGAAGGTTCATCGAAGGCAAGCTCGCCGAAGGATTGAACCCAACGACGGTAGGCCACTGCATCCGCCAGTTGAGCACCTTCTACGCGGACATCATCGAAGCTGGCCATGCCCCTTCCAACCCGGTGGCCAGCCTGCCCCGTTCCACCCGGAGACTCTACAAGTCCATCTACGACACGCGGTCAACGCCCTTCCTTGAACGGCCGGAGGACATCCGGCGCATCTACCTGGCCATGGTGGAGCCATACAACATCATCTTCATCTTCGGCGAGCAGACCGGGTGCAGAGTGGGGGAAATTCTCGGCATGGACTGGAGGGACATCGACCTGCCAGGTAGGAGGATCCATGTCCGCCAGCAGATGCAAGAAGGCAAGCTTTGCGTGCTCAAAGACCGCGAGTCGCGGATCGTACCGCTCTCCACGTCACTGGCGCCCATCTTGGAAGCCTGGAAGTTGAAGACCGGCGGCGTGGGACCACTCTTCACGCCGAAGCACCCCACACGCGGCGGACGGCCCGACCTTGGGAGCCCTGCCCACTTCATCCGCCCAGAGACAGTTCATAAGGCGCTGGCCGCGGCGTTGAAAGCCTGCGATCTTCCCAGGCTCACGCTATACCAAGCGACAAGGCACACGTTCGCATCGCAGTGGGTCATGAACGGCGGAAGCGTGGAAGTGCTCGCCAAGATCCTGGGCCATTCTTCTACGTCCACGACCGAGCATTACGCGCACCTTGCCCCGGACTTTTTCGGAGCCAAGGCTTTCGACATGGTGGCGGTGGATCTTTCCAAACCGGCAGCTGCTGTGCTATCTCTGCGCGGAGTTGCCGCTCCACTTAGGCTGAGAACAGGAACGGCGCAGGAAGACATCGCAGAGCAGGAGTCAGCGTAACTAACTGAAATTAAAAGAGAAAGGGCGCGTAGCTCATCTGGATAGAGTACCGGCCTCCGAAGCCGGGGGTAGTGGGTTCGAGTCCCGCCGCGCCCACAGTCTGCTGGTGTCGATCGAGCGCGGTTCTATTCCATCAATGTGTGAACCCTGAAAGGGTTGCCCTGCCCTTCCGCGATCGGCTTCACGGCCGGCGCCTGCCCAGGGTGAACTTGAGGGCGGGCGGCGTGACCAGCGTGGTGACGATCACCATGACCACCACGGCGGAATAGGTGCTGCGGGACAAAACCGGCGCGCCGGCGACCAACAGGGTCAGTCCAATGTTGGCGAAGATGAGGCCCACCTCGCCCCGCGGGATCATGCCCACGCCCACGCTCAGGCGATCGATCTCTTTGCCCAGCACCCCGAAACCACAGACTTGCTTGCCCAGGATGGCGGCAACCGTCAGGGCCAGGGCCAACCCCAGCACCGAAGGCTGGGCAAACCCGCGCAGGTCGGTGGTCATCCCCATCAACACAAAAAAGATCGGCGCCAGGAAACCCGAGATGGGATGGATCAATTCTGCCAGGGTTGGCTCGCCCTTGGCCACGAAGTCGCGATCGTGTACGTCTTCCAGGATCAGCCCGGCCGCAAAAGCGCCCACGATGGGCGCAAGTGCAAGAGCATCGGCCAGCCACGCGAAGAGGAAGCAGAAGGCCAGCCCCACCGCGAGCAGAACCTGTCGTGCCCTAAGACGCGCGGCCAGGGCGAAGATCGGACGCGAGACCAGCATCCCGAGGACGAGCGAGCCCACCAGAAACGCGACCGCCTTGGCCAGGATGACCAGCACCGAGCTGACGGCGAAGCCCCGCCCGCTCGAGGCATTGACCACAGCGCCTGTCACCACGGCGAGCACGACCAAGCCCAGCACATCGTCGATCACCGCCGCGCCCAGAATGATGCGCGCTTCTTGACTCTGCGAGCGCCCGAGATCCTTGAGCACGCGCGCGGTGATCCCGACGCTGGTTGCGCACAGGGTGGCGCCCAGGAAAGCGTGCACCGTCCCGCCTTGCTCGGGCAGCAGCCACATGCCCACACCCACGCCCAGGACAAAAGGCGCGATCACGCCCAGCGTGGCCACCAGGAAGGCCGAAAGCCCCACGCTGAGCATCTGCTTCACCGTGGACTCGAGCCCGATCTCGAAGAGCAGGACGAGGACGCCCAGGCGAGCCAGGCTGTCGATCATGGGACTTTCCCGCACGAAGCTCAGCGCGGGCAAGCCCAGCAAGCCGAGGTTGCCCAGGATCACGCCAGCCACCAACTCGCCCAGCACGGCCGGCTGCCCGATCCTGACCGCGAGATCCCCGCCCAGTTTGGCGGCGATCAGGATGATGGCCAGCGCGAGGACCAGGGACGCGATCGGATCGGTGTGCGACGACGCCTGAGCGGCGAGTGTCGGCAGCGGCGAAAGAAGACACGTTACAAAGGCCAGGCGTTTCATCGCGTTTCACCAAGCATCGCAGAAACTGGCTGCGCACGCGAGACGCGATCGCGGACCTGCTATTGAGAGATTTGCTGGGCTGCTTGGCCCGGTCGCGACACTCCGGCATGATAAGTCGCCGTGGTCTATCTGCTGCTCTTGTTCGTCGCGGGACGCTGCCTTGTGCCGATGGACGAGACGGATCTGTTTTTCAACCTGCGCCTGGGCGAGATCGTCCTTTCCACCGGTCATGTCCCGACGGAGAATCTGCTCTCCTTCACCTATCCGGCGGCCCCCGACGTCAATCTGGCCTGGCTCTTCCAGATCGTGCTCGCGCTCGCCCACCGCGTGGCTGGGATCCCAGGCACAGTGCTGCTCAAGACCGGTTTCGTGCTCGGCACATGGGCCGTGCTCTTTCGCGTGGCTGTGCGACGGGGAGCCAAGCCGGCCTGGGCCGCACTGGCGCTGGCCCTGGCGGCGTGGTCGGCTGAACCGCGCTTCGTCGAACGTCCCCACCTGGTGACCTTTTTCGGGCTGGCCCTGCTGCTCCTGGCCCTGGAACGCGCGGAGGTGGGACGGCCGCGCCTGTTGTGGCTGCTGGTTCCAGCCGGGCTGCCGTGGGCCAATGCCAACTCGTGCTTCTTCCTGGCGCCGGCGATCCTACTGCTCTATGCCGCCGGTGCGTGGCTGGATGGTGAGCGGAATTGCAGCCGGCGAGCGCTGCTGGTCGGCCTGGCGCTCGTTCCGCTGATGTTCGCCACGCCCTCGGGGCTCGGCTGCCTATCGTATGTTGCCAATCATTTCCGGATGCCTTGGCTGCGGCCCTTGCAGGAGTACCGGACGGCGCGCTGGCCGCTCGATGGGCCCTTCTTCTTCTTGCTGTGTGGTCTGGCCACTGCGATGGCGATCTCAATTGTCTTGAGGAAAACACAGCATCTGCTCCCTTTCCGCGTTCTCGCTCCCTTGATCGCACTTGCCTGGCTCGGCGCTTTCCGCATCCGCTTCGTGGCCGAGTTCTCCATCTTGGCAGGCCCGGCGCTGGCGGTGACGGCCAGTCGTTTACCCCAGCGTGGCCGCGCGCTGACCTGGTCCGCAGCAGCGGCTCTGCTGGCGCTGACCGTGGTTCCTCGCGCCCAGGCTGCCTGGGCCGGCTTTCGCTGGTTCGACATCGGGATCGAGGCTGATCTCGTGCCCGAAGCAGCCATCGCCTTCGTCGATCGACATGGCCTGCGCGCGCGCATGTACAACGATCTCGAGGTCGGCTCGTACCTCACCTGGCAGGGCTGGCCGCGCTTTCGCGTATTTCAGGATCCTCGCATCAACGGATATCCCGAATCCTTCCACGCGGTCTTGCGCCGCTCGGATCTCTCGCGCGAAGAGTGGCAACATCTGCTCGACGGTTTTTCCGTCGATGCTGCCTTGCTCACCTACCCAGGCGTCAATCCGCGGGGCGCCTGGTTCGATCCAGAAAAGTGGGCGCTGGTGTACCGGGCTGGCGACGGGCTGGTGTTCACCCGCCGACTGCCAGAACGTGCGGCCCTGATTGCCGAGTTGGAGATTCCGCTTGGCTTCAGCTATGCGGCGGCGGGCTTGCAGCCAGTTCCGCTGCTGCAAAGGCCGGCCGAGGCAACGATTGCCGATTGCGAGTGGCAGCGCCGGCTGGGCGATTTCCAACGCAGCGCCGGCGATGATCGAGCCGCCCTGCGCGCCTACCAATCGGCCCTGGCAGCACCGACGGGAACATGCCTGGATTCAGGCTGGCAGGCCGGCGTGCGACAGACCCTGGGTGCGGTGGCCCTGCGGCTCGGCGAACTGGCCCGGGCGGCGGCCCTGCTCGACGGCCTGCCTGCGCCCGAAGCCCGCAGCAACCACGGCTTCGCCCTGCTCGGCCTTGGCCAAGCGGAATCGGCGCTGGCCGATTTCGATGCGGCTCTCGCTGCGTCGCCGGCCAACGACGAATCCTGCTTCGGGCGCGGGCTGGCCCTTGAAGCCCTAGGCCGGCAGGCCGAGGCCCGAGCGGCTTTCACGGAACTGCTGGCGCGCTCACCCAACCACCTGTCCGCGCCGGTTGCGCGCGAGCATCTACTCCGCCTTCGTGACTGATCTTTCAGTCGAGGCCCATCGCTGCAAACGGCGTGTCGTCGGTGAATTCCTTCACCTCGAGCTTCTCGTGAATGAGACGGCGCACGGCGGTCGCAATCTCCTCGCGCGTGCGCAAGCGCGCCACCTCCTGCGGACCGGGTGTGCCCCGATCGGAAATCTGCAGCGCCGTGTTTCCCACGATGGCTGCGGCCCCATGATCGCGGCGCAGAGGACCGCCGACGTACTTCTCGATCTCGTACCACAGCTTGTCGGCGTGGGCGTGCGAGCGAGGCAACAAGCTGTCCCAGGTCGTCGAGGGAACGATCTCGACGTGCTGCGGCCCGAGCACCTGCACGATGGCGTTGCACAAGGTGGCGAACGCGCGCTGGGTTGAGTGCGCGACCGCCTCGGGTGCCGGGGCGAATTTCTCCATCAAATAGTCCACCAGCGCGCGCGGCGTGGCGAGACGATCCATGTCCTCGTCGGGAATGGGAATACCGAACTCATCTTCGGTGACGATGACGACTTCGACCAGCGCAAGGCCCATGGTGTTCTCCGTGCTGTGACAAGGAAATCCTGAAAAAGTCTTCAGGCCTTCCCACAGGATGATCCCACAACTGACTGCCCCCAGTCGATGCCCATGTCATAGACTGGGGCCGTGCTGCCCGCGCGCGCGCGAACGACGATATTCCTGCGCCTTTTCCTTGCGCTGGTCGTCGTGGCCGTCGTCCTCGAACGAGTGTACGCGCTGCTGCACGCCGGGCCCACGGATTTCGACGATTCGTACATGTATCTGCGTTACGCGCACGACGCTCTGGCAGGCCAGTGGCTGGCGTGGAATCCGGGCGAGACGCCGGTCTACGGCGTGACCAGCCTCCTCCACTTTCTTCTCGTCACTCTGGTCAGCGGGCTGCTGCCAGCCCATCACGCGGCGCCCTTGCAGATTGCGTCTGGCGCGGCTGCGCTGGCGTTGCTCGCCACCTTGGTCGCGCTGTGCGCGCGTTTCTCGCGAGATGTTCGACTCTGCGGCAACACTCTGCTCTGGGGCGCGCTGCTGCTGCCGCTCCTCTGCTTTCGCGAGACGTTCTTCTTCCACGCTCACACGGGCATGGACACCATGCTGGCCGCCTTGGCCAACACCGCCGTCGTGTTCACGTCGCTGTGGTTGGCGGAAAAGCCGTCGCCCGCGCGGGTTCTGGCCGCCGCGGGCGTGGGCCTGCTTGCCATCGAGGCGCGGCCAGACAATGGGATCGTCGCAGTTCTTTGCCCACTTCTCGCCCTCCTGTTACTCGCGCCAGCGCCGCGCCTGCGAGCGCTGCTCTTGTGGGCCGGCACGCTCGGCGGGCTGGTGTTGATAGATGTGACTTTGAAGTGGCGTTTTCTCGGCACGCCCCTGCCGCTTGCTTTCTACGCCAAGCAGCCCTGGTACTACCGTGGCTTCGTCGGCGAGTTCACCTGGAACCCGTTCCTCTTCCTTGAAGTGGCACTCGCGACGGTCTCGCCTTTTCTGGTGGCCGTGGTGCTCTTTGCTCGACGGGACAGCGCGCGGTTGCTGGTGGTGCTGCTCGTCCCAGCAGCTGCCACCTGCACCGCCCTGTTCTCGGTCAACCAGATCATGGGTCACCTGGGACGCTTCTATTTCCCGTCGCTGCCGCTCTTCGTGGTGACAGGCGCGCTGGTGACTGACCGCTGGCTGCAAGGGTTACCCGAAAGACTTCGCTCGACTGAGGGCTCGTCTCGTCTCGCGCGATCGCTGCTGCTCCGTTTGCTCTGCGCGTTGCTCGCGATTGTCGGCGGCGCCAGCGCGCTGGAAGCTGCGGGCCACGCCTATGAAGGCCGCGCACAAACCCAGGCATTGGCCTCACTCGACGGCTATCGCATTTCTGCGACTGCGCCTCTTCCTGAACTCGACTCGTGGCAGTCCTCGCATGAGATGGCGAGACTGGCAGCCGAGTCGCCGCCCGGCACGACCTTCGCCATGTCCGAGCATGGCCTGGTGGGCGCGTACGCTCCGCGCGCCGCGATCATCGACGTGCTCGGCCTGCACGATTCGATCTTTGCCCGCCAGGGCTTCTCCCCGGCGGAACTGTGGCGGCGCCGGCCCGACGTGATCTGGATGCCCCACCCTGACCACACGCAGATGTTGCGCGACATCCTCGACAGCGACGAGTTGTGGCAGCACTACGTCTTTTATCCCGCCGCCTTCACCTATGGCGTGGCCTTGCGGCAGGACGGACCACACTATGCGATCCTGTCGGAGCTTTTCCGAGAACTTTGGCAGGCCACCTACCCGGATCTTCGACCGGAGGACTATCTGGCCCGTCAGTCGCGCAGATAGTGGCAGGTGTAGCCGCCTGGATTCTTCTGCAGGTAGTCCTGGTGGTATTCCTCGGCCGGGTAGAACGGGCCGGCCTTGACGATCTCGGTTACCACTTTCTTGTCCCACTTGCCCGAACGATCCACCTCGGCCTTCACCCGCTCGGCGGTGCGCTGCTGCTCTTCGCTGTTCCAAAAAATCGCTGACCGGTACTGCGAGCCCATATCGTTGCCCTGCCGGTTGAGCGTGGTCGGGTCGTGCAGGCGGAAGAAATAGCGCAGAATGTTCTCGTAAGAGATCTGTCGCGGATCAAAGACGATCTGCACTGCCTCGGTGTGGCCGGTCCGCCCGGTGTGGACGTCCTCGTAGCGCGGGTTGGCCAGGGTTCCGCCGGTGTACCCCACCGTGCTTTCGATGACTCCGGGGAGCTTGCGAATCAGTTCCTGAACACCCCAGAAACAGCCGCCCGCCAGCGTGGCGACCTCCGTCTTCGCTTGCGCCACTGGGCCCGCCTTGTCGTCGGTCGCGGCCAACTTGCTCGGCTTGCGGCCAAAGAGAGGCAGGTACTTGCCGTACCCCTCGGCTTCCAGGCTGTCGACGGGAATGAAGCGCATGGCCGCCGAGTTCATGCAATAGCGCTGGTGCGAGGGCGCCGGCCCATCGTCGAAGACATGCCCCAGATGCGAGTCGGCATGACGCGAGCGCACTTCCACGCGCGACATCCCCAGCGAGTCGTCCGTCTTGCTCACCACGTTCGCCGCTTCAAGTGGCCGGGTGAAGCTGGGCCAGCCTGTCCCAGATTCATACTTGTCTCGCGACGAGAAGAGCGGCTCGCCCGACACGACATCGACGTATATGCCGTCGGCGTGGTTGTTCCAGTACTGGTTCTCGAACGGCGGTTCGGTGCCGTCTTCTTGGGTCACTTGGTACTGCAGGGATGTAAGGCGTTTGCGCAACTCACTGCGCCTCGGTTTTCCGTTTTCGTCAGCCTTGGCCATGATGTTCGCCCCGCTCGATGCCGCAAACCAGACGACGGCGCCGGCGCCCAAAACAACGAACGCCAAAGCCAGCAACCGCATCGGTGTGGTTCGCAAGATTCCTTTGCTCCATAGTTTCGATGCCGGCCACTGCGGCAACGGTGCGTCCGAGCGCAGGACCCAGGGTAGCAACTCCGGCCTTTCTTCCTGGGCCGTCCCATCGGTTTTCGCGGTAGCATCAGCGTCCATGCGCCCTGCCATTGCCAACCAACGCTTCCTGATTTCGGTCCTCTTCCTGCTGCTGGGCAGCTTCCCGCTTGCCGTGAGGGCCGACGCCATTCAGGTCCGCATGATCACCAAGGTCGGGGTGGGCCAGAAGCCCAAGCTGGAGATCACCGCCCTGCAGAATGTCGAACGCGTCGAAGTCATGCTCAACCGCGAAGATGGCAAGAACGTGGGCCAGAACTTTGGCGCCCTAGGCGTGGGCGAAATGCGCGAGGTATTTCTCGACGGGAAACCCGGCAAGCACCACTACAGCGGCCGCGTCACCTGTGTCGTCGATGGCGAGCCCCAGGACAGCCAGATCTATTTCGATACCCTGGTGGGCGGCGAATTGACGGTGATCGTCGACAAGACCAAGGTGGATCTGTCCGCAGGCCGCATGCCCATCCAGGTCAACAGCCCGGACGGCAAAGTGGCGCTGCGCATCTCCGGCGCGTCGGGCGGCGAGCCCCTGCTCGAACACGAACAGGAGTTCACCGGCCACGACCCCGCGACTCCCCTCTTCGTCACCTGGAAACCCTTGCCCAAGGGCACCGAGGTGGGGCGGGTCGACGTCAAGGTCACCGACGCCAGTGGCGCGTTCAAGAGCTTCGCGTACTCCCCCTGGTTGATCAACATCCCGCACGAAGAAGTCAACTTCGCAACCGATTCGGCCAGCATCGACCGCGCGGAGATCCCGAAGCTAGAGGCCAGCCTGAGCAAGATCGCCGATGCGCTGGCCAAGCACAAGAATCTCAGTCCCCCGCCCAAGCTGTATATCGCGGGTCATACCGACACCGTCGGAACTGCCGCCCACAACCTCGACCTGTCCCGTCGGCGCGCCCAGTCCATCGCCGGGTGGTTTCGCAAGAATGGCCTGCGCATTCCCATTGCCTACGAGGGATTCGGCGAATTCGCGCTGCTGGTGGCCACGCCCGACAACACCGACGAACGACGCAACCGCCGGGTGGACTACATCCTCGCGACGGAGGATCCGGTTCTTAGGGCGACGGAATTTCAGGCGGTTTGGAAGCCCATCAAGTAGGGCGTCCGACGCTACCGGATGGTCACCGTCACGCCCGCGGCAGTGCGGGCCAGATCCTCGACCAGGGCGAAAAGCTCCACGCCTTGGCCCCGATCGTCGACCCAGCCACCGCCAGCAGCCCGCAGGTCAAAGTGCCAGGCGCGATCGCGGAACGCCGCCCAGATCTGGCGCGTCGGCGTCTGGGGCGAAAGAATCAGCTCTTGCTTCTCGCGAAACACGATGGTCAGGGTGCCTTGCGAGAACGTGGATTCTGCCAGATCGGGATCGACGGTCTCGAAAGCGGCATCGATGCGGTGAAAGGTATCGTCGACCAGTTGTCGGTACAGCTTCTCTTCCATGGCTTGCGGCAGTCTACATCCTGCGACCGACGGTCGCTTCACTCGCTCGGCTTGAGACGACCCTGCCCGATGATGTTGCGCAGGGCCTTGCGATCCTGCGGCGACAGCTTTTCCTGGGGTGGCTGGGCTGGAATCGCTTCCGAATCAGCTCCCGTGCCATCGCCGCGCATGAGCACCTTGCCAGGCACATTCTTGGCCACGCCCTTGACCACGTGATCGGTCGCCTCGTCGACCAGACCGCCCACCTTCTCCTTGGTCCCCCGCCGAAGTTCCTGCGTTTCCTTGGTGTCCCAGATGGCGCGTAGGTGCCGAAAGAAGGTTCGCTCACCCAGTTTCACCGTCATGCCGTAGAACACCCCCGCACCGAGGAGGCCCAAGACCAGGAGGAGCTTCAGCAAACGAAACACTTCGATCTAGTTAGCACCGGCCGCGCTGCCGCGCCAGTTCTCGGCTATCTTGATGGGAACCGTGGCAGACCAGCTAGTACTCGAAGTGGAGCCGGCAGCCCACGAACTTCACCGGTCCGCGATCGGTATTGTAGCCGGGATTCATCACGTACTGGCCGTCAAGCGTGAGCCACAAGCCGGCGAATGCCGCGAACGAGTAGTAAGCCTCGACGATGCGCTCGGGCCGGTAGTTGAGCTGCCCGTCGCCAAGGAAGTTCCCCAGGCCACCGGCCGCGAGGTACGCGCGGTGCGCGTCCGACAGGCCATTCTGCACGAACGCGGCCGCAAGGGTGTCACGCGGGCGAAACCACGGCCGCCCGTGCATGGCCAGGCCCGTGGTCAGCGATCGATCGATCTCGGCAAAGGCGTAGGTTTCGGTGCGCCCGTCATTCCAGCTATAGCGGCCGAACAGGCTCAGGTCGCGGGTGAGGTTCTGGTCCAGGCCAACCCCGAAACCCAGCTTGGCTCGATCGCGGCGCACGTCGGCGACCGCAGGGGTGCCACCATTTGCCGCGGCGTAGGCGAGCGCATCGCTGAACCCTCCCATCTTGGCATAGTTGAGGAAGGGCGTCACACGCACGCTCCCCTGGCGGCCCCAGAGGGCGTGTCGATGCTCGACCTCGAGATTCTCGCCGAAGTGAGCCCACAGCCGGTAGTCGAGCGGGAGTCCATTCGACTCCTTGGGCTGCGCGAAGTGGCCGAAGCGGAAGGCCCAGTCGTCGCGATAGTACTCGACGGCGAAGCCCACGGTGTAGCCGCGCGCATCAGCGGCGTAGTCTGAAGCGCCGCCCGCCATCAACGCCCAGTTGAAAAACTGGGTGCGCGGGTCGTGCGCGAAGGCGTTGTTGTCGAAAATATCGATGAGCGCCATCTGCCCGACGGTCACGACCAGGCGACGCGAAGACACCTGCCCGCCGAACTGATTGGCGCCAGCCTCGACCGGCGCCTCCGCCCCGCCCAGCCAGATGGTCTGGCGAATGAAGGCCCGCGCGCTGTACAGGCGGGCCGTGGGGCCTCCCGTCTTCTGATTCTCGCCGTTGCTCATGCCGCCAAGACCGTGGAGGGTGGACAGAGGCACGCTCTGGATCATCTCCGGGTTGAAGAACAACTCGGCGCCTCGCCAGAGCCGGTGTCCCAGAAAAAGCGTTGCCGTGAGGGTATAGCCCGTCTCGTACTGCGAATGGAGACTATGAGGTCCATCGGGAATCTGCGTTGCGAAGCCCGGATGCATCTGCCAGACGTAAGTTGTCTGGAAATTCGCGTTCCAGTCTTCGGGTCGCAGTGCCCGCGCCAGCCACGTCGGACGTTCATCGACCTCGACAGCCGAAGGTGGCATCGGGCCGGCTTCCGTGGCCGCCGGCTCGGCCCGGGCCGGCGATACCACAAGCGTCACACCCGCGAGGACGGCGAGTGCGACGCTGCGAGGGAGGGGAATGCTCCGGCGTGCAAGCACGGCCCCTGCGTCTAGCACGACTCAGCACAAGAAACCCACCCGAAGAGACAGCGTCGCATGAGATTGTCGGAAGAGCACGCGCGCGGACGACGTGGCGGTGATGGTTTCTGCGGGTTCGACGGTCGCTCCCTCTATGATGTACTGCAAAGGTCTGCTTGAATGTTCAGTCGTGCAGCTACACCCGTACCCCAGCGTTGTTCCGCCGAACAGCCTGCGCGATCATCCAGCGGACAACGCTGGTAGCCACACAAGGGTCTCCTTCAGTTGCACGTGGCCGCCGTGGCGCACGGAACCCACGTGCCCACGGTGGCTGTCACGCTCGCGCTGCCGTCCGTCAGCCCACTCGCAGACGCCGTCACCGTGATGGTGCCCGCGCCAGTCGCCTGGACAATCGCATAGGCCACCCCTTTGTAGGCGTTGCGAGTCCATGGCGGTCCGCGGAACGTCTCCATGCCCATGCTGCCGCTGTCCACCGCGATGATCGTGCCTGGCCCGCTGATGGTGAAGGTTATCGGCGTGCCATCAGCGCCGGTGATAGCCGCCTGGAAGAAGACGGCGTCGTTGTTATCGGTGACCAGCGTCGAGTGATCCGCCGTGACAGTCACCTTGCCGGCCACTGCTCCCGAGTTGAATGTGGTCGTTGGCACGCCCCACTCCTTCTGCCAAGTGTTGCCGTCGGCGTTGATGGCCCCCATCTCGTCCATGAGTGCCCCGGTGCCTCCGACCACAGTAGTTTGGCCATTCACCTCGCCCAGGTAGTCCACGCCCGTCCAGATGAACTCACCCGTCAGCCCCGGCGTGCCCATGACCGTGGTCCACGTCGACGTTTCATGGCCCTCCTCGGTCATTACGCCGGATTTCGTACTAACTTTCGGTAACATACTGACGCAGGTGGCGACGTCGTAATTGGTGCCCCAGACGTCGAGCAGAGTATCCGTTGCTCCAGTCGTGTCGCCCGACGTGGCAGGGTCAAGCAGAGCCTGGGTGATGCTGTGCCCGGGGTCGAGCGAGTGAGCGATATTTCTCATCTCGGTCAGAATGGGAGTTCGCGTCCCAATCGAATCGTGGATTTCGTTGCCCATGCTGTAGATGGCGATGCTGGGGTGGTTGCGATCCCGCATGATGTAGCCGGTGAAATCGACCTCCCACCACTTCGTACCCGTGGCGGCTGCCGGCAACGCAGGCATTCCTGTCGGCTTCGTCGAGGGCTGATTGAAGTACAGTGCGTAGTCGCCAACATCTTGGTACTTGTGCTCGGTCCACACGTCGGCGAACTCGTCGAGCACCAACATTCCCATCCGATCCGCCAGATCGAGGAAGTCCGGGCTGGGCGGGTCGTGGGCCGTGCGCCAGGCGTTCGCCCCGATGGTCTTGATCTGCGCGATTCGCCTCTGGACTGCCCGTGCCGGCGCGGCCAGCCCGAGCCCGTGATAATCTTGATGGTTAGCCACGCCTTGCAGCTTGATGCTCTTGCCATTCAGAGTCAGGCCGTTGTTGTACACCAGGCTCCGGATCCCGAACGGCGTCACATCGTCATCCACCGTGGTCCCGCCGACCTGCACATTGGTCAACAGCGAGTACATGTTCGGAGTCGTCAGATCCCATAGCTGGGGGTTCGCCACGGTCACATTGAAGGTGAAGCTGGCCGATGCACCTCCTGCGATGGTCTGGGCAGCCGTCGAAACCGGCGCGAGTGCCGTGCCGTCCGGGCCGCTGACGATACCTTGTACCGTCACGCTCTGAGACGTCGTGCCGCTATTGAGCACCGAGGTCTGCACCTGCACGACCGCCGAGGCAGTTGTGATTGTGGCCGGAGGCACCTGCACGTATGTCGCCCACTGGTCGATGTGAACAGGATTGGTCGCCAGCAGACGAACGTGCCGGTAGATGCCTGCGCCAGCGTAGAAGCGCTCGGCGGGCTGAATTGATGTGTCGCACTTTACCGCAATTACGTTGTCGGTGGTCCCGTCAGCTTTGACATTCGCGGTGATGTCGTAGCGGAAGGTCACGTAGCCGTAGGGATGGTTCCCGATTTGCGTGCCATTGACGTAGACGGTGCTGTTCCCCATCACGCCGTCGAACTCAATGTAGATTTGGTCCCCCGAGAGGGTCTGCGGAAGCGTGAAGTGCTTGCGGTACCAGGCGATTCCCGAAGCCACCCATGCGCCTCGGCCCGTGGTCGCGGCGGTTGCCGAGAACGGATTGGCGGGAGGGTTGGTTCCCTCGATGGCCCAGTCGTGTGGGACGCTCAAAGAGCGCCACGAGCCGTCGGCGAACGTCGCGCCGTTCGCTCCGGTCGCGTCGCCGTTGTGATACAGCCAGCTCGCGTCGAAGGGAATGATCCCTCGCACCCGATTCCCGGACGGCACAACAACACTCGATCCGCCTGCCCCAGTGGTTCCGCCAGAGGCAGTCGCGCCGCCGGGGGCTGTTGCGCCGCCAGAGGCGGTCGCACCGCCAGGGCTGGTGTTCCCGCCGGAAATGGTCGTGCCGGCCGTGGCGGTCGCGCCCCCGGGGCTGGTGTTCCCGCCGGAAATGGTCGTGCCGGCCGTGGCGGTCGCGCCCCCGGGGCTGGTGTTCCCGCCGGAAATGGTCGTGCCGGCCGTGGCGGTCGCGCCCCCGGGGCTGGTGTTCCCGCCGGAAATGGTTGTGCCGGCCGTGGCGGTCGCGCCCCCGGGGCTGGTGTTCCCGCCGGAAATGGTCGTGCCGGCCGTGGCGGTCGCGCCCCCGGGGCTGGTGTTCCCGCCGGAAATGGTTGTGCCGGCCGTGGCGGTCGCGCCCCCGGGGCTGGTGTTCCCGCCGGAAATGGTCGTGCCGGCCGTGGCGGTCGCGCCCCCGGGGCTGGTGTTCCCGCCGATGCTGGTTGAGCCAGAGCTGGTGGTGCCAGCGCCGCCCCCTGCACCTCCCTTGATCATTGAGCCTCCGGAACTCTGCGTACCGCTGCTGCTATTGCTTGAGCAAGCGGAAACGACAACCGTCGCTGAGAGGAAGAAGACTGTCGATAGCGCGCTCTTGCTGTTCATGAGAGACTCCTTGCGATCGTTGAAGGGGCACCATCTGGGTGAAACAGGTCACCGCGAGTCATGAGAATTTCGCTTTCTCTTGCGGGCAAGCAATCCAACCCGCGAAGTTCGTTGCAGAATCTGCTCTTGGGCTGGCCTCCACTCCGCGGCAAAGGAGTGGCCGCTGAAGTACCTTCTTCCATTGCAGTGGTCCGAATCTCCCCGACGGCTCACAGATCTCCTGAACAATGCTGCGCAATTATGTGAGCCAGCCGTCAGTCCTTCGACCCTCCCCTGTAGAATTCAGGAATTGCGTGCCCATATGGATCGGAGATGGGTGACTTAACAAAACTTTACCCCTCAGCCGCTATGAACTGCACATGCGCGAGCTACCTCGCCGCCATCCGCAGACGATCGCACACACCGTCGCTGGTCGGTCCCGCGCGACTGACCAGCGTCTTTCTCAACTACCTGCGTGCCGTCATTGAGCTTCCAGACGCAGGTAGTCCCATTCCAGGGCGCCGCCGGAGCTCTTGATAACGAGCGTGTTCGCGCCGGCCTTGAGGGCACTGGCGGCAAACGTGATCTGCCCGTCCCAGAAGTACCCGTGACTGCCAAGCCGGGTGACCGCATCGCTCGTATTCTGCGGCGACAGGGTCCCCACCGCCGTACCGTTGACGGTTACCGTCAGGCTGCCTCCTGAATTCGCAGCCAGGGCCACGTACAACCGCGCCTGGCCGGTCGGGGCGGCGGCCATGGTGAAGTTCACCGTCCAAGGCGAGGTATCCATATCGGAGTAGTTCCAGACCTTGGAGTAGTCCGTGCCCGCCGTGTAGGTCACACCGTTGCCGAAGTTGGCCGCATAGGTCTCGTAGGATGTCGCCCAATTCGTGTAGTTGATGGCGCCATTGAGAAACTCATGCGAGTCGCGGTCCGGGACGCCGATCTCCCACACGGTCGCTGCCGTGCGCGGCGGCGTGATGGTCACGGTGCCGAGACTCTGCGTCTGTCCGGCTGTGACGGTGATGCTGGCGGTCGGTTTCGTGAACGGGGTCAAGATGCTCGAGTTGGGGATCTTTCCCGTAGCCGTCGTGAAAGTACCCGCAGCACCGCGCCCGAACGCCCAAAGGGCGTACGTGCCAGGAATGACGTGGGGAATGGTGAACGACCCATCACAGCCCGTCCTGACCCAGTACTGGTAGGTGAAGTACTGGGCTTGCGGATCCAGACCATCGTCGGGAGCCAAGCCGATCCACATGTCCCCGGCCGACGCGTTGGGCGCTCCCGTATCGGCGATGGTCAGCGTGCCGGTCACTGTTCCACGTCCGCTCTCCTGCACGTAATTGCCATCGCCCCCGGTGGGATTCACGAACCAGGTGTAAGGCCACGCGGCTTGCTCGGCCTGGGCCTGGGCAATGGCATCCGCGAACAACACGGTGCCGGCATTGGCAGTCCCCGCCGGAACACTGTTGTTGTAGTAGAAGAACGGACCGTACACCTTGCTCAGCTCCGTTCCCGCCGCGATCGTCTCGGCGTTCTCGGCGCCCTCGTAGTGGCTGCCGCCGAGCATGTTCAGCAGGTCCGGACCGTTCAGCATGCTGCCCATGAGCTCGCGTTTCTTGGGGCCGCCGTTGTAGTATTCCTTGCTGCCAAGGGCGAGGTACATTCCGATGTTCTTCGTGCTGGAGCTCCATCCCCAGGCATCCGTGTCGCCGAAGTCGGCCGTCCAGCTGTACTTGCAAACGTACACTCCTCCGTTGGGCGCCTGCTCTACTTCCTTGGGGGCGCCGGTGACGGCGCTACCGTTTGCCCAGTCGGCCTCGGTGGTGTCCAACCAACCTGTGGGCCCGCCTGCGCTGTTGCCTCCGTCACGCAAGGCATCGAGGCTGTTCCAGTCGAAGATGGTCCCATTGTAGACGTTGGAGCGCCACTCGCCGCCGTTGGTTGCGGCGTTTGCCGCGGGGTGCGTGAGAATGCCGGTGGCGTAGAAACCGGAGCTTCCCTGAAGAAGCGCGTAGTCGATGTCCACGTCCAGGTTGTTCGTGCTGCCTGTCGTGTGAATACGGACCTCCGCTTGTTTTCCGCCATTGGTCGCGGGATCCGAAGTCAGCGTACACGTGCCGTTGCCTGCCTCAAGCTCCCAGTAGACTTGCCCGCCCGAGTCTCCTCCGGCGAGTAGGTCCGTTCCGTTATACGTCCAGGTCTTGATGGTCCCGCTCGCACAGGTGATGACGATGTGTTCGATTCCGTTGTCCAGTGTGTAGCTGCCGTTGCCTGCGGTCGCCGTGACGGCTTTTCCGCCTGGCGTGATCGCCCCCGCAACGTGCGCGGTGGTAGGCGGGCAGGCCGTCAGGTACATCCCGGGGTAGTCCGTACCTTGCGCCACGAGAGAACAGGCTGCCGCGGTGCCGGCCGGCATACAACCTCCTGGGCTCCCGCTGGCGCCGGAGCTGCCGCCGGACACGGTCGCGCCGCCGGATGTGGTGGCGCCGCCGACGGTGGTTACGCCGCCGGATGTGGTGGCGCCGCCGACGGTGGTTACGCCGCCGGATGTGGTCGCACCGCCGACGGTGGTTACGCCGCCGGATGTGGTCGCACCGCCGACGGTAGTTACGCCGCCGGATGTGGTCGCGCCGCCGACGGAGTTCGTGGAACCGCCGGATCTCGTGGAACCGCCGGGGCTCGTGGAACCGCCGGGGCTCGTGGAGCCGCCGGGGCTCGTGGAACCGCCGGGGCTCGTGGAACCGCCGGGGCTCGTGGAGCCGCCGGGGCTCGTGTTCCCACCGCCAGTCAATGATTGCCCGCCGCTGAGGGATGTCCCTCCCGAAGCCGAGGTAGTGCCTCCGCTTGGTGTGGAGCTCCCGCCGGGGGCAGCGGTGGAGCCACCCTTCGCCTGCCCGCCGCCGGCTGTCGAGGTGGAACCCGGACCGGACGAGCTACAACCTTGAAGCAAGATGATGGCGCCACCAAGGAGCAGAGCCACGGATTCTCGAGCTAGAGCTTCTGTCACATTCCGCGTGTCGTTTCGCATCACATCCTCCACGGCGCAATTCCTGCGCATTTCTACAAAAGACCCCGCTGATCGATCACTTCAGCAGTGAGGTGACGAAGATAGATGGATCACACAATCGCACAACATTTCCGGTCAGCCTAACTTCACTCAAGAACCATAGTCGAGCCTCGTGCCATTCCATCTGCACGGCATCCTGATTCCCCCGTTTCCCCCAATTTGGCGTAATCTCTGCCCTATACGTCGCAAACAGGAGCAGGGTTGCATTCATCCGGCAAGAGAGTGCATTATTGTTTTCCGAAATAGCAGGCCCCATCTTTAAGAAGCCGATGTACAGGAATTGGGTTCTCACCTGGATCATCCCCGCACTGCTCGCCAGCGCCTGCATGGATCTTGACGCGCTCCAGCCGCCGGTCACCTGGAGAGACGGGGATAGATCCAGTGACAACCCCGACGCATCCAGTGACACCGCCGGTGGGTCCGCATCGATACCATCCCCCGATGCCAACAGCCCCCAGGACACGGTCACGGGTGGCGGTGCCACCCGTCCCGACGGGTCAACCGGATTGCTCCTGGATGGAAGCTCGCCGCCCAATCCCACGGTGGTGGTTCTTCCGGACACCCAGTTCTACGCGGCGGCCTATCCCGACATCTTCGCTGCCCAGACCAAATGGATCGCCGACAATCGCGACTCGGCCAACCTAGTGGCAGTGCTGCACGAGGGGGACTTGGTCGATGATCCCAGCAGCGTGGACCAGTGGCAGGTCGCGTCGGACGCCTTCGCCACACTTGATGGAGTGATTCCCTATCTGGTTCTGGCAGGCAACCACGACGAGGATCTTGCGCGGCAGGGCTACATGGACCAGTACTTCCCTGCCTCGCGCTCTGACCAATATCCCTGGTTCGGTGGCACCTTCGAGCCCAACAAGACCGAGAATAGCTTCGCCATCGTCCCCATTGGCGGCACACCCTGGCTATTGCTGGCGTTGGAATTCGGCCCGCGCAACGCGGTGGTGAGTTGGGCCAACGAGGTGCTCAAAAACAACGCCGACAAGCCCGCTATCTTGGTCACCCATGCCTACCTGTTCAACGATGGCACTCGCTACGATTACACAAAGACGCCGCCACAACCTTTCGATCCTCACGACTACAACTTCACGCCGCTGGCAGGCGTGAACGATGGCGAGCAGCTTTGGCAGAATCTGATTGTGGGCAACGAAAACGTGAAAGTGGTGTTGTCGGGACACTGCCTTGGCGCTCCGGCGGTGGCCAGGCTGACCAGCCCCCGCCCCAGCGGGTCGACGGTGCACCAGATTCTGGCGAACTATCAACAATGTGGCGATCTGTCCTGTCCCGAGATGCCCCAGATCAAGGGCGGCAACGGATATCTGCGCCTGCTGGAGTTCGACAAGGCGAACCAGGTCCTTCGCGTCCACACTTATTCGCCGTATCTCAACCAGTACGTCGAGCAAGACGACTCCGAAGACTTCGTGCTGCCCTTGCCATAGAGCAGGGGTGGAAGACACCCGACGAAGCAGCGATGCCCTTGGGCAGTTGTGGCTCAAAACGTTGCGTGGAGGCGGCCAAAGAAGATCGAGACCGGCCCGCGATCGGCGTTGTAACCAGGAGATTGTGCAGAGCTACTCGTTTGAGCGCTTTCGGCTATTGCCCCTGGCAACCTCGCTCATCGGAATGCCCAGCGCCTTGGCCACACCCTCGCCATAGGCGGGATCGGCTTTCAGGCAGTTGCCGATGTGGCGGAGCTTGATCTCATTCGGGGCATCGCCCATGGCGCGGGCGGTGTTCTCGAACAGAACCTTCTGCTGCGCCGGGCTCATGGCCCGGAACAACGCGCGCGGCTGGGAGTAGTAGTCGTCATCGTCCGTGCGATGACTCCAGTAGTCGGCCGCGCCGTCGAGGGCAAGCGGCGGCTCGCGAAAGTCCGGCTGCTCCTGCCACTCACCGTAGCTGTTAGGCTGGTAGCCAAGCGTGCCGGTCGGGAAGCAACCCGCTCACGGTAAAGATGATCGTCGGGTACTCCTGGGAGAGAACAGAATCGCCCCTGCCACGCTCCGTGGGGTTGGTTGACGAGCCGGCCGCGCGCAAGAACGAAAGGCTTACAATGCGTGGGCTCAACCCGGACGCGGCATCCGACGATAGGTATAGGTAGGATGGAACTTTCGGCAAACAGCGCGCGCGCCTGGCGTCATACTGGCGTGCCTTGCCTTGACGTCAGCCTTCCATCCGGAGGCAGTGGATGCGCCCCATAGCAGGTGTGATCGCGGCGCTCATTCTGGCTCCTGTGGCTCTCTCCCAGGAACCGGGCAGCGCCGTTCCTTCCCTGCCAGGCCAGATCGCGGTCAGCAAGCCTATGACGCCTGCCCAGAAGATCGCCACCCTGGAGGAAGCGTTGAACAAGGAAACCGACCGCCGGGCCGATCTCGACGCGAAGGTTGTGGCGCTTGCCCAGGAGAACAACAGGTTGGCCTCGGCCCGCGACGTCCTGGCACGGGACAAGGCCTCGACCGACACCGAGCTGGCCCGAACGCGCGACGCTATGGCGCTCCTCCAGCGCGACTTCGAGTCGCTGCGTGGCGACTACACCAGGATCGCCAAGAGCCTCCGCCTCTCTCTTGAAACCCTCGCGCCCCTCGCCTTGCTCATCTTCGCTCTGCTCGGCTGGCTGCTCTACATCACGCGCAGGCTGGCTGTCCACGTACACGACGTCCCCACCATGGCAAAGATGCACGAATACGAAACCCTTGTCGCCCACTTGCACGACCAACTCAAGGCCGAGAAGGGCCACAACGCCGTGCTGAAGGATCGGCTGGCCCACCTCGGAATTGTGGATTGACAGCGTGGGTCGTCTAACGGCGTGGATCGCCGAGCCTCCCTGACTGTTCACCAGGGCTTCATTTCTTGGCCAACCATGCCGATGATGAGTACGCTTGAGACTGGGAAGCTGCGATGGAACACACATGAAGCGCGACGCATCAGTGGCACGCGTGACGCTACGGATGCGCCCTGGGGTGCGTTCTTGGGTTCAGCTATCGGTGGTTTGCGTTCTGGTATGGACCGCTGCTTGCAGTGCCGACGATCGGGCGACCGTGTGGTTACAAGAGGGACCGGCACCAGCGCCTGACAGTGGCCCCATCATAGTCCTGGCTGAACCGCGCACGACGGATGGTGGTATCTGTTCGTCCATGACCTGCAGCGCGGGCAGTACCCAGCGCTGCGGAGACATCGACAATTGCGGACAGACGTTGCATTGTGGCGACTGTCCTGCGGACCTGCAGTGCAACAAGCAGAATGTCTGCGTAGGGACCAACTGTGTTGCAGGGTGTACTTTTGCAGGCGGGGCGTATTGTGGAGTGATCGGTGACAACTGCGGCGGCACACTCGACTGCGGGGCCGTGTGTCCGCAGCCCGGCTGGACATGCGGGGCGGACCATATCTGCAAGGGCGATCCCACCGTCTGCCAGGCAGACACCTGCGTCGCGACCTCGGGAGACCACTACTGCGGAACCATCGGAGATGGCTGCGGCAATACGCTCGACTGCGGGAATGACTGTCCCACTGGCTGGAGCTGCATCAACAACCTCTGCGTGGGTTCAGGGGTGTGCAATGCCGTGAACTGCGCGACGGACAGCGGAGACCACTACTGCGGAACGATCGGCGACGGCTGCGGCGGGTCGCTCGATTGCGGAGACGACTGTCCCGCGGGATGGACCTGCGACGACCACGTGTGCAAGGCCACGCCGCCCATCTGCACCTTGGCAAGCTGCACGTCTGGCAGCGGGGATTACTACTGCGGGACCATCGGCGATGGCTGCGGTGGGTCGCTCGATTGCGGGGCAGACTGTCCTGCAGGGTGGACTTGTGTGAATTCTGTGTGTGTCGGCGCACCGCCGACATGCGTGCCGGCCACCTGCGATGCGCCAGGTGGCGGACGGTACTGTGGCCAGGTCGGGGACGGATGCGGAGGCACGTTGGACTGTCCGACGGATTGTCCGCAGCCCGGCTGGGTCTGTCAGGATAATTTGTGCATAGGGCCGCCGGACGTTTGCACGAAGATCACGTGTGTGACTACGACCGGAGATCACTACTGCGGCACCGTAGGGGACAATTGCGGTGGGTCGCTCGACTGTGGAAACGATTGTCCGGCAGGATGGACCTGCGGACCCGACCAGATCTGCAAGGGAGGCGCGGGCGTCTGCACTCAACTGAGCTGCACCACCTTGAGCGGGGATCACTACTGCGGAACCGTGGGGGACGGGTGCGGTGGCAGTCTGGCATGTAGCAACGACTGTCCCGCGGGGTGGACCTGTGGAACTGACAACATCTGCAAGGGCGGCACAGGGGTGTGTACCCCGGCAACGTGCGATGCACCGAACGGCGACCGCTACTGCGGGACCATCGGAGACCAGTGCGGCGGCACGCTCGACTGTGGAACGACCTGTCCCGAGCCCGGCTGGACGTGCAATAACAGCATTTGCCAGGGCGGCTCAATCTGCACGCCGCTGACCTGCGTGGCGTCGAGCGGAGACAACTACTGCGGCGCGATTGGGGACGGCTGCGGCGGGACGCTCGACTGCTCCGCCACCTGCCCCCAGACGGGCTGGGTGTGCGACAGCGGTCTGTGCAGGGCGGGCCCCACGGCCGACTGCGTGCCGAGAACCTGCACCACGGCGGATGGCGCTCAATACTGCGGCACCATCGGGGACGGCTGCGGCAACTCGCTGGACTGCGGCAGCACATGCGCAAAGACCGGATGGGTCTGCCAGGACAACTTGTGCAAGGCAGGCCCCACGGCCAACTGCGTGCCGCTGGCGTGCACAACCGCCGGCAACGATCAGTACTGCGGGACCATCGGCGACGGCTGTGGCAACGCACTCGACTGCGGAACCACATGCGCCAACCCCGGCTGGACCTGCCAGAACAACCTGTGTATAGGACCACCCGGTGTCTGCACGCCACTCACCTGCACGACGGGAAGTGGCGCCCAGTACTGCGGGACCATCGGCGACGGCTGCGGCAACTCGCTGGACTGCGGAACCACGTGCACCAACGCCGGCTGGACCTGCCAGAACAACCTGTGCAAGGGCGGCTCAACCTGCGTGCCAGTGACCTGCACTCCGGCCTCGGGTGGCCAGTACTGCGGGACCATCGGCGACGGCTGCGGCAATTCGTTGGTGTGCAGCACGGATTGCTCGGCCGCCGGCAGCGGCTGGGCGTGTGGCAGCAGCAACGTGTGCATGGGCGGACCCAACTGCGTGCAAGTCACCTGCAACGACGCCAGTGGCGCGCAACAGTACTGCGGCAACATCGGGGACGGTTGCGGTGGGACGCTGAGTTGCCCGGCTACCTGCCCAGCGGGCATGACCTGTGGCGCAACCATGGCGAATGTCTGCGGAACCTGCGTCAACCTGTGCCAGAGCCAGGTCCACTGCGATGGTGGGGCCACCACCAGTATCAGCGGTACGGTGTACGACCCTGCGGGGCTGAACCCGCTCTACAACGTCATCGTAGCCATACCAAATGCGGCGCTGGATCCGATCCCGGCTGGTGCGAGCTGCACCTCCTGCGACGCCCAGGTATCGGGCCAGCCCATTGCCACGGCGTTGACCGACTCCAACGGACACTTCATCCTCAACAATGTTCCGTGGGGTACTGATTTCCCTGTGGTCATGCAACTCGGCAAGTGGCGGCGCCAGGTTACCATTCCTGCGTCGATGGTCACCCACCAGTGTGCGGACAATCCCATCGTCGACAACCCGCCGGACGCCGGCACACTGCTCGACAGGCTGTTGCGCTTGCCAAGGAACATCTACGACGGGGACAACAACGGCCAGTACACCAACATGCCCAAGATCGCCATCACCACGGGCCAGATCGACGCCCTCGAGTGTTTGTTGACCCGAGCCGGCATCGACACCGCCGAATTCACAAATCCCGAAGGCACCGGGCACATCAATCTTTACAGCCTTCTCGCCACCAGTGCAGACAACGGGGCCACCCAGTACGCCGGCCCCGGCGGGGCTACCTTCCCGGTTGCAACCACGCTATTCGACTCGGTGGCGACGGAACAGACCTACGACATCATCATAGTCAATTGTGCCGGTGCCGACTTCCTTGGCATAGGGGACGGGCAATACGTGACCGAAGCCCGCCGTCAGAATCTCAAGGCGTACGTCAACGGCGGCGGCAAGGCCTTTCTCGAGCACTACTTCGCCGGCTTCCTGATGTCCACCAGCACGCTCGCCGCACCCTATGGCGAGGTGGCGACATGGGACGGGACGCTGGGGACACCTGTCGCGGGCGCTGACCTGATGACAAGTATTGATCAGTCCTTTGCCAAGGGGCAGGCATTCGCACAGTGGTTGACCGCCGTCCAAGCCTCGACGATTCTAGGCAGCCTGCCACTCACCGACTCCACCAACGGCTCACTACAGCCGAAGTACACCGCCGAGACCACCACCGCGCCGGCCACGCGATGGATCTTCAACCCGGTTTCCAGTACAGACAATACGTCGAGTCACGTCCACTACTTCGACCTGCTGACTCCGACTGACCAGACGACCAAATGCGGCCGCGTTGTCTACACGGGAATACACGTTTCCGCGGCCAACTCCGGCGTGGGTCAGGATGCGGTGCGTGTCCTTGGTGGTACGCCCGTGTTCCCGACAGAATGCAGCGTTCGTCCGCTCTACGGCCAGGAGAAGGCGATGGAGTTCATGTTCTTCGACCTCTCCGGGTGCGTGACCCCCCCTGCGCTATCGCCCACACCACCGCCCACGGTGGGGGCCACGGCGCCCGCCGCTCCTCCGCCAGCTGCCAGCCCTCCGCCACCGCCGCCGCCACCCCCTCCGGCAGCTCCACCTCCTGCCACCGCACCACCCGCGGCTGTAGCGCCATCGCCGCCAGGATCTCCGCCACCACCGACTGCCCTCCCGGCCCCACCACCACCGCCACCACCGCCTGCGTCCCCGCCACCATCGGTGCCTCCTGCGGCAGCGCCTCCTCCTGCGGCAGCGCCACCCCCGCCATCACCACCGCCACTTCCAGCGCAGGCGCCGCCAGACGCCCAGATCATCCCGTAGCCCGTTCCCGCGGCAAGATCGTTCTCGCATCTGAGGACACGGCGTCCAAGTCCATGATCCGCGCGACAGCATCGACGGTGACTACTTCTTCAGCGATGTCGGACATCCGAGCGGGATCGGGTTTCTGCCCCATCTCAAGAGCCTCAATCTCGACCCTCGGACTTCGGGAATTGGGCGACCAGACTATGCTCATCCGTGGCGGTTCTGGTGTTCTCTAGACGAGGTGTGTCCAATGTCAACAGGCGCGATTTCCACCCTTCTCGGACCCTCTATCCCAAGAAGTTACCGGGCGCTGCTCATGACCAGTGGCGTCGTTCTGCTTGTAGCAGCGAGTTGCACCAGCGCAAAGGTCGATAACAGCCAACCAGCGTCGACGTCGACGGTGGCCGGAGGTGGAGGTGGAGGTGGGCAGGGCCAAAGCGGAGGGGGGAATAACAGTAGCGCCACCGGCGGCAGTGGGGGCTGCATTGTTTGTGTCGGTACCGGCTCAACCAGCAGGGACGCCGGGACAACCTCTCTGTCCCCCAAGAACTGCGGGAATGGCGTTCTCGACCAGGGCGAGCAATGCGATGACGGTGTACCCCCTGCCCAGAAAGTCGGTCCCAATGCTATCGATGACGGCTGCAATGCCCTGTGCCAGATCGAAGCCAACTGGAGTTGTCCAACCCCGGGGCAGGCATGCGTGAACATGGCCATATGCGGGAACGGAATACTGACATCCAACGAGGCCTGTGACGACGGAAACACGGTCAGCGGTGACGGTTGCTCGGGAGACTGCCAGACCGTCGAGCCGGGCTACATATGCCGTGTCCCGGGAAAGCCCTGCACGACCTTATGTGGAGACGGCATCGTCAAGGGGACAGAGCAATGCGACGACGGCAACACTGTAAGCGGCGATGGCTGTTCCTCTTCCTGCAAGGTCGAGGCCGGTTTCCAGTGCACCGGCAGTCCGAGCGTATGCACGCCAACCGTTTGTGGAGACGGCAAGGTAGAAGGCGGCGAGGGCTGCGATGACGGCAACACCATGCCTTTCGATGGGTGTTCGGAGGAGTGCCAGATTGAACCCAATTGCTCGGGAAGTTCCGGCTGTACCTCTCCCTGTGGCGACGGCATCATCATGGGCACCAAGCAATGCGACGACGGCAACCAGACAAGCGGCGATGGCTGCTCCTCGACCTGCCAGGTCGAGCCTGGCTGGACCTGCACGCAACCACCTCTTGGCAATGAGATGAAGGTGCCGGTGATCTATCGTGATTTCCGCTTCCACAATCCCAGCGACTTTGAACCTGGGGTTACGGGGTCGAACAATCCTACCACCGGTATCGTTGAAACCAGCCTGGACCAAGATGGGAAGCCGGTCTTCACGGGCCTGGCCACTGCACACATCGAGAGCACGAGCACGTTTGCCGAGTGGTATCGCACGACTCCCGGCGTGAACGACCCAACGGCATCGAAGATTTCGCTGTGGGACAATGGACAAGGCGGCTACGTGAACCGCTACGGACCCAACGGCGAGCAGTGGAATGTCACCGATATCGCCTACTACTGCGGCACTGTCGGGCAGGAAATGCTCGATGCGAACGGCAAAGCTATCCCGTGTACCTCGGAATACCAGGCCACTAGCTCGACGGACTGTACCACCGCCGCCGCCAAGGGCTGGACGATGCTCGATTGCTACCAGAACGGTAACAATTGGAGCGCCACCTTCATTGTCAAGAAGGTCGACGGCAACCCCCTCTTCTTCCCCATCGACAGCGACCCATTTTCGGCCGACCAACTCGAGCCCGCTCAAGTCCCCTCAGTACCGGCGGGGCTATACGACGACACAGGAACCTGGCCGTGGGACGTGGACGCGAACGGAAACGAGATTATGCACAACTTCAGCTTCACCAGCGAGACTCGCTACTGGTTCAAGTACGACTCGAGCAAGTCATTCACCCTCGATTTTGTGGGTGACGATGACGTGTGGGTCTTCATCAATAGGAAGTTGGCGGTTGACCTGGGCGGTATTAAGACGCCATGTGAAGGGTCGGTCACTCTGGATGCCGCAACGATTTCCAGTCTGAACCTTGGACTTCAGGACGGAAATGTCTATGAGATCGCAGTCTTCCAGACCGAGCGTCAGACCACTGGGTCTACCTATAAGTTGACCCTGAACGGATTCAATGCTGCCCCCAGCAGTTGTGTTCCGAGGTGTGGCGATGGCATCGTGGTCGCCGGCGAGGAATGCGACTGCGGCAACGGCACGGTGCCTGTCCCTGCGGGCTGCCCAGGCCCGAACAGTGATACCGCCTACGGTGGCTGCACTACGCAGTGCACGTGGGGGCCGTTCTGCGGAGATGGCATAGTCAACGGCCCAGAACAATGCGACCTCGGCAAGCTGAATGGCTCGAATGACAGCAAATGCACCTTCGCATGCACGACGCCTCACTACTGTGGCGATGGCATTGTCGACACGAATCTTGGCGAGCAATGCGACTTGGGGGCACTGAATGGCGTACCCCTTGATGCCAACGGGAACCCAACGGACGGCGGCGGCTCAATCGAATGCACCACGAATTGCCAGATTCCGCCGACATACTTCTGATCAATGGCCAGGGCAGCCAGCGCATAACACCACTCCCTGGCGTTGAACACGGCTGGCGAGCATACCTACGTCATTGGCGGGTGAGGATGCTTCGTTTTTCGACGATCCTGTTTTTGGTGCCAGACGCGCTGTCAGCCTCGGCCACTCCTTGGCCGGCGCTCACCGTTGGGGCTGTTCGTCATATAGCTCCGCGCTCGCGAGACACTGGCCGCTGCCATCATCGCCACCGACGATGAGCACCAACCCATTGGGCAAGAATGTCGCCGTCTGCAGCCACCTTGCCACGGTCATGCTGCTGGTGGCTGTGAATCTCCCAGCTGCTGGATCGTAGATCTCCGCGCTCGCGAGAATCCCACCGTCACCAAAGCCGCCAGCGATGACCACCGTTCCGTTGTCCAACAACGTCGCCGTGTGGACGTCCCGTGCCGTGGTCATGGTTCCAGTGAGAGTGAATGTCCTGGCCGCCGGGTTGTATACCTCCGCGCTCGCGAGAGATGCGCTGGCATCGCCTCCGCCAGCGATGAGCACCGTCGCGTTGCTCAACAATGTCGCCGTGTGATATGCCCTTGCCGTGGTCATGGTTCCGGTGGGCGTGAATGTCTCGGTCGCCGGGTCGTATAGCTCCGCGCTCGAATAACCCCCGCCAGCGATGAGCACCGTCGCGTTGCTCAACAATGTCGCCGTGTGATATGCCCTTGCCGCGGTCATGGTTCCGGTGGGCGTGAATGTCCCGGTCGTCGGATCGTATAGCTCCGCGCTGGCTACATCCCCGTCGCCCCATCCGCCGGCGATGAGCACCTGCCCATTCGGCAACAACGTCGCCGTGTGCCCGAGCCTTGCCGTGGTCATGGTTCCGGTGGGCGTGAATGTCCCGGTCGTCGGGTCGTACAGCTCCGCGCTAGTGAGAGCCCCGTAGCTGCCATTGACCCCGCCCCCCGCAACGAGCACCTTCCCGCTGCTCAGCAACGTCGCCGTGTGGAGATCCCTTGCCGTGGTCATGCTTCCAGTGGGAGTGAATAGCCCGGCTGCCGGGTCGTATAGTTCTGCGCTCGCGAGAACCGTGATGCCGTCCGATGTTCCACCGGCGATGAGCACCTCTCCGCTCGGCAACGACGTCGCCGTGTGCCTATCCCTTGCCACGGTCATGCTGCCAGTCGACACGAAAATTCCCTGCAGCCCCACCACATCCGACCATGCGTCGGCTGCAAAGTTCGCGTCCGCGGCAACGGCCGGGGCGTCGGCACTTCGGTCTGCTGCCGCATCCACGACAGGCCCGCTCATCCCGCCTCCCGCACCTCCTGTTCCACCAGAACCGCCCACCAGCCCCCCGCCACTGCCGCTCGAACCGGCGCTGTCCTCTATGAGGAGAACGTGGACGATCCCGCCGCCGCAGCCGCCGAGGGACGCCACCAGAAGACACGAAACCAGGATGCGCAGTCTCGCTACCATGCAGACCATGGTCGCTCCATTCGGGACTCGGCGCAAACAGTTCCGGGGCGGCGTGTCGCCCTCGCCGCCTGACCTCGACGAGACTGAACGATTACGCTATTTTTTGCTTTTGGACTTTTTCATTCCTTTCAACTCGCCGGTTTGACCGGCGCGCCGAGGAGTCCACGATGAGAAGAACTTTCTGGAACGCGGCAGCTATCGGGCTACTCGCTGCTTGCACAACCGGTTGCGGCAACGGCAAGAACTTCGTCGCGGACCTCTGCAACAAACTGCAAAGTTGCGGCGAGCTTTCCCTGAGGAAAGTCTCGACCGTCTCACAATGCACAACCAACTGTCTTCGGCAACTGAGCCAGCTGAGCAGCCAACTGGGTGGCAGTGATCCCGCCGCCGCGGACCAGGCCTTAGCCGCCGCGGACCAAGCCATAGAGCAATGCCTGGAAATTCCAGACTGCCCGAGCTTCTCGAACTGCGTGAGCACTCTGGTCAACGGGAACCTTCCGCCGTGAACTCCGCCGAAGGCGCCCACACGCAGGTGAAGTGAACCGACGGCGAACCCGCTGATCCCGCCGAGGGTTTCCCTCCGACCCGGGCTGGCCGATTCCGAGAGAACTTGAGAATGCTGGCTAGCGCCGCGGATCGCCGACCCGGTAGTTGTCGGCGCGCAGAAGCAGGTTGGTCAGCCGCGTGCGGTTGTCCTCGTCGACGGGGGCCACGGTTGCACCAAACCCCGGGGGCCGCTTGCCCGGGCTGCCTTCGTCGATGCGGATGATGGTGGCCCGACAAACGACATTGAAATCGGGATCGTCGCCGATGCCATCTTCCGATCCGAAGATGACGATCCCGAAATCGGTTCCAGGCCTCAGGTCTGGATATTCCGCCGGGGTCCCCACCAGGTAAACGCCACCCGCCGAGAGGTTGCGCACATCCATAATATGGACCTCGCGACTCTTGACCTCAGCTTGGGCGTACACCTCGATGCGGGGGCTTCGGCGTTTGGATTCCTGTGGCTCTCCTGGCACCCGACCATTGTATCCCGTTAATCAGGTAAATGGGGGGCTGCCGGTTGGTTTTTATGTCAACCACCGGCAACCCGCCTTGGGGCGACCGCAGGTCGCCAGTACGGCCTTTGAGTGGGGGCGACCGGCGGTCGCCCCTTCCGACATGACTAGTAGTCGTCGCCCATACCGCCCATGCCACCCATGCCGCCGCCGCCACCGGGGGCCGCTTCCTCCTTCTTCTTGGGCTTCTCGGCCACCAGAACCTCGGTGGTCAGCATCAAAGCGGCGACCGACGCTGCGTTCTGCAAGGCCGCTCGCACGACCTTGGTCGGATCGATGACACCGGCTTTCGCCAGATCTTCGTATTCCTCGGTGGCGGCGTTGAACCCGAACGCGCCCTTGCCGTTCTTGACCTTCTCCACCACGATCGAGCCGTCCACGCCCGCGTTCTCGGCGATCTGGCGCAACGGCTCCTCAATGGCCCGACGGACGATGTTGACGCCGTAGCGACGGTCGTCGTCGAACTTCAGGCCGTCGAGCGCCGGCAGCGCCCGCAGCAGCGCCACGCCGCCCCCGGGCACAACGCCCTCCTCGACCGCCGCCCGCGTGGCGTGCAGGGCGTCCTCCACGCGCGCCTTCTTCTCCTTCATCTCGCTCTCGGTGGCAGCGCCAACCTTGATCACGGCAACCCCGCCCACCAGCTTGGCCAGACGCTCCTGCAGCTTCTCGCGATCGTAGTCCGACTTGGTGTCCTCGATCTGCGCCCGAATCTGTTTCACCCGCGCCTCGATATCGGTCTTTTTGCCCGCGCCTTCCACCACGGTGGTGTTGTCCTTGTCCACGGTGATCCGCTTGGCGCGCCCGAGATCCTTCAAGGCCACATTCTCGAGCTTGAGGCCCAGATCCTCGGTCATGCACTGACCACCGGTCAGCACCGCCAGATCCTTCAGCATCTCCTTGCGACGATCACCGAAGCCCGGTGCCTTGACCGCGCACACGTGCAAGGTGCCGCGCAGCTTGTTCACCACCAGGGTGGCGAGAGCCTCGCCGTCCACGTCCTCGGCCACGATGAGCAAGGGCTTGCTGCTCTTGGCTACCTGTTCGAGTACCGGCAGAAGATCCTTCATGTTCGAGATCTTCTTCTCGTTGATGAGGATGTAGGCATCCTCCATCACCACTTCCATGCGCTCGGCATCGGTGACGAAGTAGGGCGAGAGGTAGCCACGGTCAAACTGCATACCCTCGACCACGTCGAGCGTAGTCTCCATGGACTTGGCCTCCTCGACGGTGACCACGCCCTCCTTGCCCACCTTTTCCATGGCCTCGGCCAAGATGTCGCCGATCATGCCGTCGCCATTGGCGCTGATGGTCCCCACCTGCGCGATCTCGCTCTTGCCCTTGGTGGGCTTGGACTGCTCTTTCAGGCTCTCCACCACCTTGACCACTGCCGCATCGATCCCGCGCTTGATGTCCATCGGGTTCGAGCCGGCGGCCACCAGGCGGGCGCCCTCATTGAAGATGGCCTGGGCCAGAACCGTCGCGGTGGTTGTCCCATCGCCGGCCACATCCGAGGTCTTGGACGCCACTTCCTTGACCATCTGGGCGCCCATGTTGGCCATCTTGTCGGAAAGCTCGATTTCCTTGGCCACGGTCACGCCGTCCTTGGTGACAAGGGGCGAGCCCCACGACTTCTCGATGATGACGTTGCGTCCGCGCGGACCCAGCGTTGCCTTGACGGTGTTGGCCAGGATGTTGAGCCCGTGGGCGATGGCCTGACGGGCGGGCTGAGAGAAGATGATTTCTTTGGCTGCCATGATGATTTCCTTTCCTGCCTACTCGATGACGCCGAGGATGTCGTCCTCGCGCAAAATCAGGTGCTCGACGCCGTCCATCTTGATGTCGCTGCCCGAATACTTGGCGAACAGGATCTTGTCGCCCGCCTTGACTTCCAGCTTGCGCAGCGACCCGTCGTCCTGCAGCTTGCCGTGCCCCACCGCAACGATGACACCTTGCTGTGGTTTTTCCTTGGCCGTGTCGGGGATGAAAAGACCGCCGGCGGTCTTGGTTTCTTCCTCGACGCGCTTGACTAGAATGCGATCGTAAAGTGGTCGAACCTTCATTGTCTCCTCCTTGTTCCTGAAAACCACCCGCCTTCGTTCAGTAGGCCGGGTGGAACTCGCCGAATTGAAACGCGGTACACATGCGCGGGGAAATCAAGCCGCCGCGATCTTGGGCTTGCCGCCAGCCTTTGCTCTCGCCTCCCCTGTCGATGCCGGTGACGCCGTGGCGGCAGTCCCCGCCTGGGCTGATGACGGGGCCGCGTTCGCTGCCTTGCCCTCCCCTTCCCCGCTAGCCTTGGCGCTGCCGGCCGGCCGCTGGCTGGCATACAGATCGCCGTACCAGCCGCCACCTTTTAGCTGGAACGAGGTGTGACTGATCAGACGTTCCACCTTGCGCGCCTTGCACTTCGGGCAAACCTTGACCGGCTTGTCGTTGATCTTTTGCCATTCCTCGAACCGATGGCTGCAGGCGCTGCATTCGTATTCGTAGACTGGCATTTGGTGCTCCCTGAAGAAACCAGCCACCGGACGAACCTGTGGCGCTCGTAAGGTTAAGCACCCAATAGCCGCTGTCAAGCGACCACGGAGAGCGCCGAACTGTTGGGGAAGACCGAAATGATTCCAACTTGTTACATACAATCTCAGCGCCTGGCGCTCGTAGCACGCGAGTGCCAACCTCCGCGCAATGCGCGGGCCTTGGCCCAATCACGCTGACGGTTAGCTCGGCTTGTGCAGGGCTTCCGCCTGGAAATGGGCGCGCAGGCTTTCGATGACCTCGGTGAGGTCGCCATCGAGCAAGGCCGGCAGGTTGTGCCGCGTGAGCCCGATGCGGTGGTCAGTCAGCCGATCCTGCGGGAAGTTGTAGGTGCGGATCTTCTCCGAGCGATCGCCGCTGCCGATCTGGCTGCGCCGGTTGTCGCGCTCGGCAGTCTCCTGCTTTTCCAACTCGATCTCGTACAGGCGCGAGCGCAAGAGCTTCATGGCCATGGCCTTGTTCTTGTGCTGGCTCTTCTCCTGCTGGCAGTGCACGATGAGCCCGCTAGGGATGTGGTGAATGCGAACCGCAGAGTCTGTGGTGTTGACCGACTGGCCGCCCGGCCCGCCCGAACGCATGACCTCGATCTTGAGATCCTTGGGATCGATGTTGACGTCGACGTCCTCCACCTCGGGAAGAACCGCCACCGTGGCGGTCGAGGTGTGAATGCGGCCCTGCGCCTCGGTGACGGGTACGCGCTGCACGCGGTGCACGCCGGATTCGTACTTGAGCTGCGAGTAGGCGCCCTTGCCCTCGATGTTGGCCACCACTTCCTTGATGCCACCCGCTGAGGCGCTCGACATCGACACCAGTTCGACCTTCCAACGTCGGCGCTCGGCGAAGCGCGTGTACATGCGGTACAGGTCGGAGGCGAACAGGGCGGCTTCCTCGCCGCCGGTGCCGGCCCGGACTTCCAGCAGGATGTTCTTGTCGTCGTTGGGATCCTTGGGCAGCAGCAGGAAGGTCAGTCGCTCCTCGAGTCGCCCTTGCTCGGCGGCAAGCTCGCCCTCTTCCGCACGGGCCAACTCGCGCATCTCGGGATCCTTCTGCAAATCGCGCGCCTCTGCCATGCGCTGGGTGACCTCGCGGTGGGTGCGAAACGTCTCCACCAGTTCGCGCAGGTCAGAATGCTCCTTGGCGAGCTTCTGCATGAGCTGCGTCTGCGCGAGCACCTCAGGATCGGACAGCTTGGCGGTCAACTCCTCGAAACGGTTGTCGACGGCCGACAGCTTTGCGAGGAGCAGTTCGTCCAGCATGGTGGGGGCACGGCCAGGGCGAAGCCCGAGCCGCGCAAAATCGCCCTAGGTGGCGGCCGGAGTCGGCGGCGTCGTCTTCTTGGCGTACTTCTTGTTGAAGCGCTCGATGCGGCCGCCGGTGTCGAGGAACTTCTGCTTGCCCGTGTAGAACGGGTGGCAATTCGAACAAATGTCCACCATGAACGACCCGCGGGTGGAATACGTCTCAACTGTGTGACCGCAGGCACACGTGATGGTGGCGGGCTTGTAGGCCGGGTGAATCCCCTTCTTCGGCATGACGAGCAACCTTCCGTAAGAGCCGGCGTTTATAATCGCCCGCGGCAGCAAGAGCAAGCAGCAATGCGCAAGCCCGAGTCGGCGGGGCTCTCTGCCCGCCTTCTCGCGTTACTTTGGGCTGTGCTTCGGGGCCTCACTGGCGTGGACGCGGTCTCGCCATGTATAGTCCGCCGCGCATGGCCGAAAAAAGTCCACCCGACCAGGGGATTCGCCACTCGGCTGTCTACAGCTACCTGCGTCCTATCTTGATGGGCCGCCGTGTGTTGGAACTCGGCTGCGGCACAGGTGAGGGCACAGCTCACCTGGCGCGGCTTGGCGCGCGCAACGTCGTCGGGGCTGACGACTCGGGCGCAGTGGGCGAGGCACGCGCGCGCCAGAAGGAAAACACGGTCAGTTTTCTCATCATGACGGCCGCGGCGCTGGAGCAGGCCGGTCCATTCGATGTGGTGCTAATCCCCGAAGCCGCGGACATCCTGCTCGACCGCGGGCCCCTGGCGCTGCCAGCCGTGCTGAAGCTGGTGGCACCGGGTGGGCGCCTGGTTTGCGTGGTGCCCAACGGCGATCGAACCGACACCCCTGGGACGGGTGTTTCGTACTACGAAATCGTCGACCGGCTGACTCCCCACTTTCCCAAGGTGCGCATGTTCGGTCAGACGCCGTTCGCGGCCTGGGGCATTGCGGAGTTCGACGAAGCCCCGGCCGAACTGCGCATCGAGCCTGACCTGGCCCAGGCCGAGAACGAGGAGCCAAGCCACTACCTCGCTTTGTGCGGCCACGACGAGCCCTTGAGCCTCGGCTATGCCCTGGTTCAGATCCCGGCATGCGCGAGTGAAACTCGGGCGGGCGAGGCGCCCGCGTCTGAAATTCCGACCAAAGTCGAGGCGCCCGACGCGGCGCTGGCCGACTTGCGCCACAAGCTGGCCGAAGCCCAGGGCCAGGCAGAGGGCCTGGTGCGCGTGTCGCGCGCGCAGACTGAAGAGATCGAGGAGCTGCGCGGTCGCGTGCGGCGCACGGCTGAGGCCCGCGCCGAGCTGGATGAGGAAGTGCAACGCTTGCGGCGGGCGTTGCTGGAAGCGGACGAGTCGGTGGTCAATCTGACCCGCAAGACCGCGGACGAGATGACGGTTCTGGCCCAGCGCCTGACCGCAGGGCTGCGGCCCAGCGAGCCGTTGCCTGCTGCCGGCCTGGCCGATGAACTCAAACGCCGCGAGGCTGAACTGGCCGAGCGCGAATCGGCGCTGTCGGAACGCGACGATCGCATCGCGGCGCTCGAAGCGGCCCGGCAGGAAGCGATCTGGCGCGCGGACGCCGCCGAGGACGATCTCGGCCGCCTGCGCACTCAGTTCGCTGAGCTTCGCCAAGCGCCGCCGCTGGCAAGCCCTGTCTCTGATGAGCTGCTGGCGACGCTGAAATCGCGCGAGCAGGCGCTCGACGAGTTCCAGCGGGCCGCGGCCGCGCACCTCGACGAGGTGGGCCGGCTGCGCGACGCCCTCGCCGAGCAATCCAGCCTGGTGGCTGAACTGGAAGACGATCTAGCCGCGGCGGAGAAGCGGCTGGCTGACGCGCTGGACGAGGCGGCGCGGCTGCACCAGGCGCTCGCCGAGGTGGAGGAAGCCGATCGTCAGCGCCGCTCGCGGCTGGCGGAGCTCGAGGGCGTGATGCTGCGGATCGAGCACAGCGACGACGAACAGCCCAAGCGCCGCATCGCCGATCTGGAAGCCGAGACAACCGACCTGCGCAACCGGATGGGCGAGGCGGAGCGCCGCCTGGCAGATTCGCTGCGCCTGCGCGACGACACCGAGCGAGCGCGCAAGCAGGCTGCCACGCGCGTCGAGGAGTTGGAGGGTGCATTGCAGGCGAGCGTCGCGCACGTGTCCGAACTGGATGATGAGTTGCAGGCGAGCGTCGCGCGCGTGTCCGGGTTGGAAGCCGCATTGCAGGCGAGCACCGCGCACGTGTCCGAGCTGAATAGCAAACTGCAAGCCGCGGAGGCGGTTTCGGCGTGTGCGGCCGAGTTCGAGGCCAAGCTCGCGATCGCCGAGACGGCGGCCGTGCAGATGAACGATCTCTTGCCTCGCCTGAAGGCGGCTGAGGCGGCGGCCGCGCGAACCCGGGACCTGGAAGCGCTACTGCGAGTCGCGGATTCCAAGATGGCCCGTCTGGCCGAGTTGGAAGCGCAGAGCAAGATCGCCGAGGAAGCCGCGGCCAGGCTGGCGGAATTGCGCGCCGAGGCTCCAGATCCCGAGGAGGTCTACGAGCGCCTGGTCTTCCTCGAAACCCAGCATGATGCGGCAACCCTCGCGGCGGCGCGCGTTCCCAGTCTGGAAGCAGAGTTGGCAGCGGCCAACGCCCGCATCGCGGAACTGCAGGCCAGCCTCGACGGCAATCCCCATTAACCCCGTGGGGTAAGCGTTGCCCACACACATCGACTGTGTGGCGCGAGAAAGCGCATGCTCGTCGGGCGCGGTCTGCTATCTTGAAATTGCGAATGAGCGGGCCGACGGATTTGCTGCTGTTTGCGCATCTTTTGCGCCAGCCTGATCACGAGCTGGATCTCGAGAGCACGGCACTGCTGCTCTGCGAACCAGAGTACCCGGGTCTGGATATTCCGAGTTTCATCGCCAAGCTCGATGTGATGGGTGAGCTGGCGCGCATCCGCCTGGAAGTCGATCGTCGCTGCGGGCCTGCCCCGGCTGACCGCGTGCTGCCCATCCTGCGGCTTCTCTACGGCGAGCTGGGCTTTCAGGGCAATGTGGCCGACTACTACGATCCCCGCAACAGCTTCCTCAACGAGGTCATCGATCGCCGCAGCGGCAATCCCCTGTCTCTGGCCATCGTGCTGATGGCGGTGTGCCGGCGCGCGGGCGTGGCCACCTTCGGCATCTCGTTTCCTGGCCATTTTCTCGTGGGCGCCCGGCGACGCGACGATTCCCTGGCGGTGGTGGACCCGTTTGACGGGCGCATGGTGAGGCGGGCCGAATTGCGCTCGCTCTACGAATCCGCTACCGGGGATCCGAGCGACGTCGATGAGCGTTGTCTGGTTCCGGCAGCGCAGCGACAGATCCTGGTCCGCATGCTCAACAACCTGCGCGCCATCTACGAGGTGCGCGGCGATCAGCGGCGCCTGCGCTTCGTGCTCGAACGGATGTCGGTGCTCAACCCGTCGGAGGAGGTCAGAAGTCGCCTCAATGCCCTGGTCGCGGACGTGACCATCGCGCCCCGGGTAAGCGTGAACTGAACCGGTGCCAGTTGACTCCGGCACGGTGACGACCGACCGTTATGGGTAAGACGGTCGCTCTTTCATGCGTTTCCCCTCGCTCCTGGCACTGTTCGCACTTCTGCCCTCGGTGGCGCAGGCACAGCCTCCGCTCGAAGGCATCGAGCCGTTGGGCGCCAACTCATCCGACGGGTTCACCCTGCGCTACACCATCGAACGCATCGAGGTCCGCGGCAGCCACAAGACCCGCACCGACCTGATCCTGCGCGAGGTCGCTCTTTCGCCCGGCGACACGGTGACCGCCGACGATACGCGGGTCGAGCGCGCGCGCCTGCGCCTGCTGGCCCTGGGCTATTTTCTCGACGCCCGCTTGTTCATGATCAAGGGCGAGCGCCGAGGGGGCGCGGTGCTGGTCATCGAGGTGGAGGAACGCGGCACCATCATTCTCAACGCCGTCCACCTCGGCACCAGCGAAGCCACGACCTTGTGGGGCGGGTTGGACGTGAGCGAGCGCAATCTGCTCGGCCGCGGGCTGACCCTGGGCGCTGGCTTCGTCAGCTCGACCCGTCCCAAGGTCGACGGCGCGGAGCCAGCCCTGGCCTTTTCCCTGCGCATGGCCGGCCCGCCGCGCCTGCACGGCTTGCTGTTTTCGGGAAGTGCGCTCTTCTCCCAGGGCAGCGAATTCTTCCGCGCCCGCGGGGCGTCGGACCAGCCCGCCCCCGCCGACTTCGTCGCGTTGAACGTCAGGCGCGCCGGCGGCGTCGTGGGTGCTGGCACAGTCCTCTCGCGCACGGCCTATCTTCTGGCTGAAGGGCGTTTCGAGGCTGTGCGCGCCGATCTGCCCACTCTGCGCGAGCGCGACCTGGGGCAGGGCCAGAGTGAACCGATCGCGTTTCTGGCGCGCGAGGGATCGAGCCGGCTGGGCTCCCTCGCCTTGACGCTGGATCTGGATTCTCGCTCCGATCCAGTGTTGCCCCGCGCGGGCCAGCACCTGGTCGTGTCGCTGGAAGCGGCGACGCCCGCCTGTGGCTCACAGTACACCTTCGTCAAAGCAACCGCGCAGGGCTCGCTCTATTTCCCCTTGTCTGTGGGCCATGTCTTTGCGGTGCACGGCCTGCTGGGCGGCGTGGTGGGAGACGCGCCGTATTTCGACCGTTTCTTCGTCGGCGATCTCAACCTGCTGCTGCCTCCGCGCGCTTATGGCATCAACTTCTCGACCCAGCCTTCGCCAAACCTTCTCGGCACCGGCGTGGCCGACCATCGTTATGACAAGCTGGCCGGCCGCCTGCTGCTGGAGTACGCGGTGCCCCTGTGGCATCGCCACGGCCTCTTCTACCGGGGCGACGCCTTTGCCGCCCTGGGCATCTTTGCCCTGACCAATCCCGATGATCTGCGCCAGCCGGGCGCCAGCCTGGGACAGCGCCTCCCGGCCGATCTCACCGCCGATCTGGGTCTGCGCCTGGACACGTACATCGGCATCTTCACCCTCTCGGTGGCCAACGCCCTTGGCCGGCTCCCCCTGTGATGCGCTCGTCGGCAAGTCTAGTAGCGATCGCCACGCTGGCTCTGGCAGCCACGCAAGCCATGCCGGTTCGGGCGCAGGAGCCGGAAGAACGCAAGACCGGTATCACCCGGCGTGATGGGCGCCTGCTGGTCAGCCTGGGCCTGCAGGATCTGTTCAAAGCGCAGGACGTGCAGCACCTGCTGTCAGGCTTTACCAGCCGGGTGCTGGTGCGTGTGGCAGTCTTCCGCCCGGACAGCCCGGAGCCAGTGGCCCAGACCATGCGCCACACCGAGATCGTTTACGACCTTTGGGACGAGAAGTTCCGCGTGCGCCGCTTCGACGCCGGCGGCAAGGTCGAGACCCGTGAAGTGGCGACCGCAAGCGAGGCCGTCGATCTGGCCACCGCGCTGATGGCTCTTCCCGTGGCCACTCTCGACCGCATCGAGCCCGGGGCGACCTACCGGCTGAGTCTGCGCGCTGATCTCAACCCCATCTCGCAAGAGCTGCTCGCCGACGTGCGGCGCTGGCTGGCGCGACCCTCGCCGCGCAGTCGCATGGGATCGGGGGACAGCTTCTTTGGATCGTTCGTGAGCATCTTCGTCAACCCCCGCATCGACGAGAGCGAGCGCCAGCTTCGCCTGGTTTCGCAATCGTGGGTGGAGCCGCCCCGATGAGACTACCCGGGCGTTTCGAGTGGAAAGTCCTGGGCGCGATGCTGGCCGCGGCCTTGCTGGCGGTGGCCCTGTCAGCCTACGCCCTGTATTTCATGGTGCAGAGGTTCGCCGACTTCTCACTCGAACACGACGCGCGGATGGAGGGATCTTCGGCACGCGCTGCCGATGTGTTTCGCTCCTACTTCGCCGATCGCAAAGACGCGTTTCGTCGACGCGCGCATGCGATCGCGGCGGACGCGCCAGCCCGCATGGCTGATCTGGCGCGCACGGAAGGTCTGCTGCGTGCGCAACTCCTGGTGGGCACCGAGGTGGTCGATGCCTGGGAGGCGCCAGCCGAGATGCTCAACCGCTCGCGCGAGGCGCCGCCCATCCTGGTCGCCCTGCCCGCGGCCCAGGGCGAACCGCCCCGCGCGCTAGAGCTGGTGTTCGGAATCCCGGCACAGATGTACCAGGACTTTCTCGCCCTACGTGCAGCCATTGAACAGGACCAGCAGATCCATCGCGCCTACAGCCTCTTGCTTCCACGCTTTCTGCACCAGTACCTGATTCTGGTTCTCGGCGTCCTGGCCGTGGCGCCTCTCGGGGGCTGGCTGGTCGCGCGGCGGGTGACCAAGCGGGTCGCGCGCCTACACAGGGCGGCGCGGGCAGTGGGGGCCGGCGATCTGTCGGTGCGGGTGGCCCCCAAGGGCAAGGACGAACTCGACGAACTGGGACGCGCCTTCGACCGCATGGTGTCCGAGTTGGCGCAGGCGCGCTCCCGCCTGGAATACCTGCAGAAGGTGTCAGCCTGGCAAGAGGTGGCACGCCGCCTGGCGCATGAAATCAAAAACCCGCTCATGCCCATCCAACTCGCAGTGCAGGAGATCGCATCGAAGTACTCCGGCGACGATCCCTCATACCGGCGCCTGTTGGACACGGCCACCGAGATCCTGCGCGAAGAGATCACGGGCCTGCGCCGTCTGGTCGAAGATTTCTCGGCCTTTGCCAAGCTGCCCAAGGTGGAGCCGACACCTCTCGACTTGGTGCCGTTGGTCGAGGAGATCGTGCGCCTGCAACCCGAGTGGCAGTCCTCGGTCACGGTGCAAGCCACGGGATCGGTGTCCGCACCCTGCGACAAGGTGCTTTTCCGGCGCGTGATCGCCAACCTGGTCGAGAACGCCTTGCAAGCAGCCAGCGGGGCCGGCCGGGAGCCCCAGGTGGTCATCCGCGTCGAGCGACGGCCGGAGCGCGAACGTGCCGCCATCGTGGTCGACGACAACGGTCCTGGTGTTCCCGAGGCCGAGCGCCAGCGGGTGTTCGATCCCTACGTCACCTTCCGGCCGGGCGGCACCGGCCTGGGCCTGGCCATCGTACGCAAGATCGCGATCGACCACGGCGGCGATGTGTCCGCAGGCGAGGCGCCCGCGCCCCTGGGCGGCGCGCGTTTTGTGGTTGAGTTGCCCTGCTGACGCTGACATGGGAACCTTGGGAGGGTTCCCAACCCCTCCCGCGATGGTGCGCCGCCGGCGGAGCCGGCGGGCTCCCCACGCGATCGGACCGACGGGCTATGCGGCGGGTGAACGGGGGAGGAGGAGCTGGATGCGATCCTTGATCGCCAGCTTCTCCTTCTTGAGCCGAGCGCGTTCGGCCTGCTCCGCGGCGGTCAGCGACAGGTGGCGGTCGAGGGCCGCCAGCCTCGATTCCAGGTCCTTGTGTTGCTTCCGCAGTGCCTCCAGATCCTCGACCGAGCCCATGTCGTCCATGCGGGTGGCGTTCTCCTCCATGCGACCCCCTTGCCGGTCATTGCCGGCTAAGATCTATTAGATTAGGTCGAACTGTTGCCACGGTCAAAGCCTGACGGAAGTTCTGGAAATCGGAGTGGCAGGATGCGCTGTGGGCGACCGCGCACGGGCGCGCTATGGTTAACCCCATGCAGCGAAGAAAACTCGGACAGCTAGATGTCTCCGCGCTCGGGCTCGGGTGCATGGGGATGTCGGAATTCTATGGCCAGCGTGACGACGCTGAGTCCAGCGCCACCATCCATCGCGCCATCGATCAAGGCGTCGATTTCATCGACACCGCGGACATGTATGGCCCCTTCGCCAACGAGGAATTGGTGGGCAGAGCGCTGACGGGACGGCGCAACCAGGTCGTGCTGGCCACCAAGTTCGGCATCGTGCGCACAGACGATCCGCTGGTGCGGGGGATCAACGGACGACCCGAGTACGTCAAGACCTGCTGCGACGCCAGCCTGCGCCGCCTGAAGACCGACGTCATCGATCTTTACTACCAGCACCGGGTGGACCGGAACACGCCCATCGAAGAAACCGTGGGCGCCATGAGCGATCTGGTCCGCGCCGGAAAGGTCCGCTTTCTCGGGCTGTCCGAGGCAAGCCCGCAGACCCTGCGGCGGGCGCACAAGGTCCACCCCATCACGGCGTTACAGAGCGAGTATTCCCTGTGGACGCGCGATCCCGAGGACAGCGTGCTGACCACCTGCCGCGAGCTGGGCATCGGCTTCGTGGCCTACAGTCCACTCGGACGTGGCTTTCTCACCGGCCGGATCGCGCGCTTCGAAGACCTGGACGTCAACGACTACCGCCGCCACTCGCCGCGCTTTCAGGGTGAGAATTTCGGCAAGAACATAGCGCTGGTTCGACATATCGAGACTGTGGCGCGCAACAAGGGCTGCTCGCCGGCCCAGCTTGCGCTGGCCTGGGTCCTGGCGCGCGGCCCCGACATCGTTCCCATCTTCGGCACCAAGCGGCGCTCGTACCTGGACGAGAATCTGGCGTCTCTGAAGATCGCGCTGTCGGCCGAGGATCTGGCCGAGATTGATCGCATCGCGCCCAAGGGCGTGGCGGCCGGCACGCGCTATCCCGAGATCTTGATGCACGTTCTCGATGGATGAAGGCAATGCGCGCCAAGCTGATCTGGAAGGAGAATCTGCAGTTCGCCGCCGAGGCTGACGGCCACACGGTGCTGATGGATGCCAAGCCGCCGGTCGGCCGGGGAACAGCCCAGACTCCGAAACAGCTTCTGCTCGCCGCCCTGTGCGGTTGCACGGCCATGGACGTGGCCTCGCTCCTGCGCAAGCAACGCCAGAAGGTGAAGAGCTTCGAGGTCACAGCCGAGGCCTCCATCCGGACGGGAAACCCCGCCGTGTTCACCGCAATCGATCTCTCGTTCCGCATCGAAGGTGCTGTGGATCCGGCGCTGGCCTCCGAAGCGACGAGGCTGTCGCAGACACGTTTCTGTGCTATCAGCGCGATGCTGAGCCGGGCCGTGCCCATCCGCTACGAGGTACTCGTCAATGGCGCGTCCGCCGGTCGCGGCGAGGCGCAGTTCGCGTAGTGTCTCTCTTGGACATTCCGTCACCGATCGCTGGCCCGGCTTTCGCACGGGCATTGCTTGCCTGGTACGACCGAAAGAAGAGAGACTTGCCCTGGCGCCGCAAGCCCAACGCCTATCGCACCCTGGTGTCCGAGTTGATGCTCCAGCAGACCCTGGTGGCCACGGTGGTGCCATACTTCGAGCGCTTCATGGCACGCTTTCCGACCGCGCAGGCCCTGGCGGCTGCGCGCGAGGACGAAGTGCTGGCGCTCTGGTCCGGTCTCGGGTACTACAGCCGGGCGCGCCATCTGCACCACACGGCACGGCTGGTGGTCCATGAGTTGGGCGGAAAGCTGCCTTCGAACGAGGAGGATCTGTGGCAATTGCCCGGCGTTGGCGCATACACGGCCGCGGCGGTGGCGGCCATTGCGTTCTCGCGGCGCACCCTCCCGGTCGACGGCAATGCGGCGCGCGTGCTGGCGCGGCTCTTGGGCGAGCGTAGATCCATTGACCGTCCGGCGGTGCGCGCGGGGCTGCGCTGGCAAGGACAGAAGCTCGTACCCGCACGTCGGCCAGGCGATTTCGCCCAGGCCATGATGGAACTGGGCGCGCTCTGTTGCCTGCCGCGCGAGCCGCGTTGTCGGCAATGTCCAGCGGCGCGGTTCTGTCGAGCACGTGCCGAGGGAGCGACGGGCAGCATTCCGCTGCGCGCGAAGCGGCCAGCCAAGCGCCACATTCACCTGGCCTGTGTCGCGGTCGAACGCCGGGGCCGGCTGCTGCTGGTGCGCCGGCCGGCCGGAACCCTGCTGGCCGGAACCTGGGTGCTGCCGCTGCAAGAAATGCGCGCGGGGGAGGCGGCTTGGCAAGCTGCGAGACGGGCACTTGCCCGTCTCGGCTTGCGCGCGGAAGGGTCGCCCAGGCCGGTCGGCAATCTCCGCCACGTCTTCACTCACCGCGATGCAATGGCCTCGGTGTTCCGCGTCCGCGCCCGGGGACGAGTCGATAAATGCGACGCGCGCTGGGTGCGCGCCGATGAACTGGCTCTGCCGCTGTCGACCTTCGGGCGCAAGATGATCGCGATCGCCGAGGCTGCGTCCACGGTGTGACGGTACGCACACTGATCCTGGGTGAGGAGGTGCTAACCTTGGAGCCTGGCGCCTGGTAACAGGTACGTTTTCTTGGTCAGAAAATGGAGGTCCAAAATGCGACTTACTCTCGTTGGCGCTGATGTCGAAGAGAACCTGGGCATGGGCATGATCGCGGCAGCCGTGACCGGCGCCGGTCACCGGGTGGAAGTCCTGGGCTTCAATGACGGCGCCCAGATTCCGGATCTGGTCCAGCGGATCGCTTCGAGCGACCCGGACGTGGTCGGCCTGGCGGCCCAGTTCCAGCACCGCGGCCTGGACTTCCTGACTCTGGCAACGGCCCTGCGCAAGAATGGATTCCGCGGGCACATCACCGCCGGGGGCCATTTCGCCTCCATGGGCTATGCCAGCATTCTGGCCGGCCGCTACGGCGTGGACAGCGTGGTGCTCTACGATGGCGAGGAGACCACTGTTGATCTGCTTGCGGCGCTCGCTGCCGAGCGAAGCCTGGCCGAGGTGGCCGGCATCGCCTTCCGCAACGCACGTGGTGCCGTGGTGCGGACTGCACCGCGCTGCCTGCCGCAGAATCTCGATGCCTTGCCCATCGCCCAACGCTATCGGCCGCACACGCGACATATGCGCATCCCCTTTGTTCCGGTCAGCGGCAGCCGCGGCTGCTGGGCTTCTTGCAGTTTCTGCTCGATCACCACCGTCCTGCGCGACGCCCGCGCCCATGGCGCGCACGGCAGGTTGCTGCGTTTACGTTCACCGGAGGATGTCGCGGCCGAGATGGCGATACTGGGCCGAGCCGTGGGCGGCAGCGCCATCTTTTGCTTCCACGATGAGAATTTCCTGCTGCCCCGGCCCGCGGACAGCCTGGCGCGCATCGAGGCTATCAAGCGGTATCTCGACGACGCCGGCGTTGAGCGCGCGGCCTTCGTGGGCAAGTGCCGGCCCGATACCGTCACGCCCGATCTCGCGCGCCGCCTGGCTGAACTGGGCGTGATTCGCCTGTACGTCGGCGTGGAAAACGCCTCGCAGCGCGGGGCCGACCACCTCAATCGCCGGGTTGCGGTCGCCTCCATGGGGCAAGCCCTCGACGCTTGTAGCGACGCCGGCATCGTCCCCTGCTACAACCTGCTGCTCTTCGAGCCTGAGACCAGACTCGACGATGTGGCCGAGAACATCGATTTCATTCGCCGCCACGCGGAGATCCCGGTGAACTTCTGCCGGGCCGAGCCCTACCTGGGAACGCCGCTCCATCGCAAACTGGCGGAGGCCGGCAAGCTGTCAGGCAGCTTCCTCGGTTGGGACTACCGGTTGGCCGACGATCGCGCCGAGCTTCTCTTCCGCATTTCTTCGGCCGCCTTCCGCGAACGCAATTTCGCCAGCGAAGGCGTGGCCAATCGCTACATGGGACTCAACTACTCCTGCGGCGTCCTCGACTGGTTCTACCGGGTTGGCGACATTCGCAAGGAACGCTTGCGCGAGCGCGCCCACGAATTGACCAAGGACATCTCACTCGACACCGCCGAGCTTCTCGAACAGGCGCTGGACCTGGCCGCAAGATTGGATCCGCACGACGATGACCGTGTCGCGCGCGAAACAGCCCGGCTCGGCCTGCGCGTGGCAGCGTCGGATGGTGTGTGGCACGCGGCCCTCGATGCTCTGATGACCGACCTGCGCGGCTTTGCGGCAACCGGACGCCGGCGCGAGACTGTCCCGCGGCGGCCGGTCGGGCAGGTTGTGCGTGCGGCGCAAGGGGCGGCGTTTGCTGGCTGGCTCGCCCTGTGGGCTCCTGGCTGTAACAGCAACGGCATGGGCCTTCCCACTGATGGTGGCCGGCGCGACGCCACCCCGGACTATTTGATTGCCGACATGCTTCCGCCGCCCGATGCCAGCCGACCTGACCGGTCCCCGGACTACGCTGTCTACGATCCGCTGCCGCCTGATGCGGGCCGGCCCGACGCCAGTCCAGACTACTTGATTGCCGACATGCTTCCGCCGCCCGATGCCGGCCGACGCGACGCCACCCCGGACTACATCATGGTGGATCCGCTGGTACCGGACGCGGGCCGGCCAGACACCACTCCGGACTACATGATTGCGGATATGCTTCCCCCGCCCGATGCCGGTCGCAGCGATGCCACCCCGGACTACTTGATCGCCGACATGCTTCCACCGGATGCCAGCCCGCGCGACACGACCCCCGATCGCTTGATAATAATAGATCCGCTTCCACCGGACGCGGGCCGGCCAGACACTCCGATGGTCACCGATCCGCCGGTTTCTGCCAGCGGCGTGCTGTCTCCCGCTCGCGGCGACTTTTCACCTGTGGCCGCGGAGGTTGGGGATCACTGGGCCGACACGACACCCCGCCGGTCGGCGCGCGCACGCGACCTGCCCCTGTGCCTGCCGCCTGAAATTCGCGTAGAGGGCGAGTGGGTGGACGGTGCCGTGCGGGTGGACCTGACTGGTGCGGACGGGCCGCTCACCATTCGCTGGCAGAGTGACGGCGAAGCGATCGGCACGGATCGCCAGGTGATCTGGACGCCGGCGTCCGACCAGGATCAGCTCAACGTGGCGGTACGCAACCGAGATGGTGTTGCCGTGGCCGAGCTGCGCCTCGGCCAGGTTCGCGGCCGGCGCGGATAGCGCCGAGTTGTCTGGCTTCAGCCGCAGCCGCAACAGGCAAAGTCATGGAGAGGTACCGCTAGCTTTTCCAGCGCGGCCTTCTCGACCCACCGCTCGATCTCCTGCTCCGAGCCGGCGCGACGAACTTTCACGCGGACCAGCTTGGTCGGAAAGTCGTAGCCGACTAGCTTCGTGATCCTGTCGCCGCGGCCGAGGCGAATCGTATCTTTTCGGTCAGTCGCGGTGAACGAAACAATCTTGGCTCGCACAGCTCCACCCTCGGGGACGGTGAAGTCCATCTCGGCGCTGAGCCGCTCGATGCCGGCCTCGCGAAAGGCCAGGGTGGTCTCCATCGATATGCCACAGTGAAATGCTTCCTTGATGACCAGCGTGCCCTGGCCAGTCCGGACCAAGCCCGATGTGACCCGATTGCCGTAGTCTGGCTTCCACTCGACGCGCGTGCCTGCACCGAAGAGAATGAGAACGCCCGGATCGCCATACATGTCATTGGAGAAGCCGCTGTAGAAAAACGCCAAGGGATGCAACGACTGGCCGGTGAAGACCAGCCACACATGCAATTGTTTCGCGTCCTCCTCCGCGAAGCCGCCAAGGTCTGCCGTGAGCAGAGTTTTTCCGGCGGAAAAGGCCACTCGCGCAAGTGGCAGCAACTGAGTCTGGAAGGCGGGCTTGCCACGGCCATCGAGTGGGACGAAGTCCTGGGCCAGGACCGTCGGCGCGGGCAGCGCCGTCAAACTGACCCAGCCGTGTTGTGGCAGCGAAGCGCTGTCGCTGCACTGGGCTGCATTCCTGCCGGCTGCGTACCAGACCTCCGCCCGGGCGCCACTGAATTCGCCGAGTCGCAGGCCGGTATCAGCCGCGATCGGCGTGCCCGCCTTGGCCGAAGGCGTATCGAATGCCTCGGTGGGCTGGGTAAGCCCGACACAGCGGGCAGGCTTATGCTGGCCGTCGCGAAGCCACGCCGGCAAGTCCTTGGCTGCGAGGCGATCGCCGACACGCTCGCCGAGGTGGCGAAGCGGGGTGTGCGCGAACTTCGCTTTCCAGCCTTCCGGTATCTCGTAGTCGGTGCTGGTCTGCGCCCGAACTTCCCACGTGCTTCCGACGCGTTCCGCGAGCAGCCAGACCACGCCCTGCAGCCACGCCGCGGGTGCCCGTTTCTCGTTGATTGCATTGAAATCGATCGGCTTGCCATTCTTGTGCCAGGGCACGAGCCGTGCGAGTACCCAGCCCGCTTCCTGCTCCAGACCCTCTACGACGAAGGTCACCGGCGCGCCGACTTCCTCCTCGACCGTTGGCCGCACCAGATCGAGAAGCGCGGCACGCTCTGGCGTTCCCGGGCGCAAATCGACCGGCGAGGCGTTCGCCACGGCCGCGAGCAAGAAGATTGGGATCGGTGTCGCTATGGCATTGCGCATGTCTTCGCGCCGAGCTTCTCATAACTGCTACGAGATGCCGACCGGACGGCGAGACAGCAACCCCAAACTCAGGCTGTGCCCGTTGGCGAGAAGAGACCACAGCCACACGCGCTTGCGCCTCCAGCCAAAGCGAAAGCAGGCAGCCTCGGCCGACCAGGCAAATAGCTCGGCCGCGACGATGCTTGGTGGTGTAGCTGCTGGCCGTGGCCGTGGTCGACGGTGATCGCTCCGGCCACGCCCACGGCCACGAAAACGACCACGTCCACGACCACCACCGAACGGTCCGATTCCGTGCGCGGCGCGATCGTGGAAAGGCCCGTTCTTCTGGGGCGATCCGCGCCTTCGCTCCGCTTGCCGCGGGATTACGGTTCAGCTTGACCCATGGCCAGAGATCGCGGCATATGTTGGCCTCCCGAAGGTCCGATGCCGCATCCAAGGCCCGAAGGTGGTCGCTTAGAACGAAGAGAGCACTGCTAACTTATCAAGATCATTGCCGGAGAGATGGCCGAGTGGTCGAAGGCGCCTGATTCGAAATCAGGTGTACCGAAAGGTACCGTGGGTTCGACTCCCACTCTCTCCTCTGAAAAACGAATATTTGCAGCTCCCTCGGAGAGATGACCGAGTGGCCGAAGGTGCATGATTGGAAATCATGTGTACCGCAAGGTACCGAGGGTTCGAATCCCTCTCTCTCCTCCGCAGTGAATTCGCCCGCCGCACCTTCGCTTGCCCGCGAGCTCCGCACTCTGGGCGGGCTGGCAGCGCCGTTTGTTGCCGCGCAAGTGGGCATGATGACCCTGGGCGTGGTCGAGGTCGGCATCACCGGCCGCGCCGGCACGGGCGTGCTGGCTGCCGTGTCGCTGGGAAACGCCTGGATACACGGCACCGGGCTGGCCGCCATGGGCGTGGTGCTGGGTGCCGACCCCATCATCAGCCAGGGCTACGGTGCGGGCGACACGCGAGGCGTGGCGCTGACCTTTCAGCGCGGCCTGGTGCTCTCGCTGCTGCTCGGCGCCCTTCTCGGCGTCGCCTGGCTCTTCACCGCGCCGGTGCTGCGCCTGACCGGACAGGACCCGAAGCTGGCGGCTGACGGGGCCCGCTTCGCGGCCGTGCAGGCGCCCACCGCGTTCGGGCTGCTGCTCTTCACCGTGAACCGGCAATACCTGGCCGGCCGCGGGCTGGTGGCGCCGGCTTTCTGGGTCACGCTGGCGGTAAACCTGGTCAACTTGGTTGTGACCTGGTGGTTGGTTTTCGGCGGCGCCGGCTTGCCCGCGCTCGGTGTGCTGGGCGCTGGCCTGGGCGGCGCGGTCACGCGCTTTTTGATGGCAGGCCTGCTGCTCGCCGCGACCTTCGCCTTCAGCCTGCACCGAGCGGCGTGGGTTCCCTGGGACCGCGAGATCATGAATCCGGCGCCCATGTTGCACATCCTGCGCCTCGGCCTGCCCATCGGGCTGCAGTTCGGCCTCGAGGTGTGGGCCTTTCAGTTGACGACGCTCCTGGCAGGCCGCCTGGGCACGGTGCCGCTTGGGGCGCACACCATAGTGCTCAATCTGGCCTCGTTCAGCTTCATGTTTCCGCTCGGGATCTCCATGGCGGCCAGCGTGCGCGTGGGCAACTTGGTGGGAACGGGCGACCTGCGCGCGGCTCGTCGGGCCGCTCTGCTCGCCCTTGCATCAGGCGCCAGTGTGATGGGCGTCTTCGCGTTGACCTTCTATTTTCTGCGCTGGCACCTGCCCGCGCTCTACGGCGCCGACCCGCAGGTGAGGGCGGCGGCCTCCTCCATCCTACCCATTGCCGCGGGATTCCAGATGCTCGATGGAACCCAAGTGGTGGCGAGCGGAATCCTGCGCGGGCTGGGCCGCACGCGTCCGGCTGCGCTTGCGAATTTCGTGGGCTACTACCTGCTGGCCCTGCCCCTGGGCTGGCTTTGGGGGTTGCGTCATGGCCAATCGCTGGCTGGCCTGTGGTGGGGTCTGGCCACGGGCCTGGCCGTGGTGGCTATCGGGCTTCTGGCGTGGATCCTGCGACCTGGAACCTTTGCCGTCGCTCGCACAACAACGTGACGGATCGGCTGTAATAGGCTGACGCTTTTTTTCCTCTAATACTGGCCGAAAATTCCCGAAGATGTACAATTTGCACCTTGCGGCGTGTCTCGGTTTCTTACCGACGGACAGAAAGGAACAAAAATGACTAGGCTAGCTCAACATTCTCTTTCCCTCGTTCTTCTTGCAGCTCCGCTTGTGGTTCTTGGATGCAGCAGTAGCAGCAGCAGCAAGGATGCACTGCCGGCGGACGGGCACGCGGCTGTGCCCGATGGCTCGAACACCCCCAAGCTCGACGGGGCTGTCGGGATCGACTCCGCGAGCACAGGCGGTGCGCCTCCTGCTGGCGGTGCGACCGCTTCCGGCGGCGCGACCGCTTCTGGCGGCGCGACGGCTGGCACGACCGCTTCCGGCGGCGCGACCGCTCCTGGTGGTGCGCCTCCTGCTGGCGGTCTGACCGCTGGGGCGACCGCTTCCGGCGGCGCGACCGCTCCTGGCGGTGCGACGGCTGGCGCGACCGGAACCACGGTCGATGCAGCTGTTGACGGCCCGGCCAATCTCGACGGTCCAACCGACGGCGCTGCGGCGACCGACGGTGGTGCCGTCACTGACGGCTCAGGTGGTTCGACAGATTCCCTGCCGGTTTCGTGTACCCAATTTACCGGCGGAGACGTTCTCGCCAGCTTGACGCTGTTCAAGGCGTGCAGCCCGTATACCATTACTGATCCAATCTTCGTCGACGGCAACGCCGTGCTGACCATCCAGCCGGGCGTCACGCTCAACTTCTTGAACAACGTTACAATCAACGTCGGCGAGAATAGTGCGGCTCAGTTGGTCGCGGTCGGTACCGTACAGGATCCGATCGTATTTACTTCTGCCGCATCCACGCCTGCCGCCGGGGACTGGGGCGGCATCGACTTCTGGGACTACACCATGGCCGGCTGCCAGATCGCGTACGCCAAGCTGGACTACTGTGGCTCGAATGACGATGGTTGCATAGTCGGCAGCAATGTGAAGCCCAACCGCGTGACCCTCGATCACCTGACCATCGACCACGTGGGCACTCGCTCCGATGGCATCTTGGAGAACGATGCGGACTCGAACTTCGTCATCACCAACTCAAGCTTCAGCAATATCCCAACCCTCCCGTTCCCAAGCTACGCCATCTCGGTCCAGGCACCCTCGTTTGCGGGCATCGGCGCGGGCAACGTATTCAACGGTGGCGCCATGATCGAACTCGTGGGCGGGACGATTGCCGCAACCACGGCTTGGACCAATCCGGGAACGGCCATCGCGGTCACTGACGACGTGATTGTCGATGGGACGGGCGGGCCGGTCCTGACCCTTGGCGCCGGCATGACGTTGAAGTTCGACGCCCAACGCACATTCAGCGTCGCTCTTTCCACAAGTGGCGTACTCGTGCTCGCGGGCACCCCCGCTAACCACGTGACTTTCACCTCGCTGCTGGCCACGCCGACACCAGGCGTCTGGGAGGGTGTCCAGGTTTGGGATGGTGGCAAGGCACAGTTGAGCTATGCCGACATTTCCTATGGCGGCTACGACGGCGACAGTGGAGGCGACGTCATTCTCGAGAACGGAAACTCCATCTCCCAGATCGTGGCGGATCACTCTTCCTTCACTTATAGCCTGGGCTGGGGCATTTATGTGCCCTGCACCGACCCGAACGCGACGCCGCTGGCCACCGTGACGGTCGACGCCACCGACACGTACGCGAACAACGAAAGTGACATGACGAACACAGGCACTCAGGGTGCCAATGTGGGGCCGGGCCTCAACGGCCCCGGTTGTTCAACCCACCACCACTAGAGCTGCTTTCGACTGAAACCAGCAAGGGCGATCCCCGACGGGATCGCCCTCTTCCTTGGCGGGCGCCGTGCTGCCTCAGTTGCGTTTGTCGCCCTCCATCTCCTGAATTCGCTTCTGTACGTCGGCTCGGTTGGGTGCATTGGGGGCGTTGCGCAGGTAGCTCTTGTAGAAACTGACCGCATCTTTGTCGTGACCCATCTTGCGGTGGCACTGGGCAATGTTGAAGAGGAACACCGGATCAGGCACCGCCATGTACGCGGCTTCGAACTCGTCCAGAGCTTCCTGATAGTGGCCGAGCTCGTAGTGGCGGGTGCCTTGGTTGAAGTGTTCCTTGGAGGTGGCAAGACTCTCCGGGCTGGGTTTCGTATCCACCGACGCCGAGCGCTGCTCGTTTCGGCCCGTGGTGAGGCGTGCGTCCTTCTTCCCGGCGAATTGCGCCAGCCCGGGTGAGTGAAGCAGGGCCTGCACTACCTTCTCCGCCATGATGAGGGGGAACTCCCTGTCGCGGTGGAGCTCATCGGGGGTCACCGCGATGGCAACCGCTGTGTCGTGGCTCTCGGCGGTCAAGGTCACATGCCCGTGCACGAAGTAAGAGCCCGCGGTCACGTGCAGCTCCAGTCGGACATCCAAGTCTGGCTTTCCATCCCGGCCCTGCACCACAGTGAGGCCGGCGTGGCCCAATTCGGCCTGCACCGCAGCTTTGACCCGTTCGTTGAGATTGGACTCCTTGTCCTCCTTGGCCACGAAGGCCATGTCCTCCAGCACGCGCACGCGCAGGGCGCGCACCGCCGCCGAGATCTCAGGCATGGGAGTCACACCGGGCAGGCCGCCCGAGGAGAGTGAGCCGCTGCACCCCACGGCGAGGACGGCGAGTGCGAGAACAACGGACCGAATCACCGCCTCAGTATCCGACGGTCGCGGAGAACCTTCAACCTTGACGAGCGCTGCCAATCTCGCACCAAGCATGAGCGATGCTCCGCGATCTCCGTTCTCTGTGCGTTCTCAGCAGCGGGTGGCCAGCCAGGTGAATGGACTCGTCCACGGCGGCCGCCGGACTATCATAGAAACGCCAGCCACTCCGGGTGAGCCTGGCTGGCACCCTTCACGACCGCGGTAAAAGCCGCCTGCAACTTGCGCGTAATGGGACCCGGCTCGCCAGAGCCGATGGAGATCTTGTCGATCTCGCGCACCGGCGTGACCTCGCAGGCGGTGCCGGTGAAGAAGACCTCGCTGGCCGCGTACAGCATGTCGCGCGTGAAAGCCTGTTCTACGACCTCGATCCCGTTCTCGCGCGCCAGCGTGACAACCGCATCGCGCGTGATGCCGTCCAGGATGGGCATGGACAGCGGCGGCGTGTACAGGCGGCCCCGGTGGACCATGAAGATGTTCTCGCCGGTGCCCTCGGCCACCGCGCCGGAGGCGTCCAGCATGACGGCCTCGTCGTAGCCCATGCTCACCACCTCGCGCTTGGCCAGCACGGAATTCACGTACTGACCGGAGATCTTGGCCTTGCTCATGGTGTGGTTGAGGTGACCACGCACGAAGGTGGACAGGTGGGCGCGGATGCCCTTGTTCAAGGCCTCGGCGCCCAGATAGGCCCCCCAGGGGAAGGCGATGACGATCAACTCGACCGGGTTGTCGCGCGAGCCGAGTCCCAGCGCGCCGGCGCCCAGATAGGCCAGCGGCCTGATGTACGCCTCTTCCAGCTTGTTGGCACGCAGAACATCGAGACATGCGGTTTCGATCTGCTCACGCGAGTAGGGAACCGTCATGTCGCAGATCTTGGCCGACGTGACCAGCCGATCCACGTGCTCGCGCAGGCGGAAGACCGCGCTGCGGCCATCGTTGCGCTTGTAGCAGCGGATGCCCTCGAAAACCGCCACCCCGTAGTGCAGTGTAAAAGCGGAAACGTGGGTGGTCGCCTGTGCGAAAGGCAACAACTTCCCATTCATCCAGGCGAACTCGGACTTGATCATGTTTCTCCTTTCAAACGCCGGATCTCCTCTTCGATGTCGGCCAGTCCGGGACTCATGCTCAGGGCAGTCTCGAATTCCCGGATGGCATCATCGGGCAGCCCGGTCTCGGCGTAGAAGCGACCCAGCGAGATGCGCACCCAAGGATTGGCCGGCTCGCTCTCCACTGCCCGGCGCAACTCGGCCAGACCGGCGGCCAACGCGCGCGTGTCAGCCGGCGCCTGCCGATACAGCGCCCAGCCCAGGGCGCTGCGATAGCTCGCTTGCTTGGGCGCCAGGGTGGTGGCCTGACGAAACGCCTCGGCCGCCTGCGGGTAGCGGCGGGAGCGCAGGTGCGACACACCTGTGAAGTACACACGCTCGGCTGCGGTTGCCGTGGACTCTGATCCATCGGGCGCGCCCCCGTCGGCCTGAACTGGTGGCGGGGTCCGCTGCAATTCTGCCAGGTACTTGCGCCGCGAGCCACTGTCGCACAGAACCTCGAACGCCTTCTCCAGCCGCTCGAAGATCTGACCGGCGACGTCGCGCACGTCATCGTCGCGAAGGCGGAAGAGATCGGGGTGGAAGTCGCGCGCCAGGGTCCGATAGGCGTCCGCGATCTCGGCAGTCGTGGCTTCCCGCTCGACGCCCAGCACCTCGAAGTGACTCTGCACACGCATCACCGCCAGCAGGGCCACCAGTTCCTCACGGCTGCGCTCACCGGTCGACACGCCAGTGCCGCCCAGGTCCACCGGCCGGGGCGTGCGGCGGGCCTGGTCCTTCTCGGCACGCTGGGGCGCCTGGGTGGGCGCGATCATGCCAGCCTCGGACATGGCCACCACGAGGAGGCGGGCACGGTCCATGGGAATGGGCGATGAGGCCAAGGCCGCCTCCAGCTTTACTGTGCCGTCCAGCCCGTCGATGAAGCGCCTCTCGCTGGCGTCAGCCGTCATATCCTGCAGGCGCCGGCGTGGATCGGGATTGGGTGTCAGGTACTTCCCCGAAAGGGGCTGCAACACGCTGTGGATGCGCTCGGCATCGTAGTGCCGCCGGATGCCCTCCAGGATCAAGGCCGCGGGCGTGCGTTCCAGCCGCATCGGCGCGTCTTGTCGAGACTGCCCCTTCTTGAAAATGAAATCGCCGCTGGTCCACGAGAAGATCTCGAGCAACTTCGATTCCATCTGCAGCATGAGAGCGCGTGACAGGTTGAAGGGCGAGAGCGCGCCCATGGCCACCAGAACCTCGCCCTGATGCTGATGCATCTCCTTCATCCGGCGCAGGGACTCATCCAGCGTCTCGGCAGAGATGAGACGCTGTTCCAGCAGGATCTGACCCAAGCACTCGGACAGCATGTTGGAACGTATGGAAACCGGGTAGCCCTCGTCGAAATTGACGATCTTCTTGGTGTCGCCGCGCGCGAGCAGCAAGGCGCCGGACATGCGGGCGGAATACACCCGCTGCAGGACGCGGGCGAAGGGCTGACGAGCCAGCGATCCGTGCAGCTCGGTCTCGCCCTCGGCAAAGTGCTTGGCCGTGGTCTCCACCGCGCGCCTCTCGCGCCTTTGCGCCGGATCGGCCACCACCGCGCCAGGGTAGTTGGGCACGGCTGAGGCCTCGGGCGGCTCACTGGGTGGCACGGTTTCGAGCAGACGCGCCAGCAGGCGGTCGGCGTCGAGCGGCGTGGCCAGGTACTCGGCCGGGGCAAAGCGGCGTTGCGCCTCGGCCTGATGGCTTGCCCCGCGGTGCGTGCTGGCGACGAAGAAGATGGGGATCCGGGCCGTGCTGGGGTTGCGGCGTACCTCATCGGCCAAGGTGAAGCCGCTGCCGTCGGAAAGGGTCGTGTCCAGGATGATGGCGTCGGGCGCACGCACCGCCAGGGTGCGCCGGGCCCAGGTCAGCTCGGCCTCGGTCGAGAGCAGGTAGTTTGCTTCGCTCAGCGCTTGGTTAATGCGACGAGCCAGCGCGGCATTGCTCTCGACTACCAGGACGTAAGACGCCATAGGCAGGGATTGTATACCGCAAATCCGAACGTCTGAGGGTTGCGAGAACGGACTGGGCAAGCGCGGTCACCTAGCCGGCGAACTGCGGCCGAGAACACGGAGGGGCGAGGGGAGGACACGGAGTTGGAGAGAACCCCCGGACAAACGACCAACCGCGCCCGGCGGGCGCCGCCTCTTGTTTTCTCAGTGGACTCGATTCGCCCATTCACACCATGATCGTCGAGACTGGAGGAACGGAGCCATGTACTCAGAGCAGCCGCTTTTCAGACCACCTGCAGACGACACCACATTATGGCGGTACATGGATTTCGAGAAGTTCGTTTCCCTTCTGGAGCGTCGCACGCTCTACTTTGCTCGCCTTACCAGCTTGGCTGATCCTTTCGAGGGACTCCCGGTGCGCAGGCACATGGAAATCGCGAGGCAGTCGCCAACCGGCCTGTCTGAGCAAGAGACGACGAAGCACAAGGAAGAGATTGAGGGGTACAAGAGATCTATCGAAGAAAAACGAAAGGTTTATTTTGTCTCGTGCTGGCACATGAATCGGGATGAATCCTACGCGATGTGGAAAATCTACGCAGGTGCCGGGGCTGGAATCGCAATCCGCAGCAGATTCCACCGATTCAAGGCAGCTCTCCCAGCGACGCCTCTTCCACAGGTGCTCGCAGGAACCGTCAACTATGTGGACTACGACACCGACCAACCGCTACGAGTGCCATACCTGGAAGAACTCGCTTTCTCGAAGCGTCGGTGCTTTGATTTTGAGAGCGAGTTTCGCGGGTTTGTTCGTGACGATGAAACCGAGGCACCAGGTGTCGAGGTCCCCGTCGACGTCAATCTTCTCGTTGAACAGGTCTATGTCTCTCCAACCTCACCTGCCTGGATCCGCGAGCTGGTCCAGGCGGTCCTCGACCGATATGGCCTCAAAGTCGAGGCCATCCAGTCAGGGATACTGACCGGCCCATCGTACTTCTGAGCGGGCCCATGAAATCGCAGGTGCGACTTTGGGCGTGCGATGGTAGACGATGGCCCGGAGGATTGTCGTGAGTCGCGGTCAACCGAAAGCGAAGAACGATCTGGCTTGCTTGATTCTTGCGGCGGGCAAGGGCACCCGCATGGTCTCGGCGCAGGCCAAGATGCTGCACCCGATCTTGGGCGTGCCCCTGCTGTCGTATCCCGTCGAGCGGGCGCTGGAACTGCGCGCCTCGCCCATCGTGGCCGTGCTCGGCTACCAGCGCGCCGAGGTGGAGAAGGCGCTTATCGCTCGTCACAGCCAGGGCACCGTGATCGTGGTCGAGCAGACGGAACAGAAGGGAACCGGGCATGCCGTGCGGCTGGGACTTGCGGCCCTGAGCCGGTGGGAGGGAACAGTTCTCATTCTGTACGGCGACGTGCCCCTGTTGAGCCGCGAGACCTTGACCGCCTTGGTGAAGAAATCGCGCAGCGGAGGCACGCTGGCCATTCTGACCGCCGAACTGGCCGAGCCGCGGGGCTACGGCCGAGTGGTCCGCGACAGCCATGGCGGTGTCGTCGAAGTGGTGGAACACAAGGACGCCAGTGAAGGCCAGCGACGGATCACCGAGGTCAACGCCGGCATCTACGCCGCGCCAGCAGCCTTTCTTCGTCGGGCAACGGCGCGGCTGTCGCCACGCAACGCCCAGGGCGAACTGTACCTGACCGACATCGTCGCCAAGGCCGCGACTGGCATCGGTGTCTCTTCGGTCAGCGTGAACGCCGAAGAGATGGCCGGCGTCAATGACCGGCAGCAGCTCGTCGCGGTCGAGAAGACCCTGTGCCGGCGCATCGTGAGCCAGCTCGGCAGGCACGCGACCTTCCGTGATCCCGAGGCGGTCTTGGTCGAGGCCAGCGTGACCGTCGATCAAGACGCGGAGATCGGCGGCAACGTGGTGCTGCGTGGCCGCACCCGGATCGGCGCCGGGGCTCGCATCGAGAACGGCTGCATCCTCACCGACACCGAGGTGGGCGCGGGCGCCGTGCTGCTGCCCTACACGGTGGCCAGCCAGTCGAGCATCGGGCCAGGCGCCAAGGTTGGCCCCTTTGCCCACCTGCGGCCGGGCAGCGAGCTGGGGCCCGATGTGCACGTGGGCAACTACGTGGAAACCAAGAAGGCCCGCCTGGGCCGCGGCAGCAAAGCGAATCACCTGACCTATCTCGGCGACACCATCATCGGCGAAGGGGTCAACGTGGGCGCAGGCACCATCACCTGCAACTACAACGGCTACGAGAAACGCCAGACCATCATCGAGGACGGCGCCTTCATCGGATCGGACACGCAACTGGTCGCGCCAGTGCGGGTGGGCAAGCGCGCGGTTGTGGCCGCGGGCGCCACCATCACCGAGGACATCCGCGATGGGGCGCTCGCCATCACGCGCGTGCCGCTCACTCAGATCGACGGGTACGCGGATCGGGTGGCGCAGCGGTACGCGAACAAGGCTGCGCCCAAACGCTGACATTGACAGCCGCCGCTGCGCGGCCACAATCGCGCGCAGAGGTTCCATGCCAAGTTCGGTGAAAGACTTCTTCGATCGACGCGTCCCGGATGCCCTGCGCCTGCACCCGGAAAAGGCCAAGGAAGTGGCCGCGAGCTTCCTGTTCACCATAGCCGGTGCTGATGGCGGAACCTGGACCGCCGACCTGACAAACTCGCCGCCCATCTGCCAGCCCGGGCGCATCGGCCAGCCTCAGTGCACCATCGAGGCCACGGACGAAGACTTCCGCAGCGTGATCGACGGTGGGGCGCAGGCGGCCCTGCAGATCTTCCTTGGCGGCAGGCTGAAGGTCGCTGGCGATCCGATGCTCATCTCGCGCCTGCTGCGGCTCCTGCAAATGGGAAGTGCGCCGGCGATCTAGGCTATCATCGCGGCGGTTCGCTTCATGGTTGACAAGTTTCCCTTCCGACGGCGCGGGGCTCTCTGGCTGTTTGCCGCGATCTTCTGCATCTACATGCTCTCCATGAGCCGCGAGCGGCCGTGGGGCGACGCCACCCCGCTGTGGGAGGTCGCGGACAGCATCGCCCAGCAAGGCACCATCGCCATCAAGACCCGCTGGCCCGCGACGCTCCCCCTCGGGCGAGGCGGCAAGGTCTACGGCGTGGCCCCGATTCTGCAGGCGGCGATTCACATTCCTGGCGCTGTGCTACAACGTCTGGCGCACAAACATCTCCCGCAGCAAGCGCAGCTCGCGTGGCGCTTCACCTGCCACCTGGCGCCCGTCCTTCTGGGGGCCCTGACCTGCGTGCTCTTCTTCGGCATCTGCCGCCGCCTGGGCGCGGGGCCAGTGTCCGCGGCCCTGACCACCATCGCGCTCGGGTTGGGCAGCACGCTCTGGGTGTACTCGCGCTACACCTACTCGGAGGTTCTGCAAACCGCGTGTTTCACCGGCTTCTTCGCGCAACTGCTTGAAACGCAGAGAAATCCCTCGCGTCGCAGCGGCGCGCTGTTGGGAATGTGGGCCGGGCTGCTGGTCAATGCCAAGTACATCTACATCATCTCTGCGGCAGGCGGAGCCATCTATCTGGTGGCGGCGCTGCGGGGACGATGGCGGATCCTGCTGGAAACAGCCGTGGCGGCCATGGTCGCGGCGTTGCCCTTCGCGGCCCTAGTCTTGCTCTACAACTATGCACGATGGGGCGACCCCTTCGCGGCTGGATACGACCTATCCAGCGATGCCGGCATTCGCGAAAACGTCGCCGTCGGTCTGTGGGGCATGTTCCTCTCGCCCGGCAAGAGCGTGTTCCTGTACAGTCCGCCGCTGCTGGCGGGCCTGATCGGTCTTCCTCGCGCCATCCGCCGCTGGCCGCACTTCCTGCCGGCGGTGCTTCTCACCGTCGCGCCCCCGGTTCTGGTCTATGCCCGTCTGATCTTCTGGAGCGGCGACTACGCCTGGGGGCCCCGCTATCTGGTCTTTGCCGTGCCGGTCATGCTGCTGCCCGCCTGCTTGCTGGTCGACGACCTTGTGCTGGCGGCGCGCAGTCGTAGGCGCGTCCTGGCCGCCGGGGCGCTCGGCGGCCTGCTGCTGGCAGGCGGCTTTGTGCAGTACCTGGGCAACGCCTTCTACTGGGATCACTACATCCGCATCCAGATCGAGGCCTCCCGCGCCTGGCTGGGCACGCCACCCCCAAACGGTAACTGCCTGGGCGAGGGCCCGCACGGATCCGCAGCTTGTTTCGAGGCCATGCACCCCATGCAATGGCTCCCGCCCTTCCAGCCCATCGTGGGCCACTACTGGATGCTTCGCCACGTGCCCAAGGACGACAACTGGACGGTCGCCGAGAAGGATGCCCCCTGGCATCGATACACGCCCGCCCAGATCATCACCGCCCCAAGCTGGAACCGCGCCCGCGTCGACTGGTGGTTCGTCGAGTTCCGTCACTCGAACCCACGGGTTTCATGGGTCCTTGTCTTGCTGCTACCACTGTTGGCGTTGCTGTCCTTCGCGCTCTTCTTCCGTGAGGTGCTCCACGCTGCTCGCAGCAGCGGAACTGGCGCAGGATCGTCCCCTCTCCCACCGCTCAGGCCGCGCGAGCCCTACGACCCAGCCTTGACCGCCTCGACGTAGCGCAGTCGCAAGTCGTAGAGAAGACTGTCCAGCAGCTTGTCCTCTTCAGGGGTGAGGTTGGACTGGGTCTTCTCCCGTAGCAGCGTGAGCAGGTCGATGGTGTGCTTGGCCATGGGCAGGTCCCGCTGCTTGGCGGTCTCTCCCGGTGGCTCAATTTCGCCCATGTGGATCAGCGCCGAGCTACCCAGCGACAGGATAAAGGTGGAGAAATCCGCCGGCGGCAACCCACGGGCGCTGTCCGCTCTTTCTCGCAAGCCGTCGCCAGAGTGGGGCTCGTTTTCGGGCGCTGATGGCCCGCCCCGTGGGACTTGTGCGGCCGGCCCCGCCTGGGTCTCGTCGCTTTCGGAAAAAGACCGGCGATCCGTCACTGTGAAGCCAGGCTTGTGTTCGGAGTCCGACATACGGAAAGGCTACGCAGCCAAGCGCCTGCTTTCAAGAGTTGCGCTACTCGGGAATGCCGTGGGGCGCGGGAGGCGGAGTGCTTCCCCCCTCCGGGGTCGAACCCACCTGGGCGGCCTCGTCGGGCGACCTGATGTTGTCCGAGGCATCCGGCCGTGACTTCAAGAACTTCTCGTAGTCCTTGCGCGTGATGAGTCCGCGCTTGATGTTGCGTTCGACGATCCGGCGATCGAATAGGCTGGGATCCGGGGCTTCTTCGTCACGAGTCATTGCGCACAGTGCTTAGCGAGTGCGCTGGCGCAAGTCAAGGGCACTGATTTCGCCGACGAGCACGCTACAATGGGGCCACCATGACCGTAACCTTGGCCAGCAACTCGGACAACCCAAACTTCCTCCGCCAGCTTCGGCTCTTCCTGGAGGAGATCTGCTGTGACATTTGCCGCGTGCACGCCGTCCAACACGACGGCGCCCAAGCCGACGAGGTCGATGTGGCCCGCGAGGTCGACCTGGGCGCGCCGGGCGCGTTCGCCGACATGCTGGTGCGCCGGCCAGGACGACCGCCCTACTTTCTCGAGGTCAAGTACGGTTACGCCAGCGACCGCTTGGTCCATCATCTCCAACACAAGTACGGAACGCCATCCACCACGGTGCCCGATGCCGACCGCGTGGTTCTGCTCATCGACCGCACCGCGCGGCCAGAGTGGACCGCGCTTCTCGCGCGGCTGCGCGCCGCCATTCGCCCCGAACTGGAATTGGAGATCTGGGACGAGCCCAGGCTGCGTGAGCTGATCGTCGAGTGCTTCAAGCTGGATCTGCCCGCCGTCACCGTCGAGAGCCTGACCGAGCTGCGCAGCGGCATCGACCAGGCCAAGTGGCACTGGGCCTTCGGCGATCGTCACGTCGCCAGCCCGCTCAAGTCATCGCTGCTCTGGCACTTCGGCTGGTCGCGCCTGCTGCAACTTCACACCCTGTACGGCCTGACGCCCGAACGCATCCTGCCGCCGCAGCGCTACCACAACGTGGTGGTGATTCTGGCCGACCTTTCCTACTTTTCCAGCTTCGTGCGCGACACCCGCGACGACGAGATCATGCGCAGCGCCCTCACCTCGTTCTATTCCAACTCGCGCTACGCCATCATCAACTCGGGCGGCATGATGGGGCAGTTCGTGGGCGACGAGGTTCTGGCCCTGTTCGGCGTGCCCGAGCCCGAGGACAACGTCACCCAACGGGCGCTCGAGTGCGCGCGGGCGCTCCTGCAAATCGGCAACTCGGTGTCCAACCGCTGGCAGCGACAGCTCGACCGGGTGCAACCCGCGGGCGGCGTGCACCTGGGCATCGCCATGGGCGACATCCATGTCGTGCTGTACCGGCCGTTCAGCCAGACCCACATCGGCGTGGTGGGTGACGCGGTCAATCTGTCGGCGCGCCTGCTGGCGGAGGCCGGGCCCAACGAAATGGTGGTGGCCAACACCTTCTACCAGAAGCTTCCCGAGGCAGTGCAAGCCGAGTTCAGCGAACTGGAACCGATCGAGGCCAAGAACGTGGGTCTCATCAAGGCCTGGAAGCTACACGGCCGCTCGCGCTTCTCCACCCGCGGGGCGTGAGCCCGACTCCAGGCGACGCGAACCTTCACTGGTCCCGCGAGGTCACATGGGCTCGCATCCGGTCATCCGCTCCACCGAAGAACATCGTCGCGGAACTTGCCGAAATGGTATCCCTTGCGTAGCGTACGCTCCTCCAAGCGTCCTCGAACTGTTCCCAATTCCCCGCGCAGCGGGGTTCTGTAGTTTTAAGTAGAGGAGTGTGTTCATGAAGTTTCCTCCTACCCCAGTTCTCGCCTTGCTTGCGCTTGGGGGAGCGTGCGCTCTGGCTCCTCCAGCATCCCATTCTGGACAGGGCGGAGACACGGACCCGATCACGCAAAGCAGCGCCGCGAGCGGGGGAGCAGGCTCTTCGAGTGGAAGCACGAGTGCCACCTCGGCCTCCGGGGGAGCCACGGCCCATGGAGGGTCGACAGTGACAGGGGGCACCTCGGCGACTGCGGGCAGCACGTCGACGGGCGGCGCGACTGCGACCGGCGGAACCACGGCCGGGAGCAGCACGTCGGCCGGCGGGTCGGCGTCTGGGGGCACGGCGACCGGTGGCACCAGCGCCAGAGGCGGAACCACGACGACCGGCGGAACTTCGACTGGCGGCGCATTCACGGCCGGCACCACGGCCGGCGGCTCAGGCTCAGGGGGCACCAGGGCGACCTCCGGAGGCACCACCTCCAGCGGCGGCACCACCTCCAGCGGCGGAACCACCGCCAGCGGCGGGACCACCGCCAGAGGCGGAACCACGGCGACCGGTGGCACGTCCACCGGTGGCACCGGCGGCACGTCCAGCTCTCCTGGCGGCACACACGCTCAACCGCCGCCCATCACCAATGGAACCAGCGGTTTCACCACCCGTTACTGGGACTGCTGCAAGCCTTCCTGCGGCTGGGCTGCCAACGCCAACAACAAACCAGTCTCCACCTGTGGCAAGGACGGCGTCTCGACGGCCGACGGCAACACACAAAGCGCATGCAGCGGCGGGAGCGCATACATGTGCTACTGGGGTGCGCCCTGGGCGGTGAGCAACACCTTGTCCTACGGCTTTGCCGCCTTCAATGGCGTCGCCTGCGGCACTTGCTTCCAGCTCCAGTTCACCGGCAAGGGGGAATACAACGCCAGCGACCCAGGGTCAAACGCCCTCAACGGCAAAACGATGATTGTCCAGGTCATCAACATCGGAGGCATCGCTGCCAACCAGTTCGACCTTCTCATCCCCGGCGGCGGCGTGGGCGCGAACAACGCCTGTACCGCCAGCCCAGCCCAATGGGGCAGCGCCAACATCGGCGATCAAAACGGGGGCATGCTCACCACCTGCAAGGACAGCGGGTCGTGCGTCCAGCAGATGTGCCAAGCCGCATTCGGCAGCATTCCTGAGTTGTTGGCTGGCTGTAACTGGGTTACCACCTGGTTCGACGACGCAGAAGATCCCCAGATTGTGTACCAGCAGGTCGCCTGCCCGGCGGATCTGACCGCCAAGTCGGGGGAGTAGTCATCACGCGCTCTCTTGTCCTTGCGCTCGCCGTGCTTCTGACGGGCTGTGGTCAGGGATCCCATTCAGGGCGCGGGCAAGACGGCGCCGCCGATCTTGGCCGCTCGGTGGGCCCCGACGGACAGAGCAACCCCGAGGTCGGCGCCAGCCCGGACAGCGCACCGGATCGCGTTTCAACGATTGACAGGGGCAGCGGCCCTGACCAGGCGGCGGACATCGGCACCGTTTCCGATTTGGCCACCGACGGAGCAACAGGTTCCGATCTGGTTGCGGACCTCAACGCCGCCGCCGACCTGGCTGCGGATCGGGCGACGACTACCGACTCGGCCGGCGCAGACGCGGGGAGCGCTGCCACGGACTTGGCCGTCGAGGGTCCCGGACCGGACGGGTTGACCGAGAGTGGCTGCGCACTGGCCGACAACATTTCCATCGGGAATTTGCCGCCTATCAGCTTTGCCGCCTATCACGATGAGCCGCAGATCGAGTCCTACCTGCAGGCCGTGGCCGCAGCCTTTCCCGCCATCGCCACATACATGGTGAACGGCCAATCGGTGCAAGGCCGTGACATTCCCTATCTCATCATCAATGCAACCTGCCAGGCCAGCCCGCCCGCCATCTTCACCAATGGGACTCATCATGGCGACGAACCATCCAGCACCGAATCGGTCCTGGCCATCCCCGACTATCTCCTGCGAAACAGCGCCACCGATTCGTCGGTGCGCAGCCTGCTTGAAACCTACGCCTTCTACGTGCTGCCCCTGGTGAACCCGGATGGATTCGCCTTGGATACCCGATACAACGCAGATGGGCTGGACATCAACCGCGACTACTCGTACCCGCTGCGCAGCGATGCGGACTCGTTCCAGACGGTCGAAGCCCAGCATATGAAGTCCCTGCAAGAGAGCGTCGGTTTCCACGCGGCCATCGCGTATCACAGTGGCGCGGAAGAGGTGCTGTGGCCCTGGTGCTACACCGGCGATGCCACAGTCGACGCCGGCTTCTTCACCGCCGCCGGACAGCAGACCGCCCAGGCGATGAGTTTCACCGTTTTCCAGCAGTCCTACGACGACTATCCAACCCAGGGCGAATACATCGACTTTGCCTATTGGAAGAGCAATACCCTGGCTGCCACCTTTGAAGTGTCGATGGACAAAGCGCCGAGCGTCGCTTTGCTTGCCGGCGTGGTCGACGGCGCGTTGAAGGGGACCCTGGCCTGGGTCCAGGCGGTGAGCGATCACGACAACGGCAGCTTGCACGCCGTGCCCGCGGTGCGCCTGCGCTTCCCGCTGACCGCACCGTTTGACGGGACGAACCGGCTCGAATAGCGCCGGTCCCGTCCGACTGCACTTTTTCCACACAACCTTGCGCTTCGGCTTCCGATAAGCCTGGCATGCTTCGCACCAGCCAGGTCGAGTCCCTCCTGCAGCCGGTCGCCTCGGCGACTCCCTGCGGGGCTGACCTCGAGTACGATCCCGCCTTCCTGGATCTGGAGCGCCTGATCCGAGGCAGGCCCGAGCAGCAAATGGGGAGCGCTGTCGTACCGGCACATGAGCCCGACTGGAACGCCATTGCCGGGTGCGCCGCCGCACTCTTGAGCAAGACCAAGGATCTGCGCGTTGCCTTTCACCTGACTCTGGCGTGGCTCAACCGTGACGGGTTCGCGGGTCTGCGCGATGGGCTGGCTGTGCTGCGCGGGCTTGCCGAGCGCTACTGGGACGGTCTCTTCCCGCGGCTGGAGCCCGACGAGCAGAACGATCCTACCTTCCGGGTCAACATTCTCATGGGCCTGTGCGATCCAGCGACGATCACGGAGCGCGTCCGTGCACTGCCCCTGGTGGCTTCGCGATCCTTTGGTCGATTCAGCCTGCGGGATCTCGCCATCGCGTCCGGTGAACTGCCGCCTGCGCCCAGCGCCACAGCCCCGACAACCACTGCGATCGAGGGGGCCTTTGCCGAAAGCGCGGTCGCCGATCTGCAGGCCACCACCGCCAGCCTGCGGGAATCTCTCGAACACCTGACTGCGCTCGAGACGACGGTTGCCTCGCACATGGGCGTTGCCCAAGCACCCAGCTTCGCGAAATTGTCTATGCTGCTGGGGCAAGCCCACAGGATCTTGGCCACTCGTCTCGGACTGCGCGGCGTGAAACCGGCGTCCCTGGCAGGTGACTCGGCCAGCACGGCGGTGATTGCCGACCCGGCTGCATCAGCACCACCCGCGCTGACAGGGGCTGTGACCTCCCGGGATGAAGTGGCTCGCCTGCTTGACCGGATTTGCGAGTACTACGAGCGGGCCGAACCGTCCAGCCCCCTGCCGCTCTTGCTGCAAAGGTGCAAGCGATTGGTGTCGGCAACTTTCCTGGACATCGTTCGTGACGTCGCGCCGGGCGCTGTCGCTCAGGTGGACAGTTTGCGCGGCAAGGACAGCTAAGCAAGGGCCCAATCGCAGGAAGACAGCATCCAGGTCTCACAACTCGGAGATAGGGGAACACCATGAGCAACAGCGGACAGAAATTCATCGCGCGCAATCGCGCACCACGCGTCCAGATCGAATACGACGTCGAGCTCTATGGGGCCGAGAAGAAGGTCCAGCTTCCCTTCGTCATGGGAGTGATGGCCGATCTTTCGGGCAACCCGGCTGAGCCGCTTCCGCCCGTGGCGGATCGAAAGCTGTTGGAGATCTCGGTCGACAACTTCGACGATCGGCTCAAGGGGATGAAGCCGCGGGTGGCGCTCCAGGTTCCCAACACCTTGACCGGCGAGGGGAATCTCAGTGTGGATCTCTGCTTCGAGAGTCTGGACGATTTCTCGCCCGCTGCCATCGCACGCAAGGTCGGGTCGCTCAACCAGCTTCTGCAGGCCCGACAGCAACTGTCCAACCTGATCACGTACATGGATGGTCGCACCGGAGCCGAGGACCTGATCGCAAAGGCGCTGCACGATCTGGCGCTGCTCCAGGCGCTGGCCTCGGCGCCCAAACCCGAGGACGGCGAGCCCGCAACCGGAAAGGACAAGTGAAGGTGACCCATGGCTGATACACAAGAGAACACCCAGGCCCAGGCCGGCGCAGCAACCGCCCAGATTTCCGATTTCGAGGTTCTGCTCAACAAGCAGTTCAATCCCCAGACCGATACCGCCAAGCGCGAGGTCGAGAGTGCGGTGCGCACCCTGGCCCAGCAGGCGCTGGCCAGCACTCCGCTCATTTCGACCGACGTCGTGCAGAGCATCGAGGCGATGACCGCCGCCATCGACAGGAAGCTGAGCGAGCAGATCAACGCGATCATGCATCACCCCGATTTCCAGCAGCTCGAAGGTACCTGGCGCGGTCTGCACCATCTGGTCTGCAACAGCGAGACTGATGACATGTTGAAGATCCGGGTGCTCAACGTCTCCAAGAAGGATCTGCACAAGACGCTGAAGCGCTTCAAAGGCGTGGCGTGGGACCAGAGCCCGGTGTTCAAAAAGCTCTATGAAGAGGAATACGGGACGCTGGGAGGAGAACCATTCGGCTGTCTGGTAGGCGACTACTACTTCGATCACGGTCCACAGGACGTGGAGTTGCTGGGCGAAATGGCCAAGATCGCAGCGGCGGGCCATGCCCCCTTCCTGGCGGCCGCGTCGCCCACCGTGTTCCAGATGGAATCCTGGCAGGAGCTCAGCAATCCGCGTGACCTGACCAAGATCTTCCAGATCCCCGAGTATGCCGGGTGGCGATCGCTGCGCGACTCGGACGACGCCCGCTACATTGGTCTGACCATGCCGCGCTTTCTCGCCCGGCGTCCCTACGGGGCCAAGACCAACCCGGTCGAGGCATTTGACTTCGAGGAGGATGCCAACGGACCCGACGCCAGGAAGTATACATGGGCCAACTCAGCCTATGCTATGGCCGTCAACATCAACCGCTCCTTCAAGCTCTACGGTTGGTGCTCGCGCATTCGTGGCATCGAGTCGGGCGGCGACGTTCAGGGACTGCCCACCCACACCTTTCCTACCGATGACGGCGGGGTCGATTTGCGCTGCCCGACCGAGATCGCCATCAGCGACCGGCGCGAGGCCGAGCTGGCCAAGAGCGGCTTCATGCCTCTCGTGTACAAGAAGAACACCGACTTTGCCGCCTTCATCGGGGCGCAGTCCCTGCACAAGCCGGCACAGTACGACGACCCCGACGCGACCTCCAACGCCGCGCTGGCCGCCCGACTGCCCTATCTGTTCGCCACCTGTCGTTTCGCCCACTACTTGAAGTGCATCGTCCGCGACAAGATTGGATCCTTCAAGGAAGCGGCGGATATGCAACGCTGGCTGCAGAACTGGATCGTCCAGTACGTAGATGGCGATCCGGCGCATTCCAGTGAGGCCACCAAGGCGCGCAAGCCCCTGGCGGCCGCGGAGGTGATCGTCGAGCCGGTCGAGGGCAATCCCGGCTACTACGCTTCCAAGTTCTTCCTTCGTCCCCACTACCAACTCGAAGGGCTGACCGTGTCTTTGCGACTGGTCGCGAAGCTTCCCTCGGCCAAGGCCGCGTGAGTTCAGAAAACCGCAATCTAGCAAGGAGTCAGGAAAATGGCGTTCACCATCTGCATCAAGATCGGAGACATCCAGGGCGAATCGATCGTCGACAACCATAACGGTGAAATCGATGTGCTGTCGTGGAACTGGGGCCTCACCCAGTCCGCCTCAGGCCAGGTGGGAGGGGCCGGCTCCGGCACCGCCGACGTCCACGATCTCACCTTCACCAAATACGTCGACAATGCGTCGCCCACGCTCATTCAACAATGTTTCGAGGGCAGCAGCCAGGGAGAGGCCGTTCTCACCGTGATCAAGTCCAGCGGAAAAGATGCGCTGGAATTCATCAAGATCACCATGAGTGGAACCGTGATCATCTCTTCGGTCAAGACTGGCGATCCCTTGCCCAATGACAGGTACTCCGAAACCGTGACCCTCAATTTCTCGCACCTCAAATTCGAGTACACGCCGCGCGCGCCGGGCGACAGCAAGGGCGCGACGGCGGTTGGGGAATTCGCGATTAGCCGGCAGGCATAACATCACACCATGGCTGAGCTGACGCCCAAGGAACGGCTCTCACCTTCTTTGCTCGATCGACTGACCGATGACAAGCCTGAGCGGGCGACGGAGTTGCGCGAGTTGCGGATTCTTTCGCCCGCCCGGTTGCGCGAGTGCGTGCGCCGGGATCTCACCTGGCTCTTCAATACGACGCACATGCAGTCCTTGCAGAATCTCGAAGAATTGCCTCTGGTCGCGCGCTCGGTGCTGAACTACGGCATTCCCGACTTGGCGGGTCGGACAGCGTCGAGTCTGGACCCAGTTGAGCTGGGACAGATGATCCGTCAAGCCATCCTGAACTTCGAACCCCGCCTGGATCGCAATTCGGTGAGGGTGCGCCCCGCCCTGGACGACGGCCAGATGAACCACAATGCCCTGTCTTTCGACGTGGAGGCGGAGCTATGGGCCCAGCCTCTGCCGTTGCGCCTGTTCCTGCGAACCGCGGTCGATCTGGAGACCGGCAGCGTGGAAGTGACCGACCAGTTCGGCAAGGGGAGCCTGTAATGGATCCCCGGGTGCTGGGCCACTACAACCGTGAGCTACAGTACCTGCGAGAAATGGGCGGGGAGTTCGCCCGCGAGTTCCCCAAGATCGCGGGCCGGCTGGGCCTGGAGTCGTTGGAGTGTTCCGACCCGTATGTCGAGCGTCTGCTCGAGTCCTTCGCCTTCTTGGCCGCCCGGGTCCAGCTCAAGATCGACGCTGAATTCCCGCGCTTCAGCCAGCACCTGCTGCAAATGGTCTACCCCCACATTCTGGCGCCCACGCCGTCGATGGCGGTGCTGGAGCTGCAGCCCAATTTGTCCGAAGGCGCGCTGGCCGATGGCTTTCGCGTCGCGCGCGGGACTGCCTTGCGCAGCCTGGCCGGCCGGAGCGCAGGGACCGCCTGCGAGTACCGCACGGCTCACGAACTGGCGCTGTGGCCACTGGAATTGGTGGGCGCCGAATACACGTCGTTCTTGGCTGATCTCGGCTCACTCCGGCTTTCTGGCAAAGGCAAGGCGGCGCTGCGGCTGCGACTGCGTGCCGCGGCCGGGTTGACCATGGATCACCTGGCCCTAGAGAAATTGCCCATCTTCTTGCGCGGCGGCGACGAAATCGCCATGCGACTGTACGAGTTGTTGATGGCCCACACCGTGACGCTGGTCGCCCGGCCAGGGGGACCGGGCCAACCGGGGTGCCAGGTCATGGCCGATGCAAGTGTGAGCCCGCTGGGGTTCGACGACGACCAGGCCTTGCTTCCCTACGGACCACGCTGCTTCCAAGGCTATCGACTGTTGCAGGAATATTTCGCGTTTCCCAGTCGCTACATGTTCTTCGACCTTTGCGGGCTGCAACACGCCGTGCGCCGTTGCACCGACACCGAGCTGGAGATCATCGTCGTCTTCGACACCCAGGATCCGCGCCTGGAAAAGGCGGTCGGTCTCTCCCAGTTCGCACTCTTCTGTGCACCCGCGGTGAATCTGTTTCCCCGGCGTGCCGATCGCATCCACCTGGGCGCGAGCGCCAGCGAGTACCACGTAGTGCCTGACCGGACTCGGCCCATGGATTTCGAGGTCCACGCCGTTACCGAGGTAGTCGGCTATGGCACCGGCAGCGACGAGAAGCAGGAGTTTCTGCCCCTTTATGCGACCAATGACCAATCACCCGCGGCCGGCAGGGCCTACTACACCGTGCACCGCCAACCACGCTTGCTCTCGGCCAAGCAGCGCGCGCAAGGAGCTCGTTCGAGCTATGCAGGCAGCGAGGTATTCTTGGCCTTGGTCGATCCCGACGAGGCGCCCTTCCCATCGCGGCTCAAGCAGCTCGCGGTGGCCGTGACCTGCACCAACCGCGATCTGCCGCTGCACCTGCCGCTCGGCCAGGGCTCAAGCGATTTCTCGCTGGAAACCGGCGCTCCGGTGGCGGCGGTTCGCTGCGTGGCGGGCCCGACTCCCCCGCGCGCCTCGTGCGCCCACGGGGATCCGACCTGGAGGTTGATCAGCCACCTGTCGCTCAACTACCTGTCTCTCACCGACGCCGCGGACGGTGGCGGGGCCTCCGCCCTGCGTGAACTGCTTGCTCTCTACGGCGATTCGGGCGATGCGGTGATCCGCCGACAGATCGAGGGCGTCCGCTCGGTCGCGTCGCAGCCGGTGACCAGGCGCTTGCCCTTGCCGGGACCGGCCGCCTTCGCTCGCGGCACCGAGGTCACGCTCACCTGCGACGAAACTGCCTTCGAGGGAATGGGCGTCTTTCTCCTGGGGGCCGTGCTGGAACGATTCTTCAGCAAGTACACCTCCATCAACTCCTTCACCGAGACTGCGCTTCACACGGTACAGCGCGGGGAAATTGCCCGATGGCCAGCCCGGCTGGGACGCCGCCCGTTGCTGTAGAAGATCCCGCAGCGGGCACTTCCCCTGGCACCGGGGAACTGCTGCGCACGCTGGAAGGCGCGCCCCATCGATTCGATTTCTTCGATGTGTTGCGACGTTTCGAGTGCGCCTATCCGCAAAGCGCGCGTCTCGGTCGAGCCGCGCGCCCGTCCGACGAACCGATCCGACTGGGCCAGGAACCGTCCCTAGAATTTGCTCCATCGACAGTGGCGTCTTTCACGCCGGCCGCTGGTGGCACACCGCCGTGTCTTTCGCTGCACTTTCTCGGGTTGCTTGGTCCCAACGGGCCGTTGCCCATCCACCTGACCGACTATGCGCGCGATCGCGTGCGCAACGCGGGTGACTTTGCGCTGGTCCGCTTCCTCGACATCTTTCACCACCGGATGCTCGCGCTCTTCTATCGCGCCTGGGCCGACGCCCAGCCCACGGTCAGCCTCGATAGGCCGGCCCAAGACCGATTCTCCACCTACGTCGGGTCTTTGCTGGGCCTGGGAATGCCGTCGCTTCGCCATCGCGACGAGTTCCCGGACCGGGCCAAGCTGCACTTCGCCGGCCGCTTCGCCGCGCAGCCGCGCAACTGTGAGGGATTGACCGCGATACTGGACGCCTTCTTTGTCTTGCCGGTCACCGTGGAAGAGTTCGTGGGCGAATGGTTGACTCTGCCCGAGAAAACGCGCTGGCGGCTGGGGCGCAGCCTCCCATCCGGAATTCTGGGCCAGAGCACGGTGGCTGGCGCGCGGACCTGGCAGCGTCAAGGCAAGTTCCGCATCGTGTTCGGGCCGCTGCACGAGGACGACTTCCACAGCCTGTTGCCCGGCCAGGCAAGGTTGCGGCGCCTGGTCGCGCTGGTGCGCAACTACGTCGGCGATTCACTGAACTGGGATGTACGGCTTCATCTTGCGGATCGGGTGACAAGACCATTCCGTCTGGGCTGTGCCGCGCGGCTGGGCTGGACCTCGTGGCTGGGGCGATGCCCGCAGGGCGAGCGCCGGCAAGATGTGATCCTGAACCCACTGAGGCAAGACGCGGCTGCAGTGTCCGGCCTGAAAAACAGCAGGAGTATTGAGAATGTCTGAAATCGCGCGCGTTTCTCTTTTCGGCAAGCTGAACAGCCTGGGCTACAAGGCCATCGAAAGCGCCACTGTCTTCTGCAAGCTGCGTGGCAACCCCTATGTCGAACTGGTCCACTGGCTCAATCAGATCCTGCAATTGCCGGACTCGGATCTGCACCACATCCTGCATGAGTTTCGCATCGATTCTTCGCGCCTGGCGCGCGACCTGACAGCGACCCTGGACCAGCTTCCGCGCGGGGCCACCTCGATCTCTGATCTGTCCTCCCATATCGAGGAGGCGGTCGAGCGCGGGTGGGTGTACGCGACCCTGCTTTTCGGCGAGTCGCAGGTGCGAACCGGGCACCTGGCAGTGGGAATCCTAAAGACTCCGAGTCTCAGAAATTCCCTTTCTGCCATTTCGCGCGAGTTCGACAAGGTGAAGGTCGAGCAGCTGACCGACCGATGGAGCGCCATCGTGAAGGGCTCGCCCGAGGAAGCCATGAGCGCAAGCGACGAGTTCCGGGTCTGCGCTTCGCCCGGGGAATCCATCGCGGCCATGGCCCCGGCTGCCCTGGGCAAACAAGAAGCGCTGCACAGATTCTCGGTTGACCTGACCGAGCGCGCGCGAAATGGAGAGATAGATTCCATCGTGGGGCGTGACGAGGAAATCCGGCAGATCGTCGACATCCTCATGCGCCGGCGGCAGAACAACCCCATCCTCACCGGCGAAGCCGGGGTTGGCAAGACCGCGGTGGTCGAGGGGTTCGCCCAGCGCATTGCCAGCGGCGACGTGCCCTTGCCTCTGCGGGACGTGTCGCTGCGGGCGCTGGACATCGGACTGCTGCAAGCCGGCGCCAGCATGAAGGGCGAGTTCGAGAATCGCCTGCGCCAGCTCATCGACGAGGTTCAGGCATCAGCGCAACCGATCATCCTGTTCATCGACGAGGCCCATACCTTGATCGGTGCCGGCGGCGCCGCGGGCACAGGCGACGCGGCCAACCTGCTTAAGCCGGCCCTGGCGCGCGGCCAACTGCGCACCATCGCGGCCACCACCTGGGCCGAGTACAAGAAGCACATCGAGAAGGATCCGGCGCTCACCCGGCGGTTCCAGGTGGTGCAGGTGGGCGAGCCCGACGAGGCCAAAGCACTGCTCATGATGCGAGGGACGGCATCCGCGCTGGAGAAGCACCATCGAGTTCTCGTACTCGACGAGGCGCTCGAAACGGCGGTCAAGCTGTCCCGCCGGTACATTCCGGCCCGCCAGTTGCCCGACAAGGCGGTCAGCCTGCTCGACACCTGCTGTGCGCGAGTCGCCATCAGTCAGCACGCAGTGCCGGCCGAGGTCGAGGACAGCCGCCGCCGTATCCAGGGCCTGGAGACCGAGTTGGAGATCATTCTTCGAGAAGCGGCCTTGGGCATGACTGGCGACGCTGGTCACGAAAGGATCGTTCAAGACAAACTGGAAGCGGAAAGGCAACGGCTGGCCGGCCTGGAGCAGCGCTGGGCCGCGGAGAAGAAGCTGGTCGATCGCATTCTCGATCTGCGGAGCAAGCTGCGGGGAAGCCCTGAGTCGCCCGAGCGAAGCGCCTGGCTGGACGAACTACACATGGCCCAGGCTGCGCTCGGCAAGCTGCAGGGCGAGCAACCCTTGATTCTGCCCACCGTGGATCAGCAGGTGGTGGCTTCCGTGGTGGGCGATTGGACCGGCATCCCGGTGGGCCGCATGGTGAAGAACGAGATCGAGACCGTGCTGAGGCTGGCCGAGACCCTCGGCCAACGCGTGCTCGGCCAGGGCCACGCCCTGGACATGATTGCCCGCCGGATCCAGACCTCGCGCGCCGGGATCGAAAACCCCAGCAAGCCCGTCGGTGTGTTCATGCTGGCCGGACCTTCCGGCGTCGGAAAAACCGAGACCGCGCTGGCCCTGGCTGAGACGTTGTATGGAGGCGAGCAGAACGCCATCACGATCAACATGAGCGAATTCCAGGAGGCGCACAGCGTGTCCACGCTCAAGGGCGCGCCCCCTGGCTACGTCGGCTACGGCGAGGGCGGCGTGCTGACCGAGGCGGTCCGGCGCCGCCCCTACAGCGTGGTGCTGCTCGACGAGGTGGAAAAAGCCCATCCCGACGTACACGAGATCTTCTTCCAGGTCTTTGACAAGGGCTGGATGGAAGACGGCGAAGGCCGGGGCATCGATTTCAAGAACACCCTGATCTTCCTCACCACCAATGTGGGCAGCGAGCTGATCCTCGGCCTTTGCAAAGATCCCGACGCGCGGCCCGATCCCGAGCAGATCGCTCGGGCGTTGCGCAAGCCGCTGCTGCGAGCCTTCCCCGCGGCCCTTCTCGGCCGCATGGTCACCATCCCCTACTATCCGCTCAGCGACCAAATGATCGGCAACATCGCACGCTTGCAGCTCGACCGCGTGGCCAGGCGCGTACAGGAGAGCCACCGCATCCCGTTCAGCTACGACAACGCGGTCGTGAAGCTGATCGCCGACCGTTGCACCGAGTTGGAGAGCGGCGGTCGCATGATCGACTCGATCCTGACCAACACCCTGCTGCCCCGGATCAGCCAGGAGCTGCTCACCCGCATGATGGAGGCCAGGCCCGTCACCAGAATCGCGACGACTGTGACCGGCGGCGAATTACAGTTCGCGTTTGATTGATTGCCAGCAAGAAGAACCGCGTGCTGCGGCTGGCCGAACTGGCGGCACCTCGACCAGTGCGTATTGGAGTAAACTGTCAGTCATGGGCGAACAAGCGTCGTCAGAGAAGTCCCTTCCGCTCAAGTTGCGCACTCACGCTCCGATCCTTCTGGCAGCAACTCTGTTCGGCTGTGGTTCATCGGGTAGCAACTCGGTCGGCGCGCAGGATGCGAGCGCAGGTGGCACCGCTGGATCCAGCAGCGCGGCCGTGGCCGGCGCTGGTGGTGGCGGCGCAGCGGGAGCCAGCAGTGCGACCGTGGCCGGTTCCAGTGGCGGTGGTTCGACTGGCACGTGCCTGGGCGCGCAGGTGCTGGCCGATCTGGGCAAGGCGCATGTGCTGGCCGGCGCTTCGATGGAGGACGCGACAGCGGCCACGGTGAAGGCCGACCTGCGCTACCAGTATCTTTCTGGTGGGATCTTCGACGGCACCTCGCCCTGCACCTCGTGCGCATCGGGCTGCACGACCAATGGAACTTCCTGCGCGAACACCGTGGGCTGCGCCTGGTGGGGTTGCTGGCAGTACGACCAGGATCCGCCCGGCGCCTATGTTCGCAACTTCGTGTCCACGGCCAAGGGCAACAGCCAGATCCCCATGTTCACCTACTACCAGATTCTGCAAGCCAGCGGCGCGACCGAGGACGCCGGCGAGGTTGCCGCGGCCAACAACGCCGCTTTCATGGCGCGGTATTTTGCCGACTTTCGTTTCGTCTTGCAGAACATCGGCAGCGACACCGCCCTGGTACACATCGAGCCCGATTTCTGGGGCTATGCCGAGCAGGTGAACAGCAATCCGCACTCGATCCCGGCCGCGGTCGCCTCGGCCAACTCCACTGACTGCGCCGGCACCGAGAACAGCATCGCGGGCCTGGGCAATTGCGTAATCGCGATGGCGCGCAAGTACGCCCCCAAGGTGCGCATCGGCCTGCACGGCTCGGGCTGGGGCACCGACATCGACGTGCTGGCCAATACCAGCGCCTCGCTCAACGTACCCGCCGAGGCCAAGAAACTGGCGGATTTCCTGGTCGCCTGCGGAGCCGCCACCGGCGACTTCATCGTGGTCGACGCCAGCGATCGCGACGCCGGCTACTATCAGAGCATCGGCCGCAACACCTGGTGGGACGCAACCAACGCCACCCTGCCCGACTTCACCCAGGCCTTCACCTGGGCCAAGGCCCTGGCCGAAGAGGCCGGCACCGGCGTGCTATGGTGGCAGCTTCCGGTGGGCAACATGAACCTGCCCAACCAGACCAACGCCTGGAAGGACAACCGCGTGGACTACTTTTTCGGCCACACCGACGAGCTGGCGGCCAGTCACTCCGTCGGGATGGCGTTCGGCGCCGGCGATGCCAACCAGACCACGCCCGAGACCGACGGGGGCAACCTGGTGTCCAAGCTGAACGCCTACGCCGCCTCCGGCGGACAGGCCTACTGTCCCTAGCGCCGCCGGTCAAAAATTGTCGAGGGGAGAGGCGATCGAGGCGCCCGGCCGCTGCGCGGCCGCTGCCTGATCTGCAGCAACATCCTCGCGAAGAACAAAGACAGAATTTGCCGCCATTCGGACGACAGATGGGTCGTTCTCGTGACAATCCCGCGACGGGAACGTCAACCTTGCCGAAGCCTTTTTATTGGTCTTCTTTTGGTTTGACTGGCCACAGAAAGAAAGACTAGAAGGCCAGCCATGCACACTTCCATCCGCACGCACGTTGGTTCGAAAAACTCTGGCTGTCTCTTCGGTCTGGCCTTGCTCGGCATGCTCGGCGCCTGCACGGGGCGGAGCCCGGGCAAGAGCGTGGAAACTTCGCAGGAAGCGCTCACCGGCTCGTTCGCGATCTCGGGCGCGGTGACATCGTCGAAGGGTCCTGTCGTGGGTGCGACGGTGAAATTGGCAGGGTCGGAATCCCGGACTGCTTTCTCCGATGCGACCGGGCACTACTCGATTCCCGGGCTCGGCGTCGGCAGCTATCAGCTCTCGGCGTCCGCCAGTTCCACCTGCACGAGCTCGACGGTGCCACTCAACAACATGAACGCCAGCGTGACGGTCGACCTCGGATTGACCGGGACCGGCTGCGCATCGTTCGTCGGGGTGCTCGGGCCGACCGGTCCGGCGGGTCCGGCTGGTGCGCAGGGAAAGACTGGCGCGACTGGCGCGCAGGGGCCTGCGGGTGCGATCGGGCCCGCGGGTGCGGTCGGACCTGCAGGTGCGATGGGACCTGCGGGTCCGCAAGGCGTTCCGGGCGTCCCGGGTCCACAAGGAGCCCCTGGGACTCCGGGGGCAGCCGGGCCTCAGGGCGCAGCAGGTCCGGCAGGTCCGGCAGGTCCAGCGGGCGCAGCCGGCCCGCAGGGCGCGACAGGTCCGCAGGGTCCGACCGGCCCCTCGGGAACTGCGACACCACCACTCGTGGTCATTGGCTCAATGAGCTTCGGTACCTTGGTGACCAGCGCGCCAATCCGCACGTTCAGCCAGCGGGTGGACGTTCCGTGGGGTCTTTCCGGGCCAACAGGACAGGCGCAGCTTTCCGCGATCCAGATCAGCCGCGACACCGACGTCTCGAGTCCGAACCTCGCCCTCATCGCAGCGAACCAACAGGCGACTTCCACGGCGCAAATCGTACTTGCCGGGGGCGCCCTTACCATCGGGTTGACCAACGTCATTCTCACTCAGTTCAGCACCGATTCGACCCAGGATGGCGCGCCCATCGAGCAGCTCACGCTGATCTTTACCAAGGAAACCTGGAGCTACGGCTCGTCGACGGTCACCTACGACCCCTCCTCGGAAAACGGCGGCAGCGGCGGCGGCCCCGTGGGCCCCAAGTTCGTGTTTTTCGGTCAAGGCGTCGACCCAAGCAGCTTCTCAAGTGAAACCCCCTTCTCCAAGCTCGTCATGTCGCTGACCAGCCCGACCGGCACCGGCCCGGGTTCTGGCTTGGCCGGCAACACGGTATTTTCCCCACTGACGCTGGTAACCGGCGTTTCTGTGCAGACGCTTAGCGAGTTGGGCGCCGCCTTACGCCAGACCACCACTCAAGCTGTGACTGCTCATTTCACGGCGCTCGACAACAACAACGCGATCGTCGATCGCATGCGGTACGACATGCAGAACGTTCAGGTGAGCACGGTGGCGATCGACACCGCCCCGGACGGAACGCTCCAGGACACCGTGGGATTCCAGCCTGCCAAGATCACGTGGACCGCGCAGTCACTCACCGGCGGTCCGAATGTGACGACTACGTGGAACATCGCCGGCGGGGGCCCAAGTCACTAGACTTGATGGCACCGCGATCATCACGCTCACATCGGCTGGGGTGGTCCCCACCAATGACGGCGCCGAGTGTGGCACGCCCGCCGCGCGCTAGGGCCTCCGGTCAGAAGTTGTGGAGGGGAGGGGCGGCCGAGCCGAAGTGCAAGCTGGCGGCATCCTGGGTCGAGTAGCCGATAGCCGCTCTGCCCCCTGGCTTCCTGCCTGCGTTTTGCCCCGAGATCCGCTACTATCTGCCCGCGCGCCCCACCGGGGCTGCGATGAACCACCAGCGAGAGGCAGACACCATGGCGACCAAGACCCTTGCAGATATCAACGTCAGCGGCAAGACCGTGCTCATGCGCGTGGATTTCAACGTGCCCCTGAAGGGCGGCCAGATCACCGACGACCGGCGCATCCGCGCCGCGCTTCCCAGCATCAAGCAGGTGCTGGACCAGGGCGGCAAGTTGGTACTGATGAGCCACCTGGGCCGGCCCGACGGCGCCTTCGATCCAGAGGGCAGCCTCAAGCCCTGCGCCGCGCGCCTGGGCGACCTGCTGGGCAAGCCGGTGAAGCTCGGGCCCAAAGAGGTCATCGGTCCGGCCGCCGAGGCTCTGGTGGCTTCGCTCAAGCCGGGCGATGTGGCCCTGCTGGAGAATGTGCGCTTCAACGCGGGCGAAACCATGCCCGACAAGGCTAAGAAGAATCCCGACAAGAAGCTGACGGCAGAGCAGCAGAAGACCCACGACGATTTCGTCGCCGGACTGGCCAAGCTGGGCGACGTGTACGTCAACGACGCCTTTGGCACCTGTCACCGCAAGCACGCCAGCATGTACGGCACGGCCAAAGCCATCCAGAAGAAGGGCGGCACCGCGGTGGCCGGGTATCTGGTGGAGAAGGAGATTCGCTACCTGCACGAGGCGGTGTCCAGCCCCAAGCGGCCCTTCGTGGCCATCCTGGGAGGGGCCAAGGTCAGCGACAAGATCAAGCTCATCTCCAACCTGCTCGGCAAGGTGGACCACATCCTCATCGGCGGGGCCATGGCATACACACTGCTGAAGGCACGCGGCGTGGCCGTGGGCAAGAGCCGGGTCGAGGAAGATCAGGTCGAGGAGATGAAAAAGCTTCTCGGACAGGCGGGCGGCAAGATCGTGCTGCCCTGCGATCACAGCGCGGCGGCCAACTTCGACTTCAAGGCCATGACCGGCGACAAGCCCACGGTAGTACCCGGCGCCGCGATTCCCGACGGGCTGATGGGAATGGACATCGGACCCAAGACCGTGGCTGCCTTCGGCGACATCATCGGCAAGGCCGGCACCATCGTGTGGAACGGCCCCATGGGCGTGTTCGAGGCCCCGGACTACGCGGCCGGCACCCTGGCTGTGGCCAAGGCGATCGCGGCGGCCACTGGCCGTGGCGCCATCACGGTCATCGGCGGCGGCGACTCGGCCGCAGCGGTCGAGAAGATGGGCCTGGCTGACAAGATGACCCACGTCTCCACCGGCGGCGGCGCCAGCCTGGAGTACCTGGAAGGCAAGACCATGCCGCCGATTGAAGTGCTCGACCAGAAGTAGCAGGCCGAGGAGGGCGGATCAAACGCCTATTGGTTAGGCCGCGTCATCGTCTCGCCCGATGCGCCTGCACCAGCGCTTTCCATCGAGCTGAAAACCTAATGCCTTAAACATGCGAGAGTGACCTCGATGCGTCGAGGTGATGCCGGCGGTGTCGAACGGATATCCCTCGACGACCTCGGCGCCTTGTTCTCGCGCATACGCGACAGCGCCTTCTAGCAAGGCGCTCGCGATGTGCTGGTGGCGATAAGGCTGAGCGACGAAGAAGCAGAGCACGGTCCAGGTCGGCGTCTCGGAAGACGTCACGCGAGGCATGGTTCTGGACCGCTCGAGTCGAACGTAGGTTTCGCGAGGGGCGACTGAGCACCACCCAACGGGTTCGGTGCCCTTGCACGCGAGCAGGCCGATAGGTGTCCCCGCATCGACGAGCTTCAGCATGGAAGCCCTCTTTTGCGTGTCGCTCGATTTCCGCCCACCGCACAGGCGATGCAGGGTGCACCAACAGTAGTGCGGGCTACCCTTCGCCTCGAAAAAGCGGGCAAATGCCTCCCAATTCTCGCGCGTAACGGGTTGAATCCTAATCTCGCGGATCACCCATTAGATGTACCGCACGGAAAGCCGGCAAGTCACTAGCGGCCCGGGGACATCGGGGCCACGCTGACGAGTTTGTCTCGCGAGGAGTCCTAACTGTGTCGCCTTGCCGTTCAGCTGCAAGCCCGCCGCCGAGTCGGCATCTCGATTCCACGCCAGTCACTATAAGGGAAGACGGTCGATATAGAAGAAATGCGACGAGTGAACACCAGCGTCGCAGAGCTTGCCCGCTCGGAGTAGTTGGCGAAGCCGGCCAGACGAAATAGCACCGATTAGATCTGCGTCTTCAGCTTGCGCCGATCCGTGCGCCGCTCGATGGCCAGGTCGATGAGGCGTGCAATAAGCTGTTTCTGCGACACACCCGAGGCTTCCCACATTTTCGGGTACATGCTGATGGCGGTGAAACCTGGGATAGTGTTGACCTCGTTCACGTAGAGCGTGCCGCTCTGCCGGTCGAGGAAAAAATCCACCCGCGCCATTCCCGCTAGCTCCAGACAACGGAAAGTGTCCACCGCCAGCTTGCGCACGCGCTCGGTCAGTTCAGGCGGGATATCGGCCGGGATCCTGGCGTCGGCGCCGTCCGCGTCCACGTACTTGGCGTCGTAGGAATAGAAGCCGTCCTTGTGATGAACGACGATCTCAGCCGGCATGGAGGCCTGCGGCTCGTCGTTGCCCAGCACCGCGCACTCGATCTCGCGCGCATTGACCGCTGCCTCCACCAGCACCTTGCTGTCGAACGCCAGCGCGGCCCGCAGCGCCGGTTCCAGCTCGGCGACGGTCTTGACCTTGCTGACACCGACCGACGATCCCGCGTTGGCCGGTTTCACGAACACCGGGAAGCCCAGCTCCGACGCGTGCGCCAGCGTGGCCGCGCGGTCGCGCGAAAATTTGCGCGCGGTGACCAAACGCCATGGCACCACTGGAATTCCAGCCTGCGCCAGCAAGCGCTTGGCCACGTCCTTGTCCATGCCGATGGCCGAGCCGAGCGTCCCCGGCCCGACGTAGGCGATGTCCGCCAGCTCCAGCAGGCCTTGCACGGTACCGTCCTCGCCGTAGGTTCCGTGCAGCACCGGAAACACGACGTCGTCGTGGCGAAGCAAAGCGCGTGGCGCGATCGCGGTCTCGCTAGTGTCGGGGTAGACCGGCACTTCCAGCGCGCGCCCCACTGCTTTCAGGCTGAGCGTGCGCGGATCGCCTGTGGCGCCCAGCAGGGTCTGCTCGGCCTCGGGTCGCCAGCGGCCCTGCTTGTCGATGCCGATCAACACCGGTTCAAAGCGGTCACGGTCGAGCGCGACGAAGACATTGCGGGCCGACAGCAGCGACACCTCGTGCTCTGCCGAGCGGCCACCGAAGAGAATGATGACGCGGGTCTTGTTCACAGTCTGACCCTACTACCCGCAAGCGCCTGCTTCCAGTTTGTGGCCTGGTGATTTCGTGGTCGTGGACGTGGCCGAAAAAATCTCCGACCACGTTCTATCGCGTCGCTGTCAGCGCTGCCTCGGACGCGGCGTTCGCCTTCTCCTCACGCACGCGCAGCAAAGCGAACTCGGGCCGCACCGCCACCGCCAAGGACAAGAACCGATCTCCTTCGCGAAACATCAGTTTCGCATCAACCATCTCGCCAAGCTGGTCCGCGACCTCTTGCTGTGACAGCGCGCCGGCGAAACGTCTGGCAATCTCCTGCTCGGAACGGATATTGGTGCAGAAGAGGTAGAGATCACGCCAGCTCCTGTCCAGGGTGAAGACCTGGAAGTCCTTGCGCCGATCGACGATCTCGAGAAATTCGCCACCGTCGTAGTAGACCATGGCTTTACTCTCGACTGCCAGCAAACTTGACCGTTTGAGAAATTCCGCGCGTCTCCGCCAGCGCTTGACCGCTGCCAGAACCGGATCCCAGGAAACCGGGTCGGCGACCAGATCGTGGTCGCGGTAGGGCAAATCGAGGCGAGAGCCGACGTCGTCTGGAAGCGCAGCGAGGTAGCCCGCGTGCGACCCGCGGTTCGTGGTTTTGAACGTACGCCGACAGCGCGCCCAGAGCAGCCGAGGGAGCATCAAACATAGCCCACGGCATGGAGACCAGTTCGAGATTCATGGTCGCGCCAGCAGTCTACATGAGATCAGGGCGAGCTGAGCCCAAACTGGCCGAAAAGAAACGCCATCTCGTCCGCATACTGTTCGATCAACTTGGCCAGCGGCTTGCCGGCCCCGTGGCCCGCCTGGCCCTCCATGCGCAGAAGAATCAGCCCGGGGCCGCCCTGCACTGCTTGCAGCCGCGCCGCGAACTTGCGCGCGTGCAGAGGATCGACGCGCGAGTCCGACTCGGCGGCGAAGACCAGTGTGGCGGGATAGGCGACGCCGTCTCGGATGTTGTGATAGGGCGAGTAGGCGTAGAGAAACTTGAACTGCTCGGGATCTTCGGACGTGCCGTATTCCGGAATCCAGAGTCGGGCAATCAGGAAGAGGTGATAGCGAATCATATCGGTCACCGGCACGCCGCAGATGGCGGCGTGAAACAGGTCGGGCCGCTGCGTGATCGCCGCGGCCACCAGCAGACCGCCGTTCGACCGCCCTGAAATTGCCAGCCGAGCGCGCGACGTGATCTTCTCGCGGATCAAAAACTCGGCTGCCGCGATGAAGTCGTCGAACACGTTCTGCTTGTTGGCCAGGACGCCCGCGCTATGCCAGGTTTCGCCGTACTCGCCGCCGCCGCGCAGGTTGGCCACCGCATACACACCGCCCTCCTCGATGAATGGCGTGACCGCCGCGGCAAAGGACGGCGTGATGTTCACGTTGAAACCGCCATAGCCGTAGAGCAGCGCAGGGGCGCGACCGTCACGCACCAGGCCCTTGCGCGCGACCAGGAACATGGGAATCAGCGTGCCGTCCTTCGCACGATAGCGCACCTGCTCGACCGAAAAGCTATCGGGATCGATGGGCGACGCCAGTTTCTGCCAGACCACGGGCGACCGCAGGTCGCCCCTACGCCAGCCACGACCCGCGCCGAGATCGTGGCGCATGACCACGGTGGGAGTGAGGAACGAGGTGAAACCGAAAAATAACTCGCGCGCCTGGCGCCGGCCCTGCAGGTCCGTCACCGTGCCCAGGCCCGGCAGCTTGATCTCGCGCTCCAGCTTGCCCGCGCGCGAAAACACGCGCACGCGCGAGGACGCGTCTTTCAGGTAGAGCGCGGCCAGCTTTCCCCCCACCGCCGCTACCGACTCCAGCGTGTCCTTGCCCTCGGCGATGATTTGCTTCCAGTTGTTGCGCTCGGGCTTGCGCGGATCGATCTGCCACAGCCGGTAGCGAGGCGCGTCCTCGTTGCTGACCACGTACAGGCGATCGTCGAGCATGTCGACCAGATTGAAAATCGCCGGCCGGCCGGTGACCACGGGTATGGGCGACGGCGTGCCACGCTTCCTGGTGTCGACGAGGAAGAGATCGGTCTTGGCCGCGCCATCGGCAACCTCGATGCCTAGCCAGCGGCCGTCGGGCGACAGCATCACTGAGGCCCAGGCCGAGGTGCCCAGTCCTTCGCCGAAGATCATGCGATCTTGGGTTGGGTCGGTGCCCAGACGGTGAAAGAAGACCCGGCGTTGGTACTGTTCCTGGCCCGCGGGCAGCGAGCCCGGCGCCGGATAGCGCGTGTAATAGAAACCGCGGCCCGAGGGCAGCCAGGCCAGCGAGCAAGCCCGCGTCCAGGGAATGACGTCCGGCCGATCCTGGCCCGTGTCCACGTCGCTCACACGCAGGGTGGATACCTCGCTGCCGCCCGCCGAAATCCCGTAGGCCAGCCACCGGCCGTCTTCCGACGGATACCACCAGTCGAGCGCCTGCGTCCCGTCAGCGGCCAGCGCGTTCACGTCGAGCAGGACGCGATCGGCTCCGTCAAGCCCCTGCCGCACATAGAGCACGGGCTGGTTCTGCTGGCCCTCGCGCCGCGTGTAGAAATAGCGAGCCACCCTGCCCTTGCCCTTGGGAACCGGCACGCCCAAAGCGCCGATCCCATGCAAGGCCCAGAGCCGGTCGACCAGACCCTTGCGGCTGGGCACAGCGTCCAAGGTCTGGCGCAGCAGCCGATTCTGCTGCGCGGTCCAGGAGCGAACCTCCGCGCTGTCACCGTCTTCCAGCCAGCGATAAGGATCGACGACCTTGACGCCATGGATGGTTTCCATCACGGGCTCACTGCGGGTGGGAATGGTTGTTGCCATGGAAATCCTCAGCAAGAACGCCGCGAAGCTGCTTACGCCCGGCCGCGCATCAGCCGTTTGACCGTGCCCGAAAGCGCGAACAGCGCCGCGCCGGCAATCAACGTGACTACCACGAACATGAGGAAGAAATCCGCCTGGCCGCCCAGGATGTGGAACACCTCGCCCCGTTCGACCTTTTCCACCAAGCCAGCCAGCACGCCCGCGCAGCGATCGGACACGAAGAAGGCCAGAAACCAGATGCCCATCATCAGCGAGGCGAAGCGCGCCGGCGCCAGCTTGGTCACCATGGACAAGCCCACGGGCGACAGGCACAACTCGCCGCAGGTCTGCAACACGTAGGTCGCGATCAACCAGAGCGGGCTCACGCGGGCACCAGCGTCGGACAGGCGCGCGGCCACCACCATGATGGCGAAGCTGGCGCTGACCAGGAACAGGCCCGTTGCGAATTTTACCGGTGTGCTCGGCTCGCGACCGCGCGCCGCCAGCCGGCTCCACATCCAGGCAAACAGCGGCGCCATCACGATGATGGCAACCGGATTCACCGACTGGAAATAGGGCGCGAGGAAGTCGATGCCGAGAAACTGTCGCCCGGTGCGTTCCTCGGCGAAGAAGTTCATGGACGAACCCGCCTGCTCGAAGGCGACCCAGAAGAAGATGTTGAAGAAGGCCAGGATGGCGATGGCGGCAATGCCGCGCCGATCGTCGGAAGAGAGCGGCTGGTGGACGTCACCTGCCCGCTCGGCGACCCGGCCTACGGGCACGTCGCCGATGCCGGGCAGATAGCGTTTCTTGAAGGCCAAGTAGGTGACAAGGCCGGCCACCATGCCCACGCCCGCCGCGCCGAAGCCCCAGTGCCAGCCGAAGCGCTCGCTCTTGGCCAGGTAGCCGCAGATCACGGGCCCCAGCGCTGCTCCCGTGTTGATGCCCATGTAGAAGATGGTGAACGCGGCGTCGCGGCGGCGGTCGTCGGGCTGGTAGAGCTGCCCCACCATGGTCGAGATGTTGGACTTGAAAAATCCCGTTCCCAGAATGATCAGCGCGAGCCCGACGAAGAATGTTGGCCGGCTGGGCACCGCCAGGCAGAAGTGGCCCGCGGCGATCACGATGCCGCCGATGATGAGAGCGCGGTGGGTGCCCAAAAATCGATCAGCCAGATAGCCACCGAAAAGCGGGGTCAGGTACACCAGGCCGGTGTACCAGCCGTAGAGGTTGGCCGCCTCCTGCTTGGACCAGCCGAAGCCGCCGGCGGTGCTGACCAGGAACAACACCAGAAACGCCCGCATCCCGTAGTAGGAGAACCGCTCCCACATCTCCACGCCGAACAGCAGGAAAAGTCCCGGCGGCTGTCTGGATGGGTTTCGCTCCGGCAAGCTACACACCCAGAACCAGAATCACGCGCACATCCTTGGTACCCAGGCCATTGCCCACGTCCAGGCCCACCAGAGGCATGGCCACGGTCCGCAAATAGAAGCGCAGGCCCGCGCCGGCCGAGCTGTGCAGATCCTCGTTGAACTGAAACCCCTGATGAAGCAGGCTGGGCGGCAAGAACTGGCGACCGTCGGATCGGATCTCGTAGGCGTTACCGTCGAGAGTTTCCGGCGGCAGCTTGCGATACCAGATGGCCGCGGCGTCGTTGAAGACCAAGCCACGAACGTCAAGGTCCCACAGCGAGAAGAGCGGGAAGTGGTACTCGACCTGGGTGCGCAGGTGCGTGTCGCCTTGAAACTGCCGGTACAGATACCCGCGCAGGTTGGTCCCGCCGGCCGAATTCTCCGCCCACAGTGGCAGATTGTCGCCCGCCGTCCCGCCCGCGCGCACGATCAGGTTGTGACGGCGAAAGAAGCGAATCCCGTGCTCGTACGACGAGCTGGCCTTCCAGTAGTTCAGCTTGTCGTCGCCTCCCCACCGGGTACCCCCGATCTCCAAAGAAAATCCAAGGGCGTTGCCGTACATGACGGCGTGCTGGCGGGCGCGAAAGTCGAAGGTCACATTGGCAGTCCCAGCGCCCCGCCGTCCACTGACCGCGGCTGCCGGCGGTGGACTGCCTGGACTGCCATTGATGGCCAGCGCGTAGCTGTTGCTCAAATTGGGGGCCGACCAGAGCACGTCGTTCTGATCCAGGATCCATCCCACCGAGGTGCGCACCTTGCGGAACCACGCCACGCCCGCGTTGACCTCGCCGCCGTAGGAGCGCAGCTTGGTGTTGCGCAGGGGGGACAGGGGCAGGTCGGGCAGGTCGGCATAGTCGTTGCTGTACTCAGGAATGATCTGTTGCTCGAACTTCCCCTTGATGGTGAAGAAGGCCCATGTCTGCCACACCGCCGGATCGTCGTAGGCCACCAGCGCGCCCGAATCGACATTGGAGATGCGTCCGCCGATCACCCCGCGCTTGCCTCGACCGAAGAGGTTGCCGTGGGCAATGATCGCGCCGCCCGAGATGTTGCCTGGCGAATAGGAAAAGGTGGGCAGCGGAACCCATGGAAATTTTTCCTTGACCACGATGTTGATGCGCACCCCGTCCTGGTACGGCTCCCAGTAGACATTCACGTCCGCAAACAAGCCGGAGGAGTGCAGGCGCTCGCGCATGATGTCCAGGGTGTCCGGCCGCAAGAGCTGGCCGATGGAAACGCCGGCGATGGAGCGGACGGTCTCCTCGTCGGTGCGAACCGCGTTGAGAACCCGGACGTCCGTGATCACCTCGTCCAGCGCCCAAGCCGGCGCGGCGGACAAGCTGACCGCGAGCGCGGCAAGACAAACCAGGAAGCGCATACGCCCGCCATCTTAGCACTGTCCGAGCTGTTCCTTGCTGTCGACGCAGCAGAAACCCGTGGCCTTCTTGTCTCTGTTCCCCGTCGGTACTAGTTGCCGGCGTCGGCGGTCGAGCTCTGCGTGGCCGGGACGCCGTTCTGATCGCAGGAGTAGAACGAGTCGTACAGTCCAACCACCGGCACGTTCTGGCCCCCCACATTGTTCTGCCAGGCGCAGGTCGGCATGCAGCAGTCCTGCATGGTCGTGGTCGTGTAGCCGGACTTGAAAGATGAATCCGCGGCGGCCTGCGCTGGCGTGGTGACAGCCGGGTTGACCGCAGGCAAGCCTTGCGACGCCAACTCGCAGCCGGTGACCTGCATGAGGTGGGTCGGACATTCGACACGCTTGGCGTAGATCTGCCAGTTCATGTGGTAGTACGAATTCGCGGCGTTCGACTGGGTGCAAGAATGGATAGATTCGCTGGTCACAGTGGGCGAGGCCGAGTTGAACTTCCCGCATTGGGTGGCCACGGCGCTCTGGCAGGTCGTGGATGATAGGCTCGCGGTGGTTACCAGGCCATTGGCCTTGCAACCGGCGATCTGCGTCGCCGCGTTTTCGCCGCCCGAGCCGGGTTCGCCGTCCGGCGGAAACTCGGTATAGAAATACTTCCCAGAAGGGCTCGCCGGGGACGCGTTCGGATCGCATGCGTTGAAGGCGCCGAAGCCACCCGCGCCCATGAACACGTCGAAGTTCTTGCCACCGCCCGCCGACGTGTTGAAGGCTTGAACCACCAGAGGCGGTGGGATGGGAATGGCCGAGGCGCCGTTGCCGCCGACCTGGGCCACGTTTTCCGGCAGGCTGAACACCAGTTGGTAGCACTGGCAGCAACTGATGGTCACAGTGCCATCGATACCCCCAGTATCCACGTCGTGGCCCACCACCGCGTAGTTCAAGCCCGGGGTGCCGTCATCGGCCGCCGCCTGAACCATTTCGTCGGAAAATAGCATGAAGCGCGGGCAAAGAAAATTGATTCGCGCGCCTTGCTTGGTGCCCTCGCAGGCATTCTGCCCTGGCGTACACACGCCGCCTCCAGGACTGGTTGCGACCCCCGACTGGCAACCCGGAATGAAGAACTGGTTGATCAGCTGGTTGGGTGGGTCGAGCGCATAGGCAATGGGGGGTGGGCCGGAATCGAGAGGAGCGTCAACGCCGGCATCGGCACGCGAGGAGCCACTTGTGCCCGACGAGCCGCCCGAGGAGGATGGGCCGCCCGAACCGCCGCGGCCGGCCGTCGAGGAGCCGCCAGTCGATGACCCGCCAGTTTCGCCCGCAGCCCCGCCCGTGGCAGGGGTTCCGCCCGAACCCATGGAGCCGCCGCTGGCGGAGAAGCTGCCACCCTGCGAGGAACCTCCCGTGCTCGACGAACTGCCGGTGTCTGTCGAGCCGCCGGCGCTAGCCGAAAAGCCCCCAGTACTGGTGCGACTGGCGACGATGCCACCGCTGCTTCCACCCGAGTTGCTCGACGGCGTGTCGCCGCCCTGCCCACCAGGATTCGTGGGAGACGACTTTGCGCATGCCGCGAGCATGACGGCAACGGATAGAAACAACGCCCGGTGCCCGTGGACTTGAAGGCAGGCGATGGTCATGGGTTTTCCTTCTGTACTTCTGGACAACGTTGACGCTGAAACTGCCCCACCTGGCACCAAGCCCGGCCTCGCGCACGCCTCAATCATACACGAGATAAAGTGAAACGCGCGGTCGGGCCGGGGCCGGCGGGGCGGTGCGCAGGGGTCATCTGATGTGTGGCGATTGTTGAAATTTCCACCCGCAACCGGCACGGCAGGCTGTTGCCCGGGCCATCGGCTGATCTCGACCACCTGATCCCTGGCGTCATGGGCGGTGCCCAGGACCCTCGCCGAGGGGCTATCCGCGCCTTCGTGTCGCGTCGGAGTTGTGCCCGTCGCACTTGCCGGGTACGTTACTGTCGCCGATGGTTCCCCCAGATTCTTTCCCGGCCCGCTATTGCCGTTTCGTCTCCCGCCACGCCGGCACAATCTTGGCCGTGGCATCCGTGTTGTTCGTCGTCGCCGCGCTGCTGGCCTCTCGCCTGGAGCTGCGCACATCGTTCTCCGAGTTGTTGCCCAGCGACGATCCCGGCGTGGTGGCTCTGACCAAGACACAGGAGCGCATGGGCGACATGTCCTTGCTGCTCATCGGCGTACGCTCGCCCGACCGCGACGCCAACCTCCGCTACGCCGAGCTCGTGACACGCAAGCTGCAGGCCCTGCCCAAGAACGTGGTTGAGTTCGCCGCCTGCAACGTGCGCGATCTGCGCTCGTTCTTCAAAGAGAACAAGTGGCTGTACGCCAGCGAGGACGATCTGATCGAGATCCGCGACCGTTTGCGCCGCGAGATCACCAAGCGCAAGAATCCCTTGCTGGTCGATCTCGACGACGACGAAACCGTCGAGCAGATGAAGGACCGCCTGACCAAGCGCGACTGGTTGAACGACCGCTTCCCCGACGGTGTGTTCAGCAACAAGGACGGCAGCTACGTCTGGGTGGCGGCCCTGCCGCCCGGGGGCGTGTTCGGCGAGCGGGCCGGCGAGGCCATCTTCCAGGCGGCCAACCAGATCATCCGGGACAACGACCCGCGCAGCTTCCACCCCGAAATGCTGGCGCACGTGGGAGGCCCGGTGGCCACCCTCATCGCCACGCGCGCGGCGGTGGAGCGCGACATCCTGTGGGTCACGGTCACCTGTCTGCTCATCGTGGCCGCCTCGCTGTGGGTCTTCTTCCGTCGTTTCCGCGCCGTGCCCCTGGTCGGCGTCTCGGCGGTGATTGGCTCGGTCATGGCTTTCGCCATGGCCGAGTTGCTCTTCGGCTACGTCAACTCGTCGACTGCGTTCCTCGGCTCGATCATCCTGGGCAACGGCATCAACTACGGCATCATCCTCATCTCGCGCTACCAGGAACTGCGCGCCGAGGGTCTGCCCGCGCCGCAGGCACTGGAGCAGGCTCTCGCCGGCGTGATGCGCGGCACCGGGGTGGCGGCGGTGTGCGCGTCAGCCGCCTACGCCACGCTGATGCTGACCAGCTTCCGCGGCTTCTACCAGTTCGGCGTGATGGCGGCCTTCGGTCAACTCTTTTGCTGGCTGCTCACCTTCACCGTGTTGCCCGCCCTGTTCCTGGTCATCGACCGCCGGGCCTCCGCAGAACGCGCGTCCGATCGGCCGCCCATCAATTTCGCCTTCTTGCGACCGCTGCTGGCCCAGAACCCCGGCGGTGTCACTCTGGTCGCCGCCGTGCTCACCGTGGTGTGCGGCTACGGCGTCCTGCACTTCGTGGACGCGCCCTTCGAGTACGATTTCCGCAAGCTCAACGCGAAGCTGGATTCCACCGAGGATGACAAGGCGTTCAACCGCAGCATGGAATCTCTCTTCGGCCGGTGGCCTTCCCCCACCATCGTACTGGCCGATTCACGAGCGGAAACCGAATCTATCCGCCAGGCCATCAAGAAGCAGGATCGCGCCACCGGCGACAAGCAGGTGATCGGTCAGATCGTCACCGTCTATGATCTTCTGCCGGGCACGCCCGAGGTGCAAACCCGCAAGCTCGATCTGCTGGCCAAGATCCGCAAGCTGGCCCACGACCCTGCCCTCGACGTGCTCACCGCCGACGAACGAAAACAGATCGATGCCGTCGATCCACCCACCCGTCTGCACCTGCTCACCCCAGAGGAGCTGCCGGCGCTGGCGCGGCGGCCGTTCACGGAAGCCGACGGGACGGTGGGCCGCGTGGTGCTGGTCTACCCGGTCGAGGAGAACTTGTCGGTGTGGAATGGCAGGGATCTTCTGCGCATTGCCCGCGTCCTGCAGGTGCTCCACCTCGACGACGAACACAAGACCATCGACACCTCGGGCAGCGCAGTGGTCTTCGCCGCCATGATTCGCTCGGTCCTGCACGACGGCCCACGCGCGACGGCCGCCGCCCTGCTCGCGGTGCTGCTCCTGGTTCTGCTCATCATGCGGCCCCTGTCGTCCGCGGGCGCAGCCATCGCCACCCTGCTTCTGGGCGTGATCTGGATGCTGGGCGTGGCGGGCCTGTTTGCCGTCAGGATCACCTTCCTGAACTTCATCGCTTTGCCCATCACCTTCGGCATCGGCGCCGAATATGGTCTCAACGTGGCCGTGCGCTACCGGCAGGATCGCGACATGATCCGCGCGGTGATCTCCACCGGCGCGGCTGTGGCGGTTTGCTCGTGGACCACCATCGTGGGCTACGGCTCGCTGCTGGCCGCGCGCAACCGGGCCTTGCAGGGGTTCGGCGCCATGGCCATTCTGGGCGAGCTGGCTTGCATCAGCGCGGCGATCCTGGCTTTGCCTGCCACGCTGCTGTGGATCGGCCGGCGCCGGCACCCACATGGGAACCCTGACAGGGTTCCCATACCCTCCCGCGATGGTGCGCCCCCGGCTAAGCCGGCGGGCTCCCCACGCGACTGACATGGGAACCCTGAGAGGGTTCCCATACCCTCCCGCGATGGTACGCCCCCGGCTAAGCCGGCGGGCTCCCCACGCGACTGACATGGGAACCCTGAGAGGGTTCCCATACCCTCCCGCGATGGTACGCCCCCGGCTAAGCCGGCGGGCTCCCCACGCGTGACACGAATGGATTCGCTGCCGCCTTCGGGCTAGAGTGCCGGTCATGCACAAGAAGGTGGAATCGGGGCGTCAGAGTTCGGATGCGAAGCGGAAGCGGTCTTCCGACGCGCGCCAGACGCACGCCGGCGCGCCCAACTCTGTGACCGAAGGCTCTCTCACGGAGACGACTGCAGCGGGCACTGTGGCAAGGGAGCCATGCACCAAGATCCGTTGCAAGGGCGCCACCCGCTACGGCGATCCGTGCCGGTTCTGGGCGCTGGCCGACAGCGAGTTCTGCTACTGGTGCGAGCAAGCGGGACGCCCCCGGTACCCCTTGCCTGTGCCCACCGGCGAGGCCGCCCGCGCCGCAAGCATCAAGGAGATCCACAAGAAGCGCTGCCAGGGCGTCACCGTGTTCGGTGACCAGTGCCGCTTCTGGGCCGTGGGCTTCAGCGACTACTGCCTGTGGTGCGCGGCCTCTCAGGCCGGGCCGGCGGCGACCGGCACCTGACCTCAGCCCGTCAGATCCAGATCACCAACTATCGCCCGCAGCAGGCCCTTGTGCTGGATGAGCAGCTCCTTGGCGCGCGCGGCGTTCACGCGCGCATGATGCATGACCAAAGCGACCTTGGCTCGTCCGCCCGCCTTCTTGATCAGCTTCACCGCCTCCTCGGCCGGCAGATTGGTCAGTCGGGTCACCACGCTGATGGCGCGCTGCCAGCCACGCGGCGTGGTGGGCCGCACATCCACCATGAGTCCGCCGTAAGTCTTGCCCAGGCGAACGAACGCCGCGCTGGAGACGGACTCGATCGCCACCTTGATGGCCGTGCCGGCCTTGAGTCGCGTGCAGCCAGCGATCATCTCGGGACCGGGGACGAGATCGATCACGACGTCAGCCAGCGGTTCGGCTGAGGGCATCGGCCCGGCGCAGGTGAGCAAGATGATGGCCGCGCGACGGAAACGCGCGTATTCCAGCGCGGCCTGCAGAAATGGCGAGATCGCGACATCGGCGACCGCGCAGACCACGTCCTGCGGCCCCACCGCCGCCCGGCGCATGCGCTGGTCGGCCTCACGCGGGTCGTCCTGCGCCGCCTCGGCCACGCGAGCCAGGGCGTGCGGCCCACCCGCGATAATCGACACCACCAGCGACGGTGGCAGGCCGAAAGCCGGCACGCACTCGGCCGCCTCCAGCGCACCCAGCCGGCCCGCCGTGCCCGTGCCCAGGTAGACCAGGCGTCCCCCGGCCGCGAGCTTGTCAGCCATGAGCTGCGCCGCGGAGGCCAGCGCCGCAGCCCGCGCCCGCACCGCCTTCACCGCGTTGACTTCCTCGTCGACCAGCAGCTTGACCACCTCCTCGGGTGGAAGCGAGTCCAGCATACCGGCGCGCGGATTCTCCACCTCTTGCAATGGATCGTCTTCGGATTGCGAACGGGAGCGCGCCATGGGCCACGATTGTCGCCCGGGAGCGCGAGGGTGGAAAGAAATTCGGTTGACCTGGGTTTTTCCCTTCACGCCCATGGAGTATTCAAGACCGGCCGGATTCGCAGAGTGGATGTCGCGGATCGTGCCGGCAGTCCGGCCAGGCTGGCCGATCGCGAGCCGGAAGTCGCGCGCTCGCGCACTGGGCGGGAAGCAAAGTCCGGGCAGCTCTTTCCGTGGCCGAGGACCATTCTGGCCAAGATCAGGCCGAAGGCGATCCATGCGCCGCTTCGCAACCGGCGCAACAACACCAGCGCCATGGCCGTGGGAGCGTCCACGCCCAATGCAACGCAGGCGGCAAAGACCGTAGCTTCGACGACGCCCATCTGGCCGGGGATGGCAGTGCCCAGCACCGACGCGACCAGGGATGCGGCCCCCAGCCAGGGCGCAAGCATAGGGCTCACGCCCAGCAATGCCAGGAGCAACGCCATCTCGGCAACGATCCACAGTCTGCCTGCCAGATGAAGCAGCACGCTTCCCAGCACGAGCCGCGGCTGCGCAAGCAAAGCCGTGCGAGCGGCTTCCAGGATTCGGGCGAATCGCGCCAGGCGACCGGATCGGGCGCTCCACCGGCGCAGAGGCGCGACGAGGATGAGGAGCGCGACCCCGAGCACGGCGGCCAGGCTGGTCGCGCCCGCCCAGGCGCAGGTGTGCGCGCCCATTGGCGACTTGGCAGCCCACGGGAGAAACGCCGCGCCGACGAGGCACAGTGCCGTTGACGCTATGAAGGTGCCGTTGTCGAGCGCCAATGGAACGATGGCGCGGCTCCTCACATTCGGGTGAAACACCAGCGCCTTGAGCGGCTCGCCCGCCACACCAGCGCCCAGTTCGTTGGCCGCCTGGGACGCCACATAGGTTGCAACCGCGATCGCCGGTCGGGGACGCAGCGATTTGGGCAGAAGCACGAGCCAGCCGCAACAGTGCAGGACCATTCCAACAACGGGTGCCACAAGAACCAAGACGAAATTCGGGCCAACCCGTTCAATGCTCCGCAAGACCGGCTCCGCGCCCACCCGCCGCAACAGCACAACCAAAGCCGCTGCGCCCGCTGCCAACAAAGCCACGCTGAGCCAGCCTGTGCCGCGAAACGGTTTGCTGGAGCCCATCTCCATTGAACGCATGGTGATAGTGGATTCTGCAAACCCGGGACCAGTGCCCCACAGCCGGCCAGACTGGCCTCTACGCGCCCGGCGTGTTCAGGACTTGACAGATTCGCCTTGTGACTGGCTGATTTTCAACGCCGACGGGCTGAAAGCACCCGCAAGTCATCGCGACCGGCGCCGAGCGTTCCGGGTGTATAGTGGCGGCCGGGGGAGGGACGACTATGTTGATGCGACTCATCCATCAAACTGCCCTGGTTCTGGCAGCCGCAGGCACGGCAGCCTGCTCAAGCACTGAGCAGTCGGCGATGAATCCGGACGCCGGGCCGGGGGTCGTCACCACGCCAGGCAGCACCACCATGCACGACTTCACCTCGGTCAGCGCAGGTGTCTGGCACACTTGCGGCCTGATGACTGACGATACCGTGGTGTGCTGGGGGACCGCGAACTTTGGTGAGGCCACGCCACCCCAAGACACCTTCATCTCTGTCAGCGCGGGTCAGTTCTATACATGTGGCCTGAAGACCGACGGTACCATTGCCTGCTGGGGCGACAACACCTACGGCAAGGCCACGCCGCCCGCGGGAACATACACCTCCGTCAGCGCGGGTGAGTTCCACGCATGTGGCGTGAAGACCGACGGTACCGTTACCTGCTGGGGCGACAACACCTACGACGAGGCCACGCCACCCACGGGAACCTTCACCTCTGTCAGCGCGGGTGAGGCCTACACATGCGGAGTGAAGACCGATGGTACCGTTGCGTGCTGGGGCACGGACTACTTCGGCGAGACCAAGCCGCCCAAAGGCACCTTCACCTCTGTCAGCGCAGGTTCTGACCACACCTGTGGCCTCAAGACAGGCGGCAGCGTTGCCTGCTGGGGCAACAACACCTACGGCCAATCATCACCGCCCGGAGGCACCTTCACCTGTGTCAGCGTTGGCGACCTGTTCACGTGCGGCGTGAGGACCGACGCAACCATGGCGTGCTGGCCCGCCAACACGCTCAGCGCATCCACCTCGCGTCCAGGCACGTTCACCTCTGTCAGCGTCGGGGTATTTGACACATGCGGGGTGAGGACCGACGGAAGCATCTCCTGCTGGGGCGACAACCAGCACGACGAAGCCACGCCGCTGCCAGACCCTCTGGTGTCCCTCAGCGTGAGTGAGACGCACAGGTGTGGGGTGAGATCTGACGGTACCGTCGCATGCAACGGGGACAACTCCAGCGGTGAAATCGCGCCGCCAGATGGGACGTTCGCGTCGGTCAGCGCGGGCTCCTTCTTCACGTGCGGCGTGCGCACCGACAGCACCATCGCCTGCTGGGGAACGGGCTACCCCAACGGCGATGCCGCCAAGCCTCTTCCAGGAACATTTTCGTCCGTCAGCGCAGGTACCGGAGACACATGCGGCGTGAAGACCGACGGTACCGTCGCTTGCTGGGGCGACGACATCTCCGGCCAAGCCGTGCCGCCCGCTGGCACCTTCACCTCCGTCAGCGCCTCCGCTGGAGGCGAGTTGGGTGGCTTTTATGCCTGTGGCGTAAGAACCGACGGCACCGTCGCCTGCTGGGGCGACAACACCAAGGGTGAGTCCTCGCCACCCGCTGGCACCTTCGCCTCTGTCAGCACGGGCTGCGAGTCCACGTGCGGCCTGAAGACCGACGGTACCGTGGCCTGCTGGGGCGACAACACCTACGGCCAATCCTCGCCGCCCGCTGGCACTTTCACCGCCGTCAGCGCGGGTTGCGATTTTGCGTGCGGCCTCAAGACCGACGGAACCATTGCTTGCTGGGGCGACAACACCTGGGGCGAATCATCGCCGCCGACTGGCACTTTCACCGCCGTCAGCGCGGGACTCGGCTACGCGTGCGCGCTTGACCAGAACGGCATCACCGTCTGCTGGGGTGCGGATCGGACAGCCCCATAGCCCGCCTACTCGCGCGCGCGCCGCCTACTTCAATCCCAGCACGGCGCGCATGTCGAAAAGACCAGGCGGCCGGCCGTGTAGCCAGAGGGCCGCGCGGACTGCGCCGCGGGCAAAGGTTTCGCGCGAGGAGGCCCGGTGGGTGATCTCGATGCGGTCGCCTTGGCCAAGGAAAAACACGGTGTGATCGCCGACCACGTCCCCGCCGCGCACAGTCTGAATGCCGATCTCGTCGGCGGCGCGCGGCCCGATGTCGCCGTGCCGCTCATAGCGCGCGCTCTCGCCGAGATCGCGGCCCGTGGCCTCGGCCACTGCCTCGGCCAGGCGCAGGGCCGTGCCCGAAGGCGCGTCGCGCTTGGCCCGGTGGTGCGCTTCCACGATTTCAATGTCGTAGGCCGAACCAAGCGTGCGGGCCGCGTCCGCCACCAAGCGCAGCATCACGTTCACGCCCACTGACATGTTGGGCGCCAGCACGATGGCGACTTTCTTCGCCGCCGAGGCAATCGCATCCTTATCTTGGCCGGAAAGCCCGGTGGTGCCGAGCACCAGGGCCGCACCGGCCTGGGCCGCGGCGCTGGCATTGGCCACGGCCACGCCGGGTGAGGAAAAGTCGATCCACACGTCGGCCGCGCCTTGGCCGGGCCGGTCCGCCTGCACGCGCACTCCGCTTTCGGGCAATCCCGCCAGACGGCTCGCATCCGCGCCCATCGCGGGAAAATCAGGGCGCTCGACCGCGGCCACCAAACGCGCGGCCGGCGTCTCGGCAATGGCGCGCACGATGAGGCCGCCCATCTTGCCTGCGGCCCCGAACACGGCGATGCGTACAGCCTCGGCCATGGCGTCCCCGTCAGATGAGTTTGAGGTCAGCGAGAATCCTACGCACCTTCTCGCGATTGGCCCCGGCCATCGGGTAGAGCGGAGACCGGATCTCATCGCTGATCTTGCCCATCATGGCCAGCGCGGCTTTCACCGGAATGGGATTGGCCTCGATGAACAGTCCTTCGGAAAGCGGGAACAAGCGATAGTGCAGCTCGCGCGCCTTGTTCCAGTTGCCCGCGGCCGCCGCGTCCCACATGGCCGACATGTCGGCAGGTGCCACATTGGACACCACCGAGATGCAGCCGTGCGCGCCCAGGGCGTACAGTGGGAAAGCTGTGGCATCATCGCCTGACAGGACCACCATGCGGTCACCCACGCGCGAGATGATCTGCGCCGCCCGCTGCGCCGAACCCGTGGCCTCCTTGATGCCCACCACCAGCGGCACCTCGCATAGGCGCGCCATGGTTTCGGGCAGAAGGTCACAGCCCGTGCGCCCCGGCACGTTGTACACCAACATGGGCAATGGCACGGCGTCGGCGATAGCCTTGAAGTGACGGAAGAGTCCGTCCTGCGTGGGCCGGTTGTAGTAGGGCGTGACCTGCAGGGTGCCGTCAGCGCCCACCGCGCGCGCCTCGCTCGTCAGCTCGATGGCCTCGCGGGTGGAGTTGGCGCCTGTTCCGGCAATCACCGGCACACGCCTGCGCGTCTCTTCCACCACGATCTTGATGATGCGGATGTGCTCCTCGACCGTGACCGTGGGCGACTCGCCGGTGGTTCCCACCGGCACGAATCCGTCGATGCCCGCGCGGATCTGCTCGTCGACCAGCCGGCGCAGGGCCTCCTCGTCGACGGCGTCGCCGCGAAATGGTGTGACCAGTGCCGTGATGACTCCCTTGAACATGGGCCCGAACCTAGCACGTCTTGGCCATTCGGGTCAGCCGCGCTGGAGCCTGGCTACTCGCGCATCACACCGGAAATCCGCACCCGCGCCCCGGCCGCCACGGGTTCGGAGCTCTCGACGATGACCGCGTCGCCGGCATCCAGGCCCTGGGTGATGACGACGTCGGCGGCGGTTCGGTCAGCCACCGCCACGCTGCGCGCCTCGGCCCGCCCGGTCGGCGCCACCAGCAGCACGCGATCGCTGTCGCTCACGCGCGACAACGCCGAGGCCGGCACCAGATACGCGTCGGCCAGACGCGCGCGTGCCAGACGCGCCCGTTGTCCGGCTGCCGTCGCCGCTTCCGGCGCCATCTCGATGACCACGTGGGTTTCGTCACCGCCGTCGGAGGCCAGGCTGCAAGCTACAGCCCGTCCCTCGATTTCGGCCACACAGAAGCCTTGCTTGCGAACGCGCGCGGCCTGCGTGCGCGGCAGCTCGAAGTTGGCGCGCCAACCCGCTGATCGCAGGCGCACCGCCGGCGCGCCAGGCCGCACCGTCTGCCCCAGGGTGGCCAGCGCCGCCTCGATCTGGCCCGAGCCCTGGGCCACGACCGCCACGCGCGACAGGGCAGCCTGCGTCTGCCCGACCAAACCTGCGTTGAACTCGACCTTGGCCCGCGCCGCGCTGGCCCGCTTGTCGTCGCCCGCGTCGGTCGCGGCCAGTTGCTCGAAGTGGGCGAGCCGTTCCTGCAGGCGGGCCAGATCGGCCAGCAGCGAGCGGGCCGCGTCGGTCGCGGCCACCACATCGCCAGCCCGCAGCGAGATCCCCACGGACGCGATCTGGATCACCTTGCCGCCCGCAGGGAAGCCCAGCACCTCGCCAGGCAGCTTCTCCACGGGCGCGGTGCCGTCGAACCAGCGCACAACAGCGGTTGGTTTGGCGACAAGGACGCGTGTGCGCACGGCCGGAGGTGGTTGCGTGTTCACCGCCCATGGCACCACCAACGTGCCCACGCCCAGGGCCGCCAGGGTGCCGAGCACGGCGTGGAGAATCCATGGGACACCCCGCCCTGTCGTGGGCCGCGCGGATACCGGCGTGACATAGGGAGGAGGTGTCACCAGCGGCGGCGGGGTCAACATTCCACGGGGGCCTGGCGTCAATGTGCGGGCTTCGCCCCAGACACCGCGCGGCCGCCCGGCGCCGTCAGCAGTTTCAGCAGCAGACGTGCGACCACGGGGCGGCCTCTCCCGCAGGGGAGGCGGCGTCCGCGCTTCGAGCGGAATCGGAGGTGGGGTCTCGGCCAGCAGGGCAGAGGGTAGCGTTTCCATCGCGACCGGCGATGGCTCCTGCACCGACGGGCTGACCGGCGACTCAGGAGGCACCTCGACCGGCGCGGCAGCCGCGGCCGGCAGCGACGGCTGGGCCTGCGACAGAACGTCGGGCTGCGGTGTCGCCACTGTGGGCGTCTCGGCCGTGGGCAGAGCATCCGAGGACGGCGTGGCGGCCGATGCCGTCTCTGCCGCCGGCGGCTCAGGCTCCGCCGCAGCCGGTGGCGATTCCGGCGCAGGAGGTGGCTCGAATGACGCCGGGCCTGGCGTGGGCGCACCGTTGTCAACGGGCTCGGGTTCCGAAATGACCGGCACTGGCGTCTTTTCAGCCGCGGGTTCCGAAATGACAGGCACCGGCGTCTTTTCAGCCGCGGGTTCCGAGATGACCGGTACCGGCGTCTTCACGTCCTCGGGTTGCGACGGAGCCGGCGTCTGTGCGGCCGCCGCGGTCATGCGCGTGATGTGTGCCGGCCTATCCTCAGGCGCAACACCCGGAGTTCCTGCCTTGCCCGACACCAGGAAGCCGAGCTGGTCAAGACGATCGGCGAATGCCATGAGTTGCTCGACCGTCAGCTCCAGCCCGGTCGAGAGCCGCACCCAGGCGATGACCTTGCTCAGAGGCCGGCCGTCGAACGCGAGAGCAACCGAATACTCGTAGCCAAAGAGACGGAAAGTCGATCCCAGCTTGGGATCGCAGACGTCGACGCACCTGACGCCATCTTCGCTTTGCAAGATGGTCGAAACCAGATCGCGCCGCAAGCGCGGCCCGTCAAACGTCATGCTTGCATCTTTACCCGCGGATCACGCCGGAGCCAACCCTAGAGTCAGCGTGCCAATAGCTCTTCGTAGACGCGGAGGAGCCGCTGGGCGATGGCGGTCCAATCGTAGTCTTTTTCCACCAGTGCCCGCGCCTCCCGCGTCAGGCAGGCGGCGAGCGCGCGATCGGTCAGCAGACGCGCCACCGCTGCCGCGAAATTCTCGGCGTCGTTGGCCACCAGCAGGTGCTTTCCGTTCTCGACGGCAAGTCCCTCACAGCCAAGCGGCGTGGAAACCACCGGCCGTCCCAGGGCCATGGCCTCGAGAATCTTCAGGCGTGTTCCACCACCCGCGCGCAGAGGCACGACGGCGACGCGTGCGTCCTGGTAGAAAGGAAGGGGAGAGGGGACGCGACCGACCAGGTCCATGTCGTCGCGTCCCGAGAACTCGCCGAGCACGCGCGGCGCACCTTCGCCCACGACAGTCAGACGGGCCTCGGGGATGTGCGCGCGCAGGGCCGGCAAGATGTTGCGCGCGAGGAAACGAACCGCGTCGATGTTGGGCGGGTAGCGCAGATGGCCCACGAAGATCAAACGCTTGCCGACTGCGGCCTCGGCAAGCGGGCGCAGGGCCGCCGTGTCCACGCCGTTGGGCACCAGCGAAACCGCGGTGCCAGCGGCCACGGCGCGCAGGCGCTCGGCCTCGGGGTCAGAGACTACCAGAGCGCGGTCGAAACGCGCAGCATGGCGAGCCTCCCATCCGCGCATGAGATACGCCTTGACCAGCCATCCCAGTTTCTCCACCGCGCCCGCGTGCATGCAAAGCATGGTGCGATACTGGCTCTCGCAAAAATTGTGGAACGAGAGGATGGTCCGGCAGGGCGAGCCCTCGGGCACGGCATCGCGGAAGTGCGCCAGGAAAGAATGCTCGATCTGAAGGATGTCGACGGTGCCGCTGCCGATCAGGTTGCGCAGCTTGTTTTCCAGGGAGCGCGAGCAATATGGCCAGGTGACCAGCGGCCGGCCACGCACCAGATGTCCCACCAGATCGCGCGCGCGTTCGATGTCCGAGCCGGCACGCATCACCGCCCACTCGACCCGCTCGCACAAAGGCGCCAGTGCCGGCACGTGGCGAGCCTCGTCAGCCGATTCGAGCATGGCAAAGAGCAGGACACGGTAGCGCTCAGCCACCTGACGAATGAGATTGAAATAGCGAATGGCTCCGCCGCGGTCAGTGGGCCAGGGCAGGCCATAGGTCAACCACAGAACCGTCTTGCGCCGGTCAACCACTTCATCCTTTCCCGCTGCAGCCATGTCCGTCCCAGATCTGTCTGGGATCCCTCTCAACCGTCGGCGTGGCGCCGATCAGGCCCACAGGCCGCTGCGCTGACGGCGCACGCGCCGGCAGTAGGCGTGAAGCATGCGCTGGTGCAACGACGCCATGGCAGTGAATCGCACACCCATGCCGTAGAAGTAGTCGTCCATGGTGTCCCGGCAGGTTTCGCCCGCAGCCCAGATGGTTTCGGGCATACCGGGCAACTTGAACTCCAGGCCCACCGGCGTGCGCGGCGGATTCGGATCCTGCAACAAGGTGTTGAGGAAGACTCCGCGCTCGCTGATGTCGACGGCAAGGCCGCGCTGGGGCCGATCCAGGACGTACGCGCAAAGAAGTGTCTCCAGAGGCAGACGATCATCGAATCGACGGTCCAAGTTCATGGCGACCTCTCCTTTCGAGATGGCAGTCAAAGTGGGTTTATGTAGGATGAGAACCCACAAAGTGCGATTCGTCAAGTTTCACGTCCAGGCGGCGTGAGATACTGGAAAAACGCCCACATGGAAAGGTCCGACGACGACCATCAACCTCTCGTTTGCGACGCGAAGACCGCGCTGGTCACCGGGGCCTCGGGCTTCCTCGGCAGCAGCCTGGTGGCGAGCCTTTGCAGACGCGGGATCAAAGTGCGTGCTTTGGCCCGGCCCACTAGCGACTTGCGTCGCTTGTCCGGGCTGGGCGCGGAGATCGTGCGCGGTGATGTGTGCGACGCCTCGTCGTTGCGAGAGGCTGCCTGCGGCCAGCAGATCGTGTTTCACGCTGCAGCCAAGGTGCCTGATTGGGGCTCGCGGCGCGAGTTCTTCCAAGCCAACGTGGATGGCACCCGCAACATGGTGGCGGCCTGTCAGGATGCCGGCGTCGAGCGCCTGGTACACGTCAGCTCGCTGACCGTGTTGGGTCTGCCCCGCCGGGGTGCGGTTGTTGACGAGCAGAGCCCCTACGATCCTTCGCCGCACGATGCGTACACGGCCAGCAAGATCGAGGCGGAAAGAATCGTGCGCGAGGCCCACGGCCAGCGCGGCCTGCAGACCGTGGCGGTCCGGCCTGGGGCAATCTGGGGTGTGGGCGACCCCAGCATCACCCCGCGCATCGCGGCCCTGCTGCGCCGGGGACGCGCGGTCTACATCGGCCGCGCCAACAACGGCCTGGCGCTCTCCCATGTCGACAACCTCACGCTGGGGCTGCGGCTCGCCGCCGAAACGCCGGCGGCGGCTGGCCAAGTGTATCACCTGACCGACGGCGAAACCGTGACCGCGCGCGAGGTTATCGACGGTCTGGCCGCGCTCCTGGGCACGGCGCGACCGCGCCTGTCTGTCCCGTACTTCGTCATGTACCTGACTGCGGCCGCGATGGAAGGAGTGGCGCGCCTGCTGCGCCGACGCTCGCCGCCGCCCTTCACACGCTACGGCGTGCGCCTGATGGCCAGCGACTGTCGCTACGACAACCGCAAGGCCGAGCGCGAGCTGGGCTTTCGCCCGACCGTCTCCTTCGGGCAGGGACTGGCGGCGCTGCAACTGTAGGGCGACTGGCGCTGGGATCTTTCATCACCCAAGGAAACCCATCACAAGGAGAATCGATCATGCAGAAGCAACCAGAAGCCTTGCTCGCGCACGAGCCAGTTTCAGGCCAGGCGGGGTTTGCCGAAATCTATGCTTCCGGCAGCCCGCCATGGGAGACCGGCAAGCCCAAGCCACCATTTCGCGCGGGAGGAGAGTCCCTGCTGGCCTTGCCGAAAGTCCCGGTCCCCTACCCCGAGTCCCAGAGATGAAATTCGCAGTTGTCAGCGGGGCTGAGAGCCGCCACGATGGACGGGAACCCGCATGCTTGATGTCGCCTCACTTGGGCCGCTGGTCGACCAGCGCGATGTGATCCTGGTCACCGGCAAGGGTGGCACGGGCAAGAGCACCCTGGTGGCCGCCCTGGCCGCCCTGGCCGCCCAGCGCCGCGGGGGCGCGGTTGCGGTCGAGTTCTCCGCGCACCGGCGCCTGCCTGACCTGATCGCGCCGGAAGGCGGCGTCAGGGTGGTCAAGATCGATCTGGACACCGCGCTGGAGCCAGCCTTGCGGCGGCTGGTCAACATCCCCATGCTGGCCCAGGCGGTCCTGCGCAACCGGGTGGTGCGCCAGTTCATCCGTACCTCACCGGCCATGCGCGAGATGATCGTGCTCGACGAGTTGCGCGCCCTGGTCGACGAGAGCACGGCCCGGCGCCTGCCGGTGATCGTGGATCTGCCAGCCACCGGCCATGCCCTGTCGTTCCTGGACACGCCCCGTGCCGTGCACCGCATGTTCCGCATCGGGCCCATCGCGCACGCGGCCGAGCGGGTCCAGCGCCTGTTGCTCGACGGCAAGCGCTGCGAGATGGTGACCATCACCTTGCCCGAGGAATTGCCGGTCAACGAGACACTCGAACTTCTGCGCAAGGCCCGTCAGATGGGCATTGCCGCCCGAATCGTCGTAGTCAACCAGGTCCCGGCCATGCTTCTGCACGCCAGCGACCGGCCGCTGCTCGAAGTCCTGCAACGTGAGAGCGAGGAAGCGCTGGCGCACCTGGCGCTGGCGGCGCAGAGCCAGCTTGATGGGATGGACCACGCGCGAAAGCAGATCGAGCGTCTGCGCGGTCTGGAAAACGCAAACGTGGTGGAGTTCCCGGCCCGGCCTCCGGCGCCCGCACCTGGCAACGGGCGATTGGCGCACACTGTGGAACCTTCCGCTGGCAGTGCAGCTCAACTGGCCACGCTCATCGCCGATGCGCCGCTGGTGGTCTGCGTGGGACCGGGCGGCGTGGGCAAGACCACCTTGTCGGCGCTTCTGGCCTTGCGCCAGGCTGCGGCCGGACGGCGCGCCCTGGTGCTCACCATCGATCCCGCGCGCCGGCTGGCCGACGCGCTTGGGCTGGTCGAGTTGACCAACGATCCGATGGAGCTGACCGGTTTCCGCAAGATGCACCCGACGGGCACGCTGAGCGCGCTCATGCTCGACCCCACCGCGACCTTCGATCACATGATCGCGCTGCTGGTGCCCGATCCGGCGCGGCGAGAAGCGCTGCTGTCGAACCGGGTCTACCAGCACATCTCGCGCAGCCTGTCGGGGACCCTGGAATACATGGCGGTCGAGCGGGTGCACGAACTGTTTCGCACCGGCCGCTTCGAGCGCATCGTGCTGGATACCCCGCCCACCGGCAACGCCGTGGATTTTCTCGAGGCGCCCGATCGGGTGGCCACCTTCTTCAGCGACAAGATCACCCGCTGGTTCATGCCCGCGGCGGCGACGTCATCCTGGACCTCGCGCCTGTGGAGCCGGGCCGGGGCCGCGGCGACGTCGCTCATCGCGCGGGTGGCTGGCCCGTCGTTCGTGGACGAGACCGTCGGGTTCTTCGCGGCCTTCTCCGACCTGCTCGGCCATTTCCGCTCGCGCGGCGAACAGGTCGGCCGCCTGCTGCGCGACCCGCGCACCGTGTTCCTGGTGGTGTGCGCACCGGATCCGGCTCGCATCGTCGAAGCCCAGGTCATCAGCGAGCACCTGGCCGACGAAGGCTGTGTGCCCCGCGCCTTCATCGTCAACCGGGTGGAAGAAGCCTTCTTGCCCGGTCCCGGCGAGATCGAACGCGCGGTGGAGCGCGCGGCGGCCCTGCTGGGTGGGCTGGAAGAGCGCGAGCAGACGCGGGCCTTCATGGATCGCCTAGAGACCTTGCGCCGGCAGCAGGAGTCGGCTGCCGCGCTTCACGCCGAAGTGGTGGAGGCGGTCCGCGAATTCGCCGCCCCTCGTCCCGTGTTCACCGTGCCCCGCATCCCGGTCGGCGAGACCCCGCGCGATTCGCTGCTCGCCATGTACCTGGGATTGTTTGCCAGGGACGAGTGAGTCGCGCAACACCACGCCCCCTGCCCGTGTCTCACCCCAGCGTGGCGACCAACCCCGATCGGATGATCCTTTCGTCGTGTGTCAGCAACGTGCAAAGCGTTCAAGCGAAGGGGGTACCCGATCCCCCAGGCTCCAGGGACTGCCCGACGCCTCTTCCCGGTCGCATGTCGCCCCGCCGCCGGCCACCACTTTTTGAGAAGCTACGGTGGTCTCACGCAAAGTATGGGCAAGGGCGAAAGCCCTGCCCGCCACCTTGCGATACGGAAGAATCTGACCCACTCTGCAGACCCTCCTTCTGACATCCAGCTACGTACAAGACCAAAGGCCAAACCGAGGGGCCGTGCACGTAGGGCCTTGCCTCCGGGTCTTTCGTCTTGGCCACGTAAATATGTATTGATGTGTTTCTATATTGACATTGGTCGATGCTCGGTCCAGGCTGAGTTGCGTGACGAAGCGTCTAGCCATCGCGGAACGGCCAAGCAAGGAAGCCCCTTATCTTTCGCCGCGCACGAAGTTCCGCACCAAGAACGTTACCCCGTTTGCCGCCCTGTTCAAGGCGCTCGCCGACGAGACTCGACTGGATATCTTGGTATTCCTCGCTGCCGCTGGCGACGCCATCTGCGTGTGCGAGATCGAGGACCACGTCGAGCTGCTGTCGCAGCCCACCATCTCGCACCACCTGCGTCAGCTTCGCGAGGCGGGCTTGGTCACGACCGAGCGTCGTGGCACATGGATCTACTACGCCGTCGACAAGTCAATCCGCGTCCGACTGGCCGAATTTGTTGCTCTCTTCGACGAATAGTTTTTTTGCCAAAATATATCGACACCTGTCAATGAAGGAGAACGTGATGTCCAATCCTCTCGTTACTATCGAACCTGAAGATGAATCCGCCTGTTGCTCCTCCTCCTGCTGCCCCGGTGGCGACGCCACGCCCATGCAAGACATCCGCGAAGTGGTCAAACAGCGCTACGGCCAAGCGGTACGGGCTCTCGCCCAGGGTGCGAAGCCATCGTGTTGTGGCTCCTCGGTGAAGGACGCGGCGACCGGCATGGGCGGAACGGATCCGATTACGCGCGACCTCTATGCCACTGACCAGACGTCCGGGCTGCCTGAGGAAGCCCTGCTCGCCTCGTTCGGCTGTGGCAATCCGACGACCCTCGCCGAGTTGCAACCGGGTGAGACAGTCCTTGATCTCGGCTCCGGGGGCGGCATCGACGTGCTGCTATCGGCAAGACGGGTTGGGCCGACGGGCAAGGCATACGGCCTCGACATGACGGACGAGATGCTCGCCCTTGCCGAGAAAAATAGAGCCAAGGCCGGCGCGACCAACGTCGCCTTTCTAAGAGGCACCATCGAAGCGATCCCGCTGCCAGACGGCACGGTGGATGTGGTCATCTCGAACTGCGTGATCAACCTGTCGGGAGACAAGGACAAGGTTCTGCGAGAGGCGTTTCGCGTGCTCAAGCCGGGTGGCCGGGTCGCCGTGTCCGACATTGTCCTTCGCCGCGAGTTGCCCGAGTCGGCGCGCAAGTCCATGACCCTGTGGACCGGCTGTGTCGCGGGGGCGCTGGTGGAGGCCGAGTACGTCGGCAAACTTCGCGAGACCGGGTTTCGCGACATCACGGTCGAAGCGACCAGGATCTACGACAAGGAGGAAGTTGCCGAAATGGCTTCGTCCTCGTGCTGTGGCGGAGACATGACAGAGACGCTTGCCGCGCTCGATGGCGCGATCATGAGCGCGTTCATCCGGGCCAAAAAGCCATGACCGCGTGCAGGCACATTTCCTTCGCCAACGGTCTCACCTCAGGCACCTCAAGGCACTTGTGGAAGTCCGATACCACTCGTTCATCGGCGATTTTTTTTGGGGCTGCTTTAGAAAGGAAACCATGGATGACGTAATTAGTGTGTTGTTTGTTTGTATTCACAACGCCGCGCGGAGTCGGATGGCGGAAGCATTGCTGCGAGACCTTGGAGGGCCTAGGTTCGAGGTGACAAGCTCCGGCTACGAGCCTCAAGAGGTCAATCCTATCGTCGTCGAAGCGCTGGATCTCGTCGGGCTGAAAGTCGCTCACCCTGGACCGCAGCCTTCGGTCTTCGATCTATTCAAGGCGGGCCGACTCTTCGGCTACGTCATCTCGGTTTGCGATTACGAGCACGGACAAAGGTGTCCGCTATTCCCCGGAGTCACTGAGCGGCTCTCTTGGAGCTTTCCAGATCCAAGCACGTTTACCGGCAGCCACAACGAACGGCTCGCGCGCGTCGTCGAGGTTCGGGATGCAATTCAAGATAGCATCGAGGCATGGCTTGAGACTTTGTCTATCACCCCCACCCATACCCGCGCGAAAGCTTCACAAGCACGCAAGGAGATCACGAAATGAAGATGGTTGTTCGGAACTACCGCGCCACTTCTGGCAATTCTGCCTGTCGCCACGACACTTGTGGGGTGCTCGCATATGCAGTTTCCAGTCTTGCCGGCTGCCCGAGTTGCCGCTGATCGCTCGCTCGACATGCGCGGCAGGACGATTGCGGTGTTCATCATCTATCACGCCCGCAAGATGCTCACCGGCATGCAGGACGGCCAGGTGCTGGAACTGGTGACCGACGCCTATGATGCCGTGGACAGCGAGATTCGCGCCTGGTGTCACGCGACCCATCAGACGCTGCGGCAAGCGGAGCCGGGACCGGGCCTGGTCCGCTACTACATAGAGAAGGTGCCCTTCAGGCCGAGCGGAAACAAGTTGGCGATGGTGATCTCGAACCCGGGCCTTGAAGAACTGCTGACCCCACTCGGCCTGGCGCTCACAGCGGCGCTGTCGGGCAGCGATGTTCACTTGGTTTTTCAGGGGCCTGCGGTGCGGGTTCTCAAGCAAGGATTCTCAGCCAAGCTGTCCGGTTGGAGCTGGCCGTTCAGCGGGTTTGCGCGTGACGGACTAGCTGAAGCCGGCCACTTGCCACCGCAGGACAAGCTGGCCCAGTTGCGCGAACTGGGCGCCAAGATCTATGTCTGCGGTCCGTCCATGGACCACTTCGGGGTCAGTCGCAGTGAGCTCGCCTTCCCCGACGTCATCGTCGGAGAGTACGCGGTCTTCCTGGGCGCCATGGCAGGAGCTGACCTCACCATAGTCCTGTAGCGCAGAAGAGTTCTCTTGCCTTGACCCGTATATTCGGCTATACGAATATATGGGTGACGCATGAAAGACGCGGCTCTGTTCTTCAAGATTCTTGCCGACGAGGCACGGCTCAAGATCATCTGGCTGCTCTTTCACCATGACGAGCTGTGCGTGTGCGACGTCATGGCGGCGCTCGGCATCACGCAATCCAAGGCTTCGCGGCACCTGGCCACGCTCAAGCACGCGGGTCTGGTGACCGACCGGAAGGACGGTCTTTGGTCGCACTACGCGCTCCGGCCGGCGAAAGACGGGCTGGCCCAAACCCATCTCGAACTTCTGCGGCGCAGCCTGGCCGACAGACCTGATGCGGCTTCGCTTCTGAAGACGCTGCGCCGTTGGCTTCACGGCAAGAACCGCAGCGTGGCCTGCGCCAAAGCCTCCGCCCGTGCCGCCAAGAGGAAGACCACGACACGGCAACGAGGGGCAGCTCGATGACTCGTCAGACGGCAGCAACTCAGGGCGTAACGAAGGGGCTGTCGTTTCTTGACCGCTTTTTGACGGTTTGGATCTTCCTCGCCATGGCGGTTGGAGTTGGCGGCGGGTATCTGTTCCCCGGCATTGTCCCTCTAGTCAATCGATTCAACGTTGGGACGACCAACATCCCCATCGCCATCGGTCTCATCCTGATGATGTACCCGCCGCTAGCCAAGGTCCGCTACGAGGAGATGGGGCCGGTCTTCCGCAACTTCAAGGTGCTCGGGCTTTCGCTCATCCAGAACTGGGTGATCGGTCCGATCCTGATGTTCGGTCTGGCCGTGCTCTTCCTGCACGACAAGCCCGAGTACATGGTTGGGCTCATTCTGATCGGCCTTGCCCGCTGCATCGCCATGGTCATCGTGTGGAACGATTTGGCCAAGGGCGACAGCGAGTACTGCGCCGGCCTTGTTGCCCTCAACTCGATCTTCCAGGTGCTCTTCTTTTCGGTCTCCGCCTACGTCTTCATCACCATTCTCCCGACCTGGTTCGGCCTGAACGGCGTGCTGGTGAACATCACCATCGGCGAGATCGCCAAGACCGTCTTCATCTACCTCGGCATCCCCTTCATCGCCGGGGTGGTCACGCGGTTCTCGTTGATCAAGTTGAAGAGCAAGGACTGGTATCATACGGCGTTCATCCCGAAGATCAGCCCCATCACGCTCATTGCGCTGCTTTTCACCATCCTGGTGATGTTCTCGCTCAAGGGCGCATACATCGTGCAGCTTCCGTTTGACGTCGTGCGGATCGCCATCCCGCTGCTCATCTACTTCGTGTTGATGTTCTTCCTCTCCTTCTTCATGTCGAAGAAGGTGGGCGCGACCTACGGCCAGGCGACGACGCTGTCATTCACGGCGGCCTCTAACAACTTCGAGCTCGCCATCGCGGTAGCCATCGCGACCTTCGGGATTAACCACGGCGCCGCCTTCGCTGCCGTCATCGGCCCGCTTGTGGAGGTGCCAGTCATGATCGGTCTGGTCAACGTCGCGCTCTGGCTGGGGCGTAGGTACTACCGCACGCAGGAGGCTTCCACATGAAGGGCATCCTTTTCCTTTGCGTGGCCAACTCGGCCCGCAGCCAGATGGCCGAGGGGATTGCCCGAACATTGGCCCCGGCGGGAACCAAGGTATGGTCTGCTGGCTCGCGCCCCACCGGCGTTCGGGCCGAGGCGATCGCGGTGCTCAAGGAAATCGGCATAGACATCTCTGAACAGCGGGCGAAGGCAGTCGCGGAGATCCCGGCGGCCGAGGTCGACACGGTCATCACCCTGTGCGGCGAGGAGGAGTGCCCAGTGTTTCTCGGAAAGGCCACGCGACTGCATTGGGGCTTGCCTGATCCTGCGGCGGCGAAGGGATCGGAAGCGGAGCGCCTGGACGCCTTTCGCAAGGTGCGCGACGAACTGCGCCGGCGGATCGCTGACCTCCTTGCGCAATTTGCATCGAGCAGGTGATGATGGTCCTTGGATTGCAGCACCGATTGCCTCTCCCCTGCAGCCACGATGCAGGGGCTCATCGCCCTGCTCCTTGCCAAGAACGAATACGCCCCACTATGAGTACCGCTCGTCATCTGCTCGCGCTGGCTTGTGTGCTTGTCACTGTCGCATGCTCGAGCCGGACTAGAAACAGCGCCGCGTCCCACGTTGGCGGCGCACACGCCGCCGCCGCAACGGCTGCGCCAACCACTGATGAAGCCGCCGTCTCAAATGGACAGATGGTGGCAGCGCACGATCCATCCCACCCGCCCATCGACTGTCCCCTGCGCAAGCAGGGCCTCGACTCGGCCCAACTGCGGCCATTCAAAGACACCGCACGCTACATAGCGTTTCTCGAACGCCCTGACCGGGCTGCCTGGCAGAAGCCCGATGCAGTGGTGGCGGCTCTGGGGCTGACCGGCAAGGAGATCATCGTCGATATCGGAGCCGGCTCTGGCTATTTTTCTTTCCGACTTGCGCGAGCCGTGCCGCAAGGAAAGGTGATCGCGCTGGACGTGGAGCCCGAGATGATCCGCCACGTCCACCACAAGGCGATGACCGAGGGTGTGCGCAATGTGCAGGTGGCCTTCGCCAAACCCGACGATCCCGGCGTCCCTTTGGAGGCTGACCTCGTCTTCATGTGCGACGTGCTTCACCACATCCAGGATCGCCCAGCATGGCTGGCCAAGCTCGCCAAGGAGATGCACACGGGAGCCCGGCTTGCGCTGGTCGAGTTCAAAGAAGGCGAGCTGCCCGAGGGTCCGCCGGAGGCGGTGAAGCTATCGCGGGCACAACTCGTGACTCTGGTCACCGGCGCCGGCCTCGCACTCGACAGCGAAAAGCCGGATCTGCTCCCGTACCAGACCTTTCTCGTCTTCCGCAAAGCGCGCTGAGGGTGCCCTGGAAAGCGGACTTGACCGACGCCGTGCTATCCGAGAAATCATCGCCTCACATGGTGCCCGTCGGCAAGGTTGCGTTTATCAGGGACCGCTGTCCTAGGATCGGGAGAGAGCCATCGGTCTGACCCGCCTCCTATTTCAGTTGTAACGAACACCTTCATTGCAAAGAAGGGCCAGCGGCCGTGCCCAGGACGGTCGGTAAGGAAAACAGTCTGCGGGCGAATGACGTGGGCGGGGCTTTGCGCACGTCGCCCAGCAAACCGCAAGCGACCACCTGACCCTTTTCAAGCACCGCCACGCGGCTGGCAAGGGCTTCGACATCGGTGGCGTCGTGGGTGACGAGAATGGTGGGCAAGCCGAGGGAACGAATGGACTCGGCCAGGAACGCGCGCACCTCGACGCGGGCCTCGACATCTAGCGAAGCCGTGGGCTCATCGAGCAGCAGCGCCTTGGGAGAGGAAGCCAGTGCCCGCGCGAGTGCGACCCGCTGCCGTTCACCGCCGGAAAGCTGCGATGGATTCCGCCCGGCCAGATTGCCGATTGCGAAACGCTCTAGCCACGTCATGGCCTCGTCGCGCCGTTGCTTTGCGCTGGCCCGCTGCGAACGACACGCGAGCGCGAAGGCGACGTTATCGATGGCGGTGAGATGGGGAAACAGTCCAAAGTCCTGTGGCAGGTAGGCAAGGTGGCGATCTTCAGTGGGAAGATCGATGGCCAGAGCCGCATCGAAGAGAACCTCGTCGGACAGCACGATGCGGCCGCGCTCAGGCCTGCGCAGACCCAGGACGGTCAGCAGCAAGCTGGTCTTGCCCGACCCGTTCGGCCCGACCAGGGCCAGCAGCTCGGCACTAACCTCCAGTGAGGCTTGCAGCGAGAATGCTCCCAGTGTGGCTTGCACGGCGATGGAGAGTCGAGGAACGGGATTTCCCGTCATGGCGTCGCCGCCCCACGCGCGGCTTCAAATCCGCGATTGAATCGCCGCAAGACGAGCAAGAGAGCAAAGGCGAACACGACCAACAAGAGCGACAAAGCCTGCGCGGTATGGATGTCGAGTTCCAGAGCGGTGTAAATCGCGAGCGGCAGGGTCTGCGTCTTTCCCGTCATGTTCCCCGCGAACATCAACGTGGCACCAAATTCCCCCAGCGCGCGTGCCCAGCTCATGGCCGCCCCACCGATCAGCCAGGGGCGGGCGAGCGGTAGCGCCACTCGAAAAAACAGGCGCGGCGGCGAGGCGCCCAGGCTTCGCGCCACGGCCAGCAAATTGGGATCCAACCGGCCAAAGGCCTGCACCGCGGCCTGCAGGAAGAACGGTGCCGAAACAAAGACCTGCGCCATGATCACTGCGACCACGCTGAAAGCAGGCGTCCAGCCCAGGCGTTCGAGGATTCCACCGAAGAGTCCGCGTCGCCCGAAGGCGAGGAGCAGCGCAATGCCGCCCACTGCGGGCGGAATCACCACGGGAAGCTGCAACAGGATCTCCAGCCAGCGCGCCGAACGCCAGCGCGAACGCGCCAGCCACCAGGCGAGAGGTGTGCCACCCACGACCACCAACACAACCGAGATCAGAGTCGTTCCAAGGCTCAGGCGCAGCGCGGGCCAGGTCAAGGAACAGCCGAGACCACGCCAGATGGTTTCGGGCCCACCGTCGAGAACCAGGGCCACGAAGGGCAGTACGATGAAGAGCAACAAGAGGCCGCCCATGCCCAGCATGACCGCGCTGTACAGGCGACGACTTCTCGCCCGAGACAGAACCGTTTGGCTCACTTCTTCCCTTGTTGCTCGACCTGGTTGAAGCCGGCCTCGACCAACGCCTCTTGCCCTTCCTTGGACAGGACAAGTTTCACAAATGCGCGCGCCAGATCGGGATGAGGCGCGGCCTTCAAGACAGCGATCGGGTACTCGGCCACGATGTTGATCTGCTTGGGAATCTCGATGATCTGGACCTTGTCGGGCATGGTCAACGCGTCGGTCTTGTACACGATACCGGCGTCGGCTTCACCCAACGCAACCTTGGTCAATACCTGCCGCACGTTCAGCTCGCGCGAGCGCACTCGCGCAAGGATCTGTTCGTGGAGGGACTTGCCGTAGAGCTTCTCAGACGCCGCAAAGATGGCCTCGGTGTAGGCCCCGATCGGCACCTCGGCCGCACCCACCACCAGGTGTGTGGTCTTGGGCAGATCCGCGAAGCTGCGCAATTTGGCCGGGTTGTTCTTGGGCACGACCACGACTGGCAGATTGCGAGCGAAGACCACTGGCTCGACAACCACCTCTCTATCTGCCAGCAGCTTCATGTGCTTCCAGTCTGCCGAGGCAAACACGTCGACCTTGGCACCCTGTTCAATCTGCACGCGCAAATCCTGGCTGCCTGCGAAGTTGAAACGAACCTTCGAGTTTGGGTGGCGCTTCCCGAAAGTCAGCGCGACGTTCTGCAAAACCTCGTGCAGCGACGCGGCCGCATACACCACGACCTCCTGCGCCTCGCCGTCACTCGCCCGAATTGTAGAAAGTGGCGCAATCGAACAGGCGCCAACCAGGGCTATGACAGCGAATTCGCGACGATTCATGCACACCTACTTGGTCTTTGATTGAAGCACTTGGAGGAACTGCGTTGCCACTGAAGCTGCCGAAGCCTGGTCGGCATACCCGGTCAATTGCACTTCGAAATACGACGCATTGAAATGGGCGTAAGCAGTGATGCCGCCCAGTACCGAAACCCCGATCGCGGCCGACACATCAAACTGCGGAATCGGAACAGCGGCCGAATTGAGTCCCTGCTCATACGTGAACATCGACGTGGCGTTGGCAGCTGTGCCGAAGTCCATGATGCTATCCAAAGTATTTGACGTTCCGGCCTTGCGCAAGCATATTTGACGTGATGTCAAGCAAACCTGACACGGCGAAAACGGGCAAGTCGCCCACGATTCGCAGCTCGCTGAAGGAGTTTCGCCTGGCTCGCGGGCTGAGCCAGCTTGAGCTGGCGAGCAAGATCGGCCTGTCGCGGCAGAGCCTGTGCGCGTTGGAGGGCGGCCATGTGGTCCCAGGGACGGACGTCGCACTCCGCCTCGCCCTGGTTCTCGGCTGTCGGATCGAGTCCTTGTTTTGTCTCAACCTTCCGCCGACTTCGCTGCAGGCGACTATCGCGGCCGCGCCCTCGGCGCTCGAGTCAAGCGGCCCACGTGTCTCACTGGCTGAGATCGACGGGCGGTGGGTCGCGCATCCCATCGATCCGCGGCGCAGCGAGTCCCTTTTCCGTGCTGCCGATGGCCTGGTGGTTCCTTGGCCGCGGCCGCGCGGCAGCGCACGAACAGTTTGCATCGAGCCGCTGGGAGACATTGAGACTGTCCGCCGGCGGCTGGTGGTCATGGGCTGTGCGCCAGCGCTGGGGATGCTCGCCGCAAGGCTCGGTCAGGAGCCGGCAGGGATCCATATCTCGTGGGTGCAGGGCTCGAGCATGGCGGCGCTCGATGCTCTCGCGAGAGGCGAGGTACACATCGCCGGCCTTCACCTGTGCGACGAGGCGACCCATGAATTCAACGTCCCGTTCGTTCGACGCGCGCTTCCAGGCCGCGCGATGCTTTTCGTCAACTTCGCCTCGTGGGAGCAGGGAATCGTCGTTCGTGCTGGCAATCCGCTCGGGGTCCGGGGCGCGGAAGATCTCGTGAATCCAAGAATCCGTCTGGTCCAGCGTGAGCCAGGTGCGGGAGCGCACAAGCTGCTCGAACAAGCGCTCAGAGCCAAGCGGGTGCCATTGGGGACTGTGCGCGGTCGGGGAGGCGTGGCCCTCGGACATATGGAAGTCGCTCAGGCGATCGCCATGGGCGCAGCCGACGCGGGAATCGCTATTCGGGGCGCTGCGGCTGCCTTCGGGCTGGGATTCGTTCCGCTCGCGGTGGAGCGTTTCGATCTGGTGATTCCTCGTGTACTGGCAACCGATCCGAGGGTCGAGCGTCTAGTGGACGCGCTGGGGAGCACGACCTTCCGGCGCGAACTGGACACCGTGGGCGGGTACATCACGCACGAGTCAGGGCAGCAGGTCGGTGAGACCCGCGCCCGTTGAAGGGCCGCCGCGGACGCCACCACAGAAATGGTCACCGGCAGCTACGCCCCAACATCCAATGCTGATAGGAGTAGGGGCAGAGTCGACAACCACTTGCAGGAGAGGGGAGCTCAGCATGAACCTCAGCGCGCGAAATCAGCTCAAGGGGACCATCAAGAGCATCAAGAAGGGAGACCTCATGGCCGAGGTGGTCGTCGAGATTAGCGGTCAGGATCTCGTGTCGGTCATCACCGCAAGCTCGGCGGACCGTCTGGGCCTCAAGACGGGCGATGCGATCGCCGCGGTCATCAAGGCCACCGAAGTGATGATCGCGAAGTAGCCCGCCGGGCGAGCGCCAGCGTTTCGCGAAACAGCAGATCCTCGGTTTGCCTCCGGCGGGATGAGCGGAGCCGCAGCCCGAGAGGTTTCGATGTACTATCTCTCGCTCCATTCATGAGCACCGATCTCTCCCAACTTGGCACCTGGAATCCCGGCGGGGAGCCGGCGTGTTTCGACGAAGGCGCGCTGGCTGCCGCCGTAGCGCGCGTGCGCGAGCCTGCGCATGTCGTGCGCGAGGGATCGCGTGGCCGGCTGGGCGTGGGCTTTGGGGGGCGGGTTTCACCCGACGGCGTGGGCTATCCCCTGCTCGGCACTCTGCCGGGGCTCTATCCCGAATGGCTCGGGGATCGTTCGTTCTGCGAAACCCATGGCGTGCGCTTCCCCTACGTGGTGGGCGAGATGGCGCGCGGGATCACCACCGCGCGCATGGTGATCGCCATGGCGCGCGCGGGAATGATGGGGTTTTTCGGCGCGGGCGGGCTTGCCCCGGCCCAGGTGGGCAAGGCTCTCGATGAGATCGAGGCCGCGCTTGGCAAGGACGGGCCAGCCTGGGGCGCCAACCTGATCCATTCGCCGCACAGCCCTGATCTGGAAAACGTGATCGCCGATCTCTATCTTTCCCACGGCGTCCGTCGCCTCTGCGTCTCGGCTTTCATGGGACTGACGCCCGCGGTGGTTCTGTGTGCGGCCAGGGGACTGCACCGCGATCCCCAGGGTCGCATCCAGCGCCGCCAGCACATCTTCGCCAAGCTGTCGCGGCCCGAGGTGGCCGAGCCGTTCATGAGCCCAGCGCCGCCCGCGCTGCTGGACCCTCTCGTACGCGCGGGCAAGCTCACCACCGAGGAAGCCACCCTGGCCGCGCATGTCCCGGTGGCTGAAGACATCACGGCCGAGGCCGATTCGGGCGGGCACACCGACAACCGGCCGCTCGCGGCTTTGCTCCCGGTGCTGCTCACCCTGCGCGATCGGTTACGGCAGCAGCATCGCTACCCTCGCCCCATCCGCGTGGGCGCGGCTGGCGGTTTGGGCACGCCCGCCGCAGTGGCCGCGGCCTTTTCTCTCGGCGCCGCCTATGTGGTCACTGGCTCGGTCAACCAGGCCGCGGTCGAGTCGGGCCTGGCCGAGGATGGAAAGCGCATGCTCGCGGAAGCGGGCCTGGCCGACGTGATGATGGCCCCTTGCGCGGACATGTTCGAGCTGGGGGTCAGGGTGCAGGTCCTGCGCCGCGGAACCATGTACGGCGGCCGCGCGCAGCGCTTGTACGATCTCTATCGTTCCTACGACAGCCTGGAGGCGCTGCCGGCAGAAATGCGCCAGCGTATGGAGAGCGAGATTCTGGGCGCGAGTTGCGACGAGGTTTGGTCCGAGGTGCGGCACTTCTTCGAGACGCGCGACCCGCGCGAACTGGAGCGAGCGCAGCGCGAACCCAAGCACCGCATGGCCCTGGTGTTTCGCTGGTACCTGGGCATGGCCAGCAAGTGGCCGGTGGTGGGCGAGTCGCGCCGGCGGCTCGACTACCAGATCTGGTGCGGCCCGGCCATGGGCGCGTTCAACGATTGGGTGCGCGGATCATTTCTGGAGGCGCAAGCGAATCGCAGCGTGGTGCAGATCGCGCTCAATCTCCTGGAAGGCGCGGCGGTCATCACGCGCGCCCAGCAACTGCGCACGATTGGCGTTGCGATGCCGGCCGCGGCGTTCAGCTTCACGCCCCGATTGCTGGGTTGACCACCGCTGTTTCATGACACCGCCGACGCGCATCGTGCACAACGCCGACGCCATCGCGTGGCTACAGGCACAGGGCAAGCTGGCGGGCGCGAGCGTGATAACGTCGCTGCCAGATGTTTCAGAGCTGCCGCGCCTGGGGTTGGACGGCTGGCGGTGCTGGTTTGAAGACGCGGCTGTCCTGGTGATGACGTGTACGCCAGACGAAGGCGCAGCCATCTTCTTCCAGAGCGACATCAAGCGCGGCGGTTTGTGGCTCGACAAAGGAGCCCTGGTCAGCCGTGCCGCCGAGCGCGCGGGCATGAGCCAGCTGTTTCACAAGATCGTCTGTCGCAAGCCGCCCGGCACTTCCAGCTTCGGCCGGGCGACCTACGCGCACATGCTGGGCTTTGCCCGTGGACTACCCTGCGGCCAGAGACAGGCGCGCATCGACGTGTTGCCCGACGGAGGTTTTCAGCCCGGCCCGAAGTCGATGGGCGTCCACGCTTGTCTCGACGCCTGCCGCTTCGTCCAGGCCGAGACCACCACGCGCACTGTGGTCGATCCCTTCTGCGGCTGGGGCACAGTCCTGGCCGTGGCCAATGCCCTGGGCCTAGACGCCGTGGGCGTGGACATCGCGCCGCGCATGTGCGGCCGGGCGCGCAAGTTGCGGCTCGAACTGGAGACCGGTCAAATGACTTCGTGACCGCCCAACCTTGACGAACCCAGTTGCGGTATCACAAGCAAATGCACTCGGGCCTACGGTGAGGGTGGGTGGTCTCGAACGCGTTCCCGTTTTGTACCCGACGATGCGATTCCTGCCGGCGACGAAACGGATCGCCTATTCCGATGGGGCTGCAAGACTTATCGCGACCTATTCAGCAGCCGGCAACTCCTGGGGTTGGAGTTCATCTGTCGGCAGGTCGCGACGCAGACGGACTGTCGAATTCGCAAGGCGCTCGCCACCAATCTGTCGGATCTCCTTCGCTATCAGAACATGTTGTGCCGCTACGACACGATGGCGTTGAAGTCGCTCGACGTGTTCTCTGTTCACGGTTTCCCTATCGGATTTGTTCATGCCGAATCGAATCTCCTCGGCATCAGGGGCAGCGGAACCAGCACTGTCGTGGGTAGCGGGGGCTGGTTGAACATCACGGACAAGTACGGGAAGGCCAAGGCCTACTGTGAGAAACCCTTCGAGATCCGACACCGAGGGGCCGCTAAGGTGGTCGTCCCCATCCCCGGGGAGCACATCGGGTCAGCTCGCTCCCACGAACGTGGGGCTGCCATGCAGCGCAAGATTGCGCTCCACTGCGAAAATGCTGAGTCATGCAAACTGGGCGACGCAACTATCGACGCCGTGTTCACGGATCCGCCCTATCTGGGAAACGTCCAGTACGCGGAGCTGATGGACTTCTGCTACGTTTGGCTACGAAAGCTCGTAGGCCCGGAACACGCGGCTTTCAAGGGTGCGTCGACCAGGAACGAAAACGAGCTGACGGGAAACGCCAACATGGGACGCGGATTGGAGCAGTTCGCGACGGGTCTGTCCCGCATCTTTCGCCGCATGGGCAAGGCTCTGAAGCCCGGCGCTTCCCTTGCGTTCACGTTCCACCACAACTTCATCGAGGCGTATCACGCTGTTGCAGTGGCAGTTCTCGACTCCGGGCTCGCTTGCACGGCGAGCATCCCTTGCCCTGCGGAAATGGGCGCCTCGATTCACATTAGCGGAACCGGCTCCTCAATCGTCGACACGGTGTTGGTGTGCAGAAGCACTGGCACGGTGCCTCGACGGTCGATCTGTGATTCCCCAGAAAGTGTGGCGGAGTTGGTGCGGCGCGATCTCGACCTGCTCGTGCGTGGCCACGTGGAAGCGACCAAAGGCGACATTCGGTGCATAGCCGCAGGTCATCTAACCCGACTCGCCATTTGGTTCAATCGCAAGACTTGGGATCGAACTTTGCCGGCTCGGGAACGTCTTTCGCGCGTGGCCGCGTGGATCGCAACTCTGGGGGGAATGGACGCAGTTACGCGGGCGCTTGAAAGCGACTACGCTGGCGCCGCGCATCTCCAGCGCCACCAGGCATGTGAACCAGAGGGCACCTATGCACAAGTATCCTTTTGAAGTTGGCTTCGACCGGATCCGATTGATCGACTGTACACATCTCAGAGATTTTCGATCGAGGCGGAAGTAGGTCGCCAACGCCTTACGTGGAAGACGCCCGGCTGCTGCCATAGGCGCATGCAACCTGCCGCCAGCACGGGAGTCGTCATGGCCATGCGCGTTTGATGTAATATCGGTCCTCTCAACCCCCGCGATGCGATTCTTCGATGGCGAGAGCGGCCCCGCGAATCCCGGTGAACCCGGGGCGCAGACCAACGTCGGGCCGACCTTCCTTCGGCAGCGGCGCGTGCTGTTGCTCATGGCCCTGCTGGGCCTCGTCGTCTGCACCGACCTCGTCCGATACATGGACCCCATTGGCGAGAAGCACTTTCCCCTGCTGGAGCCGGGTGCGGCGGACTTCTCGGTCATCTTCGACGGCACCCGGGTCTTTCTCGACGGCCACAATCCCTACTACTACCGCGACGCCGGCTCCCTGGATCCCTGGCGGCGGGGCGACATCATTGGCGGTCGCTGGTTTCGGGTCTCGTATCAGCCGTCGCACTTTCTCATCTACATTCCCGTGGCGCTCATCACCACCGACAACCGGGAGGCGGGACGGCTCATGTTCACGATCTCGGTGGCGCTCTACTTCCTCATCGCCGTCATGACCTGGCGGCTCGTGCTGCGGGTCGCGCAACCTGCGGGCGAGACGCGCAGCTTGGCCTTGCTGCTCTTGCCCGTGCTTGCCGTGATCATCCTGGCCAACGTCGGCACGGCCCTGTCTCTTGCGCGTTGTCAGAGCGACGTCATCAACGCCACCATGTGCTGGGCCGCCGTGTTGCTATTCCTGCGCGGGCAGCGATTCTGGCCCATGTTCCTGGTCACCACCGCCATCTCGATGAAGGGCTATCCGGCCATTCTCGGGACAGGGTTGTTCCTGCTGGGATTGCGCCGGGGCGGTTGGCGAGCGGAGATCGGCGGCGTCCTGTCGGCGATGGTGCTGTGGCTGGGGCCGGTTTTGCCCTACCTGCACGACGGCGCCATCGCGGCTCTCAGCCACGCGATGGGGTTCTTCACCGATTATTGGTTCAATCAGTCATTCGCAAACGTCTTCTATCACCTCGCGCCCGGGCTGACGGACTTCGGTGTAAAGGCCGTCAGCGCCTTCAACCTGTGTGTGAGCGCGGGGTGCTGGTGGCACGCCCAGCGTGCTCTGCGCCGCGGCGACGCCCCCGCGACGACTGTCTGGCTGTGCATGTTCGCCACCGCCGCGCTGACCACGATGATCGGCGCGTCGAGACTGAGCTTCATCTACAACCAGATCCTCATCCTGCCCGGCGTCCTGCTGCTGTTCGTGGTCGGGGATTCGTTCTGGCGCCATTGCGGTTTCGCCGAACGGACGATGCGCTGGCTCTTCGCCTGCGAGGCGCTGATGGGGTTCCTCGTGCTGAAGTACGTTTGGCCGCCATTGCAGTTCCCGCTCGCGGGTGTGGGGAACCTGGTCCTCGTGCTTCTCATCGCCACTGGTGTGGTGGGTCGCCTGCTTCGGCGGCAAGGCGAAAACCCCGCCCAGTCCTGAACCGGCACAGCCGGAAAGCGCAGCGGTGATCGCCAACATCGTGCCGGATGCCAACGCAAGGTTTCGCACGTCTGCCCTGCCCTTCCCCGGAGTGACTAGTCAGCGCCGGCTCGCTCAAGGATCCCGCGGATGGCCTCAGCGTGCGCCTCTTCCTGCTTGCCGACCAGTTGGAAGAACGCGGACGCGTCTCCGGTGCACGAGCTGGCCAGAGCGTCGTAGTAGAGGATAGCGCTGTTCTCGGCCTCGATGGCAAACTCGAGCGCCTGCTGCATGTCCATGCCGGCGGCCTCGGCTCCCGCGGGTGAGATCTCGATGGCATTCACCAGCGTATCCGCTCGCTCGGGCAAATCGCCCTGCACGAGAGCGGCGGCCATGTCCTGCAGACGCATGGCGTGCCCCTGCTCCTGCGCGGCAATGTCGACCAGAGTGCGCCGGACATCCTCGCTGCCCGCGGACTCCGCCATGCTCAGGTAAAATTCTTCGGCCGCCTGCTCGGCTGCGATGGCGTTGCGGATTGCCTGGGCCAGCGTGATTGCCATGCACGTCCTTTCCCCGGCTATGGTATCACGGTCGCCAGAGGCACGGCGGGGCCTGTGTACGCACACCATTGGGCTGGCATCCTCTCGGTCGTATTGTAGTGGTCTTCCTTGCCGCCGGGCGCGTGGTGAATCTGGCCTGTGCTAGTATCGCCCAATGCGCTCGTTGACTGCCGCACCTCTGGCCTGTTCGTTTCAACGAGACTATTTGTTAAATGGCCCCGGCAAATCTTTCTTCCGGGCATAGCGGCGTCCGCGATGGAGAAGAGTCAGTCGGTTTCTGCTAGGCATCGCATTGCATTGGCGCTGGTCCTGACGGGGCTGTCGCTGCTGCTCATCCGCGCCGCGCTGGTCGTCGATCTGCTGCCCACCAACGACGGGCCCCAGCACCTGTTCTCCAGCTACGCTGCGGTTCATTTGGACGACGCCGGCACCGGCTATTCCCGCTACCTGGAGGTCGGTACACCCAGCACCAGCCTGGGATTCGACGGTCTGTATCGTGCGCTGCTGGTCGCATTCGACTGGCGTCTGGCGCACCAGGTGGCCATCGCCATCATGGCGCTGGTGTGGGCCTGGGGTACGGTGGCCCTGGCCGGCGCACTAGGGAGAACGTGGCTGGGTTTGCTGGGGTTCGTGGCGGCGTACCAGTGGATCCTGTACATGGGGTTCTACTCGTTCTTCCTTTCGGCCGGCGTCGGGCTGTTCCTGGTGGCAGGCGCCTGCAGCGACCGAGCGCTGTCCACGCGACGGCACGTCCTGCTGGGAGTGGGCCTGCTCTGCCAGGTCCTGCTGCACGTGTTCCCCGCCCTGCTCACCGCCTTGGTCATGGCCATCGTGCTGTTCTTGCGCGCCCAGCCCGGCCGCCGCAGGGTCGAGCTCGCACGCATCGCCGCCATGACAACTCCGGTTGTCGTTCCTCTGCTGCTCTCTCTTCACGGCACGACCACGGTATTCGCGGGTCCGGCCGCTTCCCTGGGCGAGCGGCTGCTCTTGCTCGGGCAGGCCTTCGTGGGCGGACCCTCGTGGCGGGCATTCTCCCTGCCCTTACTGGCCGGGTGCGGGTTGCTGGCCACGCTGCTGCGGTGGCGGGCCGGCGCGAAGACGGCCGGCGTTTCATCGCCTTCGTCGGCTGAGAAGGGGCTGGCGCTGGCGGGCGTGTTGCTGGTCGCTCTGGCGGTCGCGCTGCCCCTCAGCCTGCCGACGTGGCAATTCTTCTGCGTTCGCTTCTCGCCCATGGGCATCACCATTCTGGCGCTGCTGCTGCCCATCGAGCGCCTGCAACGGCTGTCGCTGGTCTGGGCTGCGCGCATGGGTTTGCTGGTGCTCGCGTGCACCTCGCTGGCGTGGTCGAGCTGGTTCCACGTTCTGTTGCGACGCTGGGCCGCAGACGCCCTGTCGGGCCTGGACGCCCCTATCAGGCGATCGGGCCCCCGCCTCGATCTCACCCTCGCCAAGGAATTGCCAAGCCCATGGTTTCCCTTCCTCGCTCCCCTGCACGGGCTGGTCCCGCTTTACGCCACCGCGCAGGGCGGAACCCCCTCACGCATGTTCATCGGTGCCTCGGACAAACATATCCTGCAATATCGCCGCCACCCGGCTGGCCCCATCCTGGACATTCCCCCGCCCGAGGAAATCCAGTCCCTCAACCATTTTCCCGACCGATCCCGCCGCCTGCGGCAGCTCGATGACTTGCTCAGCTACGCTCCCGGCTACGACGACATCGTCCTGTACGGCTCGGCCGCGGACGTGGAGGCGCTCACCCGACGTGGCTTTCACATCGACTTCTCACGGGGCGCGCTGGCTATCGCCCGCTTTCGCGCCTGTCCGGTCGACATCGAGCTGGTCGAGCGCAGCCCTACCCGCCCAGCGGTGTTCCTCGAGATAGCCTGGCATCGACACGGGCGCATCCGGGCGATGCCCAGCTTGCCGGCCGGCGCCCCCGACAGCGGAAGTCGCCGCGTGCACATCCCGGACAGTCCCTGCGGCCCGTTCTGGTTCCGGGTGGTGTTCGACCGCAATGGCGACGGAAGGTCCAGCCCGGGCGATGCCGTGTGCGCCGAGGCCTCGGCCGAGGCCTTTGTCCGCGTCGAGCCGAGCGACGCGCCCCGGCTGGTCAAGTGCACGGAACCCGAATCAGCCGGGGCCGCCGGTCACGCCGGCCCGTCAGGCTCTCCTGACAGCCGCTGATGGCGTGCGGGTGCAGACAGTGCGACACCTTGCTATTGTTGCAAGGAGTGAAACAGGCTGCGGGGCACGAATGACGTCACGCCACGCTTGCCAGCGGAGTGGTGACACAGGATGGCCTATGCGTGCGCTAGTGCCTCGGCGCCCTTCGGATGCCGGAACTTGCGATGACTCCCGCAGGCTGGCTCCTCAATGAAACCAGCCCGCTTCAGATCAGCAATCAGCTCCCGAAGTTTCCGCGGCACTGGAGGATAGTATCATACTGATACTATCCAGGTGCAAGTCTCGGCGTGGCGACATTCTCTCCGGATCAACCTGCCCTCACCCCAACTTCACGTCGACCCTAACTTCTCTGCTACCCGCGATTGGTAGTGGCACCACGCAGCCAGCCATGGCATTACCATCGACAGTCAGCTGGACAGCGGAGCCCGCGCCAGCCCGCTTGACCTCGATGAGATAGCGCACGCCTCGATACACGCGCGTCGCCTTGAACCCCTTCCACTTCTCGGGAATGGCCGGCGCAATCATCAACCCGGTGTGAGTGGGCCGGATGCCGAGAATCCACTGTGTGCCGGCCACGTAGGTCCATGAAGCCGTGCCAGATAGCCACGCATTGCGGGCATAGCCATATTGTTTGTGTTCTGGGCCAGTGACGTTGCCACAGTAGACATAGGGCTCGACCTTCATGCAGTCCACATCCCGCCGCATGAAGGGCGTGATCTGCAAGTAGTACTGCATGGCCCGCTCTGCCATGCCGAGCTTGGCCGCAGCCACAATGGCCCAGGTGTTGGCGTGGCAGAAGATGCCGCCATTCTCCTTGGCACCGGGCGGATAGGTCGTGGTTCCGCGCACCCGCTCGTCGCCCTCGGTGTAGGCCGGCCAGAGTAGGGCCAGTCCGTACTTGCTGTTGAGCTTGTCGTGCGCCTGTTGCATAGCGCGCCGGCCGCGTTCGACCGGGGCCGCATCGCCGATGACCGCCCAGGTCTGCGTGTTGAGCGCGATGCGGTGGTGGGCTTCGCTCTTCACGCCGATGGGCTTGCCTTCGTCGTCGAAGGCGCGCGCGTACCAGTCGCCGTCCCAGGCCACCTGATTGAGGATGGCCGCCATCTCAGCGTGCAGGCCGCGGAAGCGCTTCGCCTCATCGGTCTTGTGCATGTGGTCCGCCAGGTCAGCCAGATCGAGCAGGGCGCGGCAGAACTGTTGCGCGCACCATACGCTCTCGGCCTTGCCGCTGCCGTGGTCCACGTTCATCGTATCGTCCCAGTCGGCAAAACCGATGCGGGGCAGGCCCTGGGGACCCCGGTGCTGCAGGGTGAAATCGATCGCGCGCAGCATGTGGTTCCACACACTGTCGCTGCCGCCATCGGTGTAGTCGATTGTCTCATCAAGATAGGCGAGATCCCCGGTTTCGCGCAGATAGGCGCAGACCCCGAGGATCAACCAGAGGTGGTCGTCACAGAACCACTGCGGCCAGGCCGGGAATTCGGCGGCCAGGCCAGGCCCACCCTCGCCGGTCAAGGGCAACACCTGATGCCAGGTATGCCCATCCTTGTATTGCAGATGCCACAACATGCTGAGCGTGGCCCGCGCGCGGTCAGCGGCGTTGTGCACGGTGCCCAATGTGTCTTGCGCCGAATCGCGCGTGCCCATGCCCCGGCCGGTGCCGGTCTCATAGGCTGAAACGAAACGCGACCAGAAGAGCGTGGTACGACACTGGATGGGATTCCAGACGTTCAACATGGCGTTGACCACCGGGTCGGGCGTTTCGACGGTGAAGCGGCCCAGGTAGTCGTTCCAGTCGGCGCGCAGATCGCTAAACGCGGCAACCACGTTCTCAGGATCGCGGAAGTGCGCCACCACCGCGGGGATGCGTGCCGGCTCGTCGGTCACGCCCATGACAAAGACGATCTCCTTCTCTTGCCCGGGGCTCAGGGTCACACTGTGGCACAGCGATCCGATATTGTTGCCCCTGGGTGCCTCGATGTTGCTGGGCTTTCCCCTCTCGACCACCTCGGGGTTGGACAGATCCCGCCAGCGGCCGACAAAGATCTCGCGATCGGTATCGAAGCCGGCCGGCTTGACACTGGAAGCAAAAAAGTTGGTGGTCGGCGCGAAGCGGGTCTTGGAGGCGATGATTCCGTCCTTGACCCTGGCCTCGAGAATGTGCTGGCACCAATCGAGGTTGAGCTGATCGCCAAGGGCATCGCGGAAGCTGAATTCCACATAGGAGAAAGTGCGCAGCTTGCGGGTCTTCCTGCCGGTGTTCTTGAGCTTCAGGACCCACAATTCACAAGGGCAGGATTCGTCTTTCGGCGCACGTGGAACGAAATACAGCAGGCTGGCGGCAATTCCATTGTGGCTGCTGGCAATTCGAGTGTAGCCGGCGCCGTGACGGCATTCATAGGAGGCGAGCTTCACCCCCGGCGTGGGTTGCCAGGTCGGGCTCCAGAATCTCCCGCTCTCCATGTCGCGGATGTAAACGTAGCGACCCGGCTGATCCATGGGGATGGCGTTGTAGCGGTAGCGGGAAACGCGGCGGTTCTTGGGATCGCGGTCGAAGGAAAAGCCGCCGCCAGTGTTCGAGACGATGCCGCCGTAACGACCCTCGCCGATGTAGTTGAACCAGGGCGTGGGCGTGTCGGGCCGGGTGATGACGTACTCACGCGCCTCGGCGTCGAAGAATCCGTAGGGGTTGGAAAGGGCCTTGGTCTTGCTGGTCATGGAGATCCCTTCGTCTCGACGTTCTTCGGAGCGACGGCCGCGTGGGCGACCGCATGGGCCGCTGATCTAACTCTCCCGTCCTCTCTAAGTCAAAGCGGCCCCCCGCCGGCTTGGGTCGCGCCATCTGGGACGCCGAATGCTCGATGCTCCGCCGCCCTGTGGGTTGGACGCCCTTGCAGCTAGGAACCATTTCCGGTCGATGGTAGTGTCCTCGCCAATCCGGGGACTGCCAGAGGTCCACCTCACCCCGGTGCCACTTCAACGACCCCCTCGGGCCGAGGACAGCCATGTCGGAAAAACGAGCCGTCGATCCGTCGCAGGTGATTCCATTCGTCGAGAAGTTCGGCTACGCCCTGGGAGACTTCGCGTCCAACCTGTTTTGGATGCCCTTCATCCTGTTCGGCAACTTCTTCTACACCGACGTGTTCGGCATCTCGGCCACCGCCGTCGGCTACATGCTGCTGGTCACGCGCATCTGGGACACGGTGATTGATCCGGTGGTCGGGCTCATCGCCGACCGCACCCGCCCGCGGCCTGGGCTCGGCCGGTACCGTCCCTACCTCTACTGGTTCGCGCTGCCCTTTGCGGTCGTGTGCAGTATTGCGTTCTTCTCTCCCAACCTTGGGCCCGTGGGCAAGGTCGTGTATGCGTGGGTCACGTACACCGCGTTCTGTATAGTCTACTCCCTCATCAACGTGCCCTACTCGGCCCTGATGAGCGTGATGTCGCGCGAACCCGGCGAGCGCAGCAGCACCAGCTTCTTCCGCATGATAGGCGCACAGGTCGCGGGGCTCATCATCTCAAGTGGGCTCATGTTCTTCGTGGCCAAGATCGGTGGCGGCAACGGGCAAAGCCAGCAACAGAGGGGGTTTTTCATTGTCATGACCCTGTTCGCACTCATGGCCATGGTCTGCTTCTTGCTCGCGGGCAAGTTGACCCGTGAAAGAATCGCGCCCGATCTCAAAGAGAAGGGAGACATCTCCAAGGATCTGAAGAACATCGTCGGCTGCGGGGCGTGGTGGCTCTTGTTCCTGGTGTCCTTTTTCACCATTGCCGCCTTCACCCTGCGCTTTGGCGTTGCCGCCTACTACTTCAAGTACTACGCCGACCCCGAAGCTGTGAAGAGCTGGGGGCTGTTCCAGGGTGGTGCCGTGAGCGCCTTTTTCACGCTTGGCACAATTGCCGCACTTCTGGGCGTCATCGTCTTCACCTTCTTCGCCAAGACCATCGACAGGAAGAAGATGTACTACGTGCTCATCCTCTCGTCGGGCCTGCTCTCGATCTACTTCTACTACATCCCCAAACAGAACATCACGACCATCATCGCGACGCAGGTGCTGTTCTCATTCCTCACCGGACCGACTGCCGCCATTCTGTTCGCCATGTACACGGACATCGCGGCCTACATCCGCAACCAGGGTGCTTCCGCCTCGAACGGCTTGGTCATGTCAGCCGGCTCGTTTGCGCAGAAGTTCGGATGGGCGATTGGCGGCTCGCTCACCAGCATCCTGCTAGGTCTGGCCGGCTACGTCGCGAACCAGCCACAATCCGAGCACGTCCAGCAGATCATGCGCTTCATGATGAGTTGGGCCCCCATGATCACCTGCTTCATCGGCGCGTTCTTCATGATGCTCTACCCACTCAACGCCGCGCGCATGGCCCTTGTGACCAAGGAACTTGCCGACAAGGGCCTGAACTAGGCTATCCAAGACCCCACACTGCCGCGATCTACAAATAGGGAACCGGCGGCACGACCGTGAGCGGCGGCAGCGGTGGTGGGGTTGGGGGCGGAGGAGGCGGGTTGGCCGAAACGTATTGCTGGGTCCAGGCCGCCATATGGTTCGAGGTCGTCAGATCCTGGAACGGGAGGAAGAAGCCCGGATAACTTCCGTCCTGCCCGGCCATGACTTGGTCGGCATCGAGGGCAAACATCCACAGCAGGAGTTGCGTCGGCTCGTCGCCCACGACACTCGGGTTGGGTTTGTACAGTCGCAGACCGGCCCGACGCTGCGATGCCGAGGTGAACCAGAACAGCTTGTGCCCGTTCTGCGTGGCTTGAAAGGGAGCGGACCGCGGGAAGGTGTCCATCAACATTCCACTGGAGATCCGCTGGACCACGAGCGAACTGCGTCCGTCGGCCAAGGTGAGCTGGTCGGCCACTCCCATCGCATTCGCCTTGGCCAGCAGCACAGGCGTTGCGTTGGCTTGGGGCTGAACCGCCCAGACCGTGGCCGAAGGATCGGCGTAGGAGTCGACCAACGAATCCGAGTCACCCGTCTGCCGGGTCGCCTCGCTGTACAGCAGGAAGGATGAGTCAGGCACGAAATTCGGAGTGTAGCGACTCTTGCCAGTCGTGTGCGGCACCACGACCACCTCGGCAGGGTTCCATCCCGCGGCCGAATTCTGAACCACCGAAATGCCACCTTCCTGAAACTGGATGATCGTACCGCTGTTCCCGTAGATATGGGTCACGGCAATGGTCTGTCCGTCGGGCGACCAGTCCGGATAGCTCACCGGAAAGCCCAAATTCAGCGTGCTCTGCCGCACGCCGGTGACCCCGTCGTTGAAGGACAAATTGTTGATCCCCAGCGTGTCGCCCGCAGGTGCGTCGGCCACGAACTGGCTTCCGTCCGGATTGAACGAAGCGGTCATCACGCGGTTCGCGGCGGCGGTTCCGGTGGCGCGACCGTCAACGGTCAGCCAATTCGGCGAGGTCTTGGGCAAGGAAAGATCATTTATGTAGACGAGATAGCCCGCCCACGAGGCACCCTTGGAAGCCACCATGCGGGTTCCGTCGCGCGACAGAGCGTGACAGCCCACGCAGGTCGTATTTGCGTTGGGATTGCCCGAATCGTCGGGCAAGTCGCTCGGCTGCAGGGCCACGGCGAGGGCAGACTGGGAACCGAAGTCGAAACGCATGATGCTCGGCGACTGGGTTTGCGATTGGGTTGTGGTCCAGTAGTAAATGGCTCCGTCCACCCGGTCAGCGGCGAACTGCACGCTGATGCTCGCCGAGCTACCCACATTGCCGTTCTCGTCGGTTCCCCGCACCGTCAGCGTGGCCGGATCGCTCCCGCTGTTGCTGTCCGCGATGACGTTGACCGTGTCGGGATCGAGTACGAAGGCACAGGCCCCGGCGAGGTACTTGGTGGGATCGGCGTAGCAGCGCGTGTAGTAGCGGTACTCCGAGAAGTTGCTCAGGATCGAGATCTCATAAAGCTCGCCGGTCTTGCTCCCCGGCTGAAAATGAACTTCGAGCTGCTGCATGTTGGGCGGGAGCAGCACGCCGTCATTCGGATAGACCAGCGTGGGGGCCAGGGTCGCCGTGTTGGTTCCCGTGAACTCTGGCCCCGGATCGCTGGGAATGGCGGGGGTGGCGCCGGGAGAGCCGGCCGGAGCAGAGCCCGAGTCGACGATGGTCACCGTCAAGGTCGTGGTCACCATGGTGATGGGATCGTCGGTGTTTGCGGCCTGGGCCTGGATGGTGACCTTGCCCCCGCGCTGGGGCGGATCAGCCGAGCTGGTCGGCAAGCGGGTCGTGAACGTCGAACTGCCATCGGCCGGGAACTCGCCCACCAAGTAGTTGTCGGGAACGTAGAAGACCGTCCGGTCAGTGATCTCGACCTCGCCCCCGCCCGCCTTCATAGTGGCAAAGGCTCGGAAGGAAACCGTCCCGCTCTGTCCACGCTGGACCACCAGAACCGAATTCGCCGGGTCGATGCGCATGGATGCGATGTCTTGCGGAACGGCGGCTGGCTCCGCGTCGGGCGGCAGCCCCGCTTCGGGCACCGAGGTAATGATGGCTCCCCCGCTGCCCGCGTCCTTCTGGCCGCTCTGGCCACCCTGGCCGCCTGACGGGCTACCATCTGGCGTCTGTGGCGGACCCACACTGACGGTGGCTGGGGCCGAGCAAGCGGCCGCGGTCGCGACACAGGCTGCGGCGCCTAGAACCCGTGACCATGTGAACTTCCAACCTGCACAGGTCATCTTGTTTCTCCTGCGATCGAGACGAATTGAACGAAGCATGGTCCATATGGTCGGTGATGTAAACTACGGGTTCGAGCGGTGGGACATCGGGACATGATTTCCGGCCCTGCACGAAGGCTCAAGCGTGGCGGCACCGATCGCGACTGGCTTGACGCAACGATTCCGTCTATAATCGCGAATCAGCCTGGTCAGACAATGCCTTCCCTCGCACACAGAACCACCTGTCTCTCCTTGCACACGACCCGTGCACAGGCGCTGACGTTGCTGTTGGGACCGCTGCTTCTTGCGTGTGAGAGCGGGACACACATGAGAGACGTGGCCGCCCCGGTCACCCAGCGGGTTGCCGAGGTTTCAGTGCGCCTGGATGTACCCACGACCGGTGCGCCCGCCCTGTCGGTGCTCGCCTTCCGCGCGAACGTGACTGACCATTCCGCGACGGACGTGCTGGGCGTGGTGGACCCCCTAGTGGCGCCCGCTCCCGACGGTCCCTGTGAGCTGCGGGACGTGGCCGGCCAGGCCCGTGCGCTTCGCGCCCAGGGCGGTGCGGTGAATCTCGAAGAGCTGGGTGGCGTGTCCGTAGTCGCCGGCCTGGATGGTCCCGGACTGCATCCCGCTCCGCGCGTTTATCCACCATTTGCCGAAGTCGTGGGCGGCGTGATCGCCGAGGCTGGCCCGGTGGATATCCTTGAGGTACCGCAGACACTCGCCCTGGACCTTCCCGGCCCCGCGAACCGGCCGGCCAAGGTCGTCCTGGCCGTGCCGGGCGCGCCGCGTGTCCTCGATCGAAACGAGGTGCCGCTGGCCACGGGAGCCCGTCTCGCGACCGCGGGCGATCTGGTGTTGCAGGTGACCGGGCCCGAGCGGACCTTTCTGGAGATCCGCCCCTATGGCGCACCGGTGGCGGTGGCCTGTGCCCCGGGCGCAGGAGGATTGGTCGTGGTGTCGCACGACCTTCTGACGCGCATGGCTGCTGCGGCGGGAGGGGTTCCGGTCTCGATCGAGGCCGTGTGGCGCGATAGCCGCATGGTCGTGACCGCGATCCCGCCCACGCGTGTATCTGTGGAGGTGCGCTCCTCCACGGTGGTGGACCTGCGTCCGTGACTCCGCTCGGGCGCTGCGACACGCGGCGGTTTTCCCGCCGGGATGCCCTCCTGCCCGTGGTTGTCCGCGCTGCCGGCAACAAGGTCGAGGCCGGGATCAGGCTGAACACCGCCGACCTGTCCGAGGGCGGGGTCTTCTTGCGCTCTGACCTCCTCTTCGAGGTGGGCGAGACCTTGAGTCTGGAGATCCCGTTGACGGCCGGCGAGACGCTGGCCGCCCGTGGCCGGGTTGCGTGGGTCACCCGGGGCGGAGGCGCCGAAGCGCCAGCGGGTATGGGAATCGAGTTCGAGAAGCTGTCAGCACAGGACCGTCGCCGCCTGACCCAAAGCCTGCGACGGCTGACCCAGCCGGCCGGCCGCAAATCCGCCTGAAACGAGGAATCATGCCCGAAACCCTGGATGAACTGACCTACGACTACGAAGACGAGGGTGTGCTGGTCCGCAAGCAACTGGACAAGGTCGTCCTGACCAAGGGCTCGTGGGCCACCCTGATGTTCCTGTACCAGGAGCTGGACAAGGCGAGTGGCAAGTTCCGCGCGCCGAAAATGGCCATCGTACGCTTCAAGAAGTTCCACGGCTCGTATCGCAAGCAATCGTCGTTCAACGTGTCGAGCGAGAAACAGGCGCGCCAGATCACCGAGGTCTTCGAGCGCTGGTACGCCAAGATGGCGATGAGCGACGAGGCGGGCGAAGAAGAGTCCGCCGGCGGCGGCGAAGAAGGCTAGCAAAGCGGTCGGAGTGCCCGTGACCATAACGGATCGCGAATGGGCACGATGTCAGGCGCACGAGGTCTTGTCGGCGGTCGCGTTTCGACGCGGAACTCCACACCCTCTTCCCCACGTTGGCTGACCCGTCTACACTGTGGCGATTAGCCGACCTTCACTTCCACGTCATCGGCAAACCTTGCGCAGGCCGACATGACTGAGAAACTTTCAAGCGCGAACGGATCTTCACCTAGCGCAACCCCGGCGGGGGTCGCGGCGAGCGCGATTCCGTTCAACCGTTCTGGCATCGAAGGTCGGGAACCCGATCACATCAGCCAGTCAGTTTCCATCGGTCAAATTTCCGGCGACCAGGGTTACTCGCGCAAGTGCCAGGCGCTACTCGAGCAGGTGCTGGGCGCGCCCAGGGTCTTTCTCACCACGTCCTGCACCCACGCGCTGGAACTAGCCGCGCTTCTCCTCGACATCGGGCCCGAGGACGAGGTCATCGTGCCGTCCTTCACCTTCGTCTCGACCGCCAACGCGTTCGTCCTGCGCGGCGCCCGTATTCGTTTCGCCGATATTCGCCCGGACACGCTCAACCTTGACGAGAACCGGATCGAGGCACTCATCACCTCGCGCACCCGCGCGATCGTTCCGGTTCACTATGCCGGTGTCGCATGTGAAATGGACTCCCTCTTGGCCATCGCGCGCACACGCCGAATTGCGATCGTCGAAGACAACGCCCACGGCCTGTTCGGCAAGTACAAGCAGCGCTGGCTGGGAACACTAGGTTCCCTCGCCACGCAGAGTTTTCACGAAACCAAGAACATCACCTGCGGTGAGGGCGGGGCTCTGGTGGTGAACGACCCTGCCTTCATCGAGCGGGCCGAGGTCATGCGCGAAAAGGGAACCAACCGCAGCCGATTCTTCCGTGGCCAGATCGAAAAGTACTCCTGGGTGGACATCGGTTCGAGCTACGTGATGAGCGACGTCCTGGCCGCGTTCCTTTACGGTCAACTGGAAGTCTGGCGACAGATTCAGGACAAGCGCCAGAGGATCTGGCAGCGCTACCACGCCGAGCTGCGTGACTGGGCCTTGGCGCGAGACATCCGTTGCCCAATTGTGCCCGACGGCTGCGATCAGGCCTATCACCTGTACTACTTGATTCTTCCTTCCTTGCAGATTCGCCAAGCCCTCATTGCTTTTCTCCAGACCCGAGGAATCCTGGCAGTCTTTCACTACCTGCCGCTACACCTGTCGCCCATGGGCCAGAGGTTGGGTGGCCGGCCGGGCGCCTGCCCGGTGAGCGAAACCATGAGCGATCGTCTGTTGCGACTGCCATTCTTCAATTCATTTGATCCGGCGTCCCAGGGACGAGTGATCGATGCCATCCGCGAATTTCGATTCTAGCGAACGAATAGACCTTTCGGTGGTCGTGCCCGTGTATCGGGGCGCGCCCTTCCTGCGCGAACTGCACCGCAGGCTGGTTGCCACGCTTGAGCCTTTGTTCCCGCGCTTCGAGATCGTCCTGGTTGAGGACGGCGGCCCCGACGAATCGTGGAGCCTCATCGAAGACCTCGCGCGCCACGACGCCCGCGTGCGCGGCGTCGCCTTGAGCCGCAACTTCGGTCAGCACCATGCCATCACCGCGGGCCTGCGCCAGGCGCGCGGGCAGTGGATCGTGGTCATGGACGGCGACCTTCAGGATCCGCCCGAGGAGATCGCCAAGCTTTGGGCCAAGGCGCAGGAGGGCCATGACTGCGTGCTGGCACGCCGGGTCCGGCGGGACGACCCTTCGGGGATGCGCCTGTCATCCTGGCTGTTCTACCGGGTCTTTAATTACCTGGCCGACCTCAACTACCGCTACGACGGCACGGTGGCGAACTTCAGTATCATCTCGAGGCGCGTCGCCAACGCCATCAACGATATGGGCGAAGCCGTCCGCTTCTACGGCGGTTTCCTCACCTGGACCGGATTCGCCAAAGCCTATGTCGACGTCACGCACGTGCGCCGCCCCAGCGGTGAATCGGGCTACACCTTCTTCAAGCTGACGAAACTTGCCACCAATATCATCCTGGCTCACTCCAACAAGCCGCTCAGGCTGTGCGTGTACGCGGGCTTGCTGCTCTCCGCGCTCGCCTTCGTGAGCGGGCTGGTTCACATTGTGCGTGTGCTGATGCACGGCTCTCCCGTGATGGGGTGGACCAGCCTGATCGTGTCGGTCTGGTTCGGCACGGGTGCCATCATCCTGGCCCTGGGCATCCTCGGCCTGTACATCGACCGCATCTTCACCGAGGTCAAGCACCGGCCCCTGTACGTCGTGCGAAAGACTACCTTCGATGAGTGACCCGGCCGCTGTACCTCGCGCTCGACAGCCAGCGCTTCGGAATCCGCATGTTTCGTGGATGCGCGGACACCGTCGCGGCCGCTTCAGTGCAAGGCGAATGCCCCTGCGATGTCGCGGCTGTTGGCCTTGGAACCCCGAAGGAGATTAGGCACTATGAGTGACAGCGAGTCTAGCCTCGACCAAATACGTGAATATTGGACACGACAGGCGCTAGAACATGGCCAATCATCCGCAGCATCATGGTCTGATTTCTCTGCTATTGAAATGGAAATCCGCGAAATTCTCAAGTACTTGCTCGATGGCGAGCGCGTTCTGGATATTGGATGTGCCAATGGATACTCCACCATTCAATTTGCCACGCAAAAACGGATCGTCATACGTGGTCTGGATCTTATTCCTGAAATGATCACTGAGGCCCGCGCACGCCTAATGGAGGTCATGACTCAATTGCGCGGGACGGTTGATTTTGATCTTGGCAATATTGCCGGATTGAATGAACCTGACAATACCTATGACAAGGTGGTCGTTGTCCGCGTAGTTATTAATCTAGGGAACTGGGCTCAGCAGCTACAAGGGTTAGGGGAGTGTATCCGGGTGTTGAAACCGGGGGGATTGCTGTTGCTGTCGGAAGCCACCCTCCAAGGCTGGCGGCAACTAAATGCATTTCGTCACGAATGGAAGCTGCCCCAGATTCCCATGCCGCCCTTTAATCGTTACCTGGACCAAGAAGAGGTCTGCAAAGCAGTTGCTCCCAGACTTGAGTTGGTCGACCTTGTAAACTTCGCAAGTACATATTACGTGGGCACTCGAGTCATCAAGCCTTTGCTTGCTCAGGCCTTAGGAGTAGCAGTCGACGTTGCTAATCCCAAGATGGAGTGGAATCGATGGTTTGCGCAATTGCCGGCGCGGGGCGATTACGGAACCCAGAAACTGTTTGTATTTAGAAAGAGATGACATCTGAGGCTCCTTTTGCTGGCTACCCAACGCTAAGTAAGGGCTCGGCGCGCTTCGTCCAGACAACCCAATCAGCGCGCTGATGTCCTCGGCGCTGCCTTGGGCTTCGTGATGTCGGGCGGGCGGCCGTAGCGGGGCACGCTGGTTTCGAGATCGTCGTGCTCGCCACGCGCCAAGCGCGCGAGGGCCAGCCGGCCTACGGCCAGGGCGCTGGGACCTGCGACCTGGAAGCGCACGGCCTGTGCACCGAGCTGCGCGCGAAAGACGTCCTGATAGCGGTCCACCCCGTTGCCTCCGGCCACCACCGCTGCGCCGGCGGCCTGCTCCTGCACCGCCCGGCAGACATCATCAGGCCGAAGTGCGATCTCGTCGGTACTGATGGGCGCAGGCGCTTGGCCAGCCACACGATAGAGGCGGCCGTAAACTTGGCCCTTGCCCGCATCGATACAGGGCAGGACCAGACTTTCTCCCCCAAAACCCGCCAGGTCGGCAGCCAGCGCATCGAGTGACGACACCAGCACCAACGGAATCCTGTCGGCCAGGGCCAGGCCCTTGGCCACAGCGAGCCCCACGCGCAGACCGGTGAAGCCGCCCGGGCCGGCCCCGCACGCGATCGCGGCTAGGTTCGCCACAGTCACGCCGGTCGCGCGCAGAACCTCGTCGCACAGACGCAGCAGATTGGATGAATGGCGGGCCGCCACTTTCTCGGCCATGGCCAGGCAGTCCCCCGTGGGTGAAAGCGCGGCGACCCGCGCGCAGGGGGTCGAGGTGTCGAAGGCAAGCACCGGGCGCATGGATTCCTCAGCGTGGCAGCAGAAAGCGAACGATGTCGTTCTTGAGCGCAAAAGCCACCAGCAGCACCACCAACACCGTGCCCACGTAGGAGGCCACCGCGCGCGCCCGCACCGAGGGCGGGCGCCGTTTGAACAGCTCGATGGTGATGAACATGAGCCGGCCGCCGTCGAGGATGGGGATGGGCAAGAAGTTGAGCAGGCCGATGTTGATGGACAGAAGCGCCATCAACCACAAGTACTGGGCCAGGCCCTGCTCGGCCGCCACACCCGCCGCGTAGCCGATGGTCAAGGGCCCGCCCAGCGCCTCGGGCGACATCTCGCCGCGAATGATCTGGAAAAAACCCTGCGCCGTGAACATGACGATCTCGCCGGTGCGCTCGAAGGCGTGCCCCACGGCATAGAAGAAGCGACTGCGAATGGGCACCGGGTCCGCCGTCTTCCACGCAAAACGGTTGGTGGCGCCGAACACCAGACGCTGCTCTTCCTGGTGATAGGCGTCCAGCTGGGAGCGCGCTTCCTGCTTGAAGGTCGCCTGGTGGCGCACCCCGCCCGGCGACACCCAGGTCAGCTTGAACTCGCGTTGCGGTTCTTGCGCCAGGCGCTGGCGCAGAAGGTTCCAGTGCAGCAGCGGCTCGCCGTCCAGTTCCAGCACCTGATCCCCGCGCCGCAGTCCGATGCGATCGGCAGGGCTGCCCGGCTCGACCGAGTAGACGAACAACTCGGAAGCCTGGATGCCGGTGTCGTAGCGTCGGCCGCTCACCGGATCGATCACGGGCTGGGGAATGACCACCGCGGTGCCGGGCTCCTGGATCTCCACGTGCACAAAGGGCAGCGCCGAGTGCGTCCCGCGCAGGTACGAGATGCGCAGGGGCGAGGCCCCCGCACGCGCCACCGCACGCTCGAACTCGCTCCAGTGCGACACCGGCGTGCCATTCACCGATGTGACGTAGTCGAAGGTTCGCAGCCCGGCCTGGGCCGCCGGCGAGGTCAAATCGATGATGCCGACCTCGGGCAACTGGAAACGCGGCGAGACCCCGATCCATCCCACCGTCTCCTTCATGTTGAGCGGCCCACGCCGCTCCCAGCGCGCTGGCGTCACGTCGCGCTCCTCGGCCTCGATACCACGTCGGATGCCGAAGCGCAGGGTCTTGCCAGGCGCGGCGCTGATCGCCTCGTCCAGCTCTTCCCAGTAGCGGATGTAGCGCCCGTCCACGGTCTCGATGCGATCACCGGGCATGAGTCCGGCGTTGGCAGCCGGCAGTCCCGCGATGACCGTGCCCAGGGTGGGTGGCAGCAGCGTGCGCTGACCGAGGTAGTGCACGAAGTAGATGCCGATGGGCAGGATCAAGTTGAACAGCGGCCCGGCCATCACGATGGCGAAGCGTTGCCAGAGAGGTTTGCTGCACAGGGCGCGTTCGCGATCTCTTTCGGCCAAGGGCTCACCTGCTTCCTCACCCACCAGACGCACGTAGCCGCCCAACGGGAAAAAGAGCGAGAGACGGTACTCGGTGGCGCCGACGGTGAGGCTGAACAGCTTGGGTCCGAAACCAAGCGAAAAACGCAACACCTTGACCCCGAACAGCTTGGCCACCAGAAAGTGCCCCAGTTCGTGCGCCAGGATGAGCACACCGAGCAGCGCCACCACGGCAGCAGTCCACAGCGCGAGCGTCATCCGCTTGTTCTCTCGATGGTCATGGTTGTATTGCGCCCGGCCATGCTGACAGCTCTCAACGACTGTCTCTTAGCACGCATGCGCGCCGATGTAGATCCCGGCGCGCCCTGGCTATAAGATCTTCCTGTGAAGAAGGGTCCGGCTTTCAGTTTCGAGATCTCGCGCGATGCCATCGACGCGCGGCTGACCGAGATGGAGCGGAAGCTGGAGCGCATGCGCGGGTTGTACGAGTCCTTCTTCATGGGCGTGGAACGTTCACCGCCCGAGGTGATCCGCCGCGACCTGAACCGCCAGATCCTCGAGATGCAGCAGGTGCCTATCAGCAACGCTTCACTGCGTTTCCGGTATCAGGCCCTGACTCAACGCTGGGTTCTGCTCGTCACCTACTGGAACCGCACCATGCGCGAAATCGAGGCGGGAACCTTCAGCCGCGACATGGCCAAGGCGAAGCGCCACATGGCCCAGCAAGGCTCCTCGGTAATCACCTTGGAGGAGGCGCTGGCCATGGGCATTCCCGAGAGGCGGGCAAAGGCTTTCGTGGCCCACCAGCAGGCCGTACAGGACAGACGCGCGGCCGCGGCCAAGGCTACGACAACCAGCGCAGCGCCGGTCCAGACCGCCGAGCCCCCAGCCCGTGCGGAAGTAACAGAGCCGAAAGTCGTACCGCCCGCTCCGCAGGCGGCGGGCGAAGAGTCAGGTGAGCCGCCGCCTCTGCCCGGGCTCGCCGAGGCTGAGATGCAGGACGCCTACCGCCGTTATCTCGAAGCGCACCAGAAGACGGGCGCCGCGAGCCCGCCACCCAGCATGAACAAGCTGCGCCGGCGCCTGGCCAAGCAACTCCCCCAGGTTCTTGCGGCGAACAACTGCTCGCGCGTTCGGCTGGAGATCGCAGTCGACGACGGCAAGGTTCACCTGCGTGCCTGGCCGGTAAAGGAGTCGTAACCGCAGGGCGTCTCTGCAGGACCGGGGCTTGCTTAGCTAACACAGCTTAGCTAAGATATGAACTATGCGCACGACGATCCACGCAGCCAAGACGGATCTCTCGCGGCTCATCAAGAGGGCCTGTGCCGGCGAAGAGGTCGTGATCGCCCGTGGCGACACGCCCGTGGTCCGTTTGGTTCCCCTGGACACGCCGCCACGCAAGCGCAGGTTCGGCGCACTCAGGGGCAAGGCGCGCACCACCGCGGCGTTTTTCGAGCCGCTTCCAGCCAACGAGCTTGACGTCTGGGAGAAGTGACAGGTGAGGGTGCTGCTCGACACGCACGCCTTGCTTTGGTGGCTGGATGGTGACCGCCGCCTGTCCCAGCGCGCGCGACGCCTCATCGGCAACGACGAAACCACTGTGCTGGTCAGCGCCGCGTCGGCCTGGGAGATTTGCACCAAGTTCCGCCTGGGCAGACTGCCCGGCGCGGCAGCGGTAGCCGCTGATGTGACGGGATGCCTCGATGGCCAGGGCTTCCTGCCCCTGCCCATTACGGTCGACCACGCCCAGCGCGCCGGCAGCCTGCCTGGTCCCCACCGCGATCCCTTTGACCGGGTCCTGATTGCACAAGCGCAAGCAGAGGACTTGCCGCTGGTTACCGTGGACCCCGTGTTCAGACTCTACGGAATGAAGCTCATCTGGTAGTCCGGCTGACTCGACGCTTGCTCAAAGCCGCTCGCCAAGAAAACGGCGCAGCCTGGTCGAGATCGAGCGACCGGGACCCCGCGGCGGCGCGTGGCCAAGCGCGACGGCAGTTCTGGAAGCTTCCTGGAGCCTCGACCAAGCAGCATCCGGCTCCTTTTCCCTTGGAACTCGCCGACCGGCTGGTACGTATGTTTTCGTTCGTCGAAGACACCATCCTCGATCCATTTGCTGGCACGGGAACGACCCTGTTGGCCGCGGCTGAGGCATCCCGCAACGCCATTGGCGTCGAAATCGATCCGCACTACCACCGTCTCGCCAAGGACCGACTGAAGGCGGTCGGCGGCTTGTTTAGCAAGATCACCGTGGAGATCGTCGGCTGACCCGGCCTCACCCTGGCTGCCTTGGCCGCCTTCACAAGCCGCCAACCGGCGCCGGGCAGACATTCTAGTCGGGCGTGACCGGCGCCGTCCGGTGTGGCAACTTGCGGCCATGCCGGCCCCGACCAGCCCACGCAAGCAATCGCTCATGCCGTCCACGCCCCTGCGCCGCTTGCTGCGCGCCCACGGCCATGCCCTGCCGGCGGTCGTGCGGATCGGCAAGGCCGGAACCAACCCGGCGGTCATCGCCCAGGTCGCGCGAGCGCTCTTCGACCACGAGCTGATCAAGGTCAAGCTGGCCCGCGAATGTCCGGAGACGCGCTTCGAGGTGGCCGAACGCCTGGGCCAAGGCCCGGGTGTCAACGTCGTGCAGATCGTCGGACGCACCATCCTGCTCTACAAGCGCCACCCCAAACAACCGCGTTTCGAGGGCGAAGCGGCTCTCTCCCTCTGACGTCCTGGTTTCCCACCCGTATGACCACACCGCGCCTGTGGTCAACGTCGTAGCGCCAGCCCCGCTTGGATTCGCTTGTGCGCATGCCGAGCGTGGCTTGCGTCGAGTCTTCCACACGGCCCGTCTCGGCGTAAGCGCCCGTCTCAAAGCGAATGCCGAGTGCCAGCAACAGGAAAGTCGCAAACCCGTATCCGCCCCAGGTTCGCGCCCGCAGACTCAGGGTGAAGCAACGGGGCAAGGCCAGAGCCGGGACACACAGGGCCAGCGACCCCAGCAAGGCTCGGTGAAGGAAGACCGTCTGCGCGGAGTTGCTCAGCCATCCCACCAAACACAGGCCGAGATACATAAGCCCGGCCAGCCCCAAGGCGACAACGGCTGTGGGCGGGCGGTGCAATCCCAACATTTTCTGCGCGAGAAACCACAGCGCGATTCCACCGGCCGCAGCTCCCAGAACACTGGGCAGAAACGCCGTCCCGACTGACAGCCCGGCCACGAAGGCCCCGGTCGCCAGCGCAGACGATCGCCACGGCCAGCCGCACCGCCTTCCTGACCAGTACAGAATCGCGACCAGGATCAGAAAGGGAGCCTGTCCGACCAAGGTCCAGGTCCGGACGTCCCAGAATGCGAGATGCAGGTGGTGAATCGGCATCGGCTAACGGCCCGCTGTCATCGTGGGATTCATTGTACGCTGACCTAGCAAGAGCAGGACCAAGTGTGTGTGGCGTCCCATTGGGGTCGTTCCGCGGGCTGCAGGGAAATCGCCAGCTTCACGTCGCGCGCCACCCCCCAGCCGTTTGCGTAGATCTCGGCCAGCGCGTTCATGTCGTCCGGGCTCTGGGCCAGCAGGCAACGCAGGTACTTCCCGTAGTTATTGGCTGCACCGACGCCGGTCCGGTAGACCGAGCAATCGGTGCCCGGCCGCGAGTAAAGCGCGAGCTCATCCTTGCTCAACTTCGTCGGAATATTCGGCTCGCCTGCCTGGAAGCACCGATCGATGGTCTGCAGCTCGGCCGCCGAGTCGTAGCCGAGATTCACGTGGCGGCTACGCGCCAGATCGGCGAGATGCTTGGCCTGGGTGACATCGGCCTTGTGGCCGGCGCGGAAGAGCACACCGTCGAGAGCAAAGGGAAAGGCGGGCGCGTAGCCCAGCCCTGCCGCCTTGACGAAGGCCGCTGGATCCGCATCGGTCGTGTTCATGCCGATCCAGTACCAGGCCTCGGCCAGACCCGCCTCCGCGGCCTTGCGGGCCAAAGCCAGGGCCTCGGCGTGTTTGTGGTTCCTCTCGAGAACCTCGGCTCGCGCCAGCTCTTGCTGCGGGGTTTCCGGAGCCTCGGCGAAGACCGACTTGCCCGCGAGCAAACACACCAGAACCGGAAGCAGGCGCTTCATGACACTCGATCATAGTACGGCCGGGTGCTGACGTCGCCCCGACCACGAGAAAGTCGCCTAGCTTTCGACGGTCAGATCCAGGGAGATCTCCAGCTTGAGCACCTTCGAGATCGGACAGCCAGCCTTGGCGGCGGCTGCCGCCTCCTCGACCTTGGCCTTGTCCGCGCCGCGCGCCTTGACTGTCGTGCGAAGCGCGCTCTTGGTCAGGGTCGCGTTTTCGAAGGTGACTGCGCAGGTGGTCTCGATGGCCTGGGGGGTGATGCCCCGCTCACCGAGTTGCGCGCTCAAGGCCATGCTGAAACAGCTCGCATGGGCCGCTGCGATCAGCTCTTCCGGGTTGGTGCCCGGCTCGTCCTCGAAGCGCGTGCGGAACCCGAACTTCATGTCTTTGATCATTCCGCTGCCGACGCCGAATCTGCCCTGGCCATCTTTCAGGCTTCCGTTCCAGGTTGCGCTCGCGTTGCGTTTCATTGAATCTCCTCCGTCACCGAGGCCCGCCCTGATGACCGCGGAATTGCGGCATCGCACTGCGGGCAGCGGCGTCTTGGATTTGATGCCAGTCCTAGCACTATTGCGCCGCGGTCGTTGCATTTGTGCGAGCCCAACCCCAGACTGTCGTGGTCGGATCGACTTCGCCGCGAAGGAGCAACTTGATGAAGCGAACTGCATGTGCGGCCACTGTGCTTGCGTCGCTGGTTCTGGGTTGCTCGTCCAGTGGCAAGGGTTCGGGCACTCGTTCGATCGACGCGGGCGGAACCGGTTCTGGAAACGGCGGCGCGAGCGCTTCCTCGCAGGTCGCGAGCGGATCGGGAGGAACCCAGCAAGCGGGGAGCACGGCGAGCGGGGGCACCGCGAGCACCGGAGGCGGAAGCGCGCAAGGTGGCGCCTCGGGGCTGGCTGGCACCACTGGATCGGGCGCCGGCGCGGCCGGGCCGGGCGGTAACAGCAGCGGTCTCGGCGGCGTGAGAGGAGCAGGCGGCACGACCGGGGCTGGCGGCAGCAGCAACAGTTCAGGCGGCACGGGTGGAGCGGGCGGCACGACAGGAGTCGGCGGCACGACTGGCTCCGGCGGTGCGACTGGCTCTGCAGGCATGAGTAATTCTGGAGGCACGACTGGTTCCGGCGGATCGGGCGGGATCTTCCGGTCCAGCGGAACTTCCGGCTCCGGAGGCGTCGGGGGCAGGGGCATGACGGCCAGCGCCGGCGGATCCAGCAGCACCGGTGGATCTGGCAACTCCGGCGGAACGAGCGGCACCGGCGGGGTCGCGGCTACCGGAGGCTCCAGCGCCGTGGGCGGCTCTGGTGGCCACGGTGGATCCAGCGCGGCTGGAGGCACCAGCGGAACCAGTAGCTGCGGTGCTGCCGCGGGGTCAGGTCCTGTCGGGGTCTTCAACGGCGCGCTGGCCACCGGCATCACTTTCAAGGATACCGATGGCAACGTGGTCAATACCCACGGCGGCGGCATCATCCAGGTGTGCGACACCTTCTATATGCACGGCCTGTATTTTCCCCCGGGCCCCACGCCCAACGACTTCAATGGCGTGTCGATGTATTCATCCAAAGACCTGGCGACATGGAAGAACGAGGGCATCGTCCTGCCCGTGCAGCCGGCCGGCAGCAAGCTCGGGCCCAACCGGAATTGCGATAGGCCGCACATCATCCAGTGTCCCAAGACAGGGGAATTCGTTCTCTACGCCCGTTCGTCCGACGATGTCACCTTCGAGGAAGACAAGGAAGTCGTCTACGCGACCTCGCCCACGGTCAACGCTGTATACACCTTCCAGGGGTCTCTGCTGAACGCGAGCGGACAGACGGCCTCGCACAGTGACATGAGCGCATACGCCGACGACACAGGTGCCTATTTCGTCACCGAGAGCGGCTGGGTCTATCCGCTGGCCGACGATTGCCACAGCTGGGTGTCGGGAAAAGAGTACTCAGCCGTCAACGGGCTCTCTGGCGGCGGGGAAGCGCCCACCATTTTCAGGGTTGGCGGCACCTACTATTGGATTGCGTCGTACAAGACCGGCTGGCGCTGCAACAACAATTTCTACTCCACGGCGCCGGCCATGACTGGGCCGTGGACCTACCAGGGATTCATTGCACCAGTGACGGACACCAGCAACGACGTCTCCCCTCAGCAGACCTGGCTGTCGCAGACCACCTGGGTCCAGCCCGTGGTGGGAAGCAAGGGGACAGTCTATCTGTACTGGGGCGATCACTGGGACAACTGCGGAGCCACCAGCGGCGCCGGCTCGGACAATTCCCTGGCGACGTTCGTGTTCCAGCCGCTGATCTTCGACGCAACCACAACCATGTTGCTGCCGACCTACCTCGCCACCTGGAGCCTCGACGTGGGCGCCGGTACCTGGTCGCAGTAGCGGGCGAGCATCGTCCCGGGTTCCCACAAATGGGGTAGAAGGGAGTTTTTAGGGACGGAAGAGGCTTGCGCGGTCAGACATGGAACATCCCAATCAGCCTGGAATCCAAGACCCGCGATCGGGGCACACGCCCTTGCCTATCGGTGTGCCTGCGGCCTCGAAGAACCTCGATCCAGTTGCCGATTTTCTCCAATCCGTCGAGATCGAAGAGCTGGTTTCCGCCGACGATTCCCGCCATCTCGAAGCCGAATGCGTTCGCGAGGAGCGGTGGGAGGATCTGGCGGCGCTCCTGCTCGAGCGTTCGTCACAGGTTCTGGATGCGGCCGAGAGCAGCCGCTGCCTGATGCGGGCGGCGCAGGTCTACGAGACCAATTTGGGCGATACCGACAGCGCCTTCGTGGTCATGCTGGTCGCCTTTCAAGAAAGCCCGGCGACGCTCGACCTGGCCACCGATCTGGCGCGTATGGCCACGGTTCACAATCGTTGGCCGGACCTGCTGGCGGAGTGCGAGAAGCGGTTGCCCGAGATCGCTTCTGCGGCCAAGCGCGCTGACATGCTGGTGGCCATGGCGGGTTGGTACCAGAAGGATCTGGGGGATGCGGCGGCGGCCGAGAAGGCCCTGGAGGCTGCCATGGCGGCCAATCCCTCCAACCCGCAGGCATTCCGCGCCCTGGTCGAGCTGCATGGTCAGCGGGGCAACTGGCTGCGCGCCGCCGCCTATCTGACCTGCGCTTCCGGCAGCGCTGCCGACCCGGCGGACGCAATCGAGTTGGCCCTGGAGGCTGCCGAGGTTTTTCGCGAGCGTCTGCACGACATGGACGCCGCCATCGAGCAATACACGCGGATTCTCGAACGATCGCCCGGTCATCCTCGGGCCACGGCCGCCTTGGCGGAACTGGCCTGGGTTCGCAAGGACTGGCCCATCGCCCTGCCCCTGTTCGAGAACATGGCCGGCTCGGCCAAACACGCGTTGAACGAGTCCGCTCAGCTTTGGCACAAGGTCGCGTGGTCGGCGCAGATGCTGGGCGACATGGAGCGAGCGCGAGCGGGTTATCGTCGCTCGCATGCGGCGCTTTCCACCTATCTGCCGACCCTGCAATCGTGGTCGCAACTCGCCCGCAGCCAGGGGTGGTGGCAGGACGTGTGCCAGACCATTCCGCGTCTGCTGGCCCAGAGCAGTGATCGCCTGAGCGCTGCTGAACGTGCGGATCATCTGGTCGCTCTCGGCAAGGCGCATCTTGAACTCCGCGATGCGGAATCCGCCGCCGAAGTCTTCATGAAGGCGCTGGAACTGGCGCCTGATCTCGCGGTGGCCCGGCAGGCCCTAGCTGAGGCCAACGCCCGGATCGAAGGTCGCGGTTCCGAGAACGCGGCGGCGCTCATCGAGCAGATTCGCCGGCTGCTTGCAGGAAACCTGTCGTCCGACGAGCGGTTCGAGTATCTCTGTCGCATCGGTCGTCTGCAGCGCGAGGAACTGCACGACAATCGCGCCGCCCTGGAAACCTTCCTGCACGCCTCCACCTTGCGGCCCGACGATCCGGATGTCCTGCACGAGTTGGTCGAGCTGCACACCCACGATGGCCACTGGTCACGCGTGGTCGGGGCGCTCGAGCGCCTGGTGCGGGTGTCCTCGGGAAAGGACAAGGCGCGCACCCTGGTGGCGACGGCCAACATTCTCAACTATGAGCTGGAGTCGCCGCTCGAAGCCGTCGATCTGTACAACCAGGCGCTGGACGAGGATCCGGATGACCGGCGCAGTTTCGAGCGCATCCAGCGCATCCTGTCCGCACGGCAGGATTGGCGCGCGCTGGCTCGGGCCTATCGCCGCATGATCCGGCGACTGGGGGCCAATCCATCGCCCGACAAGCGCCCATGGCTGCTGGGCCTGTGGCGAGGCCTAGCCGACCTGTGCTGGCGCACCCTGCGCGACATCCCAGCCGCGGCTGCTGCGTACGAGGTGTGCGTATCGCTGGCTCCCGAAGACGGGCAACACCGCGAGGCTTTGGCCAAGAGCTACGAGGCGCAGGGCCCGGCCATGTTCAGGCAGGCGGTGAAGACGCGCGAACATCTGCTGCGCATGTCGAGCAATGCCGATCAGGCGGCCAAGCACATCCGCGCCTTGGCCAACCTGTACCGCGGGCAGCGCAGGCACGATCGCGTGTTTTGCGCATGCGGCGGCCTCAGCGTCCTGATGAAGGCCGACGTCCGCGAGCGCGGCTACTACGAAAAGAACGCATTGCCCAGCGTCCCGGTGGCGAGCAGCATGTTGACCGAAGCGCAGTGGCAAAGCTGCATTTCGTGCGAGCGCGAGGATCGGCGCATCTCGCAGGTGCTGGCTGCGGTCAGCGCGGGTGTGCTCATGACGCGGGTCCAGGATGCGGCGTCGTACGGCCTGGAGCCCAGGCACCGTCGCGATCCAACCGATCAGCGATCCCTGCTCGGACGCATCCTGGTCTATATCAGTCGCTTCACCGGCGTGCCCTTGCCCACCATCTACGCGCCTCCCGGCGCGCCCGGCGAGATCGATCTGGTGGTTCTGCAGGGCGGACACCGGCCCGCGCTTGCCTTCGTGCTGGGGCGCGACCTGGCTGTTGGCCGGACAGACCGCGAGCTGGCTTTCTTCCTCGCCAAGCGGCTGGTGGGCTTGCGCGCCGATCGCTGTCTGCTCTGGCCGCGCCTGGTGTCCACCAAGGGCGAACTGCGCGCCATCCTGGGCGCCGCCATCCGACTGGTGAGACCGCGCTACGAATTGCCCGAAGCCGATCCCAAGGCGATCCGTCAGTATCTCGCGTACCTGCAACGCGTGTTGCCGACCACGCAGATGGCCCCCATTGCATCAGCGGTCGAGTCGTTGCTGGCCGGCGCCGGCCGCATCGATCTGGATGGTTGGCTCGCGGCAGGCGAGGAAACCGCCAATCGCGCGGGGCTTCTCGCCTGCGGTGACGTGATGGCGGCGGCGCGGGAGATCGTCAAGGAGGCGCGCCTGCGCAGGTCTCGTCCGGAAGATGCCATTTTGGCCATGGTCCGCTGGGGCGTCTCCTCGGACTATCTTGACCTGCGCACCCAGCTTGGCCTGGCGCTGGTCTCGGAAGAAGACAAGACGCCACTGGTCACGCGCACCTACCCGGCTACCTGACCCCCCACACCCTTGGCCGGGACTATTCAAGCGGTCCCGGCTATCATGCGCACATGACCAGCACGATGCTCGCGGGGCTGTCCCTCATCGATTCCACGGGTCTTGCCATCCTGGCGACGACGGTCACCACGCTGGTGCTCGGCATTGTCGCCAACCTGTGGCTGCGCGCTCGCTACGCCGCCCTGGAGAAGGATCTTCGTCGTTCTCGCGATCCGGAGGCTACGTTTTCGCACGCCGTGCTGAACCGCATAGTCCTCGATGCACGCGAGGCGGCCCAGCGCTCGCGCGAGGTCAACACCCAGGCGATGATCGAGGATCGCTTCCAGTCGGATCTCAGGACGATGCTGTTTGCCGAGCGCTTCGTCCGCTCGGCGACCGGATTGGTCATCATCCTGGGGCTGCTGGGCACCTTCTACGGGCTGACGTTGTCGATCGGAAGAATCGTTCATCTGGTGGCGGCAGAGGGTGGTGCCACGGACGCCGCGCTCGGGGTGAGCCAGGGGTTGACCCACGCTCTGTCGGGGATGGCGGTGGCGTTCTCCAATTCCCTGGTCGGCGTCCTGTCTGCCGTCATCCTCACCATACTGGGCGTCCTGTCCAACGTCTCGGACCGGCGGACTGCGGTGATGATACAGATCGAAACCACCCTCGACCGGGTTTGTGGCGGCGCGATCGAGCCAGCCATGGCGGGCTTGGGCGGCGCGGTGGCGCGTCTCGATGGCGCGGTGGCGCGCTTCGAGTCGGCCTTGCAGGCTTTTGCGACCACGACCCGGGACTTCCACGAGTTCAACGCGCACCTCAAGGACAACGTGCAGCGGCTCAGTCTGACCTTCGCCGACCTAAGCGATTCGCTGAAAAACCACATCGGCGTGCTTCCGCCCGGTCGCAAGGGCTAAGGGGGGAAGACCCGTGAGATACCGGCGACAGCTCCTGTCGGACAACGATGGCACGCGCGAGATCTGGCCCGCGTTCACCGACGTCATGTCGACCATGGCGCTCATCATGTTCGTGCTGGTCTTGCTCGCCTACGTCAAGAATCTGATCAGCGAGAAGCGCCTCGAAGATTTTCAGCGAAGAATCGCAGCCTCGGAACGACAGCTCCGAACCGTGCAAGCGGAGGTGCAAGCGGGCAGGGCCGAGCTCGATCTCTCGCAAGCCCGGCTGCGCGCCCAGCAGGCCGTGGTGGCCGACAGCAATCGGCAGCTCGGTACCTTGCGCGCGCAGTTGCAAAGCATCGCGGTGCTTCGTATTTCCGTGCTCGACAAGTTGAAGACCGCGATTGAGACGCAGCTCGGTCGCTCCAGTCCGAGCAGCGGACAGATCGCGACCATCGGCAACAACGGTGACATCGCAGTCAACGAGGGCTTGGTGTTCGAGTACAACTCCTACGCCATCAAGAAGCAGGCCAAGCCCTTCCTGGATTCGCTGGCCAAGGCGCTGGGTAACCTGCTGGCAGACCCCGAGGTGCGCGAAACCATCGACACGGTCGTCATCCAGGGTCACACCGACGAGCGAGGCTCGGCTTCCTTTAACTGGGAGCTGTCGGCGAAGCGCGCGACTGCTGTGCTTGACTATTTGTTCCAGAGCAACAAGACGCTGGCCGACACCTACGGCAGCTATTTTGCCGCCAGCGCCTATTCCAAGTTCCGTCCCATCAACCCGTCGAAAGCCGAAGCAGCCTACCAACAAAACCGCCGCATCGAGATCTCGATCGTTCCCAGGGACGCCAACGTGCGCAAGGTCATCGACGACTACATGAAGAGCACCGGCGCTCCGCTGCCGTAAGTTGTTCTCGGACCCAGCGCCCGGACGCTGAGAGGCGACTTGCCGGCCAGTGGCCCTTGTCCGGGTCCACGTTGGGCCAGCCGTTCTCATCCCAGTCCTCCGGCCGCAGGATGGATCAGGGAAAAGTTACCGACGACAATCGTACCTCGCCCGCGAACGTTCCCGTCGCGTGTACGTAGCTGACGACCACGGTCCTGCCGCCATCGCACATCGGCGGCTCACAACATTGTGTCGCGTGCCCGTGAAGGACTGCGCGCTTCGAGGCCATGTCGAGGGGCATTGTACGCCGGGTGGCTGATCGGATCGTACGGCGATCCGGACGCGAGCGCGGAGCTATAGCTGTACCAATAGTTAGGCAGCCGCTCGCGCCTCCCTTCGCGTCCCATTGAAATCTTGCGGTATTGACGACTGAGGCCGATCGCGCGGAAGACGAAAACTGGGAACCCACAGACGGCACGAGCATCTAAATGGCGAGGGACAGATAGTTCCCCTGGGGGGTGAGTCTTTGAGGGTTGGCGGAGGGGCTACCTTCTGGCGGGGATGGTGCATGAACGGTTGGAGAAATCTGCTGCGGCCGTTCGAGGAGGAGTTACGTGCAGTACGTAATGATTTTGTTGGGCTTGGCGCTTTTACTGGCAACCGTATGGGACCATTTTCGGCTGCGACGCGCGTTGCTCGAACAGCATGCTGCGGTCCAGGGCTCTGGGATCGCGGCCGCCATCGCGGGAAGACTTGACGCCCGGCCGTTGCCATCGATCACGGTGGTGCGTCCCGTGAAGGGGCTCGACGTGGACGCTGAGCAGAACCTGGCCGCCGCGCTCGACAACGACTACCCCGGCGAGGTTGAAACCATCTTCGTGCTCGACGACGAACTCGATCCCGCCTTTGCGACGGTTCGCAAGGCCGTTGCCGCCCATGTCGCGGCCGGCCGATTCGGCAAGGCGAGGATCATGCTCGCCGGAGAACCGCCCGCGACCATGACCGGAAAACTGCACGCGATGATCGCCGGTCTGGGCCAAGCCACGGGCTATCTGGTCGCCTTCGCAGACTCGGATACTCGGCCGCATCGCTATTCGCTGCGTTTGGCCGTCGAGAAGCTGCTCACCACCGCGCGGGCCGGATCGGTATTCGTGCCGGTGGTGGCTAGCGAGGCGCCGCAAACTGCCGGCGACGTGGGCGTGGCGATGATGCTGAACGGACTCTATGGCCCCGCGGTGGCCAGCACCGTACGGAGCAGTGGTGACATGCCCTTCATCATGGGACAGCTCATGGTGTTCCGGCGTGAGACGCTCAAGAGCCTGAGCGATCTGCAGAGCGTGCGCGGCGAGTTGGTCGACGACATGCGCATCGGGATGGATGTGGTGGCGGCCGGGTATCGCAACGTCGTCTCGGCGGACACCCTTCCCATCGTGGTCCGTGGCCTCGGGCTCGCGGAATTCGTTCGCATGTTCCGCCGATGGCTCATCTTCTCTCGCTCTGGCTTGCCGACCTGGTCGTTCAAGTTGCCGGTGTGGCTGCGCGGCCTGGAGTTCTGGCTGGGATTTCTCATGGCGACGCTCGCTTTGCTCGACGGGCTGTACCTGGCCGCGCTTCCCGCCGCGGCGGTCGTGGTTGCGGTGAGCGCCAGCGTTGTGCGCCTGCACCGCGCCCTGGGCGGCGCGGCCATTGGCTGGCAGCACGCTTGGGTTCCCGCCGCGATCTTGTTGCTGGGGCCGCTGGTTCTGCTAAGCGCGATTCTCAAGCCGGAAGTGACGTGGCGAGGACGCACCTACCGTCTCGATGCGCGTTCCAAGCTGCACCGTCCGGAACCCGCGCACGCCCACCGGTCCTGACACCTCGCCGTCGAGCGATCGCCCTTTTGCCTAGAAACGCACCAGCACGCTTGCCAGTGCGCGGGGCATGGGTACGATCGCGCCATCGCTGCGTACTTCGAGGTCGCGAAGCTCACGCTCGCGAGCATCGCACAGCGTGGCCGCTCGGATGGGGCGGCTGGGACAGGACAAGCGCACCTCGAGCGCGGCGTGCGCAAAGCTGGCGAGACGGGCCACCACCGCGTCGCCCTGGAAGGCCGGCTTGAGCGCGGTCACCTGCACGTCGTCGCGGTCGACCAGCATCACCGAGTTGGCCAGGTCGTCCAGGTCCGGCTCGCTCGGGCCGAACATGGCGGCTCGCAGTGCCCGCCGCACGTGATGGGGCAAACGGTTGCTTCTGGCATCTCCATCCGTCGTGAACGACACCGCGTAGTCGAGTTGCCCCTCGTGGGGATCGGTTCCCGACGCCGGGTGGGCGAGAATCGGCAGGAGGTGAAACGCCGTCTCGCGGGGCGCGTGGCGCAAGGCGATCCACTCCAAACCCCCCGCACCGTCGCTGGCGACCGCCGCGGGCCCTCCGAGAAAAGCGGCCAAACCGATGTCGCGGACTTCGTCGCGCAGGTGCACGAATGAACGCGCCGGCCAGAAGGTGGGACGGTAGAGCTTGTGCGCCGGCCGCTCGACGATTCCGCCCGGCACATCCATGGTGAGTTTCTGCGTGGTTAATCGGGTTGAAAAGTGACAGGTGATGGTCCGGCCACGCTGCGCCGAACCTTCCAGGCGCATGCGCAGGACCGGCGAGTTCTTGCGCATCCACAGCCAGCGAACAAAGGGGCGCTCGTCGAACTCCGAGTCGACGCGCACCTCGAGCACTCCGCCGCGCGTTCGCGCTTTGATGCGAGCCGGTTCGTGCCTGGCGCGTGCGTGCTCGACAAAAAAGCCGCCACGGAATTCGTGGCCCAGACGCCACAGGCCACCGCTGTCACGATAGCTCACCAGATCATTGGAGGGGCCGCAGAGAAGCTCGTCGCCCGACGGCTTGAGGCGGAAACTGGTGATGGCGCCTCCCTGTTGCTCGCTGAGCTCGACCCGATAGGAGTCGGTCTCCACCACCAGCGTGCCCGAGTCGAGCTGGAAGAGCGGGGGCGGGCTCGGCGGAAACTCGGGCGCCGCCGGTCGGATGGCGCGAATGCGTGCGAGCGCATGGTCCGCTAGTGCCTCGGCCCGCGCCAGCCAGGGCTGCTGCTCTTCCCGCCAGATGCGATCGGGCGAGGTTCCGGTGATGAAATCGTGGTGGTTGCTCAGCACCGCCAGATCCCAGGCACCGCGCAGATCGTGCGCGATCTGGGGCTCGACCGCGACGTCTGCCGGGGATGTGCCCAAGGCCGCAAGCCTCGGCAGCAGCGTCAGCTTTTCCGCGATCACCAGCTTGCGCACGGTGCGGTTGGCGCGTCGCTTGGCCTCCGGTCGGCTGGCATAGAACCCCATCCAGTAGGGATTCGGGTCCAGGGCCAGCACGGGCAGAGCCGACTGATGGCAGGCGACCAGCGCGAGGTAGTCGTCCAGGCCGGCGTTGACCGTCCACACCCCGTTCGACGGGTAGCGGGTGCGGTTGTAGCGGTCGAGCAGCGCGACCAGTTCCGCGATGGGGCCGTTGAAGTCGCCACCGATGGGACAGAACAGGTAGGGTGTGCGGGCAAGCGGCGCGAGATCCCTGAGGTAGCGTTGGATACGGCGTGCGACGTGCGTTTCAGTTCGCCAGGGAAAACCGTAGACGCGATCCATCCAGCGGACCACGCCAACGTGAGCCAGCAGATCGCCCTGGAAATAGCTGAAGGCATTCCAGTGGCACAGGACCTGCGAGCCGTCGGGGCCACGCCAGACGAAATCGGCGGTCTTGAGTTGCTTGCCCAGCAACTCGGCGCTGGAGCCTGGCAGTGGAAAGGCCGACTTGCGGCGATAGTCGCTGCCGACAAAGTACATGCCATCGATGCGCGTGATGGCCGCCATGTCGAAGCCCAAGGCGCAAAGCAACGTGGGCAACGCCGGCGAATGGCCGAAGTCGTCGGGCAGGTATGCCAGCCGCGGTTCGACGGTCATGCCGTTGTCCTTCAGCCAGCGCTGTCCGTCGGCGTAGTCGCGCAGGATGGCTTCGGTGTCCGGCAGCACGGTGTCGGGTGTGGTGATGCCGGTGCCCGTCAAGCGCAGCCGGCGCTGGTTGATCAGGCCGCGCAGCCGCTCGCGCTGCGCCGGGTTGCCTTGCCAGTAGCGTTGCAGGAAGAACAGGCTCTCAATGGAAAAGACCCGGCGTGGCTCCTGCTCGAGCCCCTGCAAGACTCGCTCGAAAATGCGGGGGATGCACAGTTGGTAGTATTCCTCGGTGGTGTGCAGCCAGTTGGGATCCCAGTGGCTGGTTTCGCCGAATACCAGGATCTGCCTGGCTTCAGGTGGAATCCCCAGACTGGTGCGAAGCGCAGCTTCCCCAGGACGCGCAACTATTGCGCCGTCAGAGCCGAACAATGAATCATCTTTCGCAGGCACCAAGGTTCACTCGTTAAGCCTTCCAGCAGCGCCATTCATTATCAAGGACGGTTGTGCGACCGACTGTAGATGAACGCAGGCTCCATCTCCTACGGAAGCGCGTAGTCCTTGCTGTGTGGCGGGGTGAAGTTCGAGCTGCCGAACAGGATACGCGAGCGCGTGACGATGCCGCGGTTGTGGCGCAGCTCGTACCCGAGTTGCAGCAAGCCCGCGAGCCCGAGCCGGAGCGGATTCAGGTGCAAGGCTGGCGAGCCCTGCAGCCCAATTGGCGGACGAGTCGCGCTGGGAGCGACATAGGTGCCGAAAACGCGGTCCCACAGCATGAACAGGGGTCCGCCCAGGTTGATCAGCGAATGCCCCGGGAGCGCCGAGTGGTGCATGTAGTGATAGGGACCATCGCCGTAGAAGGCGCCGAGCGCACGCAGCGGCCGGTTGTGCCAAAATGTCGCGTAGAGGGCGGTGTTGTGTGAGCCGATCAGCGGGATCTGGCCAATCATGCGCAAGAGCAATGCCTCTGCAATCATGGCGTCCGAGTGAAAGAGCTTGGCGGATATTCCGAGTCCGAGCTGAAAGGGGACGCTGACGAGGAAGAACAGTGGAAAGGCGGCGAACACAGGCTGTGTGGTCGGGATGGTCAGAAACGGGGGCATGTGGTGGGGACGATGCCAGAGAAGCCAGAATGGCCGCCAGGTGTGGCCGAGGCGGTGAAACCAATACTGGAAGAGATCGACCAGAGCGATGCTCACCAGGAGAGGAAGCGGGTAGGGCAGGTCTACCAGGGTCGGAACACGGGCAACCAGTGCCCTGGACCAGTCTGTGTAATGGCGGACAAGATGGAAGCCGAAAAAGAAACCCTGTCCCATGGCAGCGCTGACAGCGCCGGCCAGTCCCAGGCCCACATACAGCATCAGCGAAACGACCATGGTGAGCAGGAAGAAGGAGACGATTTGTCGCCGCGGCAACCCCTGGGCAATTGAGAAACCGCGATAGAGCATGATGCCGTTCCAGGCGAGCACGAACGCCCCAAGGGGAAACATGACGGCGAGCCAGCCTGGCGAGAGACCGGCAAGTTGACCGTGCAGCCGCGCCAGGGAGCTGCTAGGTTCGTCAACCAGCCCCAGGCCGAGCATGACGGTTTCATGCGCGAACGCATCGACGACCACGGTAAGCGCAAAGGCGATGGCAAACACCACGTAGCCGGCGCGGAGCCATGGCTCCCAGCCAGCGCGCGGTTCAGGCGGTTCCCAGGCGAAAAGCCCAGTCGAGCGACCACCTCGTGCCATGGCCCAATTTGTAGCACCCGGGATGGCGCTGCGCTATCTCGCGGGGCTATTCCACGCGTACCGCGTAGTTTCGCACCTCGGTCTTTCCCGATCCGGAGGCCACCTCGTTTCCTAGTTCCAGACAGGCGACGTAGACGTTGCCGTCCAGCAGACGTTTCTGCAGCAGGTAGTCGATGATCGCGCCGACGTCGAGAGGACCGTGCAGGATGGGTTTCGCAGCCAGCAGCGAAATAATGGTCCAGGTGTTGGAACTGCCGCCCGAGGCATCGCCGTGATTATTGGCAAAGTAGATGTGGAATTGATTGCCAGCAATGGTCGCCGTGGCAACCAGACTGCCGGCCGGTCCCAGCCGATTCTCGGCCAGCCAGATCATCACCTCGTGGGTTATCCCGGCCTTGCTGACGATTGGGGAGGACACAGTCCAGAATTCAAAGGCCAGGTCATACGAGCCCGACGCGCGCATCGATACGTCGAAGTCCGCGACGAGTTTCTTCGTACCGACGCGAAAGGGGAATCCCGAATTGGGGGCGACCTCGCCGGCCCAAGGGCTGTTGCCGACTTGGATTTCCGGGTAGCTCGCCACGTCGGTCCCTCCTCCCCACCATTTCCACACCCAGCCGAAGATGGGTTTGCCATTGGATTGCTTCACGAAGATCTTCTGGCGGTATGGTCCGGCGGAGGCCTTTGCGTTCCAGGCGTTGTTGAAGATGCGATAGCGGTCGTCGATGGTCGTCGCCGCGAAGTTCTTTTCTGCTTCAAACACGGTGGTGCCCTCGCTGCCGGAGAGATCGAAGTCGGCCCGCACCGAGCCGAAGCAGCCAGAGGCCAATGGCAACGACGGAAGCGCTAGCAGAATGAAGGGGAAAAGGCGTCGCATGTGTGTCCTCCGAGAAGGGTGCTGTACGAAAATCAGAGCGGCGTTCCTGCTTCGATGAGCATGGGTTGGTTGTGGTGCGGGCGGGGCTTGGTAGCCGCCACGCAGGCGCGCGTGAACGTGGCGCCCAACCGTTCCCACAGTTTCTCTTCCACGTCGTAGGGCAGGCCGCGCCGGTATCCTGCAAACGTGACCGTGGCGAGCTTTCTGCCGGTGACGCCGCTGCGAATCACGATGGTGGCGACGGCGTGATCCGCGGGCATTTCCTTGACGTGTCCGTGGACATAGGCGGCCACGTCCATCACGGCGCCCATATCGCGGTATTGCTCGGCGGTGTCCACCGCGGGCAGCGCAGTCTCCACCTTGATCCCTCTGTCGGTGAGTGCCTGAATCACATGATCGCGCACGGAATAGGTGTCCTCTCCGGCGAAAGCGAGGACCGCGACCTTGCCCCCGGCAACGGCGGCCTCTTCCGCCTCGGCCTTCGCCTTGCCGCGGGCTGCGGCGCGAGTGGCTGCCCTGGACAGGTGCTTGGTCTTGGCCTTGGCATGGCTTTTCGCCCGCCGGGGCGCAGCCTGGACCACTGGGGCCGTGCCAATCACCGCGGCCAGGGCGAGCAACGCCAGCAAGAACCCACGCAGCGCGAGTCGCGCAGACGCGAGTGGGCGGACGGGCAGCGCACAGGCGACGAGCGTAGGGGACGAGGCGCAGGCGCGAAGCAACGACATCGGGTGCGCGCGAATACTACCCTGGTTTAGGCGCGGTCCGGGAGTACTTCTTGCAGGCTCGCTCCCGAGGTAAAATATGAGGCTAGGGTTCGATCCGAAAATACGATTTCAGGAGTACCATCATGTTGCAACGGTTGTTCGCTCCGGCCCTTGTCTGTTCCATCGCGTTCGTGATTCAAGCTTGCGGTAGTTCGGACTCCACACCTTCCGGTAGTGGCGGCTCGACCGCGTCCGGGGGGACGATAACTCCATCGGGAGGCACGACGGCTGGGGCCGGTGGCAACCCGCAGGTTACCGGTGGCTCGCAGAAGGACGCCGGCATGAACGCCGATGCAGCCGCTGGCAGCGTCGCAGACGCCGCCTCCGATCTCGGCCAGGCCTGCGACCAAACCCTGTCCGACAACTGGAACACTGCTGCCTGCACCAGTCGAACCGGAACCAGCACGTTCTCACTGGCCACCTCGGCCCAGGTGGATTCGCTCGTGATCTGGGTCGATACCTCGGTGGCCGGTGTGACTCTCAGCTACACCTTGACCGGCGCAGCCGGTGCGGTCAGCTCCGGCAATCTCGACCAGGGAACCTGCGACCCTTATCAGTCGCAGTGGTGTGCCCTCACCGCCCAAGTCTCCAAGGTCCTCTCGGCCGGAAGCTATTCAATTCAGATCTCGGCCGCTGCCATCTGCGCCAACAGCGGATCGTCCAACGTCGGCTTTGTCCGCGTGCTTGGTTGCACCGCCACGTCCACAGGGGGCGCAAGTGGAGCGACGGGGGCGACGGGTGGGGCTGGCGGAGCGACGGGGGGGACGGGTGGAAACGGTGGTGCGAGTGGAGGGGCGGGGGCTGGGGCCACGACAAGCGGGGCTGTGCAGCCTATTTTGCACTTCACGTTCGATGAGACGAGCGGCATCATTGCAAAGGACTCGGCGGGCAATAACGACGGCACGGTCACCGGTGGGACGTGGACCGCGGGCGGCAAGATCGGAGGCTGTCTGTCGCTCGACGGGACGGGTAGCGTGCAGGTTGCGATGCCGAAGGGACTTCCGGTGGGCAGCGCGCCGCGCACGGTGGCGATCTGGTTCCAGGCCAGAAAAGATCTGTCGGCGTCGACGGAGGCAGGAATCGTTCAATGGGGCTCGGCGGTGGACGGTCAGATGTTCGGGCTTATTACCTCGATGAACGCGCCCGACAAACTCTACTTTTTCGGGTACAACGTCGACACCTACGGCACGACTGCGCTGGCCCAGAACGTTTGGTATCACGGCGCCGTCACCTACGACGGAACCAATGTCGTGCTCTACCTCAACGGCAAACAGGAAGCCTCGCTCGTCGCGCCGCTCAATACCACACTGAGCACCGACGGTCTCACGGTGGGAATGCGTCTGCCATCCACGGGTTGGACGGGGCTGCTCGACGATCTCCGCATCTATGACGTCGCCCTTGGCCCCGCCGACATTGCCACCCTTGCCAACTCCACGGGAACAACGACATCCACCGGAATCGCGACATCCACCGGAACCGCAACGGGCAGCGGCACACAAACCTGCGTCAATCCGGGCCCGAATTGTCAGGCGCTCGCCGCGTGTTGTCCGAAGGTCCCAGCCGCCGCTCAGTCCGATTGTCAATCCTGGGCAAACCAATGTGGCGAAACGGCCTGTGCAACTTGGCTGACTGGAAACACCGTGGGCCTTCTGTACTGCCAATAGGCTCTTGCGCCGGGCGGCACTAGTGCTGCCCGCCAGAAAATGTTGAGGGGTTGGCAAGAGTCCCCTCGGGCAGCACGCGAGCGCAAAGCGCGAGCCGCGAGGCCGTAAGGCCGAGCGGGGCAAGGGGAGACCCGGCGGGCTTTGCCCGACGGGGGGAGGGGCTCTCCCCTCCGTAAATCGAAGCTAGTGCCGCCTCGCTTCCTGTTCTAGTGTCCCTTCTAGCCGCAAACATCGGTCGGACCCTTTCGGAACTTCTGGCAGGCGGCACTAGTGTGCGGGCGAGCCCGCTGGCGGGGCAGGGGAAGCCGCGGGCGCCGGGGCGGGATAGCCAGCATTGTAGGGGGTCCCAAAGGGTGCCGGAGCTGGAGCCGGCGCCGATGGCAGGACACTGGGCGGGGTGGGGGCGGCTGGAGTTGCAGGCGCAGGGCCGGGCGCTGGCGGTGCAACGCTGCTAGGCGCGGGAATCGTGGGCGTCGGAGCGGGTGATGGCGCGGCCACTGGCATCGGGCCCAGGGTCGGGTAGGCGGCTTCAGCAGGATGTGGCGCTGCCGGGGGTGGCGCGGGCGCGACCGGCGCGGCAGCGGCAGGCGGCGACGGGATGGCGGGCGGGGCCAGGGCTGGCAGGGGCACGAACTGAACCGCCGATTTTTGCAAGATGGGAATGAGAAGCGTGTTGCGTTTGCTGTCGAGGCCGATATCGGCAGGCGAGGGAATTTCCGATATGACTTCCTTGAATTCTTGGCCAGGGAAACCACGGTAGATGGCGGACGCCTCCCAGCTCGAAATGAGGAATGAGCCGTCGCCTAGTCTCACGATTCCATCGAGTCCACCCTTGGGTAGCTTGCTGGCCGGTCCCGTGCCGCCCTGGCGATTGACGTGGAAAAACAGGTTCGCGCCCAGAGTGACGACCCACACCCCGTCACTGTCCGCCAGCAGGCCGCTCGGCCAGTGCAGGGCCTGGTCACTGATGAGCGCTTCCGCCGAGCCTTTCTTGACGTCGATCGCGTAGATCGCGTCGTCGCCGGTACCGGCGAAACTCCCGGCCTTGAAAGTCACGGCGCTGTCGGAAGCGTAGAGCGTCTTGCCATCAGGCGACGCCGAAAGATCGTTGAGGAAGACCGAATTCGCCACCTTGATCGTGCCCTTGGCTTTGCCGCTCTTGCGGTCGAACTTGCGGATGACATTGAGATCCGCGACGTAGAGGATGTCCCCAATGATTGTCATTCCCTTGGGCGCGTTCAGCTCGCCTCCCTTCTTGCTTCCGTCGACGAACTTGAGGGCCATGATCTTGCCGTCGGGAGCAATCTTGGAAATGAAACCGTTCTTCTTGGGGACGGCGGAAGCACCGCTGATGTTGCTGACAAAATACACATCTTGGTCCGCATCCCAGAGCACGGACTTGGGCATTTGCAGGCCGGCATCCCTGACCACAATTGTAGGCGGTCCGGGCGGCGGGGGCGGGACAGGCGCAGGGGCCGGCTCGGCCAGCGCAACCCGCGGTGGCCGCGTTGGCTGGATGCACGTCGATGGCGCGGGGACTGGGCAGTGGCAACATCCGACCGCGAGGCTCGCAACACTCGTGGCTAGCAGAACGGGGATACAGCGTCTCGAACGATCCATTCTTCACCTCTCCTGGTTGCCATTCAGGCACAAATAGCGCGTGGCCACAGACTAGACCGATTCCAGCGGCAAGCCAAGCTCGCCGAAGTGTGACCACGCGGCGACAGCACCGTGACCCGAATGCGGACAGGAGCGGCAGCAAGGTGTAGCATCCATTTTTACCCGATCAGCCCGACGAATCCGCTGGTCACTTGCGTCACGGCCAATGAGAATCGCTGGAACCGATACCGCATCTGGAGGCCACTTAGCCTGCTGGTCATGGTCCGCCAGACAGCGCCTGAATGGGAGATCACGATCTTGGACGAGCACATGAGGCAGCCGGACTTCTTGGCCTTGCCTCGTCCTGATCTGGTGGGCATTGCCGCATTCACTTTCCAGGTGCCCAGGGCCTACCAGGTGGCCTCGCATTTTCGTCACCACTCACCTACGCCAGTTGCACGGGTGAGATTCGCACACCTTGGCCTGCTGCTTGTCGCCCTGTTCGTACTCGGATGCCGGGGTCGGGGCAGCCATGCCGCGCTATCGGCGGGGGCGGCGGTGCATGCCGGCGGACCAAGAATTGCGTTCGAGACGACGTTGCACGACTTTGGCACCGTGAGCGAGGGCGACAAACTCAGACACGTCTTCGCGTTCAAGAACACCGGCAAGGCGCCGCTGCTCATCAGCAGCGCCCGTGCATCGTGCGGGTGTACCGTGGCCGCGCTGAAGGTCAAATCGATTGCACCGGGCGGTACCGGCGAGATCGACGCCACCTTCGACACCCACGGCAGGGTCGGGTCAAGCCGGACCACGATCGCGGTCGAGTCGAACGCCACGGATCAGGCCCACGCCACGCTCACGCTCACGGCCAACGTGGAACGACTGCTTGCCCTTGAGTCGGGCTACCTGCGGGTGGCGACTGAGTATGGTGTTCCGCGGGTGGAGAAGGTGTGGCTGACCGGCAAGCTGCTGGATGAGGCGACCCCAAAGGTTCTCAAGCTGGAAAGCCTAAGGCGCGCCGATACGCCTGCAGACCGAGACAAGGATCCTATTCTCCGTGAGTTGAACGTGTGCCCCATCGAGGAGCAGGCGGGCGGCACTCTCAAGAAGGGGCTGGAACTCAAGCTGACGGGCGACAGGGTCGCCTCCGGATCTGGCAAAGTGACCGTCGCGACTGGCTTGCCGAGACCGGCGCTTCTGGAGTTGCAGCTGACCTGGGCCGTGGCGAGCACGCTTCACGTCGAGCCGGACAGCCCCAGCTTCGCTGTGGGACAGCCCGAGGGTCGCGAACGCATCCTGCGGGTCTGGAGCAAGAAACCGAATTTCAGGCTATTGCGGGTTCGCGTGCTGGATGGCCCATTTGCAGCCGCGCTCGAAAGGCCAGAGTCACCCACAATATTCAAGGTCAAGGTGACGTGGAACGGTCCCCTCCGCGGGGAGCACGCTGAACCGGACATCGGCAAGCTGCAGCTCATCAGCAACGACCCAGCCGAGCCGAACAAGGTGGTGGACCTGAAGATCACCAACGCGCCGGGGCGACCGCCGCTTCCACGCACGCCCCTGTGACGGTCCAGTGTGAAAGCCCTCACGTCGGTGCAAAACACGTGCTTTCGGGGGCGTTGTTGCAGATGCGATGCGTCCATGGCGTGGCCGCGAAAACGCGTACCATCACGGACGCAGCTTCGACGCTCGGCCGTTGACGGAAGCCCCCTATGACATTCAGCATGCCGCAGTCGTGTGCGGAAAACTCGGGAGTGTCCCGTATCCGGCTGTGGTATCTTTCCCCGAGGCTCTCTCTTTCATCCATGCAAGGTCGCGTATCTGTCATGAAATCCCATCGAATGTTCCTGGTTGGCATCCCCGCACTCTCGCTCTGGCTGGCCTGCACTGGCGCCGCAGTGCAGTCAACGTCCGGAAGTGGCGCTTCTCAGAGCGCCGGTTCCCAGAGCGGTGGAGCCGGAAACACGGGCGGCGGCGGTGGCGGCGGAAGCGGCATCATCACCTTCGGCCCTGATGGCTCGGCCATGGGCAGCGGTGCTGACTCGGGCAGCGGGGAACCGCTTCCCGATCTCAAAGGGTATCAATGTGATGATGCCGGTACTTGCACTCTCTGCCAGCCGGTGCGCATTCTGTCGCTGGGGCAGCCAGCAAAGTATGGCGCAAACAGCGGCAGCACCGACAACACGGATGCGTTTCAGGCCTTCATGAACAGCAACACCAACGGCACCGCAACCATGCAGATGCTGGAGACATTCACCCCGATAACCAGTCTGGACCTCAGTCAGTACGACGTCATTATTTTACAAGCCCTTTACACCAACCCATATGACACCACCAATGGACTGTGGACCTACACCGCTGCCGACGCTACGGCCCTGCACGATTGGGTGAACAACCAAGGCGGCGCGATCATCGCGATGTCCGGCTATTTCAGTGATAACACGGTCGAGATTCAGCCACTCAATCAGTTGCTCGCTCCCTTCGGCATCACCTACGATGGGGACAATACTTACACCACCAACGACTGTCCCAGCACGCCGAACTGGGGACCGCTCTGCTATTGCGCCTATGGCTCGATTCCATTCGACAACTGGACCAGTCTGGTTCCCGACATCACAAAGAATCTGGGGAAGGTTGGCATTTTCATGGGACGGTCGATTACCTGCCCGGGTTCGGACTGCCAGATCGTGGGGACGAACAACGTCGATACCACGGCTCAGTCCAACATTGCCGGTGTGGCGAAAGCGGTTGGGAAGGGCAGAGTCTTCGCCTGGGGCGACGAGTGGGTGACCTACACCAGTCAATGGGGTTTGACGCCCGATCCCCAGTATGACAATGCCACCACCTACGCTCAATGTGTTGGCTACACCCCGCACACTTCCTACGCCGTGCCTCAGTTCTGGTACAACGTCTTCAGGTGGGTGGCCCAGACTACTTGTCTTACCATCGTGTTGCCGCCAACCGCTGGCTCTGTACAGCAAATCGTTTACTAGGGCCGGCTTTGGAGGGAGTGGCGGGCGGGTGCAAGCAGTGAATATCAGAAAATCGGTGCGCAGGTCGAGACACCCGCGCCGACGATGTTGCGGCCGGTGTCGGCGATGACGGTGGCGATGGTCTGGGGCGTGTCGCGCGGCACTTGATACACCGACGAGTCGAGGAATATCCAGAACGATCCGCCCCAGAACTTCACGGCGAAAGACCGGTACGAAGTCGAGTTGAGCGACGGGTAAGAGTGGCTCTCCAGGGTCGCGCCGCTGGAGGGATCAAGCCGCACCAGGACCGTCTGGTCGTCCGGGGTCAGCAAGTTCGGGATGAAGCCCCACAGGCTGCCGTCGCCCGTTCCGGTCAGCTCCGCGTTGCCGGCGGTAATCATCCCAATCGGCGTCACCGCCAGCGAAGGAAACGACACTGTGGCCAGCTCCGACTGCGTATTAGTCGTGTTGTATCCACCGGCGATGTACAGAGTGTCGGCGTTGGTCGACGGATCGAACACGAAACCCATGCCAAAGCCAGATCCGAACGGGCCGTGCGGATCCACTTTGAAGCTCGTCGCCTGGCATTGTCCCGTTCCGGTATCCACCTTGAAAAACTCGCTGTCTGAATAGACCACCCAGGCGACCGCGTTCTGATCGACCGCCATCGAGAACGGGTGAGAATAGCTTCGACAGTCGAGCACAGCGATGTCGGTGAAGGTCAAGGTCGCGGGATCGAAGCGCGAGAACATGCCAGTGGTCCCGTCCACGGTGTAGATCCACTGGCTGGCCTCGGTGCAGGCCGTGCTGATCGTGGCTGTCAGCGGGATCGTCGCGTTCGGTGCGTGAACATCGCCAGTTTGCAGGACCAGCGTTCCGGTCCGAACGTGTGGTGGAGCGCTGTCGAACGCGCCGAAGCTGACGGAGATGGCCTGATTGGCGCCCGGCGCGACGGTGAACGCGAGCGCCTGCGTCGGGTCAAGCGTGAAGCCTGGATCGGTGCCGAGGCCGAATCCGACGCCCGAAACCTGGCAGGCGTCGGTGCCTTGGTTGACCAACGTGACGGCCCGGCTGGTGGTGGTGTTGAGAATGACGTTACCGAAGTCCAGGCTGGCAGGCGCGATGCTCAGCACGCAGCCGATGTCGATGTCGGCCGAGAGCGGGATGCTCACCGTCGCTTGCGTCGCATCGGTGCTCGCGAACACCAGATGCCCAGTCCTGTGGTGCGGAGCCGTTGCATCGGTTGCGTTGAAGGCCACGGCGATCGATTGTTCATCGCCGGGCGAAAGCGTGAAGCTGGAGACCTGTCCCGGGCCGAGCGCGAACTGCGGGTCACTGCCCTGGCCAATGGCGACATCTGCAATGTCGCAGGGACCGCTGCCGGTGTCCGTGACCAGGACCGGGCCGGCGGCGCTGCTGCCGATGGGGACTTGCCCAAAGTCGACGGCCAGCGGTGAAACCGCGATCGTGCAGTTGGTGTGGATGGCGCCGGAAAGTGGCACCTCCACGCGCGGCTGGAACGGATCGCTGGTTTGCAGAACCAGGGTTCCCATGCGCTGGAGCGGCACCGCCGCGCTTGCTGGGCTGAAGCTCACCGCCACCGTCGTGTGCTCGCCCGGACTCAGAACCAGCGCGGCCGACATCGGCGGCCCGAGAGAAAAGCTTGGATCGGAACTGGGGTCCAGCGTGCCGCTGGAGATCTGGCAGGCATCGTTGCCGCGGTCGGAAATGCTGACGGTCATTGTCACCAGGGCACCCGGCGCGACTTGCCCGAAGTCGAGTGTCGCAGGAGTGACGTCGACCGAGCACATCGGCAAGAGCGGGGTCCGACCGCACGCCATCCATAGGAGCAGGGTGAACCCGAGAAGCATTCGCCCACTCAGGGACTTCGCCGTCGCTGCTGCCTTGCTATTGCGCATGGATCTTCTCCTTGCACTGCTCGTCAGACCACCAAGTCCAACAACCCTCCGGCCGCAGGCTGCGACACCCGCCAGCCGGCCAGATCGGATCCACGAGGCGGAGCCGACCGCCAGCAGAGTGTCCCGAGAGGAAGGTTCCGAGCATGCGGCCCAGTCTACCGCGTCTGCCGTGACTGCCATGGCTGTTCTTTGAGAAGTCCGTTGATCGCGCGGCCCTCCGGTACACAGCAGGGAGACCGCCGAGCCAAAAGAATAGGGTTCAGCCTGTAGGCTACCTGGAGTCGATCTCGCAAAGGCGCGGGCTATGCCGAGACTCGGCACAAGCCGCCGAATTGCGCGTTTCCACCCGACTTTCGCCGGGATACCTGGGTAGCCAGCAAACATGTCGTGGAATTTTGGGGTAGGTCGAGTCCCATCAACGTCGACGTGTTATCCTGGACGGCATCAACACAACCTGGAGGCTAAAATGAGAATGTTGCGACTTCTGACTTGTCTGCTGTTCGGAGCAGTCATGGCTGCGGGCTGCGGCAGCTCCCCGTCTAACGACAACACCGCGCCCATCACTGACAATCCCTACGACACTTGCTACTCGGGGGACAGCTGCGCGGGCGGCTTGACCTGCATTGGCACCAACCTTCCCGCTTCTTCGGGCTACACAGGATACTTCTGCACATCAGTTTGCAGTTTCGACACCGACTGTCTCCAGATTCCGACGAACTACACGGCCAGCTGTGTCAACGGGCTATGCTACCTAACCTGCCCTGCTGGCAGTTCCACATGTCCCTACGACCAAAGCTGCTTCACCTTCGACAGCAACCTCGGTTCCATCGACCTCTGTACGCCGTAGGGGGATCGGCCGCCAACAAAAACCTCAGTGAGATTCAGCGTGCCGCAGTTGCAGACCGAAGCACCGGGAATGTCCGCGCATGCAGAATGGGTCGCAGGCAAGAGGTGTGGCCGCTGGTTGGTGAGCAAGCTAAGCGAATCAGTCACCGCTGATTTTTCATAGCGTGGTAGGAAACGCAGGGCACGACTTCCACGTCTGCCAGTTGCTTGAGGGCTTCGTCTTTGGTCACGCGCGCATTTTGGCCCACCGGCGCGTGCAGATCCAGACACCGGGTTGGCCGCCGCATCCAGGCGCCATGTGACGACTAAAGTCCCTTGCCAGCTCTGCCGACAACAATCCCGGTCGTTTGCTGACTCGCGTGCGCCGACATGTACACCATCGAGGGGTGTAAAGGAGGATCCGTGAACCCATCTCAGAGGGAAGTACCCAGGCCCGTGCCGGCAGCGACGCGCCGTCGGTCGACCCGAGCCAGATGGGTGCTCGCGACTTCGATTGTTCTGGCGTTGCTGGCTGTGCTAGGCGGAGGCCTGCGTGCGGAAGCGCCGCCGGTTCTGGCGGTGATCGTACACCCGGGCGTGCCGGCCACCACCCTGGGCGCGGCGGAGCTGGCGTCGATCTTCACGCGGGCGACCCGGAGCTGGAAGGACGGCAGCCCGATACGGCCGCTCAACCTGCCGCCCGGCACTCCCGAGCGCGCCGAGTTCGACCGGGTCGTGCTCAACATGAGCCCGGATCGCAGCGCCCAGTACTGGATCGATCGCCAGGTGCGCGGCGACGAGCCCGCGCCCAAGGCGATTGCCAAGGCGGACATCGTGGTGCGGCTCATCCCCACGCTGACCGGATCGATCGGCTACGTTCCCGCGGACAAGGTGGACGCCAAGTCGCGCGTGGTCGCGCGCATTCGCGACGGGAAAGTGGTGGCGCCGTGAGGCTGGCCTGCGTCGCCGCGTGGGCTTCCACATTTCTGCTGCTTGCCGTCGTGCCGGCGGGCGCGCAAGACACCACCGCCGGAGCCACGCCGGCCGAGGCCGCGCCCACCATCGAATCGCTGCGCGCCGAGATCCGGGAGGCTGACGCGAGACAGGCCCAGGAGATCCAGCGGCTCAAGGACGAGATCGCTCAGCGCGAGGTAGAGGCCTCGGTCGCCCACGAGCGCGAGGCGGCCGAGCACGAACGGCTGCTGCGCGTGTACGGCTTCGCCGACTTCGGCATCATGCGCACCATTGCGCCCAAGGACGCAATGGTGGCCAGCGAGTTCACCACGCCGCTGACCTTCTACCTCGGCCGGTTGAACCTGTACTACGACGCGCGCCCGGACCCGGATTTCCGTTTCCTGGCCGAGACGCGCCTGACCCTGTATCCCAATGGCACCAGCGCCGGCGTCAGTTCCACCGGACAGGTGATCCAGACCTCGACTGCGGTGGGCGATATCTCCAGTCCCAATGCCTCGGCCACCGTCACCTGGGGCAGCATCATCCTCGAGCGTGCCGTGCTCGACTGGACCCGTTACCCGCTGTTCTCGGTGCGCGCCGGTCTGTTCCTCACACCCTTCGGCATCTACAACGTCGACCATGGCTCGCCGACCTTGATCAGCATGACCCTGCCCAGCTACCTCAGCCAGAACTGGATCCCGGCGCGGCAACTGGGCGTGCAGATCTTCGGCAGCTATCCCATCGCCCCCTGGGAACTGGGCTACGCCCTCACCGTGAGCAACGGCGCCAGCGACGGGATCCTGGACTTGGGCGACTCCAAGGCCTATGGCGGCCGCCTCTTCATCCGGCGCCAGGGTGAATTGTCGCTGACCCTGGGCGGCTCGCTGCTGTACCAGCCCTATCGTCAGGACAAGGATCAGTTCGGCATGGCGGCCGACGGCAGCCTCACCTACACAGTCACGCGCGTGGTCGAGCGAACCGGGCTGACCCTGGGCGGCGACCTGTCCGTCGATTTCCGGGGCTTCCGCCTGCGCAGTGAGCTCGTGATGTATCAGGTGAACTACACGGCCGGCAAGCGCGCCCTGGCCGCCCAAGACATCAACGGTGGCTACGAGCCCGACATGCGCAACGTGAACTGGTACGTGGTGGCGGCCTACCGCGTGTGGAGGCTGGAGCCGTATCTGTTGTCGGATCTGACCAAGGTTTCACCGGTGCAGGCCACGCTGGACACCGCCTGGGGCCTGGGCGGCGGGTTGAACGTCTATCTGCGCTCCAACGTCATCGTCAAGCTCAACTGGGCCCACGCCATGTTCTTCAAACAGAACGATCCGAACGACACCGCTTCCAGGCAGAACTTCGACACCTTCGTCGGAATGCTGGTCTGGGCGTTCTAATCAGGGAGATCACCATGCGTATTTCACAGTCATGGATGCCGGGCCTGCTCGCCACAGTCGCCGCGTTTTCGCTTGCCGCACTGGTCTCGGCGTGCAGCGAGGACCACCCGTGCAGCGCCGACGAGGAATTCCGCGGTGGGTACTGCTATCCCACGGATGCCGGCCAGCCGACCGACGCCAGCGCTGGCGGTGCAGACGATGGTGGAGGGGGAGGCACATTTGGCCAGACCTGTGCCACAGCGGCCGATTGTGCGGCGCCCGCGAGTTTCTGCGCCCCGAGCCCCCTGCTGTACTGCACGGCCTTCGGTTGCGACACGGATCCGACCGTCTGTCCGGCGGGTTGGACCTGCCTGGATCTGACGAACTTCGGCGCTCCAGGCCAGCACATGTGCCTGAAACCGTGAACCAGGGAAAGACGATCGCGCTGTGAAGCCCACTCGCTCTGTTCTCCTGCTGGCGGCCCTGCCGTGGTTTGCAGCCTCGTCAGGCAACGCACAAGAAGCGCCGGCTGAGGCACCGCCTGCTTTTGCGCCGGCCGAGGCGCCGCCCACCGTGCAATCGTTGCGGGACGAGCTGCACCAGATGGAGGCCCGGCGCGCTCAGGAGATCGAGGAGCTCAAAGAAGAGCTGGCCGGGCGTGAAGCCGAGGCGGACGTGGCGCAAGAGCGCGAGGCGGCCGAGCACGAACGGCTGCTGCGCATCTACGGTTTCGCCGACTTTGGCATCATGCGCACCATCGCGCCCAAGGATGGTGCCTATGCCAGCGAGTTCACCACGCCACTGACCTTCTACCTCGGCCGGCTGAACCTGTACTACGACGCGCATCCGGCCAGCGACTTCCGTTTCCTGGCCGAGACGCGCCTGAGCCTCTATCCCAATGGCACCACCGCTGGCGTCAGTCCCACCGGGCAGGTGATCCAGACGTCGACCCAGGTCAATGACATCTCCAGCCCCAATGCCTCGGCCAGCGTCACCTGGGGGAGCATCATCCTGGAACGCGCCGTGCTCGACTGGACGCGGTACTCGCTGTTTTCGGTACGCGCCGGCCTTTTCCTCACGCCTTTTGGCATTTACAATGTCGATCACGGCTCGCCCACGCTGATCGCTGTCACCTTGCCGATCTACATCAGCGAGGGGTGGATCCCGGAACAGCAACTCGGGTTGCAGATATTCGGCAACTATCCCATTGCGCCCTGGGAGCTGGGCTACTTCGCCACGGTCAGCAATGGCCGTAGCGACGGAATCCTGGATGTCGGCGATTCCAAGGCCTACGGTGGCCGCGTGTTCGCCCGGCGGCAGGGCGAGCTGTCGCTGACCCTGGGCGGCTCGATTCTGTACCAGCCCTATCGAAAGAACCTGGACCAGTTCGGCCTGGCTGCCGACGGAAGCGTCACCTACAGCAGCACGCGCGTGGTGGAGCGTACCATGCTTACGCTGGGAGGCGACCTGGCCGTCGACTACCGCGGCCTGCGTCTGCGCACCGAGGTGGTCACGTACCAGACGCGGTACACGCCGGGCAAGCGCCAACCCACCGACGATGTCATGGGCGGCCTGGCACCCGATGAACACGATATCACCTGGTTCATGGTGCTCGCCTACCGGTTCTGGCGGCTCGAGCCCTATCTCTTCTCGGAGTTGTTCGTCGACTCCCCGACCCAGAATCTGACCGAGGCCTGGCTCCCGGGGCTGGGCCTCAACCTCTACCTGCGGCCGAACATCATAGTGAAGACCTCATGGATCCACCCCATGTTCTGGAAGGACAACGATCCGCAGAACATAGCCTCACAGCAAAATTTCCACACCTTCACTGCGATGCTGGTCTGGGCGTTTTAGGCTCGGCAGTCGGGCTGTTTGCAACGGAAACCGGGTGCGATCAGGTGGGCGATGCTATCGGGATCCAGCACGCCCTGCTTGATCATCCAGCGCCGTGATCGGTCAGCCAGTTCCTCGCCCTCGGGGTTGTTGCACAGCTCGCCCAGCCAGCGGCGGCCCGACTCGGCCAGCAACAGGGCGCTGGCGGCCTCGGCGGTGGCCACCGCACGCTCCAGCGCGACAACGGCCACGGCACGCGAAGGCGCCGGTTCCAGCCAGCGGATGCCGGCCTCCAGCAGCGCGCCCATGGCGACGCCGGTCTGGTGCTCGGCGCGGGCCAAGCTGCGCGCGTGCGAGCGCGCCTGGCGCAGGTACGGGAGGCGCTCCTGCACCGGCAGGGTCTCGGCCATGGCAAGCGCCACCCGGCCCGAGATCCACGCGTGCTCGATGCGGATGCCGCTGATCTTCAACAGCCGGGATTCGGCAAACCGCTCGTGCTCGGCTGCCAGCGCGTCCCGGGCCTGATCGGGACGCTCGCGGTACAGCGCCTGTTCGCAGCGCGCGTACAGGTGGAAGAAGTGTTGCACGTGGTACAAGTCGCGCGGCCAGGAATCCAGTACGCCCTCGATGTCGCGCGCGGCGCGATCGGGATCGTCGCGCATCAACCAGACGGTGGACTGGTAGGTGCGCAGGTTGGTGGCCAGGAAGCGGTCGCCCGTGCGATCGGCGTCCGCGGTGTAGCGATCGAAACATTCGCCCAGCTCGCGCAGCCGGCCCGACAGGCGCAAGGAGAAGCACGCGAACGAGCGCGTGGTGGCCAGCTCCCAGCCCACGTTCAGACAGTGTGTGAGCAGGTACTGCTCGACCGCGCCAAGTTCGTTCGCCACCGCGTCGAACTCGCCAGCGAAGTAGCGAACCATGGCCCGGCACATGCGCGCCAGCCCGATGGTGGGCGCGTCCGACGACCGGCGCGCTAGGATCTCGGCTTGCGCCACCAGGCGATTAGCCCAGCCCAGGTACGGCTTGCCCAGCGCCGCCAGTTGTCCGGCCAGCACGCCCAGCCCCTGCGCCACGCGCCGGATGTCCCCGGCCTTGAGCGCCAGCAGGAGAAAGCGCAGCAGGAAATCGTCGGCGCGCAGGGTGTCCACCACGCCCAGACCGGTGTTCACCGACCACAACACGTCGAGCAGGCGGGCCTGCTCGGCCGGGATACTGGAGGGCGGCCGTTCCTCGAACTTGATTCCGCGCACGCGCAGCCACAGCAGGCGCCAGGTCACCGCCACGAGCGCGTGCCGCGGGCCGCGCGCCAGGCGCAGCCCGGCCTGGTCCAGTACCTTGTCCAGGATCTCCAGTCCGCGCACGATGTGGCCTCCGCGCAGAAGCTGCTCGGCCGCCAGGTGGTGCAGGCGCAGCGCCAGATCGGGCTCGCTCAGCGCGGCGGCTTGCTGGTACGCCTCGGCAGCCAGCGAGGGCAGACCATTGGAGGCCTGGCAGTCGCCCAGCGCGTGCAGAAGTTCGCGCCTGGCATCCGGGTGCGACTCCAGTGCCGCCGCGGTTTGGTATAGCTGCGCGGCGCGATCGAAGGCCAGCTTGGTACGCGCCTGGACCGCCGCCTCACGAGCGTAGTGCTTGGCGCGCTCGTGGTCGTCCGCCTCCAGCCAGTAGCGGGCCAGCATGTCGGTGCGCTCGCGACCCCATTTTTCCATGGCGTGCGCGATGTCTGTGCGTAGTTGCCGTAGCGCCGCCGCATCCAGACCACCCAGCACTGCCTCACCGATGCGATCGTGGTACGGCTCGACCACGTCCGATCCCTGTCCGCCGCCGCGCCGGATCAGGCGTGCCTGCGTTAGCGCCGAGATGCCGCGTTCCCAGCCCTCGGATCCGAGCGCTACGCCGGCTGCATCGGCCAGCGCCTTCTGCGGCAGCGAACCGCCTGCCACTGCGATGACCTTGAGCAGGCTCTGGCTCTCCGCGGGCAAGGCGCGCAAACGCTCCAGGATCAGGGCATCTAGGCTTACCACCTCCCCGGCGGTGAGGTCAGATGGCTCGCCTCGCGGCAACACCACGTCGCACAGGTAGCGTATCAGCTCCAGCGTGAACAACGGGTTACCGCCCGCTTCCTGCAATACTGCTACCGCCAGGCGCTGCTTCACCGGCTGGTCGATTTCGCCCGAGGCGGCCAGGCGATCCACGAGGGCCGAGGCCGCCTCCGGCGACAACGGCCCGACCTCGACACGTTTCACTGCGGGATATGCGGCGATGGCACGCAACGGGGCCGCCAGCGGATCGTCCGGGGAGACCGGCCGGCAGGTGGCCACCAGCATCAGGCCCGGCACGCCAGTGTCGCGCAGCAGGGACTGCAACAGCGCGAAGCTGTCGCGGTCAGCCCATTGCAGATCGTCGATGAAAGCCACCACCGGCTGCCGGTGCGCCAGGCGGGTCAGCAACTCGCGGAATACGGAAAAAGCCCGGTTGCGCAGCTCGGTCGCATCCTGCACGGTCGGCAGCCAGTAGCGCGCGCGATCCAGTTGCTCCAGGCGGCGCATCACCGGGAAGATCTCGGACAGATACGCTGCGCCCTCGGGCAGCACCTGCGCCAGCTCGCCGGTGCCCAGGCTGACCAGATTGTGGGCGAGCGCGTCCACGATGCTGTCAAAGGCTTTGAAGGGCAGGGTCTCGCGCTCGTGGCAGCGGCCACGCAGGATGAGAGGCTTGCGAAACGGGTCGGCGCTGGCCGTGACGTGATCGAGGAAGCGCTCGACCAGCGCGGTCTTGCCTATGCCCGAACTGCCTTCGACCAACACCAGACCCAAGTTGCCGGCGCACGCACTGCTGTAGCCGCGGCGCAAGGTCTGCAGCTCTGCCGCACGGCCGATGAACACCGGGGCGCCGGCGCGGACCGGCGCACTTTCAATCTCGGACAGCGGCTCCGGCGTGGACCCGGTGCCGAGCAGGGCCAGGATGTCCGCGCCGCCGGGTCGCTGCGCGGGATCGCGCCGCAGAAGCTGCATGCACAGCCGGCTCAGTTCGGGATCGGCCAGGGGATTGACCTCGACGGGTGCGGGCGGATCCTCGCTCTGCTTCTTGAGCAGAATCTCGACCAGCGCACCGCCATGGGGCAAGCGGCCGGTCAGCACTTCGTACAGCATGGCGCCCACCGCGTACCAGTCGGCGGCCGGCTGCGACGGTTTGTCCTTCGCCTGCTCGGGCGCCATGTAGGCCGGGGTTCCCAGCAGCCCGTCGCCCCCGAGTGACCGCGTGCCGGTCTGCCTGGCCAGGCCGAAGTCCAGGACCACCACCCGGCCCTCCGGTGTCACCAGCACGTTCGACGGCTTGAGGTCGCGGTGGATGCAGCCGGCCTCGTGCATCGCGTGCACCCCGGCGCATAGCTGCCTCAGCGCCTGGAGAAGGCGCTGCCGCTCGGGTTGCGGTCGGGACGTCACCTGCGCAGGATCGGTGCGGCGCAAGGTATCCGCCCCTTCCGGCGCGGACGATGCTGGAGAGTCGCCGGTCGGCGCCGGACCCAGCAGATACACGTCGAAGGGCACGCCGGCCACGTACTCCATAGTGAACAGCCACAACGGCCCCTCGCAGATCAGTTCGTGCAGCGTGGCCAGGTTGGGGTGCTTGATGTCGGCCAACGAACGGAATTCGCTCTTGAAACGGTACAGATCCATGCCACCGGACAGGTCCAGCAGCTTCAGCGCCACCTCCGCGCCCAGTTGCCGATCGAAGACCAGATACACGGTGCCCATGGCTCCGCTGCCGAGGTGGCGGATGACCTTGAACCGGTCGGTGCCCACGAACGACATCGCTAGCGAAGCTCCGTCTCCAACCAGCGAGGTGACGACGGCCGACGATCTCGCGCAGAACCCTGGAAGGGTTCCGCGCCTCCCGCGACGGGCTTCGGCGAGCAAAGCTCGCCTGCGCCCACGCGGCTGGGCCGCTGGCCGTGCCGGTCGGGCCTGCGCTTCCGGTCCTCAAGTACATCAGTACATTCCGGTCCGGCGACGCGCGCGGCGGAGCCGCGGGGTGGGGTGGCGGGTATGGAGGCGCTAGTCGGCCCTCCTTGCCCGCGTCCCGGCTTGTCGGCCGGTTGCAAAGTGACATCGTCATCTTTGCCTTGCCATCTAATGGCGATCATCTGACTTATCGTCATTGGCGTAACGACATATGGGAACCTAGTGTCCGACTGGGAGCCTGGCGCGACGTGCGAGCATGGCCGGCAGTCTACAGCATCTCGGCACAAGTCACGTCAGCCCCCAGAACGCGCCGCCCAGCATTTCGGCTTGCCAGTCCAGCACGGTTTGCCAGTCGGGCTTGTGGAAGTATGTGCCGGCGTGTTCGTCGCCCGGCCGCATGCCGCGCAGAAAACAGTAGAGCACACCGCCGAAGCGGCGTTCGAATGCGGCGCGATCGCTCAGCCCAGCCATGCGCAGGACAGCCAGGGTGTAGAGTCGCGCCTGAATCTCGTAGTTGTTCTCGCAATGAATGCGCAGCCGGTCGCTGTCCCACGATGGAAGCCAATCGCCCTTCCAGTCGCACAGGTAAACGCGGTCCTCGTGCTTGAACAGGTAATCAATGAAGCCCTTGACCAGGCCGCGCTCAATGGACCAGGCGTGGCCGTCTGCTTGTGGAAGGCCAATCTGCCGCAGCAGGGGATGACTTTGTTCGGGGATCGGATACAGGAACTCAGTCTCCCGTAGCGACTGCTCTGCCAGGGCCAAGCCGGGGACGAGGCAATCGCCCAGGCGCAGCGGCGTGACCAGCGCGGTATGCACCAGGCGCGCAGCATGCGGGATCTGCCCCGGATCGCGCTCGTGGCGATGGGCGAGCCGGGCGAGAAGCTTCGCGATCTCGGGCCGTGCTGCCCATTGCGCCGAGGATTCGGAACTTGCCAGGCTATCGAGAGGAACCTGTTGCAAGATGCCGTGCAAGAAGATGCCAGACAGCCGCCCGCGCGCAAGCTCGTGCGGGTCGGCCGGCGCGGCCTCGGCTGGCTCTGCTGGCTCGTTGGCGGTGGACAAGTCTGCCGGGTCCTCGGGAACCACAAACCCGCCATGGCGGCGCTTCACCCCTGTGTACGACGTGATGACGAACCCGGCGCGCTCTTTGGCGATCCGGTTGAACTCACCCAACGGCACACCGGCCGGCAATTCGGGCGCCTGCCAGGCCGAAAGCGCCGCAGGCGCGGGAGCAGGCAGGGTCAAAGGCGGCTCGCCGGGACAGGCCACAGGCACGCGGTGGAACAGCTTGGCGGTTTCGCCGTCCGCGAGCAGCTTGTCGAGGATGGGTCCCAGCAGACGGGTGGGACCGGTAAAACGGTTGCGGCCTGGTGGGCAGCGCGGAATGATGAGCCGAGCGCGGGCGCGGGTGAGCGCCACATAGAGCAAACGCCGGTCCTCGTCGGCGGCCTCGTTGGCGCAGATCTCTTGCTCTTCCGGAACCAGCGAGCCGAGGTGCACCACCCGTTGGCCTGCGCGGTCGTGAAACACATTGGGTGAACCACCTGTTTTGCGACCAAGTCCGCCGTACAGGAAGACCACGTCTGCCTCGAGACCCTTGGCTGCGTGGACGGTCATCACCTGCACGGCCTTGGCGTCACTTCCCAGGCGCTGCACGTTTCGCTCGTCGCCTGGAGGCAGGCGCGTCCCATTGACGTACGCCCCCAGCGTCTCCACCAGTTCGCGCAAGGTCGCATGGGTGCGCGCCGCCTCTTCCTGCAGAATCTCGAAAATGTGCAGATAATTCGTCAGGGCTCGCTCACTGCGGGCCAAACAAACTTCGCGACACACAATTCCGCTTTGCGCGAGGATGTCCGCAAAGAGAGCGCCGAAGTCACCAGTCAGGGCCAAATCGCGCCACTCGAAAAGCCGGCGCAGCAAGGGATCCTCTGCCTCGGGCCGGTTCCGGCTCGCCAGATCCGCCAGGTCGAGCGCGAAGAACGCCGTCAACAAGGCACGCGCGCGCAAAGTCCGGTCTTCCGGTTCGGCAAGGGCGCGCACAAGGTCCAGCACGTCCTTGGCCTGGCTGGTCTGGAACAGCTCGTCTTCCTTGTAGAAGGCGAAGTGAATGCCCGCAGCGCGCAATGCCTCGCCAATCTCGTGGCATTCGTTGTGGGTGAAGGCGAGGACGAAGATGTCGCGGGCCTCGATGGGCCGCCGCTTCTCCCCGTCCTGGACGAAAAGCTTGCCGTCCTCGGACAGCAGACCGCGAATTTCCTGCACCATCTGGCGCCGCAAGGCGCGCCTGGTATCGGCCACGGGGGTAATGTCGCCCGCTGGCTGCACATCCAGCACCACCACGCCGGGCTGCGCCTGGGCGTGGGTCCCGCAAAGGCGTCGATCGAGGTGGCCGCAGGTCACCGGCTGGTCGTAGTCGATGCCGGCGCCAGCCCGGAAGAAGCCCGTCGCCGGGTCGAACACGGCGTTGTACCCGTCGATGACCGAAGCAGTGGAGCGGAAGTTCTTTCCCAGCCTGACCAGAGCGCCGCCGTTTTTCAGAATCTCCCGGCGCGCACGCAGGTAGGTGTGCACATCGGCGCCGCGGAACCGGTAGATGGCCTGCTTGGGATCGCCGATGACAGTCAGGGCATTTCCCTCGCGGCTTTCGAAGAAGAGACGCCGGAAGATGAACCATTGCGCCTCGTCGGTGTCCTGGAACTCGTCAATCAGCGCGTACTTGTAACGGCGGCGCAAAGTGGAAAGCAGCAACTGCGCCGGCCCGCTCTTCTCGGCCAGGCGCTCGGCCACCAGGGTCAACATGTCCTGAAAATCGTAGAGCCCGGCCGCACGCTTGTGCGCCTGCAGGCGCGCGCTGACCAGCGGTAAGAACTTGTGCGCCACTGCCGCGAGCAGCGGCGGCGTGACAGCTACCAGATTGGCCAGCGCGTCCCTCGCCTCGCGTACGCGCGGATCGGCCGCGCCTTTGGCCAACGCATCGAGGAGATAGGCCCACACATCCTTCTTCGGGTCATCCGCCACGAAGCGATCCACCGCAGCGAGAAAAGCGGCCGGCGTGTCGGCGCCGCGGGCGTTGAGCACGATTTCCGCAAGGGCCACCAGTCGGGAGCAGATAGCCCCGGCCGTTCTGCCATGGACCTTGGCCTTCTTCAGTCGCTCGGCCAGCTTCGGATCCGCGGCGGCTTCCACTGGCCAGGCCGCGATGGCCGCAACCAGAGCCGCCTCGTCGAAACCCGGCTGCAAAGCCTGGGGCTGCGGCGGGAAGATGCCGGCCAGTTGCTTTGCGCACGCGCCGAGATCGGATTCCAGCTTGGCCGCGCTTCCGCCCGTAGCAAGCCAGGCGCGCAGATAGGGCTGCAGCTCGGGCTCCACCGCGAAATCGCTCCGCAGGGTCTGCACGAAGGCGGTGTGAAAGGCCTCTTTCTCGTCCACCGCCTGCTCTTCGAACATGCGTTGGTGCAGGAAGGCGTGATCCTGCAGAATCCCGAGACAGAAGCCGTGAATCGTGGAGATGGTGGCACGGTCCAGCGCCAGCAGGGCGTCGCGCAGCCGACCGCGCGCTCTCTCGTCGATGAGCCAGCATTCCTGGTCGGGCGATCCAGCAGCGGCGGGGTGGTCAGCCGGAAGATGGCAAAGCTCGCTCAGCTTCTGGCGGAGGCGCAGGCAAAGCTCGGCAGTGGCGCGCTCAGTGAAAGTGACGACCAGGATCTCCTCCATGCGCGCGTTGTGATCGAGCAGCAGTTCAATGATCAGGTGCTCGAGCAAGAAGGTCTTGCCAGTGCCGGCCGACGCCTCGACCACGGCATGCCGCGTGCCGAGTTGATCGAGCTCAGGCGGTCGGGGATAGCGGATGACGGCGTTCATGCGGTTTCCGCCTGCAGCAAGTCAAAGAAGAGGCCAAAGCGCTCCGCCGCCATGCGCGCAGCCGCTTGCGCCGGGGGCGGCTGCCATCGCTCGACGGCGTCGCGGATCGGGCCGTACAGGGTGCTGAAGCGCACGCGGCTGTTCTCGTAGTGCTGTTGGCGAAGTATCGCGGCCTGGTGCGCGACCGAAGTACCCTCGCGCCGGGCGCGGAACACGGCCTCGCAGGGGAGAACATAGGCGTGTAGCCCGGTGGGCTCGCCGCGCCGGCCGGGCGTTCCGGTCAGCATGTCGCGCATCAGGCAGGCAAGGTAGTTGCGCGCGCGCGCAGGGTCCAAGGCGGCGAAGCGGCGCCGCTCGATTTCCTGCTTGTTGCCGTCGGTGAGCAAAAGCAGCCCGCGATGGCCGGCCTGTCCCAAGGACAGTCCAGCCGCCGCCAGCGCCACGTGATCGAGAAACGCGGCCAGGGATTCTTTGTCCCGACGGGCTTCTTCGTGAGGATCGTTGGACCGGCAGGTGAAGACGACCGAGGCACGCGGCTGGTGCGGAATCTCGATGAGAACGCAGGTCTGGCCGTGCAACTCGATCCGCGGAGAAAGTCGCGTTCCGCTTGCGGCCGGCGCAGGCCCAAGGTCGATCGAGATGGCAGGCAAGATGGTCTTGGCGTCGTCGTTCTCGGCTGCCCGGCCAAGGTGCAACACGCGCCCGTGTAACGGCCCGCCGCCCGCAATGCCGCCAAGCTGTTCGATCCACGTGTTCAGGATGGCTGTGTGCCTCTCGCGCTCGGCCTGACGAAACAAGCCGACCGGGGCGCGGCCCGCCAGTTCCTCGCGCAGACTGATCTCGTCGTACACGGCGGCCACAGCCTCACGCGATGGCACGGTCGATGAAGCCAGTACGGTTCTGGTCATGGCTTCGCGAAGACGCGCGGACCGAGCCAGCGCGCCGGTTGCAAACAACTCATCCTCGCGGTCGGCCAGCTCGTCGTCACCCAGGGTTTCGCGCAGACGCAAGCGAAAGCGTGCCGAGCCCTGCAGGGGATCCTCGAGAAAGCGACGCAGATCCGCTAGCGTGACAATCACACTGGCCGCTGGCTCGGGCGGCTCGGGTAGAGGTGCCAGCGGCGCGGGCAGCGACAGGCACGACGCCATGTCGGCGAATGCCGACGGCGAGAGCGCGCGGCGCAGATCCTCGACGCTCTCGGGAGCGGCGGTGCCTGCTGGCAGCGAGTTGCGCAAGGACTCGCCCAAGAGCTGAGCCGCATGCTCGGCGTGCGCGAGCGGCAAAGCGTCTAAACGGTCGAGGTCGGCGTAGCGACGCAATGGCGGCCTCGGACCGTCGAACAGCTTCTTCACTTCAGCGTCTATCAGGTATCCACTCGACAGGATCTCGCGCAGCTCGAGCACCACCGGCGATGGCGGCCGCTGTTCGCCCGTGACCTCGTCGCGGCCCAGGTAGGAAAGCACCAGCCGGTCGCGCGTGCACAGCAGCGTCTCCAGGAACATGTAGAGATCCTGCTCGCGGGGCGTGACGTCGCCTGCTTCGCGCCGGGCCTCGCGCAGATCCAGATCTCCGCGGCGCGAGTGGCGCGGGAAATCGCCCTGGCCCAGTCCCAGCACGAAAACCACGCGGAATGGGATGGCCCGCATGGGCACGAAGGACGCGACGGTCACGCCGCGCGCGAGGTATTGCCCGCGCGCGCCGGGGATGGACGCGAGCGCGCTGCGCACCAGCTCGGCTGCCACCCGGTAACTGACGGGCAGGTTCTGCAACCCCACATCTTCGAGATCGTCCAGCGCTGTCCGGCAGCGGCCGAGCAGTCCCTCCTCGGCGTCATCCACGGGTACCAGGTACGCGGCCAGCATGCCGCGGATGAAACTCAGCCACTCGGACAGCGGGCGCTCGGTCGGGCTGTCGATCCCAGCGGCAAAGCGCGCGTCGGCGATGAGCGAGCGCACCAGCAGCGCAAAGCCGAGAGCGCTGCCGCGTTCGTCCGGGGCAGTCTCGACGGGTAGATACTGATTTCCGTCGAGGCTGACTGCGGTTTCATCGCCGCTGCGTTCCCCCGGCATGAAGACGCCGAGGGCCAGCCGACGCAGGCCCTGATCCCAGGTGAGCCGATCGCGATCCAGGTAGCTGCCGGCGAGATCCCGTCGATCGGCCCCGCGCACGATGCCCAGCTCGTCGATGAGGCGCAGCCAGTCTGCCGGGCGGGCGTCGGGAAAACGCGCCATCAGCGACGGGTGGGTGAGCAAGGGCACCAGCTCCTTGCGCGAAAACGACGAGAACGGCAGGTCGAGCAGCATTTGCGCGGCCTCGGCCAGCCGGTGCCCGCCGCCGAGAGGCAGGTCCACCGCGTGGTGGGGCAGGTCGTGGCTCTCGGCAAAGACCGCGCCGACCTGCGAAAGATAGGCGTCCTTGCGCAACTCGGGCACGATGACCGCGATGTCGTTGCAGCGCAGATCCGGCTGCGCGCGCAGGCAACGCCAGATCTCGGCCGCCACCACTTCCAGCTCGCGGCGAATGCCCGGGCAGGCCAATATTTGCAAACTGTCGTCGGCGCGCAGGGTCGGGTCGGGCTCGGTCCTTGCCGCTCGATCGAGGACGTCGTTCTGCAGCCGCGCCAACAGCGTGGGCGCAGCCGAGGCCGCGAAGTGTTCCTCGAAGTCGCAGTTGTCGATCTGGTTGAGCAGGCGCAGGTTCTCGCGGCCCGGCCGGCCCCACAGTCGCAAAGCGAGGTTCTCAGATGGATCGAGCAAACCAAAGGGATCGTCGAGTGCGTGGTCTACCTGGGGCGTCCTGGCGACGCGGCGGCGCGCCTCGGCCGTGGTTTCCACGTCCTCCCAGAATTCGCGGCAGGGGTTGAGCGTGTAGAGGACCACCTCGATGTGGCGCCCGAGCGCGGCCAGCATGCGATGGTAGGCCGGCGCCGCGTACGAGACGCCGAACAGGTGCAAGCGCGGCCCGAGCTTTTCTGCCGCCAGCTTCCCCTGCGCCTCGGCGCGCGCCAGTAGCTCGTCGATGCGCAACCAGGTCACGCCCTCGGCTTGCGAGCGAAGGGCGATGCGGCCAGCGGGTCCGAAGATGGCCAGCCAGAGCGCACGCTGCCAGGCTTCGGTCGCGGCGAACAGATGATTGTCGTCGAGGGTTGTACCTGTCTCCCACGTCTTGACCATCTGGGCCCGCGATGCCGCGTATTCCTCGAAGAGCGGGCCCAGCCGGAAGGCAAGCTGGCAGCGCCGACGGTCGACGGCGTCGCGCGTCGCACCGCCCGCGAGAAGATAGTCGCGCACCGGCGACATTTCCCGCCGTTTGAGAAGGACGTCGTCGTGAAACAGCGCCAGCAGGTGCCCCTGGATCTGTTGCGCGTCGACCACGCGGCCATCGGGTATCGCCTGCTCGGCCACGTGGGCCAGCAGCCTGCGCAGAAACGTGACCTCCAGGTTGGCCGCAATCCCACACGCTCGCGCTACGCCCAAGCGCACGTACGTCTCCACGTTGCGATTGGGCACCACCACGCGCACCGGCGCAAAGGGACCTTCGCTCTCCCGTTCGCGCTGCAGGTTGCGCACGAACGTCGCCAACAGCGCCTCGGTGCGGTTGGAGTAGCAAACGCGAACCATGAGCGGCCAGGATAACCCACAACGCGGGTGCATTGATGGCATGAAACGTGACGAATCGAGATCCCTGCCTCGCCCCGCATAGCGGGGAGAGGCCGCCGACGTCCGCGTCGGCGGGTGAGGGCCGCACCGAGGAAGCACGGAGCTTCGCTGGTTGCAGCCCGGGCGGCCCCCTCCTTGGAAACGGATCGACCCAGTAACTAGCTGCTGGTGATCGAGAAGCCGGTAAATTGGAAAGTGGCGTCCGCACCGTCGGTTGCCACGATCTCGACGCCGAAGCAGATCTGGCCCAAGGTGGAGTTGGCAGGGAGCCAGCCCTTTGATATTGCCCAGTTGAAGATTCCAAGAAGATCGACGGTGCCCGAGGTAAAAACCACGGCCGGTACGAAGGCGATGTAGCTGCTGTCGGAAGTCTTCCACACGTCGTAGGCCCGATCGCCGAAGGTCACGTTCGCTACCTGACTGCCGGCCGGCACCTGATTGTAGTTCTCGGTCCAGATCATGAATTCGGTAGAATCACTGGTGGCAACGCCGTTGGTCCAGATGTCATAAGCGACGTCGTAGATGCCGACATGCGGACTCGACGCTGCAAAAGTGCTGGTGATGGTATTGAACGAGCTGATGGGCACGTTGCTGTAATCCTTGTGGACATTGGGATAGGTTTTGACGGCGCCGGCATTGTTGGTCTGGTTGGAAACGACGTACCAGTTGTTGTACGAGCAGGCGTAGAGTGTTTCCGGACCCAGACCAGCGGAACTGTTCCACATGTTGTTGTGGACATAGTAACCGCCGTTGCTCCAGCCGCCGTTGGGATCCGAGGTTACGAATACGGGATTGGTGCACTTCAGCGCGCCTGTCCCACTGCCGGTACCAGTGCCCGTGCCGCTGGCCGAGTCAGTGTCGGTCGAGGTTGCCGTGCTGCTGGCTCCGTCGGCCCCGCCGGAATCCGTGGGCGCGATTTCGCCGGGTTGCTCTTTTGAGCAAGTAAGAACGAAAATCGGTGCGAACGCGAGAACGAGTCCTCGTGGTGTCATGAAGTCAGCCTTTCACACGGAGACGATTTCGTTGAGCCCCTCGATCACTCGGGCCATTTTTGCCCCTTCATTGGCATAGTCTACCCGCGGATCCTACAGGCTGTCCCCCATGGACTTCACCAGGCCAGAGAAGCGCTTTCGCGTGGCGCTCTGAGGAGGTCGAGGCTCCGTTGGCGCGGTCATGAGGATCCTCGTGGAGCAGGCACTCGCGACGGACGCGCTGGCCACGATAGACGCGGGCACGTCGAGAGTCCGAATCCTCCCGGTAAAATAGCGAACCGAGATGCGTCGGTCTGACGAAGCGTGAGTCAGCCTCTTCCAACCCTTCTGGGAAGACGCCACCCCGATCGCGTTCGCAGATCTGTTGGCGCGAGAGTTAGGCGGCTTTACCGCCCCTCAGAACTACCCGGCGTAAAACACCACAAGCCTGAGTCATCCGCGAGTGTCCGGAGTTGCGGTTGCGTCCCTGGCCTCCCCATGCCCGGCATCGAATGTCACAAACTCGCGGGCGATTGGTGTACCCTGAGACGGGAATCCACTGACCCAAATTGACGGAGGAACCGATGCACGCGACGAGATACATCGGGCCGAGGGCATCAGGCATGAAGGGGAATCTCCTGGCCGTCCTAGCTGCGGGATTCTTGTTCGCCGCTTGTAGCACTTCCGGGGGCAGCTCGGCGGCCGATGGATCGGCCGGCACAGGCGGCACCGCCGGGACCGCGGGAACGGGCGGAAGCGCGAGTCCAGGAACGGCCGCAACAGGCGGAACCATCACCGCCACGACCGCTTTGACCGGTGGCGCGGCGACGGCGGGATCGGGCGGCACGACCAGCACGGCCGGGAGTGGCGGCACGACGACCGCTGGCGGCGGGAGAAGCACCGCGACGGGCGGCGCAGCGACGGATGCCGGAGTTGACGTTTCTCCGGATGTGCTGCACGACGGCCCTGGCAACGCGGCGGACGCCCGCGCTGACGTCCGCGCTGACGCCGCAATCGACGGGTCAGTCGATGCCGGCCCGCCTTCCGACGCCACGCCGGGGGGAACGATGTTCGTCGCGAACGGACAAATCTTCGATGCGACCGGCGCGGTGTTCCTGCCCTGGGGTGTGAACAAGGCCCATGTCGACCAGGAAAATGTCGGGCTCGAACTCACCGGAACCAACGCCGTGCGCGCGAATCTCTACTTCCGTTTGCCGAACGCCACCACGACAAACCTTTTCGATCGCTTCTACGCCGCGTACATCGTTGTGATTCCTGGGCGCTGGGATGCAACGTGCATCGGGGACAATACCTTCGCGGCCGCGCTCGCCTCCGAGGTGGATGCGTGGGTGGCCGAGGCCGCCGCGTGGAAGAAATACGAACGGGCCTCGATGATCAACATCGCGAACGAGGCTGGCCCCTCGAACTCGACAGTCTGGCGCGACGAGTACATCACCGCCGTCGGGCGCATGCGGACGGCTGGCTATGGCGGCCTGTTGATGATTGACAGCGGCGGATGCGGGCAGGACGTCGACGACATCGTGAAGTACGGCGCCGCTGTGCTCGCAGCCGATCCGCTGCAAAATATCGTTTTCTCGCTCCACGTTTACGGGGACACTCCGGACGTCACGACACTGAACACCAACCTCGACCGGCTCAAGGCAACGGGACTTTCCATCGTGATCGGCGAGTTCGGACCTGGCCGCGACATCGGGCCGTCGCCGACCAACCTGGCGCCTGCAGATTTGATGGCTAGCGCCCTGGCACGCGGAATAGGAACCCTTGCGTGGGCGGCCGATGACAACGACCTCGCGAATTCCATGGCTGACGACAACTGGTTTTGCATGTTCTACAACCTCACGAAGGCCTACGCGGGCGACGCCGCTGACCTGACGATCTTCGGCAAGGTCGTGGTGGACGACCCCACAGTCGGCCTTCTCGCAGTCGCGAAGAAAGCAAGCGGGTTCTGACGGGGCAGGGTCTGCGAGAGACTGCGGCCGAGCACGCTCGCCACGCCCCTGAGTCGTCGAGCCTCGACGCGAGAAGTTTGCCAAGTTGCCTCTTGCCGCCGTTCTGTTATGCAAGACGCATGGTGAGCGCATCGCGGATCGGTTTCGTATTGGCCGTGGCCGGGATCTGCGGCAGTGGCTGCGGCAACACTGACACCCGCGCCCCCGTGATAGGGGACAGCGGAGGCCAGCCTCTCGGCCAACCGAATGGCGCCGGCGGCGCCCTGCTCGACGGCGGTGCCGACGCTGCCGCGGCTCGGGAAGCGGGGAGCGCGGACGCCCCGATGTCCGACGCGAGTGACATCGCTGTGGCCGACGGTGGGGGGCTCGACAATGCGGCCGTCGGCGACGGGGGCGGGTTTGACAGTGGCTACGGCGATGGCGGCTTGCCAGGGACGGGGCCGGCCGTCTGCAACAGCCAACCCGCGGCAAGCGCCACCATCCTGTTCCAGGTTCCGCGCTCGACCGACCCGCCTGGCAACACCGATTTCTATCGCCTGCCGTTCCCCAACGACATTCGCAAACGCAACGGCAAGATCAGCCTGCAGGGTCACCCGACGCCCGGAGTGAACCCGCTGCTGGGCTTCGATATCGTGGATCGCTACATCCAGGCCATCGAGGCCGATTCGACCGGATTCGGCACCAACCAGGCCATCTACCTTCGCTTCTCGCGCGATCCCGATTTCAGCACCTTGACGCTGGACGGAGCCGTTGCTCTGGTCGACATCACCGTGGGTTCGCCCGAGTACGGGTACGCCAAGCCGCTCACCTGGGCCGCCAGCACCGGGCGCACGCCCTATCTGTGCGACCGCTGGATGATGATCCGTCCGCCCTTCGGCCAGCCGCTGCGGCCGGGCACCACCTATGCGCTGATTCTACGTTCGATCGTGCAAGACACCGACGGCAATGCCTTTGGCCAGGACGACGACTTCGCGGCCATGCTGGCGGCACAGGCCTCGACCGATGCAGATTTGGCCGCGGCGTGGTCCGCCTACGCGCCTCTGCGCAGCTACCTGGGCGATGCCACTGCCTTCTACAAAATGACGGCCGCTGACCTGGCGGTGGCTGCGGTATTCACCACCGAGGCGGTGGAACAGCCCCTGGCTGCGATCCAGGCCGCCACCACGGCTGCGCCTGCGCCCGCCCTGAGCCCGCTGGTTCACTGTGGCGATCCCGGCGCGGTCTCGCCCTGCGACGATGGCCTGACCGGCGCCAACCATGTGCGCGGCTGCTTGCCGGGCCAGCCTGGGGCAGCCAACTTCGACGAGTACCAGGGCACCGTGTCGCTGCCCGTGTTCCAGCAGGGCACGCCCCCATATCTGCAGCCGGAGGACGGCGGTGGGATCCTGCTCGACGCCAGCGGGAACGTTGCCATCGTTGACACCCAGCCGGTGTGCTTCTCCCTCGCGGTGCCCAAGGGCACGGCGCCGACGGCGGGATGGCCACTCGTGGTGTACAGCCACGGCACCGGTGGCTCATACCTTTCAGCCATCGAGTTGGGGCTGGCCGGCGACTACGCCGTGGGCACGGCCACGGGTGGCGCGGCGGTTCCCATGGCCACGCTGGGCTACGACGGCGTCCTGCACGGCACGCGCAACGGCGGTTCGAGCGCGTCTCCCGACAGCTTGGTGTACAACTTCTACAACCCGCGCGCCGCACGCGACAACGGCCTGCAGGCCGCGTCGGATCTGCTGGCCCTGCCGCGTGCCTTCGCTGGTCTGAATACGGCGGCGATCAATCTCGACGGCGGCCACCTCGCCCTGTACGGACAGTCGCAAGGGGGCAACGCGACCGCGCTGACCGCGGCCCGTGACGCCGGCTATGGCGTCGCGGTGATGAGCGGCACTGGCGGGACTCTCATGCTCTCGTTGCTCGACAAGACCCAGCCGACGAATCTGGCGGCCCTGCTGCCGGCCTTGCTGGGCGAGCCGACCGTCGACACGAATGATCCGGTGCTCAACCTGATCCAGATGTACTTCGAGCGTTCCGACCCGGTGAACTTCGCTCGGCGCTTGTTCCGTGAGCCCATCACCGGCGCCCGGCGTCGCCATGTGTTGCACGTGTACGGCACGGACGACTCCTATGCCCCGGACGAGACCCAGCGGCGCTACGCCCAGGCCGCGGCTTTCCAGGTGGCGCTGCCGCTGGTCGACACCTACCCGAGCATGCCCGAATACAGCATGGTCACCATCACGCCACCGATTTCGGCCAACCAATCGTTTGGCAGCCTGGCGCCCATCACCGCCGCGCAGGCGCAGTACCAGCCCGATGGCACCTACGACGGGCACTTCGTTTCCACCAACAATCCCAGCGCGCGCCAGGACATCCAGACCATGCTGGTCACCTTCGTGCGCGAGCCGAACCCGATCATCGAGCCCTGAGCGGGTGGACCAGATCCTGGGAGCGGTCACTCCTGCGTTCTGGTGATACGATAGTCCAGGAGTTGCATGATGCAGATCGAGAAGGGCATCGACAAGATCGTCAAGACCATCCGGCTTCTGATCCTGGACCAGCCGGGTTACCTAGGTCGCGTGGCCACTGCGGTCGGCAATGCGGGCGGCAACATAACCGACCTGCACCTGGTGTCCTATGGGTTCGAGTACAACACCCGCGACCTGACCCTGTTCATCGACGACGAGGCACAGCTTCAGGAGGTGCTGGCCGAGGTGGGCAAGGTCGAGGGCGTGATCATCTCCGAGATCATCGACCCGGTGCTGGAAATGCACCGGGGCGGCAAGATCCAGGTCAAGAGCCGGGTTCCGCTCGACGGGCTCGCGACCCTGCGCAAGATCTACACGCCCGGGGTGGCCAAGGTGTGCAAGCTGATCGAGCAGACGCCCGATCTGAAGTACGAGTACACCTCGATCGGAAACACGGTGGCCATCGTCACCAATGGCACCGCGGTGCTGGGCCTGGGCGACATCGGGCCGGTGGCGGGCATGCCGGTGATGGAGGGCAAGGCGGTCCTCTTCGATGCGCTGGCCGGCATCAACGGCGTGCCCATCCTGCTGGCCAGCAAGGATCCCGAGGAGATCATTCGCACCGTCGCTCTCATCGCACCCTCGTTCGGCGCCATCAACCTGGAGGACATCAGGGCGCCCGAGTGCTTCGAGATCGAGGGCCGCCTCGACGCGATGTTGGACGTCCCGGTCATGCACGACGACCAGCACGGCACCGCCACGGTGGCCCTGGCCGCGCTGCTCAATGCCACGAAGTACGTGGGCAAGCCCTTCCGCAACGACTGCGTCGGCATCGTGGGGCTGGGCGCTGCTGGCATCGGCATCGCGAAGCTGCTCGCCGCCTACGGCGTGAGGCGCATGGTGGGAACCGACATCAATCCGCACGCCATGGAGATTTTCGAGAAAGCGGGAGGCGCCCCCCTGTCGCTCGACGAGGTTATGAAGGCCGCCGACATCGTGATCGGCGTGACCGGGGCGGCCGGCCTGCTCAAACCCTCCATGATCCGCAAGGGCCAGATCATCCTGGCGCTCTCCAACCCGCGGCCCGAGATTTCACCCGAGGACGCACGCAATGCCGGGGCGGCCTTTGCCGCCGACGGCCGCAGCGTGAACAACGGCCTGGCTTTCCCAGGCATTTTCCGCGGCGCCCTCGACGCGCGCGCCCGGTCGATCTGCAATCGCATGAAGATCGCCGCCGCCCGCACCATCGCGTCGTCCGCCGCCACTGGCGAGCTGGTACCGTCGATGCTCAACCGGGACATGCACAAGGCGGTGGCCCAAGCCGTGGAACGCGCCGCTTTGGAGGCTGGCGTGGCTCGCGCCCGCAGCGCAGACGTGCCCGAGTAGAGAAGATGACCGATCAACCCAAGAGCAAGGAAGATTCCCCCGGTGTCGCGGACGCCAAGCCGGCTGGTCCAGGCATGGAGTGGAACGGCAAGATGGTCACCAATCCTGCGGAGCTGCCGCCCGAGTTGCGGCCGCTGCTCGAGAATGCGAACCACAATGGCATTCCCGATCTCTACGAGCAGGGTGTGACTCGGCCGATCATCGTCAATGGCAAGCTGTACCGCTCGGTCGAGGATGTGCCCGAGCCCTTCCGGGCCGACGTGGAGAAGGCGCTGGCGGCGCGCCGGGCTGGAGTCACACCGGCGCCCTCCGTCGAGATCAGCCGGAGTTTCACCATCAATGGCCAGCACTATGCCAGCCTTGACGAGGTTCCCGCCGAGCAGCGCGATCTCATCCGTCAGGCGATGTCCAAGATGATCGGCGAGAAGCCAAACCCGCCACAACCAGGGCGCGCGGCCTCGAACGATATGGAGTTTCCCTGGACGGTGCCTGAGAGCCGGCCGACCAGCGCGGACAAGCCGCGCACCAACATTGTCCCCTGGGTGATCCTCGCGGCCGCGGCCGGTGCGGGCCTGACCTACCTGCTTACGCGCTGAGTGGCGTCAGCCCGCGAGAACCCTGCCAGCACTCACTTCTTCTTCTGGTAGGTGCCAACCAGTTCGGCTTGCGCCAGCACATGCCCGCGCGTGGCCTTCTCCACCTGCGCCTTGGTCGGCCGCGCAAGATCCGGCAGCATGGTGTCGAGCGCGTACAGTTTGAAAAAATAGCGGTGGCGGCCGATGGGCGGACAGGGACCACCCCAGCCCGTGCGCTTCCAGTCGTTGATGCCGTCCAATGAACCAGCCGGCAAAGTTCCCCCGGCGGCCACCGCACGCGCAGAAGCTGGCAGGTTGTAGGCTACCCAGTGTACCCAGGTCATCTTGGGTGCCGCCGGATCGGGTGCGTCGGGGTCGTCGACGATCAGGACGAAACTCTTGCTCGCCGCAGGCACGTCGGTCCACGCGAGAGCGGGTGCGCGGTCAGCCCCCTGGCAGGTGTGAACCACGGGGATCTCCCCGTTGGCAGAAAAATCAGGTGAAGTCAGATGCATGGCACGACCTCCCGGAGCGGCAGCAGCCGCGAACGCGAAGAACGACGAAGCAAAGAATGAGGACCACCACCTCATCATGAATTGACCCGCAACAAGAATACCGCAATCCGCGGAGGACGAGACCGCGCATTTGCAAAAACGTCACTTGTGGCGCTTCTGATCTCGATTCAATCATCTTTCCGCTCTCGCGCCACGACATTCTGGGCAGCGGCCCAATGCGGCGCTTCGTGCGTTGCCTTGGTAGCGGGCCGCTGGCAACCGCGCGATGGCTTCCCCACGGAACACGCACGCATCACCTCGGCCCGCAGCGAATTCGCTGGTCCGAACTGTGGTCGGGAGTTGGCTGTATGCGGTCCCGGTATCAGCCGGACGATTGGAACGCGGCGAGCAGGCGGCGGGCCAGGACGGGTGCCTCCGCGGTCTCGTGCTTGACGAAGACGTAGGCCTCGTTCCAGGGCTGCCCGGCGATGCGCTCGGCCCAGGCGTCGAGCGCCGCCGGCGTGTAGTCCTCCCGGCGCAGGCGCAGATAGCCCCAGGAGGCGGTAGCCCGCAACGGCGTCTCCAGCTTTTCCGCCTCGGCGATGCACAGGGCGGCCCCGGCGGCTTGCAGAATTGTGTAGACGTCGTCGGAGAACCACGAGGCGTGACGGAACTCGAAGGCCGGACGAATTCCTTGCCAAACTTGTGCCAGTACGGTCAGGAAGGCCTGCAGCCGTTCCAGATCCTTGTGCAGCCAGGGCGGCAACTGGAACAGCACTGGGCCCAACTTGCTGCCCAAGCTGGCTGCACCACTGGCGAAGCGTTCCACTGCGCTCTGTGCGTCGTGCAAACGAAGTTCGTGAGTGATGCGTCGACTGCACTTGAGCGCAAAGACGAAGTCGGCGGGTGTGGCGGCAGACCAGCGTTCGAGCAGCGTGGGGGTCGGCATGCGGTAGAAGGTGTTGTTGATCTCCACCGTCGGGAGTTGCTGCGCGTAGAAGGCCAGCATGTCGGCCGCCGGAAGCTTCGCCGGATAGAACGAGCCACGCCAGGGAGCGTAGCTGAAACCGCTCGTCCCGACCCACACCCGCATCGCTGTTCTCCGCAGTCAGCCTCGTGAGGCGCGCGCCTTGGGCCGCGCATGGTGTGGCGGTGCGGATTGGGCTGCCTTGCGCTCAAGCTCGCGCGTGCCAGTCGGCGCCGGCTGGCCGCGCGTCGCCAGGCTGGCCTTGAGCGCCTCCATCAAGTCGATGATCTGCGCGGGTTGCTCGGACGCGGCCGACACGGCGACCTCGTGGCCCGCCACCTTGCGCTCGATCTCGGCCTGCATGCGCTCGCGCACGTCGTTGCGATACGCCGCCGGATCGAAGCTGTCGGACGCAATCTGTTCCACCACCTGACTGGCCAGCTTCAGTTCGGCCTCGCTCGCCTGTCCCTCGGGTATCGGCACCTCCGCCAAGGGGCGGACCTCGTCGGCGTAGAGCAGTTGCTGCATGACCAGCCCGCTGGTACCCGGGTGCACGCCCGCAACCGGTCGCAACATCACCAGGTACAGCCGGTCGTGGGCGGCGTAGCGGGCAATGGCGGCGCGCCCACTCTGGCGCATCACCTCGACCAGGAGATGGTAGGCCTTCTCGCCGCCCTTGTCGGGCGCCAGGTAATAGGGACGATCGAAGTAGATCGGATCGACCTTGTCCGCAGGCACGAACTGCGCAATGGCAATGGCCTGGGTCGCCTTTTCCTCCATGGCCTTGAGTTCTTCGGTGGTGAAGGTCACGTACTGGTCCTTGGCGAACTCGTAGCCCTTGACCATTTCCTCACGCGGCACCACCTGGCCGTCCTTGGCGCACAGGTATTGTTGGTGCAGGCGCGAGCCGTCCTTGCCGTGTAACAAGTGAAACGAAATTCCCGCCGACGGCTGCGTCGCCGAATACAGTTTCACCGGTATCGACACCAACCCAAACGAGATGGTTGCACCCGCCATTGCCCGCGCCATGATCCAAGCGTAGCGCACAAAACGCTTGCGGCGAGGTGCGCGCAACGTTTGCGCAAAAGGGTTCTTTTGCTTCTCCGGGATTATCGCGCCAAGCGTTCGGCGGGCCAAACCAATGAGCCGTTTGGCGGCGGGTCCGGTCCGGGAAGGCTGTTCGTTGTGCACAAGCACGCCGCGCGCCGCTTGCACTACGATCTTCGATTGGAAATGGACGGCGTGCTGCGCTCGTGGGCGGTGCCCAAGGTGCCCAGCTTCGACCCGGCGGAAAAGCGTCTGGCGGTGCAAGTGGAAGACCACCCCATCGAGTACGGAGCGTTTGAAGGCGTGATTCCTGCCGGCAACTACGGCGCCGGCCCCACCATTGTATGGGATCGCGGCACTTGGACGCCGCTTCAGGATGTCGAGCAGGGACTGGTCAAGGGCAAGCTGCGCTTCACGTTTGCCGGATACAAGCTGCGCGGGGCATGGTCGCTGGTGCGTCTGGCGAAGAGTCAAAAGGACTGGCTGCTCATCAAGGAACGCGATGCCTACGTTGTCCGCGGCGAAAGTAGCCTGGCCGAGGCCTCGGTGCTGTCCGGCCTGACCATCGAGGAACTGCGCGACGGCTCGCCCCGCTGGGCCGAGGTGCGCGCGCAGGTCGACGAACTGCCGCCTTCCGCGCTGCGAGCCGAGCAGGTTGAGTTGATGCTGGCCGAGACCCGGCCGCAGCCCTTTTCCGAGCCAGGCTGGCTATTCGAGATCAAGTACGACGGCTTTCGCGCCCTGGCCGCGCACGAGGGCGGGCGAGGAAAATTGCTCTACCGGCACGGCAGCGATGTTACTGCACTCTATCCCGACTTGGCGGCGGCCCTGGCCGCGTTGCCGGCGGATGTGGTGTTGGATGCCGAGATCACGGTGTGCGACGAACAGGGACGGCCGAGCTTCGAGCGCCTGCAGCAACGAGCGCTGCTCACCCGGCAACCCGACATCGAGCGCGCGGCCTTGAGCCTGCCTGCCAGTCTGTTCGTCTTCGACTTGCTTGGTTTCGAGGACCGCGATCTGCGCTCACTGCCGCTTTCCAAGCGCAAGGCGCTGCTCAGCCGCCTGCTGCCGGCGCTGGGACCGCTGCACTACGTGGACCATATCGAAACCCGCGGGCAAGAGATGTTCGAGGAGATCGCGCGGCTGGGCCTGGAGGGCGTGATGGCCAAGCGGGCCGAGTCGCCCTATCGCGCCGGTCGTTCGCCCGACTGGCTGAAGATCCGGCGCGACCGCAGCGCAGATTTTGTGGTGGTAGGCTACACCGCGCCTCGCGGTCTGCGCAGCGGCCTGGGCGCCCTGCACCTGGCAGCGCAGGAATCGGGTGCACTGGTCTACATGGGACGCGTGGGCAGCGGCCTCGGCGAAAAGGATCTGGCCGGCCTGCCAATTGAGCTGCACGACGACGTGCAGCCCGAGCCTCCGTGCGGCGGACCCGTGCCGCGCGGCCGCGAGCACACCTGGGTCAGGCCGCGCCTGGTGTGCGAGGTGCGCTACAAGGAGATCACCAGCGACGGATTTCTGCGCCAGCCGATCTTCCTGCGTTGGCGCACCGACAAGCGACCGGAGGAATGTGTCCGCCCGGCGGCGCCGGCCGAACCGCCGCTTGCCAAGCCGGACGTCGAGAGACGGGTTGCCTTTAGCAATCTGACGAAAGTCTTCTGGCCCGCCCAGGGATTCACCAAGGGCGATCTGATTGACTACTACCGCGCCATTGCGCCGTGGCTGTTGCCCTACCTGCGCGACCGGCCTTTGGTGCTGACCCGCTATCCCGAGGGCATTGCCGGGCCGTCGTTCTTCCAGAAGGACGCGCCCACCTGGTCGCCCGAGTGGGTGCGCCGGGTGCGTATCTGGAGCGACGAGCGCCAGGACGAGCTGGAGTATTTTCTGTGCGACGACGTGGAATCGATTCTGTACCTGGCCAACCTGGGCAGCATTCCGCTGCACGTGTGGGCGAGCCGGGTGGGCTCTCTGGAACGGCCCGACTGGTGCGTCCTGGATCTCGATCCCAAAAACGCGCTTTTTGCCCATGTGGTGCAACTGGCCCGCGCCATCCACCAACTGTGCCAGCGTATCGACCTGCCCTGCTTTGCCAAGACCAGCGGCGGCAGCGGACTGCACGTTCTCATTCCCCTGGCCGGCCAGCTCACCCACGCCGAGTCGCGCACCCTGGCGCAACTGCTCGGCCAGGTCATGGTTCGCGACCATCCCGATCTCGCCACCCTGACCCGCGCCGTCGCCCAGCGGGCCGGCCGCGTGTACCTGGACTGCCTGCAAAACGGCCACGGCAAGACCATTGCCGGCCCATTCAGCGCCCGCGCAGTTCCCGGCGCCTGCGTGTCCATGCCCCTGCGCTGGTCCGAGGTGAACGCCCACCTCGATCCCGCGGCCTTCACCATCAAGACCGCGCCCGCCCGCATGAAGCGGCTGCGCAAAGATCCGCTGGCTCCGGTGCTGCAATTGCGCCCGGATTTGCCGCGCGCTTTGGGACTGCTGGAGGGGGAAGTGGGGACGCGATCGGTGTTGGAATGAAGATGGCTCTCATCTGGCGATGCGGATGACCACCTTGCCGACGGTACCGCCGGCTTCCAGGGCTGTGTAGGCCTGGACAGCTTCTTAGAGCGAGCCGTCATGACCTGTGGAGTTCCCGCGTAGCTGCCTGAACAGTGATAATCGCACACGCCAGGTGGACGAGGGCGCCGTAATGCTCGGCTTTTCGCTCCCATCGTATTCGCAGGCCGCGAAAGTTGTTGTGCCAACTGTTGGTACGTTCAACGACCCAGCGTCGCGGTTTGCCACGAACGCAACCAACAAGCGGCGGCTCGCCCCGTCGGCGAATGTGCGGCTTCACACCGCGCTCACGTGCCTCTTGCTCGCAATCGTCGTAGTCGTAGCCCTTGTCCAGGCAAATGTGCTCGGGCCGCCGTGGCCCGCGTGATCCGTAGATGAGTGCCGCATCGAGTGTGGCGCCGACCATCCACTTGTCGTGAATGTTCGCGCCGGTCAGCGTGACCGCGAGGGGAATCCCGCGCCCGTCGGTCAGAACGTGGCGCTTGCTGCCGAGTTTTCCGCGATCAGTGGGATTGGGACCCGTGAGGTCCCCCCTTTTGGCGCCTTCACCGAGGCGCTGTCGAGTGACGCCCACTCCAGGTCGAGGCCGCATTTCTCGTGGTAGTAGTACAGCGCCTCGGCGTGGATCTTCTCGAAAACCTCGGCGTTGGTCCACTCGACGAAGCGTCGGTAGCACGTGCTGCCGCTTCCGAACTCGCGCGGGATGGCATCCCACTGGCAGCCAGTTCTGAGGCGATAGACAATTCCCGCGAAGGCCTTTCTGTTGTCCAAGCGACGGGGTCCACCGCGCGGGCTGCGTCGCCACGGCGGAATCCACTGTTTCACCCGATCCCACAGCTCGTCGGGCACATCGGAATAGTCGGCTTGCATGGTCCAGTAGACATCACGTCTTCAAAGCCCCCGCAAATTTTCCACAAGTCATGACGGCTCGCTCTTAGCTAGCGAACGTCGATGCGGTAGTCGAAGCGCAGCCCCGCAGATGGCGGAAACGACGCCGCGCGCGCGGCCTTTTCGATGCACGCGGCAAGCGGCGTGTTCGCCAGTTTCCCGCCCACGCTCACATCGGTGACTCTGCCGTCCTTGCCCACGGCGAGCTTTAACTCTGCGATGCCGTTTTGGCCGAGCTGTCTTGCACAGTCCTTGCCACGTGTCTTGACGCCGGCCATGACTCTGGAGATATCGGCCTGTGACAGCGACGCCGGCGCTGGTGGGGCTTCACTCTTCGGCGCTGGTGGGGCTTCGCTCTTCTGCACGTCTTTCAAAAGGGCGTCCAGACCCTTGCCCTCGCGCTGCTTCCCCTTGCCCTTGTTGTCGGTGACTACATCCGCCATCAGGTTGTCGAGCGGATCGTGCGACGTCGACGCCGCGGGCTTGGGCGCTGGCTCACTCTTCGCCGCCGCCGCTGGCTCGTCGACCGACGGCTTGGACTTGCGGCTCGCGGTGGCGGCCCTGGGCTCGCTGGTGGGCTCGGTTCCGTCGGCGAACGGATCGTGAAAGCCACCAGGGGCTGGGGCCGCGGCCGGCGGGCTGGCGGTTGATTTTGCGGGCGCGGCCTTGCTGGACGAAGCCCTGGCTTCGATCTTCGTGTGAGACGCACGCGCGACCGGCATCTCCGCGGCGGGCGGGCGGCCTGGCGCTGCCATGGCCTCGGCGCGCGCCGCCGGCTGCGGCGCCACGGGTTCTGGGACCGCCGCCGGCGCTGCGGCTCGTTCCTCGCCCGTGGCTGCTTCCTCGGCGCCCGGGGACGGCGAAGGGAGTGGCACGATCGAGGGCGCAGCGGGCACGTGCGTCGGCGCAAGCGCTACCGGTTCGACCTTCTCTCCGAACTTCGGCGGGGACATCCCGAGCATCGAGTACGCACGTTCGACGAGAACGAGCGCCTGGGCAATCAGCGTGGGACCGGCGGCGACGCCGCCCGCAAACACCAGCAAAGTCCACAAGGCCAGCCAGCCCCACCGCCGCTTGCGCGAGGGTTCAGGCAACGCGAGGGGCCCCATGAACACGGGCGGCCCGAGGCCGGGCGGGGGCTCTTGGGGTTTGGGCCAGCGATCGCTTGGAACCACGGCCCGGATTCTAGCGCAAAAAATGGCTATCGCAGACAGCAGTAAAATCACGTCTCGGTGGAACAAAGGCACATCTGCCACTGCGCGGCATGGTGCGATGAACCGGAAGCGCCTCGGTCAGAAGGTGACCCACTTGTTGGTGCACGGATTCGGCGTGCTCGATCCCGAGATGCTGTTGGTGACGTTCACGCTCGGGCCAGACGGAATGAAATTCACGTTGCCTGGACCGAGCGTCACGTTGGTGTACGAAGCGGCCACATTTGCAGACGAGATTCCGTCGATGACCACGTTGTCGAGAGTGATGCTGTTCATGTGCGACGAATCATAACCGTCGAGCGTGACCTGCGGCGCGTTCGAGCCGCCGCTGACGTCGTGGAAATTCTCAATCTTGATGTTGGTGTACTGCGGAATGAATGAGCCCGTGTCCGTCGAATAGGTCGGAGTCAGGAGGATCGGGTTCGACAGGTTGCGAACGCAGATATCGCTGTAGGTCACGTTGTTCACCAGCCCGCCTCGGCTCGAATCAGACTTGATGCGGATTCCGTTCGAGCTGCCACCACTCGTGCCCATGTTCAGCCCGTCGATGGACAGGTCGTAGACGTTGATGTCAGACACTCCACCGGTGAACTCGCTGCCGATGGACATGCCGTGGCCGGCGCCGAAGCGGTTGTGGGCGATGACCAGATGCTCTACCCCGGTGGCGCTCGAACCCTTGAGGGCTATATGGTCGTCGCCCGTGCTGATGCTGCTGCAAACAATGGTGCCGTTGCTGGCCGCTTCGCCCGGATCGATCCCGTCGGTGTTGTGCGCGTTGGAGTAGGTCAGCGCGGTGCCCGCACTGTTGGTCGCCTTTGATGGCGCCTTGATGGTCACGCCCCACACCACAAACCCGGTGGCGCTCAACTTGACGTGGAACTTCGGGGAATTGTGCAGGGTGATCCGGTACAGGGTGAAGTTCGTCGCGCCTTTCACCGCTATCAGCGCCGGACTGTTGCCGCTGCTGCCTGCGTTTTGATCCCACCAGGATTGAGTGGAGCCGATGTTCGGCTCGCCGCCCTGGCCGTCAATGACACCGTCACCCACGATTCCCTGGTTCGCGCCGCTGACCGAGATGAGCTCGGTCGCGGAGCCCCACACCTTCGGGTCGCGTGTGGCGTAGAGTGTGGTCCCGGCGTCCACCCACAGGGTCACGCCCAGAGGTATGGTCAGCGGCCCGGTGACGAACGCATTGTTCGCACCGCCTGTCGCAAGCTTGACGGCCTGTCCAGAGGGGCACGCGGTGAGCGCCTTCTGGATCGCCGACGTGTCAAGGCTGGTCTCATCGGGAACACCACCGGCTGGGACGTTCTGGGTTGCTGTCAGCGTTGTGCAGGCAGGCGGGATGGTCGGCTCCGCGGGCAGGTTCGGATCACCTGCGCCGCAGGTTCCACTGCTGCCACCGGCACTCACTCCCCCGCTTGCTGTCGCTGCGTCAGGGTTGCTGGTCCCGCCGGTGGCATTCGTGCCACCGGTTGCGCCGCCCGCATTCCCGCCGGTCGAGCTGCTGCCTGCTGATGGAGTGGCGCCGCCGGTCGCGGTCAATCCCCCGCCGCCGGTCGTGCCCCCGCCTGAATCCGTCCCCCCCGTCGAGGTCGTACCGGCCGCACCCCCAACACCTGTTCCCTGCACGCCACCCGCACCAGTTGCGGAAGCACCCGCCGCTCCGCCGATTGTGGCCAGCGCATCTGGTTCACCGCCGGACGCGTCCATACGGCCCACATGCGACCCGGAACCGCTGCTACAGCCATAGACGAGGAGCCAGCAAGACAGGGGAATCACTTTGGCGATGCTGGACATGAAACTCCTGTGTCATCGAGACGCGAACTTGTCTCGTCAAGTATGGTGCCCGCTCGCGCCGTTTTCTTCGCCCGCGCACGGCCGGGGAAGAGTGGTCCCAGCCACGCACGCCAGGAAGAACTGCATTCTACTCTCCGACCGCGTCCACGGCTGCCGCCTTGAGGCGTTCCCGCAGAGCCTCCAGCTTGGCGACCTGTGGCTGGTGTTTCCGTCGTTGGCTGCCACCCAGCCCTTGCTCCACATGCGTCGCCCAACTTCGACAATGGCCTTGGCCGGCTCGGTCGATGACGTCATGGCCAAGACCCTAACCCATTTGCAGCGGTTGTGCGTGTCCTGACTGGGCGGAGGTCGGACTCCTCGATCTGTTCTGACGGTCGAGCCCTTACTGGACCCAGTCTTGGTTCACCTCGGCGGCCAGCCAACTCTTCACGAAGGTGCCAAAGTCCGTGAGCGTGGTGAGCGCACTGTTCGAGAACATGCTGGGTCCCCAGGAGTTGTCGGCGACCCACGCGGTCCAATTGGCGCCATCGCCATTCACGATGGTCTGGAAAGGGGTTCCCCAGTTCGCACTGGTGTCCGGCGATGAGTAGCCCCATTCCGTGATGAATACCGGCGCCAGTTTTGTGGCGGTCGCGACTTGTTGCTGGAAAGACGTTCCCCAGTTGTTGGGATAGATGTGGGCCGTGTAAACCAGATTCGTGCCCGTCGGGGGCGAGCTGGCGGCGTCGCCCGGGTGCTGATCCCAACTCATGGAGGGAACCACGATGAGGTTGTTGGGCGCTGCCGCGCGGACGGTGTCGATCCAAGTCTGCACCTGCGTCTTGAACGTCGCCCATGCCATGCCGCTGTTGATGGGCTCGTTGAACAATTCGTAGATGACGTTGGTGTAGCTACTGAACTGCGGGGCGATATCCGTCCAGAAACTGGTCGCGGCGTCCCCCGAATCGTGGGCGGTGTTGGTATCGTCGATCTGGTGAAGATCGATGATGGCGTACAGGTTCTGGGAGGTGGCGTAGTCGACGGCCGGTTTGAGAACTTTGCTGATGTAGTCCGGGCCGGTCATGATGGTTACCTTTTGCCCGGCTGGCGCCGGGGTGCCGACCGGGTACGGCAAGCCAGAATAATAGGGATCTCCGCCATTGAAGTCGGTTTCCGGATAGACCGGCATGCGAACCACGTGGGCTTGCAATCCGGCTGCGGCAACGGCGTCGATGCGTTCGGTGATCCCGGCTGAGCTGTTTGTCTGCTGGTAGAGCGCGCCGATGTCGATCAGCGCGTACCCGCGCAGGACGATGGTCTTGCCGTCGGGATCCTTGATGAGAGGACCCTCCACGTGCAGGGCGGGCAGGCTCCCGGTCGCGCCGCCCGTACCCCCGGTGGCACCGCCTGTGCTCGCAGTCGTGCCGCCGGTCGCGCCGTCGCTGCCCCCAGTCGTGCCACCGATTGCGCCGCCTCTGCCGCCCATCGTGCCCCCCGTCGCGCTACCCGTTGCACCGCCTGTCGCTCCGCCAGTTGTGCCGCCGGTCGCACCACCAGCGGGCGTCGAGCCACCGGTGGCCCCTGCTGTGCCGCCTGTCGCTCCGCCCCTTCCCCGATCCCCCCGCCGGTAGCCGTCGTGCCTCCTGTGGCACTGCCCGTCGCACCGCCCCTGCCCCCAGCCGCGCCGCCCGTTGCGCCACCTGCAGGCGTCGCGCCGCCCGTGGCCGCAGTCGTGCCACCTGTCGCGCCGCCCATGCCGCCCGCCGTACCACCGGCAGTGCTTCCGCCGGAGCTAATCGAGCGGCCGCTGGTGGTTCCGCCAGCACTGGTTGCCGCACCCGTGCCAGTCGCGCCGCCGCTGGTCACGGCGCTGCTGCTCGAGTTGCCCGCTGCCCCACCAGCCAGGCTTGAGCTACCGACCGTGCCCCTCTCGCCTCCCGTGCCGGCAGCACCGGAACTGCCCCCTCCCGATCCCCCGCTGCCTTGCGAGCCAGTGCCATTGTCCGAGCAGGCACCCCCGAGGGCGGTGCCCAGGATCATGATTCCCAGCAGAACCTTGCTATTCGTCATGGTGCGGCCTTTCTAGCTATCTTCAAGAAGGGCGCAAGATCCCAGCAACCTTCATAGATTCGTCAACATAGCCCCGAGTGCCTCTACGTGTTCGCGCTGCTGTCCCACGACGAAGTCCGGTGCCTCTTGCGAAGCGGACGAATTGTGTAGCCGTGACCGACTGGGAATAGTCGCAGGCTGGCGGTGAAGCCTTGCCGTGGATTGAGCGCAAAATGCGTGGATCGGGCTGCGGTGAATAGGTATGAATGCCCGCATGTGCTTGTCGTTGCGAGCCGCACTTTTTCCATCCATTCCATTTCTTACCTGCCTCCTGATCGCCCTTTGCGGATGCGCCAAGGCGCCGCCCCCAGCAAATGGGCCTGCTGTGCAAGAGGCCGGAGCGACTGACACCGCGGCCCCGGTTTCCGGGACCGTCGCCATTTCGGCGGCCACGCCAACACCTCGGCCCACCACGGGACTCGGCACCAGCTACTGGTCATGGCCGCCGTCCTCGGGCGATATGGTCGCGGGAACCGAGGCTCAGGTTCTCACGCTCGCGCCATTCGTCATCCGCGCCGGGGGCTACAACAACGACGTGAACTCCCCCGACGTTTTCGACGACACCCAGATGGACAAGGCCGTGGCCTACGCGCAGGCCATCCACGCTGATCTGATTGTGCAGGTACCGGTGCTGGCCCCCAGCACGGCCGACGGCGGCGCGGCCGATGGCCCTGACACGGCGGCGGCCATGGTGCAGTATGCGAACGTCACGCAGGCATACGGCATCAAGTACTTCTCCATCGGCAACGAGCCTGACCTCTATGCCAGCGCAACGGCGCCAACCATAGGTATCGCCGGCTACGCGCCCGCGGACTATTGCGCCACGGCCACGGCCTACGTTGCGGCGATGAAGGCGGTCGACCCGACGATCAAGATCGTGGGACCGGATCTGTCGTGGAAGTATCAGACCGGCAGCAACGACTGGCTCACCCCCATCCTGACTACCTGCGGTTCTCTCTTCGACATCGTGGCCATCCACCGTTATCCCATCGACCCGACGCAGACCACCGTGGCGAACGCGGCCGACGACGCGCCCAAGCTACAAGGCGTGATCGCGCACCTGCAATCCATCCTGCAGGCGACGGGCAACGGTGACAAGCCGCTGGCCATCACCGAGTGCAACGTCACCTGGGATGGCACGCCGTCCAAGAGCATCCTGCCCGCGTCCCCTGGCACGGTTCCCGCCGGCCTATGGGCGGCGGACGCGTTTGGTGTGGGCCTGCAGAGCGGGCTGTGGGCGACCGTGTTCTGGAGCACGCGCGAGAGCTGGACCCTGGGCCTCTTCGCGGCCACGGCGGCCGCCGATGGCACGCCGCAACCGCAACCGGAATACTGGGCGCTCGATCTGTTTGCGGAGCATTTCGGTTCCACGCTGCTTTCGGTGTCGTCGACGCCTGCCGGAGTGCGCGCGTACGCCAGTCGCAACCAGGCGGCCGACGGAACCCAGCTCACTCAGGTTATCGCGCTCAACTGGAACGACGGACCGGCCACTCTCACGTTTACCGTCGACGGCCTCGCGACGGCGCCCACGCCTCCGACCTTTGTTCTTCCCGGGCTGACCGTCGCGGCCATCGAGATCCCGGACACAGGCGCGGCATCCGCCTGGAGCTACGGGGAAACCCAACACCAGGCCCTGCTGCCGCCGCAGCCTTTGTCAGCCCAGTAGCCTGCGCTTCGCGAGCCGGCACAGCCATCGGCCGCGGACTCGAAGGAGCCGCGTGCCGATGGGGTTTTGGTTGACCAGGCTACTTGGCCTGCGCTTGTTCCAGCGCCACGGCCACCGCCACAGAGGCGCCGACCATGGGGTTGTTGCCCATGCCGAGGAAGCCCATCATCTCCACGTGCGCGGGCACGGAGGATGAACCGGCGAACTGGGCATCGCTGTGCATGCGGCCCATGGTGTCGGTCATGCCGTACGAGGCAGGACCGGCAGCCATGTTATCGGGGTGCAGGGTGCGACCGGTGCCGCCGCCGCTGGCCACCGAGAAGTATTTCTTGCCCTGCTCCACGCATTCCTTCTTGTAGGTGCCGGCCACGGGATGCTGGAAGCGCGTGGGGTTGGTAGAGTTGCCAGTGATGGACACGTCCACGCCCTCGTGGTGGTTGATGGCCACGCCCTCGCGCACGTCGTCGGCGCCGTAGCAGCGGACTTTGGCCTTCTCGCCCTTGGAGTACGCGATCTCCTTCACGATGTTCAGCTTGCCCGAGGCGTAGTCGAACTTGGTCTGCACGTAGGTGAAGCCGTTCACCCGGCTGATGATCTGGGCAGCGTCCTTGCCCAGGCCGTTGAGGATCACGCGCAGCGGAGCCTTGCGGGCCTTGTTGGCGCTGCGGGCGAGGCCGATGGCGCCCTCGGCGGCGGCGAAGGATTCGTGGCCCGCCAGGAAGGCGAAGCACTTGGTCTCTTCCTTCAGCAACATGGAGGCCAGGTTGCCGTGGCCGATGCCCACCTTGCGATCGTCCGCCACCGAGCCGGGAATGCAGAAAGCCTGCATGCCTTCGCCCAGGGAACAGGCGATATCCACCGCTTTCTTCTGGCCCTTCTTGAGGGCGATGGCCGCGCCGAGGATGTACGCCCAGCAGACGTTCTCAAAACAGATGGGCTGGATCTCCTTCACGATCTTGTAGACGTCGACGCCCTTGGCATCGGTGAGCTTCTTCGCTTCTTCGAGGGAGGCGATGCCGTACTTGGCCAGCACCGGAGTGATCTGGCCGATTCTGCGTTCATAGGATTCAAAAAGAGCCATGGTGCATTTCTCCTACTGGTGCCGGGGGTTGATGGTCTTGGCGGCTTCGTCGAAGCGGCCGTACTTCGAGGTCGCCTTCTTCAAGGCTTCCCCAGCCTCCACGCCCTTGGCGATGGATTCCATCATCTTGCCCAGGTGCACGAATTCGTATCCGATGACCTCGTCGCCCTCGTCGAGCGCCAGGCGGGTCACGTAGCCCTCGGCCATCTCCAGGTAGCGCACGCCCTTGGCCACGGTGCCGTACATGGTGCCGATCTGGCTGCGCAGGCCCTTGCCCAGATCCTCGAGGCCCGCGCCGATGGGCAGGCCGTCTTCCGAGAACGCCGTCTGGGTGCGGCCGTAGACGATCTGCAGGAAGAGTTCGCGCATGGCGGTGTTGATGGCGTCGCACACGAGGTCGGTGTTGAGCGCTTCGAGAATGGTCTTGCCCGACAGGATCTCGGCGGCCATGGCAGCACTGTGGGTCATGCCGGAGCAGCCGATGGTCTCGATCAGGGCTTCCTGAATGACGCCGTCCTTCACGTTGAGCGTGAGCTTGCAGGCGCCCTGCTGAGGCGCGCACCAACCCACCCCGTGAGTGAGCCCGGAGATGTCCTTGATCTCCTTGGCCTGCACCCAGCGGCCTTCCTCGGGAATGGGCGCGGGACCGTGATTGGGTCCCTTGGCGACGCACGTCATGTGTTCGACTTCCGTCGAGTAGATCATTCGTAAACCTCCTGTAGAGGATTCTGTCTACTACATCCCACCTCTGCCGGGAAGTGCGCTCCGCGAACTCACGATAGCCGCAGGAGGTCGTGGACGTGGTCGTGGTCGTGGCCGTGGCCGTGGCCGTGGCCGTGGCCGGTGGCCGTGGCCGTAGACGGGTTGAGCCTGAACGTCCACTTCTTGGTGAAGGCAAAATGGCGCTTGCACCGACCATGCTCAGCGCTACGGATGAAGTTCCGACGGCGTGCAGACCGTCACCTCCAGTTGTCCGTAGCGCCGCACATGGGGCGGGTCGCCCGAAGGGGAAACCAGGAAGTTGCGGCCTTTGGAATAGTAACTGCGGAAGACTTTCAAGGCCGCGCTGTCGAATGCACGCGCTTCCCATTTGCACTCTATGGCGTCCACTTGGTCGCGACGGCGCGTAAGAACGAAGTCAACCTCGCAGCCCGATTTGTCGCGCCAGTAGCGCACGGGCGTTTCGGGAAAATGGGCTTGCAGATGTTCCAAGACCACATGTTCCCAGAGCAAGCCAAGATCGGCGTGTCGCAGCGGATCCCAACCCCGCGCGAAGCTGACGAATCCGGTGTCGAAGCCATAAACCTTGGGCATCTTCACGATTTCTTTCTGGCCGCCACCGTGAAAGGGCCGGACCAGCGTGATGGCGTGAGTGATTTCCAGGGCGCGCAGATGGCTTTCTACCGTGGGGCGGGTGACGCCAACGGACGCTGCCGTCTTGGTGATTTCAAGTTGTCCACCGCTCTGGCGCAAGACGTACTCGAAGAGCGCGTTGAAGCGGTTCACGTCGCGGAAACCAAACAAGCGCTGGATGTCGCGGGCAAAAAAGGAATCCATCCACTCCCGGTAGAGAGCCGGTCGTTTGCTATCGGCGAGAAGCGCAGCAGGCAACCCGCCGTGGTAGAGGCGCTGGGGTAACGGCACGCCAAAAGCGGCGAGTTCACCCCACAATACCGGCGGTAGGTGGATCGTGCGTTTCCGACCGGTGAGCGTGTCACGGAACTTCTTGCTCGCCGCAAGCGTCGAAGAACCCGTGGCGAGAATCTTGAGCTTCGGGAAAACGTCGGCGCCAATCTTCAGCAGTCGCGCGGGGTCGCGTAGCTGATGGATTTCGTCAAAGACCACGACCGGCCTTGTGCACGAGCGAAAGAATAGCTGCGGATCGCGGGTCATGTCCTCGACAGCAGGCAGGTCGCAGTTGACATAGAGAATTCGCTCCTCGCCCAGGCTTTCGGCCAGTGTGGTCTTGCCACAGCGCCGGACGCCGCAGAGCCAGGCGATGGGAGCCTCGGTCCAGGACTCCTCGATGCGTCGCAACCAGAAGGGCCGTTCGATCATGCTATGGAACTATACGTTCCGACTAACTAAATGTAAAGTACGATAGCAGAGCGTGGCCGAGGCACGTGAGGTCGTGGAGGTAGGTCCCATGGTGCGTTTCTGACCCTGACCTTCGCGAGCCCCCGCGCGAGCGCGCAATGTTCGAGAGATTCGGACTGCAAGGGCGATCGCGTCTGCATTGACGGTCGCTGTGTCGATATGCCCGCTAACTCTGCCGCGACCCCAGCGACCCCGGCCCAGCAGGTCCCCGCAGCTCCGCGACCCGCAGCAGCAGCCCCGCGCCCGGAGCCGGCCGCCCAACCGGTCGCGCCCGCGGCCCAGCCCCCCGTTCCCGCCTATCAGCCATCCGCACCCGTTCTGGTCCCCGCACCCGTCTATCAGCAGCAGGGACAGCCTGCGCCAGACTCTGCATACACACAACCGTCTCCGAACGCGCCACCACCCGCGTACGTGCCACCCGACCAGCCACAGGCTAAGCCAATTTCCGCCAGCGAAGATAAGGGCGGTACGACGCGCGAGAGCATCGCCGTGAGCTTGATAGCTGGTCCCATGTTCGGCACGACCCTCGGTGGCGACAATCATCCCGAAGTGAAGACAGGCACAACCGGCATGGTTCGCCTTGCGCTGGATGGCTACCTGATTCCTCAGTTCTCCATGGGAACCTACCTGCTCTACACGAGTCTGTCGCCCGAGCAGGGCTCGGAGAGCGCGGACCTGTGGGCTTTTGGCGGGACCTTCAAGGGATGTTTTGGAAGGGCGAATACCTTCCAGTTTCGTCCTGGATTGGCGATGGCCTACCAGTACGAAAAACCGAGCTTCAGCGGGGTGTCTTCGGCCAAAGGTTTTGGCATTGCGGTTGTCGGCGACGTGGCTTTTCCCATTGGTCAAGGCGGTCTCATGGGCCTCTTCCAACTGAGCTTCGTCTCTCAGCCGGCCGGCGGCGGCGATGGCTATGGCCTGACTTTCCCGCCCGCGATATACCTGGCCGGTGGGCTGGAGTTTGGAAAATAGCGGTCTGAGCCGCTACGGCTTGGGCCTGCGGAACTTTCTGGCCCTGGCTGCGTCGGCCTTCACCGCATCGTTCTCGCCTCCAAGCTACCTTCTCGGCTCATACCGCATCGCCACCGCGCCCGAGCCGAACTCCAGCCGGCTCACGAGCCTCAAGTCGATACACTTCGATAGCCCCGCGAACAACGTCGGCCCGTGGCCCACGAGCCTGGGATGCACCACGAACTCGTACTCATCGATCAATCCCAGCTCCGCCAACGCCAGCGGGAGCTTCACGCCCCCCACGAACAGTCCCTTACCCGACGCCAGCTTGAGCTGCTCGACGGCCTTCCCCAGATCCCCGCAAATGATCTCGGCGTTCCAATCGACCCGTTCCAGGGTGCTCGACACGACGTACTTCTTTGCCGCGTCGATCGTCCGGGCGAAGGGTTCCATCCAGGGTGGCATCCAATCAGGCCTCACTCCCGTGCGCGCCGGCGCCCGCCACGCTGTCTCCATCATTTCGTAAGTCACCCGGCCAAAGAGGAGGGCATCGGCCTGGTCGAGGTTCTCGACCGCGTGACGATGCAACTCTTCGTCCGGGATCATTGCACGATGATCGCAGCACCCGTCCAATGTGACGTTGATGGAATACCGAAGGGGTCGCATGACTCAGGAGTATTGCACGAGATCTCCATCCCGCCGCCGCTCGCCGCCGCGCTTTATGCAGGGTCGGTCGGTCTGCACGGCCATGGCCCTGTTCACCGGCGCCATCGCCGGCGGGTGCGTCGGCCTTCATGGCATCGTCGGCATGGGACTCGGGATCGCCGCTGGCATTACTCCGATGATCCTGTTTCGGCGCTTGCGGCGCGGGTAGCGGTTGAGCCGGCGACACCGTCGAAGGCCGGCGTTACGTCGAACGCCTCGAATAGTTGGGCAACGTCGTGGTGCTGCCCGGGTCGTGGGGGCGAAACGGTGAGCTAACCGAGCGGTACGCGTGGGTCGAGTCGGCCGTTGTTTCCGAGGCCCCTGCAGCGGTCGGCGCGCGCGATGACTCGAATCTTGCCCCGTAGCACGGGGAATCTATCCAGGTATGTGTAGTTTCCGCTTTGAGAGAGGAACAAACTGCGCGAAGATCATCGACGTCCGGTTCCTTCAAAGGCCATGGAAACACCACCCACTAGCATTAGCCTCGCGGTGATCAGTGACCTCCACTGCCACCACAGCAGTATGGCCCCGGCGGAGTCGATGCTCATGTCGGACTTAGACCGGCAACCCAGCCTCCAGCATCCCGTGCAGGCACTTCTGGAGTGCATTTCACGCGAAGACCTGCGAGCGAAGGCCTTGCTTGTGGCCGGAGACCTTTGCAACAGAGCCGATCCGCAGGGCTTCATCTCGGGCTGGAATTTCGTGCAAGAGATCGCAGCAGCTCTAGGGGCGAGACTGGTCGCCCCGACCCTGGGTAATCACGACATCCTAAGCAGAAGTTCGGGAGATGAGGTATTCCGCCTTGCCAAGCGTTGCCACCCGCCTTTCCCAAGTGCGCTGTCCCGACCACAGGATGGCTTCTGGTCCAAGGGGTTCTGTTTGCTTGGCAACAATTCTTTGCGTGTTCTCATACTAAGAGCGAGCCTTCATGACTTGTGGAAAATTTGCGGGAGCCGCGAAGGCATGATGTCTACTGGTCTATGCAAACCAATTACTCCGATGTACCCGACGAACTGTGGGACCGGGTGAAACCGTGGATTCCACCGTGGAGGCGGAGTCCGCGCGGCGGACCTCATCGCCTGGACGACAGAAGAGTCTTTGCGGGAGTCGTCTATCGTCTTCGCACCGGTTGCCAGTGGGATGCTATCCCGCGCGAGTTCGGCAGCGGCAGCACGTGCTACCGACGGTTCGTCGAGTGGACCAACGCCGAGGTCTTCGAGAAGATTCACACCGAGGCGCTGTGCTACTACCACGACAAGTGCGGCCTCGACCTGGAGTGGGCATCGCTGGACAGCGCCTCGGTGAAGGCGCCAAAAGGGGGGACCTCACGGGTCCCAATCCCACTGATCGCGGAAAACTCGGCACCAAGCGCCATGTTCTGACCGACGGGCGCGGGATTCCCCTCGCCGTCACGCTGACCGGTGCCAACGTACACGACAAGTGGATGGTGGGCTCCACACTCGATGCGGTGCCTATCTACGGATCGCGCGGACCACGACGTCCCGAGCACATCTGCCTGGACAAGGGCTACGACTACGACGACCCCGAGGAAGAGGCACGTGAGCGCGGTGTGAAGCCACACATTCGCCGCCGCGGTGAGCCGCCTCTGGTTGGTTGTGTTCGCGGCAAACCGCGACGCTGGGTCGTCGAGCGCACAAACAGCTGGCACAACAACTTTCGCGGTTTGCGAATACGCTGGGAGCGAAAGGCAGAGAATTACGGTGCCCTTGTGTATCTGGCATGCGCAATTATCACTGTTCAGGCAGCTACTCGACAAATCCACAGGTCATGACGGCTCGCTCTAAACTCATCTGCCAATCACAGAAACGAAGAAACCGCAAAGCGGGGCTTCGTCGATCCGACGCAACTTGCCGCGATCCGACTCGCTCTCAAGAGTACTCAGCCTAGCTCCTTTCGAGTTGCCCTTTGCCACCACCATCCTATACAGCATGAGGGTCTTGGCAGCGACGAGGTGATGGAGAACGGTAGTCTGTTCACTGAGCTCCTAGAAGAGGAAGGCTTTCATCTCGTTGTTCACGGTCATAAACACTATCCGCGCCTGGTCTACGCACCCGGTGCTGGGAGACTCCCCGTGCTTGGCGCAGGTAGTTTCTCAGCGGCCCTACCCCTAGGGCTGGCCAGCAGAACACGGAACCTTTTCCACATTGTGACCCTCATGAACTCGAGTCACCCCGCCGAGATGCATGGATTCGTCCGGACATGGCAATTCCAGCACGCCCTCGGGTGGACGCCATCCACCTGGCAATCGGCAGGATTCCCACATCGAGCTGGATTCGGATCTGCACTCAACCCATTGCAGGTCGCACAGCTAGTCGAACGTGCGCTCACAGGCGCAGCGAAGGAGTTCATCCCATGGGCAGAGGTGCTGAAGTCCAATGACGCTCTTCGGTTCGTTCCCCCTAAAGTATGGCAGGCAGCCCAAAAGGAACTCTCAAGCCATGGCCTCCGGGCTACGCCGGACTTACCTGACGAGCCCGATTTTGTTGGAAGGCTGACCACCAATGCATCCCACCCAGTACGATAGCTTCAACGCTAGAAACCACACGCCGCAGCAGGTAGCCGAAACCTTCGTCCCGAACGAGGACTACCGCACCCTGTGGCGGAACGAACACACTGTGGTGCTCGGCCCTCGCGGCAGCGGCAAGACAACGCTATTCAAGATGTTGACCGTTCAAGCATTGTACGCTTGGGACGATCCCTATGCCACCGCGCTTCGCCAACAGCGACCATTCACCGCCGTGTATCTACCAGCTGATATGCACTGGCATCACCAGCTCCGCCATGCAGAAAGAACTCCTGGCCTTTCACAGGGTGTTGGCGAAGCGCTGTCGCGTGCCGCAGTTACAAACGCTATCCTTCTTGCCCTTGCCAGGACATTTCAGGAACGCCTCACCTATGAAGCGCCTACGGTCAACGCAAACATAGTGTCCGGACTGTGCACTACTCTCGTTCGCCTTTGGTCCCTGCCCAACGTAATCCCCTGCCTGGATGGAATAGTGCTGGCGCTAAGAGCACGCACAGCGGAAATACGCCAGTTTGCTAACCGCATATTCCTCCATGGATGTACCGACGCCGAGCGCCGGTCTATTCCCGACTACTATAACCTCGACTACTTATCGTCGCTTTTCGTCGCGTGCGCTGAATTCGATCAGGCCTTTCGACTTCCACAATCGCCGAAGTGGGCGTTGTGCCTTGACGAGCTCGAACTGGCCCCATCCTGGCTCCAGGACCTCGCGCTTAGTCAAATGCGAAGCACTGAGGAGAATGCGCTCATAAAGATTAGTACAAGTCCTCTACCGCTCACGCTGGGCACAACTGGGGCGGCACCTCGTCACGATTTTCGCTTGCTAACCCTGTGGAACCACTCATCAAGAGGCGATGACCGATTTTCCGAGGAACTTGCGAGTGCCGTCATCACTCGGCGGTTGGGTTCCCCGATAGCTCCTTCAGCCCTGTTTGGATCTTCCCGCATCACGGACCCAGATGGACAGAGCACTAGCATGGTGAAGTACCAGCAGGGGAGCGCGGAGTGGGTGCTTTTCAGGGACCTTGCGACGTGGGATAAGTCCTTTCGCAATCTCCTGGTGGAGAAGAACATCGATCCAACGAATCCTGTCTGTGCTGACGTTGCGCTGCGCGACTCAGTGCTCAGAAAGGCTCGCCCTATCGCATTGCTGCGGGAGGCGTTTCTGAAGGGGGATAGCCCTATTGGGGCCGTCGGTAGATCTAGGAAGCTCGCGACGGTCTATTACGGAAGAGAGGCAATTTGGCGAATTGCCGACGGAAACCCACGCAGACTGATTGGCATTTTGGATGACTTGCTTGCACGGGCCAAGCAAGACACGGACGGAAAGTGGCTCGCAATTCCAGAGAACGAGCAGGCGGATACGCTAAGAAAGGCCTCCGCCCAGTTTGTCGCCTATGTGAAGACGCTCCCGGAAGGTAGTATGGCAGTAGCTAGTCGACATCTCGATCTATTTACCATACTGCAGACCGTGGCTGCTTACTTCAGACGGCGGCTCCTGGGCACCGAGTTTCCGCTAGATCCAATCGGCAGCTTCAAGGTGGATTCGAGCGCAGATGATCAGCTTCTCGAGGTGCTTCGCGTGGGCGTCTATCACGGTGCGCTTGTCCACGTAGATCCGCTGCCTGACAGCTTGGAAACCAATATTCGGGGCAAGCGCTTCAGGCTGTCGTTTATGCTGTCGCCAGTATATAGACTTCCTTTGACAGTCTACGATCCCATATCATTGGATTCCATTCTGAAGGCGAGCGAGCGGATACGAGTTCGAAGAGCACGGTTGTTGCGCGAGAAACAAATGTCGCTGCCCGTGAGCAAGACATGAAGCTGGTAGCCACGAGACAGATCGAACAAGGGGCTCTCAACCAACGAAAGGTCGATCTCTTCATCGGAGCATCCGGTTTTGAAGAGAGGGCAACACATTTGCTTGGTCGAGTAGGGCCCAACTTCGCAGCACAAAAGGTTGCCTTTGCGTTCGATGACCGAAAGACCGAACAGCGTGAGAGGAATGACAAGATATTCGCAGACTTCGGATGCGCGCTACTGGAGACGAAAGGCGATGATGCCGGGCAAATCGTCGACTATTTGCGTGCCGTTGTCGCCGCCCACAGAGGTGACGTTCTTAGCATCGCTGTGGACTACTCGTGCATGACGCGAGCATGGTGCGGCGCTGTAGTACATGGACTTAGGGCAATTACCGAAATGCCTCGGATTGGATGCCTCTTTTGCTATAGCCCGGCGTCTTTTGAGGAGCCCGTTCTGGCGAGACCCAATGCCTCTGTGGGCCCTCTCGCTGGTTTCTGTGGCCTAGACACGCCCGACAGACCAACCGCACTTGTTATCGGGCTCGGCTACGAAAGAGAACGCGCACTTGGCCTTCGAGAGTTCGTTGACCCGGCCGCAACATTTGCTTTTCTGACCGATCCGGCAATTGATGGACGATATCGGGATGCAGTCCTTAGGAACAACGCAACCCTACTTTCATCACTACCGAAGGCTCATGTCTTTAGATATCCCATGCGTGACCTTCAACGGACTGCGGATCTCCTGGTCTCTCTCTGCGATGGCTTGCGCGAGAAGTACCGAGTCATCCTGGCCCCACTGGGTCCAAAGCCGTTCTCGCTCCTGTGCATGCTCCTAGCTACTCGAGTGGATCTTGACGTCTGGCGAGTAACACAGGGAACAAAGGCCCAGCCCCAAAATCGGGCAGCGTCAGGTGATATTCTGGTATTGAACGCCGAATTTGAAGCCTGCTAGATGGCTCGTTAGATATCCCCGTAAGCCAAACCGTTGCTGAGCCGAGGGATTTGTGTTCAGCAGCCCTTCCTGATTCTGAATCGGCCACCTTCACAGGCGACTTGTCAATGTCCTTCCGGTCACGGCAAGCTCATTGACTCCGAAGCTGTTAAGGAAGGTTTGCCACCAAGCCTCCGGTGTGGCGGGTAACGCAAGCTTCCCTTTCCGCGACTTGATTGCGATCTCCCAGGCCGAGATGGCGGAACCATGCAGTGCCACGGTCGGGTCGGCGAGAATGCCACGAGCGCTTGCGCTCAACGCATCCTGCTGGCCAGCGAGCCAAAGCACGACGCAGGTGTCGAGAACGACCGGCGTCACGGCCGCAGATCCGAAGGCCAATCTTCTTCCGACACCGGCATTGTCGGATCCTCATGGAATACGATCGGCCCCAACGCCGGGTTCGGACGAAAACGCGCGGCGAAGGTTGTGTCGGCAGGCCGGGGCGCGCCCACGGATGCGCTGGACAGCACGATCACCTCGGCGTCGCCAGTGGGCACTTCCGCGGGAACGTCGATCGTGACCCTGTGATCTTCGGGAATGGTGACGTGCACTCGGTGGGCCTGCATGTTCGTCTCCCAGACATTCTGCCAGGGCTGCTACCTGTGCGCCAGTACGATGGTTTGTGGTGACCCCTCCTCGCGGTTTCGGCAAAAGGAGGTACTTTTCTCGCTACTTGGTTGTTGTGTCGGTGGCCGGTGTGGGTGGGGTCGGTGGTGCGGGCACGGCGACTTCAGAAAGAGCCCCCTTTCCACGTCCGGCGTTTGCCCCCAGAGGAGCGACGAAGAGTGGTCGTGGTCGTAGTCGTGGTCGTCCACGTAGCCGTGGCCCTGGCCGAGCAAGATCACTCCGGCCACGGCCACGACCACGGCCACGACCTTCGGGCTGAATTACTTGGGTTTGGTTTCGGGTGGGGTCGGTGTGCGGTGGCAAAACGCAGCACCCTTTGGCGAGCTGGGGAATCAAACTAGCGGTGGAGTTATCCAAACATGTTTGCGGCGCAGCGGGTGCGTTGCGGAGGAGGTAGAGCATGCCCACCGTCATCGGCTATCATCAAGTGAAGGACACCAAGCATTGGCTCGCCTCGCCCATGCGCGAGAAGTTTTTCGGCCCCCTCGGCGTCACTGGCATTCGTGAATTTGTCGACCCGCAGAATCCCACGCGCGTCGCGGTGCTGATGGAGGTTCCTGATATGAATGCTCTCAAGACCGCGATGAGCACCCCGGGTGCTGCCGAGGCGATGGCGCACGATGGAGTGCTGGCCGAGACCCTGGTGCTGCTCGTCGAGGCGTAGCTGGGGCATCATCTCCCAGGTTGGAGATTTCGCCCTTGTTCCGGTCTTGTTGGGCGCGGTCGCGCGGGAACATCTGCCTGATTGCTGTCGTAGGCAGAGACGAAACGCTCGCGCGCTCCGGATTCGGTGGCACGGGCGCCACGGCTGCCGCCACCTGCGTGGGTCCAATGGGGCGCAACTCGGCGTCGAGCCCATTGTTTCTAGGAGGTCGTTCCCGGCGGCCCGTCGAGCAGGAACTGCTGCCAGGTAGTCGCCGGCACGTCCGCGCGCTCGGCGGTCGCGCGCCCGCTGGCGCTGCAGATGATCAGCGGCTGGAAACCCGGGTGACGGCGCGTGAACTCCAGCAACCCGGTGAGCTCGCCCATCTGGAATCTGCCGGTCTTCACCTCGATGGCCCACTTGCCCCAGCTCCCCTCCAGGATGCCATCGACTTCCAACGGCTCCTCCCGCCAGTACGAGACGCTCTGGCCGGAATTCCATGCGTGCGCCAGGCATGCGTTCTCGACCCAGGCGCCAAAGCGCGCCGGATCGGACGTGCCGTCGACGATACCCTGCGGGGTCATGACCGCGACCAGGGCATTGTTCAGCGCCACCAGCTTCGGGGGTGCGGCTCTACGGCGGGCCGCGCGCGTCGAGTACTTCGGCAGCGCTGCAACCAGGAAGGCCTCTTCAAGCAGGGCCAGGTAGCTGGCGACCGTCTCGAGGGCGCCGGCATCCTGCAATTGGCCCTGAATCTTCTGCAAAGATACGATCTGCGCCGGCGACGAGGCCGCCACGCCGAAGACCTGACGAAGCAAGGCCGGCCGGCGCACGGCTGCCAAGGCGAGGATGTCGCGGCCGATGGCGGGTTCGAGGATGGCGTCGCGCACGTAGGCCGACCAGCGCGCCACGTCCTTGTGCAAGGGAAAGGCGCCCGGATAGGAACCCATGCGCACGACCAAGTCGGCAGCCTTGTCGGGCTGGACATGGAAGGCCTGCGAAACTGAACGCGCCGACCAGTGGGTCAGCGTGAGTCGCTCGAACCGGCCGGCCAGGCTCTCGCGCGAGCCTGCGGCCAGGTGGAGCGCGGAAGAGCCGGTGGCGACGATGTGGATCGGCGTTTTCTTGCGCCGGAAACTGTCCCAGGCGCCCTTGAGGTGCCCGGCCCAGTCGTGCAACAGGTGGGCCTCGTCCAGCAGCAGGACCGCACGCCCCTGGGCAACGGCGGTGTCAGCAGCCCGCGCGAGCAGGCGTTCCCAGAAGCCCGGCAAGGCAGCCTCGGGTGCGTCGGCCGCCGCATACACCGCCTGCTTGCCTGCCTGTTCCGCGATCTCGAGCAGCAGCGTGGTCTTGCCGACCTGCCGGGGACCAGCGAGCAACTGGATGCGCCCAGGGGCAGGCTCGGCCAGCCGCCTGACCAATGCGTCCCGACAGGCGTGGTAGCTGAGCCGGAAGTCTTCCGTGGACATAGTCTAATAATTATTCGAGTACGTTCGGAAAGCAAGGAGGTCTATGATCGACGTGCGTCGAGGAGGCGCGCGTCCATGACGACCTCGTTCTTCAGGCTGGCTGCAATTCTTCTGTCGGTCGCGCTTTCCGCTTGCGTCGGAAACGAAGCGCTCTCCACCCCATCCCGCCGCGGCCGAGAAGTGCGCTCCGCGAACCCACGATAGCCGCAAGAGGTCGTAGACGTGGCCGTGGTCGTGGTCGCAAACGGCTACCGGCCGTACACCGCGGCCCCCGCGTATCTTGCCTTGGCGCCCAATTCCTCCTCGATGCGCAGGAGCTGGTTGTACTTGGCCACGCGCTCGCCGCGGCAGGGCGCGCCGGTCTTGAGCTGCCCGGCCCGCGTCGCGACGGTCAAATCGGCGATGAAGTCGTCGGGCGTCTCGCCCGAGCGGTGGCTGACCACGATTCCGTAGTGGGCGGCGCGCGAGATCTCGATGGCCTCCAGGGTCTCGGTCAAGGTTCCGATCTGGTTGAGCTTGATGAGGGCCGCGTTGCCCACCTTCTCGGCCACCGCGCGCCGGATGATCGCCGGATTGGTGACGAAGATGTCGTCGCCCACGAGCTGGATCTTCTTGCCCAGCTGCTCGGTCAGAAGCTGCCAGCCTTTCCAGTCGTCCTCGGCCAGGCCGTCCTCGATGCCCCAGATTGGAAATTGTCGGACCCAGTCCTCCCAGAAAGCGACCATCTCGGCCGAGCTGTGGCGGCTGCGATCCGACTTGCGGAACACGTAGGCGCCGTCTTCGTAGAACTCGCTGGCCGCTGGGTCGAGCGCGAGGACCACGTCCTGGCCCGGCTTGAGCCCGGCCTTCTCGATGCCCGCGAGAATGACCTCGACCGCCTCCACGTTGGCCTTGAGGTTGGGCGCGAATCCGCCCTCGTCGCCGATGGCGGTCGAGTAGCCCTTGCCCTTCAGGATGGACTTGAGCGCGTGGTAGGTTTCCGCGCCCATGCGCAGCGCCTCGGCAAAGGAAGGCGCGCCCACCGGCGCGATCATGAATTCCTGGAAATCGACGCTGTTGTCGGCGTGCGCGCCGCCGTTCATGATGTTGAACATGGGCACGGGCAGGAGGGCAGCGCTGCCGCCCAGGTGCTGGTAGAGCGGCTTGCCGGCCGAGGCCGCCGCGGCGCGAGCCACCGCCATGGACACGCCGAGGATCGCGTTGGCGCCCAGCTTGGCCTTGTTGGGCGTGCCGTCGAGGTCGCACATGCGCTTGTCGAGGGCGGCCTGGTCCGAGGCCTCAGTGCCCTTGAGCGCGGAGGACAGTGTCTCGTTGACGTTGGCCACCGCGCGCCGCACGCCCTTGCCGCCATAGCGTTTCTTGTCGCCGTCACGCAGTTCGATGGCCTCGCGGCTGCCAGTGGACGCGCCCGAGGGAACCGCGGCGCGGCCGAAGCTGCCGTCGCTGAGCCGGACGTCGACCTCGACCGTGGGATTGCCGCGCGAATCGAGGATCTCTCGGGCCTGGATGGATGCGATGGTTGTCATGGGCTGGGTTCCTTTCGTGAAGGAGGCACGAGTGCCTCGATTCCCCTGTGCAACCGTTGGATGCTCGGGAGGCTTGACCGACTCCCGAGCCTCTAGTATACGACGCGACGACCGACGACCAAGGCGGTGGAGTCCGCCGATAACCGCCACGATCCTACCGCGGCCGATGACTCCTACGGGGCTGATTCTCCGTTAGGAGGCGTCAAAGCCGGATTTCCAAGTCAGCCCCAGGAGCAACCGCTCCACACCCTGTGGTGCAACGAGGCTGACCGATGGAACAAGCATTCTCGATCGCAACACTCTGGTTCGGACTGGCTCTCATCGCCACGTTCCTCGCTGCCAGGTTGAAGATCTCCATGGCGCTCATGGAGATCATCGTGGGCGTGGCGGCGGCGGCGGCCATCGGGCATTTTTTCGGCAAGGATGCCATGGGCGCGGATATGCCCGGACTCAGGTTTCTCGCCAGCACCGGGGCCGTGCTGCTCACTTTCCTGGCCGGCGCGGAGTTGGAGCCCGCAGTGATGCGACGAAAGTGGAAGGAGGTTTCGGTCGTCGGGGCGATTGGATTTCTCGCCCCGTTTCTCGGTTGTGCGGCAGTGGCCCGCTTCGTGCTTGGCTGGTCGCCCAATGCGAGCTGGCTCGCGGGCATCGCGCTCTCGACCACGTCGATGGCGGTGGTCTACGCCGTGATGCTGGAGACGGGATTCAACCGCACCGATTTCGGCAAGGGCATCCTGGGAGCCTGCTTCGTCAACGATCTCGGGACCGTGCTCGTCCTCGGCTTGATGTTCGCGCCATTCACGTGGCGCACCGTAGTCTTCGCGGTCGCGTGCCTGGCGGCCTTCGTTCTCTTGCCGCTGGTGACGCCACACCTGATGAACCACTACGCCAACCGCACTGCCGCGTTCCGCACCAAGTGGGTGCTGTTCATCCTGTTCGGGCTCGGCGCGCTCGCGCTCTGGTCCGGCAGCGAGGCAGTTCTGCCGGCGTACGTCGCTGGTATGGTGCTGGCGTCCACCCTCGGTACCGACCACGTTTTCGTTCGGCGACTGCGGACGCTCACCATCGGATTTCTCACGCCCATATACTTTCTGCGGGCCGGCTCGTTCGTGTCGGTGCCCGCGTTGTTGTCGGCGCCACTGGCCTTCCTGGCGTTGTTCGCCGGGAAAGTCGGCGCCAAGATCTTCGGTCTGTACCCGGTGATCGGGGCCTTTCGCCGCGAGCGCAACGAACGCTGGTACTACACCCTGATGATGTCGACCGGGCTCACCTTCGGGACCATCTCGGCGCTGTACGGGCTCAGCCACGGGCTCGTCACCCAGCAGCAGTATTCGTATCTGGTGGCGGTCGTCATTGGCTCAGCCGTGGTGCCGACCTTGATCGCCAATGCGGTGTGCCTGCCGCGGCACCTTCTCCCGAAGCCGCTTGCGGGGGAGCCGGCTGCAAACACCGAAGCCGTCCAGGCGGCAAGACCGCTGGAGCCTCAGGATTCGCTCGAGGACGGCTGACCGTCCTGCCTCAGGGCTGACCCAGGGCCAGCAGGAGCTGCGCGCGGGCGGTGGCGAGGCTGTAGTGCGCCTGCACCTCCTGCGCCGCAGCCGTGGTCATGGCCACCTGCGCATCGCCCAGCTCGATCATGTTGCCCACGCCGGCCTGGTAACGACCCTCGGCCAGGCGAAGCTGCTCGCGCGCGTTCACCGCCGCGTCGTGGGTCGCGTCCTCGCTCGCCTTGGCCGCAGCCACAGCCAGACGTGCCTGCTCCAGATCCAGGCGTATCTGCTGGCGCTGGATCTCGAACTGGCCGCGTAGCACGTTGGCCGTGGCGCGCGCCTCGCGCACCTGTTGGCTGGTGATGCCGCCTCCGAAGATCGGCCAGCTCAATGACAACATCCCGTACCAGTTCCACGCAAGGTTGTCGAGCGCGGGCCCCGCATCAGTCAGGGCCGTGATGGCGCTCAACCCGGGATAGTAGCCGCCTCTGGTCGCGCCGATGGTGTACTCCTGCGCCCGAACCTGGTCAGCCAGCGACTGCAAGTCGGGGCGCGCCTTGATTGCCGTGGGAAGCAGCTCGTCGGTGCTCTTGTCCTCGCCCGCAACCGGCTCGACGACTGGCGCTTCCACCTGGTAG
>CAVWIP010000012.1:0-230000 GCA_963755125.1 uncultured delta proteobacterium
CGGCCTCACCAGCGGCTACCTCAGTCGAATCGCGGGCAAGGACATCTACGTCCTGGAGGACCGCTGCATGGGCAAAGGCGATGCGGCCTGCCACCTGTTCGGACGCACGCGCGAGGGATGGGGTGACGAACGCGCCGAGGAGCTGCGCTTCTTCAAGCCGAGCCGCCTCAAGGAATGCCTCGATGTCTCCCTCGATCGGGTCACGGAAACCTTGAAGGCGGCCGAGCGCAAGCTGCACGACCACCGCCGCGCGCTGGTCCGCGTGGCTCGCGACGTAGAGGAGCCACTGGGAATCGTCGCACAGAGCCCGACCATGCAGCAACTCGTGGATCTGGCGCGACGGGTGGCCAAGGTGGATTCGACCGTGCTTATCACCGGCGAGAGCGGATCGGGCAAGGAGCGGGTCGCGCGGCTGGTGCACGAGGAGTCAACGCGCGCGGCGGGGCCGTTCATCGCAGTCAACTGTGGCGCCATCACGGAGACGCTGCTCGAAAGCGAGCTGTTCGGACACGCGCGGGGCGCGTTCACCGGCGCGACTTCAGACCGGCCCGGCCTGTTCGAGGCGGCCAACAGCGGAACCCTGCTGCTGGACGAAGTGGGCGAGGTTTCGCCCGGGATGCAGGTCAAGCTGTTGCGGACTCTGCAAGAGCGAGAGATCCGCCGCGTGGGCGAGAACAAGAGCCGACGGGTTGACGTGCGCGTGGTGGCCGTGACCAACCGGGAGCTGGCCCACGGGGTCGCGGGCGGCACGTTTCGGCAGGACCTTTACTACCGGCTCAAGGTTGTCGAGTTGCACGTGCCGCCGCTGCGCGAGCGCCGAGACGATGTCCTGCCGCTCGCCCGGGTGTTGCTCGCCGATGCGGCATTACGGATGAAGCGCAAGATCTCTAGCCTGGCTCCTGCCGCCGCCGATCAGCTCCTGCGCCACGACTGGCCCGGAAACGTGCGCGAACTCGAAAACGCTATGGAGCGCGCCGTCGCGCTTGCCCGCGGGAGCCGCGTGGAAATTGAGGACTTGCCTGAGGAGATCCGCCAGGCGTTTGCAAGACTCGTGGCCAGCAAGGGGAGCGTGCGACCCCTCGATGAAGTTGAGAAAGACTACATCCTCGCTGCCCTGAAGTTGAACGATGGAAACCAGACCCACACCGCCGAGCAGCTCCGCATCGGCTCGGCAACCCTGTACCGCAAGCTCAAGCGCTACGGCCTGATCGGTGAAAAGCGCACGGTCGCTCCAGGCGCCCAACCAGGAGCGGATTCGGCTCCCGTCGTCTACCAAGAAGCGATCCGTGAAAAGCAACGGGAGTCCGGCCAGTTTGGCAGGACGCGTTCCGCGTGAGTGCGCACGACGCCCGCCGTTCTGCCTGATAGACTCCATTACTGCGTCACGCGCAACTGGAGGCACTATGTTGAATCGTGTATGTTCTGTTTTCGTGAAGCTGACCGTGGTGACCATGTTGGTTGTCACCGTGGGTGCAACTGGGTGCAGCAGCGGAGGCACGAGCGGGACTACTGGGGGCACGACTGGCACCACTGGAGGCACGACCAGCTTCGCGGGTGCGACCGGCACTACCGGAGGCAGCATTAGCACCATCGGCATTACGGGTGGAGGTGGCTTGATCGCCACCGGCGGCGCGACGTTCATCGGGGGCGTGAGTGGAACCGGGGGTGTCACTGCCACAGGAGGCACCCAGATCGTCACGGGAGGCACCACCGAGAGCGGCGGCGTTGCACGGACAGGCGGTTCACCGACGGCCGGAGGCACTGGCGGCGGAGGTGACGCGACCGGCGGCGCCAACACCTCTGGCAGAACATCGTCGATCGGCGGAATGGCAACTGGTGGTGTGGGAGGCCCTGGCACGGGCGGCATCACGACCACCGGTGGCAACAGAGCGACGGGGGGGAGTGCATCAACCGGTGGCGTACTCGCCACGGGCGGTGTCAAGGGCGGGGCGACGAGCAACCGGGACGCTGGGGCCGACACTCCTGATGCCGCGATTGTCGATGCCGGCGCCCCGGATTCCCCGGCAGACGCTGGGCCTGGAGACGGCGGCACAGCATTCAGTTGTGGATCGAACACGTCTCCTCCTCCGAGTGTCGCGGTGGGTGGCGTCACCTACAACCTGAACTGGAGCGACGAGTTCAATGCCGCCACCCTCGATACCACTCACTGGAACTCCGCTGCGACCTGGTGCTGTGGCCAGGGCACGAACTTGCCTCAAAATGCCTACCTAAACGGCGGCTGCCTGGAACTCAAAGCCGGACAGTCCACGGGGGGAGGATACACATCCGGCTGGGTCGATACCCAGGGCAAATACACGTTCACGCGCGGCTATGTCGAGATCCGCGCGCGCCTCCCCAAGGGCCAGGGCATGTGGCCCGCGCTGTGGATGGACGAAGTTTCGGGCAACCCCGCCGCAGAGTTCGATATCATGGAGATGCTGGGGAACGACCCGACGACGATCTACCAGACCAACCACCTCTGGCCGAGCGGGGGTGGCGCAGGAACCCAGGTTCACCAGTGCACGTTCAAAGGGCCGGACTTCTCGGCCGGGTTTCACGTCTTCGGCTTCCAGATCCAGGCGACCCAGATCACCTGGTACGTTGACGGTGCGCAAACATGCACGACCAACCAGGGCGTCAACACCAATCCGGTGTACCTCATGCTGAACACCGCCGTCGGCGGTGTCGGCTCGTGGCCCGGAGCGCCCGACCAAAGCACGGTCTTTCCCAACTACCTGGACGTCGACTACGTCCGGGTCTACCAGTGACTGGCCACGCTGCCGTCACCCCACCGATGCTGCGGCTAGCACTTCAGTAGTGCCAGGAAGTAGGTGATGGGGGCTCGTAGATAGCGCCCTGATGACAGGGCGGCGAAGGACGCCTAGCGGCCTTCCAGATTCCCGCCCCCCATCCCAGAGTTGCCACCGGGGCCCGCAGCGTACAGGATAGGGTGATCTCCGCTGCTCGTTAAGGAGGCTCATCGTGCACGACCTGTGCTTCGGCTCGCGTTTCCACAAGACCCTCGGTTTGTTCTTGCTGGCGCTGGACGCGGGCTGCGGCCAGGCGGCGGTGCAAGCTGGCCCCACCCCAGGCTTGGGGGATGCCGGTACTGGGGTAGGCTCGAAAGACGCTGGCGCCACGCTCAACATCATCCCCTCCTCTGATGACGCTTCGATTGGGTCCGTCGACCTAGCGCCGCCCACGGACCTTCCGCCACCGCTGACCGACTTTCCATCCGACCCCGTACTCGACGGCGCGAACGTGCCCGCGAATGCTCCCGACCTGTTCACCAACACCACACCACGAAACTGGGGCGCGCCTTGCATCGTATCGCCTGAGGCAAACACCTTGATGCCTATGAACTGGCTCCGGCCGCGCTTCGAATTCCTGCGTGCTGCCGACGAGAACCTGTTCGAGATTCAGTTAACGGTTGCGGGCTTCGCCCATCCCCTCCTCATCTACACCGCCGGAGAAACTGCGCACGCCTGGCATCAGGGCGACAGCACTTATGCGCTGGACGCCAACCTTTGGAATCAGCTTCGCAACTCGGTCACCGACCAGCCAATCACGGTGACGATTCGCGCCCTGACCCTGTCGTCGACTGGGACCGTACAAAACCCGCCTTCGCTGCCGGCGACCTCCAGCTTCACTGTGGCGCCGGTCGAGGCGCCGGGAAAGATCGTCTATTGGGCGCTCGCACAGGGGGGGGCCGGCTCGCTCAAGGGTTTCGGTATTGGAGAAGAGGCCGTGGAGGATGTGCTGCTCGTCGGCCAGGTGAAGGCCTCCACTCCGACGCTGGACAACTGCATCGGCTGCCACGCCGCCACACCGGATGGACTCGCCGTGGGGATGGTGCTCGGGTCAAACGGCGATACAACCTACTTTAACAGCATCGCCGACATCCAGGCGGGAACCGCTGGGAACACTCCCAGCTACGTCGATCCCGGCGCGCTGGCCACCCTGCGCACGACCAAGGGCGGCACGCCAGCCTTCTCGCTTGCCCACTGGGTGGATGGTGATCGCATCGTCATTACCAGCAGCGACAACAACGCCACTTCGGATGTGGGTAACCTCCACTGGCTGCAGCTTGACAGTGCGAACCAGCAGGGCGTGTTGGCACGCACCGGAGACAGCAACGCGGCGACCGAGCCCACGTTCAGCCACGATGGCCAGACCATCGCCTATGTATCGTCACCTGGCGCGAGCTCGGTCTACGATGGCCGTCTGACCAATGGTCCGGCGGACATCTATTCCATCCCTTACGGCAATCGACAGGGCGGCACGGCGACACCCATCGCCGGGGCCTCGGACCCGAACTACACCGAGTACTACCCGGCCTACTCTCCCGACGACGCCTTCATCGCCTTTACCCGCATGGCGGGCAATGGCAATTCGTACTCCAACTCGGCGGCGGAAGTCTTTCTTGTACCGGCTGCGGGCGGCGTAGCCCAGCGACTCGCGGCCAATGATGTGGCCGCGTGCCTGAGCGGTGTGCAAAGCCCCGGACTGACCAATGACTGGCCCAAGTGGTCCCCCCAAGCGACGTCCGCGAACGGCAAAACCTATTACTGGCTGACCTTCTCTTCCAAGCGCTCCGGGACCGCTCAGCTCTTCGTGACGGCGGTCGTGCTCGACAGTGGATCTCTGACGACCTATCCTGCAATGTACCTATGGAACCAGCCTCCTGGCGATTCCAACCACACGCCCTCCTGGGACAACTATCAAATCCCGCCCATCGTCATCCAGTAGTGCGCAACAAGAAGAGCGCACGCTGGAGAAGTTCACCTTCAGCATCCGGCAATCCTTGAACGAAAACGCCTTTCCAAACAGAGCGACTACGACGGCAATGAGGGCTTACCAAGCAAAGCGGGTTGCACGTCAGAAACCTCATCTTTCGCCTCAACCGCATGCCCATGGACCACGTACTCGCCGCTGTCGTCCCTCTGGCCAGGTGACGCGGCCGCGGCCTGCCTTGCCAGTTCAATAAAACGCTGCTGGCTGCGCCGCGGTGGATCGCCATTTTCGGGGTGCACACGTCGATAGGTTCCGTCGGGCAACAACATGCGCGCCTTCACGTTGTCCTCGCGGCTGATGGCCAAGATCTCGTCGATCAATCGGTTGCGCAGTGATTCGTCGTCGATCGGAAACATGACCTCGACCCGGCGAACGAAGTTGCGCGGCATCCAGTCGGCCGAGGAGAGATACACCTCACGCCGGCCGCCGGCATGAAAGTGGAAGATGCGGGCGTGTTCCAGGTAGCGGTCGACCACGCTCAGCACGCGGATGTTCTCGCTCATGCCGGGAATTCCGGGCCGCAGACAGCAGATCCCGCGCACCAGCAGATCGATCGACACCCCGCTCTGCGACGCGCGATACAGGGCGCGGATCACCTCGGGGTCGACCAGGGCGTTCATCTTGGCCACGATGCGCCCGGAACGGCCGTACATGCGTTCGCGCTCGATGAGTTCGATGATCCGCTCGGCCAGGCCCAATGGCGCCACGGTGAAACGCTTCCACGAGGGCGGAGCGGAATATCCAGTCAGTAGATTGAACATGGCCCCGGCGTCGTCGGCAAATGCCTCGCGCGCCGTGAACAGCGAGATGTCCCCGTAGGTGCGGGCGGTGAGCGGATTGTAGTTTCCCGTCGACAGGTGCACGTAGCGACGGATGGCGTCGCCCTCGCGGCGCACCACCAACGAGGCTTTGCAGTGGGTCTTCAGTCCCACCACACCGTACACCACGTGCACACCGGCCTCCTCCAGCACGCGCGCCCAGGTGATGTTACGTTTCTCGTCGAAACGGGCGCGCAGTTCGATCATGGCCGTCACTTGCTTGCCATTCTCCGCAGCCCGGGTCAGCGCGGCGACGATGGGCGAATCGGCGCTGGTCCGGTACAAGGTCTGCTTGATGGCCAGCACGTCAGGGTCCGCGGCCGCGGCAGACACGAAATCCACCACATGATCGAATGATTCGTACGGCAGGTGCAACAGCACATCGTGGTCGGAAATCACCCGGAACATGTCGGCGTCGACAAACGCCGCCACCGGCTGGGGAGAAAACGCGTCGTCCCGGCAGTCGCGCAATTCATCGCGCGCGGCCAGCGGGGACAGGTCGGCCAGGTGCAGCGGCCCCTCGGCGGGATACACGTCCTCCGGCTGCAGGTGCAGCGCCTTGCGCAGGAAGCCTTCCACCTCGGCGGGCGTGTCGTGTGCGAGTTCCAGGCGCACGGCCTGGTTGCGTTCGCGGCGCCGCAACTCGCGCTGGATGGTCTTGAGCAGATCGTCCGCGTCGTCTTCGTCCAGCGACAGATCGAAATCGCGTGTCACGCGGAAGCAATGACAGCCCACCACGCGGAAGCCCGGAAACAACTCGCCCACGTGCATGGCAATCACGTCTTCGAGCAAGACGAAGGCCGCGCGATGAGGCGACGATGGCGGGATCTCCACCAGCCGTTTCAGCACGGCCGGCACCTGCACCACCGCGAAGATGCGCGAGCGGCGAGGCACGCGCTGTCGCTCCTTGCGCAGGACGATGGCCAGGTTCAGGCTGCGGTTGCGCAGCACCGGGAAGGGATGCCCCTGATCCACTGCCAGCGGCGTCAACACCGGCCACACGTTGCGGTTGAAGTGCGCGTGCAAGAACCCCTTCTGCTCGGGGTTGAGCTGGTCAGGCGCCAGAATGGCCAGGCCGGCCTTGGCAGTCAGTTGCGGCGCGATGAAGTCGAGGAAGTTGCGGTACAGCGCCGCCACAATCTCATGGGTGCGCGCGGAGATCGCCGCGAGCTGTTCTCCGGGCAACATCCCGTCTGCGCCACTGTCGGCCACGCCACCTGCCAGCAATTGCTTGAGGCCGGCAACCCGAACCATGAAGAACTCGTCCAGATTGGACGCCACAATGCCCTGGAACTTGCAACGCTCGGCCAGCGGCACCTCCGGGTCACACGCCTCCTCCAAGACGCGCCCGTTGAACTCCAGCGAGGAGAGTTCGCGATTGATGAAGTGGTGCGGGCGCACGTCGATCCCGGCGCCGCCCAGCGCATGGTCAGTCGAAACAGAATGGCGCTTGGAAGCCAAGGGTCTACGTCTTGCTCCGCGTTGAGACTACCTTCTGTGACATTTGTGTGAACTTTTGCGATGCCGCACCGGATTCTAGTGTCACCGAGCACATGTTCAAGCCGCTTCAACCCGCAGACGGCGGCGAAAAACCTGGCGGAACAGCGACGCCTCACGCATCACGTCCCACATCTCCAAGTCCACGGTTCCTCGCGCAGCCAGAGTCACGACGATCTCGTCGGGACGCACGCGGGCCCGCAGTCGCCGCACCGGCCGGGCATGACTGCGATCGAGTGAGTCCGCCACGCGCAGAAGGGTCGCCAGCTTCCGCACGATCACGGCCTCGCTGCGCGACAGCCCCTCCATGCCGCTGTGGTGCAGGTCGGGATGGCTTCTGCGGTGATAGCGCGCGATGCGCGCCACCAGATCGCGCTCGCGATCGGCCAGGCCCGGGATGTCCGTATTGCGCACCAGATACTCGGTGTGGCGATGGTGCTTCTGGTAGTTCACCGAATTTCCGATATCGTGCAACCATGCGGCCGCCTCCAGATAGGGACGGACTGCCGCGGGCAAGCGATGGACCTGCGGGATCTGGTCGAACAGGGCCAGGGCCAGCGTGGCGACCTGTCGCGCGTGCGCCTCATCGAACTGAAAGCGGCGCCCGAGCGCGAGCGCCTCGTCGGCCAGCGAACGATCGCGCTGACTGGCGCTACGCCGGTTGAGCAAATCGACCAGCAAGCCGTCGCGCAGGCCTCGATCAACGGCCGTCACCGCATCCAGCGAGAGCCGGCGTGCCAACGCCTCGAGAATCACGGCGCCAGCCAGCACGATATCGGCACGGGCCGGGTCGAAACGCTGCCGTCGCTCGCGCGGGCTCATGGCCGCCAATTCCTCGACCGCGCGGCCCAGTTGCTTGACCGTGGCCTGGTTGCTGCCCTCGGCCGCGGTGTAGTCCACCACCGCCCGGATCGAACCCGAACTGCCCAGCGCCACGCGAGGCGCGCCAGGAAGGACCTTGGGCAACGACTCGACCATGGCTTCACGTGCATACTCGCGCGCCAGTCGAAGCTGCTTGGGGGTCGTGGTGTGGGCCAACTTGAACAGCTCGGTCAGGCGAACCGCGCCCATCGCGAGACTCCACAGGTGGGTGGGCCTGTCGCCCAACGCAACCGCCACCTCGGTCGATCCACCGCCGATATCGACGCACAGCGATCGGGTGTGGGGCCGCTTGCCCTGCAGGACGCCCAGGCAGATGAGCCGCGCCTCCTCCTTGCCCGAGATGATCTCCAGATTCAGCCTGGCCTCGCGCTGCACGCGCCGGACGATCTCGTCACGGTTGCGCGCCTCGCGCAGGGCACTGGTCGCCACCGCGCGCACCCGGGCGTGATAGCGGCGACACAAGGATCCGTAGCGCCGCAAGGTGCCCACCAGACGATCGACCGCCGGGCCCGGGATCGCTCCCCGCATGAACACGTCCTGCCCCGGTCGCACGGGATCGCGTTCCTGGTGGGTAATCTCGATGCTGCCGTCTTGCAAGGCACGACCCATCTGCAGACGCACGGCATTGGCGCCGACGTCGACGGCAGCGATGATGGAATCTGTGCCTGGTGCTCTCACGCGATCACGCAAAGCCTTGGCTATGGGTCCCGAAAGGCAGCGGTGATTATGGCAGGGCCGTGTGACAAACGAGCAACAATCGGACGCGCCAGCCCGTCGTGGCTCACGCTTCAGTGGCGTGCTTGAACAAGGCCGCATTGCGACGCAAGGCGCTCTCCAACCAGTCGGCGGTCCGGCCCCTGAGAAACCGTCGGTGCAAGGCCTGCGCGCGATCCCTGAGACGCACGCTCACCACACGAGCCGCGGCCGCGCGCGCGCGTTTGCCCTGGGCCTCCCATGAGGTTGCCTGGAGGGAAATCCATTCGGCCAGCACGAAAGCGTCGTGCAGCTGACCCAGGATGTCCTGCACGTCCTTGAAACGCCTGACGGCATTGGCGCGGCCACCGAACAGGGCGCGATCCAGCTCGGCGGCGTAGCGCAGCCAGCGACAGCGCCGTCGAATCGCGTGTAAAGCCATCGGAGCAAAGTGTCTCCCCACGGCGCGCAGTTCCTCCATCGCCGCCCGAGCGTGTTTCCGGCGTGTGCTTCCCAGCCGCAAGGCAGCTTCACCCGAATCCGCCCCCCCACGCGCCATCAGGGCATCGAGGTCTTGGCGCAACCTAGTCGCATCGAAATCAGCCAGTGCCTGCGCGAGCTTCCTGTGCGCACGAGCGCGAGCCGTGGCAAGCCGGTGGCGCAAGAGGCGCACGACGATGGGCTCCGCCTTGGTTTGGGCCGCTTGCTCGTCGAAGAGCGCGGCGCACACGTCGAGATCGCGCCCCTGGCCAGCCAGCCGGGTCAGTGCACGCAGGCGCTTGAGCGAGCGCCGGACGCGACGCCCCGCCGGCCTGCGCGCAGCCACGGGCAGAGCCACGCGCAGCCGGCGCGACGCGACCCGGATCTGGTGAATCGGCTCTTCCTGACCGGCCTTGGCGCCAGGCAGGTTGGCAAACAACCGTTGCACATGCTCGCGCACGAATCGCGTCGTGGGCAGTTCGTTCTGCTGGCCTGGTTGCTTCACAGTTCCGCCAGTCTGAAACAGGATTCGCTCGCCCACAAGAACGCGGACGGTCTGGGAGTATAATGGCCCGCATGAAGCTCAAGAAGCTCGTGGAAGAAACCCGCAGGCTCTGCCAGCCCTACTGCATCACCGACGGCAAGGGCTTTCGACTTAAACATGTCGATCCGTCCGACACGCGTCCGCTCAAGTCCGAAGACAAGGCGCACGCAAAGGAAACCCTGCAGACAGGCATCGAGGCGCTGACCAAGCTGCAGGACATGCTGTATGCCCAGGATTCCTGGGCCGTGCTGCTGATCTTTCAAGCCATGGACGCCGCCGGCAAGGACGGCGCCATCAAGCACGTCATGTCCGGCATCAACCCGCAGGGCTGCCAGGTCGCATCGTTCAAGGCGCCCTCGGCGGAGGAACTGGATCACGACTATCTCTGGCGCTGTCAGAAGAGTTTGCCCGAACGGGGGCGCATCGGGATCTTCAATCGCTCCTACTACGAAGAAGTGCTGGCGGTGCGGGTGCACCCCGAGTTTCTCGAAAAGCAGAAGCTGCCACCCGAGCTGGTCGGCAAGAAGGTGTGGAACCACCGCTTCGAGGACATCTGCGCCTTCGAGCGCTATCTCACGCGCAACGGGATCGCCGTCCGCAAGTTCTTCCTGCACGTCTCGCACGCCGAGCAGAAGCGGCGATTTCTCGAACGCCTCGACACTCCAGAGAAGAACTGGAAGTTCTCCGCGGCGGACATCGCCGAACGGCAACACTGGCAGCAGTACATGGTCGCCTATGAAGAGATGATCCGCGCCACCGCAACGCCCTGGGCTCCCTGGTACGTCGTACCCGCGGACCACAAGTGGTTCACCCGCGCGGTGGTGGCGGGCGCCGTCATCGACGCGCTGGCATCGCTCGACCTGCACTACCCCGAGGTGGACGAGGGCAAGCGCGCCGAACTGGCCGCGGCCCGCAAGGCCTTGCACGCGAGCCAGGCGCCGTAGAGCTACTGGCGTTGCAGCAGATTGCTGGCCAGTTCAGCCAGGGCCGAATGTTCGCCTTTGGTCAAATTCACGTGGGCGCAGAGGCTCTGGCCCTTCATGCGATCGATGAGATAGCTGAGGCCGTTGCAATGGGTATTCAAGTAGGGATGAGGACTGTCACCAGATGTTCTCGCGGCTGTCAGACAGCTCACGCGGCCTGGAGCATGGTTTGCTACTTCTTCAACGCCGCTTCGATCATGCCCGACACCGCATCGAAGTTCGTCGGATCCTGGACACGGGCGCCGTTGAGGAACAGCGACGGGGTGCCGTTCACGGCGGCCTCGCCCCCCAGTTTGACGTCGGCGTCCACGGCGGCCACATATTGCTTGCTATCGAGGGCCTGCTTGAAAGTCGCGAGGTTCAGGCCAGCTTGCTTCGCGTACTTGTCGAGCGATTCTCGATCGAGTGCGCTTTGGTTCGCGAACATCAGGTCATGCATCTGCCAGAATTTCCCCTGGGCATTGGCGGCCATCCCCGCCTCGGCGGCCACGTGAGCCTTGTCGTGAAACGACAGAGGAAACTGGCGAAAGACGAAGCGGACCTTGTTGCTGTATTTCTCCTTGATCTTGTGCGTGACCTGCGCTGCCTTCGAACAGTACGGACACTGGAAATCCGAGAACTCCACCATGGTCACCTTGGCGTCGGCCGGACCGAACGACGGGGCGTCAGCCTTGGCTATCGTCGCCTGCAATGCCGCGGCCAGCGGCTGGTTCGCCGCATCCATCTTTCTGAGATCGGCCAGCACATCGGCGTAGTGATCGATCATCATGGCGCAGCGATCGGGCGGGAACGTCTTGGTCTGCGTCTGCACCATCTTGCAGGTCTCTGTGTTCTCGCCGATGTCCTTGCACAGCCGAGAGGTCAGATGATCGCAAATCTTCCGTTGCTCCGCCAGCTTCTGCAAGGCGTAGCCGGAGTCCTTGCTGGCAGCCTTGCAGGCAGCCGGCGACAGCAACTCCGCTGCAGCCGTCACGTTCTGACAGGTGGACGACTGCTTGCCGGCCTGGTCGCAGATGCTGTTGACGAACTCGGCGCAGGGGCCGGCTGCGGCGCCGGTCCCACTGGCTGTTCCCTTGCTGGCGGAATCCTTTCCGGCCGACTTGCAACCGTAAAGAAACGCGCCCGTGGCCGACAAGACCAACAGGGCCGTGATACCTGCGAGGGATCCCTTGCATTTGAAATTCATGAACGTCCTTTTCATTTCGCCCACTTCTGAACCAGAAAATCCTGGAAATCTTGCGCACACCTACGCAGCACGGATTGTGCAGTCTTGCGTGTGCAACTGCAAGCACCGCGAGATCATTGAACGAACTCGCCTTGTGGGGCTTATCGCGTTGCCCCTACAAACGATCGAGGTGATCGGGGAGTTGGTAGGCCCTGTTGATCGGGCCAAAGATCACGCCCAGCATCTTGACCACGACCACCGCCAGCAATCCGGCAACCAGCAGGCCCAGCACCAGGAAGGCGGCCAAGCGCGCCCGGCGCAGCACCGATTCCGACAGTTCCTGCGCGATGCGATCCAGCGCAACGTCCAGGTTCCCGGTGCGTTCCGCAACCACCACCTGCCCCAGATCGGCGGCGTCGAGCACGCCGAACTCTGCCAGCGCATCGGTCAGGTTGCCCCCGCCCGCCAGCCGATCGCTTGCCGGACCGATGCGCGGAGCCAGACTGGGGCTCGACATGCCCTCGCCCGCCAGTCGCAGCGCGTGGATCACTTCCACCCCGGCGGCAAGCGCCGTGGACAGACCGCCCGCCAGTCGCATTCCGTACAAGTCGCGATACAGCCTGCCGAACACCGGCATGCGCAGCATGACCCGGTCGGCCCCCGCCTGCACGCCCAAAACCGCCACCAGCAAGGGCAAGGCCAGCAGCACGGTCACGCTGGCGGCGACCAGTCCCGCCATGCCGAGCATGTTGCGCAGGTAGATCGTCCCGAGACTCCCGGTACACGCACCGCCTTGCACCGCAGCCGGCAAAGAGAGCAGCGGACCGACCAGGACCAGCGCGGCCAGCAGGTACAACGGATAGATGAAATAGACCAGCATCCGGCCCACGAAACGCTGCGCCTCCTCCAGTTGCTGCACCCGGCGGCCAAGCGTCTGCTCCAGCCGGCCGGACTCTGCCCCGCCCGCCAGCAGTGCCCGGGTGGCCGGATCCACCAGCGCGCCCACCTGATCGAGCGCCTCTGCCAGCGTCGCGCCCGCCCGCAGGCGATCGCCGGCCCGACGCAAGGCCGCGCGCAGAGCGCCGGATTGAACCCGCGCCATGTCGGCGAGGGCCGTGGTCATGGGCACCCCTGCCTTCACCAGGGCCAGCAAGCTCCGGCAGAACACCAGACGCTGGCGCAGACGAACCACCGCCACCAGGGGATGTCGCTCCCACAAGCTCGCGCGAAAGGTCACGGCATCCCGATCACGACCTGAAGCTGGCCATCGCGAACCTTGACTGACTTCAAGAGCATGCGGGCCAGCGAATGCTTGAAGTCGGTCTGCTTCAGACGATACACCGGCGTGCTGCTCAGATACGCCTCGCCGGCCTTTGCGATCAGCTCCTCCGCGACCGGTCGCGCCGACTCGGGAATTCCCGCGATGGTCATTTCCACCACCTTGGCTGAATCGAAGAAGAACTCGCCGCTCTCCGGCGCGTAGCGGATCTGCCCCTCCACCAGCGCCTGCCCGGCAAGTGCGCTCTGCCCGGCGATGCTCAACCCAACCTGGGGGTGCAGCAGAATGCGATCGGGCGCTTCCCTCAACTCGACCTCAACACTCTGCACTGTTGCACGAACCAGGAACTTGGACTTGCTGATGGGCAGCTTGCGATTGAGGGCTTGCTGGATCTCCCCTGCGGTGAAGCGGATGGTGTAACTGGCCGCGCAGCCCGCCGCGCTGGAACAGACGAGCAACAAGAGCGAGAGCCTCAATATGCACGAGCCGCGCATGCGTTCGGAGAAATGCCTGTCTGTGTTCATTAGCACCTTGTCCCTCAGTTCGCTGAAGTCACCTGCAGATCGCTGGCCGAGCACGTCGGAACGTGGCGCTGCAGTCGCCCGAAGAATTGCTGCTGTCCGCTGTTCGTGCCAATCGTGTAGACGAACGATGTGGGATTCCGGGTGATGGGAACAGTGCCACTGTAGATGATGTTCTGCATAACCCGGCGTCAGGCCGTCTTGATGCTGGCCGCGCTCTGCAGTTTCAGCTCTTCCACAGCAATCTCGCGCATCTTGTACTTCTGGATCTTTCCGGTTACCGTCATGGGGAACGCGTCGACGAACTTCCAGTAGCGTGGAATCTTGTAGGTCGCGATCTTGCCCTTGCAGAAGGCGCGCAGCTCGTCACCTGTCACGCTGGCGCCCGGTCGCAGTTTGATCCAGGCCATCAGCTCCTCGCCATACTTGGCGTCGGGCACGCCGATGACCTGCACGTCCGCGACCTCCGACTTGGTGTAGAGGAACTCTTCCACCTCGCGCGGGTAGATGTTCTCGCCCCCGCGCATGACCATGTCCTTGATGCGGCCCACGATATTTATGTAGCCGTCGCTGTCCATGGTCGCCAAGTCTCCAGTGTGCATCCAGCGCGCGCCGTCGATGGCCTGTCGGGTGGAATGCAGATCATCCCAGTAACCCAGCATGACCGAGTAACCGCGCGTACACAGCTCGCCCACCGCGCCCCGGGGAACCACGTGGCCGGTGGCCGGTTCCACGATCTTGACCTCCAGGTTCGGGTGCACGCAGCCCACGGTGGCCACGCGCTTGTCCAGCGGATCGTCCACCTTGCTCTGGGTGGACACCGGCGAGGTCTCGGTCATGCCGTAGCAGATGGTGATCTCCGGCATATGCATGTCTTTCTGCACGCGCTTCATCACCTCGATGGGACAGGGCGAGCCAGCCATGATGCCGGTGCGCAGACTGGCGAAATCGGTCTTGCTGAAGTTCGCGTGCTCCAGCTCGGCGATGAACATGGTGGGCACGCCGTAAAGCGAAGTGCAACGCTCCTTCTCCACGGTGGCCAGCACCTCGCCTGCCTCGAATCCCTCACCCGGGAAGATCATGCACGCGCCGTGGCTGGTGGCCGCCAGGTTGCCCATGACCTGGCCAAAGCAGTGATACAGCGGCACTGCGATGCAGATGCGATCCTTCTCGCTGTACTTGAGCGTGCGACCCACGAAGTAGCCGTTGTTCAAGATGTTATGGTGCGACAGCGTGGCTCCCTTGGGAAAGCCAGTGGTGCCGCTGGTGTACTGAATGTCGATGGGGTCGTCGGGATCCAGGGTGTGCTCGCGGAGGGCCAGTTCTTCCTCGGAGACTTGCTTGGCGTCTTCCCGCAGAGCGCGCCATTCATCGTCGATGACCAGGGCCTGGATGTGCGCGGGCAGTCGCTCTTCCACCTCCTTGAACATGGAGACGTAGTCCGTGTGGCGGAACGAGCGGGCCATGATGAGCAGCGAGCAGCCCGATTGCTTGAGCACGTGCTCCAGCTCGTGACTGCGGTAGGCCGGGTTGATGTTCACCATAATGGCGCCGATGCGCGAAGTGGCGTACTGGGTGACCACCCATTCGCAGCGGTTGGGCGACCAAATCCCGACCCGGTCGCCCTTCTTCACCCCGCGAGCCATCAGCCCACGGCCGATGACGCCGGTCTCCTCCCAGAGCTGACGGTAGTTGGCGCGATAATCCTGGTGGCGCGAGACCAGGGCCTCGCGATCTCCGAACCGTTCGACGGTGCGGCGCAGGTTCTCGCCGATGGTGTCGCCCAGCAAGGGCACGGACGTGATCCCGTGGGAATAGGATGGCTGCATGGCGGACATGGTAGTGCGGCTACCAGTGGGGTCGCAAGTCCTGGGATTCGGAGCCGGCGTGGGTGACGTTGACGGCGGCGGTGACCGAGGCCGTGGCAGGCACCGGGCCCGTCACCGCCACCCGCACCCGCACGGCTCCCACGTGAATCCCAGGCAAGTCGCGCGACCCAGAGCCGCAATCAGGTTTCGTCTTCGAGAAATGCCAACACCTTTGCCAGGAACATCTCCGGTGCTGTGGTCATGGCGGCATGACCCTGGCCAGGCAGCAGTTCCACCCGGCTGTTCTGCAAGGCCGCGTGCGCCGCCATGGTCGAATCGTGCATGAAGCGCGGGCTTTCCGTGCCTAGCAGGAATAGCGTCGGTGTCCGCACCTTTGCCAGGCGAGCAGGATCGAAGCGATAGCTCTCCGCCATCCGCACCTCGCGCGGCAACGTGTGCGCGGCCTGCACGCGCACCCGCCAGGTGGACGAGCGGCGCAGAGCCTGCAATTCCGCTTCGCTCACCCCGACCACCTCGCGCAGGAAGATCTCCACCAGGGCGTCGCGCTCCCCCCGCTGGAGCAAGTCGTCGAGCCGTTCGGGCACGTGAGGGCCGAAGATCGGGCCGGGGTTGCCAACCGGGAAAGGCGGCTCATACAGCACCAGCTTGTCGATGGCCGAGGTCAGACGCGAGGCCTCCATGGCACACACGGCGCCGTACGAGTGGCCCAGCAGGTTGACCGGCTCGCCCGCGGCGTCCACCACTGCCGCCACGTCCTCGAACTCGCGCTCGATGGAGTACACCGGGCCGTCGCCACTCGCCCCGCGGCCCCGCCGATCCATCATCAGCAGGGTGAATCGTTCGGCCAGGCGCACCACGCTGGGCCCCCAGCGCGCGTGGTCGAGGGATGACCCGTGCACCATGACCAAGAGCGGCCCATGGCCGCGTCTTTCGTAGGCGATAGTGGTTTCATCAGGGGATCGGACTTGGTGCATCGAGCGCATCGTTGCGGGTTGACCTCGCGAAGGATTGTTTTGGGTGGCTCAATCTACTTCACATGGTCCCGATCAGCGACGACAACCCGCCCCCTCCAACTTCGAGCCACCCATGACCAGGAAGTTTGCGGAGTTGGATGGTCAATCTCGTGAAGGTGCAAGGGGCACCCTTCCCCTTTAGAGTATGGTGCGGTTTACCGTCTCAAGCACAGCAACAACCCCCAAGCAGGTCACCAAATGACGAAATGTTTTCCGCTCTCCGTCGGAATCGCTGCTAGTTTGCTGGGCATAGTGGTGCTGACTTCCTGTACCGGAAGTGAGTCCGGTGGCACCGCGCCAGCCGGTGGCTCCCTTGACGCCAATGCTGGAGGCTCAGGCGGAACCGCCGGTGTGACCGCGAGCACTGCCACGGACTCCGGGGGCCGCACCTCGACAGGCGGCGGCGTTCAACCCACCGGAGGGTCGGGAGGCGCCGGTGGAGTTTCCCAGGCCGGCGGTTCGTCGGGCGCTGCCGGCAGCACCAGCGCAGCCGGCACCACCAGCGCAGCCGGCACCACCAGCGCAGCCGGCACCGCCAGTTCAGGCGGCGCCAGCGGCGGCCCATCGAACACTGGGGGCTCCTCGGCTACCGGAGGGATCACTGGCACGGGCGGCTCGCGAGCTACCGGCGGAACCTCGATCACGGGTGGAGGCACGCCTGCGGGCGGCGCCAACGCGACTGGTGGTTCCACCGTAAGAGGTGGCACTACCGTCGTGGGCGGAACCACCGGCAGCACGACGAACAGCGGGGGTGGTTCAGGCGGCTCAAAGCCAGTTGGGGGCGCGACAGGCGGGACCGCGACAGGTGGGGCCACGACGGGCGGGACCACGAGCGCGGGCGGGACGACGGGCTCCGGAGGCTCGACGCACACCGGACCCTGGAAATTCATGCCGTTCGGCGACTCCATCACGGCTGATACCTGTTACCCGCAGTTGCTCTCGCAGGAATTCAAGAGCAAGGGGCACACAAACTTCCAGTTTGTGGGCACCAACCTGAACGACCAGAGCTGCAACGGCGCCCCCAACGTCCAAACCGAGGGGCATGGGGGATATCTCGTGACCTTCCTGACGACCAATACGCCCTCTCGAACCGGCCTCGGGACATTGAGCCAGCTCCAGACTTGGGCCGCGGAGAAGCCCGACCTGGTGCTGATGCACTATGGAACCAACGACGTATGGAGCAACGTCGCCACTGCCGACATCATGTCGGCCTATCTATTCGTCATCAACCAATTCCGCGGCCAGAACCCGAATGTCATCTTCTTTGTTTCCAAGATCATCTCCATGAACCCGGCTGGCTGTTCCACTTGCGCGGCTGGGGTCACTGCCCTCGACGCCGCCATCACCGATGCTTGGGCATCCACCAATTCCACTGCCACCTCGCCCATTTTCATCGTGGATCAATCCAACGCGGTTGACACGAGCACGCAGACGGTCGATGGCGTTCACCCCAACATCGCTGGCGCGACGAACATGGCGGACAATGCCTACACAGCCGTGTCGGCGCAAAACTATTTCTGAAGCACCCGCGGGAGCTTGAAGCCCCGCCACCTTGCTGCGTCGCCAGCCCACCGATTTCATGAAGCTTGCGCGCCGGTCAGCCCCTCCTCGTTCAAGGAGGTGCGCAGAAAGGTGACTCCGCTGTCTGACGGGCAAGAAGTGCGTTACTTGCGGACGATGATCGGCCGGCGTGAAGCCGGGGATTCTGGCGCGCTCGCGTGGCACTCTCCTGGTCGGCTGCTGCTTGCTGCCCTGGTCATCGCAAGCATCGCCTGCGCTGTGGTCGCAGCGCGCTCGCTGATGGATCTTCGCTTGGACCAGGGAGCCGCTGCGGTGAGCGGTCCGCTCCTGCACGATGCCAAGGCTCTGCGCGCAGGGGAACGGTTGACCATCAGGCTGGACCAAGGAAAGGTCATCCTTCGCCAACAGGAGGCATCTGAGCGTATCCCCTTGGAAGCAGATATCTCCATATTGCGGGCTTTTCTCGCCGAACAAGACATCAGCGCGGCGACCGACGCACCCGAGGATCTTCGCGGGGCCCGGCTCCGCCGTGACCCTGTCCACGCGGCAGAAAGTGACGACCCAGTCGCGCTCCCTGCGACGGCTCCTCGGCCACGGCCGTCCCGGAGCAGGTAGCGTTACTGCGCGATCAAGCCGGTGAGACCGACACGACTTTGGCTGATGGCGCAGTCGTCGACGTAAATAATCGCCGTGTCCGGGGTCAAATCGTCTCCCACGCTCACCACATCCCACGCGACCCACGCGGTCGGCCCGGTGGCCCCTGGCAAATCGAGGATCTGCACGCCATTCAGCCAAAGCGTCAGGCGGCCTGTGGCGTCAGCGGCGTCGCGATAGAAGGCTTCGAGCTGAAACCAGGCACCCACGCTGACCACGGGATTGGGCACATCCAGCGTCCGGTCCCCACTGCGATGGTCATATAGTCGCAGAGACATCGCTCCGACCGATGGGTTCTGGAAGTTCACGTCGAACAGCTCGGCTTCGGTAGTCGGATCGTCAAGCACGGTGCGCATGCGGAACTTCATGATCACCCAGTAGGTGCCGACAGAAACACTTTGCGGCAAATAGTACCATGCACTGTAGTAGGCCTGAGTGGGCAGGCCCCCGTTTTGTACCATGCCGGCACCGTTCCCCTGCGTGTTATCTGCTGTGCCAGAGACGGTCAGCTTTGCCGCGAAATTGCCCGAGTGTACGCGCTCACTCGACACCTCTATGGTGTTTGGCGCCACAGCGCTGGCGCTGCCGAAACCGAAAGGAACGGGCGACCATTCGGCGAGGTTGTCTCCCTCGAAGCGCGCGGTCCACAAGACGTCGGAGCCCACATCCAGCTCCTGACCGCAGCCCGAGGCGAGCACCAGGCACGCCACCATGAAGAAGGATCTCCTACTCGTCAAGTTTGGTCTCATCGGATGCCCCACGAGGCGCCCGCGCAGGCGCCCATCCAGACGTAGGGGGTCCGGCCTGCCAGACCTTCAGGCAAAGCAAACACCCGGGGTGGGTCGGGCAAGAGATCAGCCTGCAGCGAGACGAAAGGCGTGAGCCCCGCCCGCCGTGCGAGGCGAGCCCCCAGGCCGACACGGCCACCCAGTTCCATTCCTGTCTCCAATCTCGCAGTGGCCAGAGCCAGTGCTCGCTCGGACACCAGCGCAAACGCGAAGCCAAGCTCGCCGTAGAAATCGACCCATTTGCCTGGCAGGCTCGCGCGCACCCCGAGGTCCACGGGCAACCTCCACTGCCGGAGACGCACTCCCCCGATGCTCGTGTCGGCGGGCCACAGAGCAGCCACTCCGACAACGGGAACGACCAAGCCGCGGCCCAAGGCAAATCGGAGAGCGCCCCCCCAGTGCGCCGCGCCCTCCTCCGCGCCCAGCCCGGTGACCAAAGCGGGGCCAACTTCGAGGCGGACGAGCGGCCGGAGCGGAAAAACAGGAGGGGCCTTGCTTTCAACCCGGGTCGGTGGCGCTGGTGCCGGTGCAGGCAAACACGGCGGCCACTCACACCCAGCGGCATTGAGCAGCGCGGCGGGATCGATGATCAACGCCGCAAAGAGAGCCGCCACCTTGGCCCGGTACACGCACTCCCTCGCCTCTTCGCGATACTCGCGAACCTTCCCGAGCACGGACACGCGAAACGTCGCACCAAGGTCTTCTATCTGGATCGACGTGTTCTCCTGGCCAGGCCCGCGCAACCGCGAAATCAAGTGCTCGCGCGGCACCAGCGTGACAAGCTCTAGCCAGATGGCCTCCGGCAGAGGGCAAAGACTCGCGCCAATGACCGGGTCAGGGGCTCCCTGCGGCCCCGGCCTGTTGCTCTCGCTCGTCGACGTCCCCGCAGTTCCCTGCGTGTCGTCGGCGGCATGCACCCACCCCGCTATCGCGAGCAGTGCTGCTGCGATGACGCATTGTTGTCGACACCGACATCGCCTCACACCGAGACGATATCCGAAGCGAGCTTCATGGATATTGCTATTCCGCCGAACCATTGCAGGGTCGAACCAACTTCTCCATGAAGCTATCACCTCTCATGTGCCCTACAGGAGTTAAGTGCAATCCTTAGTCTCCTCTCAACTTCAAATGGGCCAGGGCGGTCGTTCTGCCGCTGACCGACGGCGGTGTGTGCCGGGCGGTGGCGAATTTGAACGCATCTATCACGATTGGTTCGAGGAGGTCTGTTGCTGGGTCCGGGCGCTGGGCGGCCCGGATGCCGATCGCGACGACATCGCACAGGAGGTTTTCCTGGTGGTGCGCCGTCGCCTGGATTCTTTTGACGGCGCGAACGTGGCAGGTTGGCTGTATCGGATCACCCAGCGCCAGGTCCGGGATTTTCGCCGTCGCACCTGGTTCAGGCACATCTTCACCAGGCGCCGCCTGGAGGAACCGGACACCCTGCCGCACGCAAGCCAGAATCCCGCGGCCGTGCTCGAGCGCAAGGAAAACCAGCGCGTCCTGTACGCGCTGCTGGGAAAGATCCGAGAGGTGCGACGTAGCACCTTCATCCTTTTTGAAATCGAGGGCCTGTCAGGCGTCCAGATTGCGCAGATTCAGGGAGTTCCACTGAAGACGGTTTGGACCCGGCTTCATCACGCTCGCAAGGACTTCTTTGCCCTCGCTGCCAAGCAGCACAGATTTCTGACCAGGCGCGAGCAACGGAATGAATCCAGTGCAAACACGATTGGGAGACTAGGACCATGATGTCGCAACAAGAACCTCCGCCCACGGGCCTGTCCGCTCTGGAACAGGATCCTGTGCGATTGACCATGGACCAGGACAGCGTGCGGGAGCCCTCTGCACAATGGGCGCTGTCTTTGCTTCGCGAGGCTACTCCCTACCAGGCTGCCCCAGGACACAAAGAACGCGCGTGGCTGGCTCTGCCAGCGCCCCGCTCCTACCGTCCGGCCAGGCTGCGCTTCGCCCTGGCCGTGGTTGCGTTGCTCGCCTCGGGCGTATTTGCAACTGGCGCGCTGGCGCAATGGCCGGTGTGGCTGGCAAACGCAATCGATCGCATCGTTCCCGGCGCGCCGGGTTCCCTGTCGACGACTCCCGCCGAAGGACTGCGCCGTGCGCGCAGCGAGAGGGTGGCGGTGCCTGCCTTGCTGCCACCGCCCGAGTCGGAGCCCGTTGTCACCCGGCAGACCCCGGCCAGCGAGGAGACGCCTTCCGTTGCAAAGCTCAGGCGAGCCACAAGGTCTGCTTCGCCCGAGGATTTGGGCCCTCTCCTGGACGCCATGCGGGCCCTGCGCGTGGAGCACAATCCCGTTCGCGCCCGCGCGCTGCTGGCCGCGTATCTGGATCGGCATGGCAAGGGCGAGCTGTCCGAAGAGGCTCTGGTCATGTTGATCGAGGCGGCCGCTGCCCACCACGACAGCGATGCTCCGGCGCTTGCCGCCCGCTACCTCAAGCTCTATCCGCGCGGAACCTTCCGCGGGCTGGTCGAGCGAACCCTGGCTACCGCCGCCAACGGCCCGTAGCACGGCGACCAAGCACAGGATCGGAATGCGCGGTCTGGCCGGGTATGCCAGAATGCAAACATGCACCTGACGACAGCACACCACCCGATGTCGCGTGGGGGAAGGTGGCGTTTTCGACTGGCGGCGGAATTTGGGGCGCCAATCCTGAGCGCGGGAGTTTTTCTCTTGTCCTCTGTCCTCGCGGCGGGCTGCGCGCGGGTCACGGCAAGCGGGGGCGACGATCAGGATACTGCGGGCGGGACCTCGGGCAGCACATGTCAAGGTTCGGGCGGTTGCTCGGCAAAGAGCGGCGCTCGGGACGCGAGCCAGGACTTCCCCGTCGGCGGGACGGGCGGCTCGATGGCGGAGGGTGGCTCCATAGCGACGGGCGGCTCGACGGTAACCCCAGGCGCGACCGGCACGGCCGGCTCCACGAGCGAAGGTGGCAGCAGTTCGCCCGGCACCTCCGGTACGGCCTGCGGCGGTAGCTGCGGCGGAAGCGCCTCGACACCCGATGCGGGCGGTTCCGCGCCCACCGATGCGGCCCTGGTTTGCATAGGTCCCACGGTTTACGAGGATCCTTCTTTGCGCCAGCCTGGACCCCGCCCCGACGCCGGCGCGGACTCATGCGGTGCCTGGGCTATGACCAACGGAGTGTGCTGCGCCCAGTATTGCAGTAATGACAATACTTCCGAAAGCTGCGACAATTGCGGAGGCCCGGGTTCAGCTCAATGCACGGTGGTCAACAGCAAGGCGTGCACCTCGGGCCAATGGCCGGAGGTCCATTGTGTCGGCGACAATGAGCCCTGGCACTATTCCCGCTCGACGCATTTCGGGCTGACCTACGGCGGGGCGTGCGCGTTCGGTCTCTACGGCCTCTGCACCAAGGCCTACACATTCACCGACACCCAGCTCGGGGGGCTGTGCAACACTTTCTGCATACTGTACCCTGATCTCTGCCAAGACCCCGCCACCACCACGTTGCGGGGGAACTTTGCCGCCCCCGACGGCAGCTACTACACGCAGTTCTGGCCCGATCTTCCAGGCGACAACGACAACTATCTGAGCTGTGGCGAGTGTTTTCAGCTCGTGCGCACGCAGGACGATGGCACTGACTACCAGCCTGGCGACACTGGCTACACGCCGCCCATCACACTCCAAGTTGTGGATTCCTGCCCGTGCTCGGCCAATTCCAAGTGGTGTTGCGGCTCGGGACGCGACCATTGCGGCGAAGTTTCGGATTTCAAGTACGGCTGTCCGCTTCCGCCCGCCGAGGTGCCCCGGGTGAGCGACGATCCCGAGCCCAACGAGAGCCTGCATCTGGATCTGTCGGACATCGCCATGTCGCGCCTGCAGACGGGTGACGCCAACGGGCTGATGGTGGATGGGGTGATCCCAACCCGATACCGTCGCGTGCCTTGCCCGGTAACGGGAAACATCTACATCCTACTGAAGAACGGAGGCGAGTACTACTTCGCTTTCAGCGTGGTCAACGTTTCCGGCCTCGGATCGCTGGTGAATGTCGAAGCCAGACTCCCGTCCGGCACCTGGGTGTCTCTGATACGTGACCCAAACTACACCCAGGCCCGGCCGCAGGAGCGCTTTGGCACCTGGGTGCTTCCACAAGGGGCTGGGCCGTTCACACTGCCCCTGGCCCTGCGATTCACGGATCCATCGGGAACCGCCCTGGTGGCCGAGCAAGCCATAACCAGTTGGACTCCGCCAGCTACCACCGACGCGAACCTGACCTACTTCTACAGCCAATTTTACTACATCGACACCGGCGTGCAGTTCTGAGATCAGCAAGCCGTTGTGGCTGCGGACAAGGCGGGCGAGTTCCCTTGGACAGCCACCCGGGGGAAAAAGACGGAGAGCGGTCTTGCCTATGTCGCTTGCGGAGCGGCGGCTGTCTCGGTCACAGCCCCGAACGGGGCAAAGAAGGAAATGATGATGGGCGGCAGCGAGGCGAGCAGCACGAATCCGAAAAACGCCTGATAGCCAAGCCAGGCCTGGATGCGCCCGCTTACCATCCCGGTCAACATCATGTTGAGCGCCATGATCCCAGTGGCAAAGGCATAGTGGGCCGTGCGATAGCGTCCCGGCGACAGCTCCTGCATCATGTACAACATCATCCCGACAGTACCCAGGCCGTAGCCCAGTTTCTCAATCAACACCACACAGGTAATCAAAACGAGATCATGCGGCAGGGTCTGGCTCAAGTAAAAGAACGTCACGTGCGGCACATTGAGCGCAAAGGCCAATAGCACGAACACCCGCCGCAGGCTGTAGCGCGCGGCCAGCAGCCCGCCTAATAGAGTTCCCCCGACAAACGCCACAGTCCCGAAGGTTCCATTGATGTTGCCCAGGGCCATGTTGTCGAGCCCCAGGCCCCCGACAGCCCGCTTGTCCATCAGGAACAGGGGGCCGATCTTCTCGATGAATCCCTCGGCGAATCGATAGAAGAAGACCGCGGTGATCATCATCCACACGCGCGGCTTCTTGAAGAAACTGACCCAAGCGTCCGCGGTGGCGGCCAATGCCGCACGCACGCTGGCGGGCGCATCCGCGGCCTTGGCCCCTGGCGGAAGAAGATAGAAATGCCAGACAGCGGCGGCGGCCAGGATTGCGGCGATCAGCATCATCACCATCATCCAGGCCGTGAACCAGGCCGGGTTGGGCCCAGTGGCGGGCGCTGGCTTGCCCGCCGCAGCCCAGTCAAACAGCACCTTGGTCAAGCTGACCAGTGCGCCCGAGACCAGAACCCTGCCCAAATTCCAGAATGCCCCTTGCAGTCCGACGTAGAGCGCCTGTTCCTTGGGCGTGGTCGAGGTCAGATACACGCCATCGCCGGCGATGTCCTGCGTCGCCGAGGCGAAGCCCGACATCCAGAAGAAGGCGATGGTGAGCGGCAGGTAGGCTGGCAGCCTGAGGGCGAAGGCCGCGCAGGAAAACGTGACGACCATGGTGAGCTCCATGGCGAGCACGAAGAAGCGCTTGCTGCGAAACAGCTCCACCAGCGGCGCCCACAAAGGCTTGACCACCCAGGGCAGGTACATCGCGCCGGTGTAGGCCGCGATCTCGGGGTTGGTCAGCCCCAGGTTCTTGTACATGATGGCTGCCACCACCGACACCGCGATCATGGGCGTTCCCATGGCGAAGTAGAGACTGGGCACCCACAGCAGTGGATGCGCGCGTTTGCTTTCTGAACGGGCCATGGAATGCGACTAGCGATCTGTGAAGAACCTACAGGACATTCGCGCAGAATGCCTCTCTCTGCCACTATAATGCAGTCGCATGAACCTGCGGGTTGCACTCCGTCGCAATCGGCTGGCCCGGGGCTTTGCCGTGGGGCTGGCCGCAGCGATGGTGGTGCTGCTGGCGCTGCCGCGGGGCACGTTGCGCACCACCGAGCTGAAGACGCTGGACGCCCGTTTCCGCGCCTTTTCCGGGACGCGCCGGCCCAACCCCGACGTGGTGCTGGTGGCAATCGACCAGAAGAGCATCAATTTCTACCGCAGGCAGATGCAAGTCGGGTGGCCCTGGCCCCGCAGCTTCTACCAGATCCTGGTCGACTACCTCGCGCAGGGCGGAGCGCGGGCGATTCTGTTTGATATGTATTTCTCCGAGCCGTCGTCCGACACAAAGGAAACCGACGGCGCCGAGGCCGATGCGGGGTTTGGCGCGGCCATCGCACGCGCGCGAACCGTCCATCTGGCCGCGCAACTGCTCGACGACGCCGATGCCGAGCAGAACAACGACGTGGCACCCGAGGCGCGGCTGCTGTGGCCGGCACGAGCGAGCCTGCCCACGCGACCCGTGGCTTTTCACAACGCCATCCTGCCTCTCGCGGTGTTGCAGGCGGGGGCCGCCGGCCTGGGCGTGGTGAATCACGTCGAGGACGAAGACGAGATCTGCCGGCGCGTCCCTTTGGTTCATGGGTTTTCCCAAGGGTATCTGCCCAGTTTGGCCTACGGCGCATACGCGGCCGTCGCTGGCAAGCCCGCCGCGGCACCGGCCAGCCTGGGCATTCCGCTCGACGGCCCGGATTTTCTCCTCACCTGGTACGGCCCGCCGGGGCCTGACCGGACCTTTCCCACCTACTCGGCGCACGCCCTGATCGTGTCGGCGGCCAAGCTGCGGCTCGGCCAGGCCCCGGACCTGGCGCCTACCACCTTCAAGAACAAGCTGGTCATCGTGGGGGGCACGGCTGCGGGCCTCTACGATGCGCGCAACACGCCCATGGCTCGCCAGCGGCCGTTTCCCGGCATGGAGATCCACGCCACCCTGCTATCCAACCTGCTCAACCGCGACTTCCTCCGGCCGCTCGACCGCCGGCTCGCGACGGCCTGGACCGCGATCCTCGCTGTCATTGTCGGCATGCTTTTCATGCGCGTGCGCCGCCTGCGCGTGGCCTTGCCGCTCATCGCGGTCGCGCTGGCCGGCGTGGTCGGAATTGCCTTTCTCTGCTTCCGCACCCGTTTGCTCTGGCTGCCCATTGCCGAGCCCCTGGTGGCGGGCGGTCTCAGCCTGGTGCTGGCCGCGCTGGTGAGCTACCAGATCGAGGGACGACGCCGGCGCCAGGTGCGCAGCGTATTTTCGCGCTACCTGTCACCCGATGTCGTGCGCGAGCTGTTGCTTGACCCCGATCGGGTGGACCTGGGCGGCAAGGAAGTGGAGGCGACGGTGTTCTTTTCCGATGTGAGAGACTTCACCAGCATCTCGGAGAAGCTGCCGCCCCAGGTGCTGGTCGGTTACCTCAACCAGTACTTCGATGCCGCCAGCCAGGCGCTGCTGTCACGCAAGGCTCTCATCGACAAGTACATCGGCGACTCCATCATGGCGGTGTTCGGCGCGCCGGCCGAAGATCCCGATCACGCGCGCAATGCCTGTCTGGGCGCGCTGGCCGTGGCCGAGTTAGGCCGACAGGCAGCCACCCGCGACCCCGACCGCCCCGCCTTCTTCAGCCGCATGGGGCTCAACTCGGGACGCCTGGTGGTGGGCAACGTCGGATCGCACCTACACCTTTCCTACACCGCCATCGGCGACAACGTGAACCTGGCCTCGCGCTTGGAGGGAGTGAACAAGCAGTACGGCACGCAGATCTTGATCTCCGAATCGACCTGGCGGGCAGCCAGCGATGCCGTCGAAACGCGCGAGCTCGATTTCATTCGGGTCAAGGGCAAGGCGCTGCCCACGCGCGTCTACGAGCTGGTCGCGGCCAAGGGCCAACTCACGGCGGAGCAGCAGGCCGTTCACGCCGCCTTCGCCGAGGCGCTCGCCGCCTATCGGGCGCAGCGCTGGGACCATGCCTTGACCGGCTTCCGCCAGGTCTTGCACATCGCTCCCACCGACGGCCCGTCGCAGGTGTTCACCAAACGCTGCGAAATTCTGCGCGTTGCTCCGCTGCCCACCGACTGGGATGGCGTCTTCAAGCTGGACGTGAAGTAGGTCAGACTTTTTCGTCAGGCAGCGGCTGGGCGCCAGGCACGGTCCCAGCGACGTCCGGATTTTCGTCCGGGCGTGGCTGAGGGCCGGGCACGATCCCGGCGATGTCGGGATCCTCGCCCGGCTCTAGAGCCCCGCGCCTCTCGCGCTCTTGCTGGCGCTGGAGCAGCCGCTCAGCCTTTTCCTTTTGCCACTGCTGGCGGCTGATCTCCTTCTTGCGCTTTTCAGCGGCGCTCTTGTTGAATGGCTTCACGGATGGTCTACCAACGCTCCCCTCGACCACCGCCGCCCCCGCCGCGCCCACCGCGGCCACCACGGCCGCCGCCACCGCCACCACCGCCGAAGCCGCCCCGGCCACCGCCGCCGCCGCTGGTGCGCTCACGCGCCTCGTTGACGGTCAGGGTGCGGCCCTGGAAATCCTTGCCGTTGAGGTTCGCAATAGCGGCTTCTGCGCCGGCATCGGTCGACATCTCGACGAACGCGAATCCGCGCGGCCGCCCGCTTTCCCGGTCCATGACCAGCTTGGCCTCGGCCACTTCATGGCCTGTGCCCGCGAAGAGATCGTGCAGATCCTGTTCGTTGGCCGAGTAGGGCAAATTGCCGACGTAGAGTCTCTTTCCCATGGGTGCTTCTCCTTGTGCCAGGTTCTCGTTCTCAGTCGACTACCCAGCAGCGGCTTCACAAGGAACCCAAGTGGGCGACGATCAGAGTATTCTGTGTCAAGATGAGCCGGTTGCCCGCAAGTGTCCAGATTTTTTTGCCGCGCTAGCCGGGCACCCCGAGGCAGCCTCCCTGCCCGACGCCGCACTGCGCGCCTCGAACTATTTGCAAAATTCGCGGCCAGAAGCTGGCAGCGGATTGCCGGGCCAAGGCCAGCTGGCGCGTGCCTCGGGCGGCAGGTGCCCGTGCCGGTGGACGTACTCGGCCACGAAGGCGTGCGTCAGCCGGTTGACATATCCGCCGCCGCGCAGGGGGCCGAAGTCCGTTTCATACCGCCGCGCGATCTCATCAAACAAGGCATCCCGGTGCGCCTTGGCGCAGATACTGGCTGCCGCGACCGCGGTGTGAAGCGATTCGGCCCTATCGCGCGCTTGTAGATGCGGATAGCGAGCCTGAAGCGGCGAGAACAAGCCGCGACCGTCCGCGATGATGCGGCCACAGGCCGGCGCTCGCTCGATCAGGCGCACGGCGCGCTCACGCTCCAGCAGGTTGAGCGCGCCACGGCTCACGTAGTCGTCGATTGTTTCCACGTTGCAAACTTCCAGGCCGACCCAGCTCGCCAGTTCCTCGACGGAATTTTTGAGGATCGCGCGCGTTCTTCGCGCACTAACTGATGAACCAAATGTCTTGGAATCGCGCACCCCTTGCCTGGCGAGCAGACCCGCCGCCTTCTCGTCGAGTACGACGGCGGCAAGCACCATGGGACCGAGCCCCGGCCCGCGGCCTGCCTCGTCGAGACCGAGGACAAGACTGGATGTCATCTGCGTTTCACCAAGGGCCGGCATCGGCCTTCGTGCCTGAGTTTCCAACCGATGGGCGTTTTGGGGAAGGTGAAACGCGAGGAGAGATGTACGCAGATGCACACTATTGATCAGCCTTCGTCGACCACCGGCGATCACGCTTCGCATTTCAGCGCGGTCGAGGCGCTGTTCTTCAAGGAAGGCGAAGAGAAGGCCGCCGACCCCGTCGAGGTGGACAACTTCGACGACCTGGGAGGCGCGACCGCGACCAGACACAGGGTCGGAAAGCCTCGGCGGATGACCACCGCGGCGATCTCGGTTGCCTGCGCGGGCGTCCTCGCTGGCGTAATCCTGTGGCGGGTCGAAACTCGCAAGGGCGGTGGTGTCCATGTAGCGGCACCTGTCGCAGTTGCCGCTGTCCAGATGGTTCCCCCGGCGGCTGCCCCGGCTGCGGCCACCGCCCCTGCGCCACAAGCTGCGCCCGCTGCCCAACCGACGGAAGCTCCATTGGTAGTCCCGGCTGTGGTAGGCAGCCAACCCGCGCCAACGCCGCCGGTGGCAGCCATTGCCCAGTCCGTCCCATCGGCGCCAGAGCCGGCCGCGCCAGAGCCGACTGCACCGGAGCCGACCATGGCCGCGCCAGAGCCGACTGTGGCCGCGCCGGTTCCGCCCGCGCCCGAAGCTGCGCCCGCCGTTGCGGCTGCCGAACCTCCCGCGAGTTTACCCTCGGCGCCCGCGGCTGCTGCGCCGCCCGCTGCTACGTTGCCACCGAGTGCCGGGGTATCCGACGGTGACGATCTGCACGCTGCCTGCAAGCGAGCCGCCCAGCAGCACCGGGCCAAGGACATCCTGGCGACATGCGGGCAGGCTTTTGCGGCAACCCCGCGGTCCGCGGACATCGCGGTGATCCTCGCCAAGACCGAGTTCGATCGCGGCCGGTCCAGCCAGGCCGTGACATGGGCTAGGAAAGCGGTTGCTATCGATCCGGACGCCTCCGACGCCTACGTTTTCATCGGCAATGCCGAACAGAATGCAGGGCATTCACAGGCCGCCAAGGCTGCCTACCAACGTTATCTGCAACTCGCGCCCAAGGGTCGTTACGCCGCCGATCTTCGCGCCGTGCTCAAGTCACTGTGAAGAGTACGCAGAAGTCTTCGAGACACCTCCTCGATGCGGCCAGCGGGGGCGCCCGAGGATTTTCGTGACGGCGATCCGGTGCGGGTGCTCGAGGGCAGGCGCCTGCTGGAAAGACCCCTGCGCACCCTGGGCGATCGCACCCTGGAGTTTCGTCTAGCCAAGAATGATCGCACCTTGATGCCCAAATGGGCCGAGGTCAGTCAGCGCGGACCCACGATCTTTGGCGAGGTTTTGGCCTCACGTTCTGGAGGGGCACCATCTCACACGCCGTTTTCTTGCGGATGCTATTCTCGCAGAGCCCCAACCGTCGCGGCTCCGGGTGTCAGGGCGCGCGCCGCGTGATCGCATTCTCAAAGATGCGCACGTGATTTCTCTTCCGGAGATGCCGACAGTCCACTGATCGGTCGGTGCCCGCAGTGAGGAAGACCGTTCCGGTGTGTGAACACGCGATCTGCGGGAATCTCATGCCTCCCCTCCATGCCGTCCTGCCCGCCCTAGCTTCAGCCCCGCGCCTTGTCCAGCACCTCGCGCACCCGGCGGGTCAGAATCTCGAGCGTGTAAGGCTTGCTCAAGAACTCGATTCCACGTTCCAGCACGCCGTGGTGGGCGATGATGTTCTCGGTGTAGCCCGAGGTGAACAGGGTGCGCATCTCGGGGTGCGCCTGGGCCAAGCGATCGGCCAGTTGCCGACCGTTCATGCCCGGCATCACCACGTCGGTGACCAGCAGGTGGATGGGCTGGCCGTCGGCGCCGGCCAGCGCCAGCGCGTCGTCGCCGTTGCCCGCCACCAGTACGCGATAGCCACCCTCGCACAGCACCCGGGTCACGATGGTGCGCACGCGCTCGTCGTCCTCGACCACCAGGATGGTCTCGCTGCCGCCGGTGACCGGCCGCGGGTCGAGCGGCGGGGTCAACATCTCGGGCGCTCCTGACTCGGCCGGCAGGTAGATCTTGAAGGTCGTGCCCTTGCCCACCTCGGAATAGACCTCGATGTGGCCATTGCTCTGCCGGATGGCTCCGTAGATGGTGGCCAGGCCTAGGCCGGTGCCCTCGCCGCGTGGCTTGGTGGTGTAGAACGGCTCGAACAGGTGGCGCTTCACCTCGTCGGTCATGCCCGAACCGGTGTCGCTGACGGCCAGCCGGACGTAGGCGCCCGGCTCCACCAGCGGGTGGCTGCGCTTGTACTCCTCGTCGAGAGTGACCGTGGTGGTCTCGATGACCATCACCCCGCCGCCCTTCATGGCGTCGCGCGCATTGACCGCCAGATTCACCAGCACCTGCTCGGCCAGGCCCGGATCGATCTTCACGGTGGCCAGCCCTGATCCGGGCAGGGTACGCAGCTCGATGTCCTCGCCGATCAGGCGCACCAGCATCTTGTGCATGTGCGCGATCAGCTCGTTCAGGTCCACCAGACGCGGCTCCACGATCTGCCGGCGTGAGAAGGCCAGCAGTTGCCGGGTCAGCCCGGCTGCGCTCATGGCGGCGTCGCGCACCTCGCCCAGCAGATCCTGGATGCCCTCGTTGCGCCGCAAGCGATGGTTGGCAATCTCGATGTTGCCCAGGATGGCGGTGAGCAGGTTGTTGAAGTCGTGGGCCACGCCACCGGCCAGCCGGCCGATGGACTCCATCTTCACCGCGTGCTGGAGCTGGTCCTCCAAGCGGTGGCGATCCGCCTCGGCGCGCCGCCGCTCGGTCACGTCACGGGTAACAGCCATGAACGCGGGCGCGCCGTCCACCTCGGTAAGAGTCACCGTCAACTCGACCGGGTAGGTGCTGCCGTCCTTGCGCCGGTGGGACGCGTCCACCCTCACGAAGCCCTTGGCGACCACCTCGCGCTGCACGTCAGCCAGATGATCGAGCGCGTCGGGCGGAACGATCTGGCGCAACGGCATGCCCAGCAGTTCCTCGCGGGCGTAGCCGAGTTGGCGGCAGGCCGCGCTATTGACCTCGATCACTTTCTCCTCGCGGCTGATCAGGAATATCCCGTCGGTGACTGTCTCGAACAGGGCGCGATAGTGCCGCTCGCTCCGGCGCGCGGCGTCCTCGTTGGCGTGCATGGCCTGCAAGCGCATGCCCCCGAGAATTGCCTGGTGATGGCGCAGCACCAGCACCAGGCCGCCGCTGACCAGCACAACGATGAGCATTTCGAAGCCGCTGGTGGCCAGGCGAGGCGGTATGGGGAAGACCATCAGTTCCACCATCCCGATGCCCACGATGCTCGCCAGCACGCCGAGCACCCAGCGGTAGGACAAGGCGATGGCGGCGATGAGGACCGGGATGATCCCCGAGGCCAGCATGGCGATCTCGTACTGGACCGACCCCAGGAAAGGCACGGTCAACGTTACCGCGGTCGTGCAGGCAAGATAGAGCGCCACGCCCGCCCGGTAGCGGCCCGCGCGAACCAGCAGAAACGACACCGCGATCAGGACAGCGCCGGCGATGATCCCGAAGACGTCCCGGTCGCGCAGGATGCCGGTCCCGAGCGTGCGTCGCCAGAACAGATCGCTCAAGGCTAGTCCCAGCATGACGGCGGCAACATGGGCCAACATGAGCACGGCCATCAGACGTGCAGCCGCGCGCTGCTCGGCGCCCTGGATGCGCGCGCTGGGTCCGATCAGGCGCTGCCAAAGCGAGCTCTGACCGTTTTCGTCCAATCCGTTCCTCCTTGGCTGTTGATCCTGGCCGCGGCGATCGAACTGCATCCCGACGGCCACGAGCAGCCCGACCTGCGCCAGCGCCGTCTGCCTAGGGCCAATGGTGCCACGATTGGTCCACAACGATCGGCTTTTTGTTTGCTGGTTCAGACGGGATCGTGCCCGGCAGGATGCCGCACATGGCCATCCCGAAACCGAAACTTCTCCTAGAAATCACAAGCCAATTCGATCAGTCATGTGTCCGCATTTTGGCTTCAAAATGTGCAAAACTAACGAATTCTGCATGATGGCTACAAGGAGACGAAACATGCGCACGGCGATGCTTGCTCTGGTCTTGACGGTTGCGGCGGTTCCCGCGCTGTCGGCAACCAAGGCGGAGTTCGGCACGGCCAAGGAGGCCGAGGCCATGGTGGGCAAGGCGATCGCCCACGCCAAGAAAGTCGGGACCGAGAAGGCGTACCAGGATTTCACCAACAAGGCGCCCGGGTTCGTGGACCGGGATCTTTACGTGGTGGTGTACGACCTGCAAGGCAAGGTGCTCGCGCATGGCCAGAACCCCAAGATGGTGGGCAAGGATCTAATCGACCTGCGCGATCCGGACGGCAAGCTGTTCGTCAAGGAACGCGTGGATCTGGGCAGCGCCAAGCCCAGCTTCTGGCACGACTACAAGTGGACCGACCCGGTCACCAAGAAGGTGCTCGAGAAGTCGACCTACTGCCAGCGCCACGAGGAAGTTCTTTTCTGTGTGGGCATCTACAAGCGATAGGGCGGCGAGCGTAAGTCAGAATCAGCGAGGGCCGCGTCCGTGAAACTTTACCAACGAATCCTGCTGGCTCCGCTGCTGGTGCTGCTGGGATTGCTGCTGTTTGCCCTGGTTGCTTTCCAGGCGCTGGGCGTCGGCCGCACGGCCTTGCAGGACATCTTCCAGACCCGCCTGGGTTTCTATCAATCGGTTGGGCAGGTTTCGACCAAGATGGACGCGGTCCACGCCAGCGTGTATCGGCTGGTGACCTGGATTGGAAACTACGATGACGCCAAGGTGGCCAGGCTGGCCGGTGACCTCGCCCGCCAGACCGACGCCGCCGCGGCCGTGGTCAGTACCCTGGCGTCCGCGTCCAAGATTTCCGCACAGGAGGGCAGCCACCTAAAGAGCGCGCTGGAACAGATTGCAGCCTACAAGAAGAGCATGGCCCTGGCGCTCGACCTGGCCACCGCGGACGTGAACATGGGCCTCTCCGCGCTGCAGACCGCCGATTTCGATTTCCAGAACCTGCGCAAGAACCTCGACGCGCTCATCGCTGAAGAGCACGTTCTGGCGGAATCGGAGCACCAACAGGCGCTCGATGCCTACCGCCGGACCGCACTGCTCGCGGTGCTGGTCCTGGTGGTGGCGGTGCTGGCCGCGGCGCTGGCGGCTGCCTTCATGACCCGATCGGTGCTGCGCCAACTGGGCGGTGAGCCCGAGTACGCGGCGCAGGTGGCCCGCGCGGTGGCGCAAGGGAATCTTGGCTTCTCCATCCACACGCGCAAGGGTGACACCACCAGTCTGCTGGCGGCCATGCAAGACATGGTGGAACGGCTGACCGATGTGATGGGGGAAGTGCGCAGCTCGGCAGCGGCGCTGACCACGGCCGCCGGCCAGGTCAGCGATACCGCCCAGCTTCTGTCGCGGGGGACCTCGCAGCAGGCGGCCGCCATCGAGGAAACCACCACCTCGCTGGAGGAGATGAGCGCCTCCATCGCGCAGAACGCGGACAACGGCCGCGTGACCGAGCAGACCGCCTCCAAGGGCGCGCGCTCCGCCGACGAGAGCGGAACCGCGGTGACCCAGACCGTGGCGGCCATGAGGAGCATCGCCGAGAAGATCTCGGTGATGGGCGAGATCGCGTACCAGACCAACCTGCTGGCCCTGAACGCGGCCATCGAGGCCGCCCGCGCGGGCGAGCAAGGCCGGGGCTTCGCCGTAGTCGCCAGCGAGGTGCGCAAGCTGGCCGAGACCAGCCAGGCCGCCGCCCGCGAGATCTCGGGTCTGGCGGTGTCCAGCGTCGCGGTGGCCGAGCGCACAGGCGCGATGCTGTCGGACTTGGTGCCCTCGATCGACAAGACCGCGGAACTGGTGCGCGAGGTGACCGCGGCGACCGCCGAACAGTCGGCGACGGTGCAACAGCTAGGCCGGGCCATGGCCCAAATCAGCGAGGTGGCCCAGCACAACGCGGCGGCAGCCGAGGAGCTGAGTTCCACCGCCGAGGAGATGTCGGCGCAGTCCGCGGCGCTGACCGAGCGGGCCAGTTACTTTCGCGTGCAGGACTCGGACAGGCTGCCGAAGCTCTGAACAAGAGCTTCGGGTTGGTGCGGGCCGTGGCTGTCTGTTTCGCCCACCCATCTAAAATTTGGTCGTCGGCCCGAGCCGCGCCTACCATCGGTTACCAGGAACGAACGTGACCGTCTCGACATGCATCGACAACTTGCAAGGGGCCTGCCGGGTGCTGTTCGGCCCGCAGGTGGCGCTCACCCCCGGGTTTCTCGACTCGCTCCAGCCTGCGATGGTCAAGCACTGCTACCGCAAGCGCGCCCTCGAGGTCCATCCTGACCGGGCGCGGGCCGCCGGCAGGAACCAGCACGACATGACCGAGCTCTTCAAGGATGTCCAAATGGCGTACCGGCTGCTGGCCGGGTACGTCGCGACCCGCGGCCGGCCGCAACCGCAGCCAGCCATCCGCAAGCGGGCCGCTCCCGCACCTTGCACGGCGCCTTCCCGCCTCGATCACGTCTGGCCGGGCCCCATCCCGCGACGCCGGCTCCGCCTGGGCGAGTACCTGTACTGCTCGCGGCGCATCTCCTGGATGGGACTCATCAAGTCCATCGTCTGGCAGAACCGCCAGCGGCCGCGATTCGGTCAGCTTGCCACGCGCCTCGGGCATCTCACCACCGATCTGGTGAACCGGGCCCTGGACGCCCGGCAGCCGGGAGAGAAGATCGGCGACGCGGCCTTGCGCCTCGATCTGCTGACCCTGCTCCAGCGCGAAAGCATCCTGCGCGCGCAGGCGTGCCGCCAGCGCCGCCTCGGGCAGTACTTTGTCGAAACAGGGGTGCTACAGCCAGCCGAGCTGGCGGAGATCCTGCAGCGGCTGCGCCGGCACAACGCCAGTGTCGGCTGAGGCGTCTTCATGGGAACCCTGAAAGGGTTCCCAAACCCTGGCATCTTACGGGGGCTTGGTTCGCTCTCGCTCACAAGCCCCCGGTCCCCCCTCGCTCCGCCCAGCAAAGCTGGGCTACGCTCGCCCGAAAAACGGGACGGTGGAGCGAAAAATGTACGCCGTGGCAGACCATCCAACCCTGGCGATGGTGCGCCGTCGGCGGAGCCGGCGAGCTCCCCACGCGTGCGCTAGCCAATCGTCTCAGTGTGGCGGTGGGCTGCCTTTGCCACCTCTGGATCCATGTCCAGGCACAGGCGCGCCAGCGCGGCGCGGGCCGCCGGATCAGCGTGCTGGGCCAGCGCCTCGACCACGGCCTGACGGACCGGAACGTCGGAATCCTTCGCGGCGGCGACCAGATGGCGCATGACAACCCGCGAGGAGAAGCGGCTGAGGGCCATGACCGCCGCGCGCCGGATGGCTGCTTCCTCGCTGGCCAGCAGCTTGATGAGGGCGGGCTCGGCGACCGGATCTCCGATCTGGCCGAGCGCCTCGATGACCGGGAGGCGAGCCGTGCCGGTTTCGCCCTGCAGGATGTTCACCAGACGCGACGCCAGCGAGTTGTCGCCCAGGTTCACCAGGGCGCGGATGACTTCCGCGCGCGTTTCCGCATCCATCTCGAGCTGCCGGAGCAAGACCTGGTTGACCGAGGAGTGGCGCATCTGTCCCAGCGCCGCCACGGCCGCCCGCCGGGTGGACACGTCGGGGTCGGCCAGCAGCGGCTGCAGAAAATCCACCGCGTTGGCGCCGAGGTGCGACGCCAGCGTGCTTATCGCCTTGCCGCGCAGGGAAGCATCGGGGTCACACAGGCACTGCTTGATGAAGCCGAGCTGCGCCGGATGCGGGTTGAGCCGCATGATATCCATGGCCAGGGGCCGGATGGAGGGCTGGCTGCCGCATTCCTGGATGAGAGCCATTGTCACCGCCTGGGAATCGAGCTGCGCCAGAGCGCCCACCGCCGCGTTGCGGACCAGAGAGCTGGGGTCCGACAACAGCGGAGTCAGCGCCGGAGTTGAGTCGCTGTGGCGGAGCCGCGCCAGCGCCTGCACCGCGGCTGCGCGCAGGGTCTCGTCGGGGTCGCCCAAAAGAGCCATCACGCCCGTGACCAGATCGCTGGCACCGAGCGCGCCGATGCAGCGGCAGGCGAGCACCCTGACGTTCTTGTTGCTGCAGCTCAACCCCACGCCCAACGCCGGTGATATCTCGCGCCCGATGGAGACGGCGCAAAACTCGAGCACCTCGCGCAGGGTGGGATCGCAGCCAGCCAGCACCAGGGTGGTGTAGAGCGGCCGCAGGCGCAGGGCGCGCACGATCTGGGCGCTGGCTTCCTTCTTGCTGACCCCGTGATCGCCGGCGAAGGTCTGCTCCTGGGAGGCAGTCAACACCTTGGCCACCCGCATCTGCACATCGGTCGCCTCGGGCGAGGAAAGCTTCGCCCACGAGCCGATGTTCTCCAGCAATTTCTCGTCGGGCTGCGACTCGAGCGCCTGACCGATGGCCTTGAGGCACGCTCCGAAGGTCGAGCTGTCCTGGCTTTCGTGCAGCATGCGGGCCAGATGCCCGAGCGCCTCGGCCGAGCCTATCTTGCCCAGCGCCTCGACCACGCCCAGACGGATGGTCTCGTCGGAGAGCAGCGAGGCCAGCGGCTCCACCGCCTTGGTGTCGCCGATCTCGCCCAAGGCGTTGACCGCGGCAAAACGCAGCCAAGGATCGCGGTCCAGGATCTTGACCAGCGAGTTGACCGCCACCGTCGCGCGCAGCTGGGCCAGACTGTCGATAGCGGCCTGGGCCACGTTGGGATCGGCGTGTTCGAGCAGCGACACCAGGTGCGGAATGGCCGCCGGATCGCGAGTGCGGCCCAGCACGTTGGCCGCGAACATGACGACCTCGGGGTCACCGTCCTTGAGCGCGCGCAGCAGCGCCGGCACGCTACGCGTGCCACCCCGGCTGAGCGCCTCCATGGCGGCATTGCGGCGGCGCGAGTCTTTCCCGTCGGACATCGCCTCGATCAGATCGTCGGGGTCGACGGTCTCCGCCGCATCGACGATGGCCTGCGATCGTGTGGGGCGATCGATCTGTTCGAGCGCGGCCAGCACGGCCGAGGCCAGCGAGTCGCTGCTGGTGCCCCTGCCGGGCGCAGGGCCCGCGGGTGCATTGCTGCGAGACTTTGCTTCCGTGGTCATGTTCCCCGCTCTCCTTGCGTGGCACCGGAGCCGCCGGGCTTGGCGGTGAGCCGCTCGACCACGGCCAGCAACTTCTGCGGCTGGAAGGGCTTGCGCACGTACTCGCAGGCGCCCGCCTCCAGACCCCGGCGCACGTCCTCGTCGCGGCCTTCCGTGCTGATGATGACGACCGGGACTCGCTGCTGCAGTCCGGTCTTGGCGGCCAGATCGAGGAACTCGAGTCCATCCATGACCGGCATGTTCACGTCGATGAAGATGAGGTCGGGCTCACCGAACTGCTTGATGACCGCGAAGGCCTCCTCGCCATTGCACGCCTGATGGAGTTGCAAGTCCTCGACTTCCCCGAAGGCCGCGCGGAACAGGGCGCGCACCATGCTGGAATCGTCGACCACCAGGATTGTTCTTTTCATTTCTACTTTCCTCCGTGAGCTTTTGTACCAGCACCCGGCTCACCACCGTTGGCCGCGCGCAGGACAGCGGCCGGCAGATCCTTGAGCGCGAGTACCCGGTCGGCGGCCCCGCGCGCGATGGCCTCCTTGGGCATGCCAAACACCACGCAGCTGCTCTCGTCCTGCGCAAAGGTCGCAGCCCCGGCTTGCTTCATCTCCAGCAATCCCTGCGCCCCGTCGCCGCCCATCCCGGTCATGATCAGGCCGACCGCGTTCTTGCCCGCAGCCTGGGCCACCGAGCGAAACAACACGTCCACGCTCGGTCGGTGGCGGGAAACCAGCGGCCCGTCGTTGACCTCGGCAAAATAGCGGGTCCCGCTGCGCCGGAGCACGAGATGGCGGTCACCGGCGGCGATCAGGGCTCGTCCCCGGCCCACGTCATCGCCGCTCTTCGCCTCCCGCACGTCCAGCCGCGACGACTCCGCCAGCCGCTTGGCGAACGCCGCGGTGAAACCCGCCGGCATGTGCTGGACGATGAGCATGCCGGGCGCATCGGCGGGCATGGCGGCGAGCAACTCGCGCAAGGCATCGGTGCCGCCGGTCGACGCGCCCACCGCGATGATCCGATCAGTCTCGATCTTGGCGCGCCCAGCGGCGATGATCGCATCCGCGCTCTCCCGGGGCGCGGGCTCGGGCGGCGGGCGGCTGGACCCGATGCGGGCCTGGGCCGCGCCGCGCACCGACTCGATGAGTATGACCGCCGAGTCGTGCAAGAAGTCGCGCACGCCCACGCGTGGCTTGGCCAGGATGTCAACCGCGCCGAGTTCGAGGGCGCGCAGGGCCAGTTCGCTACCACTCTCGGCGTAGCTGGAGCACACCACCACCGGCAGGGGATCGTCCGCCATGAGCTTGCTCAGGAAAGTCAGCCCGTCCATGCGTGGCATCTCGAGATCGAGCACGATGACGTCGGGGCGAAAGCGGGCCATCTTCTGCTCCGCGATCAACGGGTCGGCGGCCACCACCACGTCGATGTCCTTCTCGCTCGAGAGCACGGCGGTGAGCGCCTGCCGCACGACCGCGGAGTCGTCGATTACCAGTACCTGCAGGCGGCGGGGCGCCTTGCTCATGGGGAGTTCCTCGCGCCCTTCTCGCCGGCAGCGGGCTTGCCGCCCAGGCACGAGTACACCGTCGGGATGACCGTGCCGAGACTGGTGGCACCCAGGTGGTGCAGGGTTTCCGCGTGTCCGAGAAACAGGTAGCCGTCGGGGGCCAGGTGGCCGATGATCTGGCTGGTCTTGCGCGCCCGCCGGCTGGTGTGGAAGTAGATGAGGACGTTCCGGCAAAAGATGAGGTCGAACTTTTCACTCAGCGGGTAGCTGTCGCTGTTGAGGTTGAGCTGGGCGAACTCCACCACCGCGCGGATCTCGGGCCCGGCCTTCATCTTGCCCTCCTGCGACCGCACCCCGCGCAGCATGAAGGCCTTGAGGTAGCGCTCGGGGATGTCGCTCGCCTTGGCCAACGGCCACAGCCCTTGCCGGGCGCGCGCCAGAGCGCGGTTCGACAGATCGGTGGCGAGGATCCTGATGTGCCAGCCCGCCGAAGGCGGGAGCTTGGAGAGAAGCACCATGGCCAGCGTGTACGGTTCCTCTCCGGTGGCGCAGCCCGCGCTCCAGGCGCGCACGCACCGATCCCGCTTGCCCTCGGCGACCAGGCCGGTCCAGCGGGGTATCACCTCGCGCTCGATGAACTCGAAATGGTGCGGCTCGCGGAAGAAGCCGGTCTCGTTGGTCGAGATGCAGTCGAACATGCGCGCCCGCTCGGCCTCCCCGCCCTCGCTGGTCACCAGGTCGTAGTACTTGCGGAAGGAATGCAGCCCCAACTCGCGCAGCCTCCGGCTGAGGCGGGCCACCAGCAGCGATTGCTTGGCGTCCGACAGGTAGATGCCGGCTTCCCGGTGAATGAAGGTCTGAAACAGCGCAAAGTCCTGCTCGTGCAGCGACGAAGCGGCGATGTCAACCGCAAGCGGCGGGCCGAGGCCTGCGGTCATGGTGTCCATCGTGTCGCGCGCCTTCCTCATGCCGCCGACGGTGAGTTGGCGCTGGCGGGAACATCGCCGGGCGGAGGCGCGGCGCCTGCGGCAATCGACGCCGCCGAGAGCAGATCGTCCGCCGACAGCACCCGGTCGATATCGAGCAACAGCACGAACTTCTGCCCGATCTTGCCCATGCCAATCAGATAGTCGACGCGCACCCGGGTGCCGAAGGGCGGTGGCGGCTCGATGTCGCCAGCCATCAGGTCGATGACCTCGTTGACCGCGTCGGCGAGCAGGCCCATCACGGCCGGCTCGCCTTCCAGCTTCGCCTCGACCACCACGATGCAGGTCCGCTTGCCCGGCTGCGACGGAGGTAGACCGAACCTGACCGCCAGGTCGATGACGGGGATGACCTTGCCGCGCAGGTTGATCACTCCGCGGATGGACGCGGGGGTCTGTGGCACGCGGGTGGGAGGCTGGTACTCGATGATCTCCTTGACCTGCAGAATACCAGCCGCGTACTCGTCGCCGGCAAGCGTGAAGGTCAGGTACTGGGCGGGTTTTTCCGATGCCTGCGCTTTTTCCATGGTGCTGCCTCAGAAGCGACGAAAGTCCTGTTCTCCGTCGGGTTCGCTGCTCGGACTGGCCTGCTGGTCTGGGTCTGCCGAGGTGACGGGCCGAGGCAGGCGGGCAGGCGATGGGCTGGGCCCAGGCTTTGCCGGCCGGGCCGGCTGCCCCGCCGCTGCCGTGGGCTTGCTCCGCGCGAGAGCCTGCCCCGGCTTGTGGGGCGGAGACAAAAGCAGGGAAGCGGGCTTTTGCGAGACAACCGGCGTGTTCTTCTCGCGAGTGGCCGGCGCCTGCTTCACTCCCATCTTGAACCCGGAAACCATCTGCAACAGGGCATCGGCCTGCGATGCCATTTCCTCGGCGGTGGAGGCCAGTTGCTCGGCGGCCGAGGCGTTGCGCTGCGTGACCTGATCGATGCGCCCGATCGCTTTGTTCATCTGCGTGACGCCCGCCGCCTGCTCATTGCTCGCGGCCGCCACCTCCTGCACCAGATCGGAGGTCATGCGTATCGAGGGAACGAGTTCCTGCAACATCTGGCTGGAGCGATCCGCGACCTTGAGGCTGGACGCCGCCAGCGTGTTGATCTCGCGCGCCGCCATCTGACTGCGCTCGGCCAGCTTGCGCACCTCGGACGCCACCACCGCGAACCCTTTGCCCTGCTCGCCCGCGCGCGCCGCCTCGATGGCCGCGTTGAGCGCGAGCAGGTTGGTCTGGTAGGCGATCTCCTCGATGATGCTGGTCTTCTGCGCGATCGACTTCATCGCGTCCACGGTCTCCTGCACCGCCCGGCTGGTCTCACCCGCGTCCCTCGCCCCTTTGACCGCAATCTGCTCGGTCTGCCGGCTGTTCTCCGCGTTGCCGGTGATCGATGCGCTCATCTCCTCCAGGCTGGCGGTGGTCTCCTCGACCGCCGAGGCCAGATCGCTGCTTCCATGGGACAGCGATTGCGATGAACTCGCGATCTGCGTGGCAGCGGTGTTGAGCCCGCTGGCGCTCCCACGAATCTCCTCGATGATGGTTTGCAGATTGCGCGACATGCGAGTAAGCGAGGCATACAGGCTGCCCACTTCGTCCGAGCGATCGAGATCCACGGTGGCGGTCAGATCCCCACGGGCAAATTCCTCCACCATGCCCCCCATCTTGACCACGGGCGTGGCGATGCTGCGGATCATGGCCAAACCGATGGCCAGGGTGAGCGCCGCCCCGATCAGGAAGCTGACGATGACAATCAGCTGGTTTCGCGTCGCCGCGATGCCCAGCGACTGCGATACCGGACCCGTGGTCCTGGCGTCGGCGCCGAAAATGGCCGCCGCAGTTCCGGAAACCTGATCGATGCCCTGGTAGCCGGTGTAGGCCAGCCACCCCATCAGAATCAGCATGGCGGCAAAGGCCAGCACGAGACGGGTCGCGATCCTCACGTTGCTCATCATGGACCTTCCTCCACACTCTGGGCCGGGCCTGTCTGAACCTCCGGGTACCTGTCCGGGCTCACGGTTGCGATCGCTTGTCGGAGAATAATCGGGATGTCCAGGATCAGCGCCACCCGGCCGCTGCCCAAGATGGTCGAGCCGGCCACTCCGGTCACATCGCCGAGCAGGCGGCCCAGCGGCTTGACCACCGCCTGGATCTCGCCGTGCAGCGAATCCACGATGATGCCCGCGTCAACCTCGCCGTTGCGCACCACCACCACGTTCTCACGCGCGGGGGACGTGGCCTCGCTGGCGAAGAGCTGGCGCAGACGCAGGCAGGGTAGCGGGCGCCCGCGCAGGTTGAGCACCACTGAGCCTGCGGCACTGACGTGCAGTTCAGCGGGCAACTCCACGCATTCCACCACGGTGTCCATGGGGATGACGTAGGTGTCCTCGCCCACCGACACGGCAAAGCCGGGAATGATGGCCAGGGTGAGCGGGATGCGCATGCTCACCACCGTCCCCGCCCCGGGCGTGCTCTCCACCTCGACCGACCCGCGCAGCGCCTCGATGCTGCGGCGGACGATGTCCATGCCGATCCCGCGTCCCGACAGGTCGCCGACCTCGGCCGCGGTCGAGAAGCCCGGCTCGAAGATCAGGCGCAAGAGATCCTCGTCGCGCACGTGATCGGGATCGGGCAAGAGCCCGCGACTGTGCGCCGCCTCGGCCAATCGCTTGCGATCGATCCCCTGCCCGTCGTCGCTGACCTGCACGACGATGCAACTCGCCTCGCGGCGGGCGCGGATGACCACCAGGCCGGACGGATCCTTGCCGCGCTCGCGCCGCCCCGCCGGGGTCTCGATCCCGTGCGAGATGGCGTTGCGGATGATGTGGGTGAGCGGATCGCGCAGATGCTCGATGACGGTGGTGTCAACCTCCACATCGCCGCCGTCCACCAGCAGGCGGGCCGACTTGCCGTGCGTCGCCGCCGTGTCGCGCACGGTGCGCGAGTACTGGCGGCAGGTCGGCCCCAGGGGAACCATGCGGATCTTCATGATCAGATCCTGCAGATCGAAGAACAGCCGATCCGCCTCGTGGTGAATCTCGAGCGGTTGCGCGCACCCCGCACTGGCATCCAGGGCGTCGTGCAGGCGGCCGCGCGCGATGGCGATCTCGCCGACGATGTTGAGCAACTGATCGAGACGATCGACCTCCACGCGCAAGGTTTGGGCGCGCGCAGGGGCAGCGGCCACGACGCCGACGCTGGCCCCCTCAGGCGCAGGCGCACGCGTCGGCCCCGCGCCCTCGGAATGGACGCTCCAGCGGGCCAGATCGCTCATCAGGCGGGACAACTCGGGCGGCAACGAACGTTGCTTGTCCGATACCGTCGGCACCATCTGGCGCATGAGATCCACCGCGCGCAGGATCACCGAGACCAGTTCGGGCGTTGCGTGCAGGATCTGTTTGCGCATGCGATCGAGCACGTCCTCGATGGAGTGGGCGAGTTCCGAGAGCTCCATGAATTCGAGCATGGAGGCGTTGCCCTTGAGGGTGTGCGCCCCGCGGAATATGGCACGCAGGGTCTCCTCGTCCTCGGGATGCGTCTCGAGCAGGATGAGCGCGTCCTCCATGGTCGACAGGTTCTCTTCCGAGTCGACCAGGAAGGCCTTCACCAGGGCGTCACGATCGATCTTCATGGCTCTGCTATAGCCTCCACACCCAGGCCGACCCGTCGTCGACGTTGAAGATCAGCCGCCGACCCCGTGTCCCGCCCACGTCCTTCGCCACCACCGGCACGTTGTCCGCGGCCAGCATCTTCCAGGCCATGCGCGCGTTGCTTTCGCCCAGATCATTCAAGCGCTTGCCCAGGCTGGGCAGCACGCCGGCGCCGCCGAACACCTTGGCGCGCAGCTTGCTTTCCCCGCCGCCCAGGGCGCGCACGGCCTTGATGAGCGCTGGGATGGCTAGGCTGCCGTACTTTCCCGTGTTGCCCTCGACGGCGCGTCCTTCGGGGAGCAGGTAGTGGACCACCCCGCCGGCCTGCGCGCGGTCGTCCCAGACGCAGACCGCGATGCAGGATCCGAGGACCGTCTTGACAGCGTACTGCCCGAAAGCCACGTGCATGTGCCCGGGATGCAGATACACGGTGGGGCGATCGTCAGGAGCTCCCGCCGCCGGCGCCTTTTGGGTGGCAAGCCCGCCAGTCTCTCTGCTATCCGCGAGCCGCACGAGATTTGTCCTAGCCATCCCTGCGCCCCCAGTAGGCAGCCCGCCGGGCGCTGCGGCCGGCGCAGATGAGAACGATCGCCGCCTGGTTGGCCAGCAGATCGAAAAGCGCACGGTCGACTGTGCTGATGCCTGGCTTGTGTGGAAGCAGATCGAAGATGCCGATGGCACCGGTGCACAGTCCGCCCGCCCGCAGCGGGATACAGGCGGTAAGGCCGTCGGCGTCGTGCGCCCGCCGCGTGCTGGAGGCCGGCTTGCCACGAAGGAAGATCTGGCCGCGCGTGACCACCTGGTTGAAGACCCCCTTGCGCGCGGGCACCCTGGCCCAGCGTTTGCCGTCGATGCCCTGGCTGGCCTGCAAAAGCAGGTTCTTCCCGTCCCGGTCGAGGCGCCAGATGGCGATCTCCTCGGAACCGACCAGCGTGACGATGATGTCCTTGATGTTATCCATCGCCTCGGCCGGGTCCACGCTGCAATGAAGACGGGCGCTGGCGACCCAGAGGGTGGTCATACGTTGCAGGCCGGCCTCGAGAGCGGCGCAGCGCTCGGCCAAACGGCGGTTTGCCGATGCTAGCAACGTCGACCCCGAGGCGCGGCGTAACTCGCCGGCCGTGGGGTCGCTCGGCTTGATCCGGTCATTCCTCGGCATTCCATTCGCCCAGGCAGTTCTTGACCTTGGCCAGAAGCTCACCGGGATCGATGGGCTTGATCACGTAGTCGTTGCAGCCGCTCGCGTAGCTGGCCTCGAGCGAGGCCACCCCGCCGCGCGACGTAATCATGATGACGGGTATGTCTTCCGTCTTCTTGCATGCGCGCAGCACCTTGCAGGTTTCGATGCCGTCCATGTTCGGCATGACCACGTCGAGCAGGATGAGGTCGGGGAGTTCATCCTGGGCCTTGTGGAACCCCTCCACCCCGTCACGCGCCGTGATCAGTTCGTAGTTCTCCTCCGACAGGAGCATGCAGGTCATGAGAAGTGAGGTCGACGAGTCGTCGACCAGCAGGATCTTCTTGCGATTCTCCACGTTCATTCCCCTCTCACAGCGGTCGTCGGAATGCTGCTGCAACTTGAGACTAGTCTTGATGCATTAGACGGCGCGGTCGGTGCGAATCGGATTTGCTTGTCCGCCCCATGCCGACGTGCCTGTAGGCATGGCTCCTACGGCGGGCACCGCCGCGTGGTTCAGGCTGGGGCCTGAAGTGACGATGCTAGAGGCACTGTCTTCGAGGCAACCAGTCGGCTGCGTCAGGGAGAAATCAGAATGGGCGAAGAAAGATTCAGGGTATCGGGACTTCGGATCACCCAGAAGTTGACGATCCCGTTCGTGCTCATCCTGGTGGGCGCGATCGCGGCCCTCGGCTCGTTCTCGATACGCTCGACCCGCACGGCGATGATCCAGCTTCTCGAGAAGCGCGCCGAGATCATGGCCCACACCCTCTCGGCCACTGTCCCGGATCAGGACCAGATTGACGGGGCCAAGCGGGCCGACAGCGACGTCGCTTACGTGCACTGGATCAATCCCCAGGGCCAGGCGCTGGTGTCGACCGAGCCCGAGGCCAAGAACCAGGTTCTCTTGCGCGACGATTTCGAGCGTGAGATGGGCAAGACTCGGCAAATGGTGCGGCGACAGGTTCCCAACAACAGCGTGGTATTTGAAGTGGCCGCTCCCATCAGGTTCATGAACGAGGCGGTCGGGGTCATCCGCATCGGCATGTCGACCCGTCAGGCCGAGGCCATGGCCACAACGAATGCACTCATGATCGGGCTGGTCGGCCTTCTCGCCCTGGTTCCGGGCGTCATCATCTACTACTACGTCGCCCGCCGGATCACCGTGCCGCTCCGCCAGGTCGTGGCCAAGACCGAGCAGGCAGCCGACGGTGATCTGACGGTGAGGGTCACGGTGGATTCGCACGACGAGCTCGGCCAGATGGGACAGTCGTTGAACAAGATGCTGGCCAGTTTCCACGACCTGATGACCCAGGTACAGCAGGCGACTAGCGAGGCTGCATCCGCGGCGCGCGGATTCGCGGCGAGCGGCGAGCAGCTGTCCGCCGGGGCGGGGCAGCAGGCCTCATCCATCGAGCAGACCACCGCCTCGCTGCAACAGATGAGCGCCTCGATCGGGCAGAACGCCGAGAACAGCCGTCAGATGGAAACCATGGCACTGAAGGGCGCCCACGACGCCGAGGACAGCGGCAAGGCGGTCAGTGAGACCGTGCAAGCCATGAAGGCCATCGCCGAGAAGATCACCATCGTGGAGGAGATCGCCTACCAGACCAACCTGCTCGCCCTGAACGCGGCCATCGAGGCGGCGCGCGCCGGTGAACACGGGCGGGGCTTCGCCGTAGTTGCCAGCGAAGTGCGCAAGCTGGCCGAGCGAAGCCAGGCGGCGGCGCGCAAGATCGGCGATCTCACCATCTCCAGCGTGAACGTGGCCGAACGGGCCGGCAGGGCTCTGGCCGCGCTGGTTCCCTCGATACAGAAGACCACAGAACTGGTCCAGCGGGTAGCCGCTGCTTCCCGCGAGCAATCGTCCAGCGTCACCCAGATCAACCGGGCCCTGAGCCAGGTCGACGAGGTGACCCAGCGAAACGCGACCGCGGCCGAGGAGTTGGCCAGCACGGCGGACGGGCTGGCTGGCCAGGCCGAATCGCTCCAGCAGCTCATCTCGTTCTTCCGGGTGGGCAGAACCGCGGCGCCCTCCGAACTGCGCGCGCGTCTGCCAGCGCACGGAGCGGACGGCTGATGTCGACCAGCCCGCATTTTTGAGGGGCGACCGCAGGTCGCCCCTACGGCCGTGCGCGACCCACCCGCATCACATCTTGGGTAGGGACGACCTGCGGTTGCCCAACTCCCCGCCGTAGACCCCTATTCTGAATTCCAGGGTGTGAGAAGCCATGGCTTCGCCCAGCCAATTTCGCGCTACAATGCCCGACCTGACGATGTCGCTCCTCCGTTCCGCAGAAGCTGAGCTAGAACCCCAGACCGACCTGGCAGCGGTCAAGGCCCCCATGCGCCTGGCTCTTGAGGCGGCCGCGCAGGCCGGCCGGTCGGGCGAAGTGCCGGTGGGCGCCGTGGTGATGGCCCGCGGTCGGGTGGTGGCCGTGGCGCACAACCAGCGCGAGTGCCTCAACGACCCCACGGCCCACGCCGAGATCATCGCTCTGCGGGCCGCGGCAGCCGCGCTGGGAGGCTGGCGTCTGGTCGATGCCGATCTCTACGTGACCATGGAGCCTTGCCCGATGTGTGCCGGTGCCCTGGTCAATGCGCGCATACGACGGCTGTATTACGGTTGCGACGATCCCAAGGCGGGAGCCGCGCGCACGCTCTACCGACTGCTCAACGACGCCCGGCTCAATCACCAAGTCGAGGTCATTCCTGGCGTGCTGGCCAGCGAGAGTGCTGCCCTGCTCAAGTCGTTCTTCCTGCGCCTGCGCCAGCCCGCGGCGGATCTCAGGGTCGCGGGCCGCTGACGCTCGCTGCTCGGCCGGCTGCGGCGCCCCGGCGCTGACCGGGTGGTGCGGTGGTCATGGGATCTCGCTGCCCGCGTAGCTCGCGGCTGCGCAGGTCCGTGATGGCGCCCGCCAGCGCGTCAGCCACCGTCTTCTTGCCCTGCTCGGAAAGCAGAAAGGGACCCTCTTCCGGGTGATCGAGGAATCCCACCTCGACCAGAACCGCAGGCATTTCCAGCCCTTGCAGGACGTCCAGCGTCGCGCCGGTCTGCTTGATACCGCGATCCCGATCCGATCCCAGCGCGTCGGACAGACGCCACCGGATACGTCGAGCCGCGGCCAGGCTGTCGGCCGCGGCGGTGCGCGCCTGATGCGCGGCCCAGGCGGCCTGTGCATCGTCGTCGGCCAGCAAAGCCGCCCGCGCCACCTCCTGATCGACGTCCGAAGTCGGTAGTACGAAGATCTCGAAGCCGCGCTGGCTGCCCGGTCCCTGCTCGGCCGACGCCGCGTTGGCGTGGATGCTGAGAAACAAGCGCGCGCCGGCCTGGTTGGCACAGCGGGCCCGCGCGCGAATGGGCACCAGCAGATCCCCATTGCGGCAGAGCACGACTTTGAGGCCAGGCTCGCCCAGCAAACGCCGCTGCACCAGGCGGGCGATGTCGAGCGTCAGGTGCTTTTCGTACAGTTCGGGCTTGGCCGTGGGCGCTCCGCGATTGGACCCACCATGTCCCGGATCCAGGGCCACCACGAAGGGCTGCTCGCCTGTCGCGGCCGCGAGATAGGCGCAGAGCATGGTTGCCACGGAGATATGAAACATCGGGAGACCGCTCTTTGCGCTAAGTTAGCGCCGAGGCGGGGCCCACGCGACAATTGTGACTATCGAAATGGGAACCCTCAAAGGGTTCCCATGCCCTTCGGCTCCCCACGCCCACCCCCACCTCGCTCGCTTCGCTCGGCCTCGCGCGATGGTCCCCGGCGAGCAACGAGGGCGCGCGCGAAGCGCGCGGGGTGGGCGGGGTGGGCTGTCCGTCCCGAAGTCCCCGTAGGGGGATCTCGCCGGCTCCCCACGCGACTAGGCTCTATACTGGTCGTCAATGCCGAAAGCCATCCCCAGCCCCAACCTGACCGCCGTGCTGGCCCTGGCGGCGCTGGCCGACCTGCTGCTTTACCGACTGGCTTCGCACGTGTTTCTGCCCAGCCATCCCGCCTGGGGCGTGGCCCGCATCTTGTCAGACCTCGGGCTCTTCATGTCCAACCTGGGGAGCGTCCTCGGAGTGGTGTTGGTCGCCGTGGTGCTGCTGCGCGCTTTGCGGGGCGACTCGATCTTTCCGCGCTCCATGCGCATCACGGTCAGCACCATCGGGCTGTTCTTCGTGATGCTGGCCACGGCTGGCGTGCTGGCGCTGCCGGTTCCTGACCGTTTCGTGGCCTACCTTCGTATCAGTCACGCCTTTCTGGCTGGGTTCGTGGCAGCAGGGCTATGGCACAAGCGCTGCCCCTTGCGTCTGAAACTTGCGGTGACCTTGTTTGCCGCTCCCATCGTCCTGCAGGCAGCGACCATGTTCTGCGAGCGCATGGGATGGTCGCCTTTTCTCGTGGGGCATGGTTCCCGCATGGCAGAGGCCAGCACATTCTTCGCCCTGCTCCTGTCACCGGTCCTGGTTTCCCCCCGCCCACGTGGGGGTCTTCAAGTCGCGGCTATGCTCGGTGCCGGACTGATTTCCCTCGCCCTTCTGTCCCTGGCCATGATGCGATACTTCGGCCTCGCTCAGGTGGCGGCCCTCTATGGGCTTCACTTCGATTTGCCTGCCGCCGCAGGCGTGGTGGGCATGGTGGTGGCGGCCTATGTGGCCGCGACCGCAGCCGCAGCGGCCTGTCTTACCGGTGATGGGGCATCACGACTGCTTGGCTACGGTCTTGTGCTCCTGGCCATGACCGGTCATCAGATCGTGGCGACCAACCAGACCGTTTTTTCGCTCTGTGGCCTGTGTGCGCTGGCTCTGGGCGCTGTGCGTCTGGGAGCTGCGGCCACGGTGGTTGCTGCCCGCAGTTCTGCCTCGCCCGATGACGCCTTGTCACATCAAATACACGGTCGCAATTGACTGCGAAAACACAACCCTCCGCGTCAAAAGCAACCTGAAGACAGTCTCCCCTCTACGTGAGACCGGGAGACGGGCGCCAACTGTGGAGCGGGGACTAGCGACGCCCGCGCGCGATCAACTCGCGCTCGGCGCGAAGCCAGTTCTCTTGGTCGTTTCCACCCTCGCGCTGGTAGATCTCGAAGGCGCGGGCCGCGATCTCTTCCTGGGTCGGCTGGTAGCGGGCGCTTGCCTTGGCAGCGGGAGCTGCCGGGGTTGGATTCTTCGCGGGAACAGTCTTGGGAGTAGTCTTGGTAGCCATTTTTCAGTCCTTTGTGGTCCCAAGGTTGGTCACGAAGGGCGGCCTGTCAAGAAAATCCTGACAGCGCACACCATGCTCCTGGCGGATGAGAACGCACTGTGCTAATGCGTGATGCTACGGTTCTTCCGGCAGGCTCCCCTCAAGAACCCGCGCGGTGACGCGAAAGAGACCCAGCTCTGCGCGGGAACATTCCCGAGTTTTCTGTCCGCAACTGCGGCATGCTGCCTGCGTGCCATCACCAGTGAAAGATCGCCGCTACTTTGCCGGCGCGGTCGACAGGATCGACTCGATCTGGGTCATGAGCGCGTTCATCTCCTGCATGGCTGCCAAGAAGGGCGCCGAGGTGGTCAGGTCCACGCCGGCCCGGGCCAGCAGGGTGACGGGGAAATCCGAACCGCCCGCTGATAACAGGGCCAGATAGCGATCACGGGCCACCGTAGTGCCGCGGGCCTGCTGGTCGAGGATGGCCTTGGTCAGCGCAGTGGAGGCAATCAAGCTCGTCGCGTACTGGTATACATAGAAGTCGTAGTAGAAGTGCGGAACGAAGCTCCACTCGTCCCCGTACAGTTCGGCAACAGTGCAGATCCCCTCGTCGTGCCCGTAGTAACGACGAACCAGTCGCAGGTAGGCGGCGCTGAGCGCCTCGCCGGTCAGGGCCTCGCCCTTCTCTGCGCGCTCGTGGATGGCCAGCTCGAACTCGGCGAACATGGTCTGCCGGAACAGAGTCGTGCGCAGGCTTTCCAGGCGCTCGCCCAGCAATGCCAGCCGCTCGCGGTCATTGCGGGCCTCGGCCAGCGCCCGATGAACCAGCAGGTTCTCGTTCAGGGTCGAGGCGATCTCGGCGACGAAGGTGGCGTAACTCGACGTCGCAAACGGCTGGCTCTCCCCGGCCAGCAGGGTGTGCATCGAATGCCCCGCCTCGTGCGCCAGGGTGGACACGTCATCCCACTGGCCATTGAAGTTGAGTAACTGGTAGGGATGCACGCCGTACACGCCGGTCGAATACGCGCCCGCGCGCTTGCCCGTGCTGGGCAGAAAATCCGTCCACCCGGACTGCAGGCCGTGGGCCAGCTTCTTGCCGTACTCCGGTCCCAGCGGTGCCACCGCGGCCAGGGTCATGGCCACCGCATCCTCCACCGAATAGTGGCGGTCGACCTCGCTGACCAGCGGCGCATACAGATCCTCGTAACCCAGTTCCGCCAGACCCAGCATGCGCTGCCGCAGCTTCAAATAGCGGTGCAACGTCGGCAGGTTCGCATTGACGTCCTCGATCAGCTGCCCATATATGTCGGCCGGGATGTTGTCGTGGAAAAGCGCGGCCTCCAGCGTCGACGGGAAGTGGTGCACGTCGCGATCGAAGATGTGCGCCTTCAGTTGCGCGGACAGCGTCGCGCCGGTGGTGCGTTCAAATGTCTTGAGCGCGCCAAAGAAGGCCTGGAAGACTTTCACCCGATCGGCCCGGTCGCGCGAGGCGCGGGTGCGCGCGAACCCGGCGGGATCCAGTCGGACATCCTCACCCGTCGATAGCGTGACCGTCGGATAGGGCAGATCGGCGTCCTTGAGCACGCCGTACACCGTGCTGGGCGCGATGCTCAGCTCGCCGGCCATGGCCACGATGCGTTCCTCCTCGGCGGCCAGGGTGTGCGGCTTCCAGCGCAACACGTCCTGCAGGTAGAACGCCCATTCGCGCAGCCGCTTCTCCTTGGCCAGCGCCGTCCGGATGGTCGCCTCCGGCAGGGTCAACAGCTCGGGGCGCAGCCAGGCGGTGACGGTATCAAGCTGGACGGACAGCGAGTCGGCCTCGGCCCGCATGGCGCGCGGGGCGGCCAGCCGGGTGTTCTCGTCGCTGCGCGCGTGGGCGTAGACCGCGATCCGCTGCAGCTCGTTCTGCAGAGCCCCCATCTCGGACAGGGCATCGGCCAGAGCCTTGGCCCCGTCGCCCAGATGGCCCTTGTGCCGCTCAAACCCCGACACCTTCTTGGCCAGCGCCGCCTTGGCCTTGGCCCAGGCCTTGTCCGAGACATAAAGCTCATCCAGTTTCCACTTGTACTTGGTGTCGATGCGGCTGCGATCGATTTCCTTGGCGGCCGCCTGGCCCGAGGGCGCGGACGGAGCGGCGGCAAGCGACAGGGCGGCGAGAGGAAGGGCGAATGACTGCATGATGAACCTTTTCGCAATGGACCGGAAGCAACCGGCAGAGCGTTCTGCAAGGCCGGTTCCGACCGACCGGCGCAGTCTACCCCATCGCGCCGTGGCCGGGGTCGCTGACACGTCCTGACCCGCAACCGTCCTATCTGTCCATCACAATCAAATAGGCCAGGGTCTGATTGACGAGTTGATAGGCCACTTCGCCGAAGGTGATTGGACCCAAAAAGGCGCCGGTCCTCTTGCCCCCCAGTTTCGAGTGCAAATAGTTGAAGATGCAATTGCAGGAGAACGCGATCTCGCCATTGTGCTCGGCCGACAGGCGTTCAGGGAAGCGACGGACGTAGTCGTCGAGGGGTTTGGCCGGACGGTACTCCATGCCTTGGAAGACCGGGGCATGGCCGGCTGCGCCGACGGGTGCGCCGATGTTGAGGCCATGCACACCGCTCATGCCTCGCGATGAGCGTGCGCACGATGATGCCGCCTCGCAGGTTGGAATGCCAGTGTGAGTCATGGCGACACCAAAGTAACCCTTCGAATGTCTTGGACGCCGGTCTCTCGATTGAAGCTTTGGGTCGCTCGTCCACATTTCCCCATGTGTACGCTGAGACGACTGTCGTGAAACCCCCTGCAGGGAGAGGATCCATGAACCACTGCGTTGGCAAGACACTCCTGGCTCTATTGGCGATGCTGCCGGTCCTATTTGTCGGCGGATGTGACTCGTCGGGGACACCCGCGGTCACAGGCGGAACAGGTGGCGCGAGTCACGCAACGGGCGGCACGACGGAAACTGTGACTGGCGCAACGAATCCCGCGACCGGCGGCACGACGTATATCTTGACTGACAGCTCAGCTCTCGGAACTGCCGGCACGACGGGAAACACCAGCGCACCAGAAACCGGAGGCACGGCGGCCGGGGGCGGCCCTGGTGGTGCCAGTTCTGAGGGCGGGATCGGAGCCGGTGGCGTGAGCACCTCTGGTGGCGTGACCACCTCGGGCGGCGCGATTGCCTCCGGCGGCGTCACGGCATCTGCCGGCGCAACGGGCAGAGGCCCCGGCGGGACCGTCGCGGGCGGTAGGAGCGGGAGCGGCGGCGCGGCAGGCGGAGCCGGTGGCGCGAGCGCCTCGGGTGGTGGAACCACCTCGGGTGGCGCGATTGCCTCCGGCGGCGTCACGGCATCTGGCGGTGCAGCGGGTAGAGGCGCCGGCGGAAGTAGCGCGGGCGGCAGGGGCGGCGCCGGCGGCACCACGCCAACCGGCGGCGCCACGCCAACCGGCGGCAGCACGCCAACCGGCGGTGCTACGCCAACCGGCGGCACGACGGGGGCGGGAAGCACGGGGACCGCGCCATCGGGGACACCGGTCAGCGTGCACGGACAGCTCAGCGTCAAGGGGAACAAGATCGTCGATCAGAACGGCAATCCCGTGACGCTGCATGGAATGTCGATGTACGCGTGGTCTCAACAGGGGACGCAATTTTACAATGCCTCCGCGGTTGGGCATCTTGCCAAGGATCTAGACTGCGCCGTTCTTCGCATTCCCATCCTGCCCAACGATCTCTCTTCGCAAACAACGCTGGTCAGAGACTGTAGTCGAAGCCTGCATCGCCAACGGCATATACGCAATAATCGATTGGCATGGGGGCGGCACCTCTCAAACAACCGCAGCGGCGAGCTTCTTTGCCAGCATGGCCACGGCCTATGGTAACACTCCCAACGTCATGTATGAGCCGTGGAACGAACCCACCGTGGCCTGGGCCACTGTCAAGACCTATCATGAAGCGATCATAGCGGCGATCCGTCCTATCGACCCCGACAACATCATCATCCTTGGGACTCCGCAGTGGGACCAGCTACCTCAAGATGCTGCCGCCGATCCTGTCACCACAACAACGAACCTGGCCTATACAGTCCACTTCTACGCGAATAGCCATCCCCTCGCCGGTTTCGAACCGGGTATAAACACTGCGCTGAAGGCAGGCCTTGCCATCTTCGTGACCGAATACGGTGGATGCTCGGCGAACGGAAGCGGCACCTTCAATGCGGCGGCATTGCAGCTCTGGTGGAACTTCCTTGATGCGAACGACATAGGTTGTACCAACTGGGCGGTCGAGACCAATGGGGAGACATCCTCTATCTTCAAGCCGAGTGCAAGCGCAACCGGCCCGTGGACCACTGCCGATCTCACGAGCCCGGATGGCACAACGATCATTAGTTACATACAGAGCAAGTACGCCGCGACCCTGACATCACCCTAGTCTTCCCGCACGAGATCGCGACCGGCAACTCTGCCTGAGTGACCACCGGTCAATAGGGCGCTGGAAAGAGCAGGCGCGATCTTTTTTGCGAGGCATCCCGCTCCCTCTTCTTCTTCCTGATCTGTGAAGCCGCGTGGCCTGGCTGGCAATCGTGCGGTCGACCGGCGCAGCGGGCCCGATCGTGGTTTCAGCCGATTCATCCGATTTGACGTCAGGCTCGATTGCGGTCGGCGCGCAATAGCCGGGTGGAAACGCTGATTCCATGTTGTCGATCAGCACGGCCTTCTTCATCATTTCACCCTCGATAGCACGCGAAACGCGACCCGTCATCCTGCCCTTCGCACGTCCTTGAGATAGGGCGGAGTTCGGCCGTAGGATACGCCATTCTGCCATGAGCAAAAGGCGCGGTTCTGAATGCCCATGTTCCTGAACCTTCACGGTGATGACGTGCGCGAGAGCTTCGCTCGGAGGTTGGACAAGTGTTGAGAACTCGCGCCGTCAGCCTCTGGCGCGACGCACTGACCCTGCTCGGGGCGGGGCTGCGCCGTGATCCCTTGGTCGGCCCGCGCGTGGTGCAGTTGAACATAGCCGACCGCTGCAACCTGCGCTGTATCATGTGCAACCAGTCGTGCTTTCCCCCGGGCGGTTTTCTGGATCCCGACCGGGCGGCATCGCTGATTGACGAGCTGGCTGCGCTCGGTCTGCAGGAGTTGTTCTGGCACGGCTACGGCGAGCCCTGCCTGCACCCGCACCTGGGTGACATGATCGCCACGGTCGGTCGGCGGCACCCGGTGCTGCGGCAGTTCACCGTCAGCAACGGAACCTGCATCTCCGAGAGTCTGGTGGGCATTCTGCGCGATCGCGACGTCGGGGTCCGCATTTCGGCGCACGCCGGCGACCGGGAGACCTGGGCTCGCATCCATCCCCACAATGATCCGGGCCTTTTTGACCGCATGGTCGAGGCGATCGCCCGCCTGGCCGAGGGCCGCCCTGGCAGGGTCGAGCTTCTGTTTGCCCTGTTCGAGACCAATCGTGAGCAAATTGACGGCATGATTCGCCTGGCGCGGGAGACCGGTGTGCGCCGGGTTCTTTTCCGCCCGATGCGCCTCTTCCGCGAGGCCGACGGTGCCTGGATGAACGACCGCCTTATGCCCGGGCGGGAGGACTTCCTGCGCGTGCGCGTGCAGCTACTGAGTTTGCGCGAGGAACTGCGTGGTGTGATGGAACTGTCCCTGGATGCGTTCGCCATGTCGGGATTCGACTCCGCGCTCGGCCGGCCGGTCACGGGTGACTACTACTTGCACAACCCGTGTCTCATCGGCTGGGTGTTCAGCGTGGTGGAAACCGATGGCCGCGTTCACGGCTGCCTCCCCGAGTCCTGCGCTGGCCCACTGGGAAACATCCACCAGCAGTCCTTCCGCGAAATATGGTGGTCGGACGCCTACCGCAAATTCCGGCGCGACCGCGTGACCTGCGGGCGCGGCGGCGGCGATCCCGAGGGATGCCACACCTGGTGCCAGCACCTGGACACCAACCGGCGCCTGAACGATTTGTTGAGGTTGCGCATCGGTCTCCGACGCCGTCGCGAGCCAGCCGCGCGGGACGGGCGCTGATGAAAGCCCGGGATATTTTGGTGGGGCTGGCCATCCGGCTGGCCTTTCCCCCGTTCACCTGGTTGTTCCGCGCCTTCTACGCCCTGGCCATCCGATGCTCGGTGCGAAGCGTTCGCGCGGCACCGGGCGTGGCGGCCATCTACCTGACCGGCTCCATGGCCCGGCACGAATCCATCCCCGGCCTCTCGGACATCGATTTCAAAATCTTCGTGCGCGGGCCGCGCAACCGGGCCGCGTCCGACGAGATCCGGCGCCGCTTTGCCCGCCTCCGTCGCTGCTTCCCCGTGCTCGGGCCCCCGGACGAGAAGGGCATCCATTTCATCGAGGGTTTCGCGGCCGATCTCGATCGCTATCCGCTGCTGCGCCACCTCTTCGACCCGCGGGTGTATTGCCACCGCCTGCTGTGGGGCGAGTCCTTGCTGGAGCGGCTGGTCCCACCGCGACCGGAGGGGAACGATCTGCGACAGACCCTTCTCTGGAAGCTCAAGGATTGGATCGAGAAGGCCTCGTTGCTGGCAGAGCACCCCTTGCTGGCGCCGCCCCAGCGCCGCTACCTCCTCTACAAATCGGTGGCCGACGCCGGGCTGGTCCTGCTCATGGCCGACGACAACCAGCGACGGAACCAGGGTCGCACGACGGTCCTGCAAGAGCTTGCCACGCGGTACGACGGTGGCGTGCGCGAGACGGTAGCAAAGCTTCTGGCCGAGCGGGCTATCGCTTTCCGGAGCGCGCTGGCGGAAACCGGCGAGGTGTGGCAGCTCTTCCTCCGCCTGGTCGGGGAAGCCCTGGCTGCCCTCGGCTTCGCTCCCGCGCGTGGATCCGCTTCTTTCTCTGCGGGCCGCATCGCCGCGGCTGACCTTCCCGCCTGGCTGCGCGAGGCGCTACCGTCCGACGCGGCAGTGGCAGAATTTCCCTGGCGTCGGGTTCCACTCTCTCCCCTCGACTGTGCCTTCTTCGGCCGTCGCCTCGTGCTGGTCACCCTACCTCAATCGCTTTCCCTAGCCGGACAGTTGCGCCTGAGGGCAGCCGCCCGGCCCCACGCCGAAGAAACGCCGGTGATGATCCAGGAAAGCGGCTGGCTGCGTTCAGCCTGGTGTGAACTTCTGGATCACTGGCTCTCGCCCGAGGGGAGTGACGACATGACCGCGCTGCTGGCCGCAGGCGAGATGCCGCCGGGACCTCTCGCACAGCGCCTGCAAGCAAGACTGGCGGCATGGCAGGACCAACTCGACGAAATCCTGGCCAGCCAGGATTTGGCGCGCATGGATCGCCCGCGCTACCTGCGGTTCCTCTTCGCGGCCATGGCTTGCCTTGTCCTGCGCCGGTCGCTGGACGACGGCTCATTCGCTTTCCCGTCCGATGCGTATGGGGTTGCCGACATGCTGCGAAGAGAGACACCGCTGGCTCCCGGCTTCATCGATCTTCTCGAGGACGAGTGGCACCGGGTGCAGGAAGAGAGACTCCCGTTCCAGGAGGCCCTGTTCCATAAAACCAGAGTCCTGCTGCAGACGTGGGCAGGGCTGATCCGGCGCGACGAACCCCTCGATCGGCTGGCAGCGGTCAACGGCATTCCCGATCTGGCCCGGCTTTCCCTCTCGGTGGTTGTCGTCACCCGCAACCGCTGCCACCAACTGGCCCGCTGCCTGGACTCCCTGGCCCGCCAGAAGCGCCACCCCGACGAGCTGCTGGTGGTGGACAACGGGTCCTCGGACGACACCGCCGGGACGGTCGCGCGCTTCTCAGCCCGTTTCCCAGTGCGCCTGGTAGCAGAACCCATAGTCGGCGTGGCCGTGGCTCGCAACCGCGGGCTCAGTGAAACGCGCGGCGATGTGATTGCTTTCATCGACGACGACGCGGTGGCTGAACCAGGCTGGCTGGCGGCGATCGAGGAGGCTTTTCTGCGCGACGAGCGCGTCGGCATCGTGGGCGGGTCGATCCTCAACCTGGACACCGGTGCGACCGATCCGGTGAGCCGTTTCTTCGAGCTGGCGGAGCGGATCCCGGCATGATGATTCCCGTCCTCACCGACTATTACCAGGCGGGGTATTTGCCGAAACCCCGCTACGGGACGCTGCCGTCCTTCGTTCCCAACGTCAACCTAGCCGTGCGCCGGCAAGCCATCAAGCAGATTGGTCGCTACGACGAGGCCTGCTGGGCGGGTGAAGACGCCGACCTGTGCCTGCGGGCCGCCAGGGGAGAATGGGACATCTTCTACGAGCGGCGGGCCGTGGTCCGCCACGAGCCTAAGCATTCGCTTGGCGCGCTCATCCGCCAGTGGTGGTGGTACGGCTCGGCGGGGGGAAGGGTCTTCGAGAAGGGAATAAACCGGCGCTGCGAGGTCTACCTCTCACCCGACGCGCGCCCGCGCATCCACCGCTACCTTCGTCTGCTCTCCACCAATTTCTGCCCGCTGCGCGTGCTGGTATTCGTTTCCCCCTTCCTCCTTTTCCACCTGGGAACGTTGCTGGCGGCGGCCCTGCTGGCGCTCGGCCATAGCTGGCCGGCCTTGGCTCTTGCGCTCGCTATGGCCGTGGTCGCTCTGATTCTGCACAGCCGTTCCTCTCTGCGCGCGCTCGATCTGCGCGAACTAATCCTCTACGCAACCGTCACCTGGGTGCTGAACTGGACCTGTATCCTGGGCAGCATCGTCGGCGGCCTGCGCAGGCGCATGCTCTTTGTCTTTCCAGGGCTGTGAAGCGGAAGGACCGTGCAAAGGTCGCCATCATTTCTTCCGGCGGGTACTTCAAAAGAAGTACGCCTGCCAGAAACTGGAGGGAGATCTGGCCGCTTCACCCTGGTTTCTACTGTCGCCGCGGCGTACACTCCGGGCACGGTTCGTCCTTGTCTGTGCCGTAATAGCCTGTCTCACAATCGACGCAATGATGCCAGTATATGAGGGTTCCGCAATTATCACACTTCGTTGAACTATCGTGAAAAGACTCCTCAAAGGGCAGTCTCATCTCCTTGTGGCAGGAACCACAGTATAGTTCGATGAAGTCTTTCATTTTCTTGGAGGGGCGTGCGGTCGGTTGGTTCACCTCGGATCGCCGCTGGCCGCGGTTTCACCGTCGAGAAACGCCGCCAGGGTCCGGCAGTTCTTGTCAGAGTCGCGCCCCATGACGAAAAGGTGGGGTCGGCTGCGGTTCACCAGCGCCCAGGCGTTGCGCAGCCGCGAAGCAATCGTCCCGCCCATGCCGAGCAGTTCCACAGTGCCGCGCTCGAGCATGAATTCCAGCCCCTGGTAGACCCCGAGACCGATGATCATGTGGTTGACAAGGGCCCGCAAGGCAGCGGCGCGCGACAGAGGGCGGATCTCCGAAACCGTCCCGAGGCTGCGTTGCCCGGCGATGAGGTAATCGGCCGGGGTCGCTGCGCCGATGCGGTCGCGGAAGAAGTCGATGTCGATGACCGTCTTCGGATCGAACTCCATCCTTCGCAGCGTGCGGGTGTAGCGCTCGGGCACGCCGGTTTGCTCCCCGGGCCGGACGCCGATGCGCAAGGGAAAGGGGAGGATCGTGGCCTGCCGGTTAACCACAGGCGTGTCCTCGGCCAACAGACGAAAATTCGGGTTTTCCAGCAGTCCGAGGGCCATGGTGCTCTTGCCGCCGCCCGAGGGCAGCATCAGGATCACGCCGCGGCCGCGGTAACTGCCCGCAAGAGCGTGGATGCGGTGCAGGCCACGCTGGTCGAGGTGCTGTCCAACCACGGAGAGTGTTTGCAGATAGGCGATCTCATGCAGCAACACGGGATCGGTCCCGTACACGGTGCACTCCCACCGGTCGCGGTCCAGCACAGCCAGGGCGCGGCCGAAGTAGTCGACAAAGGTCTGCGTGCCGTTGTGAAAACAGACGTTGCGGGGTGTTGTGAAGGCCGCGCGCACTGGTGGCAATCCGTCGAAAGGTGGCAGCGCAACCACCAGCTCGATCTGGTGGTTCGGCCGTCCACCCGACGGGTCGACGGCGAACCAGGAGAAATCCCTGGCGACCTGTGCGAGAAGATCCTCATCGAGGCAACGCACGCGGACCTTGCAGCCGTGGATGTCGAAATTGGCAATCATGGAAGAAGCGAGTCCGGCGCTCTCAGGGAACGGAGCATAGCCTTACTTCTCCCTGAATAGCGCAGGTTTCGCGACGCTCGATCCGAATCCAACGTTGGTAGGCGCTGCACTCACAGCCCTCGGGCAAGTAGAGTTCGAAGGATCTGTTCCGGAGAATGCGACGCAGACGGGGTTGGCCGACATGGCACGTGCGACCACGAGAAACGCTTGCGGTTCAAACGAAGGCGGATCTGGACAACGCCCGCAGGATCTCGCTGGCGGTCTTCACCATGGCCACCAGCTCGTCCGCGCTGGGCGGCTTGGTTTCCCAAACCAGGCGAAGCTCGCCCTCCTCGAACGCGATCTCCAGCTTGGCCGCGCTCGCCTCGCCGGCCAAGACGCTGGCGAGTCTCTGGCCCGCCTCGGGAGTGCACGTGCCCACCATATTGCCGAACACCGCGAACGGAGTCTCCAGCATCGAGCTCATGTACTCGGCATAGTCTGCCGGGGTACGGTTGGGCGGGCAGGTACCCAGCGTGAAATCGGCAACCGACTGGCCCAGCCCACGGAAAGTCACGACCATTTCGGTCCAGCCACCCGGAGCCTTGCCGCGGGTCCTTCGCTCCATGAGCCCGGTTACCCCATCCACCTTGAATTCCAGGCTGTCCCATGCGCCCGAGCGGTGCGGCCCGATCGAACCGCCGGTTCGAGATGCCACGGTGGCCAACAGTGCCTGCCATTCCTGATCGATACGCCGGGCGGCCAGGTAGCACAGGAACACGATCAGCCCGATGGCACCGAACGCAATTACGAAGGTCTCCGTCTTTCCCATGGACGGGGCTTATACACTGCCCTCGTCGTTGGGACTATCGCCGCACGATCCGAAGGATCTACGATTCTTGAGCTAGGTGGACGAGACCGAGAAGCAGTTGTTTATGAACTCCTGCGGCGATCCTCCGTCCGAAGAGATCTCCCAGCCCCACTGCACCTGATCAAGGGTCCAAGTGTCGTCGAATATCCCGTATTGGGTGGTGTTGTTGGCGATGAGCCAGTCCAGCATGGCCTTGATATCCACAGTGCCCGACGTGACGTTGGTGTTGCTGACGAACGAAATCGTGGCATTGCTCCCGTTGCTGCCATAGTGGACGGTCCAGGTATAGTCGCCGATTGTGGGCTTCGTCGTTGCTACAATGGACGAGATCGGCCCCGCCTTGTACGTGTACATCCAAATCATGATCTCGATGCGCGTGTTCCCGCCGCCGGGGGTCCTGACCCATATGTCGTAGGCGGCTTCCCAGACTCCAACATTGCCGGGCACGGTAATGTCGAAACTGCTGGTGTACGTGTTGATGGAACTGAGGAGCTTCCTGGGTGAATACCCGATGTTGGGATAGGACTTGACACCGCCGGTATTGGGCTGATTGCTGGCAAAACCCCACAAGGTCGTGTTGGTGGCCCACACGCACTCGGGGCCGGGGTTCGATCCCCAGACGTTGTTGGCGACGCTGAAGCCGCTGGTGCTGTACCCTTGCCCCTCATTGACGCAGCTACAGAAGGCCGAGGTGACGCCCCCAGGCACGGCCGCTGGGCAGGTGGTGGCGATGGCGCTGGTGTCGTAGGTCATAGGAGTCGCGCCGCACGGGGATGATGTGGTCCCCGCAGTGCTGGTCGCCCCGCCCGTGGCCGCCCCGCCCGTGCTGGTCGCGCCGCCGCCGCCGCGACCCCCGGTTGCCGAATTGCCGCCGGTGATGGTTGCGCCGCCGCCGCGAGAGGCACCCCCGGTCGCCGAATTGCCACCGGTGATGGACGCGCCGCCGGTGGCTCCGGTTCCACTGGTGACGGTGTTTCCGCCTGCCCTGGTGGTGCCACCCGTGCTGGTCACACCGCCGGCCGAGTTGAGACCGCCCGAGGCGCCTCCGCCTGTCGGCGTCACGCCGCCTGTGTTCGTGTTCCCTCCCACGGGCGAGGCGCCGCCAGCGGAAAGCCCGCCGCTGCTGGTCGTCGCGCCGCCGCCAGGCGTAGTTGCCGTTGTGACCCCACCGGATGCACCGGTGCTGGCGGTCCCACCCGGGCTGCTGGATCCGCCCATAGCTGTTGCGCCCCCAGCACTCGTCGCACCGGCGACGGGCGTCTGTCCGCCCGTTGCACCGGTGTCGCCGCCTGCCACGCTGCTGGAGTTCCCCCCGCTGCCACCCGAAACCGCCGGTGCACTCGAAGAAGAGCACCCAGCCAGAAGTGCAACGACCAAGACCGAACCGAGCCAGCGCAGATCCAGCTCGCTCTGCAAACAACTTCGTAGCCGTCGTGAGGTCAGATATCGTTCCATGGTGACTCCTCTCAGGCCAAAGCCGGGATACAGGCTGCGCCTTCGCGCCACCTACATATATGTACAGGCAAAGCCTAAAGCTTCACTCTCACAGTAGCAGGATTGGCTTCCTCTGGCTCATTCCCCACAGCGTCCAGAAACGCATGGCGAAAGAGCGGTGCCCCTGCTCGTGCCGCACGCTGTCCTATCAAGAATGGGGTCGGGCTCGCCCGGCGACCCGTCATGTTCGCGACGATCCCACATAGTTGGTCGGCTGTCAGTGTGGGTCTCCGAAATCCGCTCGGTGGACCGATTGGACCCGCGAGCGTCGCCATGCCCGGCATGGCCGCCAGGTGAACAGACTGAGGATCAGCCGCGCCGAGGATACAGTAGAGTGTCCCACGCGCTGACATGAAATCGGACACTACACCGCCGCTCTCTCCGCTGGGCTCGGCCCGCCCGCGCATCGAGTCCGCCGTTCCCTATCCGCCCGGCCTGATCTCGCAACTGCGCGACGCCGATCTGGGCGAGGAAGAGGCGTTCTTGGCCTGGCAGATGGGCCAGCTTGCCAGCGGGATTGACGAGGCCACGCGCCGCGATCTGGTCATCCTGGTTGCGCGATCGCTCATCAGCGGCAGTCAGGGCAGCACGCGCATGCGGCTGGCAGCGGCCGAGGCCGCGCTTGTGCGCAAGGTGCCCGCGCTGGTCGGGGTGCTGGGCGAGCGCAAGCCGCTCATCGTCGAGGGCGAGTTTCTCTATCACCAGCGGATCCTGGTTTGCGAGATGCGCCTGGCGGCGGCGATCAAGGCGCGGGCAGCCCAGCCTGGCGCAGATGCGCAAGCCGTCACAGCAGCCGTTGCCGATGTCGCGGCCGAAAGCCGGCCGCCATTGAGCGACGAGCAACAAGCCGCGGTGACGGCTGCGCTAGGCCGCCGCCTGGCGGTGGTGAGCGGTGGCCCGGGCACGGGCAAGACCACCATCGCGCTCGCGCTTGCCCGCGGGCTCGTGCGCCTGGGCGTGCCCGCGTCCGAGCTGGCGCTGGCCGCGCCCACGGGCAAGGCGGCTAATCGCCTGCAGGAGTCCTTTCACGCCGGGCTGGCCGCACTGCCTGCACCGTCTGCGGCGGATCGAGCCCTGCAGTCCGCCTGCCCGCCGGCGCAGACCCTGCACCGCCTGCTCGGCTACTCGCCCACCACCGGCCGCTTCCGGCATCACCAGAACTACCGTCTGTCCGCACGGGCGGTGATCGTCGACGAGGGATCGATGGTCGATCTCGCGCTCATGGATCGCTTGCTGCGTGCGCTGCGCGACGATGCCGTGTTGCTGCTCCTGGGCGATGCGGATCAGTTGCCTTCGGTCGACGCCGGAGCCGTGTTCCGCGACCTCTCCAGTCTGGCTGTGCGCCTGGGCAGGAGCTTCCGCACTGACCAGGCCCAGGCTGCTGGCCGTCGCATCAGCGAGTGCGCGGCGGCCGTGCGTGCCGGGGATGGCGGCCGGCTTGTCGCCTTGCTCACGCCGCGGCCCACGACTGCGGAACTGGTCTTCGACGGCGCCGAGCTCGTGCCGGGTAAAGAGCGCGAGGCCGTGCTCGAACGCTGGCACCACGACCGGATCGCGGCCCTGCCCGAGTGGAACCAGTTCATCGCGCACGAGTATGTTCTTGGGCCTGAGGGATTCTCGCCCGAAGACGATGACCGCCTGACTCGCCTGCACGCGCGCTTTGCGCGCCAGCGCGTGCTGTGCGTGACGCGCGAGCGACCCACCGGCGCCAACCCGGTCAATGCCTTCTTGCACAGCCTGTGTGCCGGCCCGGGCGACGAGCTTGTGCCGGGCGAGCCGGTGCTGGTTTTGCACAACGACTATGAGCGCGGCCTGTGGAACGGTGACCAGGGACTCATTCTGTCCGTCGCGCAGCCCGGCCATGCGGCCCGACCGATGGCCGTGTTTCGCCTGTCCACGCCGGGAACCTCGGCCCCGCGCTGGCTGGCCGTCTCGCCCGGCACGTTGGCCGAGGGGCTGTCTTTGGCCTACGCCCTGACCGTGCACAAGGCGCAGGGCTCCGAGCACGACCATGTCTTGCTGCTCTTACCCGACGCGCCTCTGCCCTTGCTCACTCGCGAACTGCTGTACACCGCGCTGACCCGCGCGAGGCACTCGGTCGTGATCTGCGGCAACGCCGACGTCCTGACGGCTGGCGTGGCCACCAGTTTGACCCGCTCCTCGGGCCTGGCCGACAAGCTGGCATAACTATTGTCGCGACCCTTTCGGATGCGTGTCAGAACCAGACACGGTGCTCCGGGCGCCTGGACGGCCGCGTGCTAGCCTTGTTGGGTAAACGCGAGCTACGTCGATAGACACTCAACGAGGCTACCGTCGGTGGCGAAGTCAGAAACTGAAGATGCGCCCGTGACACCGATTCCGGCGGTGTCGCACGAGCGCGCCAGCCCCGCCAGGCTGGAGGCGGAGGTGCGGATCGTCAGCCAGAGCCCCATCGTGAGCGCGCTGCTGGAGGCCGCGGACGCGGGGCTGCTGGTGCTCAACCACGAACGGCAGATCCTGGCCGCCAACCGCGCGCCCTTGCTGGAGAGCCTGCGGCACAAACGGCGCAGCATCGGCTTGCGGCCCGGCGAGTTCTTCGCGTGTCCCCGCGCCGCTGAGCAGCCGCAGGGTTGTGGTGCTGGCGAGCACTGCCTGGCGTGCGGAACCTTCCAGGCGGTCACCCAGTCGCAGGCCGGCCGGATCACCGTCGAGCAGGAGTGCCTACTGACCTCGGGTGACGGCGCGGACGCCACGCCGCTGGAATTGAACGTGCGCGCCACTCAGGTGGACATCGGCGGCAAGGACTACACTGTGGTGTCCCTGCGCGACATCAGTCATGAAAAACGCCGTCAGGCGCTGGAGCGGATTTTCTTCCACGACGTCCTCAACACGCTGTCGGCACTGTCCAACTGGACCCACCTGCTCAACAACTCCGATGGCGAGCGGCAAGACCGCGCACGCGAGCGTGTCAGCCGCTTGGTGGGCCAGCTTGAACGGGAGATCCAGCTCCAGCGCACGCTGCTGGAGGCCGAACAGGGCACGCTGCGGCCCCAGCGCGTCGCGGTCGCGCCGGCGGCGCTGCTCGCCGATCTGCGCGGCACGTTCGCGGACACGCAGGCCGCCCGGCAGCGCAGCCTGACAGTGGAAGATCGCTGCCCCAGCGTGGAACTCGTCACCGATCCCGTGCTGCTCGGCCGGGTGTTGACCAACATGGTGAAGAATGCGTTCGAGGCCACGCCAGTCGGCGGCCAGGTTCGTCTGTGGTGCGAGCGCCAGACCGCTCCGAGTGCCGCCAGCGAGCTGGCGCCGCGCGACCTGATTGCGTTCCACGTGCACAACCCGGGTGAGATCCCGCCGGCGGTTGCAGCGCGCATCTTCCGGCGCTCGTTCACCACCAAGACCGGCACGGGACACGGACTGGGCACCTATGGCATGCGATTGCTGGGCGAGCGCTACCTGGGGGGCCGGGTCAGCTTCACCACTAGCGCCGCAGAGGGCACAGTGTTTTCGATCCGTCTGCCGCTGCCCGCGGCGGTCGCCGCGGGGATTTGATCTTCGCCGCTAGCCTGCGGGGGAGCCGCCGCGCCGGCCGCTCGATTCTACACCATGCCCACACGGGGCGACCGCAGGTCGCGCCCACACACGCCGGTCGATGCGCGCGGGGTTGTCAGGGCCACGGTCACAGCTTCTGGCACCGCCACCGCCCCTGTCCCCGTTCGCGGCTCTGCCACGGCCACGGCCACGGCCACGACCTTCTGCGACTACCTGGGGATTCCCTTCTTCAATTGGACATTGTCCGTCGATGACCGTAGTTTTGCCTCCATGAGCGGCTCTGAAAACAATCCAGCCCCAGCCACGAACTTCCTGGAAGAGATCGTCAACGACGATCTCGCGCAGGGGAAGAACCAGGGGCGCGTACACACCCGGTTTCCGCCCGAGCCCAATGGCTACCTGCACATCGGCCACGCCAAGTCCATCTGCCTCAACTTCGGCCTGGCGGCGAAGTACGCCGGCAAGTGCAACCTGCGCTACGACGACACCAACCCCAGCACCGAGGACGTGGAGTACGTGGAGTCCATCGAAGAGGACGTGGCCTGGCTAGGCTTCCGCTGGAACGGCCAGCCGCTCTATGCCTCGGACTACTTCGACGAGATCTATCGGCTGACCGAGATCCTGATCGAGAACGACAAGGCCTACGTCGACGACCTGTCGGCCGAGCAGATCAGCGAGTACCGCGGCAACTTCTACAAGCCGGGCCAGGACAGTCCCTTTCGCAACCGCCCGGTGGCCGAGAATCTGGATCTTTTTCGCCGCATGCGGGCGGGCGAATTTGCCGACGGCTCGCGTGTGCTGCGCGCCAAGATCGACATGCGCCACCCCAACCTCAACATGCGCGACCCGCCGCTCTACCGCATCAAGAAGGCGCCCCACCACCGCACCGGCGACAAGTGGTGCATCTACCCGATGTACGACTATGCCCATCCCATCTCCGACGCACTGGAAGGGATCACGCATTCCATCTGCACTCTGGAATTCGAGGACCACCGCCCACTGTACGACTGGACCATCGAGAACCTGCCGCTCACTTACCGGCCGCGCCAGATCGAGTTCGCGCGACTGAACCTGACCTACACCTTGATGAGCAAGCGCAAGCTGCTTCAGCTCGTCGAGGAGAAGCTGGTTTCAGGCTGGAACGATCCGCGCATGCCGAGCCTGAGCGGCCTGCGCCGGCGCGGCTACACGCCCGAGGCCATCCGCGCCTTTGCCGAACGCATCGGCGTGGCCAAGAACGACAGCATCGTGGACGTGAGCCTGCTGGAATTCGCCATTCGCGAGGATCTGGAAAAGCGCGCGCCACGGGCCATGGCGGTGCTGCGACCGCTCAAGATCGTCATCGACAACTTCCCCGAGGGCCAGGTGGAGTGGTTCGAGGCGGCCAACCATCCCGACAATCCTGCGATGGGCACGCGCAAGATTCCCTTCACCAAGGTCGTGTACATCGAGCGCGACGACTTCTGCGAGGTGCCGCCCAAGAAGTGGTTCCGGCTTTCGCCGGGCGCGGAGATTCGTCTGCGCTGGGCCTGCCTGATCAGATGCGTGAGCGTGGTCAAGAACGCGGCGGGTGAAATTGAGGAACTGCACTGCACCTGGGATCCTGCCTCGCGCGGAGGCGACGCGCCCGACGGCCGGCGGGTCAAGGGCACCTCGCACTGGGTTTCTGCCGCGCACGCCAAGCCGGCGATGGTGCGCCTGTATGACCGCCTGTTCACCAAGGCAAATCCTGGCGAAGGCGGCGCGGATTTCCGCACCTGCCTCAATCCCAATTCATTGCAGGTGGTGTCCGACGCGCAAATCGAGCCGGCCCTGGCCGAGGCCGCGCCCGGCAGCCGCTTCCAGTTCGAGCGATTGGGCTATTTCTGTGTGGACACGCTGGACTCCAAGCCCGGCCAGCCGGTATTCAACCGCACCGTGGCCTTGCGCGATTCGTGGGCCAAGCTGGCGGAGACCACGAAGTAGACAGCGGCCGATAGCTGGCACCGCAAATGTGCATAGTTTCGCCATGATCGCGGCTACGGAGGCGAGAGAGGGAAGGATTCGGCTGAAGGACGGCCGCACGATCACGTTTGCCCAATATGGGACTGACGGCGGCACACCGGTCGTGTTTTGCCAGGGTACCCCGAGCAGCCGCCTCATGCATCCCCCGAGGCCATCCCGTGCCGGTTCGGATCTGGCAGGGCGAGCTGGACAACAGTACGCCTCTGGGAATGGCGAAGGGAATGGCCGAACGTATTCCCTCATCCACCCTCAGCGTCCTACCGGGACAAGGACACATGTTCATTTACGGTCCACTCTGGCGCTCAATTCTCGGCGACCTTCTCGGAACTCGAAGCCGTCATCCGCCCACTCTCTCTTCCGCAGCCCCTGAACCCGCAAAATAGGGGACAGACTCGCCCTGCTCTCATTTGTCGATTCTGCGCGCGTCCGCCTTCCTTCGCCTCGGAAACCACCCACCGACAACCAACCCCACCATCACTGCCAGCGACAGGAGTGTCACCAGCGCCCCCACCCGCAATCCGGGTGTTCTGAACTCCATTGCAATCCTGTGGGTGCCGGGAGCCACGGCCACCGCACGCATGATGAGATTCGCTCTGAGGATCGGCACACTCTGGCCGTCCAGGGTGGCGTGCCATCCCTTCTCATATTGTTCCACGAACACTGCCAGCGCCGGCCGCTCAACCTGGCAAGTCGCCTGCAGGCGTTTGCTGGAATAGGAATCGAGGGCGCAGGTGCCCGGTGGCGGATCAGCCGGACCAAGAAGGGCCTGGACACCGGAAGCAGGGGCGAGCCAGACCGTGCGGCCGGCCACTACGTCTGGATCGAGGATCCGACGGAGCGCGGCTGCGTCGTCCGCCACCTGGGCCTGTCCGACCAGAAACACCTGCGGCAGTGCGCCGGGGACGCGGTACAGCCGCGTGCCCGGCAAGGGATCGAGCATAGGCTTGATGCCCGTGCGCTTCTCGGGATCCCGCGGATCCTCGACCGGCAACAGGGCATAGCGCGCCCCGAGCAAACGCAACACCGATTGTCCTTCGGCCAACCCGGATTTCCAGATGTGATCGAACGCCACCGGAATGGCGGCATCGTAGCCGGGCAAAGTGGCAATGCCCCAATTGTTGGCAGTATTGGTAATCAAGGTTTGCAATAGCCGCAACTCGCCCAATTCGGGCGGAGGTGGCGGCACGAACTGGCCCACGTAGCGCAATGCATTGTCGGCGCGATAGAGACGCGGCGGCTCGCCGTGGCCAGGGCTGTCCGCCAACACTGCCCGCGCCGCCGGCGGAATCGCGCCGGCCAGCATGCGCGGACTGTAGCTCAACAGCGGCAGGGTGGCGACGGCCAGGTCCGCGGTCACGCTGACCGCGAGCAGCCAGGCCGCGAGGCGCGGGCGACGTCCGGCCAGCAACTGGATCGCCAGCACGCACCCCACACCGGCTGCTCCGTGCAAAGCGCCCGCGGTCACGTGACGGGCCCAGCCAGCGGGCAACATGAAGTGCGCTCCAGCGGCCGACCCAAGCCCCAGCGCCAGCAGAATGGCGTTCCGTCTCCACGGCTGGCGCTGACTGGAAAGAATGCGCTCCGCACCCAGGGCGGCCAGCAGCACCGTCCAGCCGACGAACAGCACGGTGTACTTCTCGGGGAACCGCATGTACGCCATGGGCGGAACCAGGTGCCGGAACCACCCATGCACGGGCAGGTACTTGCCAAACGCGAGCAGCAAGACAAAACCAGCACAGCCAGCCAGGGCAGAAGCCAGCGCGCGCCGCCGCCCGAAGGCCGCTAGTGCCAGCCCAACCACGCTCGCACCCAGGTACATGCTGAACGAAAGCGGCAAGTGCCCGAGGCGCGCGTCACCGATCCAGCGCCGGGTAGGGGCGAAGTCCTCGGAGTTCCCCATCGAACCGGGCGCCACGAACTCGAACAGGCGCAGCGGGTGCAGCGACCAGCCCTCGGCGTCGGCCTTGCGCAACGGTTCCGCCCGCTCGCTGCTGGTCATTAGCGCGCGCACCGGGACCAGAACCACCGCGCTCACACCAGCACCCAGCGCGAGCGTCAGTGCAAAAGCACCCAGCCGGCGGCGTGGAAAGTGGGCCGCTGCAGATTGGCCACGCTCGACCATCCCCACCACCGCCACCGTGGCCAGGGCGAAGCCCACGCCCATCAGGGCCACGAACAGCTCGCCCAGCAGCAGGGCGCACGCGGTGGGCACGGCGGCCTTCACCACGCCCACGAGCCAGCCGCGATCGTTGCGGCGCAGGCTGTCGAGCAAGGCCAGATGCCCGACGGCAATCCAGGGTAGCCAGGAGCCCCCCAGCATGCGCAGCCCCGACGCCCACTGTGCCGTGGTGTAGCCGGAAAGCCCCCAGGCCAGGGCGGCGATCGCGGCGGCCACGGGCGAAGCCTTGAATCGCCTGGCCAGCAGGAGCATACCGGCGCTGCCCCACAGAAGATGGAGCAGATCCTGCCAGCTGACCATGCTGCCGACCCACCCGTCGGGGACGAGCAGATAGAACCAGTTGGGTGGGTAAAAGACGCCGTACTGCGGATTGCCGAAGACAGCGAAGCCGAGCGCCTGGAGCGGATTCCACTCTGGCAACTCGCCGCGCAGGAACGAGTCGCGCAGGAGCCAGCGCAGGGGAAACAGATAGTGGGCCACGTCGCGCTGGAATACGATCTGCCCCAGAAACAGCGGCGTGTGCAGCACGCAGAGAACCAGCTCGACGGCGAGCAAGGCGCGCCAGGCTTGCCCGCTGGCCCGACCTGCTTCCATACTGCGCGGATCCGTAGTGTTCATGCTGCGGCCTGCTCGTCGGAGAACGTCACGACCGCCTCCGACCCGGACGCCGCACCAGCGCCAGCGCGAGGAGCGCGAGCGCCGACAGCAGCGTGACCGATGCGCCGGCCCGCAAGCCGGCCGGTGAATACGCGAGCACAATGGTGTGACTGCCCGGCTCGACGGCAATCGCCCGCATGTTCAGGTTGGCGCGCAGCACTGGCGCTGGCCGGCCGTCCACCGTCGCGCTCCACCCCTGGTCGTACTGCTCGTTGAAGACGGCCAGCGCGTGCTGCCCAGCAGCACAGTCGGCCTCCAGGCGTAGATTGCCAAACGACTCCAGCCGGCAGGTGCCGGCCCGGCCCGCCGGAACCAGCAACGGATGGGCCTCCGTGCTGGGCGCCAACCACACGCTCTCGCCCGCGACGACTGACGGCTCGTACAAACGGGACAGCGCGATCGAGTCGGGCACGACCTCGGCGTGGGCAGCCAGAAACACGCGCGGCAGGCTGTCCGTCACGCGATAAAGCCGCGCGCCCGGCAAGGGATCAGAAAGCGACTGTATGCCAGTGCGCGCGGGGATCGGCCCGTGCGGATCGCGCACTGGCAGCAGCACGTAGTCGACCCCAAAGAGCCGCAGGGCCGCCAAACGATCGACCTGGCCCGCTGCCCACGCGCGTTGCAGACGACTGGGAATGGCCGCGTCGTAGCCCGGCACCATGGCGATGCCCCATGCGTTGGCCGTGTTGGTGACCAGCGTCTGCAGCAGTCGGGCCTCGCCTTGCGCGTGGTTCGATGCCTGGGTCCACGCCATCACCGTGCCGGTCACCGCCTCCGAGCGGAACAGCCGGGGCGGCTCGGCATGACCAGCATGATCGGCCAGAACCGTCTGCGCTGCCCGTGGCTTGGCAGCAGCCAGCTCGCGCGGCACAAAACCCAGCAAGGGCCAGCAAGCTGCCGCCAGGTCCAGCGCCACCGTCATTACGAGCAACCCGGGCGCCAGACGCGACCCCCGCGCGGCGAGAACCTGGACCCCTAGCACCGCGAGCACGGCAACGGCCCCGTGGCGCAGCCCATGCACCATGTACCCGGACCAGGGAAACGGAAAAACGAAGGGCGACGCGATCCCGAACCCGACGATCAATGCGAGGAGGATCGCAGTCCGGCGCCAGGGTTGCTCCCGTCCAGACAGGATCCGACGGCTGCCTTCACTGGCCAGAAGCGCAAGCCCGAGCACGGCAAGGATCGTGTATTTCTCCGGCGCGCGCATGAAGGAAAACGGGAACAGCACGCGCCGGAGAACGGCGTGCACAGGCAAGTGCTTGCCCAAGGCGACGAGCAAGGCAAAGCCGCTCAGCCCAGCTAGGGCAAGCACAAAGGGGCGTTTGCGGCGGAAAGCAGCCAGCGCCAAGGCCAGCACGCTGGCGCCCATGTACACGCTGTATGAAAGCGGCAAGCCGTCTGTTCTCGCCTCGCCCACCCAGCGGCTGGCCGGATATTCGCCGTAGGCATCGCCCATGGAGCCCGGCGCGACGAACTCAATGAAACGCAGCGGGTGCAACGAGTGCACCTCGGACTCCGCACGCGAAAGCGGCGCTGCCCGATCGCTGCCCGACATGTGCGCGCGCGCCGGAACCAGCACCACCGCCCCCACGCCGCCAGCGAGCAGCAGGGCCAGCGCGACCGCAGCAGCCCAGCGACGGGAAAAGCGGGGCAAGGCAGGGTCGGCATGCCGTTCGAGAATCTGCGCGGAGGCCAGCAACGCCAGGGCGAAGCCCACGCCCATCATGGCCAGGAACAACTCGCCCATCAGAAGGGCCAATGCCGTGGGCAGGGCGGCCTTGACCACGCCCAGGCGCCAGCGACGGGCCCCGGCGCGCAAACTGTCGAGCAGCGCCAGTTGCCCCACCGCTGCCCAGGGAATCCACGCGGCCGCGTGCAGGCGCAGGCCCGCTGTCCACTGCGAGGTCAGGTAGCCCGACAAAGCCCAGGCGAGCGCCGCCACCATCGCCGACACGGGCGTTGCCCGGAATCGCCGCGCCAGCCAGAACACGCCCGCGCTGCCCCACAGGAGGTGCGCGAAGTCCTGCCAGGTGAGCATGGCGCCGACCCAATTGCGGCCAACCAGCAGGAACAGCCAGTTGGGAGGATAGAACACGCCGTACAGCGGATTGGACAGGACGGGAAGACCCAGCCCCTGCAGCGGATTCCAGGCCGGCAACTCTCCACGCAGCAGGGAATCGCGCACGAAGATCCGGGCCGGGAAGATCCAGTGCGCGATGTCGCGAAAGAAAACGATCCGTCCGAAAAAGATCGGCACGTACACCACGGCCAGCGCCAGCGCGACCCAGAGAAAGGCGCGCCACGCGGAGTGCGAAGCCTTGCCTGGTTGGTCGGATGATGGATCCGCGTTCACGATGATCTCGCCAGCGCCATCATACCGCCGAGGCGGCGACCACGGTCGCTGATCTCCCCGCCCTGCTTCGCCGACTGTGCCAGAAGTGGTACTATTCCTGCGTGACCGTAGAGGAGCTGACAGGCCGTCTGATCGCTGCGCTGCAAGGACGGCCCGAGGTGCGCTTGGCATTTCTCTTTGGCTCGGCGGTCACCCGGGGTCCGGATCTCGCCCGCGACCTCGATGTGGCGGTCGCGTTCGCACAGCCCCTGTCGCTGCTGCAGCAGTGCGCGCTGTGCGCCCAGCTCGAACAAATCGTGGGGCGCGAGATCGATCTGGTCGACCTCGACGGCGCTTCCACCCTGTTGCGCTGGGAGGTGGTCCGCAACGGCATCGCGCTGGCGGCAAAAGACAGGCGTGACCTCGTCGATTTCCGCGCCCGCGTGCCGCTCGAGTACTTCGATCTTCAGCCGTACCTCGAACGCGAGGCCGACGGGCTTCGCCGTGCTCTGGAGAAATCCCGATGGTCCGCGTCGACCTCGTGAGGGACAAGATTGGGCGCCTGCGCGACACAGCGGCGTGGCTGCGCGCGTGTCTTCCCGAGCAAGCTTCCGCGATGGCTGCCAGCCGCGATGTGCGCGATCTGGTGTCGTTCCGCGTGTACCTGGTCATGCAGGAAGCCATCGACCTGTGCTCGCACGTCATTGCCGACCAGGGTTGGGGGCCGGTCCCCAGCCTGCGAGACCATTTCGGCCTGCTGGCCGAGAAGGGCGTGCTGTCTTCCGACCTGGCCGGTCGTCTTTCCGCGGGAGTGAAGTTGCGAAACCTGGTCGGCCACGGCTACGCCGAGGTGGACCCCACCAAGATGCAGGCGGCCGCGAGCGAGCTCGCGGGGCTGGTCGACCCGTTCTGCAACGCCATCCTCGCCTTCGCCGAGAGTCACCCGTCCTGATCTGAACGGCGCCGACGGAGGGTCCGCCTGGCCCTATTCGCCCGAGGTCCTCGACGGTGCTGCCGCTCATAGAACAACGTGCCTGCTTCGTAGTCCGCGACATTCCCCGGTTCGATGTCAACCCGCTTCTTTCGTTCGTTGAAGTGGAGGCTCGGCCCCGCGGCGCGTATCAACAGGGTCTCGACCTCACGCTCGTGGATCTCTTCATCCATGACGTAAAACGAAAAATAGAGGAGTTCACGTTGGTGCTTTTTCCAGTGGCTATTGAGGCGCCCGAAAATGTCGCCCCGTCCGATGTAGCGGGGCGTGCCCATCGAATCGTGCGCGACCTAGACGCCACTTACGCCCACGACCCTATACTTGAGGTCTGCCGCCACTTTTTCTAGCGCTTCAAACGGGATCTTTTCGGCGACAACCCTGAAGAGGCTCTTAGTTCTTCCGGGATTGCCAGGCTTGCGGTGCAGATCTCCTTGGACGACATTCCGCTTTCCGTCGGTCCAGACGGTCAACGACACCTTCTTGTTGGCCGATTTCTTGCGGATTATCATCTGCAAAGCTCCTCTTGCGCCTCGGCTAGCGTGACTTCGTCATCGGCAGCAGCATCCCGCCGCTCACCAGTTTTCGCAAGCGACTCAGAAGACCGCGCCGCCCGCTCTTGTCGCAGCCAACGTTCCGCAGGCGGCGCCGATTTCGCGGCCGCCAGCGTAACGGCGAGATACGGGAATGTGATGAGCCAGAAGCTCGTCGCGAAATTCCCGGACTTCGTCCTCGGTCGGCGGCTGATAACGGCCGGAATTGTCGTTGACGTCGATGAGCGTGACCTTGGCACGCAGGCCGGACAACAGTTCCGCCAGCTTGCGCGCATCTTCGCGTTTCATGTTCACGCCGGAGATCCCGACATACGCGAAAGTCACCCGGCCGCCACAAGAAGCGGCGTACTCGCGCGCGGCTGCCATCACGTCGGCCAGCGGCCAGCGCTTCTCCGCCGGCATCAGCGGCAGGCGTGCCTCGCCAGTGGCCGCGGCCAATGAAATGATCAACCGGAAGCGATGTCCCTCGGCCGCGAAGCGCCGGATGGCCGGCGCCACGCCCACCGTCGAGATAGAAATGGACTCGCCCGCAATGGCCGGGCCGGCAGGGTGCGACAGGATCTGCGCCGCGCGAATCACATTGTCGTAGTTGAGCAGGGGCTCGCCCATGCCGAGGAAAAGCACGCCGCTGACCGGATGGTCGGCCTCGACCCGCATGGCCCGCACCTGGGCCAACATTTCCCACACCGCCAGGTCGCGCGCGCCGCCCGCGGGCCGCAGCCGGCCGGTGGCGCAGAAGTCGCACGCCAGGGCGCAGCCGAGCTGCGAGCTGATACACAGCGTGTATTTCGCCGTGGGCAGCGCCACCAGCCCGGTTGCCTCGCCGCGCTGGCGGCGTTGCTTGAGCTCCCGCGCGTCGCCCGGATCAGGCAGTGGAATGCGCACCGCCTCGATCAAACCGCCGTCGGGCAACCCGAAAAGGTATTTCACGAAGCTATCCGTGGCCCGCCTTCGTTCCACGATCTCCAACTCAGGAAAGATCGCGTCCGCGGCCAGTGCCCGGCGGATTGTGGCGGAAAGCCAGTCCATTCCGTCGACGCTGGCCACGCCACCCCGATGCACGGCCGCGAAGACACGAGCGGCCTTGGCCGCATCAACCCCGTAGCCGGCCAGCGCCGCGCCCGTGGCAGGCAAGTCGAGGTCGCGCAGGTTGAGAGGCATTGACCCGACGAACGGCCCCTACCCTCCCCGCACAGGGGGCGTGCGATCGCGCGCGTGCAAGAGGTCGAGCGGCGGCGCCTCGTTCTCGACCACGTAGCCAAACTGCCGCCTGAACTCCTCGGCCGACAGCTTGGGATTGCAAACCCCGCCGAACTTGGTCAGCACGGCCGGGTCGTCGAAGTCGTCGCGCCGCAGCCGGATCATGTAGCGCCGGGCGATGGCGTAGCGGGTGGAACGCGTATCCACCATGCGCAGACGCGTGCGGCCGGTCCCGGGATCCAACATCTGGGCAAAGGGGATGGGCACGAAGTTGCCCGCCTGCAGGGAGACCATGGCTGCGTTGCCGCCCGAGAAGAGGAACTTGGCCGCGCAGTAGCCCAGATCGCGCGTGTACTCCATGTCGAAAGGAATGGGGTCCGCGCAGCGCAGTTCGTAGCCGATGTCCTTGGACACCAGGCTGGGCTTGTTCACGCCCAGATCCTTGAGCCGCCGGCTGGTTGCCTTCTTCAGCCCGTCGCCCAGGTTCAGCTCGGATCGCGGCAGGTTGCCGGACTCGTCGCGCTCGATGGGCCCGAGCTTCTTGAGATCCTCCTCGGGAATGCTCTCGGCCAGGCCTTCGGCCAGCACCGCCACGCCGTAGCGCCGCCCCTCGGCCAGACGCTTGATGACCGCGCCGGCCAGGATGTCCACCAGCGTCCGCAGCGTGGTCTTGCAGCGGGGGAACTCCTCGGGAATCACGGTCATGGTGGCGCCGGTTGCCTTGCCGATGCCCAGTGCCAGGTGCCCGGCCTTGCGTCCCATGGCCACCACGAAATACCAGCGCGAGGTGGTCTTGGCGTCGGCCATCAGGTTCTTCACCAGCTCCACGCCGATGGAACGCGCGGTCTGGTAGCCGAAGGTGTCGACCATGGGGTCGAGGTCGAGATCGTTGTCGATGGTCTTGGGCACATGCACCACGCGGATCTTGCCCGCGGCTCGCTCGGACACCTTCATCGCCGAGAACGCAGTGTCATCGCCGCCGATGGTGATGAGCTGGGTCACGCCCAGCCGATGCAGGGAATCCACCACCGCGCCGATGTCCTCGTCCTTCTTGGTGGGATTCGCGCGCGAGGTGCCCAGGATGGACCCGCCGGTGAAGTGAATGCGGCTGACGTCCCCTATCTGCAACGGTTTGATGTCCTCCAGCCTGCCCCTCATCAGGCGGTCGAACCCGTCGCGAATGCCCAGCACCTCCACGCCCTGCAGGAGCGCGCGGATCGTGGCAGCGCTGATCACGCTGTTGATGCCGGGGGCTGGGCCGCCGCCGACCAAGATTCCAAGCTTCTCCCTTGACACGTTGAACGACTCCTTGCTGCTGTCCGCTAGGCGCGGGCGAACCCTAGCATAGGGCGGACTTGGGGCTGCAACCAAGGTGAGGGGGTGATTCAAAGAACTGGCCGCAGTCGAGCACACGGGGGGTGGGTGTCATCGGTGGTCGCGCCCTGCAATTTGTTGGCCTCCGCCGTCCACTGGCTATGTGGTACGATTTATTGTTTGGGGCCGAATCAAGCGTGGCGCGAGCTTCAGCACAAGGAGCGTTTTGATGCGAATTCTGTTTGCCGTTATCGGGCTTTCTGCCCTGGCCGCGGCCTGTGACTCCCACTCGACTGGCAAGGTCAGCGCCTCCGATGGCGCGGTCGGGGTTGACGGCCGGGCGGGCGCCAGAAATGACGCTCTTCCGACCTCGGACTCCGCCGGCAACGTGAGGCGCACCGGCAGCGACGCTGCTCCGGCTGACGTGGGAAGTCTCGGCGGCGCGGGAAGCCCTGGTGGCACAACAGCGACGGGCGTTGGCGGCTCCGGCGGCGCTGACAGCAGCAGTGCGAGCGCTGCCGCCGGCGGCGCTTCTGGCAGAGATGGCCCGACTGCCACCGGCGGCCCCAGCACGCCTGACGGGCCCGTGGCAGCAGGAGGCACGGGCGGAGGCAGCAGCGCGGAAACCACCGGAAGCGCGGGCACCACCAGTGCCGGAGGCACGTCCGCCAGCGCGGGGAAGACCGCCACCGCGGGTGCGACCGGCATGGGAGGCACCACCGCGATCGCGGGTACCTCCGGCACCGCGGGCGCGTCCGGCAGGGGAGGCACCACCGCGACCGCGGGTACCTCCGGCGCGGGGGGCACGACCACCACCGCCGGTATGACCGCGACTGCGGGCACCTCCGCGACCGCGGGCACGACCGCCACCGCGGGTACCTCCGGCATTGCCACGCCTGCCGACAACGTGGCCCAGGTCTCCGTGGACTTTGGGCTGCCCAACATCGGCTACCTCAACGGTCTGTTTGCGACCATAACCATCTGCGTTCCTGGAACCAGCACCTGTCAAAACGTCGACCATGTGCTGATCGACACTGGCTCCTCGGGCTTGCGCGTGCTCGGGTCGGTGCTGACGCTCTCGCTGCCAGCCTGGACGAATAGCAGCGGGGTCGCTCTTGCCGAGTGCACCCAGTTTGTGGACAGCTTCACCTGGGGCCCGCTGCGCGGCGCCGATTTCAGCATCGCGGGCGAGCAGGCCAACGGTCTCGCTCTGCAGGTCATCGAGGAGTCGACCTACCCTGTGCCGAGCAACTGCACGGGCGTCGCCAACGACACCGCCAGCACGTTGAGAGCCAACGGCATTCTCGGGCTGAGCTCATTCCCGCAGGACTGCGGGTCGGCCTGCTCGGCGCGCTTGGGCAGGACTTCGAGCAATCCGGGGATGTACTACACCTGCACTTCAGCCGAGGCGGGTGGCTGCCAGGCCGCAGCCGTGCCGGTGGCCAAGCAACTGCAGAATCCCGTCTTGCTCTTCAGCCAGGACAACAACGGCACCATCATCGAGTTGCCTGCGATTTCCGACAGTGGGGCAACCAGTGTGCCGGGAGCCCTGGTTTTTGGCATCGGCACACGTGACAACAATGGCCTGGGCCAGGCGTCGGTGCTGCAACTCGATGACACGGGCAGCTTTGTGACCAAGTACCCCACCAACGGCAGTAGTTCCTCTGCCTTCTTGGACAGCGGCTCCAACGCCTTCTACTTCGCGACCAGCGGCAGCGCGCGCATTGCGACCTGCGCAAAACCCTACTCCGGCTTCTACTGTCCCAGTTCCACTCTGAACCTGTCGGCCACGGATCAAGATGCCGGCGGCCTGGTCACGCTGACCGTGAACTTCAGCATCGCCAACGCGTTGGCGCTGTTTGCCAATCAGGACAACGTGGCCTTTGCAAATGTGGGTGGAACAAGCTCACTGGCTGGGTATTTCGACTGGGGCCTGCCTTTCTACTTCGGCAAGAACGTGTTCACCTCCATCGAAGGCCAGACGACTCCAGCAGGGACGGCAGCATTCGTCGCGTTCTGAGAGACCGGCCACGGCAGATCCCGCGGCGAACGGCGCGAGATCGTCTCCGCACTCACCCGCGGTGGAGAACGCAGAGGCTCTACTGGGGCACCGACGGAGGGCTTTTCGCCTGGGCGACGGCTTCCTCGATGAGGCGAAGTTGCCGGCCGATCTGGTTCCGCACCTTGGGCACGATCTCGACATCGAAACGGACGCGCAAAAGGTCGGCGGCGTCTTCGGATCGCGTGAGCCCAAGGCCGATCGCTGCATCGATTCGCACGTCAGGATCGGGATGCGCCAGCAGTGGGCCAAGTTGGCCCGGCACCAACGTGCCCCCGGCCCAACCCAACGCCAGGGCTGCCTTGCGCAAGAGGAGCTTGTCGCCCGCGTCGGTCGAGGACGCCTTCTGCTTCACCTCGGTCTCTAGGAACGTCCGGCCGGGCCTCGTGGAGACCACGCCCAGGGCGGTGACCGCGCGCGCGCGAAGCTGCAACTCAGTCTTGGCGTCCCCGGCGATCGCGATCAGGATCTCGTCGATCCCAGATCCCAGTGCTTGCCAGTCGGCTGCCGAGCGCGGCGGGGTGGTCGTCCGCAGACGGGCCTCGACCGCAGCTCGCCCAGGCCGGCCCGCAGGGGCAGCAGGCCCGGCCACCAGGACGCTCATAGCTGCGCTCAGCCAAACGACGAGCATTGCACAACGTTAGCACGGCTTGGGTTATAGTCGCGCCCAACGGTGGTCTTGACCCACCGCCTAGTACCTGGAGGATGTGATGGCTCGCCGCTTGATGATCGTAGCGTTCGCCCCGATGTTCATTCTCGGCTTCGTCGCCACGGCCAGTGCGAAAAGCAAAGCCGTTCCAGCCCAACCGGACGAAGCACAACCGGCGGAGGCCACGGCTCCACCGGCAGAGGCCGCCGTCCAACCGGCCGAATCCCAGGCGCCGCCGGCCGCGGAAGCGCCGGTGGCCGCAGAAGGCGCGGCCTCGATGAGGCCGGTCAATCCCCCGCAATTCGGCGTGGATCTCCGGGCGCGCTGGATCACGCTGCCCAACTGGTTCCTCGGCATGTTCACCAAGGCCAACCGGGCGCTGTCGTCCTACGGCGTCGGTCTTGAAGGGTTCCGGCGCAAGCGAGACGCCGAGAACCCGAACCGGTACTGGGAGATCTCGTTTGGTGTGGGCTACCAGGACATGAGCCCGCCCGACGGGAACTGGCTGGGCAAGGGCCACGACGCGAGCGTCGACACGGATTGGGTCCAGTTCAAGAACTTCGGTTTCTGGACCTTTGACCTTTCCTTCACCCAACGCCAGTATTTCAACGACGTCTTCGGCATCCACTATGGCGCCGGGCTGGGTCTGGCCATCGTTCAGGGCGACGTCCTGCGTACAAAGTCGTCGTATGGCTGCACCGACCAGAACCTCACCACGTGCCGGCCGATAGTGTGCACCGGAGGCGTGTGCACGGAAGCCGAGTTGGCGAGCGCGCAGACGCCTCCTGGCAGCCCCGAGGTCCCGTACCGCTTCAGGGAAAACTCGATTCCGGGCGCGATCCCTGTCCTCAACTTGATCTTCGGGCTCGACTTCCGCGTCCCGCAAGTCAGGGGCCTCGAGTTCCGCATCGACGCCGGTTTCTTCGACGCCCTCTTCCTGGGCGGCAGCGCAGCGTACGTCTTCCCCTAGCGATTATTGAGCGCAGGTTCTGGCCGCACCTGCAACGCCAATCTTGTCGATCCGCGCTGCAGGTCGAGCGGCCACTGGACGCCGATAGACGCGAGCACCACGGCCGGTCGCACCGGGTTCTGGCTGGTGAACGGCTCGCCAGCGGCCCCGAGCAGGATGTCGCCCGGTCGCAGCCCGGCGCGGCTCGCCGGCGAAGTCGCGACAACCTTGAGCACGCGCACCGCCCCGTCGGGAAGTCCCAGGCGCTTGCGGCGAGCCGAGGCAACCGGCTCGAACACGAAGCCCAGCCATGCCGGCTGCAATCCGGCGGCTGCCCTCCGATCGGTGTCCAGCGCGGGCAGCGCTGACTTGACTGCGGGACTGGTGGCGCCGGCCAAGGGCGCCAGCGCGAGATCGAGGTTCTCGCACTTCTCCAGCGCGGCCAGGGCCGCCGCTTGTGATTTGCCCACGCGGATGCCGTCGTTCTGCAGGTAGAAGCGACCGGCCACGTCGAGCAAGATCGTGCGCATGCGCAGCAGAGCGGCCAGCCGTACCTCGGCGCGGTAGGCGATCTCGTCGAGACCGGCGGTGGCGTTGATGAGGCGCTGCAGGCGGAGAAGCTGCTTGTTGTCAGCCTCGGTCTGGGGCAAGAACTCGCGCAGAAACTCCACGGCCAGCGCGCGCCGCTGGTTCGGTCCCAGCTTGCGCAAGGCCGGCAAGGCCAGGCGCGAAGCCCAACCTGGCCGCGCTGCCAAGAAGGCATCCAGATGCCCCTGATTGAGATCCCCGAGTGCGGTCGCCCAGGTCTTGGCCTGTGCCTCCGTCTCCTCGAGAAAACCGGCCAACTCGTCTCCACGCTGGTCGATCTCGGCCAGTGTGGGCTCATGCAAGGGGGCCAGGCCGTACTCGGCGGCAAGTTGATCAGCCCGAGCCCGATCCGCGGCAAAGCCACCCTGCGCCCATGCCTTGCGCAGAATCCCGTCGACGAATTGGGTCTCGTCCGCGCGCTGGGCGCGCGCCGCGCGCAGCAGGACCTCGTCGAGAAACACCTCAGAGCTGCGCAAGGGCACATCGGGGCTGTGATCGGAAAACATCACCCGGTCGTGCGCGCCGGAGAAACCACCGTTGCGCGAGAGAGCCTGCAGGAACTCGAAGGCGTGCCCCACCTCCTCGGCCCCGCGCACCTCGGGATAGCAGCCGTAGGCAGGCCGGTCGGCGGTCGACGAGAAGTAGCCGCAGGCCGCGCCTGAGGGGAGCTGGCCGCGCGAGCGCAGATCGTAGAGGTAGGCGAAGCCTCCCGAGAAACACTGGGACATGAGCGAAACCACGCGCACCTGGGTGGGCAGGCGTGCGAGCAGGGCGCGCAGGCCACGCACCGAGAGCGACTCGTGCGCTCCCCAGAGAGTGATGCGGTTGTCGAGCGGGTCGCGCGGATTGGAGGTGCCGTGGTCGGTGACGAAGATGAGCAAGGTGTCGCCCGGCCGGAGCCGCGCTCTCAGTTCGCCGAAGGTCCGGCGCAGCTCCGCCCCGGTAGCGGGCCGCAGGCCGTACCCGGCCAGGGTCGAGTTCTCGAAGCTCGTGGTGTGGCGCAAGAGATCGCCCACGGTCGTCCCTTCGAGCAGCCATGTGCCCTCGGGCTCGGACACGCCCACGGCCAGATCGGGCGCCGGATTGCTGCCATCGCTGGCCAGGATGAAGACGTGATCGCGCGGTACCCGAGCGCGATCCAGCAGAGCCGCGAACTGGCGCAGATGCGAAAGGTGCGAGGCGAAGTTTTCCTTTCGATCGCCGCCCCCGTTGATCATTAGGACGTGCAAGCGGTCAGGCGCCATCGGTTCGGCCGCCCCCACCGGCGCGGCCACGAGCAAAAACGACACAACGACAAGAAATCGCATCATGGTGGGTTCAACCGGCTTTCACTCGATCCGCCAGGCGTGAGCAGCGCTCGGCGACCTGGGCGTTGGCCACGGCGATGCGCAGGGCCTTGCGCGAGCCAATCAGCACCACCAGTTTCTTGCCGCGTGTGACCGCCGTGTACAGCAGGCTGCGCTGGAGCATCACGTAGTGTTGCGGGTGCACCGGCACGATCACCACCGGGTACTCCGATCCTTGCGACTTGTGCACGGTCGCGGCGTAGGCCAGAGTCAACTCGTCCAGATCATCGGCCGCGTAGCTCACCTCGCGTTCATCGAAACGAACCACGGCCTGTTGCTCGTCGCTCGTCTCCCCGGACCCGCCCGCCACGCGCGCCACTTCGCCCACGTCGCCGTTGAACACATCGCGGTCGTAGTTGTTGCGGACCTGCATCACGCGATCGCCGACGCGAAACGCACGGCCGCCGCTGCGCAGTTCAGGCTGGCCCGGCGTGATCGCGTCTTGCAGAAGGCGGTTGAGGGCGGTGGCGCCCAGTTCGCCTCGGTGCATGGGTGTCAGCACCTGGATGTCGCGCGGGGAAAAACCATAGCGGCGTGCAAGACGCGTGGTCACCAAATCACGGATGGTCTCGGCCGCGTGGGCCGGATCGTCGTCCTCAATGAAGAAGAAGTCGCGCTGGTCCGCTCCTCGCCCTTGCGCGGGCGGTGCCCCCAGCTCGGGCTCCGCCCCGTCGTGGATGCGGTGGGCGTTGGTCACGATCAGGCTGGCGGCCGCCTGACGGAAGATCTCGGTCAAGCGCACCGTGGGCACGCGGCCAGAGCCGATCACGTCGCGCAAAACCATGCCCGGCCCGACCGAGGGCAGCTGGTTGACGTCGCCCACCAGCACCAGGCGCGTGCCGTCGGCCAGTGCCGCCAGCAGATCGGCCATCAGGCGGATGTCGATCATGGACGCTTCGTCGACCACCAGCAGATCCGCCTGCAGCGGCCGGGTGACATTGCGACCGAACACGCCGTCGGCCGGACGCCACTCCAGCAGCCGGTGCAGCGTGGCCGCGGGCTGACCGGTCGCCTCCTGCAGTCGCTTGGCCGCCCGGCCGGTGGGCGCTGCCAAGGCCACGATCAGCCCCTGGCGCACCAGCGTGCTGACGATCCCGCGCACGATGGTGGTCTTGCCCACACCCGGGCCGCCCGTGATCACCAACAACGGCTCGTGCAGCGCGCGGCGCACGGCCTCGGCCTGCTGGGGCGCCAGCGTGATGTGGGCCTCGGCCTGGTAGTGGGCGATGGCCTGTTCAGCGTCGACGCGCAGCGGGTTCACCCGGCCGCGCAGCAAGCGCAGAAGGCCGGTGGCGGCGGCCACCTCGGCGCGGAACAAGCCGACCTCGTACACCGCTGCGCCCTCGGGCGCGATCTCGATGGCCACGTCGCCGGCGCGGCCCAGGCGATCCACCGCCGCTTCCACCAGCGGCGGCTCGACTTCCAGCAGCTTGGCCGCCTCTTCCACCAGACGGCGGCGCGGCAGGTACACGTGGCCCAGCCCGCCCGCCTGGTCGAGCGCGTGGCGCACGCCTGCTTCCACCCGCACATCCGAGTCGCGCGCGATGCCCAGCGCCGTGGCCAGACGATCCGCGGACAGAAAACCGATGCCCCACACGTCGAAGGCCAGACGGAAGGGGTTCTCGCGCACGCGCGCGATGGCAGCCGCGCCGTAGCGTTTGTAGATGCGCGCGGCAAAGGCGGGCGAAACCCCATAGCCCTGCAGGAAGACCATGACCTCGCGCAAGCGGCGCTGCGAGGTCCAGGCTTTCTGGATGGCCTGGGCGCGGGAGGGGCCGATGCCGGGCACCTCGCGAATCCGTTCCGGCTGCGCGTCCAGGATCTCCAGCGTGCGAATGCCAAAGCGATCGACGATGCGGCTGGCGAATTCCGGTCCGATGCCTTTGACCAGCCCGGCGCCCAGATAGCGGCGAATCCCGGCCAGCGTCTCGGGCGACAGCTCGGTGTAGCTTTGCACGCGAAATTGGCGGCCGAAACGTGGGTTGCTTTCGTAATAGCCGCACACGCGCAGGCGCGCGCCCTGGGGTAGACCCAGCAGGCTGCCCACCACGGTCACGGGCTCGGCTGCACCGTCCGGCGAAAGGCGCGCCACGGTGAACTCGCCGCCACCACCCGAGAACACAATGCGCTCGATGGTGCCCTCTAGGATCTCTTCCTGCGCATGGTCAGGTCGCTTGCCGGCGGATCGGTCGAACAGATCCATTCGTGCTAAGGCGGCGAGCAGGTGTAGTCGTTCAGGCTGCACGTCGTGTGGCAGGAGATGCACGTCTGCAAGCGCCCATCCTGCAAGACATCGCGCAGGTCATCCAGTTGCTGCCAGTGCCAGTCGCCCGCAGCGGGGTTGTAGCCCACCTTGTCCTTGAACATGAGGCTGTAGCCGGTGAGGTCCGTGCAGTCCGCCTTGTCGGATTCCACGGCCACGATGGTGCTGCCCTGGGGAAGCGGGGAGGTTCCCGCCAAATAGGCCGCCTCTGCCACGGCATTGGTGTACACAACCATGTACTTCGATCCGTGCCCGACGTTGAGCCGGCAGGTTCGCGCCACCTGGAAACTCGTTTGATAGTCAGGCGGCAGGAGTTGGCTGGTGTTGTTGCCGCTCTGCTGGAAACAGCCGCCAAGCAGAAGCAGTGGAAGGAACACGAGCGGGCGCCGCAAAACCATGCGCCAGATTCTACATTCAGATCGCCCTTAGACCAGGAGCAGAATCGAACCAGAACCGATTGCCCCTCCAGAGCGCTACTCGCCCGAGAAGCGCACGTAGGTGTGATCTTGATCCTGCGCCGACTTGAGCAGATTCAGCAGTGCCGCGCCGTGATTCTTGAGGTCTGGCGCGCGGGCCGCGCGCAGCCGCGTCTCCAGCTCTTGCAGCAAGACCGGAAGCTGGAGCTGATTGAAGACCGTGTCGCCGTCGCGGTCGACGTAGCGCAGACAGGGTGATGTCGCGTCGTCGTGATCCGGCAGCAGCTTCTCGGTCAGGTTGTGGTCGTCCAGGATCTCGTCCTGGACTTCACCAGACTCGCTCTCGACTCGAAGGTCAATTCCCATTGGTCCTCCCAACCTCGACGGTGCGCAGGCTGGACTATGTCTTCACTATACGTTCGTTCAGCAACGGGCGCAAGCTGGCGGCGGCAGGCAGGATCGCCCGAAGCCATGGTCGCAAGCAAGTCGGCTGTCGCGGCTGGACAGTGAGGAACGCGCCGGCTCCCCTGACTCACCGGCTAGCGTACGGGGTTTCCAGACGCTTGCCGTAGGCTTGGTTGGCTTTGAGTTCCCGATCCCAGAACATCACGCGGCTCCACCAACCCATCACTTGAAGGGCAAAGCGTGAGTAGCGCTTCCGCCCAGCCAGCTCTTGCAATGCCTGCGGGTCCAGCCGGCCCGTGCGGCCGAAGCCTTCGCCTAGCTGGCAGAAGCGATGGCGGATGCCACGAGTCATCCACGCGGGTTGCGAACGGACGCCTTCGATGCCGCCCCGGCGCACGACTCCGGCGCAGACGCAGCCCAGACGGCCGGCCAGCCGTTCCAGATAGCGTGCCACCGGTGCTGTGTGGGTGGCCTCGGGAAATCCTGATTGCACGAGAAAGAGCAGCGTGGGTCGTGCTTCGGGCCGCGGAAGCGTTGCCATCTGTTCCAGCAATTCCTTGACCATGCCAGGCATGGCGTCCGTATAGAGCGGGAAGCCGAGCAGCACGGCATCGCTGTGCCAGAAAGCCGCGAGCGCCCTTTCGCGCTCACTCGGCCGAGCAAGGTCCAGGGTTTCAGCTTGGTTGGTCGGCGTAGCAGCAAAGCCGCGCAAGAATTCGTCAGTGAGCAAGCGGGTGTTGGACTTGTGCCCGCGGGGCGAGCCATTAAGCGCGAGTAATCGCATGGACAACCTCCGTGGTAGCCATCGTGGTGGACAGACAGGCGATGAGAGACGTGTTGGCGTTGCGGGCCATCCGGGTCCAGATCTCGCGACTGATGGCCCGATCCTCGTCGGCGGTGTCGGGCTCGTCCTGATAGAGCACCGCCAGTCGTGGCACTTTCGCGTAGCGGGGAAAGTGACGGCATTCCCCCGTCGAGCCGTCGATGTAGGGCAATAGCGTGGGCAAGAGTTTTTCGACTGACCGCTTGAGCAGCCCCGAGCTGAAGCCCAGAACCAAGGGCGAGGCGAGCACCGCCACGTCCGCGTCCAGGTAGGCGCGCAAGAGTTGGTCATGCTGATCCTGGGTCACGCAATCGCCCGGCGTCTTCAACCAGCAGTCGAAGCAGCCACTGCACTGGCGCAAGTCCATGGAGCGCAGCTCAAGCGTATTCACGCCGTGCCCTTGCTCAGTTAGCACGTGGGCCAAATCTTGCAGATAGGCGTCGAAGCCCGAATCAGGCGGGTTCGGATTCCCATTCATGAGCAGGGCTTTCATGTCTTCTTCCGTCCTTTCCGTTTCGGGGTAGCTGACAGCATGGAAACCAGATCCAAGGTTGAGGCCATGGCCGCGCCGATCACGATGGCGCCCACTCGCTTCAGCTTGCGGTCCAACAGATCGGGCTCAGGTCGCGGCAGCAGGTTGACAACGACCATGCTGGCCAGGCCGTGCGTGTAGATCCACAGATCCATGATCAGCTCGTCGCGCACGCCTGGGCTCAGACGGCGCAACTCGGGCGACTGATCCACGATCTTGCGCAGCTTCGCGCGCATGCGAGCCACCAACTCGGCCGCATTCTGCTGATCAACGAACAGGGCGCGGAACAGGCGTGGCTCATCGCGCGCGAACATGACCAACCCCACCCCGGCGCTGCGGAAAGGAAAGTCAGTGTAGGGACGGGCGACGTACTCGTCGAGCTGCTCCATCGCCGTATCCAGCACGGCTTGGGTCAGCTGGTCCATCGAGGCATAAGCCCGATAGATGGGGGCCACCGAAGCCCCCAATTGGTCGGCGACCGCACGCGCCGACAGGGCGGCCAAGCCTTCCCGTTGCACCAACTGTACGCTGGCGGCGAGAACGCGATCTTTGTCCAGGGTCAGTTTGCGAGGGCTCACGACGTAACATACGTTAGATAACAGATGTTATTCCAGAGCACAAGTGGAATCGTTGCTGGACAGTCTTCCCGACCACATGCCTGGCTACCGACGGGCTGGCGATTTGCCGGTGTTCGCGTAGATTCGGCGCGTGGTTGGCCGATCATCCCAAGGCAGCGCCCGCTTCCACCGCGTCGAGGTGACCAATCCTCGCGACGGCGGCTTCTGGTACTGGCTGTTCAAACTCTACGCCTTTGCCGCCTGCTGCCTGGCGGGCCTGCTGATCCTGGGTGGGATCGGCGCGTACGTGTACTTCGCCAGCACCCTGCCCGCGCTGCCCAGCTTCAGCCGCTTTCGGCAGGACTCGGCGGAATCCACCCTGGTGCGCGCCTGGGATGGCACGCCGCTGGCGGAATTCGCCAGCGAGCGGCGCGAGATTCTGCCCTTCGAGGCGTTCCCCAGGCGCCTGCTGCAGGCCTTCGTGGCCATTGAGGACCGGCGCTTCTACGAACATAGCGGTCTCGACTACCGCGGCATGCTGCGCGCGGCTCTGGCGAACCTGCGCGCCGGTCGCGTGGTCCAAGGAGGCTCGACCATCACGCAACAGGTGGCGCGCGCTCTCTTGCGCACGTCCCAGCAGACCATGCAGCGAAAGATCCGCGAGGCCATCCTGGCGCGCCGGCTGGAGACCCGCTACAGCAAGGATCAGATCCTCACCCTCTATCTCAACCAGATCTTCCTCGGTCATCAGTCGTACGGCGTGGCCGCGGCCGCGCGCCGCTACTTCGACAAGGCGGTGGGCGATCTGGATCTGGCCGAGACAGCCACCCTGGCCGGCATAGCGCAAGCGCCCAGCCGCTATTCGCCCCTGGTCGAACCCGAACTGACCCGCGCCCGCCGTGATCAAGTCCTGGCCGCCATGGCAGCCTCGGGCTTTGTCGGTGAGGCCGAGGCCCAGGCCGCGTCGGCCAGGCCACTGGCGGTGCGTCCCCCGCCCGACTTCTTCCGCGATCGCTCGCCCTACTTCGCCGAGCATGTCCGCCGCGACATCGGCAAGCGCTACGGGGAAAAGGCGCTGTGGGAGGGCGGGCTGCAAGTGGAAACCACGCTGGTGCCGTGGGTCGACGAAGCTGCCCAGGAAAACGTGGATTTTTCTCTGCGCAAGCTGGACAAGCGGCAAGGCTGGCGCGGATCAGTGGCCCACCTGACGGGCGCGGCTGCCGATGAATTCCGGCGCCGTGCGGCCCAGCGCTATGGTGCCGAGCCACCCGTCGAAAATCGCCTGTACCTGGGTCTGGTCGAATCGTCCACGGGTTCAGGCGCGCAGGTGCGCGTGGGCGAGAAGATCTACCTGTTGCCGTCGGCGGGCATGCAGTGGGCTGTGCCCTTCAGCCTGGTCGATTCCAGCAACGGCCGCGCGCTGCAATCGACGGCAGGGGTGCTCAAACCGGGCGATGTCGTCTGGGTGGCCAATGCGCATCGCTCGCACCTGCGCCGCTACTCTGACTGGACCTACGACGGCGCTGGTGAAGTGCAGTGGCTCGCCGCCTACGACAACCGCAAGCCGCCGCCGGGGCCGCCGCAGTTGCGCCTGGAACAAACCCCGCGCGTGCAGGGCGCGATCTACTCCTACGATCACCAGAGCGGCTACGTGACCGCCATGGTGGGCGGTTTTGAATTCGACCGCTCGGAATTCAACCGTGCCGTGCAGGCCTGCCGGCAGCCGGGCTCGACCTACAAGCCCGTCTACTACTCGCTGGCGCTGGATAGAGGCTACGGCTACGGCTCGCTGCTCAACGACATTCCGCGCGCGGAAGTCGACCCCATCACCGGCGAGGTGTGGGTGCCGCAGAATCTGAACAACACCGTCGAGTACCAGGTGAATCTGGAATACGCCCTGGTCTGGTCGAAAAACGTGCCCTCGGTGCAGTTGTTCAAGCTGGTGGGCGGCAAGGACGTGGAGGCCTGGGCGCGGCGGCTGGGAATCACCACCCCCATCATTCCCGACCAGGCGCTGGCCCTGGGCGCTTCCTGCACGCGCATCGACGAGCTGACGCGCGCCTTTTCCGCCTTTGCCCGCAATGGCTCACTTGAGGAGCCGGTGTACCTGCGCCGGGTACGCGACCGCGCGGGCCACGTCGTGGAAGACAACACCGCCGTCTCCGACCCCATGGGGCCGCCCGATGCGCGTCTCGATCGCATGGTGGCCCTGGCGGGTGAGTCGACAAAGAACGTCATCCCGCCACGCGCGGCCTGGCTGACCTCCCAGCTCCTGCGCCGGGTGGTGACCAAGGGCCACGCCCCGTCGCTGCGCAGTTCCGGGCTGCTGGTGGCGGGCAAGACCGGCACATCGAGCGCGACCATGGACACCTGGTTCGTCGGCTACACCTCACGCTCGATGATCACGACCTGGATCGGCGACGACCGGCGCGAGCGACCGCTCGGCTTCAAGGATGCCGCCTTCATGCTAACCGTGCCCATGGCCGCGCGCTTTCTCGTGGAGACCACGGCGGGCCAGCCGCTGCGCGAGATCCCCTGGGAGCGGCCCGCCGGCGTGCGGGCCAACGACACCGGCGGCAACCTGCGCGCAACCATGGAAGCGGTGAAAGCCGAGGACGAGGCAACGTCGCGGAAGAAGAAGGGGTAGCAGGCCGGGCATCGCGGCGTTCGCCGTCGCCCCCATGTTGATGGTGCTGGTAGGCTGCGCGGCGCCGCAGCAGCAGCTCCTGAATGCATCAACCGCGCTGTGCAAGCCTGCCGGCAGCCCGGCTCGACCTACAAGCCGATCTATTACTCGCTGGCGCTGGACCGGGGCTGCGGCTACGGCTCGCTGCTCAACGAGATTCCGCGCGCGGAAGTCTACCCCATCGCACCGGCGAGATGTGGATTCCGCAGAACTTGAACAACACCGAGTACCAGGTGAATCTGGAATACGCCCTGGTCTGGTCGAAGAACGTGCCCTCGGTGCAGTTGTTCAAGCTGGTGGACGGCAAGGACGTGGAGGCCTGGGCGCGCCGGCTGGAGATCAGCACCCCCATCATTCCCGACCAGGCGCTGGCCCTGGGCGCTTCCTGCACGCGCATCGACGAGCTGACGCGCGCCTTTTCCGCCTTTGCCCGCAATGGCTCGCTGGAGGAGCCAACAAATGTCAGTTGTTGAGCGCGCCTTGATCCACCCACGCCTGAAATAGCTGAAGGTCAGAAGCCGACAGGGATCCGGTCGGAGGCATGGCGCCGGTCTCGATTTCGGCGGTAACTTCCTGGAGATTTGCTGAGACGTTCGCGTACGTGTCCACGCGCACTCCACTGGTCTGCTTGGTGGGTCCATGGCAACTCACGCAATTGGTATTCAACATAGGTTGGATCTGCGTCTTGAAACTGACGTTCGCGGCCACATCGCCATGCCCCGCGGCGCCATCCTGGGCCACCTCGACCCCACTGGTCTGAGCGTCAGCTTTGCTCACATCACCCCCGCCCGGACGCAGATCGGGGGCGCCCGCATCTGGACTCCCAGCTCTGGTGCCACCCGCGGCGGTTGAACCGCCCGTGGAGAGCACTCCCCCGGTCGCATTGCTGCCGCTGGACGAGTTGCCACCGGCGGCGGTAGTCCCGCCGCTCGAAGTGTTTCCGCCCGTAGCGGTGGATCCTCCGAGGGGAGTCGCTCCGCCAGATGCGCCACTACCGCCAATGGCCACGCTGCCACCTGCGGCGGTGACTGTGCTCCCGCCCATACTCGTGCTTCCGCCCGCGCTGGTCGTTGCGCCCGCGATGGTGGTTCCGCCGACGCCGGTCGTTGCGCTAGCACTGGTTGTCCCACCGGAACTTGCCGAACCGCCGGAACCTGCCGATGCCTGTGTTGTTGTCGCGTCTCCGACGGCCCCGGCGCCGCCGCATGACCCACTCAGGCCGCAATAGGGATCGGGCCCCGAACTATTCGATGAACAGCCCGCCCCGTATCCTGCCGCGCCAACCAGACTTCCAAGGATCCATGCGTGCGAAGGTTTCATGCTTCCTCCAATCAGGTCCAGCTGCCTAGTGCGGAACGAATCGCCGTTCTCCATAAATTCAGATTCCCTCGTTGCGGGTTCTTTGTCTCATCGCGCTAATAATGGTCTCCATTTCCTATCGGATTAGTGTAGTGGACATTTGGTTCCCGTCCATCTTCGCTTCCGTGCCGTGTCGCGCGCTTTCTCGCAGCGACCACGGCGGGCACACCGCTGCGCGCCATCCTCTGGAAGCGGCCATACGCCGGGCGGTCCCACCGGCGGCAACCTGCGCGCCACCGTGGAAGCAGTGAAAGCCGAGGACGAGGCAGCTTCGCGGAAGAAGAAGGCGTAGCCGGACGAATTGCTTTTTCGCCCGGAGTGCCTGGTGCAGAAACGCCCGTGCGGAACCCGCGGGGATTACGCCAGGCGGTCAGCTCTTGTGTGCGGCCGGCCAGAGGCTTACCGTCGTTTCGTGCAGATCCAGTCTGTACGGCTAGTACTACGCCCTACACAAGCAAGTTGACTTGCGCCAGAAACCAGAGTTCAGAATGCCCCCGGAACCATCCGCTGACAGGCACTTTCCACCAGGGGGACATCGAATGCGTAGGATCGTAGTAGGGTTGCTGTTGATGGGCGTGAGCTGGGCAACGCCCGCGCTGGCGAAAGAGACCATCAAGGTTGGGGCCATCCTGGGCGTGACCGGCCCGGCAGCCAACCTGGGCGGCCCCGAGGCGCGCACCCTGGAAATGCTGGTGCAGGAGTTGAACAAGAAGGGCGGCATCAAGGGCAATCCCGTCGAGCTGATCGTCAAGGATTCCAGCGCCAGTCCCGAGAAGGCCATCTCCTTTGCCAAGCAGCTCATCGACGAGGACAAGGTCTTCGCCATCATCGGCCCGTCAACCAGCGGCGAGACCATGAAGATCAAGACCCTGGCCGAAGACGGCAAGACCATCCTGCTGTCCTGCGCGGCGGCCGAGGCCATCGTCAAGCCGGTGGGCAAGTACGTGTTCAAGACTCCGCAGAACGACAGCCACGCCGTTCGCAAGATCTACGAGCAGATGCAGAAGGCTGGCATCGGCAAGATCGGTGTCGTCTCCAGCAACACCGGCTTCGGCAAGGCGGGCAAGGAACAGCTGGAGAAGCTCGCGCCCGAGTACGGCATCACCATCGTAGCCAACGAGGTCTACGACAAGGAGGCCACTGACCTGACCGCAGTGGTGACCAAGCTGAAGGCCGCGGGCGTGCAAGCCTTCGTCAACTGGTCCATCGAGCCTGCCCAGGCCATCGTCATCAAGAACGCCCGGCAGATCGGGCTGGAGATCCCGATCTTTCAAAGCCACGGTTTCGGCAACATCCAGTACGCGAAGGCCGCGGGCGCGGCTGCCGAGGGCGTGATCTTCCCCGCCGGCCGGCTGCTGGCGGCTGAGTCACTTCCTGCCGCCAGCAAGCAAAAGCCTCTGTTGGTCAAGTACAAGAAAGACTACGAGTCACGCCTTCACGAGGACGCCAGCACCTTTGGCGGCCATGCCTACGACGCCTTCATGATCCTGGTCAAAGCCATCGAGACGGCCGGTCTGGACAAGGAGAAGGTCCGCACCGCCATCGAGAACACGCAGGGTCTGGTCGGCACCGCCGGTGTGTTCAATTTCTCGGCCCAGGACCACAACGGCCTGGCGCTCGACGCCTTCGAGATGCTGACCGTGAAGAACGGCAAGTTCGTGCCCTACGTCGAGCCCGCGGCCCTCAACGGCGTGAAGAACAGGTAGGGGGCGACCTGCGGTCGCCCGAACGGCATGAGGTCGCGCATTTCGCCTAGCCCGCATTATTCGCCATGATCGGATTGCCGACGGTCACACCGCAACAGACTGGTTCGGACGCACTGAAGTGTGGCGGGCTAGGGCGACCGCAGGTCGCCCCTACCGATGATGGCCGTGATCTCGCCCTTCATATCTCAAACTCGCAGTTCCTCTCCTGGCCGAGTTCGCGAGGAGAAAGGTCCGGTCTGCTCCATGCCGTATCTGGTTGCGCAGTTCCGCTGTTCAGTCGGCTACCCGCCGCCCCGATTCAGCCGCCAGCCTGGCCAGCCGGGCGGTGGTCGCGTGGTCCGCGCGTAGCGTGTCCACCTCCATGGGCATACGGTATGTCCAGTTACGGTCATTGACCGTGCCCGGGACGTTCACACGCTCGCGCGTGCCGAGAACATCCTGGAAGGGCAGCAGGCACAGTTCCGAGGGCGCGGCGTAGAGCACGCGCAGAAGGGCGTCGCGAACCCGGTCGTCGAAACGCTGGTGCGGGTCGATGCCCTGCAGCGCCGGCAAGCTGGTGAACAGCCGCCGCTCGTCGGGCGAGATGGCGTCCCACCACTCGGCCTGCATCTCGGTGTCATGCGTGCCTGAACTGGCCACCGAGATCGCAGGCCAGCCCGCCGGGTCGTGCAGCCGGGTCTCTTTCCTGCCGTCGCGCCACACGTCGGTCTTCTCCCAGCGCAGAACGCGATAGCCAGGCAACCCCAGCCGCGCCAACGAGGGCCGCAAGAACTCGGGCAGCGCGCCCAGATCCTCGGCCACCACCTGACCAAAGCCACCGATGAGGGAAAGCAGGGTCTCGCCCAGGCGGATCTGCGCCTCCTCGTCCGAGGGCGAGAAGCCCGACTTGCGGCCGTCGGCTGACCGGTAGTAGGTGCGGTACATCCCGATGACGTGGTCCACCCGGAAGAGCCCGAACATCTCGCCCGCTCGACTGGCCCGCTGGCGCATCCAGCGAAACCCGGTGTGCTCCATGGCGCGCCAATCGTACAGCGGCAAGCCCCAGTCCTGGCCCGTCGGGGAAAACGGATCGGGTGGCGCACCCACGCGCATGTCGAGGCGGAACAGGCCGCGGTTGTTCCACACGTCCGAGGAATCACCCGACACCACAAAGGGCAGGTCCCCCATGAAGTCAACTCCCAGTGCCCGCACTTGCGAACGCGCCCGCTGCCACTGGCCGTCGAGCTGCCATTGCAACCAGCAGTGGAAGAGCAACTCGTCGACGCTCTCCTCGATCACGCGCGAGAGCGCCGTGGGCACGCGGTCGCGCAACTCGGCCGGCCAGTCTTGCCAGTGCTTGGCCAGGCGGTCGTGCAGGACGCAATACAGGCCATGTTCGGCCAGCCAGTCGTGCTCCTCGCGAAAACGGCGCAGCTCCAGCGCGCGGGCGCTGCGCTCGTCCCATTCTTGGTCGAGAAACCTGCGAAAGGCGCGGCGAAGCGCCCGTGTCTTCAGCGGCCGCACGCGCCGCCAGTCCACCGTGGGGCAGGCGGCAAGCTCGTCGAGCAAGCGCCGATCGGCCGGCGAGAGTGCGACCCGTCCCCCGGCCATCACGAAGTCCTCGCACTCGTCGAGGCCCAGGTACACGGGATCGATGGCGAAAGCGGTGCTGGCCGAGTAAGGGCTGGTCTCCCCGCCGCGCACCTCGTTGACCGGAAGCAACTGCACCACGGACAGCTCGGCCTCGCGCGCCCACGCGCCCAGACGCGCCAGATCCGGGATCTCGCCCACGCCCCACCCGGTCTTGCTGCGCACGGAAAGGAGCGGGATGAGCACGCCAGCCCGTCGCGGGCGAGCAGCGCGGCGGCTATTTGTGTTTTCACTCTCCATCGAGTTCTCGTAGTGCCGTATCGGGACTATGATGGAAGATTGTGCCGCCCATGACTGAAAATAGTTCTACACCAACTGCAAGCGTGTCTGGTCGTCGCCTGCTCCTCACCGGGGGCGCCGGCTTCATCGGATCCCACCTGGCCGAGCGCCTGGCCGCTGACAACGAGATCGTGATTCTCGACACCCTCCGGCGCAACGCTCTGTCGTCGGCGGGCCTGGACAAGCATCCTCGCGTGAAGCTCATCAAGGGTGACGTGCTTGACAGCGCAGCGGTTCGCCAAGCCATGGAAGGCTGTGACGCGGTCATTCACCTGGCCTCTATCGCGGGCGTCGACACCGTGCTCAACAATCCCGTGCTCACCATGCGCGTGTCGCTTCTCGGCACCATGAACGTGCTGGAGGCAGCCGCAGCCAAGGGTGGCGTGCGGCGCGTGATCGACTTCTCCACCAGCGAGGTCTTCGGCCGCTACGCCTACAACGTGACCGAATGGGACGCCACCACCTTGGGCGCGGTCGGCGAAGCGCGCTGGACCTATGCGGTGGCCAAGCTGGCCACCGAGCATCTGGCCATGAACTACTGGAAGCAGTATCAGCTTCCCGCCTGTTCGGTTCGCCCGTTCAACATCTACGGTCCGCGCCAGGTTGGTGAGGGCGCGGTCCACCACTTCATCGTGCGGGCCCTGCGGGGCGAGCCCGTACAGGTGCACAACGACGGCTCGCAGATCCGGGCCTGGTGCTATGTGGACGACATCGTGGATGGGATCCTGCTGGCGCTCGAGCGCGAGCAAGCGGTCGGCCACGCCCTCAACATCGGCAACCCGCGTTCGACCCTGACCATCTACGCCCTGGCCAAGGAGATCATCCGGCTGGCCTCCAGCTCGTCCCACATCGAGCATGTGCCCTGGAAACAGGCCGACGTGGAGTTGCGCATCCCCAACATCGACAAAGCCAAGGAGCTGCTCGGCTTCCAGCCGCGCATCGATCTGGAAGAGGGCCTGTTGCGCACCATCTACTGGTATCGCCGGCATCTGGGTTGATGAGTGTGAATCCCGCCCGCCTGTGGCAAAATCGGCCCCCTGTCCACCATGACTGACGTCGTACTGCGCGCCGACGATCTGGCCAAGACCTTCAGGCTGGGGTTTCTGCGCAAGCGCATCGAGGCGGTCAAGCAGGCCAGTTTCGAGGTCCGGCGCGGCGAGATCTTCGGCTACCTCGGCCCCAACGGCTCGGGCAAGACCACCACCCTGAAGATGTTGATGGGGCTGGTCTTCCCCTCGCGCGGCCGCGCCGAGGTGCTGGGCCGGCCGGTGCCTGATCGGAAGGCCAAGCAACGTCTGGGCTACCTGCCCGAGAGCCCGTACTTCTACGACTACCTGACGCCCGAGGAATTCCTCGACCTGGTCGGTGCGTTGTTCGACGTGAAGCAGACCGAGCGCCGCGCCCGCGCGGACCGCCTCATCGAACGCGTGGGTCTGTCGTCCGCGCGCGGCCGGCCTCTGCGCAAGTTTTCCAAGGGCATGCTCCAGCGCATCGGCATCGCGCAGGCCTTGATGGGCGATCCGGAGCTGGTGGTGCTGGACGAGCCCATGACCGGGCTGGACCCCATTGGCCGCAAGGAGATTCGTGACCTCATGCTCGACCTCAAGCACGAAGGCCGCACCGTCCTGTATTCCACGCACATCCTGCCCGACGTGGAGATGACCTGCGACCGCGTGGCCATGATCTTCGCCGGCCGCATCCGCAGCGTGGGGCCGCTGTCCGAGCTGCTCACCGCGCGCCTGCTGTCCACCGAGGTGGCGCTGCGACCGGGCGCCGCCGGCCTGCCCGATCTGCCGGCCGGCGCGCGCAGGAGCGAAAATCCCGACGGCCTGGTCATCGACCTGCCGTCCGATGCCGACGTGGACGCGTTTCTGCGCGCCGTACTGGCCGCGGGAGCGCGCGTCCATTCGCTGACGCCGCGCCGGGAATCGCTCGAGGATCTCTTCGTGCGCGAGGCCACCAGCCAGAGCCAGGGGGCCGCATGAGGCGCATCCATGCCATCGCGTGGAACACTTTCCGCGAGGCGGTGCGGAACAAGATCCTCTACAGCCTGCTCTTCTTCGCGGTGCTGATCATCCTGTCCGCGCTCGCCATGGGCAACCTCACCTTGCACGAAGAGATCCGCATGACCCGCGACATCGGGCTGTTCGGCATCGACGCCTTTGGCGTGATCATCGCCATCTTCGTGGGGGTGAACCTGCTTTACAAGGAACTGGATCTGAAGACGGTGTACACCATCCTGCCCAAGCCGCTGCACCGCTGGGAGTTCGTGCTGGGCAAGTGGCTGGGCATGTTGCTGACCCTGGCCGTGCAGATGGGCGTCATGGGTCTGGTGCTGGGCGTGACCCTGTGGTTGCAAGGGGCGCAGTTCGACACGCCCATGCTCAAGGCGGTGTGGCTGCTCTTCGTCAACGTCATGCTGGTCACCTCCATTGCGGTGTTCTTCTCGGCTTTTTCCAGCCCGTTTCTCTCGGGCTTCTTCGCCCTCGGTTGCTTCATGGTGGGCCGCTCGGTGCCTGACATCCGTGCGCTGGCCGCCAAGCTGGGCCCCCTGGCCAAGACCGTGCTGGACACCGGCTGCACCTTGATCCCCAACATGCACCTCTTCTACCCCTCGGGCGCCATCGTGGGCGCCGAGGAAGTCTCGGTCCATCGCGACTTCGTCGGCGCGTCCTACCTGCTGACCACCACCGGGTATGGAGGGGCCTACTCGCTGATCGTGCTGATCCTCGCCATGCTGATCTTCAGGAAGAGAGACTTCGTCTGATGACTGTGCGACGCCCACCCCGGTGGTTGCTGGCCGCCATCGGGGTGGCGCTCGCGCTCGCCGTGGTCGCCGTCCGGCTGCTGGTCGACTCGCGCAGCGCTCTGCGCGCCGGCCAGATGTCCGAGGAGCGGGGCGACCGGCTGGAGGCCATCCGCCACTATCAGGATGCGGCCCGCCTCTATCTGCCCGGCAGCCCCACCGTCCGCGACGCCCTGGATCGTCTGGAGGCCCTGGCCACGGCGGCCGCACAGGCGGGCGACGGGCCCGGCGTGCGCGCCGCGCTGGAGGCGGAACGGGCCGCCATCCTGTCCACGCGATCGCTGTACATTCCCAATGGATCGCGGCTGCCGCATATCGAACACCGTCTGGCTCGCCTGCTGGCTGCCACCGAGGATCGCTCGGTTGCCCCCGGGGTCAGCTTCGAAGCCAGGACCGCGTGGCATTTGCAACGGCTGGCGCGCCGGCCAGGGCCGGCCCTGGCCCACGTCGTGCTGGCGCTTGCCGGCCTGGTGCTGTGGGTGGGCGGCGCCATCGGATTTGTCAGCAGGGGTCTGGACGCCAGGCTACGCCTGCGTCGCCTCCACGCCATCGTCGCAGGCGTCATCTTCGCCCTGGGGCTGGCGATGTTCCTGGTCGGCCTGCGCCTAGCCTAGACAACTTGGAAAAAACGTATTTGCGGGACATGCTCAGCTTCGCTGTCGTGTTCCGCAAAAATTGCCGAAGGTGACGCTACCAACCATGCAGATCCGATGTGAACGCTGCCAGGCCGAGTACGAGCTGGACGACAGCCAGGTGCGTGGCGGCAGTGTGAGGGTCCACTGCCGGGCCTGCGGACATGTCTTCGCGGTGGCGCAGCCGGGCTCGAACCAGACCGCGGCTGGTGCGTCGGCCACTCACGCGGAAACCGCCGATTGGTTTTTGCAGACTCCTGATGGAAAGGTTCACCGTCTCCATGGCCTGGCGTCTGTGCACACCTGGATCATCGAGCACAGGATCACCCGCCAGGACAGGATCTCCACCGACGGCCACGCCTGGCAACGCGCCAGCGAATTGGTCGAGTTGCTTCCGTTCTTCGACGTGGTGGATCAAGCCAACCGGGCTCACGCGGACGCCGAGCCTGCGCGCGACCGGGCCGGGCAGGCCAAGCCTTCCCGACGTACGGCAAACTCCCCGACCCAGCGCCGTTCATCACCCCAGGCCATGGCCATCTCGGTGCCGAACGACGAGGCTCGGGCCAGCCATCTGCGCCCACCGGTCGTTGACATGCAAACCGCGGGGGCCGGTTCGAACCTGCACGCCCATGGCGCGCTGAAGATCTTCGTCGGTCTGACCGTGGCTGCCGGGGTCGCCTATACCGGCATCCAATGGCAGCGGGGCCGCGTCCACAGCACGGCCATCGCGACCAGGGCTTCCGGCAGTATCGCGTCCTCGCCGAGCCATCCCTGGGTCCGTCCGCCCGAGGCAAAACCGGATCTGGGAGCAGGGTCTGCCGCGGTCCAGGAAGCCGATGCTGGCACGATGGCTGGCCTATCGACCAAGGGGCCTGTCGTGGAAGCTCTGCCCTCGCCGCCGCACGAGCAGGTCGAGAGCGTGCCGGAAAAGATGGCGGCGGTGGTCCGTCCCGAGTCCTACGAGAAGTTGATCGCCAACGGAGATCGCGCGCTGGAGAACGGATCGGACGGCAAGGCCAAGGATTTCTACCAGAGGGCCCTGCGCATGCGGTCGGCGGGTCCCGACGCACTGTCGGGCCTTGCCTTTGTCGCCCTTGACCGCGGCCAGATCCCAGCCTCCTACGAGCTATTCAAGCGCGCGCTGGCCGTCAAGCCGTCCTTTGGTCCGGCCTTGTTCGGCATGGCCGAGATCCATCGCGCTCGCGGCGAGAAGGCTCTGGCCTTGCAGAGCTACCGGCGCTACTTGCAACTGTGGCCCAAGGGCAGCGAAGCCGCTGCGGCACGACGCCAGGTGAAGCTGCTTCAGACGGGCAAGTAGCGAAGCGTGGCGGCTGCCGTCAACTCGTACACAGATCCTTGTTCCTGGCGATCTTCTGGATGTCGCGCAGGCGTTCCTTGACCTGCGCCGCGCGGGGGGATTTGGGATAGCGCTTGGACAGATCGAGGAAGATGGCCTTTGCGTCGGTGCAGTACTTCATGGCCACGTAGGACTCGCCCAAATACCACATGGCCTCGGGCACTTCCGGGGAGCGCGAAAAGCGTGACAAGACGGCCAGATACTCCGCGACCGCGAGGCCGTGCTTGAACTCCTGGGCGAAAGACTGCCCGACCTGCAACTGCGCCTGAGACGCGCGCGCGTCACTGGGGAAACGCTGGATAAAGGTACGCAGAAAACGGCGGGCCTCCTCGCGCATGCCGCCCGCCAGCCGGCCCTGCGATTCCTTCCAGAGCGATTCTTTGTCCTCGGGCATGGAGGGAGCCACGCGTTCGATGATCTTCTGCTGTTCCTGCGTGGTCTTCTGCTGGGTCTGTTCCAACGCGGCCAGGTGCTTCTGCATCTCGTCGAGCAGGTGCTTGGCTTCCTCGAGTTTGCCGGTGAGGGCCGCTATGTCGCTCTCATTGTGCGCCACCTTGGTGCCAAGATCAGCCGAGTTTCGTTCGAGCAGGCCGGTGGCCTCGTCGAGCAGCTTGCGCAGACGAGCCATCTGGTCGTTGGTGCTGGTCTCGATGGCCTCCATGCGCTTGGAGAGCCGGGAGATGTCATCGCGTATCTTGTCGCCCTGATCGGTGGTCATCAGGCAACCAGACATAACCAGCACGACCACAAGCAGAGCGCCTGCGGTCGCGGTGCCAAACCTACCAGGCGCTATCGCCATTCGGAGTCGACGCGGCGGTCCTTGGCCCAACCGGTCTCACTGGTGCCGGTGGCATCCAAGGAGCCACGAGGCACGACGGACATCCGGCTGGCCGCGATTCCGGTTCGCTTGAAATAGTCCTTCACCGACTGAGCGCGCCGGTCAGAGAGCGCCATGTTGTACTCGGTGGTGCCACGCGGATCGGCGCGGCCGACCAGGCTGACGCTCATGTCCGTCTTCTTCAGGCAGGTCGCGTTCTGAGCCAACACGCTGGTGGCAGCCGAGGTCAGGTTCGACTTGTCGAAGTCGAAGTAAACCGACTCCAGATCACAGGGCGGCTTGACGGGCTTCTTCTCCGCGCCCACGCACAAACCGTGCACGCACTCTTGATCCTGGGCGCAGTTCTCGTCTTTGGTGCACTGGGGGGTGGCACACCGTCCGGTCATGCACAGCTTGCCCGCCGGACACTGGGTGTCGGACGTGCAGGCCTGGCAACGGTTGGCCTTGCAGATCTCACCTTCAGCACACTGGGCGGCATCCTTGCAGTAGCCGGGGATGGCGTTGCAGCGGCCGTTCGTACACTGACGACCCTCGCCGCAGTCACCGGCGTTGCGGCACTGCTGACACTTGCGCCCCACACAGAATTCCTTCTCTTTGCAATCCTTGTCAGTGTCGCAGGCAGGGTATTCGGGTTTGCACCCGGCCGCTGCCACGATCAGGAGAGCCCCGAAACATCCAAGCGCCAAAGTCTTCTTCATGTTTTGCATGGCCTTGCCTCGGCAGGTTTCTAGGGCGGCTTCGGCTCGCTGTCAACGGCCATCCATAGTCCGGGTCACTGGGGTCGTGCGGAAACCAGCCTAACATCTGAAATCGTGCTATGGGATGAGCGGAAAGCCCGTGGAATGGATTGGCTGGTTGCCCAACTAACCTCGCTCCCGCCGTCGGCCGTGTACGATACCCTGGCGGGCATATTGCTGCTTTGCGGCCTGGGGCTTCCGATCCCGGAGGACGTCTCACTCATCTCGGCCGGCTACCTGGCCCACCTGGGCATCGTGAACCTGCACACGGTCTTCTTGGTGTGTTTCGCGTCGGTGCTGGGGGGCGATTGCATTGCCTTCATGCTGGGTCGCCTGTTCGGTTCGCGCCTGCTCGACAGCCGGCTGGCCAAACGCTTCTTCAGGCCGCGTAAACAGATTCGCGTGCGGGCCTATTTCCGCAAGTTCGGCAGCAAGGTCATCTTCATTGCGCGTTTTCTGCCCGGTCTACGCTTCTCGATCTACTTGTCGGCCGGGACGCTGCGGGTGCGGCCATCCGTCTTCATCACCTATGATTCACTGGCGGCTCTGGTTTCGGTGCCGGCGCTGGTCTACCTGGCCTGGGCCTTTGGCGAACACATAGACCACGTGGTTAGCTGGGCTCGGCGCTCGGAGTACGGCATCCTGATCCTGGTCCTGCTGGCTATGGTCTGGTTCGCGGTGAAGCTGCTGCGCAAGCGTCGGCACGAAACAGCGAAAGCCTAGTCTAGGGAAAGCGAACCTGCACGCCGAGCCCGGTGTCGAGTTCCAGGCGGAACCAGCGCGTGAACCCCATGGTCCATCCAACCTGAAAGAAGAATCCCACGTTCCTGATGGCGTCGTACATGATGCCGTCGGCGTTGCGAAGCGCGAAGTCGCTCTTCGACACCTCGATGTAGTCGGTATGGTCGTAGATGGCCTGACCGGTGGCATAGAACTTCAACGCCACGCCCTGGTCCAGCCAGTAGCGGACGCCGGGCGCCACAGCGAACTGATGGCTGCCGTGAGTGGCAGGATCCTCCTGAATGCCAAAGCGCAGGTCGACTATGAGATCGAGACGGGGGTGGACACCGTAGGAGAGTTGCAGGTCGAGGAAGAAAGGCAGGAGGTGAGTGCACACACGCCGGTTGCCCTGGTTGCCCGAGGAGTCGCCGCACCAAATATTGTCCTGGTACGGAACGATTACGCGGTATCCGGTGCCGGGCATGATGGATATCCCGCCCTGGCCAAAGTGATTGATCTCAGCCGGCGGCGCCCAAGTCGATGGCTTTTCTGGCGTCGCTGGAGATTCCTCCGCAGCCTGGGCCTTGCGACGTTTCGCCGGCCGTCCGGCCGCTGCGCCGCCGGACTCGGAGGCCGAGGCGGCCGTGTCATCGGCTTCCGCTCCAGGTTCTGCCTGGGGCGCCGCTGCCGGCTTCTCGCCGGCCCAGACGTTTTGGGCGACAGTTCCCGCCACAACCATCATACTTACGAAAATGACGACGCGACACGGCGTTTGCATGGCAGGCAACAGTATCGGATGACCGCGAACCGTTTGCCAGAGCCACGAGACATCAGCCGCCGGGCCGTGCTGGCCGCGTTGCTGGGCGCGGGGCTGTGGGCCCGCGCCGGTCTGGCTCGCGCCATCGGCGATTCGTCGCGGATTCGTCTGGCGCGGCTGCACCTGCCCGACCTTCCCGATCCGCGTCCCACCGCCTTGCGACGCCTGGCCTGGGAACTGGAACGTCGCACCAGCCTGATCGCCGTCCCGGACCCCATCGCGCTGGCCCCAGCCAGCCCGGATCTCTTTCGCTATCCGCTGGTCTTGCTGTCGGGCGATCGCACATTTTCCCAGCCTTCCGAGGCGGAGGTCGCGCGCTTGCGTCGCTTCCTGACTTTCGGCGGCTGCCTGCTGGTTGATTCAGCCGAGGGTCGTGCCGGCGGCGCCTTCGACACCTCGGTGCGCAAGCTCCTGGCGCAGATCCTGCCCGGCGACATGCCGGCCCGTGTGCCCGACGAGCATGTGCTGTGGAAGTCATTCTACATTCTCCACGGGGTGGCGGGCCGCGTGCTGGCAGCGCCTTACCTGGAGGGCGTGGAACGTGATCGCCGTCTGGCCGTGATCTACACGCAGAACGATCTGTGCGGCGCCTTGGCGCGCGACGGGTACGGTCGCTGGGAGCACGACGTGGTTCCGGGTGGTGAAGAGCAACGCGAACAGGCCTTCCGTTTCGCGGTCAACGTCGTGATGTACGCCCTGTGCCTGGACTACAAGACCGAGCAGGCCCACATCGACTTCATCATGCGCACGCGGCGCGCGCGGCCGGGGATTCCCTAGGCGGTTTCAACCGGTCGAGAATGCTTGCATATGCAAGCTTTGGGCGCTAGAGCTACCCGGCTATGCAGTTTGGCAGTCCCCCGGAGACCCGCGCCGTTCTCTCGTCCGTTGTCGCCGCCCTCGCGGTGTCTCTGGCTGCGCCCGCCTGTTCCAAGGGTGAAGCCGGCCCCACGACCCGCGCCCGTATCGCACCCCAGGTCGTGGTGGCCAAGGTAGCAGCGCGCGATGTTCCAGTTGAAGTCCACGCCCCGGTCGACCTGCGCGCCCTGGAGCAAGTCGACGTCGGCTCCAAGGTTCTCGGCTATGTCGATGCCGTCCTGGTCGACCGCGGGGACCGGGTGCGCAGGGGTCAAGTAATCGCCTTGGTGCGGCCCAGTGACCTGCCCGACCAGCTAGCGGCCGCCCGCAGCGTTTTCGCCCAGACCAAGGCGTCAGCGCTTTTGGCGCGCACCAACCACGAGCGGGCGAGCAAGTTGGCGCCTTCCGGCGTGGTCAGCCAGCAGGAACTGCAATCCGCCACCGCGGCCCTGGCCTCGGCCGAATCGGCCCAGGCGGCAGCCCAGGCCCAGATCTCCGGTCTGGCCATCCGCTTGGGCGAGACGCGCATCACCTCGCCCATCGACGGAGCCATCGCCGCCCGCCGGCTCGATCCGGGCGCTCTGGTCGGACCGCCTGGCGGCGGCGCCATCGTCACCGTGGTCCGAACGGATCGCCTGCGCGTTTTCATCACCTTGAACGAGTACGATGCGGCCGGGGTGGGTCTGGGCAAGGACGCGCACGTGGAGCTAGATGCGCTGCCGGGCCGCACCTTCCCGGGCAAGGTCGTGCGCCTGGCGCCCTCTTTCGATCCGCTGACGCGTACCCTGGAGGCCGAGGTGCAGCTTCCCAATCCATTGGGTGAGTTGCGTCCAGGCATGTACGGCCGCGGCTCCATCGTGCTCGAGATACGCCCGCACAGGCCGGTGGTGTCGGTCGACGCGGTCCAGATTTCTTCGGGCAAGAAGTACGTCTTCGTCCTGCATGACACCAAGGTCGAGCGCCGGACCATTGAAACCGGCGCCGATGTCGACATGGGCGATGCGCTTGAGATCCGTTCGGGCCTGCAGGCGGGCGAGGAGGTCGTGATCGCGGGCGCGGACGGGCTGTCGGACGGTTCCACGGTGCGCGTGGTTCGCGACATGAACCCCTACACCGGCGAAAAGAACACCGTGGCGGCCTCGCCCACATCGACCCAGACCAATACCGCCCGTCGCTCCGGCAAGCCCGACTAGGCGAGCTCGGATCGGGATTCCTCGACCCTTCGGCAACAGCACACCATGTGGCTCACCCGTCTCGCTCTTCGCAATCCGGTTCTCATCCTGATGCTCTCGCTCATGCTCATCGTGCTGGGCGTGGTGTCGCTGAGCCGGCTTTCCGTGGACCTCTTCCCCGACATCACCATCCCGGTCATCCGCATCGCCACGTTCTATACGGGCGCGGGGCCGCAAGACATCGAGAAGTCGATCACCCAGCCCGTCGAGCGCGCGGTCAGCGCCTCGCCCGGCGTGGACAAGGTGGAAAGCTCGTCCAAACAGGGCGTGTCGCTTATCAGCGTGTGGTTCGCCTATGGGACCAACCTCGACAACGCCCAGTTCGAGGTGTCGCAGCGTATCGCGCAGATCCTCAACACCCTGCCGCCCGGCATCCAGCAGCCCTTCGTCATCAAGTTCGACATCACCAGCATCCCGGTGGTGTCGGTCACCGTCGCCAGCGACCTGCTCGACGAAAAACAACTCTACGACCTGGCCTACAACACCATTGAACCGCAATTGGAACGAATCCCCGGCGTGGCTAGTGCGACCGTCGGTGGGGGCAAGATTCGCGAGATCGAAGTCATGGCTGACAGCGATGCCCTGCGAGCGCGCGGCCTGGATATCATGGCTCTGACCAATGCCGTGCGCGGGTCCAATTTCTTGCTGCCGTCGGGCAGCCTGCGCGCCGGCGATCGCGACTACAACGTCTTTACCAACACGCAAGTCCCAGACGTGCGACCCTTGCGCGACGTGGTGGTGCGGGCCACACCGTCGCCGGCCGGGCAGGGGCCAGGACTGGTCAGGGTTTCGGACGTGGCCCAGGTGGAGGATCTGACCGCAGACCAGACCGAGATCGTGCGCGTGAACGGAAAGCGTGGCGTGTTTCTGCGCGTACTCAAGCAACCGGGGGCCAACACCATTGCCGTGGTGGACGCGATCCGCGACGCCATCACAAAGCTGCGTGGCGTGCCCAGCAACGTGAAGATCGAAATCGGCTTCGATCAGTCTCTCTACATCCGGTCAGCCGTGGCGGCGCTGCAGCACGAGGCAGTGCAGGGGGGTGTGCTGGCCATTCTGGTCATCCTGTTCTTCCTCGTAAATTTTCGCGCCACCGGGATCATCGGGGTGGCCATTCCGCTCTCCATCGTGTCGACCTTCGTGTTGCTCTACTTCACCAACCAGACACTCAACGTCTTCACCCTGGGCGGCCTAGCGCTCGGTGTGGGACGGCTGGTGGACGATTCGATCGTGGAACTGGAAAACATCCACCGCCACCTTGCCATGGGCCAGAACCGACGCAACGCCGTGCTGTTGGCGGCACAGGAAGTGGCCATGCCCATCCTGGTGTCGACCATCACCACCATCGTGGTGTTCTTCCCGGTGCTGTTCATGGTCGGGATCGGGCGCTACCTGTTCATGCCGCTGGCCTTGACCATCGCCTTCGCCCTGCTCATGAGTTTCTGGGTGTCGCGGACCGTGACACCCCTGCTCTGCTTCTATTGGCTGAAGGAAGGCGGCCACGACGAGAAGGGCTTTGCCGCCAGAATGACGGGCTGGTTCGACCGGGTCGACGCGGCCTACGGCCGCTCGCTGGAGTGGGTGCTGCGCCATCGCTTGCTGACTGTGGCGGGAATCCTGCTGTTCTTCCTCGGCAGCATGTTCGTCAAGCGCGGTATCGGCAGCGAGTTCTTCCCAGACAGCGACGAGTCGCAATTCAGCATCACCTACAAGACGCCCATCGGAACCCGGGTCGAGCGCACCGAGCAGGCGACAGCGCGGCTGGAAGATATCGTGCAAAAGGAGCTGGCCCCCATCGGCAGCGGGGCGGCGGCCCAGCGCGTCTACACCACTCTCCTGTCGGACACTGGACTGCCCCTGGGCCGCACCGCCATCTTCAGCCAGAACACGGGCACCCATTCAGGCAGTCTTTCGGTGAATCTGGTGACCAGAGCCGACCGTCCGGTTTCTGACGTGTGGGCGGCCGAAAAGGTGCGCGCCGCGGTGCGTGACACCATGCCCGGAACCCAGCTCTACTTCTTCATCGGCGGCATCGTGAAGCGCATCCAGAACTTCGGGGCCACCGCGCCCATCGATGTCGAGGTCTTGGGCTACGACCTCGACGATGGCTCGCGCTATGGGACCAGCCTGCTGACCAAGATGCGCGCGCTGACGGACGCGCAGGGCCGGCCGTTGCTGACCGACGTCCAGTCGTCGCGCGAGGAGAACGCCCCGGAGTTGGACGTGGTCGTGGACCGCCAGAAGGCGGGCATGCTTGGCGTTTCCGAGCAGGACGTGGCGCAGACCATCCTGATCGGCCTGCTTGGCAACACGCAGATCACTCCCGTGCCGTTCACCGATCCCAAAACCGGAAACGAGTACTACGTCAACGTGCGCATGGCGGATGCCCACCGCGAGCACGTCTCGGACCTGGGCGACATGTTCATACGCACGCCCAGCGGCGGGATCGTGACCGTGGACAGCCTGGCGCGCATCGAGCGCAACAGCGGTCCGGTCATGATCGACCGCAAGTACTTGCAGCGCATCGTGCACGTGACGGCCAACGTGGCGCCAACCTCGGACCTCGGCGCAGCCAGCGAAGCGGTCCAGCACGTGGTCGATAACACGCCGCCCCCCGAGGGCTTTGCCGCCAGCCTGGGCGGGCAAACCCTGGAACAGCAAAAGGCGTTCCGCGGGCTGATCTTCGCCGCCATCATGGCGCTGGCCCTGGTGTACATGGTGCTGGCCAGCCAGTTCAAGTCGCTCATCGACCCGCTGGTCATCATGTTCAGCGTGCCGCTCGGCGTGTCGGGCGTGTTCATCATGCTGTACCTGACCGGCACCAAGCTGAGCGTGAACAGCTTCATGGGCATCATCATGATGGTGGGCATCGTGGTGTCGAACGGGGTTCTTCTGGTCGACTTCGCCAACGTGCTCCGTCAGCGGGGCAAGTCGCTGCATGAGGCCACCGTGCAGGCAGGCCGCACCCGGCTGCGGCCCATCATGATGACCACCATCGCCACCATCACCGCTCTCATCCCCATGGCGCTCGGCCTCGGCGAGGGTAGCGAAACCAATCTGCCGCTGGCCCGCGCCGTCATCGGTGGCCTGATGGTGTCTACCTTCTTCACCCTCTTCTTGGTGCCCTCGCTGTACACCGTGCTCGATCGCTTCGCCAAGCGGGTCTCGCCCCACGACGAGGATCTCGGCAGCGGCCCGCAGACCGCAGAGGATCCAGCCCATGCGTAACGACCGATGGCTGCAACTCGCTGTCTGGGCGACGTTGCTTGCTGCTGCGCACACAGCTCGCGCTCAGGAAGACAGCGAGCCCCCGCCGGTGCCCAAACTGCAAGACGCCGCGTCCGACACCGGCCGAGCCTACGAGAAGATCACGATGACCGAGGCGGTGCGACGGGCGCTGGCGCGCAACGTGACCACGCTGGTGGCCGTGGCCGAGATCGATCGCGCCCAGGCTTTGCTCGGCGAGGCGCGCGCCCCGTCCATGCCAAGCCTGATTGGGAGCGCGGCGTACACGCGGCTCGACGGCGATCGCGTTCTGCAATCCGCGACCTACGATTTCACGAAGCCGTATCCCCCCCCTGTCATTCCGGGCCCGACCAAGCTCCTCGCCGCGAAGAACCAGGAATCGGCGAACCTCACCCTGAACGTGCCGCTCGTCTCGCCGTCCACCTGGGTGAAATGGTCGCAGGCCAGGACCAACCTGATGTCCACCCGGGCCGGCAACCAGGACGCGCGCCGAACCGTGGCGCTCTTGGCGGCGCGCGCCTACCTCGCGGTCATCGCACAGAAGCGCCAGCTCGACATCAACGCGCGCGCGCTGGCCACGGACCGCGCCCACTACGACTACGCGCACACCCGCCTGGTGGGCGGCGTCGGCAACAGGGTGGACGACGTGCGGGCCGCGCAGCAGGTGGCCTCCGACGAGGCAGTGCTGTCCGCCAGCTACACGGCGCTGGCGCGCGCGCGCGAGGCGCTGGGCATGCTGCTGGGCGAGGACCGCCCCATCGATGTGTTCGACGATCTCGATTTCCCGAAGATCCACGCCGATCCCGCGGAAGCGGTGGCCGCGCGCGCGGACGTGGTCGCGGCCAAGACGCGGGTGCAACTGGCCGAACAGACCAAGAACCAGGGCTGGGCCGACTACACGCCCACGCTCCTGGGTCAGTTCATGCCCTTCTATCAGCACCCGCCAAGCCTCACGGTGCCCGAGACCGGGTGGCAGGCCATGCTGGTGCTGACGGTGCCGTTCTTCGAGGGCGGCATCCGCTGGGGTCAGAACAGGGAGCGAGCCGCGCTCCTCGACGAAGCGCGCAGCCAGTACGACGCCCTGCTGCGCCAGACCCGCTCCGACATCCGCATCGCGGTCGAGGAGGTCAGCCGCGCGGACGAGGCCATGCAGTCCGCGTCCAGCGCCGCCCGGCTGGCGCGCGAGGCGCTGGACCTGGCCAACCGGGCCTACCGGGCAGGCGCCACCTCCAACCTGGAGGTCATCGACGCCGAACGCCGCGCGCGCGACGCGGACTCGGCGGCGGTGATCGCCGAGGACACCGTTCGCCAGGCGCGCCTCGATCTGCTGGCCGCTGCCGGCCAGTTTCCGTAGTCGGGCGCGCTAATTCCCGCCCGGGCCGGCGTCGCGGTATGGGGTGCCAGTCTGATAAAGCGCGATCTGCGCATGCAGTCGGTTGGCCAGCGCGCTCCGGTGCTGGGCAGTGGCCAACTGCAACGCGCGCTGGGCCGCGCCCAGAGCTTCGGGAAATCGCCCGGCTTCGGCATAGGCGGCGGCCAGCGTGGCAATGAACGTCGGATTGCCACCGCCGGAAAGCCGCTGCGCCTGCTCGGCCAACTCGACGGCCCGAGTGCCGTTGCGAACCGAGGCTTCCGGGCTGGTCGCCAGGACCCAGGCCAGACTGCTGGCGGCGGCCGCAAAGTCGCGACGGATCTGCAGCGCCCTCTGGTAGTGAGTGATGGCTTCGCGTACCTGCCCAGCCTGCTGGAAAAGATTGGCGAGGTTGTAGTGGGCCATGGCGTAGTCGGGCTGAATTTCCAGCGCCTTCTGGTAATGAGCGACAGCCTCCCGCACCTGTCCTTTTTGCCGGAGAACATTGGCAAGGTTGTTGTGGGTCTCGGCGTGGTCGGGCTGAATTTCCAGCGCCCTTTGCAAGTGAACCATCGCCTCATCCACCTGCCCCTTTTGGTTGAGAGCCCTGGCAAGGTTGCTGTGGGCCTCGGCGTAGTCCGGCTGGATTTCTAGTGCCCTTTGTAAGTGAACCATCGCCTCATCTACCTGCCCCTTTTCCAGAAGACTGACGCCGAGGCTGTTGTGGGCATCGGCATATTCGGGCTGGATGTCCAGCGCCTTCTGGAAATGGGCTATCGCCGCATCCACCTCGCCCTTTTGACGAAGAGCCTCGCCCAGGTTGTAGTGGGCCATGACATAGTTGGGCTGGATCTCCAGCGCCCGCTGGAACTCGGCTATTGCCTCATCCACCCGACCCTGCTGGCGAAGAACCCCGCCCAGGTTGTAGTGCGCCGTCGCATAGCTGGGCCGGATTTCCACGGTCTTCCTGAAATGGGCCAGCGCCGCATCCGGTTTGCCCTGTTCGAGAAAGAAATTGCCGAGGTTGTTGTGAGCTGCCCAGGAATTTGAATCCGCGGCGAGCGCTGTGCCCCAAAACGTTCCGGGGTCCGCATAGATCCCGCACTGCCTCCAGGTCAATCCACCCAGCACCGCCAGCAGCGTCGCGGCCAGCGCCACTGTCGGGACCAGACGTCTTGCCCCAAGAAGGCCGGAACCTGTGGTGATTGCTGTTGCGGCCAGCGAAAGTGGGCCGATTATTGCGAAGTATTGCCAATGGTCGGCCACCAGCGATACCAGCATGAAGCCGATGTTGAGAAACCCCAACACCGGCAACAGCATCACCACGAAATAACCCAAGGCCAGAAGCGGGGCCTGGCCCCAGCTTCGACGATAGCGCGCGCATGCCAGGAATACGCCCACCAGCGAGAGCCCCGGCAGGTACACCCACCACTGTGCCCCGTCGATCTGCCAGCGCGGATAGATGGACCTCAGACCGAAGGGTAACGCCGCCTTGTAGAGATAGAACCAAACTGCCCATCCGGCTCCTGCCAGCCGCGCCCAAAAGCTGTCCGTGCGCACGATGTCTGACCCGATCGCCCGATGTGACTGGAACCACAATGAAGCCAAACCCACTGCGACGGCGGCGGCCACAAAGGGCATGATGCGCACGATGTCTTCGCGCTCGACTGTGCCTCGCCGCCACCAGGCCAATCCCAGCAGCACCAGTGGCATGGGCGCCACCACCGTCTTGCTCAGCAAGGCCAGGACAAATGCAACCAGCGCGAGCCAGTACCAGCGCCATTGCACGCCGAGCCTTGGGTTGTCAGCATCCGGCGACGAGTCGCGAGGGCCAGGGTCGAAGCGCAGGTACGACAGCAGGCCCAAGAGGTAGAAAACCATCGCAAGCGTGTTCTTCCGCTCGCTGATCCAGGCAACAGATTCCACGTTGACCGGATGCACGGCAAAGAAAGCCGCCGCCAGCCAGGATCCAGGAACCTTCAGGCGCGACAGCACCCGCCACAGCACCACCGCACTGAGCCCGTGCAAGAGCACATTGACCACGTGGTAGCCCAGCGGATTGGCGCCCCACAGTCGCCATTCCATCCACCACAGGGTCGAGGTAAGTGGGTAATAGTCCACCGGCTGGGTGCTGAACCAGAATCGGTACAGACCATCCGCCCGCCGGATCAGGCGATTGTTGAATACGAAGCTGCCGTCGTCCCAGATGATTCCGGCGTGCCACACCGGCAAATAGGCAATGACCGTCACGCCCACCAGCAACAGCGCAAGCAGCCAGGGTTGCTTCGCCACTATGCCAAGGAATCCCGCCACACTCTCGGCCGGAGGATGCGACAACCCTCCACCCGTGTCGCAGACGCCGGCTGCTTCGGGCTCGACGGTCCGGCGATGTCTTGCCCGCCTCATCCCGCACTAGCCTACGGCATATCTCCCAACGAGTCCGCTGCTGAGCGTACCTCTCCCCGCCGGATGATGGTCTTGCGGATGAAATGCGGCCGTCGCTTGGTCTCTTCGAGAATCTTCGCGATGTACTCACCCACGATGGCAATTCCCAGCAGATTCAGCGACCCGAAGAAGAGAATGAAGAGAATGATGGTCGTGGCGCCCCGTGGCGCCAGCCCGGGGAAGAGCAGGCGGGATGCGATGTGCCCCACGCCCAGCAAGACGCTCAGCAGGAAGAACATCGTGCCAAAGAAGCTGAGCGCCAACAGCGGCGTATAGCTGAAAGAAAGTATGCCCTTCTTGGCCCAACCCACGTTCTTGAGAAAGCTATTGGTGCTGCGGCCGAACATCCTTTGCGGGCGAACATAGTCGATGCCGGCCTGCTTGAACCCCACTGCGGCCCGCACGCCCCGCAGGAAGAAATCCCGCTCCGGATACTGCAGGATGGCTTTGACCGCACGGCGATCAATCAACGAAAAATCACCGGCATCGTGCGGGATGGAGAGATACGAGAAGGCATCGAAGAGCCGATAGAAGAGCTTGTAGGCCAGGCGCATGAAGAGAGACGCCTCACGCTTGACCCGTCGCCCGTACACGATGTCGAAGCCCTCCTGCCACTTGCCCATGAAATCCCCGATGATCTCCGGAGGATCCTGCAAGTCGCCGTCGAGCAGCACGCAGGCGTTCTTGGTTGCAATCTCCATGCCGCTGCGAAAGGCGGACTGCGACCCGAAGTTGCGGGAATGCGAAATCCCCACCACGTGCCGGTCGCGGCTACTCAGTTCGCGGATGACCTCCTCGCTGTTGTCGGGGCTGTTGTCGTTGACGAAGATGATCTCGTGATCGATCTTGAGGTCGGCGAAGGTCTTCTTCAACCGTTCATACATGATCGGGATGGCCTGGGCGTCCTTGTAGCAGGCCACCACCGCGGACACGCTGCGTTTGCTGTCCAGCGCGAATTGCTTGGACGAGCGATAGTAGCGTTGCTTGTCTTCCAGGCTGCGGTACCAATCGGCGGTCCGGCGCAGACCCTCGCGGAATTCGGTGCGGGCCTTCCAGTGCAGCACCTCCGCCGTCTTGCTCTGGTCAGAGAACCAGTTGACGACGTCCCACTTGCGCCTCTCCATTGTGCCGTAGGCCGGCTGCCCGGAAATCGAGAACAACTCGGCCGCGGCCTGGGCAACCTCGGCGATGGTAGTCTTGCGGCCGCTGCCGATATTGAAGGAGTCGCCGAAAAAGGGCTCGCGCAGATTGAGCGCAGTGTCGACGTAGGCCTCGCAGATGTCGTCGACGTAGACGAAATCCCTTGAAATCGCGCCGTCGACCAGAGGCGGGAATTTCCCCTCCAGGCCGCACCTGACCAGCGTGGGGATGAGCCGGGAAGCGTCTTCCTGCGGACCGTAGGCAGAGAAAAGCCGGAGATTCGCGCACGGCAAGGACTTCTTCTTGCCATACAAGCGCAAGAGGTTGGCGCACGACACCTTGGCGACGGCGTAATCACTGTTGGGCTGCGGAAGATCGTCCTCCTTGGGGCCGGCCGCCCGGTCGCCGTATTCCGAGGAACTTCCCGAGTGCACGTAGCAAGAGATGCCGAGGGCCTCCAGACGCTTCAGCAATTTGGCCGTGAGGTTGAGATTTGTCTCGTAAATCAGCTCGCTCTCGCCTTCGAAGGAATAGCCGCCGTAGCCAACGCAATTGAAGATGGTGCGTGGCTTGCAGTGATCGAGGAGCTGGTCGCGGTTGGCATCCACCAGCAGGTCGACGACGATGGTGTTGCGCTCGCGCACGCCCGCCAGGCGCCAGGCCGGGGTATGGAAGATCGTGCCGTACACATCGTCCCGATGGGCGAGCAGCATGCACAACAAGTTCGCCCCGAGGAAGCCGCTGGCGCCAAGCACCAGGACCGGTCCTTGCAAGCGGCAAATCTTCTCTTCCAGTCCGGGGTCAGTCATTGGGTGTTGGTCAGCAGTTTAAGGATGGAAGCTGGGTCCAGGCCACATTCTTGTCGGTGGTAGAGTTGCGAACCATAGTGGCCCGAGGGATAGCCGCGCGCAAACCGATGCGTGAAACGGCGCGGAGTCGTCCCGGCGCACAGAAGTGCATGAGCCAAACTCGCGCCCGCGCTCCCCTGCGCAACATGTTCCTCAACCACGATGAGGTGCCCGCTTCGCCCAATATCGGCAGCAAAAGCAGCCGGGATCTCGGCAGCGACAATGGGCAGTTCTGACACGACCCAAAGAGCGGGCTGTTGCGATTCCGGCAGGGTCTGCGCCGCCGCCAGGATGCCGCCCGCCATAGGCCCGACCACCAGCACCGCTGCGCCCCGACCTGAGAGAATTCGCCGCCAGGGGCCGTAGGCGGGCACGACAAAATCCCCGGGCGTCTCGTCGCGGCCCAGACGGAGGTACGCGGGTCGCGCCGCCGCGGTCAGGCGCGAAACCGCCTGGGGAACATCCGCGGCAAAGGCGGGAACGCAGACGGTAAGGTTGGGCAACCCGAGCAGGACGCCGTAGTCTTCAATGGCGTGGTGGGTGGGGCCCATGACCCCGTAGGCATATCCGCCGCCGTTGCCGACCAAGAAGACCGGCAGATCGTGCATGCACACGTCGTTGCGGATCTGCTCGAAGGCCCGCGCGTAGAGAAAGGGCGCAATGCTGTAGACCCATGGCCGCAGGCCGGCGCGGGCCAGACCGGCTGCAACCGACACCATGTTCTGCTCGGCAATCCCGGCGTTGATGAAACGCTCCCTGGCGGCGTCACGCAACGGCTCGAGGGCCATGAAGCCCAGATCGCCGGTGAGAAACACGAAGTCCGATTCCCGCGCGCGGGCCAGCAGGGTTCTGCTGAAGATGGCTCTCACAGGCGGCTCACTTCCTCGATGGCCATCTGGTACTGCTCTGCCGTCATCGGCAGATAGTGCCACTCCATCTTGTTCTCCATGAAGGAGACACCGCGGCCCTTGATGGTCCGTGCCACCAGAGCAACCGGACGATCCGCGAGAGGCGCTTTCAATGCCTGCTCGATGGCGTCGGTGTCATGGCCGTTGACTTCGCGGACCTCGAGGCCAAATTCCTTCAACTTGTTGCCCAGCGATCCCAGATTGGCCACCTCGGCGGTGGAGCCGAAGCCTTGCAGACCGTTGAGGTCCACCAGCAAGACAACTTCGCGCAGGTTGCGATGGGCGATGAAGGTCAATGACTCCCAGTTTGAGCCCTCGTTCCATTCGCCGTCTGACAGCAGGCAGAACACCCGCCCCGGCTGACCGCGCAGCCTCTTGCCCAGGGCCAGACCCGCGGCCAGACCAAGCCCGTGCCCGAGACTTCCAATGGCAAACGGGATGTCAGGGATGCCGCGCGGGACCGGATGCCCACCCAGCTTCGTGTGATCCTTGTGAAAGGTCGCCAGCTGTTCCTCGGTAAGCCGGCCCAGCGACCAAAGTGTGATGTACAGGGCGCCGGCCGCATGTCCTTTGGAAAGGATGAACTGGTCGTCGCGCCCCATGATCCGATGGTGCAAGGTCAGCAGCATGTCGAGCGCTGACAGGTTTCCCCCGATGTGACCCACTCCGCTCTCGAAGTGCATCTTGAGCAAGCGCAGCCTCGCTCTTCGCAGGATGTCCCTCACAGAAATCCTCCGTCGGCACATGCCACGCGGGTCGGATCACGCCGGACGCGGAATCCCAGCACAATGACGCCACCTGCCCGTTCCCGTGCCGGGCCTAGCAGACGTACGCGCATCGCGCCAGAACAGCCCTTGACGCCATTTGCGGGTACTGATGAGGCCGTATCGACCACTCGGGACAGTCTACCCCATCACGCCCGGTCAATGTGGTCGGCAGTTCAGTCTCCACCCGTTGCACATCTCGGATCGGGCAAGGTGACAAGAAGTAGACGGTCACTGAGATGGGAACCCTGAGAGGGTTCGCTTCGCCCTTCGGCCCCCCCACCCGCCACCTCCTCCCCGCTCGCTTCGCTCGGCCTCGCCAACCCCTCCCGCGCTCTGGCTCCGGCGGGCCAAGCCCGCCTTCGCCTACGCGATCCAGCCGGAACCACCGCCGTTCTTTATCACCAGCCTGGCTCGCCCAAGAGGCTGCAGGTCTTACAGATTTCCGGCGGATCGCGCTCGGGGTCCAAGAGTTGCTGCCGCATGGTCACCAGGGTTGGGTGGTTGAAGACGACGTCAGGGGCAGCATCGAAGAGATTGCTGTCAGGGCCCCGCAACATCATATCCGTGCCGCAACAGAGCCCCAGGTTGCCCAAGCTGTCACAGCTGATACGTTGCCACAACTGCGGACAGAGTTTCCTGAATCCCCCCTTCGGGATGGCAACCGGCCAGAGGCAAAAGCCAGGAAGCGCATCCTCCATTCGCCTGCGAAATTCAACATAGGCGGGAAGCGCGTCGTCGATGACCTCATCGGGCTTCGGGTCCACACCCACGGGACGATAGATCCAGAAGCGAAGGCTGCGGCATCCCACATCACGGATGAACCGCGCGGTCCTGAGTAGCTCATCCTGATCCCCCTCCACCTTGCCGCGCGAGAGGACGATGCTCATGTGTACGGGGAAAACCCGGTTGATGCTTGAAAGATCCCGCTCGATGACCTTTCGATTGGCATCATAGAGCGAGACGTTGATCCTGGAAATCCCGGCGCGCTTCAGTCCGGCAATGCGTTCGGCCAGCAGCAAGCCGTTTGTCGCGGTATTGACGATGTGCCCGTGTTTCACCAGATAGGAGACGATGGCTTCAAGATCGTCAACCAGCAGCGGCTCTCCCCATCCGAAATCGACCAGCAGGCAATTCTCAAGCAACGGGTTCGCGAAGAGACGTTCGATCTTCGCCAAAGTCGCCTCGCTCTCGCGCCACGCCGCTCCCTTGTTGAGGACGTTCCCCGCATGGCAATAGCCGCAGTTGAGGTTGCAGCGCTGGGTGAGCATCACAGCAGCGATCTGCGGCGCGTACCTGCGTATCGATGTCCTGGCCGTCCTGGGCAGGCAGCGGTACTTCAGATAGTTCCAGACCTTGGGCGCCGCACGCAATGGGTGCACCTGGCGGCTCATCTCGTAGTAGTAGGCCGCCTTCTGTTTCATGCGAGCACCGGGTCGCGGTGGGCTCCCTTCCCGCAATTCCTCTGTCGCCACAACGGTGGGATCAGAAACCCTCCCAAAAAGACGATGAGACTGCCGAGCGATACCCAGAATCCGACGACCACGGTCACTGGCTGGAAACGGAAGCTGACCCGGTGGTCGCCGGCTGGAACCACCACCGCCCGCTGGGTGACGTTCGCCCGATAGATGGGAGTTGCGCTTCCGTCAACCTTGGCAATCCAACCCGGATAGTACGAATCGGAAAATACCAGCATCGCCGCCCGCGCAGTGTGCACCCTCATCTCGGCCTGGTTGGTCGTGTAGCGCACGAATTCCACGGTCCCGCCGGTACTCTCGCCCGGCTGGTAGTTTGGTGGCTCGGCATCGAGCAGGACCGAGTGCTCCGGGTCAAATGCATCAGAAGCGATCATCCTCAGCGCAAGCCTACCATCCGGCACCGGCACAATCCCGTCCACCAGATACGCCCGCGGCAGAAAATCATCGTATTGATACAGGTACGCGCCACCATACACGCCCAGCGCTCTCTGCTTCCCGGCCGGAGAGAGGGGCCAGAACGACGTGAGATACTTCACGTTGTACATGCGCATCAACTTCCAGAACAGCGAGGTCGGCCGAAAATTTTCGTCCTGGACCGACCCGGTTTGCGTGATGAGGCCGGCACTGTTCTGGTCACCCCAGATATCAACGATGTAGCTCGGCGTCAGATTGGCATAGCCATTGGGCGAAGACAGCCCGTACAGTACGTTGCTGCTCGGCTGGAGGAACTCACGCTGCTCGACGAACGGCTGCAGATCCCCTTCCCAGCCGCGTGCCTGCGCGAACATTTTCCTGTGCGATCGATTGCCGCCCAGACAGAAGATGCGAAAGAGCGACGGATCCTGTTTGAGGATCTCGACCGTCCTGGGCGGCTTGATCCACTGTGCCATGTCGACAATCGGGTTCTGGCGAAGCTGGAAATACAGCAGGTCGCAAATGATGAGCGCCAACAAGATCGCCTGGAGCAGCAAGGACCGACGGGACTGCACAAGAACGGGCTGCCTTGATCCCAGAGTACGGGCGCCGAGCTGTTGCGCCAGCCTGGTCAATCCCAGGCACGCCAGTGCGACAAGTGAAACGTCGGTGACGAGAAGCAGCCTGGTCGGAAAGCGAAAGTAGTTCATGCCGGGAACGGTGTTGAATACGACCTTGTACAGCGGAGTTCCCGGGCCCAGCACCAGCAGGAAGGAAAGCACGGCGCTGGCGGCAAAGAACCTCGCGTGCCAGTTCTTCCACCAGCGCACCGGCGCGGAGACCGCGAGCACAAGCGTCAGCAGGCCGACGTATCCGGAGTTCTCCCAGAAAATACTCTTGCCGGTATATGTGAAATTGCCGATGTCGCCATTGCTGTAAGGGTAGAAGAACGTCCAGACGCTCTTCAGGTCATAGGCGTACTTCGAGGCATACTCGAATGTGACTCCGCCCGAGCGCTGAGAGAGGGAGACCATTTCGTAAGTGGGGATGAGTTGGACTGCGGCGAGCAGCGAACCTAGGATGAGCATTCCGGCAAACGACCAGGTGAGTTTGTTCCTGAAGACGTCGATCGCGGCCCTGACAGTGTTCGACTGCTTGGACGCCGCCCGCACCTCCCCTTGCCGGTTGAAGAGCCGCAGCGGAAAATAGAACAGATAGAGCACCCCCGAGTAATACGCGGTCTGCGCATTGCCGGCGAGATGCTGCAACCCGAACACGATGCCAAACCACAGCAATGGGCGATGGTGATTCCGCCTGACCGCGCGCTCGAGCAGGGTCAGGGCGAGCGGCAGCCAGCAGGCGGCGTTGGCCATGCTGAGATGTTTCAGGTGGGAAATGAGGTATCCGCTGAAGCAGAACGCGATTGCCCCGACCAGGCCCGATAGGGTGCTGCCCCCGATCTCGCGCGCGTAGAGGTACATGCCAATGCCGGCGATGACGAGGGTCAGGAGGATGGTGAGGTTGAGCGCCACGTAGGGCGAGAACAGGCCGAAGAGGGCGAGGTTGAAGGGGTAGCAGACCCCGGCCTCCGCCCGGGCGAGAAGGGGGAAGCCCCCGTAGATCTCGCGGACCCACAAGGGCCAATGGCCCGAATGGAGAGCATTGCCCAGCGAAAAGCGGTAGGGGAAATTCTCGTTCATCAGGTCGCTGGCGAAGATGTCGTCGGTGATGATCAGACCCTTCATCGACGTCAGCTTCCAGAACGCAGCGAGCACTACCGCGGCAATGAATGCGAATGCGACCCGCGTCTGCAGTCGTGGGTCTTGCTCGACCTTCATCGCGAGGGCAGGAAATCTCATTGGCCCCGCTACGGCAGTTCGACTGCGGCGTCGCGCGCGGGCCGAGCCAGTTCCTTGTCGATCGCGTCCTTGAACACCGAGAAAGGCTGGGCCCCCACGATCCAGTAGTGGTCGGTGGCGAAGGTTGGCGTGCTGTCCACGCCCAGGGAGGCTGCCAGAGATTCGTCTTGCTCGACCTCGTCGGCAATCTCGGGGCTGGCCCGATCGGTATCGAATTGCGCGACATCAAGACCGATGATCTGCGCATACTGGTCGAGGTCCGCGTCCGTCAGGTCGTCCTGATGAGCGAACATCTGATCGTGCATCTCCCACGCCTTGCCCTGGAGGGCCGCGGCCAGGAAGGCATCGGCCGCGTGCAAGGCATATTCGTGAATGCTGAGCGGGAAGTTCACGAAGGCCAGCGCGACGTCACTGGGATAACTGGCCAGCACGCGCCTCACCGTGGGCTCGGCCTCCCCGCAGTACGGGCACTCAAAATCCCCGAACTCCACCAGAGTCACCCGCGCCGAGTCCGTACCGCGGCGCGGAACGTGTGCCGGAATGTCGATCGGCCCGGCGTCATACGCCGTGAGGGTCTCGGGCACCTCCGTCGCATGCACGCAACCAAGCAATACAACGGACATGCCCATCATGCAGATGGTGCCGAACCGGAGGGCCATCAACTCATTTATTAGCAGGCAAGCAAGAAGACCGCCACCTCCCAGTCAGACCAGCTTGCCGAGCACGCTCTCCAGCGTGGTGGGTCCGCGCACGTGCCTGGAGTCGCCACCCTGGAAGCGCATGAGCCCGGTGTCCAGACCGTGCGCCATCTCCTTGAACAATCCCGCCATGTTCTCCGACAGCCCGCTCTGCAGCAGCGTGGGAATCACGCCCTCGTTGGGCACGCGCACGGCCTCGACCGGCCGGCCCAGGTGCTTGGCCAGGATACGCGCGGCATCGGCGTAGCTGGATTCCTGCAGCGCCTCGAGCTCGATGATCTCCTTGTGCGCAGGTGGTTCCAGCAACGCCTGGGCTGCAGTACGGCCGATGTCCGCAGTGGCGATCATCGCGATGCGACGGTTGGGTTCGAACAGGCAAGGCAGGACGCCCTGAGCGCGAGCCACCGAAACCAGCGAACCGATGTTCTCCATGAAGTACGCCGCGCGGACGAAGGTCACGCGGGACGCGCGCAGGCTGCCCAGCCGGATCTCACCCTCGTGCAAGAGCGCCACCGGCCCTGTTCCCTTTTCGTGCTGCGCCCCGATGGACGAGAGAAACACCGCGTGCGGAACACGGGCGCTCGCCAACGCCTCGGTCATGGCCCCGAGCAAGTGGCGGCCACGTGCCATGAAATCGGTCGCCGCAAAGTCGGGAGGAACCAGCAGATAGGCGCCTTCGACCCCCTGCAAAGCGCGCGTCAGCGCCGCTGCATCGTCCAGCGATGCCACTGCCACCTCGGCGCCCTTCTCGCGCCAGGGCAAACCCTTGTCTTCGCTGCGCACGAGGACGCGTATCGGCTGTCTCTTCTCCAGCAGCGCTGTGGCAGCCGCGGCGCCAGTCTTTCCAGATACGCCCGCAATCAAGTACATCACGTCCTCCTTGCTTGGGTCACTCCAGGTGAACGGTGCCCTCGGCCAGGATCTGATCGCGGGCGCCTTGCGCCTGAACCACGCGCACGAGATAGGTGTGCGATGGCTCGAATCCCTCCTCGGGCAAGAGCAGGAAGCGCATGCCAAGGTCGCGGCCTGGATTCATGCTCACCGTCCACAGTGCCTTCGCCTCTTTGTGCTCGATGCTCTCCTGATCGTCGCGGTCGAACACCGCCACGACGATCGGCCCGTGATCGGATCGTGCCTTAAACCGGGCTACCATCTCAACCTGCCACGGCTGGTCAGCGCCGGCAGCGCCCAGACCTCCTTTTGCCGCTAGCTGGATGCCTCGCGCCAGAACCGTCACGTCGGGTCGATTCTCCGAAACCTCCACGCCCCCAACGGTGGAGCTTCCTCCCGGGGCCACGCAGACCGAGCCGAGCCGCGAACATTCGCGCTTCTGGTCGCGAGAGACCAGGAAGACCCGTGGGGTTTCGTCCATCACCTCGACGCTGGGAACCTCCCAGGGTTCCAGCATGGACGGCACTTCGGTTTGCGCCAACGTCATCAGGATGACTTGAGCCAACATGAAACACCTCCCGCCCTGCTTCGCTTGCTGGGCACTCGCCTATTCAGATGCCAGGTACGGCAAAGCGGTTCGCCGTCAGACGGCGGCAAGGCCTCATGAGTCGACGCAAAAACTTCGCGTTTCTGGCGGATCGGTCAGCGGTAGAAGGCCACTTCGACGTTGTACGCTTGCGTATCCGAGGTGGTGCCGTCGGCCGAGGTCGCATAGTAGATGAAGCTGGAGGCGCCGAAACCAGAATCGGCAGCCGCAACCACCGGGTTCCACGCCCGCAAGTTTGCCCTCTGACCGAGCTGGACCTGAGGCTGCCACGTCGCACCTTGCAGGCGGCTGGCATAGGCACCCCAGGTCGTGTCATTGACCTGCTTGGACCAGACCACCAGCACGTTCCCTTGCGCATCAGCGGCCAAATTGGGATACGGCATCTTGGTGACGTCCAAATAAGACGCCACGTTGTCGGTCTCCAGCGGGGTGATGTCGCTCCATGTCCCGCCCACCTGGCCATGGATGGCCACGGCGTTGTAGCCGCTGGTCGAAAGCGACTGGGCCCAGGCCACAGTGAGGTTGTCCTGGTCATCAAGAGCCGAGCCGATATTCGTGCAATCGGCGTTTCCCTTGATCTTCTGGGGCGAACTCCAAGCTCCTCCGGTCTTGTAGGTTGAGACCCACAAGCCGGTACTTTCGCCCCAGGACACCACCGCATCGCTGTTTCGATTCATTGCCACGGTCCGGTATAAGATGTCTTCCGTCAGGTTGGTGTCCAGGATCTGCGGCGCGGTCTTGGTCTGGCCGGTCAGGTTCACGACGCCGACGCTGATGTTCTGGTCGGCATCGTATTCGTCGAACACGACAACCGCGTCCCCGGTTCCGCCGACGGCCAACACCGGTGGCGAGTAAGCGTTGACCTGGGGGTTGCTGGGGCTGTTGACGTCGAGCACCGGGGCGGGGTCGGCGGTCCACGAAGTCCCGTCAAAGTAGGCGACGTAGTGATCTTCCTGGTTTGAGCCTGGCTGGCCCGAGTAGACGATACGCGCAATCCCGTTGCGGGCCACGCCCAGCTGCACGTTGAACACCGTCCCGCTCGCGATCAGCACTGGAGGCGACCATGTCGCGGCGACAGAGGAGTCGGCACGGCTGGCCCACACGCCCGCCACGGATGTGGTGCGGTCCATGCCCCATACCACGCTGACATGCCCCGCGGCATCTGCCCCAATCCCGATTTCACCGGAGGTCAGGTCACGGTCATCGATCACCGTGGTTGATCCCCATGTGCCGCTTTGCCGATCCCAGCGCTTGACCTTCACTGCGTAGTCCTCGGTCCAGGCGACATAGACGTTCTCGGCGATCGGTTCAACTGCGACGGCGAAGGTGTACGACCGGTCGATGATGTCGTTTTCCACGTTGCTGGCGGGCTGCCAGGTCGGAAACGGCGAGGCATCGGTCTCAGTTTCACCGGTGTCAGATCCCGCGTCAGCGATCGGGGCGTCGACAGCGGGCCCGTCACTGGGAGGCAAAGGAACGTCGGGGAGGTTCACGTCGACTGCGGGGACATCAACGTTGCCGCCGTCGGGAGTGCCGGGAGCGGATTCGGCGCCGCCCGCGTCAACGGCCAACAGATCAGCGCTGCCACCCTCTGGCACGATCGGCGCAACATCCGAAGTCGCCAGATCTGGTAGCAGGACATCAGGCGAACCCGCGTCGAGTCCAGGAGTAACGGTGCCGGTGGCGGGCTGCAAGGTCAATGCGTACGGCCCATCGGTCTGCCCGGCCACGATACGCTGATTACCTAGGGAGGCGGTCGCCATCTCCCCACCCTGTGTATCCAGGCCCGCCGCGGCTATGTCAACCAAGTGAGGCGCGCCATCTGGCAGATACACTCCGGCATACAAGATGTTTCCCTGGGCCTTCGACCAAGGAAAGCTGCCCGAGGCGACCGGGGCACCGTTCGACGTCACCGTCACTGTCACAGTGACAGGAGGAGTTTGGCTCACTTGAGAGTCTAACGACACATTGACCTCGACCAGCGTCCTCTTGCTGCTCGAGCATGCGACAGCCAAAGCCATGGCCAGAACAATCAGCGCCGGCTTTTCCGCGATTCCACGCAATAAGTTCATGGGTCGTCTCCTGGTATCTACTGGCAAACGTAGGGGGCTTTGCACTGGCTGGCCGGCTTGAACACCCCGGCCGCCCAAAGGCCGCCCACCACGGCGACGGCTGCCACTCCGCCGACCACACCCCAAAACCAGCCGCGCGTGTAGAAGGGCGGGGACGGCTCCGGGCTGGGCGTGGCGGGCGTCTCGGTCAAGCTGGCGGCTGTCGCCCCCTGCGACGCTTCCACCGGGGGCGCGGCCGGCACAGGGATGGTGGGCGGCGGCGGCGACGGCGCAGCATTCGCAGCCTGCCCGTCTTCTTGCTTCTTCTTCAGAGCCTCCATCTCGGCGATGTAGCCCTCGACTTCTTTCTCCTCGGCGGCCGAGACATCCTTGGCCTGCCTCAGGTAGTCGCGGAATGAGTTGATGGCCTTGTCAGGCTGCTGCAGATTCTGATAGCAGCGCCCGATGTTGCGCAGGTACGTGGGGTGCAATTTCTCCGCGTACAGCTTGGCAAAAAGATCCAGCGCTTCTTCGTAGCGTCCTTCGGCGAACGCCTCGCGCGCCTTGATCTCGCGCTTGTCTTTACTCTTGGGCGCCGCCTGCGTGGCTATTGCCGGTGCGAACGCGCAGCAGAGCACAGCCCCGGCCAGCAGAGCACGAATCGCCCGCACGCCACGCGCGCGACGAACGACAGGTTGGTTCATCAGCGTCGGCAGTTTCACGTTGTCCTCATGGGCTAACAGGTTCCTGGGAAAAGATACGGCACTGCGCCAGTCCGGAACCGATATGACCGAACGCAGCCGGCTTTGGCGGGATACTGTAACGCCTTCGCGCACCGTTGACCAGCGGGGATCCTCGACGGACGCTGGGCCCTTTTCTGCGCAGCCTGCACCTCATCCTCCAGATCTTCGCAGTCCTCGGCGTGGCTGGGGTGTTTGCTTCCCTGACCCGCGGGCGCATGCGCTAGCGTGACTCTTCCTGTATCGCCGGCACATCCTGGGATGCGGACAGGGCGGCAAGGTTGCGCTGTGCCTGGGGATAATCGGGCCTATACTGCAGCGCCAGAGCATAGTGCTTGCGCGCTTCTTCGAGACGTCCCAGCCGGCGCAGAACGGTAGCGAGATTATTGTGGGCTTCCGGATACTCGGGCCGGTATTTCAATGCCGCCTGGTAGGCGGCGACAGCCTGCAAAAAATCCCCGGTCCGCGCATATGCGTTCCCCAGGCTGTAGTACGCGACGGGATCATCCGGTTTGAGCACGATGCCTTGGCGGTACTCGCCAATCGCATCGGTCAGACGTCCCGCTCGCGCCAGTGCCACGGCATGGTTGCAATGCGCCTCCGCGGAGTCGGGCTCCAGTCGCACCACCGCCGCAAAGTGCTCGACGGCCGTCTTCATCCGTCCCAGCTTCAAGTACGCATAGCCGAGGTTGTTGTGCGCCCGAGCGTCGCGAGGATCCACACGCAACACGGCTTCAAACCGCTCGATTGCCTCGGAAACCCGTCCAGTATTGAGCAGAGCGATCCCGAGGCTGCGGGCCGCCTCGGAGTCATCCGGCTGCAGCTTGAGCGCCTCTTGGTATAGTGGAATGGCCGCATCACCCCGCCCGACCCGCACCAGTGCATCTCCTTTTCCCCTCATGGCCTTGAAATAGGCTGGGGCGATGTGCAAGGCCCGATCGAAGAGCTCGAGCGCCGCAGGGTCCTGGCCCATCCACAAAAGAGACTCGGCCTTGTTATAGTAGGCCATTGCGTAGTCTGGTTTCAATTGCAGAGCCTTGTCATAGCTCGCCAGCGCTTCCGACCTCCGTCCCGCGTTGTCGAGTGCGTTTCCCAGGTGGTTATGGGCCCGCGCATTCCCCGGACGTCTGCTAACGGTATCGGCCCAAAGGCTCAGCTCGCTTCGGTAGACCTCATTACGCCGCGCGGTGCACCAGGCGAGCAGTGCTGCCACGCAAACGGCCAGTGCAAGCCCCACATTCTTGTTCGCCTTGGCAAAGAGTCCGACCCCCGCGACCGCAACCACGACAATCAATGGCAAGTACATTCGATGCTCCGCCATGGTCTGCGTGGTCAGTGGAATAACAGTCGAACTTGGCGCGAGAATTCCGAAGAACCAACAGCCCGCAAATCCCAACTTCGGCTGACAAACCGTTGCGTACGCGGTTGCCCCCAGAAGCAGCAAAAGAAGCAACGCTTGCGGCCACACAGCGGTGAGCTTGCTGACCACCTCTTTGCCATAGTCGAAGACGAGGTTCTGCGGCCGGACAGACAGACCGAGGTAGCGAACGATGGCCTGACACTGGGTCAGCGCATAGGCCCACCAGGCCACGCCATGCCCGAACCCGACGGTTGCGTTGCGATCGCTGGCGACGAAGATGAGCAGACCCAGCAGGATCCAGGTTGCCGCCAGGCCGAGATACAGCGGCCACCGTTGCGACAGCGACTTCTTGAAAGAGCCAGAAAGGAAGGCGCGGTCGTAGAGCAACACCATGACCGGCGCGGTGGCCATGACTTCCTTGCTCGCCATCCCCAGCAAACAGGCTGCGACGGCCGAGCCGTACCAGAAGACCTTGTTGGCCGAGTCGCAAGCACGAAGAACGCTGTAGAGAGTGAGCAGGTAGAAGAGGCCCACGATCAATTCGTTGCGTTGGATCACGGATGTGACTGACTCGGTCAGCAGCGGGTGAACGGTCCAAAGCAGGGTGATTGCAAGCGCAACAGGTCGCGCTTTTCGTTCGAAGCGCCCCTGCAGTGACGGCAGCCGCAGGGTTCGCAGCAGAAGGCTGAAGAGCACCAGCGCGACCGTGACATGAAGCAAGAGGTTGGCGACGTGGTATCCCACGACGCTGGTTCCGCCCAAGGCATAGTTGATTGCCAGAGACAGGTTGACAATTGGTCTTCCCACCGCCCCGGCGGTACTCAGCGGCGGAAGCATGACCCGCGTGATGGGCCACAGGTGCCTGATGGATGGATTTTCGACGATGGCCGGGATGTCGTCGAATACGAAGGGACCGGCGAAACTGTTGTGATAGGCGGCGAAGGCCGCCAAAATGATGAGCAGGAGGCACCCCGGCGCGGCCAAGGGCGACTCGTGACCAGGAGCTTGTGGATCGGCCATCAGCGCACGGCTGGGATGGGCCTTGTGCAGCGCCATTTGCGGTGTCGTCAATCCAAGCACGTACGACTGCGAAAGGGAAGCGAGTCGTCGATTTCCACCGCGTGGTCGATGGCCTGAACCACCGGCCGGGGAAATCTCCCCCGACTACTGTTTCTGCACCGGATCGGCTCCCAGCGCCTTCGCCACCGTCTCTGCCAGTGACTCCATGGTGTAGGGCTTGGCAAGCCAACCCAGTCCCCGCGCCATTGCGGCGTGCACCCGGTCATTGGCAGCGTGCCCGCTCACCAGCAGAGCGCGCTGGTTGGGAAATAGCTGACGGATGAGCTCGAATATCTCGATCCCATCCCGTTCTTCGAGCAGGCTCATGTCCAGGATGACGAGGTCGCAGGGACTCGTGCCCGCGGCTGCGGCTTGCGCAAACCGCTGGTAGGCCTCCTTCCCGCTTTCCAGGGTCTCGACCTTGTAGCCCAGGTGTTCGAGCACCCGCCGCCCGGTCCGCAAGAGGATGGGAGAGTCATCCACCAGCAGAATGCTGGGCCGACCCAGCGGCGCGGGCGTCGGTGTGTGGGGAGCATCGGCCCGTCCCTCTGAAGGAAGGCAGGGGAAATACAACGTGAAGGTCGTGCCCTGACCGCGCACGCTGGTGACATCGACGAAACCGCCATGTTCCTTCACGACGCCATGAACAATAGCGAGGCCAAGACCTGTGCCGCTCGACTCGCCCAGGGGCTTGGTGCTGAAGAAGGGCTCGAAGATCCGCCCAGATCTTCCTGGGTAATCCCCCGGCCGGTATCGCTGATGGAAACAACCGCATAGTCGCCGGGTTCGATATGTTCAAATCCAACCACGGCTTCGGTCAAGCGGCGCTGCCCCGCGGTCATGGTCAACTGTCCATCTCCCGCGATGGCCTCGACTCCGTTGTGCATCAGATTGGAGATCGCGCGGACCAGGTGCGCCTCGGACGCCTGCACCGCCAGCGGCTTCGACGGCAACTGAGCCACGATCCTCACCCTCCGGCTTGCGTCCGAGGCGATCCAGGCGGAGTTCTCGGCGATGCATCGAGAAACCACCGCAACCAAGTCCAGGGGTTCCTTGCTGACCTGGCCCTGACGGCCCAGGGTCAACAGATCCTTTATGGTCTGCGAAGCGCGCAGGCTGGAAGCCTTGATACTCTCCAGGTCAGCGCGCATCTCCCTGGCCCGGCCATCCGGATCTAGCTTTTCCAGCTCGGCCAGAATGACCTCGGGCAACGCCACCAGCGGTCCGAGCGAGTTGTTGAGGTCGTGAGCCACGCCGCCCGCCAGGGCGCTCAAGGATTGCAGCCGCTTGCTGGTTGCCAGGCGTTCCAGCTCATCGCGCTCGTGCAGACGCGTCCTCTCCAGCAGTTCCTGGTGAATCTGGATGCTCCGCAGCGCCACATTAAGCTGGTCGCGCAGAACGTGGTAGCCGTGGACGTCCGGCAACCATTCGAACGCTGCAATCCCCAGGCGTTCGGTTTCGAAGGCCAGTGGGAACACCAGCAGAATGCCTCTTCGCGACTGCGGATAGGTATTCGGGGGAAACAGCAGTTGTGCGGGAAACGGAAGCGGCAAGGGAGATATGGGCTGGCCCTCAAGCATACAGAGGAAGGGCTGCAATTCTCTGGCGCTGCCATCGGTGAAACGCGACAAGAATGCGGTTTGAACGCCGGTGTCAGGAAGGACCTTGAGCAGCAACCGATCGAGGGACTGGTAGTCCAGCGCGACTCCGATCTGCTCGCCCACAAAGAACAGGTTGCGGTAGTTCTGGTCGATTGCCACGCGGTGCTGGACCTGAATGGCCGTATCAGCCGTTGCGATCAAGGCAAAGGAGTCCGCCCACAGCCGTTCAAGGTCCAGATTGGCAAAATCATGCAACTCATCGCGCAACCATTCAATCGTTCCCTGAAGCGCTCGATACTGTTGGTAGCTCTCGCCCGCCTGATCGAGAAGCGTCTCCACGGCATGAGTGAAGGACTGAGGTTCTCCATTCATCTCGGCCTTCAGGGCCGCAATGAGTGCGTTGGCGGCGTGCTCGCGATCCAGGCCGGTGGCCTTGAGGACACACGCGAGCCTGCTCGAAAAATCGGCGCCACAACCCTGCACGTACTGCAATGGGGAAACGGCGGTGATATCGGGAGGCGGCGTCTTGGTCCGTCGCACGCCTGGGCGGCAGCCACACGACCGGCGCACGACAAAGTTGGTTGCCAGCCGCGAGTGGGGAGCAACCGGTCGACCCGCCGCTTGATCGAGGACAATCTGAATCGCCCTTTCGGCCATGAGTTCGAACGGCTGAGCCACGCTGGTCAAGGCTGGCTTGCCCATACGGGAAGGGGGCAAGTCATCGAACCCGGTAACCCGAACGTCGCGGGGCACGTCGCGCCTGTGTTTGCGCAGGGCCGCGACCGCGCCCATGGCCATGTTGTCGTTGGCTGCCGCGATGGCGTCGAATTCGATTCCCTGCTTCAGTAGCGCCTCGACGCCATCGAACCCGTCGCCAGGCCGGAAATACCCGGGCACGATCAAGGCGGGGTCGATGTCGATGTGGTGCTGCTCCAGCACCTCTCGATAGGCTTGCAATCGCGTCTGGGCCTCGACCTTGCCAGGCGTCCCTGCAAGAAAAGCGACCCGCCGGCAATTGTGGTCGCGTATCAGGTGCTCGACCGCCGCGCGCATCCCCGGACCATCGTCGACCGTAAGACTCGGGGTGTTGGGAAGCTCGGCGCCGATGCTGCAGACGGGCATCTTGTCATAGCGGCGAGCCAGACGCAGAAGTCCCTCGGGACCACAAAAGCCAGAAAGCAGCGAGGAAACGATGATGACTCCGTCGGCGCGTTCATCGCCGATCAGCTCGAAGATCGCATTGTGCGCGGCACACCCGCGACGGGGTTCGTCCAGCCCGCGCCCGAAGACCATGAGCAGGTTCAGGTCGAGCGTCGTGGCCCGGTGGGAGAGTGCGCTCTGGATCTGTGAGCTGTACCCCACTGAAAAGAAGTCCATGTAGTCGAGCAGCACCGCAATCGTCTTGCGGCCGCATTGACCACGGCTGGCGGGTGAATCCAAGACGGGCGTCTCCCTAAGGTCAAACGGCGCCGAGCCTGGCAAGGCGCACGTTCCCTAAATTGAAATACGGCCGATCCGCTAAATTCTTGAGTTGTGGCCGCAATCACAGGGGACGAAATGCGCCGCAGGCGAAACCACCAAGTCGGGGGTATGCTCCCCACATGAAAAGGCGCAGGCTGACCCGGTTGCGAGAGCGCCTGGGCCAGGCTGTATGCAGCATGGCGGTGCTGGGCATCGGGGCGGTGGCGCAGGCGGAGGGAGCAGGTCCGCCTGCTGCGCCAGCGCCGGTGTCCCCGCCGGTCGTGTACACTCCCATGCTTCCCGCGCCGGTCGTTCAACCGCCGCCGGTCGTTCAACCGCCGCCGGTCGTGTACACTCCCATGCTTCCCGCGCCGGTCGTTCAATTGCCGCCGGTCGTGTACACTCCCATGCTTCCCGCGCCCATCGTTCAACCGCCGCAGATCTCCGTCGCTGCGCCAAGTGTGCCTGCGGCAGCAGGTGCTCAAGACGAGGTGGCCATCGCGAACGCGGCGCCCTTGCCAGCAGCCGCGCCCCGCTCACGGCGCTCGATCGGAGTGATGGCCGACTTCGGTCTGCCTGACGGGGCCAATCTCGGCCTAGTGGTTCGTCCCGCCGCTTGGCTTCGCCTGCATGCCGCTGGCGGCACCAACTCCGTCAGCTTGGGCTTCCGGGGCGGCGCCACGGCAATCCCGCACTGGTTCTGGCACTTCGGGCCTTCGCTCACTGTCGAAGCCGGCTACTGCCGGGTGGGGACCGTCAACCAAGTCCTGCGCGCGTTCTTCCAGGTCCCTGCCTGGATGCAGGACTACGTGCAACAGGCTGGCTACGCGTACTACAATTTCCATCTTGGCATCGAGTTCGGCCGCGGCAACGTGACCGGCTTCATACACGCCGGTTACAGCTACGTGGACGGCACCGTGCGCACACCCAACGCGGTTTCCGTTGCCGCCGGGACCAGCAGCTCCGCGGCCGATCCGCCGCAGGTTATCTTGGGCCAGGACGCGACGGTGCGGGTGTACACCCCTTCGGCCAAGGCGGGGCTCATCGTGTTCTTCGGAGGGCCTTGATCATGCGTTCCCGCCCTGCCCTGGCAGCGCTGGCCGGCGCACTGGCCTTGGGCTGCGTTCCCTCGGTGCAGATCGATGCGCCTGACATCGAGATCACCCAGCCCAATCTGTCGTTTCCCGCCGTTCCAGCCGAAGCCGGTCAATCGGTCACAGCTCTGTTCAGGTTCAGCACTGCCAAGCTTGGTGCGGCCGGCAAGCCCGATGCCGGTTCTCTCAAGAACATCAAGCGCATGCAGATCACGCAAGTCGTTCTCAAGGCCGACTCGGGCATCGAGGACTTTTCCTTCCTGGATCGTTTGACTGTGGACGCGGCGAACCTGGGCTACGCCACCCAGTCCAGCCCTGGCCAGCCCGTGATCCAGATCGTCGACTACCAGGCGGCCGACGTGGCGAGCGGGGTTGTGTTGCAGCTACCCCTGTCCCCACCGGTCGACATGCTGCCACTGTGGGGACACCCTTCAGTCTACGTTACCGTCACCGCCACCGGCGCTCTCCCCACAGTCGCTTGGTCGATGGACGTTGTCTTCTCGCTGTCACTCGATATATCTCAGTAGGCATGCCCCGCCTTGACACTTTCAATATCGTCCCGTAAGTAATGGCGATGGCTCGGGTTGTGGACAGCCGACCAGTGCGACGCGCGAGGATGCGCGCTACCAGCACCCTGCTGCTGGCTGCCCAACTTCTTACCCTGGGCCATCTGTTGGTCGTGCGACACACGATCTGTCCCGAACACGGTGAAGCGATTCACTCGGCATCGTCCAGCCAAGTGCAGGCGATGCGTCCTGGTCATCAGAGCGCGGCAGCCGATCCCGCGCTCGACAGCGGGGCGACGCCGGCCGAGCACGCCCATGATCACTGTCTGGCCCGGGCCAACACGCGCGAACGGTTCGCGTTGCTGCCGGTTCCCGAGCTAGTACCCGGCCCGCTGCTCGCGGCCGCAACCCCGCCGTCGCCGTCAGTCGTCGGCGCGGCTCCAGCCCTGGCCCTGCTCCGGGTCGCGCCCAAGAACTCGCCTCCCTCGGCGTAGCCCAAGCAAAGCGCCATGGGCGCACAGACTCGGCCAGGCTACGGGAGCGTGCCTGCCTTTCCGTCTTCGTCGCCACGCTCCCGGTTCGCTGAAACCATGGAGGACGAGTCATGTTTTCCTTTGCTCTGACCACGGCCTTGCTACTAGCGCAGCCTCTCGACAGTCCCAGCGAGAGCCCGGCTGCGGCCGACGTCCCGACACCCGCCAGCTCCACGACCGCACCCGAGGTTAAACCAGCACCCTCCTACGATGATCTTGTCCGGCGCATCGAGGCGCTGGAAAAGGCGGAGGCAGCGCGCGCTGCCCCACCCCCGACCCGATCGACCGCGGGGGTGTTTACCCAGAATCGCTTCAACCCGGATCTTTCGATCATTGCCGACTTCGCAGTGGTTGGCACCAGTATCAACGACAAAACCGCCCAGACTCTGGCGGTTCCGGGATTCATTGACCAATCGGACCGCACCGGCAAGTTGCGCGGAATCGACTTCAACTACCTGGAACTGGCCTTCAACGTCGCGGTCGACCCGTACTTTGACTTCTTCAGCGTTGTCACCATCGCGCCTGGAACGGCCGATGTCGTGGACGTCGAGGAAACCTATGTCGATACACGCCAGCTTCCGTTCGGCTTTCAGCTACGCATCGGGAAGTTCCTTTCAGCCTTCGGACGTCTCAATGGAATGCACCAGCACGTCTGGGATTTTTATGACCAGCCCCTGGTGTACGAGGCCTTCATGGGTACTGAAGGGTTCAAGAACCCGGGGTTGAGGGTGTCCTGGACCGCGCCAGTGGATTTCCTGTTGCAATTGAACTTCGAGGTGTTTCAGGGCGTATCGGACGAATCACAGACCTACAATGCCGTCGGCTATAGCCTGACGGCGGCCAACGGGACCACACTCTCGTCCGCAGCTCCCTTTGTCCCGGGCTTGTACGTCGGCTCGTTGAAGTCCTCCTTCGATTCCGGAGACCACGTCTTCCTGGTTGGGGCCTCGGCCATGTACGGACACTCGACCCAGTCGTACGGCTCGCCAACTGACATGGTCTTCAGCGCTCCGGGCACGATCTTGTACGATGGAGAATTGACGTACAAATACCTCATCAGTTCGTACCGCAGCCTCACCTGGCAGAGCGAGTACGTGGGCCGCGTGTCATCCGGGGATCTCGCCCTGGCCTCGGACGGAAGCGTCCATCATGAATCCAAGAAACAGGGTGGCTTCTACACCCAGCTCATCTGGCGCTTCGACGATCCGGGCCGGTGGAGGGTGGGAGAGCGCTTCGACCTGCTGACCCAGAATTCGGTGACCATTGATGGCGTGACCCAGAGTTCACTGACCATCAATGGTGTGGGTCAGCCGCTCACCAACATGCTCCAGCGCTATACCACCATGCTCGAATTCAGCCCCACTGAATTCTCCAGATTCCGGCTGCAGTATGACTTCGACCGGTCCCGCGATCTGGATGGCGTGCGAAAGAATATCCATGAAGTGTTGCTCCAGATGAACATCGCCGTCGGCCCCCACGGGGCTCACTCATTCTGATGACTAGGAGAAGCCCAATGAAGTTCATGATGACTCTGCTCGCAACTGCGATCGTCTTCGCACTCGCCGTGCCCGTACAAGCCAAGACCAAGATCGTGGTCACCTATCCGTACATCGCGGCGCTGGTCGGGGAGATTGCCAAGGGCCAGGCCGAGGTGACCACCCTCGCCAAGGGGGATGAAGATCCGCACTTCGTGGTTCCGCGTCCCTCGTTCATCGGAAAGCTCCGCCAGGCGGACCTTCTCATCATCAATGGCGGCTCGCTGGAGATCGGATTCGTGCCGCCGCTCATCCGGCAGGCCAATAACCCGAAGATCATGCCGGGCGCCGAAGGCTTCGTCGATCTGTCCCAGTCCGTCGATCTCATCGAGAAACCCGACAAGGTGAGCCGCTCGGAGGGCGACATCCACCCCGAAGGGAACCCGCACTTCATCCTCGACTGGCACAATGTGCCGCCCGTGGCGCGGGCCATCGCCGATGCGCTTGGCCGGGCCGACCGCGGCGGGGCCGGCGCGTATCAGAAGAACCTCGAGGGTTTCCTAGCGCGCTGGAAGGCGCAGTCCGATGCCTGGGACAAGAAAGCCTCACCGCTGAAGGGCAAGGCCATCATCCAGTACCACCGACTGTTCGACTATTTCGCCCTGCGAACGGGAATGAAGATCGTCGGCGAGTTGGAGCCCAAACCCGGCATTCCTCCCACCAGCAGGCACCTGGAGGATCTGATTGAGGCGAATACGGCCGGCACGGTGTACATGGTCGTGACCGACGCGTATCACGAGAAGAAGTCGCCTGAAGGTGTGGCCCAAAAGCTATCGGTCCCGTGGGCGGTGCTGCCCCAGGATGTGGGAGCGATTGCAGCCGCCAAGGACATCTTCAGCCTGTACGACACACTGCTGGCGAGCGTCCTCAAATGATCGACGTCCTCCTCAGCGCATTCCTTCTCTCGGTCGTGCTCCTGGGCATCCATTCGTACTATGGGCTGCACATCATCGAGCGCGGCATCATCTTCACCGATCTGGGAATTGGACAGATGGCGGCTTTCGGCGCGGCGATAGCCATCCTGGCTTTTGACGGCAAGCACATGTACCCAGTGTCACTGGCCTTCTCGCTTGCGGGAGCCTTCCTCATCGCACTGTCGACCAAGCGAACGCGCAACCACGAGGCTTTCATCGGGCTGCTCTATGCATTCGGGATGAGCGCCGCGGTCATTGCCCTGTCGCGGGCGCCGCGCGGAGCCGAGGAGATGCAGCACCTGGTAGCCGCCGACATCCTCTTCGTGCCCATGAGCGCGGTGCTCAAGACCGCGGGCCTCTATCTGGCCATCGGGGCGGTGCTCTGGCTCACCATGGGGCGCCTGCGGGGCACGTTGAAAGAGATGGTGTTCTTCGGCACGTTCTCGCTCACTGTCACCAGTTCGGTCAACCTCGCGGGAGTTCTCGTGGTGTTCGCCATCCTGGTGGCCCCTGCCTTCATGGTATCCAGCATGAAAGGCTCGTTCAGGGTGAAACTGCTGCTGGCGTGGGGGCTCGGCACAGTGCTCAATCTCATCGCCATCACCGCCTCGTATTTTCTCGACCTTCCCACTGGGCACACCGTCGTCGCACTCTACGCGCTCAGTGGGATCGTCTTCACCCTGGTGCGCGGGTCAGTGAAGTTGAGCCCAGGTAGTGCCTGAGGTCGCTGCAACTGCGCAAGAGTTGCGCGAACGGGCCGACGTGCCGGTCCGTGATCGGCATTCTGTTGCGGGCGCTGTAACGGGCTTGCCTGGCAACGCATCAACCTCCACACGGTTGTGAGTTGCGTGGCCCGCCTTCTGGGCAGGCAGCAGCCCACGAGGCAACCCAAGAACGGAGGGAGGATCGATGAAACCAACACTTATTGCCGCTCTACTTCTGTCTCTGGTGACGTTCGCCCCTGCGCACGCCGCCGATCAGCCGGCCATGGCCATGGCCGGGGCCCCGCCCACTTGCGGCCAGATGTTGTCGAGCATGGCCGTGATTCCCGAAAAGCTCGCCACCGGGGCCATGTCGGTGGCCGACATGTGGGAGGCCCACGCGAAGTTCATGTCTTCCAACAAGGACAAGGCCTCGCAGGCCGAGGCCAAGGGTCTGCGTGAACTGGCCAAAGAACACAAGCAAATAGCGGCCAGCCTGGAGAAGGCAGCCGCCAACATGAAGAAGGCCGCGTCCTGGCCGGCGGCGCCGCACGACATGGCCAAGATGAAGGCTGACCCCGAATTGATGGCGGCTCAGAAGAAGCTGCTCGATGCTTCCAAGGAGATCATCGCCGAGTTCCAGAAGATGGTTGCCAATATGGAGAAGATGAAGTAGCGCCGTCTCTCGAATTGGTCCCTTCTGTGCCCTCTGTGGTGGAGGAAGGGGGGATCCCGCCACAGAGGCACGGAAGGTGTGCAGGGGGCTACTCTTCGAGCCGCTTCACTTCGTGCGGGCGCAGGCTCTTGACGATCAGACCCAGGCCAGCAGCGATGAGGCCGAACATGACAAGGGCGTCAAACAGGGTGGTGGTCCTGAAGTAGATGTGCATGTTCATCAAGATGCCGGCGGCGATGAACAGCAGGCCGCCTACGGTCAAGACCCAGCCCAGCACGGATTTGCCGTTGACGAAAAGCGTGCCGATGCCGAAGAGCAGCGGAACCAGGGTCAGCCCAAAGCTGTTCCCGAATACGCCGAAGCCGCCCGGATAGCCGAATGCGGTCTGCACGTACACGTGGTTGAACAACAGGTAGAAGCCGACCGCGGCCACCCCAAGCCCGATGAAGAATTCTGCGAGGCCACCGGGCGTTCCACCCGCGCCTTGGAATTTCCTCTGCGGCTGGCCGCCCGCGCTCGCTCCGGTTTGGCTCATAGCGACGATTATGCTACCGGGAAGGCGGCCGTGGCTAGTCTCGTCGCGCGCCTGCGTCCTTGCGCGCAGCCAGGTGCGCGCGCCAACGGGCGCGCCGCTCGTGCTTGAGGCGCAGCTTCTTCGACTGCATGGCCAGTTCGTGCGCCACCGTGTCCTGCGGCGGAATCACCAGCTCGGGCCCGAGAATGGGAGCGGGATCGATGGCATCGCCCTTGACGTGAATCTCCAGGTGAAGGTGACTGCCCGAGGACTTGACTCCCGAGCGGCCGACCGCGCCCAAGCAGTCGCCCGCCTTCACCCGGTCGTTGATGTGAACCCGGTAGGACGACAGGTGCATGTAGCAGGAAAAGATCCCCTCGCCATGGCGGACGCACACGAACAGGCCACCCGGTCCCAGCGGGGGACGCGGGGTCTGCGCCAGATCCTCGGGCGGCACGGGCTGCGGCCGCACCCGCCCGGGCAAATCGAAACCGGCGAACCAAACCACCCCGTCGGCCAGGCTGCCCACCGGCTCGCCGGTGGTGGCGTCGATGTCCAGGCCACGGTGGGCGCGCGCCCCGTCGTCGCGATCCTCACCGGGGCCGCTGGGCGCCACGCGCGGCGTGCCCCCCAAGGGCGACACCACGGCGATTCCCAGCGGCGTCGGATGCGGCGCCGGGCGTGTGTCCAGGTAGCGCTCGATCAGCCGTCGCCGGGCGACTAGCGCCCGATCTTCGCCGCCCGTGCCGCGCACGACATCGCCCCAGCCGAAGTGGGCCACCGCGCTCCGGTGCGGCACCGATCCCGGGAAAGCCTGGTCGATGGCCGGGTGTTGATCCTGCCACATGCCCAGAAGAGCCGCCCCCACCCGCAGGTGATGACCCGGCTCTTTGAGCAGCATGGGATTGAGCCCGCCGCGTGGCAATGGCCGCGTCTTCTCCGCCCAGGCGTCGCCCTCTCGCACTCGATAAACCAATGTCGAGCCGCGCACATTGGCCGCGTACATGCTCGGCTGGAGCTGCAACAACCCGACGCCGAACGCAGTCTGCAGCAGAGGGTTGCAGCGACTGGCCCGATACACCAGCGCACCGAGCAGAAACGGGTCCACGTCCGCCTCGACCGCGGCCTCGCGCACCTCGTCGGCAATGTGGCCGATGGCGCGCGCCGTGGCCATGCCCTCGCACATGGCAAGCAGGGCCGCCCGGAAGCGAGCCCCATCAGGTGGGCCGGACGGCGACGCGGGCTCGGCGGGCCAGCGCCGGATGTCCTTCAATTCGTGTACGCCGGGCCGCAAGCCGTCCTCGCTGCGACGCCGGCGTGCAGGCCAAGGCGTTCCGGCCGCCAAAGCCAGCACCTCAGTCGCAAGCAAGGCGACTGAGGTGAAAGCCGAAAGCCGGAGCAGGACCACGGATCGAACATTATAGGGGTCCGATCGCCGCTGTTGAAGCCAAGTCGACCTCCGGTTAGGCTCGTCTCTGCGTGTGGCGGTGGCGCGCCCGGACGCGAGGCCGATACTAGCCTAGGCAGAAACCCTGAACCTCGGAGGATCCATGCGCAGAATGGCTCGCTTCCTGGTGGTTTTGCTGGCCGGCGTGGCGCTGCTGGCCTACCTCGGCTCGACCGCCGTCCAGAAGACTACGCGCCGCTGGTCCGAGGCTGACATCGCCCAGCGCACAGCCGCGCTTGCCGAGAAGAACCAGCCGGTGTTGCTGGCGCGCTGGACTGCGGGCGCGCACGAGGCGCTGGAAGCCATGCTGAACAATCTGGCCCGCGACGAGCGCATCACGGCAGTTGGCGCCTGCGACCAGAACAACCAACTTTTGGCCAGCACGCCCGCGTTTCCCCGTGAGCTTGCTTGCGCCGAGGTGAGACAGCGCATGGCCGGCGAGCGCGAGGGCCAGCCCGCGGGGCCCGGGCTGGTCTGGGGCACCAACTGGTCCTTGCCCGGCGGCAACGTTTACCTCAGCGCCGTGCCGGTCGTGCGCGACGGCACCTCGCTTGGCCTGTTGCTGCTGGTGCACGATCTTTCCTTCGTCGAGCGACGAGACTCGCGCCTGCGCCAGCTTTTGCTCATGGTGTTCGCCGGCCTCGCCCTTTGCGCGGCGGCGATCACCGCGATCGCCGCGCGGCTTTCGTGGCGTGGCTTCCGCAAGGAACTGCGCCGCTTCATCCTGGGTGAATCGCGCCGCAAGGAATTTCTGCCCATCGTGGCCGACGTGCGGGAGCTGGTCGAACGCATCGCCGCCGAGCGCGAGATGGACGGGCCGTCCACCGCGTGGAACCCGCAACACCTCAAGCAGGCCTTGGTGCGCCACTTCCCCGGCGAAAGAGTGATCGTTCTGGCCAACCGCGAGCCCTACATCCACGAACGCGGCAGCGACGGCGCGATCCAGGTTCGCCATCCCGCCAGCGGCCTGGTCGCCGCGGTCGAGCCCGCCTTGCGCGCCTGCTCGGGCGTGTGGATCGCCCACGGCAGCGGCTCCGCCGATCGTGCGGTGGTGGACAGCAAGGACCACGTGCGCGTGCCGCCCGGCGAGGAATCGTATGTCCTGCGCCGGGTGTGGCTGTCCGAGCAGGAAGAGCGCGGCTACTACTACGGCCTGGCCAACGAGGGCCTGTGGCCGCTCTGCCACCTGGCCCACGCGCGGCCCATCTTCCGCAGCACCGACTGGGCCAGCTACGAAGCCGTCAATCGCCGTTTCGCCGACGCCGTGTGCGACGAGGCCGAGGGCGAGGATCCCGTGGTGCTGGTGCAGGACTATCACTTCGCCCTGGTGCCGCGCCTGGTGCGCGAGCGACGGCCGCGCGCCACCATCATCACCTTCTGGCACATCCCGTGGCCCAACGGCGAGCACTTCGGCATCTGCCCCTGGCGCGCCCAGATCCTGCAGGGAATGCTCGGCAGCAGCATCATGGGCTTCCACACGCGCCAGCACTGCAACAACTTCCTCGACTCGGTGGATCGCTATCTGGAGGCGCGCATCGACCGGGAACAGAACGCGGTGGTGCAGCACGGACGCGCGACCCTGGTGCGGCCCTACCCCATTTCCATCGAGTGGCCGAGTCGTTGGGTCGCCAGCGCGCCGCCGGTGGCCGAGTGTCGCAGCAGCGTGCGCAAGGAGCTGGGGCTGCGGGAGGATGCCCTGCTCGGCCTGGGGGTGGATCGGCTCGACTACACCAAGGGCATCGAGGAACGTCTGCTGGCCGTCGAGCGTTTCCTGGAGCGCTTCCCCAGCTACGCCGGTCGCTTCAGCTTCGTACAGATGGCGGCGCCCAGCCGGACCCTGATCGAGCGCTACCGTCAACTCGATGAGACGGTGGAGCGAACCGCGGCGCGCATCAACCAGCGCTTCGGCGAGGGCGCCTATCAGCCCATCATTCTTCTGCGTGCCCACCACGAGCCACCCCAGGTCTTTCGTTACTATCGCGCCGCTGACCTGTGCTACGTCAGCAGCTTGCACGACGGCATGAACCTGGTGGCCAAGGAATTCGCGGCGGCGCGCGACGACGAACACGGCGTGCTGCTGTTGAGCCAGTTCACCGGCGCCGCGCGCGAGATGTCCGAAGCGCTGGTGGTCAACCCCTACGACTTGGAAGAAGCCAGCGCCGCCATGGCGCGAGCCCTGGCCATGCCCCCTGAAGAGCAGCGCGAGCGCATGCGCGCCATGCGCGCCTTTCTGGCCGAGTTCAACGTCTACCGCTGGGCCGGCCGCATGCTGATGGACGCGGCCCGTTTGCGCCGCAAGGGAAGCATCTTGAGCCGCAGCGGCGACGAGGGTTCGAGAATGCCCGGCCTGATGAAATGAAGTCACTCCTCGCCCCGCAAAATCGCGCGGTCCTGCGCCGTCTGGCCCGCGGTCGTGTGCTGCTGGCTTTTGACTTCGACGGCACCCTGGCGCCCATCGTCGCGGATCCGGCGGCCGCGCGCCTGCGGCCGCAAACCCGCCGGTTGTTGACGGACGTGGCTCGCAAATATCCCTGCATCGTGATCTCCGGTCGCAACCGCTCCGATGTGGTCCGCCGCGTGACTGGAATTCCATTGCGGCAGGTGTTCGGCAACCACGGCATTGAGCCGTCGCCTGCATTGTCCGCGGGACGAAAGGCGATCCGACGCTGGCTTGCCACTGTGAAGCCACGGCTTGAGGGCGCACCCGGAATCGTCTTTGACAACAAAGGCGCAACTTTGGCCATTCATTACCGCAAGTCGCGCAATCGGCCGGCGGCACTGAAGGCAATTTTGGCCGCCACTGCCGATCTGACTGAAGCGCGTGTACTGCGGGGAATTCTCGTTGTGGATTTATTGCCGGCGCGGGCGCCCAATAAGGCCGTTGCCCTGCAATCAGAATTGCGCCGGCTCCACTGTCAGTCGGCTTTGTATTTGGGCGACGACCAGACCGACGAGGATGTGTTCGCGCTCAGCCGCCGCCTGCCCTTGCTAGCCGTGCGCGTGGGCCGAAGAACGCGCAGCCTTGCCCCGTACTATTTGCGCAGTCAAGGCGACGTGGATGCGCTGCTGGCTGCGTTGCTGGATCAGTCCCAGACTGCGCGACCGTAGTTCCGCCGGATCGATCGGTCTTTGGTCAATAGGGTGGCCCCATACAGTGCCGCGTGCGCCACGATGACCCGGTCGAACGGATCGCGCGTCCAACCCAAGTCCATGGCGGCCGCCGCCACCGCCGAGAAGTCCCCTTCCGCCTGGACGAGTCCCAGCTTGCGCGCAAGATCCGAGAGGACGACGCCGGCGTTTTCCGAAATGCGGCCGACCTCGTGAAGGTATTGCACCTCGAGCGCCACCATGGGCGAAATACGCAACTCCTCCCGGTCCAGTCGGCGCCGGGCGGCCGGCGAGAAACGGCGCAAGTCGCCAGCGTACAGCCACACCACGACGTGGGTGTCGAGGTGGATCACGGTCGCCACTCATGCGACCAGTCAAGGTGTACCAGTTCCTCTGGATTGCCCTTGATGAAGTCGGGGCGGGCCACCAGACGATCGAGCCGGCCAGCCGGTTTGCCCGCTACAATGCGCAGCGTTCGACCCCGCCGCTGGACCACCGCCGGAACCCCGGTTTCGAGCACGCCGTCGAGCACCCGGTATACGTCCGCGCGCAAGCGCGACGCGGTCAGCTTGCCGGCTGGCATCTTTCGCACTGTTGCTTTCATGCGTACGTATCAGGTTGCCATGACACGTACGTATGTGCAAGTCTTGAGGGCCAGTCTGGAGGGCTATGATGGATGAGGTTCATCTGCAGCAGATCTCAGCGCACGTCTATGCGCGCGTCGGCGTGACGAACGCGTCGCCCCTGACCAACAGCTTCGGCGCGAACACGGGCGTGGTGATCGGCCGTGATGCGGCCCTGGTCGTCGACACATTGATGTCCGCCACGGAGGGCGGCCAACTGCTGTCCGCCGTTCGCAAGATCACCGACAAGCCGCTTCGCTACGCGGTGAACACGCACCATCACATGGACCACAGTTGGGGCAACTGCATCTTCGCTGCGGCCGGTGCCACGGTCATCGGACACGAGTACACCCGCCAAGCCCTGTACGAGCCCGCCAATGGCCTGGCCCGGGCGCAACGCTATCGCATTCCCGCAGAGAGCCTGGCCGGCACTGTCATCGTGCCCCCATCGCTGACTTTTCGTCACGATCTGCGCCTGGATCTCGGCGGCGTCAGCGTCGAACTGGACTATCCAGGACCGACCCACACCGCCGGCAGCATCACCGCCAAGGTCCGCGAAGACGACGTTGTATTCAGTGGGGACATCTTGTTCACCAACTACCACGTGACCATGATCGACGGCGATGTTGCCAACTGGTGCCGGGTGCTGCGCGCTCTGCAGGGTACAGCGCCGCGAGCCATCGTGCCTGGCCACGGCCCGCTCTCGTCCGTCGCCGATCTGCAGTCGATGGAGGAGTACCTTCGCGTGTTCGACGAGCAGGCCACCCGCCTGTGTGCCGGCAAGACCGCTGCCGACGCCGACGCCATCGCACAAGAGCTTTCGGCCGTCCTGCCCGGCCCCCAGCGCACCGAGTTGCCGTTCATTGTCGCCGCCAACCTGCGCGTCCGGTACTTGCCCAAGTAGGACGATCAAGCCTCGGATGCGTCCCGTGGTGGAGCGCGAGGCGATCGATGTCGCCTAGCACCCGCGATTGGCGGCTTTATGCGATCGAGAGGGCGGTTCGCGGCCTGCTCGCGTAGCCGTCCACCCGCCCTTACCGGCGCGCACGGTTCAGGGGGACTCTCATGCCCGCTGCCACGATGCCAGCCTTGCTTCGTCGGCCTTTCCGCGCTACCCCCAATTTGCACTCACTTCTTCGGGAGCATGACACATGCGGCTAGAAGCGACTCTTCCAGATTCTCGGGGCGACGCCCTGGTCAAGCTCGCGGACGAATTGGGCCTGACCCGAAGCCAGGTCGTGGATGAGGCTGTGGGCCTCTTCCTGAAAGCCGTCCTGGAGATCCGGCGAGGCAGGCGGCTGGTAACAGTGGACGCGGTGACGCCGGGACCCCTGTGCGAGATGGCGACGCCGACGTTGGCCACGCTCGAATGGACGACGAATGCAGAGCCGATCAGGCTATCGGCGTCAGCCGTGGTCAAGATGCAGCGGCTCGTGGCGGCTCCGCGCAAGCCAGGTGCCCGGTTGCGTTCCGCAGCTCGACGCCACGCCAAATGAACACGCCCGAGACCACGCCGTACCAGGTGACACGTCTTGACCCAGCCGATATCGCGGCTGGCTTTCGCTGCGGCAAGCATCCGCTCGACGACTTCTTCGCTCGTTTCCAGAAACCATCCCCGTCATCCTGGAATCGATCGTCAGTGCCGAGTTCATCGACGACGAGATCGAAGCCGCGCACGAGGCCCTGGCGATAGGCGGTCCGCGGTCGCGGGTGCGAAGGCGACGGTCAGGCGCGACCATCTAGATCGGTGTGACATCCGGCCTGACATGCTTCTTGTGACAATGGCTTTTTCTTCGATGGCGACGCCGACCTTGCTAAGCTGACCAGACACGACGGGGTTTTTTGATGCGGCTTGTAGGATTCTCCACCGGTGCCCTGGCTTTCGCAGATTTTCGGCGAGGGCTGCAGATGCTGCGAGGGACTGGCGCCAGGGCGGTGGAGCTTTCTGCTTTGCGTGCGGCAGAGTTGGATCCGCTGATCGAGTCGCTTGACTCCTTGGATCTGGACCAGTTTTCGTTCAAGTCGGTCCACGCACCATCGAACGTGGATGCCCAGCACGAGCGGCACGTGGTGGAAAAGCTGCAGGCGGTTGCCCAGCGTGGCTGGCCCATCGTGGTTCACCCCGACTCCATTCACGACGATGCCCTGTGGCGGCCGCTCGGCAAGCTGGTCTGCATCGAGAACATGGACAAGCGAAAGCCCATCGCCCGCACGCGGGACGAGCTGTGCGCGTGGTTCGACCGGCTGCCCGAGGCATCCTTGTGCCTGGATCTCGCGCACGTCCGACAGATCGATCCCACCATGACCGAGGCCTACCTGATTCTGCGCGACCTCGGGAATCGCGTGGCCGAGGTGCACCTGAGCGAGGTCAACGCCGCGAGCAAGCACGAACCCATTTCCTACGGCGCCACGCTGGCCTTTCAACAAGTGGCCTCGATGATTCCAGAGACCATCCCCGTCATCCTGGAATCGATCGTCAGCGCCGAGTTCATCGACGACGAGATCGAAGCCGCGCACGAGGCCCTGGCGACAGGTGGTCCGCGGCCGCGGGTGCGAAGGCGCCGGTCGGGCGTGATGGCCAAGCCGGTTCACGCGTAGGTCGCTGCCCGCGCTGGCTGTCGGCGCCTTGCCAGCAGGTTCAATGCCTGGGCAGCCGCCGCGCCTTGCCGGCGGGCTTGAGCTGCGACCTGAGCGCATCGTTGACGGCTCTCGACATCTTGAACGCCTCCGCGACGTCAGAGGCGAGGACCACGACATTCGTGCCGCGGGCGAAATGCGCAGCGTATTTTCCACGGACGCCGCCCGAAAAATCATACTCGGGCCGCATCTCGTCGCTGTCCTGCTTCTGCAAAACCACCGGCTATCCCGCCGACTTCCAAGACGAGTCGCGATCCAGCCTGATCGGAGCTGGCTTCTTGTCTGCCCGCTCAGCAAGCAGCTCCTTGAGCGGATAGAACTGCGCGGGCTGCTGATTGACGACCATCAGGCGCAAGAATCTTTCTGCGCTCTGTGAGATGGGAACCTTGTCGTTTTCCCACTTGGACATCCATTCCGGGCCAACGGAAAGCGCGCTGGCCGCTTCGGCGCCGGAGTATCCAAGATACTTCCTGAGAAATCGAATCTCGCTCCCGCGCAGCCGCGATTTTCCCTGCGCCACGATTAGGGCCAAGACACGATGAAGTTCCTCGATCTTCGGAATCACGACCTCGCACTCGCCACAGTCTTTGCAGCGGAGGACCTCAACGTTGACCAAGGTGACATAGTCCAGCCCGCAGGCGGTGTACTTGAAATTCTCTCGCCTGCTGGACATCTTGCTTCCGCAGTTCGAGCAAGTCATGGCTTCTTCTTTCTCCATGCGGTTACTACTCGTAGACGTGTCTTTGAATGAATTTCGATCACCACCAGCATTCGTTGTGTCTCGACGTGGTACCTCCAGGATCCCGACTTGTGCAGTTCGGGTTCCCTTTCAATCTTTCCGCACCGCAAGACGTTCGCGGCGTCTACGGTGTCCATCGAATCGTTTCTTAGCTCGCTCTCACAATGTGTCGTGTAGGAGACGGTCCCGTCTCGAAGTATCTCTTGGGCGAGCCTCTTGGCCTGGTAGCGATCAAGTTTCGTGCTTCTCAGATCATCTGTGCTTCTTAGATCATCGGATGATCTGAGATCAAGTTTAGATTCATCCTCGCTTTTGTACAGCTTTTTTGTCGTGGATTCCGCGGGTGGCTCTTTCTCGTCACGTTTATGCGGCATCGTGAACCTTTCCCCTTGAAATCACAGCGGTAACGCTTTGGTTCCAAATCTTCGACCCTGACGGCCAGCCCGTCAATCTATGACAGAATGGCAAATTTCCCGATCTCCCACGAGTGATCCGTCGTTGTTTTCCGCAGCCGCGGCTACGGCAGCCGCCAGGGATTCGGCCAGGCGGGTGGCGGTTTGCTCTTGCTTGCGGAGCTTGGCTTCTAGGTCGTCGAGGAGGGACATCAGCGCATCCACTCGCGCCACTATCCGCGCCTGCTCATCCGGCGGCGGTACTGGGAAAGGAACGAGCTTCAGACGCGCGGCCTTGATGCCCTGGGCGGTCGTGCCTGTGGCTTTAGCCTTGATGGTCGACTGAACCAGCGGGCTCATAAGAGCCATTCTCAGGTAAGCCGGGTCGATGCCAGCGACGATTGGATGGAGAGTGATGATCCGCTGGGCCAGAGCGACTCTCTCGCGGGTAAGCAGCTGCGCGACGTTGCCCAGTGGTGCCTCGGTCGTGAACAGCACGTCTCCGTATGCGGGGAGACCACGAGTCATCCATCGGTCGAATTCCTCGGCGGCGATGTACTCGAAGGGGTCCTCCTTTATGTAGCCCATCCGCACGTTCTTGGCGGTAATGAGGCGGACACCCTCCTTCGTTTTTCTGGGTGTTCGTCCCCTGTAGTCGATGAACCGGCAAAGCTGTCCCAACGGTGCCCACTTCCAGTGTTCGGGTATCCCGAACTCGGGGTCATAGTGCTCGCCGACGGGCACGTCTACGAGCCTGGCCTTCGACGGGACAACAAGACGGCCTGACACCGCCAGGGAGAGAACACTGCCACGCAAATCGGCCACCGTCCCCGGTTCTCTCGATATGAGCGGGAAGTTGCTGTCTATGCGTTGCCAAGCGGTGGCGAGCGCAGCAGCGTTCTCAGCGGTATTGAGAGCGGTGAGGGCGCTGTGGGTGGATTGGGTGGCGAGATCGCGCTTCTTGGTTTGCTTGGCCTCCAGGTCGTCACAGAGGGCCATAAGCTGATCGACCTTCGCCACGATGCGCTTCTGCTCGGCGAGGGGTGGCAGGGGCACGTGCACAAACGCAAAGTACTCGCCAGGGACGCGCTGCTGTCCGGCAGTTCCGGTCATCCGGCTGACGCCTCCGCCGATGAAGTACGGCGTCTTGAAGAACAACAACAGGTATTGCGGTACTACGCAGGCCACGAAGGGGCGAAGGACGTGGTACTCGGTGCTCCCCGCCCCGGCTTTGCCCGGCAGCCCGTTCATCACGCACGACTTCCCATTCTGGAAGCAGGGAGTGATCCGGGCGACGGCAATGTCCCCATCGGCAAAATGGGTGTAGCCCTTCTTGATCTCGCCCCACTTTCGTGGCTCTGACCGTACGGGCTCGCGGTAGTCGGTGGGGACAAGCGCCATGGGTACAAAGCCGACTTCCGCCGAATCGGGGATGTCGTTGCGTGGAGACACAATCCCGAGATCAGAAGGGCACGACCAAGTCCAGGAGGTTGGCAGCGCCCATCCGGGGCGCGGAAGAGAATCTTCTGATGGACGCTGTCTGGTCTTGCCCTCCCGCGCGAGCCGCTCGCCGAGGGCAGCGAGATCGACTGCCGACTTGTCTTCCGGACGGTGCGTGCCCAGTCGCCCCATGATTGCGGCCTGAAGGATGATGTCCCGCAGATGGCTAATGCCCCCGGGGCTGTCGGCTATGGTGGCCATCTCCGATGAAACCAGATCCATGGCGTCCCTCTCGGCGCCATCTCCTGTCGTCTGCGCTGTCTTCATCTTGCCCCCAACGCCTTCGCCAACTCCTCCCGCAATTTCTCCCGCACCTTGTCCACCTCCGCCGCCGCCTCCCGGTACTGCTTGAGCAGCTCATCCGGATCCCCCGGTCCATCGTCCACAGCCCGCGGGTTCTTGATGTCTAGGTTGTAGCTGCGGGCCTTGATGTCCTCGATGCTGACTTTCCAGGCTTGGTCGGTCTCCTTGCGCTTGCCCCACCATTTCTTCTCGGGCGCGAATTCGTCGATGCGCATGGGCTTGGTCTTGCTGTAGCTCTTGTAGCCGGGCGGGTAGGGATGGTCGTAGTACCAGACGGTTTTGGTGGGCGTGCCTCTTTCAAAGAAGAGCAGGTTGGTCTTGATGCCGGTGTAGGGGCTGAACACGCCCTTGGGCAGGCGCACGATGGTGTGCAAGTTGCACTCTTCCAGCAGCTTTTCCTTGATGCGGGTCTTTACGCCCTCGCCAAAGAGCGTCCCATCGGGCAAGACCAGGGCAGCACGGCCGCCGGGCTTGAGCAAGGTCATCAGCAGCACCAGAAATAGATCGGCGGTTTCGCGGGTGCGGAAGGTCTGCGGAAAACTGTTCTCCACGCCGTCTTCTTCCATGCCGCCAAAGGGTGGATTGGTGACGATCACATCCACGCGATCCTTGGGGCCGTAGTCGCGCAAGGGACGGACCAGGGCGTTGTCGTGGCGGATGTTGGATGGCACCTCGATCTCGTGCAGGATCATGTTGGTCGTGCACAACAGGTGCGGCATGGGCTTCTTCTCGATGCCGCGGATGCTTTCCTGCAGCCTCGCCTCTTGCGCGGCGCTTTTCACGTACTGCTTGCGCACGTGCTCGATGGCGCACACCAGGAAGCCGCCGGTGCCACACGCGGGGTCGAGAACTGTTTCGCCCAGCTTGGGGTCGACCATGTCCACGATGAACTGGGTCACGGCGCGCGGGGTGTAGTATTCGCCCGCGTTCCCGGCGCCCTGCAGGTCGGCCAGGATCTGTTCGTAGATGTCGTTGAATTGGTGGCGGTCAGTGGCGCGGTTGAAGTTGATCTCGTTCAGCTTGTTGATCACCTGGCGCATCAGGTGACCGCTCTTCATGTAGTTGTAGGCGTCCTCGAACACGTCGCGCACCACCGCGGCCAGCTTGGCCTGCTTGCCGGTGGCGGGCAGTTCCTTCAACGCCTTGAACACGTCGTTGTTCACGAAGTCGAGCAGGGCATCGCCGGTGATGCCCTCGGGGTTATTGGCCCAGGTCCGCCAGCGCAGACGCTGCGGGATGGGGGACTTGTAGTCGTCGTCCAGCAGTTCCTTTTCGGCATCGCGGTCGTCCAGCACCTTGAGGAACAACATCCAGCCGAGCTGGCTGACCCGCTGGGCGTCGCCATCGACCCCGGCATCCTTGCGCATGATGTCCTGGATCGTCTTGATGGTCGTACTGAGGGACATGGGACAGATCTCCGGTCAGGCCAGGCCCGACGTCAAGAAGCCTTGTACAGCTCGTCCTCAAGATCGCGGACAGCCTGCTGGTACTTGTCTTTGCCGCCGAAGGTTTCCACGATCTCGACCGGGGTGCCCAGGCGGGACAGCGGGTTCAGCTTGAGAACGTTCATGGTCTCGATGTCGTCCACGCCCTCGTCGGCGTACTTCTGCAGCAGCGCCTCCAGGGTATCGCGGGCAGCGGGACCGTACTTGGTGAAGTAGTTCCGCTTGCGCACGTTGTTTGCGCGCTCCTTGCGGGTCAGGGCTGGCTGGTCAAAGGCCACGTGGCACACGAGATCGAAGGCCGAGAAGTCCTTGCCCACTTCCTCGGCCAGCTCCTCGAAGAAGACGCCCTGCTCGCGCAGCTCGGCGACGACAGCCTGCTTGCGGTCCGCCTCGGTCCAGACTTTGAGGAACCGATCCAGGGACGCGAACTCTTTGCGCACAGCTTTGCGGACGTAGTCGCGCAAGGATTCGCTGACCAGTTTGCCGTCATTGCCGTAGTACTGGACGCGCTCGGCGAAAACGGTCACGGGTACGTCGTCCACGATGAACTTCTTGCGGTGGGTGCCTTCGGCAGAGGCAGCTTCGCCGGGACCGCCTTCCCCGATCCCCTGGGATTCGCCATCAGCGAACGCCGGCGTGGCGGCGGTGCTGCCTTCCTCGTCCGGGATCTCTGGTGGAACCGGGGACTGGTCAGGCTTGGGTCTGTAGATCTGGACCGGCTGGCCATCGAAGTCGGGATCGGCGAACAGCTCGGTGGCGCGCTTGAAGTCGATGATGGTGAAAAAGCGCTTGTTGTAGTCCTCGCGGATGCGCGTGCCGCGCCCGATGATCTGCTTGAACTCGGTCATGGACTGGATGGTCTGGTCGAGGACGATCAGCTTGCAGGTCTGGGCGTCCACGCCGGTGCTCATCAATTTCGATGTGGTCGCGATGACCGGATAGGGCTCGTCGGGAGTGATGAAGTTTTCCAGCTCGCCCTTGCCATCGGGGCTGTCCCCGGTGATGCGCATGATGTACTTGCGGTTGGCGGAAGACAGATCCTCGTTCTCGTTGACCAGGGCCTGGCGCATGCGTTCGGCGTGATCGATGTCTTCGCAGAAGATGATGGTCTTGTCGTAGCGGTCGGTGGCCTTGAGAAACTCGGTCACCTTGCGCGCCACGAGTTCCGTCCGCTTTTCGAGGACCAGGGTGCGGTCGAAGTCGCGCTGATTGTAGATGCGGTCGTCGATGACCTCGCCGTGCTTGTCGCGCCTGCCTTGCTCGGGCCGCCAACCCTGAAGATCCTTGTCCAGATCGATGCGAACCACCTTGTAGGGGGCCAGGAAGCCGTCTTCGATGCCTTGCTTGAGCGAGTAGACGTAGACCGGCTCGCCGAAGTAGTTCGTGGTGGAGATGTCGGTGGTTTCCTTGGGCGTGGCGGTCAGGCCGATCTGCGTCGCCGATGAGAAATAGTCCAAGATCTCGCGCCAGGCGGAATTGGCGTTTGCGCTGCCGCGGTGACATTCATCGACCACGATCAGGTCGAAGAATCCAGGGGAGAACTGCTTGAAGATATCCTGCGACTCTTCGTTGCCAGAAATCGCCTGGTACAAGGCCAGGTAGATCTCGTAGGACTTCTCGGCCTGGCGATTCTTGATCCGGTGCATGGCCGCACCAAACGGGCTGAAGTCCTTGTTCTTGGTCTGGGTCAACAGGATGTCGCGGTCGCGAGGAACAAGATGCGCTTCTTGATGCCCGCTTTCCACAGACGCCAGATGATCTGGAACGCGGTGTAGGTCTTGCCGGTGCCAGTGGCCATGACCAGCAGGACGCGGTCTTGTCCCTTGGCGATGGCCTCGACTGTGGCGTTGATGGCGCGGGCCTGGTAGTAGCGCGGGCTCTTATCGACGGCGTCTGGGTAGTAGTCCTGGGTGACGGTGGGCAAGCTGGCGCCGCTGATGCCCTTCCAGGTGCAGTAGCGCTTCCACAGCTCGGCCGGCGAAGGGAACGCGTCCATGGAAAATTCATGCTCGGGACGCCGCTGCTGGCCGGACCTGTCGTGTTCGAGGAAGCCGTCGCCGTTTGAGCTGTAGACCGAGGGCACGCCCAGCATTTCGGCGTAGGTCAGGGCCTGTTGCATGCCATCGCCAACCCGGTGCTTGTTGTCCTTGGCCTCAACCACCGCGATGGGAATGTTCGGCTTGTGGAAGAGGACGTAGTCGGCGAACTTCCGCTCGCCCCGCCGGACCATGCGTCCACGGACGATGACCTGGCCGTCGGTCAAGAAGACCTGCTCACGCACCTGGGAATTGATGTCCCACCCGGCCGCGGTCAACGCCGGGGTGATGAACTTGGTGCAGATGTCCCGTTCCGACAGGTCCTTCTTGTTCACGATATGCCCGCCAGCCAGACGCCATGGTACCGCAGATCGCCGTGGCTGGCGCGATTGAAGACAGACAGTCTTACCCCGTCGGCTTCTTCCCCGGCGTTCCCGGCACTTTTCGGAAATCCACGAACAGCTTGCGCTCGGTGGGCTGGCAGGTGGGGCAGAAGCAGGCGTCGTCGCGGCCCACGCGTACGCGGCGGATGGTGGTGGCACACACCGGGCAGGGCTCGCCCGCGCGGCCGCGCACCTTGAGAAAGTCGCGCACCTTCACTTCGATGGGCAGATTGCGCGCCTCAATCTCGCGAATCGCGGCGTTCAGTGTGTCGCGGATGGCGGCGAAGAGACGGTCCACTTCGTCGGCCTGCAACTTGTGACAGAAGGTCTTGGGGTGCAGACGCGCGGCGAAGAGAATCTCGTCGGCGTACGCGTTGCCGATGGATGCGAGCGCGGTCTTGTCGAGGAGAAACTGCCGGACTTGATCGCGCCGGCCGGCCACCAGACGCCGCACGTACGCCAGGGTGAATTCGCTCGAAAGCAGGTCCACGCCCAGGGTGGCGAAGCCGGGGATCTGGTCCACCTGGTCGGCGCGGGCCACGTAGATTTTGCCCATGCGGGTCTCGTCCGCGTAGCGCAGCTCGGTGCCGCCCGAGAAGGCCAGCGCCAAGATCAAATCGCGGCCCGCGCGCGCCCCCACTTCCACCAACGAATACCGGCCGGTCAACATGGCGTTCACCACCAGGCACAGGCCGCCATCCAGATCGAAACGCAGAAACTGCCCGCGTCGCCTCACCTCGACGATGCGCTTGTCTTTCAGCACCGCCGGGAACGGGTCCGGCACCATGATCCGAAGCACCACCGGATCGCCGACGCGGACATCGGTGATAGGCAAGCCGCACACCGACCGGCGTAATACGGCTTCCACGTGGACCAGATCGGGCAACTCGGGCACGTCATCACGGTAGCACCAGTGCCCGCGGTTTGCTTTGGCCCGGGTACTGGGCGCATGATGACAGTCTGCGGTGTGGCGGGGCTGACATACGTGCCCCGATCGTGTCGTCCTCGCCAAAGGCAACGGCCGGAATCCAGGCGGTCTTCCCTTTGGCTGGGCATTTGCAAGGGGTGACGAGCCATGAAGAACACATCTGTCCTTTTGATTGGGGTTTCCCTGTTGGCGGGCGCTGCCGGCTTGGTGCTTTTCGCGCGATCTGGGGCCAAGGCTGGCCCGCTACGGGGCGCGGCCGCGAGCTGCACTGATGAAGACGGCGACGGCTATGGCATCGGGTGTGCGGCCGGGCCTGACTGCAACGATCACGATCCGGCCATGCACCCTGGCGCGGTCGAGACCTGCAACTTCAAGGACGACGACTGCAATGGCCTGGTCGATGACGGGCTTGACTGCCCGGCGCCGGCCTTGGATTCCAGCCGTGTGCACGTGCCCGCGGGCTCCTTCTTGATGGGAAGCGAGGCCGGGGCAGCCGACGAGAAGCCGGTTCACCGAGTGAATGGCTCGGCCTTCGCAATGGACCGCTACGAGGTCACCAATGCCCGCTATCAGGCGTGCGTGAACGCGGGCGCTTGTGCCGCGCCCGCGCTTTCGAGCTCGAATGCGCGGCCCCACTACTTCGACAACCCTGCCTTTGCGGACTATCCGGTGATTCACGTGTCCTGGAAGCAAGCCACCCAGTTCTGCGCCTTTGCCGGTGGACGGCTGCCCAGTGAAGCGGAATGGGAACGCGCCGCAGCCGGCAGCGATGCCCCGCGCACCTATCCCTGGGGCGACAGCGCGCCGGATTGCACCAAGGCCAATTTCGCGGGTTGCGTAGGCGACACGGATCGCGTGGGCCGCCGGGTGGCGGGACAGAGCCCTTACGGCGCATTCGATATGGCGGGCAATGTCTGGGAATGGACCGCGGATTGGTACGATGCGGGCTATTACAGTCGCAGTCCCAGCCGCGATCCGGTCGGCCCGGACAGCGGCACATTGAAGGTCATGCGCGGCGGTTGCTGGATAAGTGGCGAGAATTCTCTGCGCACCACCTGCCGCAAGGCCGAGTTGCCCGGCTTATGGGCGCCCAATGTCGGATTCCGTTGCGTCTACGCGAACGGCGGGAAGGGAGACTGACCATGAAAACTCAACTTGCACTCGCCGCCGGTTTCGTCGGGCTTCTTGCGGCCCGCTCGGTGTTTCCCTGTGGCGCGCCCTTTGGCACAGGAATATCGGCCAATCCGCAGCAGGACATCATCGTGGCCTACAAGAACGGCGTGGAGACCTACGTGTTCCAGCCCACGTTCTGCGGCACCGCGACCGATTTTGGGCTGATCCTGCCTGTCCCTTCAACTCTCACAGCGTCCCCGGCCCTGTCCGACCAGCAAGCCTTCACCACCGTCGATAGCCTGTCGCAGCCGGAGTACATCACCAACACCGTTTGTATGGGAGGGACCACAGGTAGTGGGACGGGGGGGCTGGCCGGCGCGGCCGGAGCGCCCGGGTCGAACGCCGGCGCCACCGTGGTTTCGAGTGGCCGGGTGGGCTTCCTCGATTGGGTTCAGCTAAAGGCTGATACCGTGGCGTCGTTCACGGATTGGCTGAACAGCAACGGGTATCCTTACGGCACGGCAGCCTCCAACGTATTTTCCTACTACGTGCAGGAGGGCTGGTACTTCGTGGCGTTCAGGATCAGCCAGGGGGCAGTGCCGGACGGCGGGAGCGGCGTGTATTGCAATGCCCTGGGTCCGGTCGAGCTGTCGTTCACGTCCACTGTGCCGGTCGTGCCCTCGCGCATGGCGACTGCCGGCACCGTCGCGTCGTCGGGTTCCTATTCCTACGCCTTTTCTTGGCGCATCTTTGGCATCACCACGGGCGACCAGCAACTGGCCTTTACCGATGGCGCGAACGCCAATCGGGTACTTGGATACTCGGGCGCACTGGCCGCGGCCGATGTGACTTCTTTGGCGGGTCTGGCCCAGACGGGCGACCGTCTGACCAAGCTGACTTTGACTTTTTCCTACGGATCGACGGACCCGGACGTCGGCCTGTCTTTGGCCGCCGCGAGTGACTATCGGCAGATAATATACAACACCCAGTATATCTATTGCCCCGATGCCGGCACTGACACTCCTGTCGACGCAACTCATGTGACGCCAGCGGCAGACGCAGGAACCAAGCCCGATGCGCTACCCGCACTGGCAAGTGTCGACGCCGCCGGCACCGCTGGGATTTCTGCCAGGGGCAGCGGCTGCTCGATGGCGACAGGCTCCGCTTCCGGCGGCTGCTTCGCTCTGGCCTTGCTCGGGTTGGTGGTCGCTGTCCGGCTGCGCAGGCGGCGATAGGACGGGCCAGAGGCTGGAGGTTCGCGGCTATCTTGTGCCTGCGGGCGCGGCGAGGTTTGTTCGCGGCGTTCTGGCAGCAGAGCCACTCATGGCGCGGCCGGTGCAATCACCTATCCAGCTCGGTACAGGCGCCACAGCCACGCCGGCCCGAGTGATTCTTGCAGCGCGACGGCAGTCAGGGTCACGAAGAAGAGGAGCCGAACCGCGTAGACGATCTGGCGCCTCGCCGGCGCGCCAATCCACGACATCGAAATCAACAGGTGCCACGCGCAGAACTCGCGCAGACTGAAAATGGTGAGGCCAAGCCAGGCAAGGACCGCCACGTCCAGCCAGGCCCGTGACCACAAGAGCATACCGCCGCAGAACACGAGCAGGGCGGCCACGTTCCAGGCCATCGGAACGTTCAACCCTGGCGACGACAGGAGCAGCGGATTGGTAACGCCGGATTGACGCAAGCCGGGCAAGTCCAGCCAAAACGCGTACAGCGAGGCTGCCGCACAGCCAGCCGCCACGGCCAGCGCCGGCAGATCCCGCCAGGTCCAGCGTTTCCACGCCCGATCCTTCAGCAGCAGGAACACGCCATAAAGCACCCATGGCGCCAGAAAGAACGCCCGGAAATGTACGAAGGCCGCCACGCAGTACGCGACAATGGCAGCCAGGCTGCGCCGTTGGCCCAAGTAGCGCGCGCACAGGGCCAGGGGGACCATGGCGGCGCAGTCGTAGAACCCTTCGAGCGACCAGTGCATCATGCACGAATAGAGGAACGACACACCCAGCCACTCGACACCCGATCGCGGTCCTTCGAAGTACGACAGCAGGAAGCAAAACAGGGCGACGTGGGCGGCCAGGATGAACCACCCAAAGAGCAGCCGGCAGGCGGTTTTGAGGGAGATCGGTGTAAAGTGGTAGATGGCCGCGATTGGTGCGAAGAAGAGTACGTCACCCGGCGGGTACATTCGCGACTTGTGCGACCAATTGGTGGCCAGGGGTTTCGTCTCGGGCCATCCAGGAACGAAATACACACCATCCGACGGGACGCCTGGTACGCGCACATCCGCCGGCAAGCGCGCCAATTCGGCGGCGGTCAGTGGACGGAACATTTCGTGGATCGGTTTCCTCCACAGATCCGGGCCGACGCGCGTGAAGACCCGGGCTGTGTTCATATGTGAAAAATGGTCGGTCCACGCGCCGTTGGACAGATCGCCCCACGGGTGGTCGAATGTGCGGGCGCCATTCCAGACCGACCACAGGACCAGGGAGACCAGGGTGATGGTCAGGGCCTTGCGCCGCGGGGATGGATCATCGAGGCACAGCAAACGGCGCAACGGTTTCCACAGCCCTGCCAATGGTTGAAGAAGTGCTCGGAGGCGACCGACCTGCGACACGACTGTCGTGGTAACAGCCCCGGGCAGTCTATTGCCTCTTGTTTTCCTTGGGAAAAGCATGATTTGACGTGCGTTCCAGCAAACCGCGAGCCAGTCGTCGCTGCCGAGGGACAACCTCCACGATGCACCCGGTCCGAACACGCGTCGAGAAACCCGAGCAACGCGCATTCAGTGGTCGGGTCAGCGGCTGCGTTCGAGCACCACGATGGCATGCCGGTCGAACTTCGGTACGAAACCAGCCCGCCGGGCTTGAGAGTCGACCGACGAGCCCTTGCCGGCCAGCACGTGCGAAAAGAGGCGATTGGACAGGAGCTCGGGCTCGTACTTGACCTGGGGCAGATCGCGGCCGAACCACACGGTGGCGCCGGTGTAGAAGTGCCAATCCAACAACAGGCCGGTCGCGTTCTTCTGGCGCGCCACCCAAGCCTGACCGTCGAGGCGAGCGTGCGAAATGTCGAAGTCGAATTGTCGCAAATGGCGAGCGCCGTCCACCACCACGGCCAGCATGCCGGCGACGATGACCAGTTGCTTTGCGCGAGTGAGCCATCGCCGCAAGCGGCTTGGCGCTGCGCCACCGTTGCTGGGCGGCGCGCGCGAGAAGAGCCAATGCCCGAGCACGGTTCCCGCCGCAATCAACAGGAACGGCCAGAAGAGCAGCGCGAAGCGTTCTTCCTTGTGCGCCTGCGTGCTGATGTAGCCGAGCAGACCCGCAGCCGAAAGCACGAACGGCCAGGTGGCGCGCAAACCGCAGATGGCCGGCAAGACCAGGATGGCCAGGCCGATAGGCAAACGCGCCCAGATGCCTGCCAGGTACCAAGTCGCGGGTTCGGTGCCGAACTCCGCGGCCCGGCCCTGGATGATGTTGAACTTGATGAAGGCGAGAAAAGATCCGAAGAAATGTCCCCAGGTCAACCGATCGACGATCCCGAACAGGGCCACCGGGACCAGGGCCGTCCCCGCAAGGATGGCGAGATCCCGCCACCGGTGCCGGGCGCCGAGCCAGATCGCGGGCAGCAAAACCAGCGCGCCGTTGACGATGCGCAGACAGACCGCGAGGGACAGCAGCGTGCCGATGACGACGGCGCGCCCCTTTCCCTCTCGCGGGTCGAGTTCGGTCTGCTCGGCGACCAGGGCAAACGCGACGATGAGGACGATCATCGAAGGCAGCTCGGTGAGCGGCTCGACCGAATACAGGGCCAGCAGGGGAAAGGTCGCCATGAGAAAAGCGGCGACGAGTCCACCTTGCCAGCCCGCGGGTGGCGCGTCGCCAACGAACCCCATGGGCGCCGGCTGATCGAACACCAGATGTCCGCACGCACAGCACGGATGACGAGGGCGAAGCTGCCGCGCGCACGAAGCCCCCGCCCGCCACGCCGCCCACACCATGAACATCGACAGCAAGCCCCAACTCAAGCGAATCATCTCGCCGATCGTGCTGCCCCGCAGGCCCAGGCTCCTTCCCAGCGCCATCCACGCCCCGTGGTAACCGGGCAGTACCCAGGAGCGCAGACCGTCGGTCCACTCCCAGGTCTTCATGCCCTCACCCGTCACGCGGGTCCAGGCTGGCTCCAGGCTCTGAAAGTAGGCGTCTGGATACAGTACCGGTCCCAGGCGCGCGGCCACGATGCGGCCCACGAAGCCCACGGCGAGCACGATGCCGAGAATGAAGCGCACGCGTCGTGCGGTCATCGTCCCCACACTTCGATTTCAAAAATACGCACAATCTGACCGGGGCGGTTGGGCACGAATCTCACGCGCACACCACGAGCGCCCGAACAGGCCAGCGCGTGCACGGCCACCGGCGCGTGATTGTCGGTCACCACCACCGGCGGCGGAACTGGCCGCGCCTGTAAGCACCACAGGCTGTATTCTTGCGAGGTGAAATCCGCTGACTCGACTGTTCCGGCGTGACGGATCACCACACTTCTGACTTGTCGCTTGCCCGACCAGAGCAGTTCCACCCAGGGATGCCTGTCGCCGGGGTCGGATGCCCATTTCTCCACCAGGGTGGGATTCGTGCGGCCGTCGACAAGATAGCCCGGGTTGTGCTGGGAAAAGGGGTCGCGAAAGAAGGAGCTGACCCGCACGGTCGTTCCCAGACGGTACGCCACGAGATTGTGCTCCCCCGCAGGATGGGCTTCCAGGGTTGGAAACGCGACCACGGCGACCGCCTGCCTGCGCACGAACAGAAAGAAGCCCGTGCTCCAGGCAATGACCAAGACTCCCGCCAGCGCGAAAGCAACGGTCCGTCGCCGGGCCCACACCCGACCGACGACGGACACTACGGGAGCGGTCCTTTGGGCCACCGCGGAGATGACGAGCGTCAGACGCCGCAGGCGAATCGCCCAGGAAGGGGAATACCAAGTCGCGAACCGCGGGAGCAGCACAGTGAACTGCTAGCCTATCACTTCCGTTGGCGCGGCGCTGCGCGAGCCGCCAGGACCTATTTCAGCAACGCCATCGTCACCACATGCGCATCAAGGTCACACCATAGCAGGGTGAGCGAGCGCGGTGCCATTCGCGCGGCCAATACAGGTGCCAAAGCAATGTCCAGCGCGCGCCAGGCTTCGGCCAAACCTGATGGCGCGTCCATCTCGTCGCCCACCACGATGTCGCGCGTGTCGTGACGAAGCCCGAGGCCCATGGCCTTGAGCACTGACTCTTTGGCGCTCCAGATGCGCGCGACTGTCCGGTCGGCGTCGCGGCCACCGGTCTTGCTCACGCGAGAGGCTTCGCTCTCGCTGAAAAACTGTCGCACCAGAGCCGGATCGCGAGGCTCAACGGTTTCGAGATCGGCGCCGATGCTGGCCCCGGGCGGCAGCGCGATTGCCGCCAGGCCCCAGTCCCCACGATGCGAGATTGACAATGATAGGGGCAGGCGGCTCCCTTGCAGATCGACGTACGGCATTCCCGACTCGTCATTGAGGACGCTGAACTGGCAACGCCAATCGTGATTCGAGCTGGGCTTTCCCATTAACCCCGCCACGAGGCCGTTGCCTTCGGCTGCCAGTTCGCCCAGCAACCGCTTGGCCGCCCAGCGGCCGAGCAGCCATTTCCGCCGGCGCGGCAACAGCGCCAACCCGGCGAGGATCGCTTCCTCGCGCGGGCTGAGCAGGCCCGGCGGCGCCTGACCCGCTGCCAGCGCGGGGTGCTCGCCGGCGTGGGCCAGGACGTGACGGAACATCGGTCACCCGATGACGCCGCGGAAGCGGCCCAAAGCCTCGTCGGGCAGCCCGCCCGGGATGCGCGAGGTGCGGTAGCCCTGCACGGTCAGGTAGACCTTGCCCTCGTCGTCGCGCACCCGCGCGTCGAACGACAGCGCGTCCTCGGACGCATGCGGTTGCAGCTCGGCCACCATCGTCTTGCCGTCGGGCGCCGGATCGAACACGGTCACTCGCTCCACCACCGAGGGCAGCCCCATCTGTCCGGTCTGGCCGATCTCCCACACGCCCGCGGTCTGGAAGCACAGCTCGACCATGCGCGGCCCGACCATGCTGGTGCTGTTGGGGTTGGTGGTGTCGGCAGGCAGAGGTGTCCTCATGGTCCCCACCACCTTCCCGCTCGATAGCCGGTTGACCATCTCCAACACCCGGTAGGCCGGACCGTGGAAGTACACCCGGTAGATGTCGTCGTGGCCGATGCCGCCCACCGGGCCAGCGCCATCGACGGCCGTGCGCGCGCTCGGTCCCGTCCCCTGTTCCAGCACCACCACGCCGGCGAAGTGCAGTTTCTCCTCGGGCTCGCGCCCCACCACCACCTGCACCGACGACAGGCTCGTATGAACCCGCACCCGCCCATCCGCGCCCAGCACCGGCCGCGCGCGCACGATCACCGAACGCGGCTCGTGGCGGTAGTACTTCATGGGCGCCAGGAAGCGCACGTTTTCCAGCGCCGCTACCCGATGCTGCGGGGCCAGCAACCAGGCCGCCTCGGCGAATGTCTCCAAACCCATCACGCCCGGCAGAACCGGAATGCCGTCGATGGCGTGATCGTGAAGGAACGGCTCCACCTTGGGGTCGAGACGAATCTCGGCCGTCATGCCCTGGTGCAGATCGAAGGTGACGTTGTCAAAGGGCAAAGGCAACGCCCTTTCGCGGGCGCGGGCCAGCAGGCTGCCCTCGGGATCGATGCCGCCGTCCTTGTCAAAGGGCTCCATCAGGATGCCCAGCTTGTGCCCCACCACCGCTTCGCCCGAGAAGCCCGCCTGCAGCGCATGGCGGATGACCGGCAGGCCCTCGTCCGGCGACAGCATGTCGATACCCGCGCGCTTCATGATCTCGGGGATGCTTCCGCGCGTGGCCATGCCGATTCCACCCCAGGCCGTCCAGTCGAGCGCGATGCCCAGCGAGCCCGGACGCGACGCCGCCCACCAGGAGAGCGTCTTGCACATGAAGTCGTTGCCCGCGCTGTAGTCGGCCTGACCGGCGTTGCCAAATCGGCCGGCGACCGACGAGAATCCGACAATCGCCTTGACGTCCATGTCGCGTGTCGCGGCCAGCAGATTGAAAAGCCCGTCGGCCTTCACCCGGAAGACCAGGTCGAATTCCTCCACCGGCTTGCGGTCGAGCGAGCGGCTGCGCTCGAGCCCTGCGGCGTGCAGGATGACGTCGATGCGTCCGCTCTCGGCGCGGATGTTGTCCACCACCGCCTTGACCGCAGCGCCGTCCAGCACGTCGACCTGACGGTAGAAGGCACGGCCGCCTGCCTGCTCCACCCCGCGCAGGGCTTCCAGGATGCCGGCCTGCCGTTCCAGATCGAAGAGCTTCTCCTCGACCTGCGCGGGCGTGGCGCGGCCCTTCTCGGCCTTGATGCGCTCGAAGACCTCGCGCTTGGCAGCCTCGCGATCCTTGATCACGGTTTCGAGCAGAGCGTGTTCGCTCTCGGGCGGCATGGCGCGCGCATCCAGCAGGTAGAACGTGCCGCGCGACGCAGCCGCCAGATCGCGCACGATGGCCACGGTGATGGCCCCAGCCCCGCCGGTGACGGCGAACACCGTGTTCTCGTCCAACGTGAGCGGCGGCTTGGCGTCGGCCGGCACGGCTTGCATGACCTCCAGGCCAACCGTCACGCGCACGCCCCCCGCGTAGCCGATCTCCACCGCGCCCGGATCCTGCTCGGTCTCGTCGAGCAACGCGCGCGCGATGGTCTCGGCCGAGGCGCCGTCCTCGAAATCGACCGCCTTGGCCAGCAGATCGGGCCGCTCGCGCCGCAGCGTCTTGGTGAAGCCGGTGACCGCGCCCCCCACGGAGTTGCTGGCGCCGCTCGCACCATAGCCGTGCTGGCCGCCCATGCGGGTGGCGGCTATGACGAAGCTGCCCGGGGTGCCCAGGCCCTCGTACAGGCCGCGGGCCGCCCCGTGCAAGAGCAAGACGCGGTCGCGGTAAAGCTTGCGAAACTGGACCAGGTCGAGGTCCGCCAGCGAAGCCGAGCGGTCGAGAGCAGGCAGAAAGTAGAGGCCCACGGGCTTGCCCGGCTTTGCCCATTTTTGCAAGGCGGCCTCGATCTCGGCCCGTTCCGGTCGCGCATCGATGCGCAGCACCTGCACTCCCCGACTTTCCAACTCATCGCAGAGGAGCTTGCCCGCACCTTCGCTGTCAGCGACCACCACCACGCGACTGCCTCTCTCCAGTCGCACGCCGGTCTTCTTGCACGAATCCAGTGGAGGCCGCAGGGTCACCACCGGACGGCGCAGCAGCCCACTCACAAAGGGGCTCTGCCCCACCGCCGCGTCGGCTGCGGCAGTCACGGCGGTCGGCGCTGCCACGGCAGGCGCAGGTGCTGTCGGCGCGGCCGGTGCCGCTGCCGGCAGGTACTTGTTCACGAACCCGATGACGTGGCGAAGGGTCGGGTAGTCCCGCAGCTTCACATCATCCTGGCGCGGAATACTGAATGCCTCCCGCACCAGCGCGAACACCTCCGCCTGCTTGACCGTGTCGATCCCCAAGTCAGCCTCGAGATCCAGGTCCAGCTCCAGCATGTCGCGCGGATAGCCCGTCTTGCCGGCCACCAGTTCCAGAACCTTTTCTTCGATCGGATTCCCCGAACCAACTGCACTAGCCGTGGTCGTGGTCGTGGTCGTAGACGTGGTCGTGGTCGTGGCCGGTTTCGCAGCCACAACTGCCGGCGCTGCCGCCACCAGATCCGGCCGATTCGTCTCCACGAACCCGATCACGTGACGGAGAGTCGGATAGTCACGCAGCTTGACGTTGTCCTGCCTCGGGATATTGAACGTCTCCCTCACCAACGCAAACACCTCTGCCTGCTTGACCGTGTCGATCCCCAAGTCAGCCTCGAGATCCAGGTCCAGCTCCAGCATGTCGCGCGGATAGCCCGTCTTCTCTGCCACCACTCCCAGTACCTTCTCCACCACGACACTTGTCGTGGCCGTGGTCGTGGTCGTGGCCGTGGCCGTGGCCGTGGTCGGAGCCGTGGCCGTGGCCGTGGTCGTAGTCGTGGCCGGTTTCGCATCCACCATCGGCACCGCCGTCACCAGGTCCGGCCGATTCGTTTCCACGAACCCGATGACATGACGGAGCGTCGGGTAGTCACGCAGCTTGAGCGTATCCTGGCGCGGAATATTGAATGTCTCCCGCACCAGCGCAAACACCTCCGCCTGCTTGACCGTGTCGATGCCCAGGTCAGCTTCGAGATCCAGGTCCATTTCCAGCATGTCGCGCGGATACCCGGTCTTTTCTGCCACCAATCCCAGCACCTTCTCCGCCACGACACTTGCCGTGGCCGTGGTCGTGGCCGTGGCCGTGGCCGCCGCCGCCCCTGCCCCAACCAGATCCGGCCGGTTCTCCTTCACGAACCCCACCACATGCCGGAGGGTCGGGTAGTCACGCAGCTTGAGCGTGTCCTGCCGCGGAATATTGAATGTCTCGCGCACCAGCGCGAACACCTCCGCCTGCTTGACCGTGTCGATGCCCAGGTCAGCTTCGAGATCCAGATCGGGATCCAGCATGTCGCGCGGATAGCCGGTCTTGTCGCTGACCAGTTTGAGCACCGACTCCATGGCGGCGTCCGCTCCCGACGCTGCCGCGACAGTCGTGACCGCCGAGGACGCGGCCGACGGTGCGGTCGCCACCGGCGCAGGCGCCGGCTGAGCCGCAGGAGTCGCGATCACGGCCGGCGCGAGCGGCACTCGCGGCGCAGGCATCGCTGGCATCGGCGCCCCATCGCTCAGGCTTGCGCTTGGGCCCGTGCCCATGGTCCAGCTCGACTGAGCCGGCTCGCGCGCCGGCTGGCCAATGTCCTTGATGCGCAGGGTGCGCTTCTCGACCTCCAGGACCGGCGCCGGGTACCCGGAGATCTCGGACAGCCAGCGTTGGTAGGCAGCCCGATCGGCCACCCGCTCTTCCAGACCATCGATGCGACGGAGCACGGTCATCGCGATCTGCGAACCGAAGCCGGCGGCCAGTCGCAGGGCGTAGCGCACGGGATAGTGCCCGCCCTTCGACAGATTGAGCGTGCCCAGCTCGGGATCGGGCTCGCGGTAGTTGGGCACCGGCGGAACCACCTGCTTCTCCAAAATCTTGACCGCCACCGCGTCCTCCACGCCCACACCCATGGGATGACCGGTGAACCCCTTGGTGTTGCACACCACCAGATCGTTGGCGCTGGCGCCAAAGGTCTTGCGTAGGGCGAATATCTCGGCCGAGGCGCTGCCTCCGCGCGCTGGCGTGTAGGTCTCGTGCGAGATGAATACCAGCTCGCGCGCCATGGCGTGCCGATCGATGCCGTGACGTTGCTCCACGCCCGACACCAGCCGCTCCATCACGCCCTCGATGTGATCCACATCCAGGCGCGTCCCGTGGAAGGCGCTGTTGGCGAATGTGCTGCCCAGCACCTCACACAGGCCGCGCATACCGCGCTCGCGCAGCGAATCTTCCGACTCCACCACCAGGCCGCAAGCGCCCATGCCCAGCAACATGCCGTTGCGCCGGCGATCGAAGGGCAGCGCCGCCTTTTCCAGCACATCCTCGGTGGTGGCCGCGCCAGTGGCCAGGAAGCCGGCACCCATCCATTCCAGCAGGTTGTCCGAGGTGACGTCGTCGGCGCCGATGATGAGCACGCGGCGGCAGCGGCCGGCCCGGATCCAGTCCTCGGCCATGCCCACCGCCATGGTGGTCGAGGCGCAAGCCGCGTTGACTTGCGTGTTGGGACCGCGGATGCCGAGCAGTTCGGCAAACTGCGCGTGACCCATGGAAAGAATGCGGAAGAGGAAACGGCGATCGAACTCGTAGCTGCTGCGGCCGGTTCGCTGCGCGAAGAAGCGCGTGACCTCGTCGACCAAGTTGTCGTAGCCGGGAAAAGCCGAGGCGAAGATCACGCCGGTCTCATCGGCCATCGCCACCGGAAGCCGCCAGCGGTCGGGCAAAAAGCTGCCCGTGGTGGTGCGGCGATAGTGGCGCACCAGGGGAATGCCCGCGTCGCGCAGAGCCTCGATGCCCGCGGCGATGGCCAGCGCGGTGGTGACGTCCCAGGCTTCCACGCGCTCGCGCGGTACGCCGAATTCCTCGACGATATCGAAGACGCCGCGGCGGCCAGCCAGGCGAATGACCTCGTCGACCGATCGGATGGGATCCAGGCTGGGCTCGCCCACCTCGCGCTTGACCAGGCGGACCACGTTCTTTTCCACCATGCGGGCGCGGAAGACGTGCGGCACCGGATCGATGAAGGAGTCGCCGCGCAGAATGCGTTCCACGTTGCCGTCATCGAAGACGTGTTGCTTCTGCCCAGGCAGGCCCAGGGCCGCGCCTGACACGACGATCGAGCCCGAGCGGGCCTCCGGCAAGGCGGGCGGGCCGGCGCGACGACCGCCGTACATCGCCATGCCCTCGTCGAGAAAACGCGCAAACAGTCTTCCCAGCCCGTCGTAGTTGGGCTGGCCTGCGGAAGTGCGAATAGGACTCTCGCTCATGATCTGGGTTGCTCCGTGCGAAGAATTCGGGAGGGAAACTGTGGGTGTGGCTGTTGCAGTGGCGGGCGGCGTCCCTGCAAGGGCAGCCACAAGATCCTCGGGGCGCGGGATGCCCGCGGCGTAGAAGCCACACATGGCATCGTGGAACGAACGGACGCCGCCGCGCTTGGGATGGTTAGTGGAGAAGCAGATGACGTCGTCTTTGTCCTCGAGAATGCTGTCGGCCAGGGCCATGAGCGCGCGCTTGGGCCCCACCTCGACGAAGATGCGCGCCCCCTCCCGGTAGCAGGTCTCGACGCCCTTGACGAACTGGACCGAGGACGCCATCTGGTCGGCCAGGCGCCGCCGGATGGTGTCCATGTCGTGGGTCGGGTAGAGATCCCCGTCGATGTTTCCCACCAGGGGAATGCGCGGGAACGCGATCTGCATCTCGCAGATGGTCCGGTAAAGCGCGTCGGATGCCGGTGCCACCACCTTGCTGTGGAAGGCGTGGGACACCGGGATGAGTTGCGCCGTCATGCCCAGCTTGTTGAAATAGTCGACCGCGCGGTCGACCGCATCGCTGGCGCCCGCAATCACGGTCTGCTTGCGGCTGTTGATGTTGGCCGGTGTGAGGTAGCCGCCGATCTCGGGCAGCCGGCTCACGATCTCGTCGGTGGGGCCGGCCACCGAGGCCATCTTGCCCTTGTCGCCGATGGACACCGAGGCCATGGCGCGCGCGCGTGCGCTCACCGCCACCAGTGCCTCGGGGAAGGTGACCATGCCCGCGCCCACAGCCGCGGCCCATTCGCCCAAACTGTGCCCCATCACGATGTCGGGCTTGACCCCGTGTTTGTCGAGCAGGCGCATGATGGCGATGTCGCTGGCCACCATGGCTGGCTGGCAGATGGTGGTGTCCTTCAGTGCCTCCTCGGCGGCTTGCACGGCAGCCGCATCAGCCTCGTTCTTGTAAACGTATGCGGTCAGCGGCTGACCCAGGATGGGACCCATCACGCGGTCGGCCTCGGCAAAAGTTTCGCGCACGATCGGATCCGGAACATCGGCCAGCATGTTCACGTACTGTGAGCCCTGTCCCGGGAAGAGGAAGGCCACCTTGCCCGCTCGACCACACCGGAAGTGGATGCCCTTGCTCTGCAGCAGACGCCACTTCTTGGGCTCGTCCTTTTCAAGAGCTGCCAGAGCGGTCTCACCCTTCTTGACCAGATCGGCTGCATCCTCGAAGGCAATCACCAGACGTGCGGGCGCGGCCAGAAAGTCCGGTCCTGGCGGCTGGCGGTCGGGGGTCTGGCCGGCCTTGGCCCTTTCCAGCGCCTGGGTGAGGGCTGTGCGCACCGCCACCGCGTCGGCCCCGGACACGGCCAGCATGTTGCCCAGCATGGACGGCCGGGTGTCCCGGGCCAGCGCGACCGAGGACGAGCCACCCGCGAAAGAAGCTGGCACCTGCACCAGCGGCTCACGCCGAGCCAACATGCCGGGCACATACTCCTCGACCACCACGTGGAAATTGGTGCCGCCAAAGCCGAAGGCCGACAAGCCACAGCGCCGCGGACCGAACGACGGCTTCTCCCAGGGCTGGGCCTTGGTGTTCACGAACAGAGGCAGCTTGTCCCAGGGAATGTTGGGATTCGGCTCTTTGAAGTTGATCGAGGGCGGCAGAATCTTGTGGTGACAGGCCAGCACGACCTTGAGCAGGCTGGCGGCGCCAGCCGCGCTCTTGAGGTGGCCGATCTGCGACTTGATCGAGCCGAGCGCAATCCGATGCTTGATGGGCGAGCCTTCGGAGAGCAGCTTGGCCACGGTTTCCATCTCGGCCACGTCCCCGGCCCGTGTCGAGGTGCCGTGGCCTTCCAGGAGTGTCATGGTCGCGGGGTCCAGTCCGGCGCGCTCCCAGGCGCGACGCAAGGCCAGAATCTGCCCGATGGGATTGGGCGCGGTGATGCCCTTGCCCTTGCCGTCGCTGGAGCCGCCCACGCCGCGGACCACCGCGTAGATGCGATCGCCCGCCTTCTCCGCGTCCTGCAGACGCTTGCACACGAAGAAGGCACCGCCCTCGCCCATGATGAAACCCTTGGCGTGCTTGTCATAGGGCCGCGATCCGTCGGGCGAGAGTGCGCCGATCTTGCAGAACTTGATGAAGGTGGTGGCGCCCATGTTCCGATCCATGGCGCCGGTGACCACCACGTCATAGTGGTGATCGACCAGACCGTCGACCGCGGATTGCAAAGCTGCCAGCGAGGAAGCGCAGGCGGCGTCGGTGGTGAAATTCGGTCCGCGCAGGTTGAGCACAGCGGCCACGCGGCCGGAGGTGATGTTGGTCAACTCGCCGGGCATGGTGTCTTCGGTGGTGTCCGGAAAACGCCGGTTCACCGACTCCCGCAACTGCGCAACAAAGGCCGCGCGCTCGGCCTGGGGCAGCGACTGGAAGATCTGGGTGTCGGAGATGGCGTGCACGTACTCCGGCATGGAGAGGCGCAAGCAGGTCAGGTAGTGCAGCTCGCCGCCCATGGCATTGCCCAGGATCACGCCGGTCGATTCGGTGTCGAGCGGCCGGTCGGGATGGCCCGCGTCGCGTAGCGCCTCGGAAGCGCAGAGCAGAGCCCATTTCTGGCCGTCATCCATCGCGGCCGATACCGTGGGCGGAATGCGATACTTGGTGGGCTCGAAGGAAACGCCGCGCACCCAGCCGCCGATCTTTGAATAGGTCTTGCCCGGCGCCTTGGGATCAGCATCGTAGTAGTCAGCCTGGTTCCAGCGATCCAGGGTGACCTCGCTCACCGAGTCCCGGCCGGTCACGACGTTCTGCCAGAAGGCCTTGGCATCGAGCGCGTCGGGCAGTATGGCCCCCACGCCGATGATGGCGACGGCTCTCTCGGCCGGATCGCGTGTCGAACGACTCATTTCAACTTCCTCCCAGATATCGAAAACGGAAAACCGGGCGCCCGCCGGCTCGCCCCGGCGTCCGAATCAAGCGAATGGTTGCCTGCCTCTTTTCTCTCTCTTGCTCGGCTACGCGCGAGCCGCGTCTTGCTCCACCAAGGCCTTGGCCACGACGTCCATATCGGCCATCAGGCCCTTCGCGCAAGCCGTGATGGCGCTGGCCCGGAGGGCGCGCTCGAAGTCGGCAATGCCTGCATCATCCACCGCATCCATACCGCGGACCAGACGAACCGCCAGACCCAGCACGTCAAGCGCCGCCTCGCGCGCGCAGATGCGCGACATGGCCTTGACGGCCGAAGGTGCGAAGAACGGCTGGTACTTGGGCGCGCTCCGGCCCGCAGCATAGCGGGCGAAGTTGGCCGCGATCTCTGCCCGTGTCATCAACTCGCCCAGTTGGAATAGCACGTGCTGATTGCGGGTCAGACGGCCGACACGACAGCGCTCAGCCGTCTCCTGAACAACGTTTACCGCCAAGGCCGCCGCATCAGCCCCCACGTTGGCATCCTCGCGGTGCAGTGCTTCGAGTGAAGCAGCGATCTTCTTGTAGTACTGCCCGTGGTCCTGCAGGTGCAGGCGCCAGCGATCGCGCGATACCGTCCACTGCATGATCTCGCTGGTGCCTTCGTAGATCGTGGTGATGCGCACATCGCGCCGGATCTTCTCGACCTCGTATTCCCTGGTGTAGCCGTAGCCGCCGTGCGCCTGGATGGCGGCGTCGGCCGCGGCGTTACCCGCCTCGGTGGCAAAGAGCTTCACGATCGCGCCCTCGGTCTGCAACTCCGGCTCGCCCTGGTCCAGCCGATGCGCCGTCTCTTCGATGAGAGCTCGCGCCGCCTCCAGCCTGACCACATGGGGAACGATCAACTTGTCCATGTAGCCCTGCTTTTCAGCCAGAGGCGAGCCGGCCTGCACGCGCTCACGCGAGTAGCGGATGGCCCTGAGCATGGCCGCCACGCCGCCGCCCAGGCCAAAGGCTGCCACCATGAGGCGGGTGAAACCGAACACCGACTGGGCGTGAACCAATCCCTTGCCCTCCACGCCGCCCAGCAGGTTCTGCTTGGGAACGTACACGTCCTCGAAGCTGACCGGCGAGGTATTGGACGAGCGGATGCCCAGCTTGTTCTCGTGCTTGCCAGGAACCAGGCCCGGGGTTCCCTGCTCCACCGCGAAGAAGGTGGGCCCGTCGGGCGCCATGGCCAGCACCGTGTATAGCTGCGCGTAGCCGCCGTTGGAGATGAACTGCTTGGCGCCGTCGATCTTGTAGCCCTTGATTTCGTCGTTCTCCATCACCCGCTCGGCGCGCGTGCGAATGGCAGACAACTCGCTACCCGCCAGGGGCTCGGTCACGGCGTAGGCGACAATCAAGCCTTCGTCGGCAATTCGCCGCAGCCAGTAGGTCCGCTGCTCCTCGGTCGCGCCAACCACGATGGGGTCGGTTCCCAGAAAGATGGCCAGGAAGGCGGTCGCCACGCCCAGATCCAGCTTGGCCATCTCCTCCGAGACCCGATAGACGTCGTAGGCGTTGCCGCCCAGGCCGCCCAGTTCCTCGGGGATGAACAAGAGGTGCAGGCCGATTTCAGGCCCCAGCAACTCACGGATCAGGTCGAGCGGAAAGAGATCCTTCTCATCTAGGTCCAGCCTGACCTTGAGCGGCAGCTTCTGCTTGCCAAACGAGGTCAGCGTGTCGATCAGGGTCTGGAGTGAATCTTTGTCGAGACCTGGGTTCTTCATCAGTCTTGTGCCTTCCTGCGGCCAAGTGAATCGGTGGGAAAAGGGGGATACCCCGGCTGAAAGGCTCCGATGCTGGCACAAGCCGGGCCAAAATCAAAACCGGACGTCAGAGCAGGTGTTGCGCACCTCAAGATGCACATATCACACTGTAATCATTTGATTATTTCTTTAACCATCGTGACGCAAAGATGTGCAAAACCGCTGCCATGTGCGTCGTCTCCTACACGCCCAGGTTGCCTGAAATGGCCCAGGTGCGACTCCCGACACGCACCCCTGCGGCCTTGGGTACGCACCAATACTGCACAGGCTCCTCTGCGCCCTCGACTCTCCCCTCTGTGTTCTCAGCCGACGCCGGCTAGCCCGCTGAACTCGCTCCCACCGGCCGCGACCCCGCTTCCATTACTTCCAGCGGCTTTCACCACCTTCGGACTTCTTCTTGGCTGCTTCGGCAGCCTTCTCCTTGTCCTTCTTCGCCTGGGCCGCCCTGGCCTCTGCCTGCTTCTTCTTGTCGTTCTGCTGGATCCTCTTCAGGGCAGCCGCGGCGTCCTTCTCCTGTTGCTTGCGGCGCTGCTCCTCGCAGCCCGCCGGTTCACAGTCGCCTTCGCAGGCACATTTCAACTTCTTCCCCTTGTTGCAATGGCACTGGTCCTGGGCGTCGCGATAGCAGCCGCAATCGTTGAGAGGCGTTGCAGCCGGCGGAGGCTCCGCTTCCGCCTTGGCGGCCTTCGATTTGGCAAAACCCAACCCTGGCGCCCAGACCAGAAGGCCGAATACTGCGATGATCGATGGCGTGATCCGCATGGCATTCTCCTCTTGCCAGGCATTATCACGTGAGCCACGAGCCGCGCAACCGTGTTGCGGCCTTGCGGCCGGCCCGCATCCATGATTGAAACACTCGACGGAGAAAGCCGATGGGTACAAGCCTGACGACCCGTGACAGAACCGAAGCGCGAAAGAAGGGGCTGCTGGCGGTCGGAGCCTGGGGAGGCGCGGGACTGCTTGTCCTCACGCATTGGCCACTGTGGTTCCCCTTGGCCGCTGCTGGGGGCGCAGGATACCTGACCTACAAATGGTTCATGTTCCGCGCGAAACGCGGCATGCGGTTCTAGGAACCTACGGCTCGATATAAAGCGGCGGTCCGGAAGGTCTCTGGGACTCGCCAGACGGGCCTCCGGGCTGGCTGCGCCCGACCTGGTGGAAAGTCAAGGGCAAGTCCACATGCACCGCATCTCCTTCGAATCGCGGAAACCGCATGTTCTGGACGGAGATCCGCACGCAGCGCTCGGCATCAGGGGGCGCCCCGTTGACGCGGATAAGGCTGGGGCGTCCCGACGGATCAGCCTCGAACGACACCGCCACCATCGGGTTCTCGGCAGACGGCGAGAAGCAGGATGCCAGCGTCGCCATCGTGCCTTGAATCGCTACGTTCAGCGTGTCGCGGCTGAGTCCGTTCGGATTTCCGTTGAGCGTGCCCGCGTTTCCTGAGGCGGCGGGGTTGGCGGCGGCGGCCGGAGCTGGATCAGCTTCCACGAGCTCAGCCGACGGAGAAAAGCCCTCAAAACCTCGCAGCCTGCGCGGTCCCAAACGTTCGGGAGCCGCCTCCGGTGACGTTGGTATTGCCGGAAGGGGGGGCAATTCCCTCTTCTTGAGGCCCAAAGCCTCGCATCCCGCGCCCGACCATGCCAGCACCAGCATCAGGCCGAGCGTGACCGGCCCTGCTGGCAAGCTGTGCGACGACTTCGTCCGCATTCTCTCATTGTATCGGAAGGTCATCGACGTCGCTTGAACGGGAGCGACTCCTTTGCTGCATGCCGCCATATCGTAGGTGCCGAGCCGGAACCGTCGAAGCGGTGTAGTGTCATTCGCCGATGCGTATCGGAGTTGACCTGGGCGGAAGCAAGACTGAAAGCGTTGCCATCGACGACGCCGGAATCGAACGCGCACGATTGCGCGTACCCACGCCCAGCCACAGCTACGACGAGATCGTCGCATCCATCGTGCGTCTGGTGCGCGACACCGAGGCCCGCGTCGGGCAGACGGGCACGGTCGGCATAGGAATCCCCGGCGCCGTGTCTCCCGCCACCGGGCTGGTCAAGAATGCCAACACGGTCGTGCTCATCGGGCGCACACTTGATCGCGACCTGGCGCACGCCCTGGACCGGCCTGTGCGGGTGGCCAACGACGCCAACTGCTTCGCGCTCTCGGAAGCCTCGGACGGGGCGGGTGCCGGCGCCAGGGTCGTCTTCGGCGTCATCGTGGGCACGGGAACGGGCGGCGGCGTGGTGGTGGATGGGAAGCTGCTGACCGGGCCACACGCCATCGCAGGCGAATGGGGGCACAACCCCTTGCCCTGGCCTCACGACGATGAGCGCCCGGGCCCACCTTGCTACTGCGGAAAGAACGGCTGCATCGAAACCTTCCTGGCTGGGCCCAGCCTGGCCCGCGACCATCAGCTTCACACCGGTGAAGCGCGGGACGCGGGCGACATCGCCCGGCGCGCTGAAGCCGGCGACGCGGTTGCCGTGGCAACCATGACTCGCTATGAGGATCGCATGGCGCGGGGGCTGGCGTCGGTGATCAACCTTCTCGATCCCGATGTCATCGTCTTGGGCGGCGGGGTCTCGAACATCGCGCGCCTGTATCGTGAGGTTCCGCTGCGGTTGGGCCAGTACGTATTCTCGGACACGGTGAGCACGCCCGTCGTCCCAGCCCGCCACGGCGATTCCAGCGGGGTGCGCGGGGCCGCCTGGCTGTGGCCGCTTCCCCCTAGCGCATCTGCCGCCGGACCTGGATGAAGGTGGAAACCACCAGGAAGAGCCCCAGCAGGATCCAGATGATGCCCCAGCGGATGTGCCGGTGCTGCTCGGGACCGCGTTCGAGACGCTCTTCGGGCTCGCTGGCCCGATCGCCGGAGGCTTCCTCCCCGATCTGGTCGTCGTCGGGACGCGTGCGCAGCCGCGGAGCACCCAGATACTTGACCCGAAGGGTGCCAAATAGGATGAGCACGCACCCGACGGCGTAGGGAATCGCGGGAGGGATATTGAGCTGCATCGCTTCTCCAGCTATGTGTCCCTAGCTCGCGATCTCGTCGGCCCTGAACTCGCGAATCACGGTCACCTTGATCTGGCCCGGGAAGGTCATCTCGCGCGAGATGCTTTCCGCGATCTGGGTTGACAGCAGCACCGCCCCTCGATCGTTCACCCGATTCTCGTCCACGTACACGCGCACCTCGCGTCCACCTTGCACCGCGAAGGCTTCGTCGACACCGGCAAAGGCGCGGCTGATGCGCTCGATCTCCTCCAGCTTGGCCATGTGATTGTCCTCGGCCTGCCGGCGCGCGCCCGGCCGTCCGCCCGACATGGCATCAGCCGCCGCGACCAGATACGCGTAGGCGCTATCGAACGGCTCATCGGTGTGATGCGCCCCGATGGCGTTGGCCACCACTTCCGGCTCTTTCAGTCGACGCGCATACTCCGCTCCGATGGAGGCGTGCGACCCGTCGAGTTCATGGGTCAGCGCCTTGCCTATGTCGTGCAGCAGCGCCGCCCGCCGGGCGAGCTTGACGTCCATCCCCAGCTCCGCCGCCATCATGCCGCACAGAAACCCCGCCTCAACCGAGTGCTTCCACTGATTCTGTGCATAGCTGGTGCGGAAGTTGAGTCGGCCCACCAGCTTCACGATGTCGGGATGTGCGCGGTCGATGGCAAGCAGGGAAAACGCTCGTCGCCCCAGGTCGAGCGTCTCACGTTCCACGTCCACCACGATCCCGCGCGCCAGCCGTGTCACCGCGGCGGGTCCGCTGATGGATCGCTTCAACATGCGATTCACGCAGCGTCGGGCGATCTCCCGGCCCACCCCGTCGAGTCCCTCGATGCGGACCGCCGGTTGCCCGTCCAACAAGGAGAGCTGCACGTTGGTGACCGCCTCGATGGCACGCAAGTCAGCATCAACGGGTGGCACCTGTCCGGGCCGCAAGTCCGACAGGGGAATCACGAACTGGGGTCGCTCGGTCAAATCGTGGCCGGAAAAGCGACCCACCGCGATGCCCATGATTCTCTTGGCCGCGCGGATCTGGCTCCCCGACATAGCCGACTCCGCCATCTGGCGCAGCATCTGTGCGGCAGCCGCGCGTGCGTCCTCGACCTCCGCTTCCACCAGCATCCGCTGCGCTTCTCGCGCAGGCCGGGCCGCCACCCGCTCCAACTCGGCTTGCCGGCTCCTTTCGATCGACTGCACCTCCGCTGTCAGAGCACGCCCGTCCTGCTCCCGCTCGGCCACCGGCGCCTCGCGTTCCGCAAGACGCTGGCGCGCCTCTCCCAGCAGTCGCACCTCCTCATCAATGCGCACCGCCTGAGCCGCAAGCGCAGTCTCGCTCTCCGCCAGCTCGGCTTCCCGTGCACGCAGGCCTGCCTCCACCTCGGACCGGATGGCCAGGGCCTGTTCGCGCGCCTGGATGTCCGACTCGCGCAGCAAGGCCTGCCCCTCGATCTCCGCCTCGCTGCGGATGCGCCTGGCCTCCCCGCCGTCGGGGTCGGCACCCGGCCGCCGCAGACGACGGCCCGCCCACATGCCGAAGCACGCGCCGGCCGCCAGTCCGACGAGCACCGTGATCCAGACGGCCGGCTCGCCCATCTACCCGATCGCAAGTCCCAGGTGCGCGCGCAGGGCGAAGTATTCGTCCGACACGCACCACTGAATCAGGTCCCGAACCTTGTCCTTGGGATCGGCGCAGCCCACCGCCAAGGGCTCGGACTGGATCTGGTGGGCCGCCACCTCCAGGTCGTTGCACATGAGGAAGCCGGCCCGCGACGAGGTGAAGTCCACCGCCTTGGACCAGCGGTGCAGATCCGCCTCGGCCTGACTCTCGATGAAGCGCCGGACCACCTCGGCCAGCTGCTCGACGTTCTGGGGCGGAACCAGGCGGCGCAGAAGCTCCAGACGCTCCGCTACCGGTTGCTCCATGTCCGACTTGATGGGCACCTTGGGCTGCACCAGCTTGAGCGCCGCCAGGAAGTACGCCTTCAGTTCGGACACCTGGGGCACCACCGCCGGCCAGCGCACGACGTGATCGGGCCGCATCAGCGTCAGCTTCTTGCCCAAGGCGTAGGCCAATTCCTTTTCCTGCTTGCCCTGCAACAAGGCAGCCCCGACCACGAAGGACGGGCAGAGTTGCTGCTTCTCGCGCGCGTTCATCAGCTCGAGCTCGCCCGGCCAATCCTGACGCAAGTACAGTTCAGGCGCTGTGACCGCAAGCGCCTGGCTCACGTAGACGAAGACGCCACTGAACATCAGCTTGTCGTTGGTGGGATCGCGCCGATCCCTGCGCCGAATTCCCACTTCCTTGTGCTCGCGGGCGCGCACCGCCATGATGGCCTGGCTGATGCTCGCCAGGATGAGCGAGATGTAGCGATCCTCATCGCCGTGGTAGATGTACTTCTGCCAGAGCTCCTCATTGAGCCGCGCCTTCACCCGGGACAGGGTCTTCACTTTGTACTGCTCGTGGAAGCGCAACTCCTCGGCATCGGCCTGGCGCAGATAGGCGAGCACCGAGGCCGTGCACCAGACCTGGTCGTACTTGCCCATGTCGGTAAACAGGTGCCGGAGTGTCTTGAGGATGGGCACCATCGCCCCGATGTCCTGCGTGCGCCTGAGGATCGCACGCCACGCGCGCACGGCCTTGTCGTAGGCTTCCGGCCCCTGCATTTGGTACAGTTCAGCCAAGATCTGGTGGCGCGGCATATTGTCGGGCTCCAGCTTCGCGCACACCTCGAACGCTTCAGCGGCGGCACGGTAGTCCTTGAGCCGTGAGCGGTAGATTTCGCCCAGCGCGTGCCACAGGGCGATCTGGGTCGACCGCTTCTCGGGCGGCACCTCGGTGCCCAGACGCTTGATCATGCGACGGTAGGCCCGCTGCTGGTTGGTCCAGTCCTTCTTCGCCGTCATGATCTTGTCGATGCGCTCGAAGGGCTTGAGGTCGTCGGGGTACTCGTCCAGCGCCTTGTTGAACAGCTCCACCGCCTCATCGGGCGAGTGCAACTCGGCGTTGGTGATCTGGCCCGCCGTCTGCAGGTACTTGGCCTTGACCCGACCTGTCTCGATGGCTGCCAGGCGCAACAGAATCTCCACCGCCTTCTTCCACTGCTTGGTTTCAGTGAGCAGCTCCAACACGTCGGCCAGCAGGCCGCGCGCATCGGGCTTGACCTCGATCGCCTCGAGATAGGCCGCGATGGCCTTCTGCGGGTTCTTCAACCGCTCCTTGTAGACCCCGATGATCTCCTCGTGCAGACGGAGCTTCTCTTCATCGCTCTCGACATGTGCGAGCAAGGCCCGCTTCTGGCGAATCACCGCTTCCCAGTCTCCGGCGGCGGCGTGGATCTCGGTCAACGCCTCCAGCGTGGGGCGGTGGCCGGGATCGATCTCCAACGCCTTCTCGAACATGTTGATGGCCTTGGCCCGGTCGCCGATCTTCGTCTTGATGTGGCCGATGCGATGGAAGATCTCCACGATCTGCGCTTCGCTCTGCGACTCGCGATGGTGAACCAGAATGGTCTGGTATAGCTTGAACGCTTCGTCCCACTGCTCGCGGCGATAGAGCAGATTGGCCCGGTCCACCAGGGTGGGCAGGTGGGTGGCGTCCAGTTCGTAAGCCGAGCGGTAGTATTTGAGCGCTTTCTCCTCGTCGCCCAGTTGCTCCGCCGCCTTGGCCAGGCGGTAGCACAAAATGTTGAGCTCGCGGTGAGCCCGACGATCCGCCTTGCGCGTCAGCATCTCCAGGATGGGCACCAGCGGCGCCCATTCACTCTGGCGGTAGTAGATGTCGGCCAGCGGGGTTGCGGCCTCGACGTGTTCCGGATCGAGTTCCAGGGTGCGCGCGTACAGTTCCTTGGCCTTGGCCTCGTCGCCCAGCTCGGTCTGGTAGAGCTTGCCGGCTTCGTAAAGGAGGCGGGTACGTTCCAGCACGTTGGGCGTGTGCGACTCGGCACGCTCCATGAACTGAGCCGCCTTGAAGGAGTCGCCGCGCCGCTTGTAGATGTTGAGCAGCGACAGCATGCTGGGCACGTGCGTCGGGTCGATGGCCAGGGCATCGCTCAGGCGTTCCTCGGCGATGTCCGACATCTGCATCTGCTCGTCGAGTATCTTGCCCAGGCGGTAGCTCAGGTCGACCTTCTCGGGGGGCGAGGCTTGGCCCACCAGCCGCTGCATGATGTCCACCGCGCGCTCCCACTGCTCCGTCTCCTCGTACAGTCGCGCCAGCCCCCGCAAGGCCTCGGCGTGGTCGGGGTCCACATTGAGGATTTCGTTGAAAGCCTCGATGGCACTGTCGGGATCGCGCAACCCTTCCTCGTACACCCGTCCCATGTCCAGGTAGATCGTAGCCTTGGCCGCCACATCGTTCTCCACCTGGATGTGCTTGCGGAAGGTGTCCACCAGCGCATCCCACTTGCGCTCGCCACGATAGAGACGTTCCAGATCCTGGCACGCCTTGAGATTGCGCGGATCGATGGTGAGCGCCTGCTGCAGGCTATCGATGGCATCGTCGATCTTGCCGGGAAGTTGCTCGCACACCTGCGCCATGCGCAGCAGGAGAGCGACCCGGTCATCGTCGGGCGCCGTGACCTGGAGCTGATGCTCCAGGACCTCGAGGTACGCGTCCATCCGGCCGGCCTTCTCGTACAACTGCTCCAGCGCCTTGAGCGCAGGCAGGTTTTGCGGATCGACGGTCAGCACCTCCCTGTACGCCTGCACCGCCCGCTCGTTGTCGCCCAGGCGGGACTCCCACAGCTCGCCCACCTGCAGGCGTAGCTTGACCGCCAGCTCGCCGTCACTGACCACCTGTGACTTTCGCGCCAGCACGTCGGCCAGGCGCTCCCAGGCCTGGGTGCGCCGGTGCAGGCGTTCGAGGGCCTCGATGGCCTTCAGGCAATGCTCGTCAGCTTGCAGGGCCTGGTCGTAGGCCACCGTGGCCTGGCCCGCATCGCTGATGTGGGTCTCATAGGTTTCGGCCAACGCCAGCAACACTTCAACCCGTCGCGCCGGATCAGACTCGACTTCGGCGTGCTTGGACAGAACGCTGACCAGATCCTTCCAGCGGGACTCCTTGCGATAGAAGTCAGCCAGCGCCGCCATGGCGCCCACGTGGTTGGGCTGCCGCGAGAGAGCCTCCTTGGCGGAGGTGATGGCATATTCGGTGTGGTGCAGGGCCGAGTCGTACCAGCGTCCGATCTTGACCCACAAGTCGGCCGCCTGCTTCGCGTCCTCCATGCCCTGAGCGGCCTGTGTGTACTCGGACAGGAGCTCCGACCACTTGTTGGTGACGTTGGCCAGCCGTTCCAGTTCCTGAGCGACGGCGTTGCTCGAGTAGTCCTCACGGAACGCGGCCTGCAGCATGATGAAAGCGGAGTCTCGATCGCCGATGTGCTCCTCGTAGATACGCGCAATCTCACAGAACAGCTTGATCTTCTCCTCCGCCTCACCGGTGTATTCCACCCGGGCCAACAGCAGCTCCACCAACTCAGGCCACACCTTACGCTGACGGTACACATCCTCCAAGGCCGATGAGGCTGCTGCATGCGAGGGGTCCATCTTCAAGACGCGCTCGTAGGCTTCAGCCGCCGCGCCGCCGTCGCCGATCTTCTCGGACCAGATGGACGCGATCTGCATCAACACATCCACCTTGTCACCCACCGATGCGAGCGCTGCCGCCCGGCGCTCCAGTACGTCCACACACTCCTCCCAGCGCCCCTCCTGGGTGAACAGCGTCTCCAGCGCCGTGAGAGCACGGGCATCAGCCGCATCGATCTGCAAGACATGGCGCCACGCCTCGATGGCCGCATCGACGCGCACCAAGGTGCTGCCTTCCAGTTCGCCGAGTTCCGCGTAGCAATCCCGCAGCGTGGCCGCCGGGAAGGTTTCGCTGCCCACGGCGATGAGTTGGTGCAAGGTTTCCGAGAGCTCTTCCCAGGCCGCGGCGCTCCGGTAGTTGGCTGCGATGGCCTGCAGCGCCTCGACGTCCCCGGGATTGATCTCGGTGACCTTCTTCCAGCACTCGAGGGCGTTTCTTTCCCGGCCGAGCTTCTCACCCCACACACGGCCCAAACGCTTGTACACCGGAATGCGCGCCTCCGGGTCTTCGCTCGCTCGAATCTGGCTGTCCAAAACCTCCGTCAGCTCGCGCCACTCCTCGGCCTGCTCGTGCAGGTCGGCCAAAGCCGACAGTGCCACCGGGTCAGCGCCGCGCAGGTCGAGCACCCGCCGCCACAACTCGATGGCCTTTTCACGCTGGCCGAGAACGTCGGACGTGATCCTGGCCATGCGCGCGTAGCAGTCGGAGAGCGCTTCGTCGCCCGGGGCGATGTCCAGCATCTTCTCGTAGATCTGGTACAGGTCTTCCCACTGCTCGGCGCGGAAGTAGATGCGCTCCAATGCCTCGAGAGCTTCCGGCGAGCGCGACTCCTGTTCCAGCACCGCTAGATAGCTGGCCACCGCTCCCGGCGCGTCGTCGATGACGTCGGCCAGGATCTTGCCCAGACGCAGGTGCAGCGCGACCAGTTCCCTCGACCCGTCGGTGATGGCGATGCGCCGACGCAAGACATCTGCAAGTTTTTCGTAATCGCCTTGCTTGTCGTAAACCCGATCGAGGAAAGCCAGGGCTTCGCCGTCACTGGGGTCGAGCGCCAGCACCTGTCCCAGCACATCCTCGACCCGCACCAGATCGGCAAGCTCGGCGTCGAAGACCGTGGCCAGGCGGAAGAGAACGTCGCGGCGCACGCGGCGATCGCTGGCCCGGGCCGCCGCGTCCGCCATGCTGGCCACGTAGGTTTCCCACTGGTGGGTGGCGCGGGCCAAGCGTAGCAACTCATCCAATCCCTGCTCGGACGCCGGATCCTCGACCACCGCTTTCGACCACCACTCAAGCGCCGCCACCTGATCCATGAGCTTGGACTCGGAGATCTCCGCCAGCCGCCGCAGCAGCCGCTGTCGCTCCTCGGCGTCGGACTCCACGCCCAACTCGACGTGATAGACTCGAACCAGCTTCTCCCACTCCTCGCCCACCCGGTAGAGCGGCTCAAGGACCTGCGCGATCTCCCGCTGCATGGCCCCGCTCGATAGCAGCCGCTCCAGCGTGGCACGGGTCTCGGCGTGCTTGGGATCGATGTTGAGGATGTCCTGATACGCCTCGACCGCCTTGGGCATGTCCCCCAGCGCCACTTCCAGGATCTGGGCCAGCCGGAAGGTGAGATCGATGATCTGAGCGTCGCTATCCGCCAGACGGATCTCGCCGCGGACGATGTCGGCCAGCTCCGTCCAGCGCTCGGTCCTGGTGTAAAGCCGGTCGAGTGCCTCGAGGCCGTCCTTGCGATCGGGCTCGGCATCGGCGACCCGCCGATAGGTCGCGATGGCCTTGTCGAGGTCATGGGTTTCCTCCTCGTAGATGCGGGCCAGCCGCAGCAGCATCTCGGTCTGCAGCCGACTGTCCAGGATGCGGTCGATCTCGGCGTCGTACACCGCGGCCAGATCAGCCCAGCGGCCGCTCGACTCGGCCAAGCGGTCAATGTGGGCAATCACCTCCTGATTCGACGGGTCCACCCGCAGGGCGCGGCAGTAGGCATCAAACGCCGCGTCGAAATCATTGAGCCGACGCTCGTGAATCTTGGCCAACAGGTCGAGCAACTCGACCCGTCGCACCGGATCCTGCGTGTAGGAAACCATTACCTCGTGAACCGCGGCCACCTTGGGCCAGTCGCCTGCGCTTTCGTACACCGGTTGCAACACCTGGGCCGCCGCGATGGGCTCCTCCCCTCGCTGCATCATGCCTTCAAGAGCCTTCAGGGTCGGCTCGTGCGAGGGATCCATGGCCAACACGCGCTGATAGGCTTCCGTGGCCCGGCTCGCATCTTTGAGCTTGTCCGACCACAGCTCACCGATGCGGTAGCGCAACGAAACCACCTCGGCCGAGGACGAAGACAGCTCGGTCTGGCGCTCGAGCACGTTGAGCAGGTCGTACCATCGCTCGGTCTGCAGGTAGAGGCGATCCAGGGCCTGCAGGGCATCCAGGTCATCCGGATCCATGTCGAGGATCGACGTGTAGGTTTCTATGGCGCGGGGAGCGTCTTGCAGTTCGCGGTCGTACACCTGGCCCAGCACGAAAAGCCGTTCCTTCTTTCGTGCCGGGTCCGTGGCCAACTCGGCCTGGCGGGCGTAGACATCCTTCAAGTCGTTCCAGCGCGACAGGCGCAAGAACAGCCGCACCAGGCTGTCCAGGGCCGTCTCGTTGGTGTCATCCAGGGCCAGGACCTGTCGGTAGACCTCGATAGCCTTGTCGGAGTCGTCGAGGACTTCTTCCCAGATCTTGGCTGCGCGCGAGCCCAGCTCCTTCTTGTCGGCCAGCGCATCGACCATGTCCATCTTTCGCTGCAGCAGCAGAACCAACTGAGCGTAATCGGCGGTGCGGATGTAGATGGCCTCCAGCGCATCCGCCGCTTCCAGGTCGCGCGGTCCCACGGCCAGCGCCTGCTTGTAGGCCTCTGCCGCAATTTCGGAGTTGCCGAGCTCGTTCTCGGCCAGCTTCGCGACGGCGTGGTAGACGGCGCCCTTCAACTCGTCCGACTGCAACTTCTCGGCGGCGGCTTGATAGCGGACCACTAGGTCGTCACACCGGCCGAGGGCCTTGGCCAGGCGTTCCAGGCGTCGGGTCGTCTCGGGATCGAGGGGATCCTCGGCCAGCGCGCGCCCCAGAGCCTGGTACGCCCGTGCCGGATCGTCGAGCCCGTCCTCGCAGGCCGTGGCGATCTCGTGCAAGAGGTCAATCTTGCGCCGCATGTCCAGGGCGTGGCGTGCCTGGATCTCCAGCACCCGTACCAGGTTGCCAAAGTCGCTGCGCGCACGGTACACCGGGTCCAGGATCTCGGCCAGAACCAGATCGTGGTCGGGGTTGTCGAGCAGTCCTTCCAGCGCCGCCACGGTTTCTTCGTGGCCAGGCGCCAAGTCGAGCAGTCGTCGATACGTCTCCACTGCGGACGTGATGTCGCGCAGCTTCTGTTCCCGCAGGTGCCCGAGACGAGAAAGCAGGCGTACCTGCTCCTCCTCGTTGCTCGCCAGCTCGAGCTGTCGCTGCAGGTTGTCCGCCAGATCGAGGTCCAATCCCTTGTGCACGAAGAGACGATCGAGCGCGCGCAGGGCGGTCAGGCTGCCCGCGTTGTCACCCAGCGCCTCCTTCCACGCGGCAATCGCCTCGTCGGGATTGCCGATGGCCTCTTCCCATATGGCAGCGATGCGAGCGTGAATCTGCTCGCGCTCCTCGCTAGAGCGGACCAGCTCCACCTTCTTCTTCAGGGTGTCGACCAGATCGGACCAACGCTCGGTCCGCGTATACAGTCGTTCCAGGGCTTCGAGCGCGGAGGCGTCTTCCGGTTCGATCTCCTGGGCCAGGCGGAAGTACTCGACCGCCTTGTCTGATTGGTCGAGCTTCTCGTCGTAGGCCACCGCGATGACCAGCAAAATCTCGCGCTCCAACCCGGACGCGAGCTTGCGACTTCCCTGGATTTCGCTGTACAGGGCCACCAACTCCCGCCACTTGTCCATGCGATCAGCCAGCGCTTCCAACGCCGCGCGCGCCTCGGCCGAGTCGGGACTTATGCCGAAAGCCTCGGCATAGGCCTGGTACGCCCGTTCAGCGCGGCCAGCCTCGCCTTCCAACCCGCCGATGCGCAAGAGCAGGGCGACCCGGGCCGCGGCATCCGTCTCGCGCGCCAACTTGATACGCTGAACCTGCAGCAACCGCTCCGTCTCGTGTCCCGCCTCGTAGATGGGCTCGAGGGCCGCCACCGCGCTCATCTGGTGCTGACTGTCGGCAAGATAGACTTCCAGAGCTGCACGCGCGCCTGCATGGGTCGCGTCCAGCGCCAGTGCCTCCTGATACGACTCCACGGCAACGCCCGGACTCTTCAGGTACTTCTCGGAGACCTCGCCCAGCCGGAACTTCAACTCGGCCGCAGCCGGGTCGTCATTGGGCAGCTTGAGCTGGCGGACGATGATCTTGCTCAGATCCTTCCAGCGCTCCGTGGCCCGATACAGCCGGTCCAGCGCGCGCAGGGCTTGCACGTCTTCCTTGGCCGTCTTCAGGATGTCCTTGTACAACTCGATCGCCTTGTCGGCGTCGTGCACCTGTTCTTCGTAGAGCGCCGCGAGCTGCAGTCGCACCTCGCGCTTCTCATCCTCGGAGCCGGCCAGAGCGAGTTTCTTGTCGTAGATGGCTAACAACTGGTCGTGCTGGCCGGTTGCAATGTACAGGCGTTCGAGGGCGAGCACGGCCTGCTCGTCGCGGTCCACGATCTCCAGGATCTCGCGGTTGCGCGCAATCGCCGCCTCGCTGTTGGCCAGCTCCTTCTCGTAGGCTCGCGCCACGGTAGCCAAGAGGGGAAGACCATCTTGTCCCTGCAGGCTTGGCAGGACGGCCTCGTAGGCTTCCACCAGCAGCGCCCAGTTGCCCGTCTCGCCAGCCAACCGCTCGGCGTACTCGCGCGCCCATTCCTCACGCGGATTCTCCGACAGCGCCTGCAACGCCACGGTAAGCGCCAGCGGCCTGTCGCCGGCGTCGCTCTCGAGGATTTGGGCGATGCGCAGCATGCGCTCCTGGCGCTCGGCCGCATCTTTGGTGTGCTCGAGCTGCACCTGCAGCACCTCGGCCAGCCGCTTGGCGTCCTTGCCCTTCTCGTACATGGGGATAAGTGCCTCGGCCGCCGCCAGGTTGTGGCCATCGAGGGAGAGCACCTTCTCGAAGGCCTTCTGCGCCTTGTCCGGCTTGTTCAGTCGGTCGCGGTAGAGGACCGCGATCTTGTTCCACAGCCCCACCCGGGCCGCGTCGGTTTCCGTGTCGGCTTGCCGCTCCAACACCCGCGCGAATTCGTCCCACTTGCCCTGGACCGAGTAGAAACCCTCGAGCGCGTCCCAATCCTTGTTCTGCAGATAGAGCTTGCGGAGCGCATCCTGGGCGCGTCGGTTGTCGGGCTCGGCATCCAGCAGCGTCTTCCACGCGGCCACGGCCAAGTCGAGCCTCTGCAACTTCTCGGTGTACACCGTGGCCAGCTTGGGCAGAATGACGCCGCGTTTGGCTGGGTCGTCGGTCAGAACGGCCTGCTTGTCCAGAACTGCAGCCAGTTCGTCCCACCTCTTCTCACGCTCGTACAACTTTTCCAGCTCAACCAGCGCCTCTGCGTCACTGTCGTTGACCTCGAGGACTTTGCCCCACAGCTCGATCGACACGGCCGCCTTCTTGAGCTTCTCCGTGGCCAGCTTGGCCACCTCGGCCCAGCGCCTGCCCCGCTCGGCCGGATCGGCAACCCGCGCTATCTCCTGCCGCAACACCGCCACCAGGCGATCCCAGTCCCGCCGCTTCTCGTACATCTGCTTGAGGAAGGTGAGCGCGTCGGCGTTCCCTGGATCAATCTCGAGAATCGCCTCGAACGCCTTAATGGCCTCGGCTTGGTTCGAGAACTTGTCCAGGTACAGGTTTGCCACCCTTAGGTGCAGGGCAATCTTCTCCTCGGCGGCCTCGACGATGGCCGCCTTCTTGCGCAAGACCGCAATCAATTCGGGCCAACGCGGGATGGCCTCGTACTGGGCAGCCAGCGCGTCCATCACCTCAACATTGTCGGGTTGCAGGGCCAGGATCCGGTTGTAGGCCTCCACCACCATCACATCGAGCTTGAGCCGATCGCGGTACAGCTCGACCATCTCCAACAACACGGGAACCTTCGCCTCGGGAGTAGGCCAAGTCGCCTTCTCAACCGCTTCCTTCAGGACCTCCACGCATGCCTTCCATCGTTCCGCCCTCCGGTATACCCGGGCCAACTCGCGCCTGGGCTCCCATGCCGAGGGCGCGGCAGCCGCGATCTTCTTCCACGCATCGATGCCCTTCTCCACCGACAGACGTTCGGTCTCCAGCGCTGCGGCTGCCTGGCCCTGCAGCTCCGCTGGAAAGTCCTCAAGCACAGCGTTCGAGGTTGATTCCTTGCCCACTTGGTCCTCCGGGATGAATAAGGCAATCGCAGGATCGCGACCGCATGCTCCTGGCCGCTCCTTGGGGAGAGGCTAAGACCGCGGAAAATGGAGCATTTTATACCACGCTGGCCGCTTTGCACACAACGGGAATGAGCCCCATTTTCTCGTCGGTGCGGGCCTTTTCAACCGCCGTGAGGGCCCCCGCCACGCCTCCCTGTGCCTACCCGCGGCCGGGCCACCGGGCAGACCTTTCCAAGATCAGGCTGTGCACCCACTCGGAGCGATCGGTGGTGGTCGGCACGAAAACGACCACGACCTTCTGCGGCTATCGCGGGATTCGCTTCAAACCTACGGGCCGCTCAGGGCATAGAGCTTGTCGCTCGCGGCCCGCAGGAAGCCAAACGCCGATCCGTCCTTGCCTCCGCCGGTTGCCACGAACTTCTGCAGATAGTCGCGCGCCTGTTCCTTCTGCTCGTTGGCGTGCGATTCCTCGTACCATTCGGCGTAGGTCATACCGCAGTTGTAAAGGGCGTCGAAGAGTCCGCTGTCCACGTCGAGCGCCTTCTTGAACTCGGCCACCGCTTGCTCGTACTGCTTGAGTGACTTGAGAGCCACGCCGTGGAGGTTGTAGCACTCGGCACTGTTGTCGTTGGCCCGCACGCACTCCGCAAGAACCTGCGCGGCCTCTTTGTCGGCGTCATAGTCGAGGTAAAGCCGGCCCAGCGCGATGAACGGCTTGTCCATCCGGGGGTTGAGCTCGATGGCGTTGCGCAGAGCCTGGTCGGCCTCCTTGGGACGCTCTTGAAAAAGGTACACCAAGCCTAGACGCCACTGAGCCTTGAACAGCTTGGGGTCTAGTTCCGTCGCCTTCTTGAGCGCGGTTTCCGCCTTGTCCAGCTGTTTCGCCTCAAGATAGGCTTCGCCCAGGTCGTACTGGAAGTTGGCGTTGCTCGGGCTTCGTTGGGCCGCTCCCTCGAACGCATCGATGGCTTTGTCCCACTTGCGCTGCTTCTGATAGACCTTGCCCAAGTTGTAATAGGCCATCTCGTAGGTGGGGTCAGTCTGAATGGCCAGCCTCAACTCACGCTCGGCCGAGTCGTAGAGGTTGGTCTTGAATGCCTCGACACCCTTGTTTGCGATCTCGATGGCTTTGATGCGCTGCTGGCTGCAAACGAATGCATCGCAGGCCGGCAGAATCAACCCGAGGACGAACATAGCTTTCAGATAGCGACCCATCGCGGCTCCTTCCCTTGTCGAATGGCGAGCGCTATTCGCCCGAAGCACCGGCGGTGAAGTTGAACGGATACGACACGATGACGATGCCGCCACCGAGCGGCTTGGGGAACTCCCAACGCCGGACTGCCTGCACCACGCAGTTCTCCACGCGGATGTTGCCCATGGTCGAACTCTGCAAGACCGAGGCGATGACGGTTCCCGTCGCGGCGATGGTGAACTGGACCGAGATACGGCCCGCGAGATCGGCCTTCTTCGTCAACTCGGTCTCGTAGCAGTACTTCACCTCGTTGATGTGACGGCGGATGATCCGGCGGATGATCTCCTTGTCCAGCGACCCGCGCACGTTGGCCTGGCCCGGGATGACGTCCGGCGCACGAGCGCGGCGACCGCCCAGACCACCGGCGCCACGGCCGTAGCCGGAGCCGTTGCCGCCACCGCCGCCCTTGCCGATGGTGCCGAAGTTGCCGAGACCGATGGTGCCTTCGCCAGTACCGCCACCGCCCGTCCCGGTGCCGACCAGACCAAGACCGCCCACGCCGTAGGCTTCGCCAATCTGGTTGCCGATGAGGCCGCCCAGCACGTTCTCTGCATCGTTGCCGGCCGCCGTGTCGCGACCGAAGATGGAAGCCAGGTGCGAGCCCTCGGCCATCTTCAACACGCCGAGGATGCCGGCGTTCTTGGCCTGCTCTTCCGCAAGTTTCTTGGCCAGGTGCGGGTCAGGGTTGTCCTTGGGGCCCTTGAGCCCGTAGAGACCCTCCTTGTTCTTGGAGGTCTTCTTCCCCATCTTGCCTTCCTCACCTTTGTGCCGCTTGCCCTTGCCGCCCTGTTCGTCGGGTCCCTTCTTCTTGAGCCACTCAGGAATCTCTTCTTCCTTCTCCTCGGGGGGCTTGATGAGGAAGTTCACGAAGCGACTGTCCGCATTGAAGAGATCGAGAGAGAGCGACTTGGGATCGGGCGGGACAGAGAAGATCATCAGAAGGAACAGCAACAGACCGATGGCCGTTCCCACGGTGTAGGCTTGCTCGCTCCAGCGCCAGACCAGGAAGGGAACCGGGAAGGTGCGCGGCTTGGGCGTTGCGCTGACTAAGAAAGTGGTCTCGCCGCAGTCGATCTTGGCGCGGCCCCGGTCGCCGAGAGAGAAACTGGCTCCGCGCTGCTGCACGAACTGCGGCAACGGAACCACCTGGTTGTCCAGCAGAACCTCACCCGTCATGGACGGCGTGACGTTGACCAGGAAGTCAGCACCCGTGGTAGATACCAGGGAGAAAGACTGACCGCCAATGAAGTCGGGTCCCAGGGGCGCGTCCGCGTTCGCATCCCCGCCAACCACGAAGTTGGGGTTGGTCCGCCCCCTGCGTTTCAGGCCCATGTAGCACAGCGCAATTCCCAAACCAATTCCCCCGAACACGACGAAGTCCATGGCCGGCGACTGGGCCTTCCACTGGAAGCTCTTTGACTCGCCGCCGTCAGCCACGAACTTGTCGTACCGGCTCTTCTCCGCTCCAAGGTTCAAGATGGTGGCGAAGAACGCCACCAAGGCCACCACTATAAGAGCGCCACCCGCGAGCAGCATCGACTTCGACTGCCCCTCTGTGCTCCGCCCCGTGGGGTCTGACAGATGGCGCGTCTGGATCACGACGCCGCGGTACAGGGCCTGGACCTCGATGGCGTGGCTGCCATCGTGGACTTCCACCTCCGCCCCGGCGTGGCTGGCGAAGCCGCCCATACCAGGCGCCGCCGGTGCGTATGCCTGCGGAGCCGCCATGGCCTGGGGCGCCGCCACGGGCTGGGGTGCAGGCGCTCCGTAGCCGACAAGCGTCGGGGCCGGGGCTTGGGGCCGAACCGGGGCTGAATACTGCGCGGGTGCGACTGGGGCGGGAGCTACCGGGGCAACTGGCATGACCGGACCGGGAGTAGGCGCTTCTGCATCGGCCGCCGCGAAGGTGATGGCCACGCGAACGTCGCCGAACTGGACCTGGTCCCCGCTCTTGAGGCTAGCTTTGGCGACGCGCTCGCCGTTGACCAATGTGCCCCGGGTCGAACCCAAATCGATGAGTTGAACCTCGTTCGGCCCGTTCACTTCAAGCACGGCGTGCATGCGCGACACGGACTCGTCGTCAAGGCGCAGATGCGAGGAAGCCAGCTTGCCGATCTTGATGACGGGCTCCGTCAACACCTCTTCTCGTACGACCTGATCCCCCCTGAAGATCTGGAACTTGACGGGGACTACGACATTGGCCATTTGGGTCTCCTCCGGTTACGGCAGGCGGGGGCCAGCGGCGGCCACGCCTATGCTCTCGACCCTTGCCCTCTGGGTCTTGCGACCCCGAGCGGCTAGATGTCTTCGAGCGACTTGAGCATTTCGGGAATGAAGTCTTTGCGGATTTCGATAAGGCTGGAGTGTTTGGCTTTGTTGATGGCGTTCACCAATTCGCCATCAGGCCGCTGCAGGTCGCCCTCGACGTTGTCGTCTTCGAAATCGTAGACGGTCTTGGACTTGAACTGCTCGGCCCCACCTTCTTGAGCCAGAACCGTACCCAGTCCCCCGACGGTGAGAACCGCAATCATTGCCATGAGTCGCATCGGTTCATTTCCTTCCTTCGGCTGCGCTGGGAGACAAGCACGGAAAGCTCGCCTCCTACTGACAACCAAGATCGAATTTGGTTCCCACAATTATGGATCGGATTCGATCGACGAAGCTCCGCGTCACTCCCAGTTCTTCTTCTCAGGTTTCTTCGGCGCCGCTTTCTTCGCGTCATCCGGCTTGTCGCCGGGATTAGCTGGGGCGGCCTCGGGCGCCGCTCCAGCGGGCGGGGGTTCGACCGAAGATCCGGGAACTGGGGCCTGGCTCTCGGCGCCCTTGTCATCGGCACCCTTGCTCTCGGTGCCCTTGTCGTCGGCCTTGCCACCGCCGGTGACCTTCTTCGTCTTCTCCTCTTCCTTTTTCGTCTTTTCCTCCGCGGCCTTCGTCTTGTCCTCCTCCTCCTTCTTCTTCATCTCCTCCTGCTGGCGCTTCTCCTCGGCCTCCATCTTCTTCATCTCTTCTTCCATCTTCTTCTGCTGCGCCTCTGCCTTGCGCTGCATCTCCTCAGCCTCTTTCATCATCTTGGCCGCTTCCTCCAGTGCCACGAAAACCTCATCGATGTCCTTGATGCGCTTCTCGGCGTCCTTGCGTGCCTTGGGCGAGGGAGACCGCGTCAGGAAATCCCGATAGTATGCTTGGGCCTTTTGCAGCATGGGCTTGTCGCTGCCGCCCTTGTACTCTTGGTACAGCAGGCCGAGGTTGAAATAGGCATCCGGGCGCTGTGGGTCGAGATTCCGGGCCTCGTTGTACTTCTGTTCTGCCTCGTCGAACTTCTTGTTGCCGCGCAAGGCGACCCCCAGCCCAATGATCGCCTCGTAGTTGCGCGGCTTGGCCTTGAGCACAGCTCTCAAGTTCTCTTCCGCGATGTCGTAGTTGCGAAATTTCAGTGAAACCGCGGCCAGATTGAGCCGGGCCTCGAACAGCCCGGGATCATTTTCTACCGCGGCGGTGAAGTTCTTGATCGCGTCCGTGTAGTTCTTCTTGGCCAGGTAGATCATGCCCATCGTGTTGTAGACCACGGCCACGGCCTTCTTCATCTCGACCGTGTAGCCCGTTCCCTCCACGGGAGTCTCCTGGGCCGTCTTCTCCCCCTCCTTTTCCTTGGCCTCTTCTTTCTTGCCCTTGCCTTTCTTGGCCTTCTTGTTCGCATCGTCGGAAACCGCCCCCTCTTCCTCGAACTTTCCCGTGGCGATTTCCTCTGCCCGCTTGATCGCCTGGGCACCCACCAGTTTGGCTGCCTCGGGCAGATCCAAATCGTAGTAAATAAAGCAAAGGCCTGCGTAGGCCTGCAGGCTGTTCCCGTCAAGTGCGAGCACGCGTCGCAGTTCCTTCACAGCGCCGTCGTTGAGCGCCTTCTTGTCGGTGCCGGTCGCGAGACGGGCACGTTCACGGTAAATCTGGGCCATGTTGATGCGGGCGGCGATGGACCCGATCAAGGGATCAGCCTGAATCGAGCGCTTGAAGAGCGACTCCGCGTCGGCCTTGTTCCCGCCCTGCCAGGCCACGTAGCCCAAATTCGCCAAGGCAGGAGCAAAGGGCTTGGCTCCGCCAGCCAGCTTCTCCCAGATGCGGACGGCCTCGTCCTTCTTGCCACACTCAAGATCCACCGCAGCTTCGTTGCTGCGCGCCTCGAGAAGCACGGGCACCCGGTCTGCGATCTTCCTGAAACCCGAAGCTACCGACGAACATTCCGGGCCGGGAACGGATCCCGCCTTCTTGGCTTTCATGTATTCAGCGACAGCCTTGTCGTAGGCAGCTCTGTCGTCCTCGCTGATCTGGCGCTCTGTCGGTTTCCGGGTAATGAGGGGAACCTCCCCGGGACTGGCGGCGGCCGGCGCTGCAGCAGGGGTCGGCTTCTTGCCGGGCGTCCACTCCTCCTCGTCGGGCAGTGCGCCGGTTTCTGGACTCTTGGGCTTACCGGCTGTCGCGCAGCCAATGGACAGGGCAAGCAAGGCTCCGACCCCGACCAGGGTCCAAGACGAGCACACTCCGAGACTTCGATGCGTCATCATCGCTGGCTCCTACTCCTTGGAAGTGACCTGGAGATCGTCGGGCAGTTCCGCGACGACACCGCCGGGCGTAATGGGTGTCGAGACGTAACCGGGCTCCGGCTTCATCTCGGCCGAGAGGGGGTACTCGGCGGGCTTCATCTGGTTGAGCTCCACCTCGCACATGCTCGACCATTCATTGTACCAGGACTCCTTGGTGGCGGCCTTGAGGCACAGATCGTAGCCAACCACGGCCTTCGATTCGATGGGCTCAGCCTTGTCGACGAGAGCGTCGCAGAAGATCTCGCGGGGCCGGTTGCCCCACTCGTCCTGCTCCTTGAGATCCTTGGGGATATCCGCCGTGTAGAGCTGGTTGACGAAATCCGCGTAGACCTGCCCGATGCGCGCCGAGGCCGCGATCGTCCAGTGCGCCACGTGGTAGTCGAGCACGAAGTCATACAGGCCCTTCTTGTCCGCGCTGGGGCCCGTCAATTTCTCGGCCAGGGCCGTCTTCTCGGTCATGTACGCAAGGAACTTCTTGCTCGACTCCTCGTACTTCTTCTTCTTGGCCGCCGCGACCTTCGGCTTGTCCCACTGGGTGGGCTGCTGGAAGTCCAGGCCCGACGGGAACTTCACCCGCAGGAACTTCTCGTAGAGCTCTTCAGCCTGGTAGAAGGCCGCGCCGGCCACGGCGAAGCGGGCAATCGCCTCCCGCGCTGTCCGCTCACCCGCACTGGCGCCGGGAATCTTCTTCGCCGCCTCGCCGTGATTCCACAGCTTGAGGACATCTTTGAAGTGCTCCAGGCCATCCTTGGCGTATTTGGAGCTGCGCTCGAAGACGGTGATCTTCGAGCTGGTGGGCGGACCGCACTGGGTGCGCAGCTTCTCCTTCAGCTTCTTCTTCTTGTCTTTGATCTTGGAATTGATCTCGGCAAAGACCTTCTGCCGGCCGGTGGCGCTCACGCGCTCGACCTTGATGCAGGCGCCGTTGACGCCTTCCTGCGGACAGGAACGCTTCCATGCGATCTCGCCCAACTTGAAGTGGGCGAGAATCTGCTTGTCCACGCCACCCTTGGCGCCCCATTTCTTCAGGTACTCAGTCAGGTGCTTGACCAGATCGTCGGTCTTGCTTTGCTTTTCGTACACCTCGCTCATCTGGAACACGACGTTGGCCGCATCCTGTGAATCGCGCGTCCCGTAGTACTTGACGAAGGCGTTCATGTCGTCGACTGCCTTCTCGAACTCGCCCAGCCCGATGCGGAAGGTATAGGCATTACCCAGAGCGGTCCGCGACTGCTTCTCGCCCGAGAACTTGGTGGCGAACTCCTCGTAGCGCCGGGCTGCCTCGCTGTAGTAGGCGAGCTGGTGATAGCCGCTGGCAATTTGGAAGAGAGCCCGCTGCGCCAAGGGATCCTTCGGGTGCTTTTCGATCAGCTCCTGGCGCGCCCTGATGGCCTGGCCGACCAGACGCGCGTTCTGGAAACAAAGGCCAGCATTGTAGAGACGCTCGGCGTGCTTGGGGTGGTCGGGAATGGTTTCCGCGGCGGCCACGTACGAGATGCCACACTCCTTGTAATTCTTCTCCTTCTCGTATTGCTTGGCTTCCACCACCAGGCTGTCGGTCTTGAGACCAATCATCTGCTTCTTGAATTCCTGGTCCTTCATGAGGACGGCATTGCCCAGGAACTTCTCAACCGTGGCGAGCAGCTCCTTGTACTTGCCCATGATGTTGAGACAGTCGAGCAGCAAGTTGGCCGAGTAGATCGCCAACTCGTCGGTCACGTGCTTGTCGACGATGTCCCTGAACAGACCCACCGCATCTTCAAAGTGATTGTAGTCGTAGTAGATTCTCGCTTTTCGGTACTTGATCTTCACCAACTCCGGCGCGTCGGGCACGTACTTGATGTAGGTGTCGAAGGCCGCGATCATCTTCTGCTGTCCGGCCGGGATCGGGCGCGGCTTCATGTCCTTGTGCTCTTTCTCGGGCATCGCCCCTTCGTCGTTGATGTTGAGCGCGTTCTTCCAACCCAGCACCGCTGCATAGGCCGCCTCTTTCACGTACTTTCCCTTGGGGTCCAACTGGACCACCTTGGTATAGGTTTCGGCGGCCTCGGCCCACTGCTCGGTCACCCACAGAATTTCGCCGAAGAAGAAGGTCATCTCGGGGGTGTCCTTCTCATTGTTGAAGTGATCCAGGTACTCCTTGTAGATGAGGCGGGTGAGCTGATAGGTGTCGGCGTTCTTGGTCCGTTGCGCTTCCTTGTGCCAGATGAGGGCGAGTTCCTTGGTGGTGTCGTGATAGTTGTTCTTGCACTCGGTCATCACGTCCTTCTTCACACCCTCCACTTTCGCCATGTGCTCGTAGATCGTGCCGAGGCGCTTGACCTCCTGCACCTGATCCCGCTTGCTGCCCGAGGACAGGGTGTTACGCAGGATCTTGTATTGCCACTCACACAGGCGCGGTGACTTCTCGTTGAGCGAGATGATCTTGCGGTAAACCTTCGATGAGTCGGCGAACATGCCTTGTTCCCAGTACAGCTCGGCCAGTGCCTCCAACATCTTGGGGGCATAGTCTCCACCCATGCGCTGGAAGAACTCCCAGGCCTTTTCCGGGGACGCTCCCGGGGTTCGCGCGTAGGCCTTGACCAGATCCTTCTTGGCCTCTTTCTCCAAGGGACCGCTTTGGCTCTTGGGGATCTTGCCCGCCTGACAAAGCTCGATCACGTTGACGAAGATGCCCAGCGCCGACTTGAAGTTGCCCAGGTTGATCTGCGCCCAGCCCTTCTTGTACACGGCGAATCCGTAGACCGACGACTTGGGGAACTGCTCCACCTTCTCGTAGAACTTGAGCGCGTTCTCCATCTCGCCCTTGCCAAAGAAGTATTCGGCAAAGGACAGGTAAGCGTTGGGGACGTACTTCGACTGTGGGTAGTCCTTGATGAGGCGGTGGAAGAACTCCCGGGCCTTGTCGTCCTTCTTGATCATCTGCAACAGATAGGCGAGGCGGAACAACACCTCGTCCATGCGCTCGTACTTCGGGTGCTTGGACGCCTCCACGTAGTCCTTGACCGCCTCGTTGGCCCACTTCTCGGCCGCCTTCTCGTTGTCCTGCTGGTCCTTCTTCAGCTTCGCGGCGAGAGAAGTGTTCTTCTTCTGCTCGGCTTGGAAGATCTTCTCGTCGAAGCTGCGTGCCTGCAAGCTGTTGAAGCGCTGCTTTTCGGCATAGAGCTCGCCCAGCCGGAAATAGAAGTCGGCCTTCTGCGGGTCGTCGTTGGGCGTAATCTTGATGAGTCGGTTGAGCTGGGAGATCTGCTTGTCGGTGATCTGTTGAATCTTCGCCTGCTGCTGACCGACGAACTGTTCCACCGTCAGAACCGGCCCGGTCTGTTTCTGCTCCTTGGGCGGCTCCTTTGGTTTCGTCAGCTCGGTCTGGGCCGCGCCCTGGACCTCCAGTTCCTTCTTCTTGTACTTCGCGTCAGCGAAAGCCGTCCCCAAGCCTGCCACCATGCTGACGAGGACGATGCCGAGCGAGGCACCGCGTATGGAACGTCGTTGATCCTTCATGTTCATTTCCCTTGCTTAGCTGATCTGGGTCCGGTCAGGGCGTCTCGCCCGCCGGTGCCGATTCCGGCGCGGGCGCTTCGGCCGGCGTTTCGCCGCCTTCTGGCACAGGAGCCCCTTCTCCACCACTGGCCGGCGCCCCTTCGGGTCCCGCGCTTCCATGCACACACTTGTTCAGGAGCTTGTACCGGTAGTAGCCGAGTTCATCGCGCCAATACTCCCCCAGGAACGGCCAGAACTCGTGTTCGTCATCGATACGGACGTTGCTGATGTCCTTGGCGCGGCCGGCACCGCCAGTCATTGTCTCAGCCTTGACGTCCTCTTCCAACTGGCCCTTTTCACCCTGGAGAATCTCGTACTCGATCTTGATCACGCGGGTTATGAGCTGGCGAAACTCATTCACCAGGCGTTCGACGCGCTTGCGAGCGATTTCGCCGGTTTCATTGACGGCCAAGGCGCGGGTCACGCCGATTTCGGAATAGATGGTCGTGGCCACCGCGGTGCTCTTCCACGCGGCATCGGCCTTCTCATGCTGAATCAGCTCGCGGTCGAGTTCTCGTATGGCGTCGAAGCGCCGGACCAGGCTGCGGTCAGACATGACCGCTCGCGCCGCCCGTTCAACCGCCGGAGGCAGTCCCGATCTGCCACTGCGAATCTTCACCGCCAGATCATAGAACTGATCGTTGGCGGTGTGGCTGGCCAGTGCCTGGGCCAGGCCTTCCGCCACCTGGGGCACCCAGTCGTTAAACTCCTGGATGGCACTGGCGGCCCGGTCGAAGAGGCAATTATAGAAATAGATGGTCGCCTTGACTGTCAAAGCCTCGGCCACTGACTCTGGCTTGATGAAGTACTCGAAGAACGGGGCGCGCAGGGTGTGAATGTTGCCAAGTGCCTTTGAATACCCCTGTTGCTTGAGCATGAAGTTGGCCCACGATGCCTCGAACAGACTGTTGGGCCAGTCATACGACTCGGGTGAAACCCGATCGAAGTACTTGGTCGCCATCTCGAACTGGCCGGTGGAATAGAAGACCCGAGCGAGGGAGAGATTGGCCAGATCCTGGAAGGGCTTGACCTTCGGATCCTGACTCTCCTCGGCAGCCCGCAGCACCGCTTTGAACGCGTCGACCGCCGGCTTCGCGGCATATTCACGCACGTGGGTCGCGCCTTCGAACAGCTTGGCCTGCGGGTAGAACGCACTCTTGGCCGGCACCAAGTTGAAAAGCGAAACGGCTTCCTGGAACTTGCCCTTATTGTAGTTGTACTTGCCCAATAGGAAGTACAGCTCGTCGCGCACCGCCTCGAGCTGCGGGGCTTCCAGTTCCTGTCGGTTGTACTTGCCGATCTTCTCCAGGACGGCGGCGGAATCCACCGGCTGATGGGTGAGCGAAGCCAGCCACTGCAGGGTTTCATTGTAGTGGGGATGGGCAGGACCCTTCTGCACAACGCGATCGAAGTAACTCAACGCTGCCGAAAAGAACTTCAGCTTGAACAGCGTCTTGCCCATCATGAACTCGGCCCGCATTCTCGCGTCCACGCCCGCCTCGCCCTCGATGGCCTTGTTGAACTCAATGGAGGCCATGTAGTAGTCACCGCGCTGGTAGAACTTCTCAGCGCGCTCGAGCGCGGGCGACGGCTCACCCGCTGACTTGGGGTTCGATTGCGTATCGGCCGCGGGCGTGGCGGCGGCCGGCTTGTTCTTCTTCCGTCTTTGCGCCCAGGCATCGGACGTCACCGTCAGGGTGAGGGCGAGAAGCAGGAACAATGCACAACCCTTTTCACGGCTCATGGATGGACCTCGCTCGGTGACGCCCACCTCGGAAGAATTCGGCGGGCAATTGGTGGAAGAACTGCTCAAATGTTTTGGTGTCGCCGACCCGGCCGCACGACCGTAAGCTAGTGTCTAGGTGTTTGCGGGGCTTCAACTCGAAAACCGTGGCGATCGTGTCGGAGACGCTACCGTCGGTGTCTGGCCTGGAAACCGCGCCATCCTAGGCACGCGGATCTGAGGTGTCAAGCGAGAACATCCCACCCCGGACCGCGCTCAACTACGCGAATCTTCGGAACAATATGTCGCCCCGCGGGGCTGCGATTCCCTGTTGACAGGAGCCTTCGCGACGCTAAGATGACCGACGATTGCTACCTCACCGTGCTTGCCCTCGGCTTCGGCCGAACCGGACAGGAGGAGTCCTTCGATGAGCCCGAAACTGCGTATCCCGTCTCGCCGCCTGTGGATGGCGCTTGTTCGTGTCTCCTTGCTTGGAGCGTCCCTTCTCGCCCTTGCCGTCTTTGGCAGCATGGCCTGCGAGGACAACGGGATTGGCCGTCCCTGCGATATCTTGGTTGACGCTGGTCAGACGCAGGCCGTTTACAATCCTCAGGCGCTCGAGTGCCCGAGCCGGATCTGCCTCAAGCCCGTCAATGAGAACAGTGCGAACGTAACGACTGGCCCCTACTGCTCGGCGACATGCTCAAGCGATAGCGACTGCAGTGGACAGAAGAAGGACATGAGTGACAATAGCGACCACCGCTGCGCAACAGGCTACGCCTGCGGTGTGGCCTTCGTTGTCGGCGCGCTCTGCTGCCAGAAGCTCTGCCTCTGCAAGGACTTCCTGGTCGCCGGGGCCGGTCTGACGACGCCGACCGCCTGTGACCCCAAGCTGAACAACGGAAAGACGGCCTGCGATCAGTAGCGAACGGCGGGGATGGGTGCCCGCGCAACGCGGGACGCGCGGCGGTTGGTGCACGCGCCGAGGCTCTGGCTGCCGCCCTGCTGGAAGCGCGTGGCTATCGCATCGTCGAGCGAAACTGGCGCCGCCCCCAGGGAGAATTGGACTTGGTGGCGGAATATCGAGGCATCCTTGTCTTCGTCGAGGTCCGCTCGCGCACGGGTGAGGAACGCGGGCATCCTCTTGAAACGGTGAATGCTCGCAAGCGAGCCCGCGTCGTGCGCGCCGCTCGCCTGTACCTGGAAGACAACCAGCCCACTGCTACGGCATTCCGTTTCGATGTCGTAGGGGTGACCTTCGCTTGCGACGGGGCTCCGCCCACAATGACTCACGTGGAAGACGCGTTTCGCGTGGGTTGAGGCTGTTCACTCACATGGGAACCCTGGAAGGGTTCCCATCCCCTCCCGCGATGGTCCGCCGCCGGCGAGGGCGCGCGCGAAGCGCGCGGGGTGGGCAGGGTGGCGGGTCGTCCCAAAGTCCCCGCAGGGGGCAAAGCCGGCGGGCTCCCCACGCGACTACACCACGCTGGGCGCTTCGCCGTCGATAGCAGGAACGGCCTCTTCGGGAGCCGAACCGCCAACCTCTCCCTGCTCCACAACGCTGCGCTCACCCTTGATACGCGCCGCGCGGCCCTGCAGATCCCGCAGATAGTTGAGACGAGCCCGGCGTACGCGCCCGCGCTGCACAATCTCAATCTTCTCGATCCGGCTCGTGTGCAGAGGGAAGATGCGCTCGACGCCCACGCCATACGAGATCTTGCGCACAGTAAACGATGCGCAAGCCGAGCCGGAGCGCCGGTCAATGCACACACCCTCGAATATCTGGACGCGCTCCTTTTCGCCTTCTTTGATCAGGGTGTGAACCCTAACGCTGTCACCCGGCCGAAAATCCGGAATGTTGTCCCGCCGGTAGGCATTCTCGATCGCTCGTATCAGGGGGTGCGTGCTCATGGGTCCGCTCGATGCAGGGGCGTATTTACTACGCGGAAGGAGGCCGGCAGTCAACACTTACATGGGAACCCTGGGAGGGTTCCCATATCCCTCTCGCGCTCTGGCTCTGGCGGGCTAAGCCCGCCTTCGCCTACGCGATCATGGGAACACAAAGACCTCGCCTAGCCCTTCGGCCCCCACACCTGCCCCCCCCGACGCTCGCTTCTCTCGGCCTCACCTCCCGCGATGGTGCGCCACGCGCGGCACTGGCAGAGCGGCGGGCAACGAGGGCGCGCGCGCGGCGCGCGGGGCAGGCAGGGTGGGGTTGTTGGTCCCGAAGTCCCCGAAGGGGGAGCCCGCCTTCGCCTACGCGATCCCATCCAGCTCGGCGAGCAGGGCCCTGTCTTCTTCGGTCAGCGGGTACCGGTCGATCAGGTCAGGACGGCGCAACAACGTACGCCGCAGTGCTTCTCGCCGACGCCAACGTGCCACTCGGGCATGGTTACCTGAAAGCAACACGTCTGGAACACCCAGCCCGCGGTAGACGGGAGGCCGGGTCCACTGAGGAAACTCCAGTCGGCCGACCGAGAAAGACTCTTCCACCACCGACTCCCCGCAACCGAGCACTCCCGGCACCAAGCGCGCGGTGGCCTCGATGATGACAGCGGCCGCAACCTCGCCGCCAGCCAACACATAATCCCCGATGCTCACCGACTCGTCGGCGTAGATCTGGGCGATGCGCTCGTCCAGACCCTCATAGCGGCCGCAGATGAGCATGATGTGGCCGCGAGCCGTCAAGTCTGCGGCACACTTCTGGTCGAACAGTCGCCCTGACGGTGTGAGCAGGATCCGATACGCTCGCCCGCGCCGAGTCTCGACATCGTCAATGGCCGCCGCGACGGGTTCCGGGCGCAAGATCATGCCAGGTCCGCCGCCGTAGGGCGAGTCGTCGACCTGACGATGGCGGCCTGGCGCGAAGTCTCGCGGGTTGGTTCTCTCGACGGAGATGAGGCCGCTGCTGACAGCCTTTCCCAGCAGGCTGGCCTGGAGGAAGGAAGTGAACACCTCGGGAAACAGGGTGACAATCTCAACCACAAGCCGAGGTGACGTCGCGCCACCAACGTCGTCTGTGTCGAGCCGACCATCACTCATGAGGATCAACCACCACTCGTTTCGTCGAACGGTCGATCGCCACAATGAACTCGGGCACCGCGGGAAGCAACCGCTCGTCCGTCTCCCCGCTCCCAATCACCATGACGTCGTGACCGCCGTTCCAGAACACCTTACGCACAACGCCCAGACTGCATCCCTCGCTGTCTTCGACCAGGCAGCCGACCAGGTCCTCCACGTAGAACTCGCCCGCTCCCAACGGCGGAAGCGTCGTCCTACGCAACCACAACTCCCGCCCGGTCAGAGACGCCGCCTCCTTTCGCGTCGAAATGCCCTCCAGCCTGAGCAGAAATCCGTCGACAATTCGCCGAATCGCCGTGACCGTGGCCAGCGTTTCCGAGCCCGGTCGCGTGGAGAGCCCGCCGACTTCGTCGGCGGCGGACCGCCGCGGGAGGGTTTGGGAACCCTTCCGGGGTTCCCATGTCAACCCCCCAATCGCCACCTCTAGCGGCAGCGCAACGGTGTCCAGTCGCCAACCGCTGGAGTGAAAAGGGCGGAGGCTGATCTCGCCAGTAGTGCCGTGCGGCCGCCCCAAGGTTCCAAAGGGCAGACTCTCGGAAAGCACGCTGTGACCCACTGAGCGCAGCGGAGAACCCCCGCGCTACTCGAGGATCTCCAAAATCGCACGTCGCTTCATCTTTGCTGAAGCGGCGGAAAGAACCGTGCGCAAAGCCTTGGCGGTGCGGCCTTGGCGCCCGATGACCCGTCCCAAGTCGGATTCGGCCACCTTCAACTCGAAGACTGTACCGTCCTGCTCCTCGATTTCCTCGACCGCTACCTCATCGGGGTGCTCCACCAGCGCGCGCGCCAGATAGAGGACCAGATCGCGCAGCGGAGGCGCTTTCTCGGAACCTCCCACGGAGGGGGACTCGGCGCCCTCTGTCACGGGAGCACTACTCGGTCGGCGCCGCTACGGTTGCGCGCCTGACCTTCTTGATGAGCTGGCCGACGGTCTCGCTAGGAACGGCCCCCATGGCCAACCAGTGGTCGACACGGGCCATGTCGAACTTGACCTCGGGCGGGCTACGCCGCGGGTCGTAGATTCCAACCTGCTCGATCAGACGTCCATCTCGCGGACTCCGGCGATCCGAGGCGACAACGCGATAGTGCGGGGACTTCTTTCCTCCGCCGCGGGTGAGTCGTAGTGTGACGGCCATGTTATTGGGATCCTCGTGGGCTCGAGCTGAGCCAACGGCTGAGAGTGATTATAACGCATGCGATTGTCAAGGCGAAGGTGGTTCTTTTCTCTGCCGAATTTTATCAGCCTGCACGCGTTATTGCCCACCAATCAGAGTGACAACCGGCCGAGCCTCTGCGATTTTCCTTTGGTTTTCATGCGTTCACAGCCTCTAGGTCCTCTCCTGCTCGCCTTATTCGCGGCTCATTTCGCGTATCCGAGTAGCCTTGCCTTCGCCAGCCCGCGTGAACGCCGCGCCGTGGTCTTCTACACTGCACAGACCCAGGGCACGCTTGAACCCTGTGGCTGCACGAGCGATCCGCTGGGCGACATCGCGCGCGTGACCGCACTGGTTCGTGGCTCCGCACGAGCTGGCGCTACCCTCTTGGTTGATGCCGGCAATCTGACGTACCCCGCAGGTGAAATTCCATCGCGCAGACAAGAGGCTGCTGATCTGGTGGCAAGTTTCTTGGCCCGCGAGATCACCCGTCTGCCTTTCGGTGGCTCGGCCCTCGGCGAGACGGATCTTGCATGCGGGGTCGCCAAGGTTCAGCCCAAACGCTTGGCCGCCAACCTCGACAACCTGGCTTTCGTCGAGCCGTCGCGCATCAGCCCGGTGGGAGGAATCAAGATCGGAGTCTTCGGGCTGGTGGACCCCGCCCTCGTGCGGGAGAAAGGGCTGCGCGCGGAAGAACCAGTGAGCGCCGCTCATGCCGAGGCCGACCGATTGCGCGCGTCCGGTGCCGAGATCGTGATCGCGCTGGCGCCGCTCGAACGCCAACAGGCACGGGCGGTGGCGCGCGAGGCGTCGGTTGACTTCGTGGTGCTGGGGAATGACGTCGGCGAGGGATCGTCACGCGCAGAGAAGGTCGGCCGTGCTTTCCTTCTGGTCCCAGGTTCTGAGATGCAGCGGGTGGGCAGGCTGCAGATCGTTCTTCGCCATGATGACGGGCGCCCTTCCGGTGAACCCCTGCGCGATGCCGGCGGACCGGCTGCGAGTCGCATGCGCTCCGAGGAGGTCGGCCGCCAACTCCGACAGCTAGATGCCGAGCTTGCACGCTGGGAAGAAGACGCCAGCAGCGACCCAGCCTTTGTGGCGGCCAAGCGCGAGGAGCGAGCCGAACTGCGCGCCGAGGCCGCCCGGCTGGCCAGCACGCCGTGGTCAGCCCCAGCCAAAGGCTCGTATTTCATCAACGAGCTTGTGCCCATACGACGCAGCTTGGCCCGTGATCCTGCCCTGGCTGCCAGCATGCGGAGGCTTGACCAGGCGGTGGGTGCCGCCAACCTTCGAGTGGCAGAGCCACCTCCACCCGCCGAACCGGGCCAGGCCCACTTCTTGGGTGACGCTTCCTGCGTGCGCTGCCACAAGGCGGCGGTGCGGTTCTGCAAACGCACGGCCCACGCGCATGCGTGGAGAACCCTGCAAGCTGTGGGCAAGACAGGCCACGGCGACTGTGTTAGCTGCCATGTCACAGGCTACGGCGAGATGGGTGGGTCGAGCCTAGGGTTCAGCAAAGGCCTGGAGAACATCCAGTGCGAGGCTTGCCATGGCCCGGGCTCGATCCACGTCGAGAAGCGCGGGCTGGAGAAACCGCTCGCCCTGCGCACGCGCACACCCGAGTCGGTGTGCACGCGCTGCCACAACGAGAAGCACTCCGACACCTTCCAGTACGAGGCCTATCTGCGCGACATCATCGGCCCCGGCCATGGCGAGGACGTACGCGACGATCTGGGCGCAGGACCGACCGCCAGAGATCTGCGCCGAGCCGCCGCGAAGCGCGCGTCGATCTCTGCCAAGCAGCCGAAGGAATTGTGGTGATACCGTCAGGGCCGGCGGGCCGGATCGGGTTCCGACCTCCAGCCTCCGGCGTCCTGCCTCCTGGGAGGCGGCGCTAGCCGTCGCGCTTCTTCGGCGACGAACCCGCGAGAATCTGATCGAGCAGGTCACTCTCGATGTTGCCCCCGCTGACCAGGACAACCACGCGACGACCCTGCACCGGGAGCTTGTCTTCCATGAGGCCGGCCAGCGCGACCGCTGCCGAGGCCTCGCACATGATGCCCAGGGACCGGTACGCGTACACGATGGCCTGGCGGATGCCCACCTCACTCGCCAAAGCAACCTCGGGGAAATAGTCCTTGGCCATAGCAAAGGTGCGCTCGCTAACCGCACCTTCCAGGCCCTCGGCCAGAGTGGGGCCGCCGTCGTATTGGGTGTAGGCTCGGCCATCCTCTAGCGAGCGCTTCATGGCGCAGTTGGCTTCAGGCGAGACGCCCAGCACGCGGATTCCGCGCGGAACCATTTCCACCCCCAACCCAGCCGCCAGGCCGCCGCCGCCCACCGGGGTCACCACCGTGTCCACGTCGGGAAGCTGGGCCAAGATCTCGCGTGCCAACACGCCTCCATTTCCCGCAATGACCCAGTCGTCGTCGAAAGCCGAGGCGAAGCTGAGCGAGGGATCGGCTGCCGCACGTCGGCGAGCCTCGGCTTCGGCTTGGTCATAGGACGCACCCGCGACCTCCAGCGCCGCGCCCAGCGCCAGGATGCCGTCGCGCTTGCTTTGCGGTGTCTGGGCAGAGACCAGTACCCGGGCCTCGACCCCGAACGCACGGGCCGCCAGCGCTATGCCCAGCCCGTGGTTGCCCGCCGAGGCGGCGATGATGCGCTTCTTGCCTGCCTGGCACATCCCCGCTACGAACGCCGCAGCCCCGCGCAGCTTGAACGATCCGGTTCGCTGCAGCGACTCGAGTTTGAGCCAAACATCCGCTCCGGTGCGGCGGCCCAACGCGGGCGCGGGAACGAGCGGCGTCACGCGCACCAGTCTGCGTACCCGTTCGGCGATGCTGCCGCCAGTGACTTCGGTCCAGATGTCTGGGTCGAACAGGCGCATGGGGTCGATGCACGCTACCAGCGCAGCCCGCAAAACGCCACGTGTCTGCGTGCGTTCGGCCAGTGAGGGCGGTAGACCTAGATCGATGCTCGACATCGACATTGCCCGGCTCGTGCGCTCGGGCCAGGTGGAAGCAAGCCGGGCCGAGCGCGTGCTCTGGCTGTGGAGCGAGATCCGCCGCCTCAAGCGAGAAAAGAACGCCTTCGTGCCCGCCCACAACTACCAGGTGCCGGAGGTGCAGGTTATTGCCGACACGGTCGGCGATTCCTTCGAGCTGGCGGTGCGCGCCCGCGACGTAAAAGCGCGCCTGGTGGTCTTCTGCGGTGTCCGCTTCATGGCCGAGGGCTGTACCACCCTGGCTCCGGACGTGCCCGTCTACCTGCCGAACCAGCAGGCGCTCTGCTCGCTGGCGGAGATGGATGCAGACGATCTCGAGGAACGGCAGCAGTTCTTGCGCTCGCTTGGGCGCAAGTTCGCCACCATGACCTACGTGAACACCTACGCCAGCGTGAAGGCTCTGTCCGACGTGTGTTGCACCAGTTCCAACGCGGTGAAGATCGCCGACCGGCTGGGCGCGCCGGACCTGCTCTTCGTGCCCGACCAAAATCTCGCCTATCAGGTGGCGCTTCAGACCCGACGCATGTACCTGCCTCCGCCGGAGCCGCACCAGTTCCATCCGCGCGAGTACCTGGCGCGCGTCGAACCTCTGCTCCGAGAAGGCGAGCGCGCGGGTCTAGTCGGCAACATTTTCGCCTGGGAAGGCGCCTGTCACGTGCACCAGCAGATGACCCTGGCCGACATCGCCCATATCCGCCAGGAAGATCCCGAGGCCGTGGTCATCGTGCACGGCGAGGTGAAGCCCGAATTGCAGCAGGCCGCCGACGAGGTGATGTCGACCGCACAGATGGCCAAGTACGTCGCCAGCCATCCCGAGAAGAAACGCCTGGCCATCCTCACCGAGTGCGGCCTGGTGGTACGTCTGGAGCTGGAGCACCCCGACCGGCAGTTCTACAAGCCCTGCCGGCTGTGCGAGCACATGAAGGCCATCACCCTGGAGAGCGTCTACGAAACCCTGCGCGACGAGCCAGCCCACTGCCTGGTCACGGTTCCCGAGGGTGTGCGACAGCGCGCCGCGACCGCCATGCTGCGCATGATCGAGCTTGCTGCGTGAATCCCGCTACGGGAATACCAGCACGTTGCGCGAGCCGTAGCTGGCTACCAGCCCGTCGATGTGGCGCCTGACCAGATCGCGCCGGGCCACCACCGCCCGGATCTCGCTCGGGGTCAGGATCTGGTATTCGTCCTGGCTCGCCTGGGCGAGCATCTGCTCCATCGCCGGAACGGTGACCCGGTCGAGCGCCTGGTAGAGCTGGCGCGAGAATCGTTGTGTCCGGTGCAAGATCGAGCGCGTGTGCTCGTTGCCCTCGGGCTCGATGAAGAAAGACATGGTGTTGTCCATGAAGAGCAAGCGTGAGCCGTCAGGCAATGTCTTCATGTTCCCGCCACTGTAGCGGTCAGGGTTGGAGGTCAGAAAGTCGAAAACCACAAGCTGCGAGAGCTGGGCGGCCAGCGCGCGCTTGTCGATCGGAATGGGCTGCCCTTGCGTCAACCATTGCATGCTCTGCTGGATGCCGTCGGGTGTGTCCAAGTCCGAGTCCTTGATCTCGGGTACCCAGTACATGACCACACCCGCCGTCTTGCCCATCGGATTGAAAACCGTCTCGGCGCGGATGCGCGGCAAGGCCGCCAGGCTGTCGGGATGAAGGTGCGAAAAGATCTCCTCGCGGCTCACCATGCGAGGCGCCGCCGGCGGAACAGCATTGAGGCCCAGCAGACGGTTGAGCCGGTAGGCCGCCACTTCCTTGCGCGGGATGGTCCGCAAATCGGTCTGAGCCGGCTTGAAGGCCGCACGCGAGCCATCGGCGAGCTCGACCCGAAACGACAGCGTCGATCCCCCTTTGTTGAGCTTCATGCCCAGGATGGGCTGCGTGCGCACGCGCTCGATCAGCATCTCGTCGGACATGCCGAGGAAGGTCCCGGCCGGCTCCTCGAAGATGGCGGGGTTGGGCGGATTCGACAGCTCGCCGCGCGGCAGAAGCGTGGCGGAAACCGCCGGACCTGATGATCGATGGCCGAACAGTTGCCCCAACCTGTCAGTTCCGCCCTCGCTGAAGAAGTGCACCGATGCTCGGGCAAGCCATCCCGCGCCGACGAGAGCGCTCGCCAGCACCAGGGCTTCGGCCGCCACATATCGCCCGAGTCTCACCAGATAATTCTAGGGCCTGACGCGGGCGAGCACAAACAAGGTTGAACTTAGTTGTCCAATGCCTGCTGAATCGCCGCGTCGATCTCGGCCCTGCGCCTGTGCCCGACCATGACCCTGCGAATGACTCCATCGCGGCCGATGATGACCAGGTGGGGCAACGAAACCACCCGGTACAGCCCGCCGACCTCTTGGTCGTCGAGGAGATTCGGGTAGGGCGCCGGGTACTGCCGCAAGAAGTCCTGGATCTCGGTTTGGTCGGCCATGGATCCCTCCGAGCTGATGGCCAAGAACTCTACGCCCTGCGACCGCCGCGCACTGTAAATCTCGTGGAGCGTGGGCGCGAGTGCGATGCATGGCGGACACCAGCGAGCCCAGAAATCGAGCAGGACGACTTTGCCCCTCAGCTCCGCAAGCGCCACGCTGCCCGGCTTTCCGTCGATGCGCGGGAGCACGAAAGCGGGCGCGACAACCCCGCGGCCGACCGGCGCAATCGCATCGCGGTTGTGGCTGAGCCAGACGATGTTCAGGGTGAGCGCGCCGGCGAGAATGCCGCCCAGGACCGAGGCAGCCACGCGCATGCGCCTGGGCGGGTCCACCTGCCCTGGCGCAGGCACGGGTGAGCCGCCCGCGCCTTGCACTCGGGACGTACGGCTGCGTGCCAGCCGAATCCCGATGACAAGAATCACCAGGGCCCAGGCCAGCCCGACCACGGGAATCGCCGGGCCCAGCACGCCCGCAGCAGCCGGGAACAGCGAGCCGGCCAGCTCGGCCAGACCCGAAAGCAAGAGGTAGGGAATGCTGCAGGCTGCGCCCAACTCGGCGTCAAGCACCGGGTCGCGGCGGCCCCGGCCAGCCAGGACGGTGGTGGCGATTGCAGCCGGCAGCGCTATCAGCATGGCCGGCCGCAGATCCTGACCGACGATACTCAGAAGTTGCGCCAGAGTGCCGGCAAGGGATGCCTCGCGCAGCATGAGCACCGCGCGCGCCACGACCGGAAGGCGAAAACACAGCACGCCGAGCAGCAAGATCACCAAGGCATCGCCCACTCCACCGCGCTCCCACACTTGAATATCGGCCAGTGCGCGTCCGGGCGACACGATGAGAGTGCCCACACGGAGCAAGAGCCCCGACCTGACGTTGCTTCGACCTTCGGTCATCAACGCTCTCTGCGCTGGGCTACTGCCGCCCATGCTCGCGCTGCTGAAGCAGCTTCTTGGCCGCTGTCGCAAGTGCGCCCGGAATGTTGCGCGAACGCGCGATATTGCGCAGGTCGTCCTGGTGCAAGTAAGGCAAGAAACGCAGCGACGAGCCGAGCGGGCACTTGGGGTTGCTCACCAAGGCCATCTTCACGGGATAATCCTTGCTGCACTCGCGGCTGTTCGCGATGTAGCGAATCACGTCGTCGCACACGTTGGTGCTGCCCGCGAACTGCCTGATCTCCATGTCCGTGATCTGCGGTGAACGAATGACAGTCATGGCCACCAGCTTGTTGCTGTCGCGGACCAGCATCTTGCGGCAGTAGGCGTTCCCGATGGTCGCGAGTCGGATCTTCTCGAAGATCCTGAGCTGGTCGAACTTGATGAATGACATCCCGGACGCTCGCTCCTTCTCTTCGGCCACCGCCTCCTCGTCGAACAACTCCTCGGCATCCCCGGACGCCTCATCGATTCCCGAAGCAGCCTCGGCCGCGGTTATCGCGGCCTGGAAGCGACCGTCGGTGGCTGCCCCATCCGTGGCTTCGGGATCCTGGCGAATCGCATTGACGATCTCGTCAAAGGCGGGGATGCCCTCCAGACGAACTCCGTTGCGCGCGCACAACTCCACCGCCCTGTTGACCGAGGACATGCGCGCTCGCTTGTTGAAGAACAGCGCCTCCACGATGGGCGGGCAGCGCAACAGTCGCACTTCGTTCTGGAAAATGATCTCAAGCAAGCTTTCGCCAAGACGGCCGGCCAGCATGACGAATGTTCTGGTCGGCGGTGGCCGGGTTGTAGAGGATCCTCTCCAGCACGGCCGTGCGCTGGTCGGGCAGACGCGCGGCAAAAAAGTGCAGCAAGGGCGCAGGCAATGCCTCGCCCAGGGGCGGGTTGATGACGTTGTCAGGGAAGCTCGCCGGTGCAGCCTCAGCGGCCGTTCGGATCGCCGGCTCAGCGTCGAATGACAGCTGGTAGATGGCCACCAGCAGCTCGGCCGGCCGCAGCGGCGCCATGCCCCGCACCGCCAGCAGCTTGGCCGTGGGCGCGCCGGCAACCAAGCTGGCCACGGCCGGCGATAGGCTGGCCACCGGTAGCGGCTGGAGTTGCAGGGATTCGCCTTGACTAGACATGGTTTCGCTCGAACAGGATGCGCAAGCCTCGCAGGGTTAGGAGCTCGTCACACTCTTCGATAGTAGACGAGTCCCGCGCCACGAGGGTGGCCAGGCCGCCCGTGGCGACCACCATCGGTGCATAGTTCATTTCCGCACGGATCCGGTTGACCAGAGCGTCGACCATGCCCGCATAGCCAAAAACCAGGCCGGCCTGGATGCTGGCCACGGTGTTGGTGCCCACCACGCGCTTTGGCCTGGCGATCTCCACCCGAGGAAGACGCGCGGTGGACCGATACAGCGCATCGGCCGATACGATGAGGCCGGGGGCGATGATTCCGCCGGCGTACTCCCCGCGCGCCGTGATCGCGTCAAAGGTGGTGGCGGTGCCGAAGTCGACCACGATGGCCCCCTGCGGCCAACGCGCATAGGCGGCCACCGCGTTCACTATGCGATCCGCGCCCAGATCGCGCGGGTTCTCGTAGAGGACGGCCATCCCGGTCTTCATACCTGGCCCAACGACCAAGGCTGCGACGCCGAAGTAGCGCACAAACAACCGTTCCATGGGCGCGGTGGCGGGAGGGACGACGGACGATATAATGGCCTCCGTGACCTGCCGCATGGTCAGGCCTTGCAGTTCAAGCAACCCCGACAGGATTGCTGCGTACTCATCTGCCGTGCGTTCGACTCGGGTTTCCACGCGCCAGTCGAAACGCAAGGCTTCTCCCTCGAACAGGCCGAGGGCCGTATGAGTGTTTCCAATGTCAACCGCGAGCAGCATGGGGGCTGGATGATTGTATCTGTATCTGCGCGCCAGTGCATGTCCGAGCGGACTTTGTGGGATGCGGCTTTTCCAGCTGGACGGGGAGCCGCTTGAGACGAAGGAGACTGACCGTCGAGATCTCCGGGCTGGTCGGGGCCGGCGGCGGTTCGCGTTGGCGGCCTCGTTTTCCGTCAGGAATCACCCTCCTGGCTCTGGTGGCCGGGTTGATCTTTGGCGGCTGCTGGCTTCTCGATGCCTACTGGCTCGGCGAGAGAACCGGCCCGTCCCAGCACCTGGGCCCGCTGCAGCTCCTGCTCGACCTGGATGCGGGAACCCTGCAAAACGAGTTGGGCGCCCTCGCCCAGATCATCGTCGCAGTTCTCGGCATCGCCATCACCGTGGTTTCCATCGTGGTCCAACTGGCTGCGACCCGCTACAGCCCCCGTATCGCGGACATGTTCTTCCGCGACAAGACCAACCTGGCCATCATGGGATTCTTCGTGGTGGCCTGTCTCAACGCAGTCTGGGTCACGTTGGCGGTCAGCAGCAACTACGTCCCGCGCGCTACCATCGTGATGACCCTGACGATGACGAGCGCCAGCGTTTTGCTGCTCATCCCTTACTTCGCCTACGTATTCGACTTCCTCGACCCCGGCAAGGTGATCGTACGTATCGGCCAGCATGTGCTCGATGCGGCCTTGGGCCGTCGGGTGGGCCGCAAGGCCGCGCACGACTTGGCCGCGCGCCAGGCCATGAGTATCGGCGCGATGGAACATCTTTCCGATGTCGCCGTCAATGCCGTTGCTCAGAAGGATAAGATTATCGCCTCCCACGCCACCGCAGCCCTGCGCGAGGCCGTGGTCCGCTACCAGCTCATCAAGGCGAGCCTGCCCGTCGAATGGTTTGCCGTGGGCCCCCGCATTCGCAGCAACCCTGACTTCATTGCCATGGAGCCGGAGTCACTGCGCGAGATGGAGCGCGAGCGACTGTGGTTCGAATGGAAGGTGCTGCGCCACTTTCGCAGCGTCTTTGCCGAGTCGCTCAACCATCTTTCCGAGATGGCGCACGTGGTGGCCATCGAGACCCGCTACGTAGGCGAGGCGGCCCTGCAGCGCGATGATCGCGCCGTGGTTGCGGTCGTGGTGAAGTACTTCAACACCTACCTGCGCGGGGCGCTCAACAGCCACGATGTGCGCGCTTGCTACAACATCCTCAACCAATACCGTCTGCTGGCCGAGCTTCTGCTTCGGCAGGGCGGGTCCGATCTGGCGCTGGGTATTGCGCGCCACTTTGCCTACTATGGCCAGGTCGCCCGCGGCGCCGGGATGGGATTCGTCACCGAGACTTCGGCCCACGATCTGGGCGCGTTGTGCGAGCGCGCCTTCGAGCTTGCCTCTCCAGCGCATGACGCCATGCTGGGGATCTTTCTGGAAGTGGACAAGGAGGCCGAAACCACGTCTGACGAGAAGGCCCTGCGGGGCGTGCGCAAGGCTCAGGTTAAACTGGCTACCTACTACTTGGTCCGTGGGGCCGACGCCTACGCAGAGCGCATCTGCGACGACATGCGCTCGGAGAGCCCCGAGCGCCTCGCCTCGATTCGTGCCGAGATGCTTCGCATCCACGCCAAGGACTTCTGGGAGGTCACGGATCGCGGCGTCAATTTCGACTACCTGGACGATTCCCGCAAGGAAAAGCTCGACCAGTTCTTCGACGGTCTAAGTTTGAGGTAGACTACTCATTTACAGATGACTCCACGATGACGGTTGACCTGGGCATTTCCGTTGACGACTCGGCCGAGGACGCTGGTTCCGCGGGCCAGCGGTTCGGATTCACACTGAGCACCGAAAGCCCACGCATCCTGGTCGTTGACGACGAGCGTGTAATTCGCGAGATGCTGTCGGACTTCCTCGGCCTCGAGGGTTACGTCGTGCGCACCGTGGAGGACGGCGTGCAGGCTTTGGAGGAACTGCAGCGGCGCAGCTACAACCTCGTCATCTCGGATCTGAAGATGCCCAACATGAGTGGCCTCGAGTTGATCGAGAAGATCACCGAGTTGGGGATTCCCGTGCTGACCGTCATCATGACTGGATTCGGCACGGTCGAGACTGCCATCGAAGCAATGAAGCACGGTGCCTACGACTACGTGCTCAAGCCCTTTCGCGTAGAGGAGGTCGTCCACACGGTGCAGCGTGGACTCGACCGGCAGCGCCTGCAGCACGAGAACCTGCGCCTCAAAGATGCCCTGTCCATCTATAAAATCAGCGAGGCCATCGCGACCTCGCTTTCAGTCGAGCGGGTGCTTGATCTGGTCCTCGATGCGGTGCTCGATGCAGTCAGTGCCGACGTGGCCAATCTGCTGCTGGAAAAGCCGCAGCCCGACCGCCGTCCCGGCGATCCGCTAGGGCCATTCGTCGAGCACGCGCGCAAGGTGTCGCCACGCTTCGGGCCGGCAGACACGGCGCCACCCCTGAACTTCGCCGAGGTTTTCCCGCTGTTTCAGGAGGACAAGCCCCTGCTCGCGCATGGCGCCCGCGCGCACCGCTTCTTGCTCGGCCCACCTGAAAAGCGCCTGGTCAGCTTCTGTTCCATCCCGCTCAAGCTCAAGGGACGCATCATCGGCATGCTGAGCGCGTACAGCTACAGCAAGGGCGCCAAGTTCAGCGAAGGCCAGCGCAAGATGCTCTATGTGCTCGGCAGTCGCGCCGCCGTATCCATCGAGAACGCACGTCTGTACGAGAGCCTGGTCGACACCAACAAGGATCTCAGCCTGGCCAATGTCTCGCTGGAGGAGAACTTTCGTCAGACCATCATCGGCTTTGCCCACGCTCTGGAAGAGTCGGATCGCTACACCCGCGGCCATTCGGAGCGCGTTTCGACCTACGCGCGCCTCATCGCAATGGGCATGCGCATGCCCGAGGCGGAGATCGAGACCATCGTAAAGGTCGGCCTCTTGCACGACGTGGGCAAGATCGGCATTCGCAACGATCGGCTCAACAAGCCGGGCAAGCTCACGCCGGAAGAGTTGGCCATGTTTCGCTCGCACCCGGCCAAGGGCAAGCGCATCCTGGAGCCGATCCCGTTCATGCGCGACATCGTGCCCGGTTGCTACTGTCACCATGAGGCGTGGGACGGCTCCGGCTACCCCCAGGGCCTGCGCGCTGACCGAATCCCGCTCATCGGTCGCATCGTTGCAGTGGCAGACGCCTACGACGCCATGACCACCGACCGCGCCTATCGGCAGGCCCTGCCACACGCGATCGCGTGTGGCGAGCTTGAGCGCTGCAGCGGCACGCAATTCGACCCCGAGATCGTGCGCGTGTTCCTGGCGCATATCGAGGAGCACAGGAAGCTCGAGCTTTTGGCCGGCCACAGCCTTCCACGCTGAGGCCGACCGCGGCCTTCGAGGTTCCGCGCTGAGCGGGCTGGCGGTGAAGTGGTAGGACGGCGCATGCCCGAATAGCGTATCAGGCGACAAACTTCACCCCGGCGCACAAAGAAAAACCCCGAGGCCGAAGCCCCGGGGTTTCACTAGATGATGCTGTCTAGCTCTTAGCTAGGCTTGCCCTATGGGCCACCGACCGACATCGCTACGCTTGCCGTGTTGTTCGCGGTCCCGTCCGTCACGGTGAGCGAGGCGGTCTGTGCGGTAGTAGTGGAGACGGTTCCGATGAACGTCACCGTAACCGTGCAATTACCGGTGCTGAGGGGTGTTCCGTAGCAGGTGTCGTCGGTTATTGCGAATGCGGTAGCGTTCGTTCCACCGAGGGCCTCCCGGAGGAGTTTGGTCACCTGGCTGCTATTGGCGTTGGTCACAGTGAAGCTGGCGCTGGGCGGCGTTCCGGCAAGCACCACCGGATTAGTGTTGGAGTTCGGACTGATCGACAGGTCCGACAGACCGGTGCCGGTCAGGGTCACGGGGTTCGGTGTTGCACCGGCCACAGACACGTTCGTCGTCATCGCTCCCGCTGCCAGCGGAGCGAAATCGATCACGAGCGAACACGAGTTGACTGATCCAGGATTGGGAGTAGGCAACGCTACGTAGCCTCCACTGGGGTTAATGCAGGTACTGCTCGGATCGACTGCGAAGTTGGTCGAATCCGACAATTGGACCTGCAGAGGAGTGGAGGTCTGTCGGGTAACCACCGTATCTCCACCCGAGCCGTTGGTGACAATAATGGTGAGGGCCGTCGTCGGCACACCAACTTGCGTGCTGCCGAAGTTGGTCGAACTCGGCGGGGTCACGACGAGGCTCACCGGATTGACGACCTCTGCCTGCAGGGAGTAGGTTTCTAGAGAAGTCTCCCCGCTTCCGCCGGTCGCGGTATCCACCGCCTGAACCGAAAGACCCACATTCGGCCCGAGCACGGAAGTGAGTTGAGAATTCACCACCACCGTGCAGGTCCCACCCGCTGCCAGTGCAGTGGTTCCGGTTCCGCAGGTCGAGGTTCCGACGGTGGCGAATGTCGAGGTTCCAGTCAATTTCAGGCTGGGAGCGCCAGCCGTGGGGGCTTGACCGACGTTGCTGATTGTGAACGTCAACGACGGTGTCTGACCCACGAGGATCTGGCCGAAGTCAACAAAGAAGGCCGGCGTCACCCCGGTGATAGTGACCGCGCTGGTGGCAGTTGCGCTGAGCTGGAGCTGGGCAGGCTGCTGAACCTGGCCGAGGACGCCCAGGATATTACCCTGGGGGCCGCTCACCGCTGCCCAGCGATCGCGCGTCCCAGTTCCAACCCAACTCATGGGCTTGAATGTCACGGCAAAGGTGCAGAATCCAGCCGGTGCAAGATTCCCTGTGCCGCAAGCGACACCGGCGCCAGTGGTCGTCGCCTTGGTCAGAGTGAAGTCCCCCTCCGACCCTCCGATCCCTGGTGCAAACGCGATCGCGGCACCTGCAAACGTCGTGGCATCACTGCCCAGAGCCACGTTGGCGGTCGTGTTGTTGTAGAGCACGAAGTACGCGGTCGTCCCCGTGGTCGAGCCCACAGCGGTGGTCCCTGCGAAGGTATAGAAGGAATTCGTTCCGCCGACGGGTTGGGCATATACGCTGTTCGAAGTAGCGATCCCGGTGCCCTGCAGGTTCACGTTGACAGCGGCGATAGCCTGGCCGAAGAGGCTCAGAACTGCCGTTTGCAGTCCAGCGGCCGCCGTCGGGGTGAACTGGACGTTCACGCTACACGTAGCACTCGGAGCAAGCGATCCAACGGTAGTGCAGGTTCCCGGGTTCTCCGCCAGCGAGAACTGGGTGCCGGTCTGCACCCATGTGGTTTGCAGGCCGACGGCAGGCACCTGACCCAAGTTGGTGAACCACAGGGTGAGTATGCCTGAGTTTGTACTAACCGGCGCGCTACCGAAATCGATGGACCCGACGGGGGCGGTGGGGCTGCCCAGATCGCCGAAGCCGTACAAAGCGAGCGTAGCCGGCTTGACAGTGGTGGCCGTGAGCGCCAGGGGCGCAGAGACACCGGTCGGACCGCCCGTGAAGGTGATGCCGGTCGCAACCGGGCCAGTAACACTGGCGCCGGTAAACACCAGTGTCATCTGGCAGGACGCGCCGCCAGCCAGGACAGTGCCAACGTTGCATGCACTGCTAGTCACCGTGAAGCCCGTCGGAAGTGACCCGGCCAGAGCCAAGCTTGCCGCAGTTGCCGCGGTTGCGCCGTTGTTGGTTATCGTGAAGGTCTCTGGCATCTGGGCACCCGTCGCCACATTGCCAAAGGCGAGTGTCTGGGCGTTGTTGTTCTTCGGGTCGAGAGAGATTGCCGCGCCCGAGAGCGTGAGCTGCGCAGTGGCCGTTCCCTGGATTGGAACAGTGGCCAATGTCACCCCGGAGGTGGCGTCCTTCACCGTAAGGTTTGCCGTACGGGGCGTGGTGCTGGGCACTGTCGCATTGTTTGGCGTGAATGCGACCTGGATGGTGCAGTTTGCACCAGGACTCAACTGCGTGGTGTTCGGAGCACCACAAGAGCCGGCCGGGTAGCTCGTCGCCCCGCTGTTCGAAAGGCTAAAGACCTGGAAGTTGCTGGTGTCGTCCACCGAATACGTCAACTTGCCTGTAGCCGTCCCCGTGGCCGGATTGGTGATGGTAAAGGTCTTCCACGCGCTGGTGTTGGCCTGGGCCACCGACCCGAAGTCCACATGAGCAGGCGGCGCTGCGGTCGGCGTGACCGTAACGGCACCGGCCTGGCTGGCGGTCCCGGAGATGGTGGCCTGGGCGGTTTGTCCCGACCCAGCCGCGGTCACCGTGATCGTCGCGGTCTTGCTCCCAGGCGAGGTCGGAGCAAAGCCAATCTCGATCGTGCACGTGCTGTTGGACGTCGGGGAAGTAAGTGGAAGCAAGGATACGTCGGGCACCAGTGTCTGGGTTGAGCAATTGTCAGCGATGATTCCAAAGTCGCCGGCATTGGTGCCACCCAGCGCGACCGTCAACGGACCTTGATTGACGTTACCAACCCCCATGTTAGCCACCGTGAAGGTTTGTTCGTCGGCTAGAGTGAGAGCTGTGATGCTTGTCCCCACGGTAATCGTGGTGGTAAAGACGGGGGCGGCCGGGTTGATCGTCAACGGTCCGCTGGAAATGCCGGTCAGGGTCAGGCTGGCGGCCTGGGCACCGCCTGTGGTGCTGGCGCTGAGCGTGGCGGTCTTCGCGGTCGTGCTCTGGCCGCTCTGGGGATAGAACATGACGTAGAAGTCGCAGGTCCAGTACGTGTTGGTGGCCTGACCATCGCCGGTCCCGCTGGCATTCGTCGGTGTGCTCACGTTGGTCACCCACGGGGACGCGCTGTCAGTCGGCGGCAGTGCGAGGGTAGTGCCGGCATTGCATGGGTTGGTATTGGTCACCGTCCACGGAGCGATGGCATGCACGTCCGTTGGCACTACATAGGTGAAGTCCGGCGGCGTGCCGGCAGCCAATCCAATGGTGGCCACCGTCGAGATCGCGGCAGAATTAACGTCCCCACGGACGACAGCGCGGTACCGCAGAACGGTCCCCTCGGTGCCATTGGGCTGCATCCCGAAGTCGAGCCCAGTAACCGGCGGGGTGGTGGTGGAATCAGCCGCCACCGGGATGAGCTGAATCAGTGGCAGGCCCGTTCCCTGAAGCTGGACTTGGTACGTGCCGCCCTTGCTGCCAGTCACGGTGAGAACCGCTTGGCGCAGGCCAGCGGCGGACGGCGTGAAGGTGACGGCAACGGTGCAGCTTTGTCCAGGCTGAAGGGTGGTGCAGTTCGTGTTCGCGGCGGAAACTGCAAAATCGGCCGCATTCGCACCCGAAAGAACCTCGGTGATGGTTCCGGAGTCTGTCGTCGCAGTCGCCACCAGGGTCACCGTGAGAACTTGGAACGGAGAACTGGTCAGAGTTACGGTTGTTTCCGCATATCCGACGACGACATTACCAAAGTTGAGCTGACCCGGCGCCACAGTGAGCACGCTCGGAGCCATGCCAGTGCCGTGCAGGGTCGCGCTGCCAGAGAGTGTCCCGTCAGTGACGGTCAAGGTCCCGGTCGCATTCCCGACGACGGTGGGCGCGAAGTGGACAGCAATCACGCAGGTCTGGGTGGGCTGCAGGGCTGCGGCGCAACCGTTGCCCGAAACCACGAAGCCATTGCCGGGAGCAGACACGGTGAGCGCGCCCGTGGCAGCGCCGCCGCCGTTGCTCACGGTAAAGCTGACGTCGGCACTGACGGTATTGAGCGGGATGGAGCCGAAGTCCTTCGAAGAAGGTGTGATGGTCAGCGCGCCTGGGGGCAGACCGGTGCCCGAGAGCTGGATGGAGCCAGGAGTCCCGCCGGCGTTCGCGACGTTGAGGATCGTGCCGAGCTGACCAACGGTGGTCGGCTTGAGCGCTACGGAAATCGTGCAGGTCCCGGCTGCGGCGAGCGAGGTGCCGGTGCAGGTATCCGAGCTCGTCACGAACTGCGGGTCGGCAACGGAAACCGTGAGGGTGCCCGTGGCAGTGGTTCCGCTATTGGTCACAGTGAAGGTCTGGGCCGTGCCGGTGTTGCCAACGACGACTGAGCCCAGGTTGGCCGTGCCGCTGACGGTGATGGTGGTGGGGCCTACCGAGACGCACGTGAGGTTTGCGCTGACGGTATCCGTAGCCGTGGTGGCGTCCGCGACCGCGAGAGTTGCAGTCTTCGTCCCGACACTGGTCGGGTTGCAAACAACTTGCACGGTGCAACCAGAGGCACCGGCCAGAGGCGCAAGGCAACCGGGGACCGTGATCGCGAACTGGTTCGCGTTCGCGCCGGTAAGGGTGGCCGAAACCTGGCCGGTGGACAGGCCGCCGGAGTTGGCAACCCCGAAGGTCACCGCGGCGCTCTGGGTGCCGTTCGGCGTCTGGAAGGTGGTCGAGGTCGGGGTGATGACCAGCTTGGCCGGGTCGAGAACCGTGGCCGAAACCACGGCGGTCTTGGTCAGCCCAGCGGCGTTGCAGACCACCGAGTCGGTCTTCTGACCCGACGTGGTCGCCTTGAACGTGAAGCCGACCGTGCAGGACGCGCCGGTAGCAAGCGCGGCCGGGCAGACCTTGGTCGGGTCAGCCGTGAGGTCCGCACCGCTCACCGAGCAGACGAGATCACTCACAGGGGCCGTGGCCGTCACGGTGACTGCGCCGGGAACCACAGCGTTTGTCGCCACCTGTCCGAGGCTGACATCAGCCACGCTGAAATTGCCCGCGGGCACGCCGGTTCCGGACAGGCTGACTGCCAGCGTACCAGTGACCGACAACACTCCGCTGACCGGCCCAACCGCCGTCGGGGTGAACACCACCGAGATCTGGCAGGTGCCCTTCGCCGGGACCGAGACGCAGATCTGGCTGATGCTGAACGGACCTGTCACGCTCGGCGCGATGGAGACCGCAGTGGCCCCTGCATTGGTGACAGTGATGACCTGAGGCGTCGCGCTGGTGTCTCCGACATCAACGCTCCCGAAGGTCACGGAAACCGGTGCAATCGTCAGCGTGCTTACTGGTGTGGACGCCCGCTTCCGCGCCCGGTGCAAGACCGCCGTTCTCCCCCCTGTGGCTTGGCATCGGGGTTGTTACTGCTTCCGCCGCAGCCGGCGACCACGAGCATGCCAACCAGCCCCAAACAAGTGGCCTGGAGCAACCGATCGAAATTTCTAGAACACGTCATGGAATAGCCTCCGTCAATAACCCAAGTGTTGTTTCGCAAAGCGTGCGCGATGCAGCAGCGGGAACAGTTTTGGGGCAGCAGCCTGTGGAATCAAGAAAAAAAAGGCAGCCACGGCGGATTCTTACCCAAAAGCCACCGCGTTTTGGACGGAAGTGTAGGTGCAGTCGGTACAGACCCCTGGATCTCCGCCAGATGCGCACTGGAAGTTCGGAAGCTGATGTCAGCAATGTGGTGGATGTTACAGGTTTCGCTCCAGGTGAGATCATCGCTAGGTGCGAAGGCTGGGTTAGCTCTTCTGTGCAGTGGGCTTTCCCCGTCGGAAAATGCTGGCCAAGTCTACGATCCCCCAGCACCGCACTCGCGGCTTCACTGCGTGCGCGGCGGGATTCGCGTAGTCTCTGCAGCCGTGACTTGCCTCCCGTGACTTGCTAGTTTGCGCATCCAGCGACATGGACAACATCGAAGGCTCCACGCCTCCTCCGGCAACCCCGCCTGCACCCCCGCCACCGCCGGCCAACATCGGGCTACGCATCCCGGTCGCGATCGAAGAGGAGATGAAGTCCTCGTTCATGGACTACGCCATGAGCGTGATCGTGGCGCGCGCGTTGCCCGACGCGCGCGACGGACTCAAGCCAGTGCACCGGCGTATCCTTTATACGCAGCACCTGATGAACAACTTGTGGAACCGACCGTACATCAAGTGTGCGCGCGTGGTCGGGGATGTCTTGGGCAAGTTCCATCCCCACGGCGATACCGCCTGCTACGACGCCCTGGTCCGGCTGGCGCAGGACTTTTCCATGCGCTACCCGCTCATCGACGGGCAGGGCAACTTCGGATCGGTGGACGGCGATCCGCCGGCCGCCTACCGCTACACCGAGTGCCGCATGGAGAAGATCGGCCAGGAACTGCTGGCCGACATCGACAAGCAGACGGTCGAATTCCAGCCCAACTACGACGACAAGGAAACCGAGCCCACGGTTCTGCCCACGCGCCTGCCCAATCTGCTGGTCAACGGCGCCTCCGGCATCGCGGTGGGCATGGCCACCAACATCCCCCCGCACAACCTGCGCGAGATCGTCGACGCGACCATCGCGGTCATCCGCAACCCGGACATCGATGTGGACGATCTCATCGAAATCGTTCCGGGGCCCGACTTCCCCACCGCCGGAATCATCTGCGGCCGCAACGGCATCCGCCAGGCCTACGAAGCGGGCCGCGGCAGCATCCTGGTGCGGGCCCGGACCTCGGTGGAGGAGCACCCGAAGAGCGGGCGCAAGTCCATCGTGGCCACCGAGATCCCGTATCAGGTCAACAAAGCCAAGCTCATCGAAAAAATCGCCGAGTTGGTGCGCGAGAAGAAGATCGACGGCATCTCCGACGTGCGCGACGAGTCGGACCGCGAGGGTATGCGGGTCGTGGTGGATCTGAAGAAGGACGCCGTGCCCGAGGTGGTGATGAACAACCTGTGGAAGATGACGCCTCTGCAGGAATCGTTCGGCATCAACGTACTGGCCATTGTCGACGGGCGACCGCAGACGCTGTCGCTCAAGCAAGCGCTGCAGCAGTTCATCCAGCATCGGCGTGATGTGGTTACCCGACGCACGCAGTTCGACCTGCAACAGGCGCAGGCACGCATGCACATCCTGCAGGGCCTGAAGATTGCCGTCGACAACATCGACGCGATCATCGACCTCATCCGGTCATCGAAGGACACCGAAACGGCTAAGGCGGGCCTGATGCAGAACTTCGACCTGTCCGCCATCCAGGCGCAGGAAATCCTCAACATGCGTCTGGCCAAGCTGACCGGACTGGAGCGCGACAAGCTGCTGGCCGAGATCAAGGAAACCGCCGAGTTGATCGCGCGCCTGGAAGCCATCCTGGCCAGCGACGCCGTGCTGGTCGGGGTCGTGGTGTCGGAGCTGGAAGAGGTGCGCAAGCTGTATGGCGATGACCGGCGCACCGAGATTCTGGACATCGACGTCGACATCGACATCGAAGACATGATCGCGCACGAGGATATGGTGGTGACGGTCACCCACGGCGGCTACGTCAAACGCAATCCACAAGGCCAGTACCGGGCGCAGCGACGGGGCGGACGCGGCATCACGGGCGCCAGCACCCACGAGGAGGACTTCGTGTCCCAGCTCTTCGTGGCGTCGACCCATGACACCTTGTTGATGTTCACCAGCAAGGGGCGGGTCTACGCGCGAAAGATCTGGGAAATCCCGCAGGCAGGGCGAACCGCCAAGGGCAAGGCCTTCGTGAACCTGATTCCTTTGCAAGAAGGTGAACGGGTGGTGGCCTTGCAGCCGGTGCGCGAGTTCTCCGAGGGCGCCTTCGTGGTCATGGCCACCATGCGTGGCCTGATCAAGAAGACCTCACTGCAGGCCTTTGCCAACATCCGTTCGTCGGGCATCATCGCGCTCACTATCCAGGATGACGATGCGCTGGTCGGGCTGCGCATCACCGAGGGATCGTCCGATCTGCTGCTGGGCACGCGCAACGGCTGGGCCATCCGTTTCCGTGAAGCCAACGTCCGGCCCATGGGTCGGGCGGCGCGCGGGGTGCGCGGCATTCGCCTGCGCGATCGCGATGACTTCGTCGTCGGCATGGCGGCCTTGCCGCCGGATCGGCCAGCCACGCTGCTCACGGTTTGCGAGCACGGGTTCGGCAAGCGCACCACGACGTCGGACTATCCGACCAAGAATCGCGGCGGCAAGGGCGTGATCACCATCAAGACCACGGAGCGTAATGGCAAAGTCATCGGCCTGCGCCTGGTCACCGACGAGGACGATCTGATGTTGATCACCAGTGCGGGCAAGTTGATCCGTATGCCGGTGGACGGTATTCCCACCATCGGACGCAACACCCAGGGCGTGCGCCTGATTCGCCTGGAAGAAGCGGAAACCGTGGTGGCCATGGAACGTCTGGCCGAGATGGAAGAAGGGGAGCGCGAGGTTTCGCCCGAGGTGGCTGCGGCACGCGCCGAGAAGCAAACCCTGGCGGAAGAGGATCTGGGCGAGGAGGCGGCCGACGACGAGGATGCCGACGACGAGGAAAGTGACGACGCCGAAGACGAGAGCGGCGACGAAGGCGGCGAGGACAGCGGCAACGAACCGAAGGTTAATTAGGGCCGAGAGCGCATGCGAAAGACCACAAGCTCCACGGCGCTGTTTGAACGCGCCCAAAGACTGTTTCCAGGCGGCGTGAACTCGCCGGTCCGGGCCTTCACGGCGGTGGGCGGCACGCCTGTCTTTCTCGCGCGCGGTCAGGGCGCCCGGGTGTGGGACGCCGACGGGAACAGCTACTTGGATTTCTTGGGCTCCTGGGGCCCGCTCATCCTGGGCCACGCTGATCCCGATGTGGTGGCGGCCATCGAGGCCGCGGCCCGCCACGGGACATCCTTCGGCGCCTCGACCGAGCGCGAGGTCCTGCTGGGCGAAGCGATTCGGGACGCTGTGCCGTCGATGCAGCGGATGCGCTTCGTGTCCTCGGGGACCGAGGCCACGATGTCTGCCCTGCGCGTGGCACGCGGCCACACCGGTCGTGCCAAGATCATCAAGGTCGAGGGTGGCTACCACGGCCACGCCGACGCCCTGCTAGCCGCTGCCGGGTCCGGTGTGGCCACGCTCGGCCTGCCTGGCTCCGTGGGCGTCACCGGAGGCGCGGTCGCCGATACCGTCGTCGTCCCTTTTAATGATGAGGCGGCCATGGAAGCCGCTTTCGCAGCCCACCACGTGGCGGCGGTCGTCGTCGAACCAATCCCGGCAAACATGGGTCTGGTGCTCCCCAGGCCAGGCTACCTGATGGCCTTGCGTCAGATGTGTGATGCGTACTGCTCGCTGCTGATCTTCGACGAGGTCATTTCGGGCTTCAGGGTCGGCCGCGGCGGTGCCCAGGCGATCTTCGGTGTACGCCCGGACATGACCTGCTTGGGTAAGATCGTGGGTGGCGGCCTGCCCCTGGGGGTATACGGTGGACAGAGCGTGGTCATGTCTGAGGTCGCGCCTGAAGGTCCCGTGTATCAGGCTGGCACACTTTCCGGCAACCCACTGGCCATGGCCGCCGGGCTGGCCGTCTTGCGCAAATTGGACCAGTCCGCCTACAACCGGCTTGAATTGCTTGGCCAGCGCCTCGAGGCCGGCATCAGAAGTGCTCTGGCGGCCTCTGGCGTAGCAGCGCAGTTCCATAGAGTGGGTTCGGCATTCACATTGTTCTTCAGTGCCGAGCCAGTGACGGACTTTGCATCGGCCAAGCGCGCCGACGTCGGGCGCTACGCCCACTTCTTCCATGAAATGCTCGACCGTGGCATCTACCTGCCGCCTGCCCAACTTGAAACCGGGTTCATCTCCCTGGCGCACCAGGAGGATGACATCAACGCCTTTGTCGCAGGCAGCCGCGAAGCCCTGGCCACGATTCGCTAGCGGTCAGTGCCTTTTTGCGGTAAGAGACGCCTCCTTCCGGGAGACAGATCAAGCCATGCCACAGAAGAGTCCGCTTTCGCTCGTCAATGAAACCTTTGGCGCCAAGGACAAGCTGGTAGACAAGCTTGTCGCCATGCTCGATCGGGATGAGGAGCCCAAGGCCGATCTGCGCAAGCGGCTGCTGGCCGCAGCGAACAGCAAGCTGCTCAACCTTCACCGCGTCGCCACGGCGGTGAAAGAGAAGTTCGGTTCGCGCGACAAGTTGGTTGCCCAGGCTGCGCTGCTGCTTGGTCACAGCAAGGACAAGGATTTTCTGGCCCGGCTCGACAACCAGTCCGACGCGCGCCTGCTCGATCTGGTCACCGCTGCCGAGCGCAGGGCCAAGAAGGCTTCTGCCAAGCCGAAAAACAAACCCGCCTCGTAGCTACTTGGCGATCTGAACCTGGATGTGGGCCGACCCGAGGTTGTCGGCGGAATCCCAAACGCGCACGGCGATGATGTGGGGGCCAGCCGAGAGCGACGGTGGCAACCGGATGGAAAAAGACTCGGTCATCTCGTCCAGAATGCCGTCGTCTGGTGAGGCCGGGCGCCAGTCGTTGCCGTCGATGCAAAATTCGATCTGCGAGATGACCGACGCCGTGTCGTGGGCCCGGCCAGTCACCCGCGGCAACTGCGCCTTCAGATCCACGACCGAGGGCCTGGTGTTGTCCACCAGGAAGGACGGCGAATCGAAGGTGAAATCGAGCGCTTGGTCCTTCGGAGTCACTTTCTCGTCCGATGCCCACACCCGAATCAGGTAGTGGCCGTCAGGAACCGAATCCGTGTTCCAGTCGTACTCGGGCTTGCTGAGTGGATCAGGACCACCCAACGGCCGCCACACGGTTTCATTCTCCTGCCGGAACCACAGCCGGTAGATGATCTCGTCGTTATCGGGGTTCTCGACCTTCCAGCGCAGCTTGAGCACCGGTGAGTGCGAGCGCGTGCTGGTGGTGGCTATAGCCAGGCTGCCCCCCGAACCGCCCGCGCCCGGCGCGGCGGGCGCGGTGGGCGCGTCTCCCAGGTAGACCTCGGTGACGCGAGCGCGCTGGTTGTGCGGCACATAGTAGGTGAGTACGTCGCGCAACACCGACGATTGGCTGGGAAGCCCGACCCGATATTGAAGGTAGCGCGTCTGGTTCGCGGCGACCTTGCCCTGCCCTTCCTGACCGTGGTGGCTGACCGAGTCCAGTCTGGTCCAGTTGCTCCAGCTCTTGTCGGGCTTGCCCGTGTTTCCCGCGCGGGTTTCGAAAACCAGATCGCCCGACCCCGACCAATGCAGGAAACCCCATCGCGCAGGGCCGTCGGCGTCGAGTACCCGCGAAAGATATGCGGCTTCGCTGGCAGCAGCGGGGCGCACGCGAAAGATGGCACCGACATCGCCCGTGCCCACCAGGAAGCCGCCGGGCGTGGACACCAGCGACAGGGCCTGCCGCTCGGGCAGGTCGATGGCCAGGGCGACCGTGCGGTCAGGCGAAATGCGATGGATTTTCCCCTGAGTTCCCGACGCGGCGTAAACCTGGCCGCCCGGCCCGGCCAGCAGCGCGGTAAAATAGCCATCGGCAAGCGCCAGCACCTGCTCGATGCCGCCGTCGTCGTCTAGCCGAAAGACTGCGGCATGCGCTTTGACCTGGTCGGCGCGGGGCTGCGCGCCGGATGCCGGCGCCGGCCCCAAGGGAAGCTTGGTGCCCTTGCCTGGCTGGGCGCCCGGGACAGGCGTAGCCGGTGTCTCGCTGGATCGGTCGAAGGCGTTGACGGCGAGATAGGTCGCGCCCGCAACCCGCACGATGGCGCGGATCTCGCTGGCGTCGAAGTCGTGCAAGGCCTCGGCACGGCCGTCGGGATGGATGCGGTAGAGAATCGCCTGGTCGGCTGTGCCCGCCAAGAGAACCCCGTTGCCGTCCAATGCCAGCGCCATCACGTGCTTGTCGCCCGAGTCCCACAAGAGCCGTTGCTTGCCCTTGCCGTCGATGACAAAGACCTGACCCGGAATCCCGGTGGCGGCGTAGGTTCCGTAGCCCTTGGCATCGGAGAGCAGCGACCACACATGTTCGGCTGGCAACTTGGCAAACGGGCGGGAGGCGCCGGTCCTGCTGTCGATGGAAAAAATGCGACCGCCAGGGGTTGAGCCGGCCAGCAGACTCCCGTCGGATCGGGCCGAGAGCGCGGTCACCCAGGGCGCGTCGATCTCGGCCAACTTCTTCGCCTCGCCGACGCTGGCGGCGACCGGCACGGCGTAAATTCGCCCCTGGTCGCCAGTGCCAAAATAGGCGGTGCGGCCGTCGGGGGACAGCGCCACGCACCAGGCAAAAGCGGCATCAATCGCCAGGCGCGTCGCCTTCATGCCCGGGACCACTTCCCCAGTGGGCAGCACCATGCTGGAAGTGGCCTCGCCCTCCTCGAAATCCTTGCTGGTGGTCTGGCGGAAGAAGCGCGTGGTTGTGGCCAGGGCGCCAGTCGCGATCAGCAAGCCGGCAACTGCGAAGATATGGGGGAGGCGTGGTTTCATCGGGGGACATAGTATTACCGCCTTGGGGAGGTTCGTGGCTGGTCAAAGCGCAATTCACCCCAAGCCCAGGAGTGTGGATTCTCGCCAAGGGGCGATCCCTGCGGCACAATCGGGATGTGCTGCCGACTCCGTCTGTTTCGCCGACCAAGGCCATGTGGGCCGTGCTCGATGTCCTGCGCTGGACCACGGCCCATTTCGAGAAGCACGGGCTGGCTTCGGCACGCCTGGATGCCGAGTTGCTGGCGGCCCACGCATTCGCGATGTCGCGCATCGAGCTCTACGCGCACTTCGACCGACCGCTGGGTGCCTCAGAACTGGCCAGGTACCGCGATCTGGTTTCCCGGCGACTGGCAGACGAACCGGTGGCCTACTTGCTGGGCCACAAGGAGTTCTGGAGCCTGGATCTGCTGGTCGACCCGCGCGTGCTGATCCCCCGGCCCGATAGCGAGACGCTGGTAGAGGAAGCACTCGACCGCGTCGCGGCCGGCGCGGGCCAGCACATCGCGGACGTGGGCACCGGATCAGGCGCGCTGGCGCTGGCGCTGGCCAAAGAACGGCCCGAGGCGCAGATCTTTGCGACCGACGTCTCACCCGACGCGCTGGCTGTGGCGCGCGCCAACGCCGAGCGCCTGAATCTGGCCGTCACCTTCCTGGAGGGCGATCTCAATCAGCCCCTGGCACCAGCGGGCCGCTTTGATCTGATCGTGGCCAACCTGCCCTACATCCCGAGCGCTGACATCGACGGGCTTGCCGCCGACGTGCGCAGCGAGCCACGCCTGGCGCTCGACGGCGGGAGGGACGGCCTCGCGCTGGTACGCAGGCTGGTCGCGGCTGCACCGGACCTGTTGCAGCCAGGGGGTTGTCTGGCCCTGGAGGTCGGCGCCGGCCAGTCTGGTGCCGTTGCAGAACTTTTGGGCGCGGCAGGGTTCGGCGGGATTCGTTCTCGTCGCGATCTGGCCGGAATCGAACGGGTTGTCTCCGGCGTGAAAGGAACCTCATCGTGAACATCCGACTTGCTCTGCTCGGGCTCGCGCTGGCCGGATGCCTATCCGCCACGCAAAGACGTGAGGAGGATCTCATTCAAAACGCCCGCATGGCCGCCGACGATCTGCGCTGGGCGCGCTGGGATCAACTGGGGTCGAGCATGCCGGCCGAAGAAAAGCGGCTGTTTCTGGAACGGGTGGATCTGGTGGGAAGCGATTTGGTGATGTGCGACTACGAAGTGAAGAACATCCACTTCGACACCGGGTCGTCGGTGGCGACCGTGACCGTCGCCATCGAGTGGTACGGAAAGAGCGACCCCAGCCTACACAACGCCACGCTTGAGCAGCGCTGGGAGAACCGCAACGGGCGCTGGATGATAGTCAAACAGCGGCGCTCTCATGGCGATCGCTTCCCGCTCGTGACCGAGCCGGTCGCGAAGCCCGCTCCGATGTGAGCGGGACCGGGCCGGGCGTGCCATCGGGCATGGCGGCAACCAGGGGCGCGGCCATCAGGGAAAACACCACACTTCGCTCGTAGCTGGGACATTCCTCAGTGAGCCCTGGAAATGCTGATTTGGGTAAAATCGATCGGAGGCGCGCTGAGTCGGACAGTGTCAGCCAACACGAGTTCGAAACGATGGCGGCAGTTGAGGTCGGCGCTTGTCGTGAATCTGACCTGAAGATCCTTTGCCTCGCGGAAGACGACCTGGGGCTCGGCGGGCGTCAGAACGAGTCCCGCCTGAACCGCAGAATCCACCAGACGCATGCGCTTTTCAGCAAGCCTGGGGACCTTTCCCGATTGGTTGTTGATCCACAGACTAACCTCGAACTCGCCATGGTCCTGGAGCACCGAACGGTTTGAAAGCTCAATAATCACGCGGCCCTCTGAAACGGGAGGGCTGCAACGATGCGGCGGTCGACGACCTCCAGGTTCTGCACGGTTGCCGCCCGCCTGACATCGAACAGGTTCTTGCGGGCGCCTGCATCCCTACGCAAATTTCTGGCCGGCGGCACTAGGAAAACCCGCGGCTAGGCTTGTACAGAGCCCAGAGCCTCGGATCAGCCTCGGCTTGGGTCATCTTTGGGATCGTCGCCGTTGCGGCGCTTGATGAAGTCGAGGAACAACTCGGCGCGCTTCACCTCGACGGTCGAGGCGTTGTCCGGCGTCACGCGCAGGAAGGTCTGCTTGGCAGTGGCGGGCTGACCCATTTCCAGCTGCGTCTCGCCCAGGGTGAGCAGCAGTTCGGCGTCGCGCCCCGAATCCGGGTAGCGGTGCAGCGCCTCTTTGATGCGCAGGATGGCGCCCTTGGGATGGCCGCGGCTAAGATAGAAACGCGCGACGAAGACCTCGTGATCGATGAGGCGGCGCAGGACATCGCGTCGCTGTTCGCGCGCCTGCTTGACGTACTTTGATTTGGGGAAGCGGTCGATGAGGTTGTTGAGTTCGCGCAAGGCATCCAGCACCGCGGACTGGTCCTTCTCGTAGGACGGCGGGATGAGGAACCAATCATCGGGCATTTCCTTCACGTAGGCTTCAGCGATGCGGAACGAGACGTAGCCCTCGTCGACTTTCTCGTGCTTCGGGTGCAGGCGCAGGAAGCTCTTGTATCCGTCGATAGCTTCCTGGTAGCTGCCGCGCTCGAACTCGGTGTCGGCCGCGGCCAACTCGGCCAGGGCGGCGTACTTCGAGAAGGGGAACTTCTGCTTGACGTAGGTGAAGTAGCGCAACGCTTCGGTGTAGTTCTCCTCCCTCAGCTCAGCCAGGCCCTTTTCGTAGTTCTGCTTGGCCGTGAGGGAGAAGTTGATGGGCTTGCTGTCGTCGCTCGTGGCACAAGCCGGGAGCAGCAGGCAGGAAAGCAACAAGATCTTGCAGGAAATGCGAAGCACGGGCGTAGTATCCTACGTTCACAATGCAGCTGCGTCCATGGGCACTCACGATGGCTCCCCTGCTCGGCACGATGTGTGCGCACGGTTTGGGCGACAGTGCTGTCGAGACAGCGCAGCAAGTCGACTACGCGGCACCGGCGCAAGCCTCTGCGCTCGCCGGGGCACGCTGCCAGGGGGGGCAATGTCGTTGCCGCAGGCCTGGCGACAACGCGGAAACCGTTCCCCCGACCCCGAATTACAAACGTTTCGAGATCCGCATGTCGGTCGTGACAGGGGAGATTGTGCTCACCTCCCCGGCGATCGGGCGCCTGCACCACGACGGCAAGCAAGAGGAATGCTTCTACGTCGACCTGCCGGCGGACAGCCGCCACGAGTTCGTCATCGAGAGCCGCGAGGCGCACAAGGGTATGGGCATGATGCCTTCCGTGCGCATCGCCGAGTACGGTCCCAGCGGTCCCTGGTGGTACGACGTCCTGGCCATCGGGTGCGGTGCGGGCGAACACCCTTGCGATCGCCCGGCTGCCCGGGACTGGGAGCAGAGCTGGTTCGTCCAGCGCAAGCGCGGCCGTCTCGACGCCTGCGGGTCGACCGTGGTGTCGGCGCTCAAGTGGGATACCTCGGGTGGCCAGGCCATGTTGGACGGCGGACTTCTACGCGACTTCCGTGTCGAGTTCGTGCTGGCGGTCAAGGCCTTCGCCACGCAGCTGCCGCCTCGGGATCCCCGCTGCGTGCCTCAGTAAAGTCGACAGTTGACAGGGGACGGCCGAGGGTGGAGATAGAGGCCCAGTCCTGCATGCCCCATTGTCCCAGTCTTGGCCCTGTCGCCGGTTGACGCCCGATGAAATTGCACCTGATTGGTATCGCCGGAACGGGTATGGGTTCTCTGGCCGGGCTGCTGCGCGCCGCTGGCCACGACGTGCGCGGGTCCGACGAGCATGTGTATCCGCCCATGTCGACCCAGTTGGCCGAGCAGAACATCCCAGTGATGGAAGGTTTCCGGCCCGCGAACCTCGACTGGGCCCCTGAACGCGTGGTGGTGGGCAACGTGTGCCGACGCGACCATGTGGAGGTGCTGGCCGCCACCGAGCGCCACATCCCGCTGGTTTCGTTTCCCGCACTCTTGTCCGAGCTGTTCCTCACCTCGCGTCGCTCCGTCGTAGTGGCGGGAACCCATGGCAAGACCACCACGTCCTCGCTGATGTCCTTCGTTCTCGCCCAGGCCGGCCGCGATCCCTCGTTTCTCATCGGCGGCGTGCCGGTGAACTTCCGCCAATCCTGGCGCCTCGGTACGGGGCCGGAGTTCGTGGTCGAGGGCGACGAATACGACACCGCGTTTTTCGACAAGAAGTCGAAGTTTCTGCACTACCAACCGCAAGTCGTGATTCTGACTTCGGTGGAATTCGACCACGCCGACATTTTCGCCGACGAGGCCGCAGTCAAGGACGCCTTCCGCGAATTCATCGCTCTCATCCCGCCCGAGGGACATCTGGTGGTGTGCGCCGCCTCGCCGGGCGCGAGGGAGGTGGCACGCGCGGCGCGCTGTTCGGTCACCAGCTACGGTCGCCCGGGCTCCGACGCTGACTGGACCTTCGAAGTCACCGGCAGGAAGTTGGGAGGACGGACGATCCTGCGGCTCGCACGCGCGGGCAAGGTGATGGGAACCCTTGACGTGGGTGTGGCCGGCATCTTCAATCTCGAGAATCTGACTGGCGTCATCGCGGCCGCCCAGGTCTTGGGCGTCGAACAGCCGGCCATCGCGCAGGCCATTCGGCACTTTCTCGGGGTCAGACGGCGCCAGGAGATCGTCGGCGCGGCGGCCGGGGTCACGGTGGTGGATGACTTCGCCCATCACCCGACTGCCATTCGCGAGACCCTGGGCGCGCTCAAAGGCCGTTACGGCCCCGGCAAGCTGATCGTGGCCTTTGAACCGCGCTCGGCCACCAGCCGGCGCTCGGTCTTCCAGCACGACTTTGTCGACGCCTTGGCGGTGGCCGACGAGGTCGTGCTGGCGCCGCTCTACGCGCCCGAGAAGGTGCCAGCCGAACAGAGGCTGGACGTGGAGCGCCTGGCTGCCGATCTGCGCAGCCGCGAGGTACCGGCCCGACTGGTGTCCGGTGTGCCCGCTACCGTCGAGCATTTGGCCGGTCGCGCGGCGCCCGGTGACACGGTCGTCATCATGAGCTCGGGCGACTACGGGGGACTGCACGACAAGCTCCTGCATCGGCTGGGTGATCCCGTGCGCAGCG
>CAVWIP010000012.1:240000-373263 GCA_963755125.1 uncultured delta proteobacterium
CGCCTTTTCAAGCGCCCGTGCGGTTTCCCTGCCCACTGCGGCCACGCGCGGGCGAGCCGAGCCAGTCGGAAAGCGGCCGCCATCCATGCGTGAGGCAGTGAACGAAACCGCGGGCTTGCTGGTGAAGATGATCCAGTCGTAGCACCCAAACTGCCGGAGCGCCTGGTCCAGTGCCTCCCAGGATGGAGGAGGCAGCACCTCTATCGTCGGATAGGGAATCACGGTGGCGCCCACTGCTGACAGAGCCGCCGCCCAGTTGTCAGCCTCGCTGCGCGCCGGCCGAGTCACGAGCACGCGGAGTCCTTCAAGCAGCGGCCGTGACATGACGAGAATTCCGCGCTCTATGCCGCGTGACTACTCTTCCAGTTCGACATTCCAGTACGACGCGTTGGCGAGGTCCAGGAAAGGCAGCCATTCGCGGTAGCGCACGCCATCGCCGGAGGTGCGGAAGGTCGGGGTCCAGTGGGGACGGGTCGGTGCGCGGAGAAGGTGCATTCTGGCCTGCTCCGGAGTCCGCGCGCCCTTGGCCAGGTTGCAGTCCACGCAGCAACAGACGACATTTTCCCAGGTGGTGCGACCGCCCTGGGATCGAGGCTTGACATGGTCCAGATTCAGATCCGAGCGGGCGAGTTGCCGGCCGCAGTACTGGCAGGTGTTGGCGTCTCGCGTGTAGATATTGTGGCGCGAGAACCGGACCTTGGCCTTCGGGATGCGGTCATAAAGCTGCAACATGATCACGCGCGGCACGCGGATGGCGCGATTGACAGTGTGAATGACGTCGTCGCCGGTCTCGGCGGAGAGCTGCGACCAGCTATCGAAGTCGAACATCCGAAACTGCCGGTCGACGGCCTGCGCCGCGCCCAGATACAGCAGGCTGAAGGCCCGTTTCACGTTTGTGACGTGGATAGGCTGGAAGCTCCGGTTGAGGACAAGGACGGCCGAGTTGATCACGACGCGTCCGTTCTGGTGCTGCCTACCGCGAACACCTTGGCCATTGACGCGAAGTAGAGGCCATTCCTTTCCCCTGCGCCGCGCCTACGCGAAGCGTCTATTAGGGGTATCGACCGCCGGAGCGGCCACGGATTGCTGGCCGCGCTCATGGGCCGTGATGCTAACAGAGCGAAGCCGGGACGGCAAAGGCTGTAAAATGCCAGCGCCTTGAACACCCAAACGCTGTCCGCATTGGTTGCCGCGATCGTCAGCCTGGCGATCGGTGGCGCCGTGCTTCTGCGTGAACCGCGGAGGGCGGTTCATGTCCTTTTCGCGACGTTCGCCTTCAATATCGCGGTCGAGAAGCTCCTGTCCTTCTTTTCCACCGGCGCGGCCGAGCCTGACTCTCTCATCAGGTGGGCCGTCATGGCCGCCACGGTATCGCTTCCGGCGACCGCGCAACGGTTCTTCCAGGCCTTCCTCGGCGACGAGGCTGGGCCGCCGCCACTCTCCCGCACCACCGTCGTCGGTGCGGGACTGCTCTACCTGGCGCTTCTGCTGAGTCGCTTTCTCGCCGCACCCATTCACACCGCCCTGTGGTTCCACGCGGCCCTGGTCATCTATGTCTTCGTTGGCCTCTACCTGTCCGTCTACTACCTCTATCGTCGCTACCGAGGCACACCGTCGCGGGTCGAGAAGATCCGGCTACTCTACCTTCTGATCGGTGGCGTGGCGACGGTGACGGCGGCGTTGCTGGATCTCATTCCCGGCGCGCCATCGTTCGGGAACATCTTCATCACCATCTATCTCTATTTCCTGTCCCAGACTCTGGCCCGCTACCGCTTGCTCGACCTCAACGAGTTGCTCGGCCGCATGGTGGTGCTGGCCACCCTGGTCATGATCGCCACGGTCATCTACGGCCTCCTCTTGGTGAAGTGGGTCGAGCTCGACGAGCTGGGTGTGTTCTTTCTCAATGCCCTGGTGGCATCGACCGCGATCATCATCGTGTTCGAGCCCTTGCGCACGCGGCTGGAGCGCGTGGTGAATCGCTGGATGTTTCAGGAGAAGTACGAGCTGTTCCGGCGCATCGAAACCCTGCGCACGGACCTGATGAACGTCATCGACGTGCGCGATCTGGTGCCGCGCGTGCTTTCTGCGCTTGAGGCTTCCCGCCGGGTCACCCACGCTTCGCTCTACACGGTCGACCCTGACGGCTCGGCCTACGAGCTGGCCGGTCATGTCGGACCGCGGCCCGAGGGACGTTTGGACGCGGTTGCCTATCGCGCCTTTCTCGAGCGGCTGCGCCGCGCCGGTGTGGTGTCCATCGAGGGACTTGAGCGAGAGCTGGCGGCCCTGCGCAACACCCAGAGCGAGGAGCGCGAGAGCCTCCTACTCATGGTGCGCGCCCTGGAGCTGCTCAACGCTTCGGTCGTGCTGGCCGTGATAGGCGAGGAGCAACTTCTTGGCATGCTGTCTCTGCGCGATGAGCGCCTGCGCGAGGCCTATTCCTCGGAAGAGATCGAGCTGTTTCGCGGGGTGGCTGCGTCGATCGGGGTCACCTTGCAGAACTCGCAGGTGTACGAGCGTATGAAGGAACGCGATCGCTTGGCCGCGCTCGGCCAGATGGCGGCCGGCCTCGCCCATGAAATCCGCAACCCACTGGGATCGATCAAAGGCGCGGCCCAGTTTCTGCAACCCACCGGGTCGCAGCCGTCAGATGCCGGTGGCACGCGCGAATTCTTGGACATCATCGTCGAAGAAGTCGATCGGCTGAACAAGATCGTGTCGCAGTTTCTCGACTACGCGCGGCCCTATCGTGGCGACCAGAATCCACTCGACATCAACGACGTGGTTCGCAAGACGCTGCACCTCATCGACAAGGAACGCAGCGCCGGGGTGGATATCTCGACCAGCTTCATCGAGGGACTTCCCCCGGTGCGGGCCGATGCTCAGCAGCTACGGCAGGTGTTTCTCAACCTGACGTTCAATGCGCTCGAGGCCATGCCCCAGGGAGGCAAGCTGCACGTGTCAACCAGCTTGCGCCGATCCACGCGCCGGGGCGCAGCGGCTGCATTCCTGGAAATTCGTTTCCGCGACACCGGCGTGGGAATCCCGCCGGGGGATCAGCGCAACCTTTTCATTCCCTTCTTCACCACCAAAGAACGCGGCACCGGGCTGGGTCTGCCCATAAGCCAGCGCATCATCGAGAACCACGGTGGAACCATTGAGGTGCGGTCGCAGGCGGGCGCCGGCTCGACGTTTTCCGTGCTCTTGCCGGTGGAGGCCGACGCCTATGCCTCTTACGCGGAATCCAAGAAAGGCCCGCCGCCCCTGCCGGGCTCCGGCCCCATCCCGCTGTCGCCGCCCGCGGTTATCTCCTCGGCACCGGCCCTCGCGGCATCGCCGCCGGTGCCCTCTGGGTTGAAATGAGCTAACGTCAGGCCGTGCCCGGCAACGACACTGAATCCAAGCGCGTTCTCATCGCGGACGACGAACTCAACATGCGCCGCGTGCTCGAGGCGATCCTGCGGCGCGATGGCTACGACGTGGTGACGGTAGCCAACGGGAACGAGGCGCTGGCCAGCATGAGTCGTGGCATCAACATGGTCATCACGGACCTCAAGATGCCGCTCCTCGACGGCATGGGCCTTCTGCGCAAGCTCTCGGTCGACTACCCCGATGTGCCGGTGGTGATGATCACCGCGCACGGGTCCGTGGAAAACGCCGTCGAGGCGGTCAAGCTGGGCGCCTTCGACTACCTCGAGAAACCTTTCGACCAGGAGCAGATTCACCAGATCGTGGCCAAGGCGATGCGCACGCACATGCTCGCGCGTCGCGATGCCCGGCCCGAGGATACGACCGCGCACGGGCGCTTCCGGCTAGTGGGGGAATCACCCGCGATTCGCCAGCTCTACGCGATCGTCGAGAAGGTCGCCGACACACCCTCGACTGTGCTCATCACCGGCGAGTCGGGCACAGGCAAGGAGCTGGTGGCGCGGGCCCTGCACGACAATTCCTCGCGGCACGCGGGGCCATTCATCAAGATCAACTGCGCGGCCATTCCCAAGACCCTGATGGAGTCGGAACTCTTCGGTTACGACAAGGGGGCGTTCACCGGCGCGGTGGGCTCCAAGCCGGGCCGTTTCGAGCTGGCCCATGGTGGCACCCTGTTTCTCGACGAGATCGGCGAGATTCCGGTGGAGATGCAGGTCAAGTTGCTGCGCGTCCTGCAGGAATCGGAGTTCGAGCGCGTGGGCGGGATCAAGACCATCAAGGTCGACGTGCGCCTGCTGACCGCGACCAATCGGGATCTCACCGCCGAGATCGCCGCGGGCAACTTCCGCGACGACCTGTACTACCGGCTCAACGTCGTACCCATCCACCTGCCCGCCTTGCGCGAGCGGCGCCAGGACATCCCCTTGCTGGTGGACCACTTCATCGCGCGCTTCAACGACCGCCTGAAGAAACAGATCACCGGTGTCGAGCCCGCCGCGGTGGACCGGCTGGTGGCGCACAACTGGCCCGGCAACATTCGCGAGCTGGAGAACGTCATCGAGCGAACCATGCTCTTCTGCGAGGGGCCGCAGATCTGGCTGGAGGACCTGCCCCCCGAGCTGGGCGGGGTGACCCTTTCCTCGTCGCAACACGAGCTGCCGGCGCTGGCGGTGGCCGTGCCTCCGGCGGCGAGCCCGCCGCCATCGGCCGCGCCGCCGGTAGGCGAGGAGGTGGGCTCGCTCAAGGAAGCGGTACGCGTGGAGACCGAGCGTGTCGAGCGCGAGCTGATCCAGCGCGCCCTGGACGAAACCGGAGGCAATGTGACGCAGGCCGCGCGCAAGCTACAGATATCGAGGAAGAGCCTGCAGACCAAGATGAAGGAACTGGGGTTGCGGGATCGCGAGTAGCGAGCGCAGCGATATACCCAAGATCCCTCGTGCTTGTGGTATCGTCGAAGCCGCATCGTGCGAGGGACTGGCATACGCATCGTTGGCCTTCTGGCCCTGGTTCTGGTCGGCCTGACCGGGTTGGCCCAGGCCGCCGAGGAAACTCCTGTGGTGACCGGGCGTCTTCCCGCCCGCGAGTGGATGGACTGGACCGTCTCTCTCAGCTACCTGCACGAGCAAGAGCACGGAGCGTTGAAGCGGGAGGATGAGGTGCAGGATACCGGGGGGATCGGGCTGGTGAGTGATCTGCTTTACCAGCACAGCCGGGACGTGATGCAGCTTCGCGGCGAGGCGGGACTGGTCAAGGACCTGAGCCTCTTCGCGGTGCTGTCCATCGTGGTGGCGGACCAGCGCTCGCTCGATTTCGACCGGACCAACGACTGCGCGGCCGTTCCCAGCCCCTGCGTGGACGCGAGCAACTCGACCACGTTTCGCGACGGCATCCTTTCTGGGAACGGGACTCCACCCGGCTCGGGAACCGCGTTCCGCGGTCCCACACGGCATGGCGTAGAGTACCTGGCCTTGGGGGCAAACTGGGCCGTGTTCAACCAGGCCCGCGACGACACCAAGCCCACCTGGATCCTGCGCTTCGAGACGCGGTTGTCCGTGGCGGACGACATGCGTTTCGATCCGGCGGCTCCCACGAAGAACACGGCCGTGGGGCCTGGCTACCACCAGTTCATCCTGTCCACGTTGTTCTCGCGACGCTTCGGCCCGCTGGAACCCTATTCAGGAGGCTGGGTCGTGCTCCCGGTGCTGACATCGGGTAGTCCATTTTCCGCGCCCGGCCTGAGCGGTGGAGCGCAGAAACGCCTGGGCTTCGAAACCGGCGCGGAAGCGACCCTGTGGGAAGACAAACAGGCCCACCACCGAGTCGCCTACGAGTTGCGGGGTCAAGCGGAATTGCGCTTGGATGGTCTGGAGCAGGGCCCTCTCTGGGAGGCGTTGTCTGGCGATCCGAGCTGCGGCCCCAACAATACGGCCGCCTGCCGGCCCGGCGTGGACCAGAACAGCAACGGCGTTGCCAGCCCGAATCCCGGGGTCACGCGTAGCCCGAGTTACGGCCAGATAGGTGGCGACACGGGCCTCATCATTCGCATCGGGCCGCACGCGCGCCTGCGCAGTCTTTTCGGTCTGTTCTGGCAGCAGTCGCACGATCTGACGGACGGCTCGTCGGGCAACGCCGTGTACGACGTGCCCGGCCGGCGCTACCGCGTCGAGAACGCGTACTCCTGGCGGATCCTGGTCGACGGCGGCGTGGTTTTCTAGCCGCTATTCGCGCGTCCGCAGGTCCAGCACCAGCCGGTAGGTCTCTCGCCGCGGGCGACTGGTTTCGCTGGCCAAAGCGTCGGCCGCATCGCGCGCCGACAAACCTGACGCCAGGAGAGCCCGCGCGCGCGCGCGCATGTCCTCGTCGCGTTGCCCGTCGGCTTGCGGGTCCTGTGCGGAAGCGCCACCCACCAACAGGGTCACCTCGCCCAGGGGACGTTCGCTCGCGTAGCGAGATGCAAGTTCGGCCAGCGTGCCGCGCACGAATTCCTCGTGCGTTTTGGTCAGCTCGCGCGCCACACAGGCGGGCCGGTCCTTGCCCAGGATAGCGGACAAGTCGGCCAGGGTGGCCGCGACTCGATGGGGCGATTCGAAGAAGACCAGGGTGGCGGGCAGCGACCGAAGCTGAGCGAGCAGACCCTGGCGTGCGCCGGTCTTGCGCGGGGGAAATCCCACGAAGAAGAAGCGATCGGTGGGCAGGCCGGAGGCCACCAGCGCGGCCAGCACCGCCGAGGGCCCTGGCACGGGCACCACGCGCGCGCCGGCCGCAATCGCCGCACGCACGACGCGGTAGCCGGGATCGGACACGCTGGGGGTTCCCGCCTCAGAGAGGAGCGCGATGCTCGCACCCGAGCGCAGCAAGGCCGCCGCTTGCGCGGCACGCGCGGGTTCGTTGGCATCGAAGCACGACTGCGTGCGACGGTCGATGCCGTGCCCATCGAGCAGTCTTCGCGCCGAGCGGGTGTCTTCGGCCAGCACCAGATCCGCGGTGCGCAGGGTTTCCAGCGCCCGCGGTGAGAGATCCTGGGTGTTGCCGATGGACGAAGCCACAACATAGAGCGTGCCAGCGTGAGATTCGGTCAATAGCTTCTCCGTCGCCATAGGTCGTGTCCGTCGGCCAAACGCCAGCGGTCACGAAACGCCATGAATCCTCGCACGACGGCGCGGCCCTGTCTTGCTATGATTCGCACACACGATGGATCTCCTCGACGATCCAACTTCGACTTCTCCGAAACAACCGGAGTCCTTCATGCGACGCCTACGTAAGACAATCATCCTTCTAGCGGCCTGCGCCCTCGCCCTGGTTCTCACCATCCAGCACCGCGGTGATGACATACAACTGGTCGCCAACGCCTCACTGTCCGCCGCGGTTCACACCGACGGTTCGACCTACGAACTGGCACAGGCCCAGATATTCACCAAGGCGCTGTACTACGTGAACAACCAGTACTTCGACAAGACCCGGCTCGATCCCAGGCGCATGCTGGTGGGCGCGCTGGACTTCTTGCAGCGGGACGTGCCGGAAATTCTGGTCGACCGCTTTCCCGAGCAGGATCCCAAGCAGGTCACGGTGCGGGTCAACGGCGAGCAGAAGACGTTTCCCGTCGAGCGCGTGGATTCGCCCTGGACCCTGCGCAGCACGCTGCAGGACATCTTTCGCTTTATCCAACCGCGCTTGCAGCCCGTGGCGGCCAAGGATGCGGCCCGCCACCTGGTCGAGATCGAGATGACCGCGACCAACGGCATGCTTTACACATTGGATCCGCACTCGGTTTTGCTCGACGTGGACAGCTACAAGGACATGCGCACCACCACGCAGGGCAAGTTCGGCGGGCTGGGCATCGTCATCGAAATGGATCGCAAGGGGCGCATCCTGGTCAAGAAGCCCATGCCGGATACCCCGGCCATTCGCGCCGGGCTCAAGGCCAAGGACCACATCGTCCGCATCAACAACGAGTCGACCATCAACATGACCCTGCAAGAGGCGGTGGATCGGCTGCGCGGCGAGGTGGGTGCGCCGGTCGACGTGTACATCGAGCGGGCCAGTGCGCCGGCGGCAAAGAAGTTCACCATCGTTCGCGATTTCATCCACCCGCCCGCCATCGACCCGCCGCCGCGCGTGCTCGCGGTTCCCGCGAGCGCCGGGCAACCCGCTGCCAAGGTCGGCTACTTCCGCGTGATCAGCTTCTCGGCCAACACCGAGAGCGACCTCAGCCGGGCTTTGGCCTTCTTCGACCGGGAAAAGGTCAAGGCCATCATCATGGACCTGCGGGGAAATCCCGGCGGGCTGTACGATCAGGCGCAGAAGGTGGCCGATGCGTTCATCGAGTCGGGCGTCATCGTGTCCATGGTCGGGGTGGGTGGGGCGCAGCGCAAGGACGAGCACGCCACCCGCGATGGCGACAGCAAGGTTCCGTTGGCGGTTCTGGTCAGCCAGAACTCGGCCAGCGCTTCCGAGATCGTGGCCGGCGCCATCAAGAACCTGGACCGCGGGGTCGTCATCGGTGAAACCACTTTCGGCAAGGGCTCGGTGCAGATGCTGTTCGACATCCCATCGCCGGTTCCCTTCGGCAACAAGCCCGAGGACGACAAGCTGGGGCTAAAGCTGACCACGGCGCAGTACCTGACCCCGGGGGATATCTCCATCCAGGGCGTGGGCGTGACGCCCGATGTGGAGCTGGTGCGCATGCGGGTGGAGAAGAAGAACGACGAGGCCTGGATCAACTTGCAAAATTCCACGCGACGGCGACAGGAATCGGACTACGAGTGGCATCTGGTGAGCCCGAGCGTGCGCACGGGCACCAAGCCCGAGGAGGTCGTCTCGTACCTGTATGTGCCGTCAGCCGCTGAATTGCGACGCAGACAAGATCTGGAGGACATCGACACCAACTCGCCCGATGACGACGACGACAGCGACACTGCGGAGCCGGAAGAGGATCGCATCGATTTCCCCATCACCCTGGCCCGCGACTTGCTCGCGCAAGCCCGCACGCCGCGCCGACTGGATCTCGTCAATTCGAGCAAGCCACTCTTCGACAAGGTTCGCGCCGAGGAGGACCGGCGTCTGTCGGCGGCGCTGGAAAAGCTGGGGGTGGACTGGAGCACCGGTCCAGCCAACCAGGCACCGGGCGAGATTCAGGTGACGCTGGCGGTGGCCACGGGCGAGGCCCAGGTGAAGGCGGGCAACCCCGTCAAGATCCGCGGCACGGTGAAAAACGTGGGAGCCACCACGGTCTACCGGGTGCGCGCGGTCCTCAAGAGCGACAACCCGCTGTTCGATGAGAACGAGATGGTATTCGGCAAGATCGCCCCGGGAGCGAGCAAGACCTACGACCTCACCGTGAAAGCGCCCAAGAGCAGCCTCACGCGCACCGACGTCATCCGGGCCGAAATGTCCGGGCAGGGCGCGCTCACCGCCAACAGTCCCGAGATGACCCTCAACATCGAGGGCAAGGCGCACCCGCTCTTCGCCTACAGCTACCAAACCATCGACGACGTGGCCGGGAATCGCGACGGCCAGGTGCAGAGGGGCGAACGCGTGCGCACGCTGGTGAAGGTGAAGAACATCGGGCAGGGCGCGGCGCTGCGGACCGAGGCCATCCTGCGCAACGGGTCCGGGCAAGAAGGGATCCTGATCAGCGCCGGTCGCTTCGAAAGCAAGGACCTAGCCCCGGGAGCCAGCCGCACGTTCACCTTCGTCTACGAGGTCGGCGCTGATTACCGTGGGGATGACTACCAGCTCGACCTGGTGGTGGCCGACACCGTTCTCGGGGAATCGGTGACCGACAAGATCAAGGTCAAGCTAGCGCCGGCTGGGCCTGCCCCTGCGGCCGAGGACCAGCCTGTCACCATCACGCGTTCCGAGGCGACTCTGCGCGAGGCGCCCGCCGACAATGCCCTGATCGTGGGTCATGCGCCGAAAGGAACCGTGTGGAGAAGCACCGGCCGCATCGGGGCCTTCCAGCGGGTGGAGATCGAGAGCGGCCGGCCGGCGTTCGTGGCTGCGGCGGATGTTGCGCCGGGCGGTTCGCTCCACGGCAGCTTCGTCCCCGAGTGGCAGGTGACGCCGCCCGTGCTGACCGTCAGCGCGCCCACGGTGGTGGCAGGCAACACCGTGCACCTCAAGGCGACAGCCTCGGACGACAGCCAGGTCAAGGACGTCTATATCCGCGTGTGGAACCGCGACTCCAAGCTGCCGCCCAAGAAGGTCTTCTACTTGCCCAACCGAGGAGACAGAACCCATTTGGCCTTCGAGACCGATGTGCCGCTGTGGCCGGGCAGCAACCTGATCCAGGTCTTCGCCCGCGAGACCAACGAGATCCAGTCGGTGCAGACCGTGGTGGTGCTCGACCGGGGCGCACCCGCGGTGGTGCAGAAGACCGCCGGGCAACCGGCGAAGTGAAAGGCGAAGGGAAGGGCAACCTGCGCGGGTATTCCGCCCGATGTGCACCCAAGGCAGAGACCATCCCGGGTGCTTCCGGGCGGCCTCTCCTTTCGTACTCAACAGAAAAGACTGGCAGCGCCCAGGCTAGCGCCACCACCAACACGCGGTCTCGACGAGCATCGAAGTTCGGAGGCACGCGTGCATGATGCAGACAGTGTAATCAGAAACCTTCCCTTGTCCAGCCGGCTCAGCGCGGCGAGTGGCTGTACGGACAGCCGTGCGGCCCCAAGGTTGCACTGTGCTCTCGCCCGCGATGTTCTGTATAACGACGTGGTGGAAGCCCACGAGATGTTCGAATCACCGCACGCGCCAACATATCATCTGTCAGAATCCCTGACCCGCGGGTTGAATCCGAGTCAGGTCGCGGCGGTGACCTATCCGGCAGAGCCTCTGCTGGTGATCGCCGGCGCGGGCTCGGGCAAGACCCGCGTGATCACCTGCCGGCTGGCCCGCTTCCTGTCCGAGGGAGCCGACCGGCACCGCGTCCTGGCCGTGACCTTCACCAACAAGGCCGCGCGCGAGATGAAGGAACGCGTGGCGCGCCTGCTCGGGCACGAGGGAAGCGAGTTGCCCGGCATGTGGCTGGGCACCTTCCATGGCCTGTCGGCGCGGCTGCTGCGCCTGTATGGCGAGGCGGTGGGCATTCGCAAGGATTTCGTGATCTACGACGCGGACGATCAACGCCGACTCATGGCGCGCGTGCTGCACGACCTGAACATCTCCGAGAAGACATTCCCCGTGCGGCAGGTCGTGGCCATCATCGATCGCTGCCAGAACCAGGGAATCAGCGCGGCCAACTTTCCAGCCTCGAACCCGCTCGACGAGGTCATCGCCAAGGCCTACCGCAGCTACGAGCAGCGCCTCGCCGCGGCCAACGCGGTGGACTTCGGCGGACTTCTTCTCTGGGCCTTGCGTCTGGGCAGCCCCGACAGCTCGGTGGCCGCCACGCTGGCCGAGCGCTTCGACCACGTTCTGGTCGACGAGTTCCAGGACACCAACAGCGTACAGTACCGCCTGGTGCGGTTCCTTTCGCGCCGCACACGCAGCATCACCGTGGTGGGCGACGAGGATCAGTCCATCTACGGCTGGCGAGGCGCCGACATCCGCAACATCCTCGATTTCGAGCGTGACCATCCCGGCGCCGGCGTGATCAAGCTGGAGCAGAACTACCGCTCCTCGGGGAACATCTTGCGCGCGGCCAACGCCGTGATTGCGCCCAATACCGAGCGTCGGCCCAAGCGGCTCTTTACCGAGGCAAGCGCCGGAGATCCGGTCGTCGTGTTCGAGGGTGAGACGGAGCGCGAGGAAGCGGAGTACGTGGCCTCGACGGTGCAAGCCGGGCTGGACAAAGGTGCGGCGCCGCGCGACTTTGCCGTGTTCTACCGGACCAACGGTCAGTCGCGCGTGCTCGAAGAAGCTCTGCGCACGCGCAACCTGCCCTACATGGTGGTGGGAGGCACGCGCTTCTATGACCGCGCCGAGGTCAAGGACCTGATTGCGTACCTGCGCGTTTTGCAAAATCCCGACGACGCCGTGGGCCTGGGTCGCATCATCAACGTGCCTGCCCGCGGGATTGGCGACACGACTGTGGATCGCTTGTCGGCGGTGGCACGTGACCGAGGGGTCGGTCTGCACGCCGCCCTGGAGATCGCTGCCTCCGAGCCGGGCATCTTGGGGCAGGGACCGCGCAACAAGGTGGCCGCATTCAGCGAGTTGTTGAAGTCCCTGCGCGCGGCCAAAGATTCGCTGACGCCCGCGGAACTCGCAGAGAAGGTTCTGGAGGACTCGGGCTATCGCGATCAGCTGGCAGCGGAAAACAGCATCGAGGCCGAGGGTCGTCTGGAGAACCTGATGGAGTTGGTGGCGCAGATGCGCGAGTACGAACGCGAGGCCGAAGAGCCCACGTTGGCGGAGTTCTTGGAACGCATCGCCTTGGCTTCCGACATGGACAGCTACGATCCTGAGAAGGGCGCGGTCGCTTTGATGACCGTGCACACGGCCAAGGGCTTGGAGTTTCCCGAGGTGCTGGTGGTCGGCTTGGAGGAGGGCGTGTTTCCCCACCAGCGCAGCATCGACGACGATTCCGCGGTCGAGGAAGAACGCCGCCTGTGTTACGTCGCGCTCACACGCGCGATGAAGCGTCTGCACCTGTGTCGCGTGCGCTGGCGCCGGCTGTCGGGCCAGCAACTGGGCGGCGTGCCCAGCCGCTTCTTGGGCGATCTGCCGGCCGAGGTGATCGACCATGTGATCACAGCGCGACCGGCGTACCACGACGAGAAAACCGAGGGCGCTGGCCCCTGGCAGGGTCGCTGGAACCGAGGCGAGCCGCCAGCAACGGGGCGTGGACGTGGACTTGCCCGTCCCGCGCCCGCGGCCCAGTCCGGGACCATCACGCGACACTACGACCCAGGCATGGCGCGCGGAGAAGAGGGCGAGTTGGGCCTGCGCGTGGGCGGAAAGTTGCGACACGCGAAATTCGGCGTGGGCGAGGTGCGCGCATGGCAGTCGGTGGGCGACGATTTCAAGGTGACGGTTCGCTTTGCCAGCGTGGGCGTGAAGACGGTGATGGCAAAGTTCCTGCAAAAACTGTGATCGGTGACCACCATGGCATCAGAAAAACTTGAGGCGAACCGTCAGATGGTCGAGGCGGCCTTCGTGTGCGATTTCGTGCGTGTGCGCGAGTTGCTCGCTGCAGGCGCCGACCCGAACGCGCGCGATGCGGAGGGCCGCGCGCCTCTGCACCAGGCGGTGTTGGGTAACAGCGTCGGGTTGGTCGGGCTTCTTCTGGAGGCCAGGGCAGACCTGAACGCCGCCGACGAGCATGGCTGGACCCCGTTGCACTTCGCCGCCCAGGAATACCTGCCCGAGATCGCGCGCATCTTGCTGGCCAAGGGAGCCGACCCCAACGCCTGCGACGACGAGGGCTGTTCGGTGCTGTGGCGTGCGGTCTTCTCAGCGGCCGGCCGCTTCGATCTGGTTCGTCTCCTCTGCAAGAGCGGCGCCCGAGATGATCTCGCGAACCTCGAAGGCGTCGCCCCGCGGGCGCTGGCGGAAAGGCTGGGCTTCACGGTCTTCACCGCAATCTGAGTCAGCCGGAGGCTCTTGCAGGTTCCCGGCCCCGCCAGGTTCTTCGACAACACCCGCGTCACCCGCATCGCGAAGAAGGGCAGCTTCCTGCAGTCGGCGCGCGCGGGTGTACAGGGACACCGCCCTTCTGTGCGAGCGCCGCGGCTGTCATACTGATGGCCCATGACCAGCGGCGACCCTGGCCAGCAGACTGCCCCGGCGGCCGCGTGGCCCTCGGGGAATGGCTATGTGCACCTTGCCGCTTTCCTGCTGTTGCTCTTGCACGCGGGCCTAGTGCTGCACGGGGCTTGCAAGAACGCGCCCGCCTTCGATGAAATGATCTACGCGCCAGCGGGTTACCTCACCCTGACGCAAGGGAATCAGGATCTGAACCGCGAGCATCCCCCGGCCATGAAGCTGCTGCTTGGTGCGACCTGGCTGGGCGCGGGAATCAACGACCAAGCAATACCTGCACGTGTGCACCCTTTCCTGGTCGGCCAGCGCCTTGTCTATGAAAGTCGAACGCCCGCCATGAGCCTGCTCTTGCGAGCACGGCTTGTCGTGCTGTTTCTGTCGCTGGGCACGGCGCTGGCCGTGTTTCTGTTGGCGCGACGCCTGGGAGGAACGCCGGCGGCGTTGGTCGCGCTGGCGCTTTATGCCCTGGATCCATTGCTGGTGGCTCACGCCGGTTTGGCGACCCTGGATGTGGGGACGGCTGCCTTCTTCTTTCTGGCTGCTTGTGCCTTGGGCTGGGCGGTCGCGGGCGGCTGGGGAGAGCTGCTGGTGGCAGGCACGGTTCTCGGCGTGGCCCTGGCGTGCAAGTTGTCGACGCTACCTCTGCTGCTGGGGCTGTTCGCATTCGTCGTCCCAGCCTGTCGTCGGAAACTGCCGGGCTCGCGCTGGCTGACTGTGGTGAGGGGCACGGCCCTGCTCGGCGTGGCCTGCCTGGTGGTTTCTCTGCTTTGTTTGCCCGCGGGCCCGCGCGCATTTCTGGACGCCATTGCTTGGCAACGAGAGCACGCTCATGCCGGGCATCCGGCCTTTGCCCTGGGTCGCTACGGCGCGCAGGGCTGGTGGTGGTACTACCCGGTGGCTTGGCTGGTGAAGACGCCGCTGCCCTCGCTGGTCCTGATGTTGTCCGGGCTGGTGGCCATCGCGACGCATCTGCGACGCGAGCCGCGCCTGCTGCTGCCGCATGCGGTTTCGTCGCTGGGATGCTTGGCGCTGGTGCTGGCTGGTGGAGTCGCCATCGGCGTGCGCAACTTGCTGCCGGTGGTTCCCCTTCTGTGCGTGGGTGGTGGATTGGCGGGCGCGCAGCTCTGGACGCAAGGGCGACGCTGGCGTTGGCTGGTTCCCTTGCTGCTGCTGTGGCTGGCGCAAGGGACGCTGGCAGCCCACCCTTCGGAGTTGTCGTTTTTCAATCAAGCCGTAGGCGGCATGGCCGCGGGTCCGCGCTTGCTGTCCGATTCCAACGTCGACTGGGGCATCGATCTGGCACGCATCCCCGCGGTGGTTGCTCGGCAGCCGCTGCGCCGCCTGTACCTGGCCTATTTCGGTTCAGCCCGTCCCGCGGCCCATGGCATTTCCCGCTACCAGTGGATGCCCGCCTACAACTTCGCGCCACGGCTGGCGGTCGACGGTTCCGACCCGCAAGGGCGCGAGTGGATCGCCATCAGCGAGACGACTTTGACCGGCGTGTATCCGCCCGGGCCTGATGCCTACGCATGGCTCGCCGACGTGGCCCCCACTGCGCGTGCCGGATCGAGCATCTTGTTGTTCGACATCACGGGCGACAGCCAGGCCCACAAACGCCTGGGCCTTGCTGCGCTTGCCGCGGGCTCCTTTCCTTCGGCCATTGTCGCGTTGGAGCGCGCGCTGGAACTGGCTCCGCAGGATGCCGACGCAACCTTGGGCCTGGTGGTCGCCAATCTGCGGTTGAGTCAACATCAGAATGCTTGGAAGCTTTGCCTCGCGGCACCGGCTGCTCTTCTCCAGCACCCGGCGTGCGAGTCGGCGCGGAAGCTCGCATCGCAGGCGCTTCCCTAGAGCACCTGTTCACCGCGCGCAGGTCCGACCGGCTTCTCGCGTGCGTCGGACGAAGAGGATGCCAGCGCCGCTTCCCGCGCCCAGGAGCAGGAGGAGCACGATCCACCCCTCGGTTCGGTACTTGTCCGTCTCGTAGAGCCAATGGTCGACGCGGGCCCGGTCGTAGGTGGCCTTGGCGTCGATGGCGAGGCGGGTGTGGCGACGCCAGGGCGCATCCTCGGAGGCGCGCTTCCAGTCGTCGCCGAAAGGCACGTGCCGCGCCAGCCAGAGATGGCCGAGGATGGGCTGGAACGGACCCAGCCAGACTGTGGGATAGGTGTCCTCGAAGCAACCCTCGCAGAAACCGCCCTTGTCCGCGGTCAGGGATGCGATGCGGTTGGGAGAACCGAGCCACCGGGTGCGCACGTCGAGCCCGATGCGAATGTAGTGGTCCCAGTAGAAGGCATTGCCCAGAAGTTGCACGCACAGGCCGACAGCCAGCACCGCGGCCGCCAGCACGCGCCCGGGCCGGCGCGCGGCGGAGAGAAAAGCGATGGCGGGAAGCAACAGCACGGGAACCGCGAAGACCGCGTAGCGCGGTCCCCAGGCCCAGTCACCCGGCCAGGAGGGAAAGCGGCAGTAGAACAAGATGACCGGCACGACGGTGGCGAGCATGGCCAGCACGGTGCCGCGATGGCTGCGCCAGAAACGCGGCAAGCCGAGCACCGCGAGCAGCAGCGGTGGCGCGTAGAGAAAGATGCTCTTGCCCGGCGAGAACAGAAAGCCCCACAGGCTGACCAGGACGTTCTCCACCATCACATTGCTCACCTTGGGGTAGCCGGTGTTGGTGATCGAGCCGAAGCGGAGATAGTTGTAGAGCAAGGCCATGAGCAGTCCGGGCAAGAACCCCAGAGCTGCCGCGACCAGCGCCTCGGCCAGGGAACGCAGCGCTTTCCGGTGCACCAGCACGACCAGCAGCAAGGCACCGGGGAACGACAGCGCGTAGACATACTTGGTATTGAGCAGCAGGCCGGCCCAGAGGCCGGTGGCCAGGGCCGTGCGTCGATCGAGTCGTTCCACGAGCTGGGAAAGCTCGAGAAAGAAGCCGGTGAAGCACGCGATCTGAGTGATCTCGCTGAAAGGAGAGCGGGCGTAGACCCAGACTATGCTCCCCGCCGCGAGCAGGATCGCCGCGAACCCGGCCAGGGGCGGCGAGGCACCGTGGCGCAAGCACAGACGGAAGAACAACCACGCCACCAGCCCACCCAGCAGGGTGCCGGCCAGATGGCAGCCGAACACCGTCGACAAGTGCACCAGCTCGCGGCCCTGCCGCAGGTGCGAGAACCCGCCGCGAAAGGCCGCGCCCGGCAGGTGAACCAGCGAAGGGATCCAGGGCTGGGCTGCATAGAAGCGGCCACCGCGGCCCGGTGGCGCATCCAAGGGCCAGCGGGTGGGCACCGCGACTCCCTGCAGGTTGACCATGGACTCGGCCACGTCGTAGATCGGCCGCGCGTCGCCCCAGGGCACCTCGCGGCTCATGCTCGCGAAGTAGAAACAGGTCACCGCCACGAACAGGTACACGCCCGGGCGCCAGCCGGAAACCGAGCGGACCGCGCGCCTGAGCAGACCCATTCCTCGCTCGAGGTTCAGCTTGGGCAGACTCACCGGGCGGTTCACTCACGCAAGAATGCCTTCTCGCCCTGGGCGGGTCCAGTGTGACGGCTGGTCTGGCGGTCACTTGAGAACGCTGAGACGGCTGCTGCGCTTGCCGGTCCCGGGGTCGGGCAGATTGAGTACCGATAGCGCGCAGGCCACCTGCTGGGCGATGCTGGCGAAAAGCTGGGCCACCGGCGAGGTCGGCTCGGCCAGCACCACGGGCTTGCCCGCATCACCACCGCCGCGCACTCCGGGCAAAAGCGGTACCTCGCCCAAAAAACGCACGCCCTCGCGTTCGGCCAGCTTGCGGCCACCGCCGCGCGAGAAGATCTCGTCGCGGTGCCCGCAGGATGGGCACAGGTAGTAGCTCATGTTCTCGACTACGCCCAGCACGGGAACCTGCACCTTATTCCACATGGCCATGGCCTTCTCGACGTCGAGGATGGAAACCTCCTGCGGCGTGGTGACCATGACCGCGCCGGTCACGGGAATGAGCTGCGACAGCGAAAGCTGCGTGTCGCCGGTGCCGGGCGGCAGATCCACCACCAGATAGTCCAGCTCGCCCCAGTCGACGTCGTCGAGAAACTGCTGCAGCAGCTTGTGCACCATGGGCCCGCGCCAGATGATGGCGGTGCCCCGCTCGACGAAGAAGCCCACCGACACCACCTGGATGCCGTGGTGGACTGCGGGCTTGATCCTCTGGCCCACACCGATGTCAGGTGGTATCTCGGGGTTGCCCATCATCTGCGGGATGGACGGTCCGAAAACGTCGGCGTCGAGCAGGCCCACCCGGGCCCCTTGCTGCTGCAAGGCCGCGGCCAGGTTGGTGGCCACCGTGGACTTGCCCACGCCGCCCTTGCCCGCCGCGATGGCGACGATGTTGCGGACGCCCGGCAGTCTCTCCCGCTGCGGGCCCAGTCGCCGTGCCACCTCGGCCGAGAAGACGACTTCGACGCCGGTCACGCCGCTCAGTCGTCCCACCGCCTCGCGCACGGACGCCGCGATGGCATGGCGCGAAGGGCAGGCGGGCGTGGTCAACTGGACGGCGATGCGAACCTTGCCGCCGTCGACGGCCACTTCGCGCACCATATCTGCTGCGTGCAAACTGCGGCCCAGCGCCGGGTCTTTGACCTGGGCGAGAATCGCATGAACTTCGTCGACGGTTGGAATGGCGATCTCCTATTTGAAGGCTAGTGCTTGCCGGACTTGGGCACGGCGTGAAGTACGACCAATGGGTCGGACGCATCGGACCCCTGCGCATCGGGATGGTGGCCCATCTTGTGGCGCTTGACCGCCAGGTAGCCCGCGTTGTGCTGGTTCTCGCCCACCCAGTGTGAGACGCGGTCCACCACCATCACGCCGGCGTCTTCCAGTCCCTTGACCTTGAGCGGGTTGTTGGTCATGAGCCGCACCGAAAGCACGCCCAAGTCGCGCAGGATGGATCCTGCGATGTCGTAGGAGCGCTCGTCGGCTTCGAAGCCCAGCGCCAGATTCGCTTCCACCGTGTCGGCGCCGCTGGCCTGCAAGGCATAGGCGCGGATCTTGTTGCCCAACCCGATACCGCGGCCTTCCTGCCGGAGATAGACCAGCACGCCGGCGCCTTCGGCCGCGATCTTCTCCAGCGCGACGTGAAACTGCTCGCGGCAGTCGCACTTGAGCGACCCCATGACCTCCGATGTCCAGCATTCGGAATGCACGCGGGTCAGCACGTGGCCCCTGCCTTGGATGGGCCCGCGGACGATGGCCATGTGCTCCTGACACGGGTGGGCTGTTCCCGTCCCATTCTTGTCCCCCGACTCATGGTACACGAAGAGCCGAAACGGCCCGTGGACCGTCGGCAGATCGGCTTCGGCATATCGAACGAGCTTCATGGCAGTGAAGCGAGCAAGGTGGCTAAGCTACGAATGGGATCCGGCGTTGTCAACGCGCGTTCCTTCCGCAGTCTCCACCGTCGCGTCTTGCTTGCTCCGTCGGCGGATGTCATTCTTTCTAGTGAGATGTCCATTCTTCCGATTCTGCATTTCCCCGACCAGCGCCTGCGTGAGACGTCGCGCGATGTCACTAGTTTTGATGACGAACTGAAGCGTTTGGTGGCGGATATGACGGACACCATGTACCTGGCCGAGGGCGCCGGACTGTCAGCCATCCAGGTCGGGGTTCCGCTGCGGCTCTTCCTAATCGACCCCGAGGTGGCGGGTCGACAGCCAACCGACCTGCCCATGGTCTTTATCAACCCCGAGATCATGCGCCTGTCCGCCGAGGCGCAGACCGGGGATGAGGGGTGTCTTTCGTTTCCCGGAATATTCGTGCCCGTGAAACGGGCCATGACCGCGGTGTTCAAGGCGCTCGATGTCGAGGGCAAGCCCTTCACGGTCGAGGGCAGCGGCCTCTTCGCACGGGCCATGCAGCACGAGAATGACCATCTCGCCGGCCGCTTGCTGATCGACATGGTGGGTCCGGTCAAGCGCCAGATCATCAAACGCAAGATGCGCAAGGAAGCCGAGGTCGAGGCGACTTGAAGGCGGGAACTGCAGCGGGCAAGAGCGCGGCCTAGCGGATGCCCACGCTGGTTCTGTCCCGCATCAGTTTCGAGGCTCGCCACGGCGCCACCCCTGCCGAGCGCCGGTCCTTGCGCCGATTTGAAGTGGACATCGAGATCGATGCGCCGCTGGAGAAGGCCCAGTCCACGGACCGCCTGACCGACACCATCGATTACCGACAGGTGGCCGAGATCATCGTGGGGATCGGGACGGGCAAGACCCACCATCTTTTGGAAGCCCTGGCTCGCGACATGATCAACGCACTGGTGGTGCGTCTTCCCGGGGTTGCCTTGCGCCTTGAGCTACGCAAGCTCAACCCACCGGACTGCCCGGGCCAGCCGGCCTGGGCCGCGGTTCGCATGGCGTATCCGGACGGCGAAAGAAAAGGCTGATACCGTTTCTCCGTCTACTCGTCGCGGGCCACCTCAGCCCGCAGCGCTTTCTTGGCACCCTGGGCGCGCTTGTCGGCCAGCATGCGCCGCTTGGCCCGGCGAGAGCGGCGCCGCTTCTGTCTCCGGATGCGTTCGCTCTCTTGCTGTTGCTGGCTTTGCCGGCCCAGCCGCGCGGCCTCGATGCGATCGGCCAGCAGCTTGCGTGCCAGGTACCGGTTGAGTCCCTGGGTGCGCTCCTGCTGGCACTTGACCGAGGTTCCAGTCGGCCGGTGCACCAGCACTACGCAGGTCGCCACCTTGTTCACGTTCTGCCCGCCCTTGCCGCCGGAGCGGACGAAGCTTTCCTCCAGATCATCTTCCTGGATCTGCAGCGTCGCCAGCCGTGCGCGCAGCGCATTGGCCTTCTCCGACGAAACCGGAAACAAGATCCCGGCGCCGCTCACGGCTCGTCCTCGTCGCCCTCGGTGGTGCTGACGTCCTCCCAGAAACGATCCCACGCCTCGCTGGTCGAGGTCAGAGCAATGGCCATGCCCGGCGACAAGCTGCCCTCGCGGCTGCCTTCCAGGTCGGAGAAACAGCGCACCACCACCCCCACGGCAAACACGGCCTCGCCGCGCGGACCGAGGACGCGCACGCGCAGCAAAGTCCCCACCCGTCGCGTCTCGGGGCACGCCACGAACAGGCCGCCCCGGCTCACGTCCACGCTGCGGCCCAAGAAACTGCTGCCGATGTCCACGAGTTGCAGCCGCACCTGGATCGAGCTGCGCCGTGATGCGCGACGCTCTTGCGGGACCGGCGGGGTCGGATCCTTGGGGGACACCCGTGCTACTCCGCCGGCGCGTCGACTGCGTCTCTGGTCTTGCGGGCGTCCGCGGATCGGCCAGCCAGGATCTCCCTGAGGAAGTTCTTGGCCGCTTCGTCCCACACATCGCCGAAGGTCTGCGCGTAGCCCACGGCCTCCTCGCGGCTACCTGCCGTGGCTGCTCCCAGGTTGGCCGCGCGGGCGGGAATCCGGCCGAGCAGGGCCGCGCCGAAGTGGGAATTCGCATTGAGCGCCTGCAGGATCGCGGCATGGGCGGCAGCCCTATCACCCGCGGCCAAGCGGGCGATGCCCAGGCTCATGAACGCACGGCCTGCTCCGGCCTCTGACTTGCTGGCCACTTCCAGAACCTGCACGGCGTCGGCTGGCCGCTTGAGCTTGAGGAGTGCGGCGCCAGCGATGAGCCGGGCCTCGGTGCCCACCGCGCCCTCGTCCACCACATACACGCGTTCGAGATCGGCCAACGCATCCTGGTAGCGTTCCTGATCGAAGGCCAAACACCCGAGGGCGTGGCTGGCGCGAAGGTACGCCTGCGCCTCCTTGCGCGAGAACGCGTCTTTGGCGCCCGACTCACGCAGCTCGGCGGCCAGTTTCTCCGAGACACGCAGAACCTCGTTAAACTCCTTGCGCGCAGCATCTTGGTCGCCCGCTCGCAGGCGTGCCAGGCCGATGGCGACCAGGGCGTCCGCCCAGTCAGGCTTCAGCGCCAGGGCCGCGCGGAATTCCTTCTCGGCAGCCGCGGGCCTGCGCTGCTCGAAAAGCTGCCAGCCCGAGGCGAGCAGCTCGTCGGGGTCGGGCGCCTGGGGCGGCGCGGACGCAGCCGCCTGGTCGTCGGCCAGGTGGCATTTCTTGTACTTCTTGCCGGAGCCGCAGGCGCAGGGATCGTTGCGTCCGGTGCTGGCCAGACGGCCACGCGCGGCTTCGGTTTCTTCGTCTCGTTGGGTTTCTTGCTTCGCTGGCTTTGCAGTCACGGGCGTAGTTTACCGATGACGGCCCCGGTTCGACAGTGGGAAGTCGCTTATCGACCGAACGGACTCAGCCGGGTGACTTCGGACTGCAGCCGCGCAAGCACAGCCTTGTCCACGTCGACCAGGCGAATGCCGAGTCGGTGCTCTTGCTTGGCCACCACCTTGCCCTTTCCGGTGAACAGTGCATGACCTTCGAAGCTCTCGATCACCACGTCGAAGACAGCGCCCAAGGACACGTTTTCGTCGCAGGGAACCACGAACCCGCCCAGGCGGATGTTGAGCAGGGGGTTGTTGGTGAAGTAGCCCACCGTGGCAGGGGTGAGCTTCACGTGCAGGTCGCGCCCGCTGACCAGCAGGCCGGGTTGCAGCATGGTGGCGCCGCGCAAGAGGTTGGTCCGCGAGGACGTCATGGAACTGGAGGACGGCGGCCCGGCGGGTGCGGGGGTGGCGAAGTCGAGCGGAACCGCCGGCGATCGTCCTTCCTCTTCGTTCACCTGAACGATGCGATCGAGAAATCGCCGCGCTTCCTCATCGAGATCGCGAAAGTGCACGCCCATGCCCGGGTTGGGCGCACCGGTCACGCGCACCACCTCGCCCTTGCCCCGGAGCAGCGACAGGCCGTCGGACAGCGCCAACTCGAAGTCGATGACCGTGCCCACCGGCCGCGGATCGGCGCATGACAGGAACATGCCGGAACGGCTGATGTTGACCGACTGGGTCTCGTGAAAATCCAGAATGCTTTCGTAGTGGACCTTCACCGGCACGCTCACCGTCACGCGGGGATCACGCGCCTGCATGTCAGGGCGCTGCGGACTGATGTCCGCCACGGAAAAAGAGCCGGTCGGCCGCCGCGCCGGCTGCTCGTTGGCCAGGGGAATGGACCCCGTCGCGCGGCGCACGGGCTGCTCGCTGGTTATGGGAATAGCCCCCGTCGTGCGGCGCCCCTTGTCGTCAGGCATGGCGAGCTGTCACGACTTGGGTGCCACGAAATCCGGCGGGTTGCGGCCTCCCGCGCCGAAGAAAAACTGCTCGGCCTGTTCGAGGAGAACCTGCTGCCCCACGGCTGAGGTCAGGTCGAGGCGGAACTCGTTGACGATACGTTTTGAGTATTCAATCCACTCCATCCACGCCTGCTGCGAGACGTGGTCGTAGATCCTCTTCCCCAGCTCGTTGTTGAAGGGCCTGTAGGCCACCCCGGGCAGTTCCTGCCCGAGTCTTGCGCATTTGACCAAGCGAGGCATTGACTCCGATTCGTCTCCAGAAACCGTTATTGTAGCACCATCGTCCCCCACCGTCTCGACTCCGACCCTGCGGCACTGCGCCCTGCGGGTCGCCAGAGCCGTCCGCTCGGCTGCGGCAGCGTTCCGCGCTCGGGGACGACAAAAGGTCCCGAGCACCCGGTCGACCAGCTACCGTTGCTCCCTTCCGGGCCTGGCGGGGTTCGCAAGTGTTCCGTCACCCGGGACCAGTCTTTCTTCTCGCACAGCCAGCGCCCGCGCGCCAGAGGGATCTGACGACACGGGAGTAGCGGATTGCTAGCTTCCCGCCAGGATCGTCCTGAAGAAGGCGAAGAACCGCCAGCTCATGGCCAGCGCGACCGCGTAGGGTGCGGCCTGCGCAAACAAGGTGGTGAACTTGAACCAGTGGCGCTTGCCTTCCACGTGGACCAGCACGTACGCGATCCCGAGCGCGGGGAAGAGCAGGATGAACACCATCCACCAGCGGTGGTCGGCGCGAAAGGCGTGCACTATCACCAGGATCCACGCCACGATTGACAACAGGCAAGCCACCGCCATCACCACGACCGATTCGACCAGCACGCGCTTGAACTGCGCACCCTCGCGGGCCGATAGTGGCGGTTTGCCTCTCGCGACCAGGGCCGTATCGATCGCGGTGGTCAGCGCCCGCTCCAACTCACCGGCAGCGTGCCCGCTTGCCGTGGCGTCGCGGACCGCCTGCTCGATTGTCTCCAGGGCACCCGCGGGCTTCTTGCTTCCATAAATCACGGCACCTCGTGGCGCGTCCTTGTCTGCCTGGCTGGTGGAGTCAACCAGCACACCGTCGGATACGACGGGCGTGGCCTCCGCACGAAGCTGGGCTGGAACTTGATCCAGCCAGTTGACGAAGACATCGCGTTTCGTGCTCGGATCACGGTAACGGTAGATCGAGTCGGCTCGGGCGGGTGAAGCCATCCCGGCCAGGACGAGCACGGCGGCCCACAACGCCAGCGTTCTCATGCTTCCATTACAGCGCGCGAATGCCGTGCTTGCCAACTTTAACACTACTGGTTGAAATTCGGACCGAGGGTGACGGGAGAATTTCAATCACTAGTGTTAAGCAGCGGAACCCGATGGTAGGGCCATCAATTCTAGGGCCGCCTTGATGGCGCAGAGCAAGCTGACCTCGCTGGCAATGCCTCGTCCTGCAATGTCGTAACCCGAACCATGATCCACCGATGTGCGCACCACAGGCAGGCCCAGAGTCACGTTCACCGAGGCGCGGGGGAAGGCCGGCTTGACGGCTATCAAACCCTGATCGTGGTACATGGCCAGGATCAGCCGGTAGCGCTTGACCCGCTCGATGAAGAAGGAATCGGCAGGGAAGGGACCATCGCAGGCAATACCCTTGTGCCGCGCCCGCCGCATCGCCGGAACGATCGCGCGCGCCTCCTCGTCGCCCATGAGGCCATGCTCGCCCGCGTGAGGGTTGAGGCCCAGCACGGCCACCGGAAGCTTGCGCCCCCAGCGGGCGCGACCCGCCTGCGCCAGCATCTCGATCGATTTCACCAGCCCGGCAGTCGTGAGATGGCCGGACACCTGGGCGAGCGGAATATGCGTGGTCTGTAGCGCCAGCAGATAGTCGGGCGTGAGGAACGCCATGCGCTCGTCACGCACGCCCAGCTTCTCGGCCAGGTAGCCGGTGTGGCCCACGAAGTCGGGAAGCAGCGCAGCCACGGCTTCCTTGGTGACAGGCCCGGTGACGATGGCCGCGATTCTGCGCCGCCTGGCCTGATCGATGGCGAAGTCCAGGTAGCCGAGTTGCTCGCGCCCATAGGCCGGCCTGCTGAAGCGAAATCGCTGCATGTCGATGTGGGAATGGGCGAAAAGCCGGAGCGCGGTGGGCGCAAGCCATGCGGTCGAGAAGTTCTGCACCGGCAAGATGGGAATGCGTTGCCGCAGCCGTCGCGCCGAATCCGCGAGCACGCCGGCGTCGCCCACCACCGCGAGATTCGCGCATTGCTTGCGCAGAGATCTCCGGATCTGCCGGGCCAGGGGCTGCTTCCCGCGCGCCAGCGTCGCGAACGCCTTGATGACGACTTCAGCCGAGATACCGGCTGGATCGCCCATGGTGATGAGGAGGTTTCTCGGCTTGCCCGACGGTGCCACATAGGCAGTTCACGCGAATTTCGCGCGCGATGCAAGTGGCGCGGTCAGAAACCGTCGCAATGGTGTAAGATTCTGCGAGGAGACAAGAGATGGAACTTCATGACCTCAACGCCGACGAGAGAATTGCCCTGGCCGCCCTGATCGAGTTCGTGGTGATGGCTAGCGGTCACGTGACCGAGGACGAGGAGCGCGAGATCCAGGCCGTCGTCGACGAGATTGGCGAGGACGCCTATCGCCAGGCCGTGGAGGAAGTCGATCGACGCTTTCCCGACGAGGAGGCTGCCAAGACGTTCCTCGGAACCATCACGCGCCCGGAGGCGCGTGATTTGATTTTCGGGGCGGTGATGGGGGCCGCGATGACCGACACCATCGAGGGCCACGAGTCCAAGATCCTCGACTGGGTCGCCAAGGAGTGGAAGCTCGAAGTCAAGTACGAGGAACCGCCCGAGGAATGAATGCGCGTTTTCGCTGACCCTGCGCCCGGTCGTCCTTGCCCCGCCTCCGCCCTCGCGGTAACTTGAACGAGGGTATCGTCCTTCGGGACGGGAGGACGAGTTGCCCAGCACAGGGAATCGGACGGTTCGTACAATTGCCTAGGAGGTTCTCACCATGGATGGCACGGACATCGTAACCAGGGACAAACTCGTGGCTGATCTGAAGGTGGTGATCAATGACGCCGAGGAGCTGCTCAAGATCACGGCCGGTCAGGCGGGTGAGAAGGTCGCGGCGGTACGCGACAAGGTGCAGCGGGGACTTGAGCAAGCCAAGGCCAAGCTCGTCGAGATCGAAGGCAAGGCCGTCGATCAGACCAAGGCTGCGGCACGCGCAACCGACGCCTATGTCCACGAGAATCCATGGAAAGCCGTGGGAATCGCGGCAGGGGCCGGCCTCCTCTTCGGGATACTGATCGGCCGCCGCTAGAGCCCCAATGCCAGACGAACCCTTGGCCGCGGCGTCGCACCGTGGGCTGCTCGGGTCGGCAAGCCATCTGCTCGCCGTGCTGGTTTCCGCAGCCGAGACGCGGGTGGGCATCTTGGCGACCGAGTTGCAGGAGGAGCGGGTCCGCCTGAGCCGGCTGGTCCTTTTCGGCGGAGCGGCGCTGTTCTGTCTCGGTCTGGGGATCGTCTTGCTATCGGTTTTTGTGGTCGTGCTCTATTGGAATTCGGATCGGCTGGCTGTCCTGGGGCTGCTCAGCGGACTCTTCCTGGGTCTGGGCCTAGTCAACGCGGTCATCCTCGCCGTTATCGTGCGCGGCTATAAGCGCCCGTTGCAGGAAACCGTGGAAGTGCTCGCCAAGGATCGGCAGAGTCTGGAGCAAGACTCATGAACCTGTCGCTGACCGAAATCCAGCGCCGCCGGGCGGAGCTGGTAGAACGTGCCCGCGCCGAGCGGGCGACGGTCAGGGCTGTGCTCGATGGCCACAGCAACCTGTTTTGGCTGGCGGACAGGGGGGTGGAGGTAGTCAAGTTCCTCGCGGCCAGAAAGGGCCTCTTGCTGGTCGCGGCGCTTGCCGTCGCCGTCGTGCAGCCCCGCCGAGCCTTGCGTTGGGCTGTCAGGGCGTGGGACCTTTTCCGGCTCTTCCGCAAGATAAGCCGCTCCTTCGCCTAGCCTACAGGTCAGGTAGGCGCCGCACACCCGGGTCAGGGGTGCTCGTGTCCAGGCGCTCTCCCGTCCGTGGATGGCGGAGGCCGGGGGGGGCCACATCGGCCAACGGGATGCGCACGAAGGGACGCGTGAGTAACGCGGGGTGGGGCACCTGCAGCCCCGGCTCGTCGATACTTTCTTCCCCAAAAAGCAGCAGATCGATGTCGATGACCCGGGCGCGCTTGGTCCCGTCTGCCGGCCGGCCCCGGCCGAGCATGCGCTCGACGCCCAGACAAGCGTCGAGCAACTGACGCGCGGTCAGTGACGTTTCAACCCGCAGCACTGCGTTCAGGTAGAGTGGTTGCGGAGCATTCCCCTCGGGAACCGTTTCGTAGATGCGGCTCTGGGCCCCAACCCGGGTGCCAGCCAGCCGACCGAGAGCTGCCGCCGCGGCGTACAGGAAAGCGCGCCTGTCACCCAGATTGGACCCCAGGGCGAGATACGCGGTGAGCACGGTCCCAGGATACCTCGACCGCCCCTCGTGGTAAGAACGGCCTTCCATGTTGCAGGCCCTCACAGCCGCTGCCCTGACCGGCCTGGTGACCGGCGTTCGGCGCTTTTCCTTTCTTCTTCATTCGGCAGCTTCCGCGACGAGCCTACGACGGCATTCTCGGGTTGGGCGCTGGACTGATGTTGGCCGCCGCGACCCTCGGTCTGCTGCACGAGGCTCTCGAAGGCGTGCAGGGGGCTGCCGGCCTGGATGTGGGCCGCCTGATCCTGGTGGTCATCGGCTTCTTGGCGGGTGTGCTGGTGGCCAGCGTGATGGACCGTTTGATCCCGCACCGCCACGCCCGCGGCCACCGGAACCACATCGCCCCGGACTGTCCGGATGAGCATGCGCATGACCAGCACGTGGAGGTGCGCCAGAGCTATGCCATTGTCGGAGCCCTGTCCATCCACCGCATTCCCGAGGGCCTGGCCATCGGCGCCGGATTCGCGTCTGGACACGGGAGCCACCTGGGCTGGCTGTTGGTTTCTGCGGTGGGCATTCAGAATATCTGCGAGGGCGTGGTGATGGGTGCGCCGCTGCGCCTCTCGGGCGTGTCGCCGACGCGCGGCTTGCTGGTGGTAGCCGCAAGCGGCCTCGCCATCCCTCTGGGAGTGCTCGTCGGCCATGGACTTTCGTCGTGGACGGTCATCACCCTTCCCCTCATCCTGGCCCTGGCCGCCGGAATTCTCATCTACGTGACGTCCAATGAGATCATCCCGGAATCGCACAGCCACGGCCATGAGAGTGCCGCTTCGACTGGGCTGGTTCTGGGATTCCTCCTGACCATGTTGATTGGGGCGGTCTTGCGTTGATTGATGGACAACCCATGGACCATACTTGCGCCGTGAACCGCAGCGTCTCTCTCTTGACCATCCTGCTCGTGGCCATGCTGGCCCCTGCCTGCAGCAAGAAAATCGGTGATGATTGCCAGACCAACATCGACTGCGCCCAGGATGGCAGTCGCATCTGCGATCTCTCCCAGCCCGGGGGCTACTGCACGGAGGACGGGTGCGACGACAGCTCCTGCCCGTCGGAATCGATCTGTGTCCGATTCTTCGACCAGAAATTCCCCACCGGAGATTGCAGCAGTCCTCCTGGCACCATCGGCGAATGCCAGCCCGACGAACTCTGCGTGGTGTGCGGGCCCAACGACTCTGAGCCGGAACACGCCTGTTGTGTGCCAAGTGTGTCAGAGCGTCGCTACTGTGCGGTCAAGTGCGGCAGCAACAGCGACTGCCGGGGTGGCTACGTCTGCCGCACTTCCGACACCAACGGCAGCATTGCGCTGCTGCCCGACCCTGCGGACAGCGCGACTGCCAAGTTTTGCGCCCCAGTAGAACCGTAGCTAGCGCTTGAATCCGAGGAGGATGTCGGTGGTCGCCTGATCGGCTGCTGGGAACGGGTACTTCTCGAACTCCCCTGACGCGGCCCAGCGGAAGTCGGCCACCCGCAAGGGGCGCGGCTCTTGGTCCGGAAGAATGCTGGCCTGGTAGAGCGTGAGGTCCACCGAGTATCCGTCGTACTGATGGGTCCGTTGCGCCATGCGCAGCTTGACCTCGACGTCCACCCCGACCCGCTCGCGCAACTCGCGCTTGAGCGCTGCCTCGTCCGTCTCACCGGACTCGACCTTGCCGCCGGGGAACTCCCACAGGCCTGGCAATACCGCCGTCGGCCGCCGCTGTGTGATGAGATAGCGGCCTTCACGCTCGATAACAGCTGCCACCAGCCTGATGTGCGGCCCCGAATCCGACGTCATGAGTGAAGGTGAGGATTGTAGCACGAAGTGGGCCAGAGCTGTCCTCTTTCATCGTGGTCAGAAACGTCTCGCCCACACTAGGGGCGGGGTGGTGCTACCTCGACGTTCGCTCCGTTCCCGAGTTCGATAGGGGACACTCGCGCGGCGCCTACAACGTGCCCCTCATGTACCTGCACGGAGGGGGCATGAAAGCCAACCCTGACCTCCTCCGCGTGATCGAGCAGACCTTCCCCAAGGACCAGCCTAGAAGGAAATGCCGTTCTTCTGGCAGGCCGACCGCACCAGTTGCTTGTTGCGGTCGTCAAGCTTCTCGTAGGCGCGCAGGGCGGTGTCCGGATCGTGCAGCGAGCACGAGCAGATTGCGATGATCTGGTAAGCGCTGGTGAGCCCCGGCTTGGCCCGTAGTGCCTTGCGTGCGGCGTCCACGGCCAGGATGTACTGCCCGCGCAGCCATGCCTCGCGAGCCTGTTGGATCAGCTTGTCGGGATCCGCGCTCGGCTCGGTTTGGGCAGCGGGCGGCGCGGCCGGCTTGGGCTGGGCGCTGGCGGCCACAGGCTTGAGCGCCGGGGTTGGCTTCTTCACCTCGATCCGCTGGCTCGACTTTTTTGCCAGCACTGCGCAGCGGCTGATGATCCAGCGCGCGGCCTTGTTGGTGCTGTCGACCGCCAGCACCAGATCGGCTTCGTGCTTGGCCTCGTCGCAGGCGCCGACCTTTGCCTTGTCCGACGCTGCATCCCCGTGCAATTTGATGTACTCGGTGCGAGCGGACTTATCGAGGACCGTTGCCCGTTCTTTGTAGACACTGGTCTCCGGGATCTCGCCCGCTCTGTGCAGAACCGCCTCGAAGTCCGACTTGTCTGCCGCCTCCTTCAAGGCGGCGAAGCGCTCGGCATTGTCCTTTTCGTCCTCGGCGAGCTTGCGCAGTTCCGCAGCCTCGCTGGAATCAGGCGCCGCAGTCACCGCCTTGCTGGCTGCGGCCAGAGCCACGTCCCACTGCTCGTTCGCCTGTGCCGACTTGGCGGCGGCCAACAGGTCCGCCAGGGTCTCCTTGGGCGCCGGTGGCTGCGGAACCGGCGTTGGCTGGACGGCGACTGGCGGAGTGGGAGGCGCGGGCGGCCGGTGCGGCCGCGAGCGGCCACCCGAAAGTGCGAAGGCAAGAACCAGTGCCACAACCACTACGCCGCCGCCCACCATCGCGTAGATCTTGCCTTTGCTCGGACCACCGAAGCCTGCCTCCCAGTCGCCCTCACCCTCCGCGGTGACGAAGCGCAGTTGCACCTGCCCAAGCTCGATCTCGTCGCCCGGCGTGAGCAGCACGCGATCGTGGTCCACCCCATTCACGCGAACGCCGTTCGCGCTTTCCAGGTCCACGGCGTAGTACTGATTGCCTTCGCGGAGGATGCGGGCGTGATGCCGGGAGATGGACTTGTGCTCGATGACGATGTCGTTCTCGGGCGTGCGTCCGATGACCAGCGACGGGCGGTCGAGAGTGAACTCGCGCCCCGCCATGAATCGGCCCACGATCACCAGGCGCGCAGGCGGAGAGGCTGAGTCTGGCGTCGAGCCCTCGTCAACCAGGCTATGCAGCGGTATGGTGGGCTGCGCTTCGATGACATCATGCACTTCGGGCGCTGGCGGCGGCGCCGCAGCCTGGGCCGGGGACCAGGCCGCGCCAGCCACGGGTGCATGGGCAGTCGGAGCGCCGGCCACGGCCGCGGCGGGTCGATCCTCCTTGATAGCCATCCGGTAGTCGCCGATGAGGAAGACGTCCCCATCCTTGAGAGAGGTGGCCGCCGATAGAACGGCGCCGTTGAGCTTGATGCCGTTGTAGCTGGAGAGGTCTTCCAGCAGCAGAGCACCCTGTCGTCGCACCAGGCGCGCGTGGCGTCGCGAGACGTTCTGCTCGCTCAGACGGATAGTGTTGCCTTCCTGCCGGCCGATCGTGATCTCGTCGCGGATCAGCGGGACAACAACCGTCTTGCCTTCGTCATCCTCGATGAGGAGTTTCTGCATGGGAGTACAGGAGCCTCGCCAGGAATGACTCTAGCCGCAGCGTCAGGTGGGATCAAGCGCGCACTGACGTGGGAACCCTGAGAGGGTTCTCGCGACTCGTGGCTCGGATCCGCTACTTGATCAAAATCAACGCAGCCCCGATCACGATGGCCATGCCAACGATGAAAGCCGCCACCACGACGGCGACCGCCACGTTCTTGTTTTCTTGCAGCTCCCGACGCAAGTTGTAGGGAGTCACCAACTCCCAGATGTAATAACCGATGATGAGCATCGCGATTCCTGCCAGACCCAGAACCGACGCGTCAAGAACCAACCGCCAGAGGGGGATGGGGATCATGGGAGGCATGGGCTACAGACTCCTCAACTCTGGGTAAGTGGTCATCAGGTCCGTCTCTGTTAGTGAGTCTTCGGCATCGGCAGGTGTCCACACCACCTCAAGGCCTAGAAGGGCGTGGGATGGGACTGCCCCGAGTTCGCTCAGTGCAGCCTCCAGGCTTTCGCGGTCACTCACCGCGTGAACGTGCACGAGCGGCACCCGCGTGGCCACAATCACGGTCACGACCAGATACTCCAGCGGCTCCGTGCCCACGCTGGGGACCGCCTGTGCCCGGCGCAGGGAACCGTCGGCGGCCCGGATGCGCTCCACCTCGAAGCGCGCTCGCTCGGCCATGGCAGCGGCATTGAGCTTGGTTTCACCGTTGGTCATGCTCATGGGCCCGCTGGCTTCGGCAAGAGCGTAGCGGATCGAGTCCTTCTCACGCAGCAACTCGAGTGCGGTCTGATGGAGAAGCTCGGCGAGGCCCACCTCACTGGATGTGTCGCCCTGGCTTGCGAAATCAGCCAGGCGAGCCTGAAGGTGGCGCGCTGAACGTCCGAGGCCGAGCTGGACCTTGCACACGTACGATTCGCCCGATGCCTCCTCCGCATCATCGTCGGACCATGCGCCGGGGGTGCCATGGCGGACGGCCCGGCGAACCGCACGCATGACCGCGACCACGCCCAGGCCCACCACTCCCAGAAGCACGAGGCTGCCCATGAGGCCGAGGCCGCCGCCGCTGCCGTAGCCACCCAAGCCCCAACCGAAGCTGGGCAAGAAGAAGAAGCCTGAGCCCCCGCCGCCATACCCGCTGCGCCCGGTTTGGTAGCCGCGCGAGAGGCTGCCGGCACCCGAGCGAAAACCGCTGCGGCTACCAAAGCTGGCACCTGAGCGGGGACCGGCCGACGCCAGGCCGGGCAGCAGTGCCCACAAACTCAAGACAATGGCCATGCGGCGAATGGACTTCATGGGCGATCCCTTGCGCTTGACTAGCCTAGCGGCGGCCGGCCGCGAAGGCAAAGACCATCTACGAACTGCGTCGGCCAGCGGCAAGGACCCACATTTCTGGGCTTGGGGCTGGCGAACATCCGCGAGGACACCTCCGATGCTCCCGACAGAATTGCAGGGACTCTCCTCGCGATTCCGGCTGGATAACCCTGATGGCGAGTTTGATTTAAACCCTGATGAGAGTCTGATGAAAGCCCGATGAGGGACTGATGCCGGCCTGATGAGAAGGGCGATGTGAAAAACTTGCTGGGCTCCGCCACGGGTATACCGTCGGCGTCAATGGGTTACGCAATCTCGGCAGGACGCAAGACAGTGAAGCCGCCCCTAGGTTGCGAGGGCCATCTAACCAGGCACCAGGCGGCGATTCATCTCGGCCTGCGTAGCGAATTCAAGATCCGCCAGTTCGAACGCGACGGACGACTGCACGCGGTTCGCGGCCGCATGGGCACGGCCTTCTACCCCGAGGCCGAGGTGCTGGCGCTGCGGGCCGCGCTGGGCGCCACGCCTCGTCCTGCGCCGGGACGCTGGTCAGATGCCGATCTGATCGCGCTCCTGCGCCAGCCGACGCCATCGGGACGGCTGCGTACGGCGGTGGACCTCGTCACGGAAGCAAAGATAAACATTGCCCGCGCCGAGCGGGTCTACCGCTTTTGGAGCAAGCGCGACGAGACCCTGGCGGCACGCGTGACCCGCGCTGCACGCCTTGTGCGCGCGGACGAGCCGGCGGCAAACATCCCGTCGTCCGTCGAGCATCCGTCCACCGTGCAGGCGCCCGGTGCGTTCCGGCCGACCGTAGCCGGCGTGGACAAGCCTTCGCCGAGTGAGCGGCGAAGCGCCGCTCGCGTGGCACACGACGGGCTTGTCCGATCTTTGCGGGATCCTGACCCGCGCGTCCGCGCCGAAGCATTCAGCAAGCTCAAGGAGGGCCCGCGGCCCTGACCCGGGCCCCTTGCCGCAGAAGACAGAAAATCGGAGGCCGCACATGCCGCGTAGACGAGTCACCATCGAAGCAACCCTGCTTTCCGAGGTGGAGAGCATCGGCAGAAGAGAGGGCGTCTCGGTCAGTCAGATCGTCAATGAAGCGCTCGCCATCGCGCTTGCGGAACGGAGGCGTCGATTGCAGACGCCCCATGGCGCCTGCCTGCCCCGACCCATTCCTTCCGGCTCACGCCGACCGGACCGCGAGGATATTCTGTCGGTGCTGGATTTCTGACCTTCTACACCGGGACCACGTCCGACAGGTCGACCTCGACGGCTTCGGTGGGCAGGGCGCCGCGGTCGAAGCGCAGGGTGTTGTCGCGCGCGCGGTTGAGCGCCACCTGCTCGAAGTAGGCCTGCACCTGGGGAATGGCCTCGGCCAGCCGCTCCACGTACTCGCGCTTGAGGAAGAGCACGGTGCTGCGCAGAGTGGCGCGTACCGTGGCGGAGGTCGGCTGATCCGTGACCAGCGACATCTCGCCGAAGATGTCGCCTGGCTTGAGGCGCGCGAGGGACACGGCGTCAGGCGTATCTGCTCGCGCCACCACCTCGACCTCGCCGGCCAGCACGAGAAACAGGCCCTTGCCCCGCTCGCCCTCGCTGATGAGTTCGGTCCCGGCCTCGACCTCGAGGCCCTCGAAGCGACGAAGCAGCTCGCCTTGCTGGGACTTGGTGAACGGCACGAAGAGCGGCGATGTCTGCAGCAGGTTCTTGATCAACCGCTCGCGCGAAAACCCGTCGAGTGCCGCGCGGATGGCGGGCAACCTGGCGGTGACATGGGCCAGGGCCTCCTTGCTGACCCCGATGACGTCGGCCTCGCTCGCCGCAGCCACCGAGGCGGTGCGCGGCTGGCCGGTGATGAGCGCCATCTCTCCGAAGAGCGTGTTCTCGAAAAGGCGCGCCACATCCTTTTCCCCGGCCGGCGTGTTGACGAAGACCCGCAACTCGCCACCCGCCACCAGGAAGAGCGAATCACCCGCGTCGCCCTGACGCACGACCAGCTGCCCGTCGTCCAGTCGGAGAACGGTCAGCGAGCGCAGCACGGCCGCAAGTGATTCGGGGCCCAACTCGGACAGGAAGGGCAACGGATGATACTGCTCCTGATAGCCAACGAAGACCGAGAGATCGAGCGCGGTCTTGCGCGCCTGTTCGATGACATGGCTCGGGGATCCGGCGTGGGCGATGTCCCCAATTTCCAGCATGGTGGAGGGATCGACGGGTGCCGGCCGGACCGCAAAACGCGCAAGCAAGGGCGAACCGGAGGCGTAGGTCTTGACCAGCAGGGCGAAGATGTCATCCACCGGCTGGCCTAGCTTACCCAAGGCATGGGCGGCCACGATGGCCGGCAGCGGGTGGCCGGCGCGGACGTCGTGGATGGCCACGCTCCGGTAGACTTCGGCCGCGGCATCGGTCCGCCCCGCATCCACCAGCACGTCCCCGATGGCGAACCGGGTTTCGTAGTCGAGCGGAAGCGCGGCTAGAATTCTCTGGTACGCGCGCAGGGCGCGCGGGTGATCGCCGTTTCTACGGAAACGACGCGCCTCGTCCCTGGCTTCACGTAGAGTGATCTTCATGGGTCAAGATTCGGTCAAGCCGCCGGCGGAGGCAAGGGCCGGCGAGCCCCTGGGCGTGAATTTCCGCGAGTTGTCGATCCGGCCACCGCTGCAGCCACGACCTTCTGCGGCTTTCGCAGGAGGTGAAGAGTGGCAGCCCCCCTGTCAATCGGCAGAGAATTAGGTAGTATGGTCCTCTGTTGACTGCTATCAGGTCCGACCGGGCCTGGCTGACGAATCCAAGAACACCCTGCCCCTTGACGACCATGGAGAAGGATCTAGAGCGCGGTTTGCTGGAGATTTTTGCGCGGACCCTGGTTTCGCTCCCCTTCGATCTCAAGATCCTGCTCGAAGCGGTGTCCGACCCCGATCTGGACCATGGCGCGCGCGAAGTCGCGGCGGCTGCGGTCGTGTACATCATCGCACCCCGCGACGGGAACGTCGAGCCGTACCTCCGACACAGCGAGGACGTGCTGGTCCTTCGGCTGGCCCTGCGCAAGATTCTCAACGACGGGGGCGAAGGGGCGCCGGCGTTCCGCGACCGCTTCGCCGAAGATCTCAGCCGTCTGGGCCAGGAACTGGAGCTGATCGAGCGGGCCTGCGGCAAAGATCTGGTCGCCTGGCTCGACAGCCGCTGGTCCGTCCTGCGCAAGGCCGTGTACGCGCGCAAGAAGATTCCCCTGTTCGTCGACGATGAGGAAGTCGGCACACTCCTGTACGACGAAGGACTGAAATTCGGCACCAACTATCCGATCAGCGAAAAGACCCTGGAGGGTCGGCTCAAGCAGGCCCAGCCTATCCTGGACCACCTGCAGCGGAAGTGGGACCAGGACAAGAAGAAGATCACCCCACACTAGGATAGAGATCCGGATGGCGCGAAGTTCCGAGGTCGTGCCGTTTGGCGCGACGCCCGCTGGGGTCTTCGACATCGCCTGCCGCCTGGCCGAGAGTGGGGGCTCCCTGCCCACGGAAATCACCGAAGCGGCGCGGGCGGTGGCTGGCGAGTTGGGATCGTTTCCGCCGGACGACGTGCGCAACGCCCTGGAGAAGCTCATCACGGCCCCGCACGCCGACGACGGTCTGCGGTGGCTGCACGAGGCAGGTGTACTGCAGCAGGTACTGCCCGAGTTGGAGGCGACGGTGAATCTCTCGCAGGAGGCAGGCCGTCGGCACAAAGACGTGTGGGAACACACCAAGCAGGTGGTCATGCAGTCGCCGGCCCAGCCCATCGTGCGCTGGGCCGCTCTGCTGCACGACATCGGTAAGGTGTCCACCCGGGTCATGCTGAGCGACGGCAAGGTCACCTTCCACCGCCACGCCGAGGTGGGGGCTCGTCTGTTCGATACTCTGGCGCGCCGCCTGGGTTTTGTCCGCGCCGAGCGCAAGCGCATCCGCTTCCTCATCGTCAACCATCTGCGCGCCAACGCCTATGAGCCGGAATGGACCGACGCTGCCGTGCGCCGCTTCGATCGCGAGATGGGCGACGCGCTCCCCGATCTGGTCGAGTTGTCACGGGCCGACGTCACCTCGGCGCGGCCGGGTCGGCGCGAGGAAGCCGCACGCAACATCGAGGCTCTGTTGCAACGAATCGCGGCGGTGCGCGAACTCGACGCCCGCGTGCCGCCGTTGCCACCAGGGGTGGGCAACGCCATCATGGTGGCTTTCGCTATTCCGCCGTCGCGCCGGGTGGGCGAGTTGCGCAAGCTGTGTGAAGACGCCATCGAACGTGGCGAGCTACTCGAACGACAGCCGGTGGAGTACTACGTCGACTTCCTGAGACGCCAGGGGATCGCGCGATCATAAGAGGGGCACGCGGGATACGACCCAGGGTGCGCAGCAGTTCGTCTGCCATGGCCGGGCTGTGAAGAAGGAGGCTTGGCGGTTCAGCTGGCCTCGACGGCGCCCAGCGTGCACGCGCTGGGGCGCGGGTTGCCACGCTGATCGATGGGCGGACAGCCAGTGCCTTGACCAATGGCCGGGCTGCCCGACGCTGGAAGCATGGTCTGGGTCGGTCCACCATTGTCCTGCAGTGGACCGAGCGCGGGATCCGCTACCGTGATTGAGGAAGTACACTGCGTACCGGCGCCGGGGAACTGCAGATTGGGCCCGCTGCTGCCGTGCTGGTTTGCGCAGTTTGTCGTGCCGTCGAGCGTGCCGCGCAGGTTGTTGGCCACGATGGTGTTCTGCAGCTTGACCCCGGTGTCGCCGCCGAACAGCCCGTCGCCGGTGTTGCCCGCCACCGTGACGTTGAGAAAGGTGCCGGTCACGGCGTTGGCGAACCAGACGCCGCCCCCACCAGAAGCCGTGTTGTTCGCGATGGTGACGTTGGTGAGGTTGGCAATGGCCGACTGGCCGATCCAGATGCCGCCGCCATAGTGGCCGGTGTTGTTCGAGATGGTCGTGCCGGTCATGTTGATGGTCACGTATTCGAGGTAGAGGCCAGCCGCGTTGCCGCTGTTCGCGTCGACCGAGTTGCCATCGAAAGTGCAGCGGTCGATGTTGACCGCTTCGTCGTGGTAGCCGACGCGAAACACGGCGCCGCCGGCGGCATTGGCCCGGTTGCCGGTGAAGCTGTCGCCGCAGAAGGTGAGCGACACGTTGGCGCCGTCGTAGCTGAGCGCGCCTCCGTCGCCGCCGTTGCCAGGATTGCCGTCGGTCCCGGTGGCCGAGTTGTTGGCAAAGCTGGTGTTGACGATGGTGACGTTCTCGTCCTGCGTGCCCACGGCGCCGCCGTTGGAACCGGTGTTGTCCGAGAACGTGCTGCCCACGATGATGAGCGTCCCCACGCCCTGACCATTGATGGCCCCGCCCGACACGTCCTCGCCGCTGGACGCGCATTGATTGTGCGAGAAGATGGAGTTGATGACGGTGAGCGAGCCGCCGTCCTGGAAGATGGCGCCGCCGCCCTTGGCCGTGCTGCTGGTGTTGGGGACGTCGCTGGTGAAACCGTCGACGAACGACAGGTTCTGCACGGTGAGCAGCGGTGTGGCGACGTTCCATGCGCTCATGATGTGGAGGATGCGGGAGGTGCCCCCACCACTCAGCGTCACCTGGCCGGCGCCGTCGATGGTGGTGTCCTTGCCGACGGGCACCTCGGAGGTGACGTTGATGGTGACCGGCGCCGAGCCGCAGTTGAACGTGACAATGCCGCCGCTCGCGACTGCGGCCCGGAAAGCCGCCTCGGTGCAACTTGCGGCGCTGCCGTCGCCCACAACCGTCGTCGGGCTGGACGTGTCAACCGGGCTGGCCGGCACAACGCAGGTCGCGCTCGGCGGCGGGGTGCTGTGCTCTCCTCCGGTGCCGGCTGCCCCGCCCGCGGCGCCAGTCCCGCCAGTGCCACCCACATCGGTCGCTCCGCTGCCCCCGCCGCACCCGTCTGCAGCCGCGGCGACGAAAAAGATGGACAACAAGGACAACTTCACGAAACACACCCGAGTCGACATGGCACCTCCAGTTGCATCTGACATTCGACCACCGACGACAGTTTACCCCATCACGAGCAGCAGCGACATGGTCGCGGGGCAAAGCCCCGTATTGGCTGTCGACAGAGGCTTGCGCTACACTGACGGCTGTCGATGCCAGTCGGGAGACGTAGATTGACCAGCCATGGGATGCTCTGGATCTTTGTGGCGATAACCACCGTCACGGCATTTGGCTGCGGAGCGAACGACAGTGGCAAAGCTGGTTCCGGGGGCGCTCCCGCGTCGAGCGCCGGTGGAACGACCAATCTTGGCGGCACAGCGGCTGTCGGCACGAGCAATGGCGGAAGTGTGAACACGGGTGGTGGCGGGGCAACGGGTGGGTCGACATCAGGCAGTGGCACCAGCAGCGACTGTCCGGAGGGCGTCTCGGTGATGTGTGGCATGGTGGCCGCGCACAACAGCGTTCGCGCGGCCGCGCCCAGCGCCAATCCAGCGCTACCGCCCATGACCTGGGACGCCACTTTGGCGGCCTTTGCCCAGAACTATGCCAGCACCTGTCCTGCTGGGCACAACCCCAACCGTACGGTTGAGGGGCAGACCGCGGGAGAGAACATGTATTTCACCAGTCAGCCCAATCCGGTTCCGCCTGCACAAGTCGTGCAAGGCTGGGCTTCGGAACAGGCCAACTATGTGTACCCGGCCAACACCTGCGGCGGAGTGGCCTATACCTCGGCGACTTTTAGCTGTGCGACTTGTCCGGAGTGCGGGCACTACACGCAGATCGTCTGGCGCACGACAATCAAGGTCGGTTGTGGCGTGGCCACAGCCTGCAGCGGCAGTTTTCCACAAGTCTGGGTCTGCGACTACTTGCCGGCGGGCAATGTGGTTGACCGCAGTGGCAATCTGCAATTGCCGTATTGACCACGGGCTGCTAGTCCGCCGGCGTCTGACCAAGGATCGCGGGACGGAACTTGTAGCCGTAGACGATGGTGCCCTTGTTGCCGTCGTCGCGCAGCTTGCGCGTGACCATCTCCACCGGCATCCCGATCTCGATCTTCTCCCCTTCCACGTCGGTCAACTGCGCGGCCACCAGCGGCCCCTCGGCCAGACGCACCAAGGCCACCACATACGGCGCGAAGTGCTCGAACCCCTCGGGCGGGTGGTGCACCGTCGAGTACGAGTAGATTTCACCCTTGCCACTGAAGGTGAACGGCGTCTTGGCCGGGGCATTGCACTGCGGGCACACGTCGCGCGCCGGGAAGATCTTGACGCCGCAGTGGTTGCACACCTCGCCCACCAGCGCGTAGCGGTGTCGTTGCAATCTCCAGTGTCTGGCAATCTCCATGGAAACCCTCTTTGCTCCTCGCCGCCGTGGCTGTCAAGCGCCGCGGTCGGTTTCACGATCTTCATATGCGGCGCTTCCAGCTTGTCAGGTGACAAGCCCCGACTTTAGCAAGTTGGAGCCGGCAACTGTGCGTGCGCCGCAGCGTAGGTGATATTATCGTTGCGTTGAAGGCAGTTCTACTGGTTGCCGTTGGCCCTGTGTGCAAGCGCAGGAGAGGCTGGGATAGAGCAGGTACTTGAGCCGCTTGGCGCGGAAGGCGTCGAGGTCGTCCTTGAAGAGCGCCTCGATCTCGGAAAGGCGGCGAGGCTCGATGATGGCAGCGGCGACGGCCGGGTCGCCCATCATCTTGTGCAACCGGGTGGCGTCCCAGTGGCCGCGAAACAGCTTGCGCAAGGCGATCGCGATCGCGATGCCGGTTCTCACCGGCTCGAAGGTCGCGCGGCTTTCGACCCGCAGCCGAATTCCCTGGCAGAGAGTGCCGGCGTACAGGTTCGCCTCGGGCGTGAAGCTCGTTGCCTCGAACGAGACACCGGCAAGTTCCGCTCCGGCAAGCTCAGCGGCCAGGCGTCGGCCGTCGATCCAGGGGGCGCCGACCACCTCGAAGGGCGTGTCGGTGCCGCGGCCGACCGAGACGTTGGTCGCTTCCAGCAGCGCGACGCCGGGATACAGCACCGCCTCGCCGACTGTGCGCAGGTTGGGCGAAGGCGGCCACCAGATGAGCCCAGTTTCGTCGAAGTAGGCCTTTCGATCGTAACGGGGCATGCGCACGACTTCGAGGCGGAGAGAGAGGTGCTCGTCGGCGTTCATCAGCTCGGCCAGCTCACCCATGGTCATGCCGTGCCGGATCGGCAGGGGATGGTGGTTGACCGCCGAGCGCTCGCTCGGCTTCAGCATGGGGCCGGCCACGTCGAGGCCGCCGATGGGGTTCGGTCGATCTAGGACGATGACCCGCAGCCCGCGCTCCGAGGCCGCTCTCATCGTCGCGTGCAGGGTCGAAGCATAGGTGAAGAAGCGCGCTCCCACGTCGGGCAGATCGACCACGACGGCGTCGATGTCGGGCGGCAGGGTCACCGGTCGTGGCCCGGCCGCGGCTTTGCTGTGCGGCCCGCGCGCTCCGCCGTAGAGACTGAACACCGGAAGGTGGGTTTTGGCGTCGATGCCGTCGTCGATGAGTTCGTCACGGTTTGCCGCGAGGCCGTGCTCGGGGCTGAGCAGCGCCACCAGCGCGAGATCGCGACGGGCGGCGAGCACGTCGGTGGTGCGGGCGCCATCGCGGGTGCGGGCCGCGTCGTTGGTGAGCAGGGCGAAGCGCAGGCCGCGCAGGCGGGCGAAGTCCTCGGCAGCGAGCGCGTCGATGCCCACGGCCAGCGGCCCTTCGGTGAGCCGGGCATCGGTCCCCGCAGGCCGTCCCAGCATCGATCCCGCGAGAGTTCCGATCGCACCGGCGAGCGCGTTGATCGAGCCTTTTCCGTCGGGGTGCACGCGATTGCTGAGAAAGAGCACGAACAGGTCTTGCTCGGGATCGATCCACAGCGACGTGCCGGTATAGCCTCCGTGCCCGACCGCCCGCCGCAGAGAGAATCCCCGCGGTTGGCCGAATACGTGCTGTGCATGTCCCAGCCGAGCGCGCGAATGCCCCCTGGCACATCGTGCACGGCCAGCATTTTCGCGGTCGCGCTGGCCGAGAGAACCCGAGTGCCGTCGAGCGTCCCGGAGCCGAGCAACATGCGTGCGTACCTGGCGAGATCCTTGGCGGTCGAGAAAAGGCCGGCGTTTCCCGCCACACCACCCAGGCGAAAAGCCCGCGGATCGTGAACCTCGCCGCGAATCCACTCGCCCTTGCGCATCTCGGTCGGGGCGATACGCACCTGGTCTGTTGCCGGCAGCAAGAAGCCGGTCTCGGTCATGCCGAGCGGCCGAAAGATGGCGGCAGCCGCGAAACTGGCGAGATCGGTGCTGGTGACCCGCCGGATCACTTCTTCGAGCACGAGGTAGCCGACGTCCGAGTAGATGAATCTGGCGCCTGGGGCAGCCTTGAGCGAAAGGGCGGCGATGCGGCGGATGGCCTCGGCGCGTCCGTGTTGGTAGTCGTCAATCGGCGTTTCGGCCGGCAGGCCAGAGACGTGCACGAGGAGCTGGCGAAGCGTGATGGCGGCCTTGCCATGCGCTGCGAACTCGGGAACGTAGTGGGAAGCCCGGTCGTCGAGGTCGACCTTGCCCTGGTCGGCCAGAACCATGAGCGAGGTGGCGGTCGCGATGGGCTTGGTCAGCGAGGCGAGATCGAAGATCGTGTCTTCGGCCATCGGCTCCTTGTCGGGTAGAAGGGCGCGAAAACCGAACGCGCGTGCGTAGACGATGCCGCTCGTGCGGCCGATGACGACGACGCAGCCAGGAAGCTTTCTCTGGGCAAGCGCATCGGTCACCAGGCGGTCGATGCCTTCGCGCAAGACCGCGGGCGCGTGGACTTCGACGTTGCCGACCGGGAGCGCATCGGCCCCGGAATCCGCCGCCTCGACCGGGGCCGCGTCGTCCGCCGCCAGGGCGAGCCCACATACGAGCAACACCAGGCGCGCGCGAACCAGGTGCAAGGATGGCGGCTTTGCGCTCGTCGGGATCATTCTCGGAAAATAACACTCCGCCGACGCTTCAGTCCGTCATCGCGTGCCCGACGCCGGGGAACCGGCAGAGCTTTCCTTGTCCAGGGCGGAAAGCTTCCTGCCCAATTCATCGAGGAGCGACTGGCACTCGTCGGCCGGTTGGTCCACGGCACCCCACAGCCAGCGCCCCTTCCATTGCAGCGTCACCTCGCCGTTGAGCGGATCCTTCAGGGTCGCGGTTCCCTCGGAGCCGGCCGAATCGGTTGCCACCGCAGGCGACTTTGCGACGGCGCGATAGCGCTGCACCATCGCGCGGACGTCTGCGCTGTCCTTGCCCTCGACGACAAACAAACGAAAATTCGCCTCGCCGATCTGGTAGGGAACCGCGACCGCGTCGTGCAGGAATGGGTGACCGAGGAAGTCGCGCGCCATCAATTTCTCGGCGCGGGCGCGCTTGCCTCGCTCGGGAAAGCACTTGAGCACGGCCGGGGGCTCGCGCGTGCCGGCCAGGTCGGCTACCACTTTCTCCGCGAACCGGCGCAGGAAGGACGGCTGCCTGGCGCCCGACTGAACCAACTTCACGTAGTAGGGACCCACGACAAACTCCAAATAATCCGGCCCGGCGTAGGCCTCGACGCCGATGGGCAGGGGCGTGGTGCCGGCCGGCCGCTCCTGCGTGTACATCCCGAACGCGCGGAATGCGTCCCGGTGGCGGTAGATGTCCACCGTGATCTCCGCCTTGGACGCCGCCGTGCTGTCACGGTCATGGGAAGCGCGCGACGACGCACGATTCTTGGCGTGGGCAGCGCCGTCGTTCGCGTAGGTCGCGGACGCGAGATCCTGGAAGTCAAATTGCAGGAACGACTCGGCGCCGCCGTCGATGTACTCGAAGAGTGTCTCGGGCGTGTATCGGGTGGGGCCGTCGGAGATCTTCCAGCCTTCGACTTTGGGAAAGAGCGACGATGTCTCGGAAACAGCGGCCGTCGCGGCCTGGAAATCACCGCTGGCTGGTGCGGAAAACACGAAGAACGCCGCGAGCGCGCCCCGCGCGGCCAGCGGGCTTCCCCTCATATGAGAAATTCCCGCGGCACCTCGCGCAGTCGCACGATGTCGCGCACGCGCTGGCGCACGTCGAATCCTTTTGCGCAGCGGACCGGGCACGCACCACAGTCACCGCAGGGAGATTCCGGTAGATCGAGTTCGAGCAGCAGCGCCTGTGCGGCCTGGCGGTTGCGGTAGGCGTGGGCGTACATGAACGAGCGCATCAGCTCGGGAATCGGTAGTTTCTCCAGGCAAGGATCCAGGCACTGGTCGCAGCCCTGACAGAAGAAACCGACCAGCTTAGGCGCCTCCAGGCTGCGCTTGTCGTCGTCGGTGAGCGTGGAATCGCGCAGAACTTCCAGGTCAGCCTGCAGTTGATCCAACGTCGTGAAGCCCGGAATCGCGGTGTGCACGTTGGGGTCGCGCAACGCCCACTTCAGCGCGGCCTTCATGTTGATGGGGGACTGCTTCTCCTTGTCCCAGTAGACGCCCGCTTGCGTCTTCATGGCCACGATGCCCAGGCCCGCCTGCGCCGCTTCGCCAACCGCCTTCTGCACTTCGAGGTGATGGTCCTGCCGGAAGTTGTACGAGGTCAGCACCACGTCGTACAGCTTGGCCTCCACCGCCGCCCGGATCACCTCGGGCTCGTTTTTGTGGGTCGAACAGCCGAAAAAGCGCGCCTTGCCGTCGCGCTTGGCCTTCTCCAGCGCTTTGAGGACCGGTTCATAAAGCACGCTCTCGCGCGCCGACTGGTTGTGCAGGTGAAGAATGTCGACGTGATCGAGCCCAAGGCGTTTGAGGCTGATGTCCAGCTTCTCGCCGATCTCCTCGCCGCGCGTCTCCTTCGAGAACAGCCCGGTCCTGCGATCCAGGGTGCTGAGGTGGACCTTGGTGGCGATGACGAAGGAGTCGCGCTTGCGATCCTTGAGCACCGTGCCGAGCATCTCCTCGTTGCGACCTTCCTGATAGCCGTGCGCGGTGTCGAGCAGGAAGATGCCGCCGTCCAGCGCCGCGCGAACCAGGTTGGGGTTGTCGGCGTTCATCACGCCCATGCTGACGATCGGGACCTCGATGCCGGTCCGGCCGAGCACGCGGCGGGGCGGCCCGGCGGTCTTGGCAACCGGCGCGGCCGGCTCGGCTGTGGGCGCGGGCTTGGGCGGCGCCGCTGTCTCGGCCGACAAGTTCTGCTTCTCCTGAGTCGACGCCGCCGTCGCGCAGCCGGCGGACAGCACACCTGCCGCCAAACCGCCCGCGCCGAGCTTGAGGAAATCCCTTCGTTCCAGCTTGTTCGTATTGTTCATGACTTGAAGACGCTGATTATACTCCCGAGTGCGCTTGTCGGTACCTGGGCGGAGCGGGTTGCTGCTGGGGTGCAAATGGCGCCTGGCAACTCGGAACTTCTAGTGGGTCAATCAGCCCGCTGCCGATTTTGGTAACTGGATTTGCGTCGTAACGGCTGGGCCAGCGTCGTGCTTCGGTGGCCCATCGTGAGCTGGACCCCACCTGTCCTGTCGCGTGCGGCGATGGCGCCGGCGGAGTATTGTTGTCGCGCCGAGGGCGGCGAACAGTAGCAATTCCGGCCCTCGGTGGTTGTTGGTGGTGCCCATGCTGCACGAACAGCCGGATGCAGAGGAGTTAGCCTTTCCCGTGTCGATCTGACCGGTGGCTCCGCCGCTGACAACTACGCCGGTGCTGCCGGCCGCGCCGGTGCTTCCGCTGGCAAGAGTGGCTCCAGGCGCGCCGGAGTTTCCGCCCACAAGAGTGGTCGCGGGCGCGCCGGTGGTGCCGCCGGCAACAGGGATGCCGGGCTCACTGGCGCCTCCAGCGTTTCCGCCGATGGCCGTGTTTCCGCCCATGGCGACGGTTCCACCAGTGACCGTGGCTCCGCCGCTGGCAGGAGATCCGCCGGTGCGTGTGGTTTCGCCTGTGGCGGGAATTCCCCCGCTGGGGGCAGCTCCGCCGCTGGCAGGAGATCCGCCGGTGCGTGTGGTCCCACCTGCGCCCGAAGCACCGCCCGCACCGCCAGTGCCGCCGGCGCGCGTGGCTCCGCCTGCGCCAGAGATGCCGCCGCTGCCGGTGGCTCCGCCAACGCCCGTGGTTCCACCGCTGCCCGTGCTTCCGCCCGTGCCGCCGTCGGGCGGGGTCTGCCCGTCTTGGGCAAAGACCGTTGGCGGAGGCGTGGTTCCGCCCACGGTGTTGACGATCAGGTTGTCGAACAACGCCGTGGTCTTCGCGGCGGTGCCAAGCCCGACGTTGCCCTTGGAGTACTTGCTATCCGTCACCGAAAAGACCTGCGTACCGTCGACTAGGCCCTTGATCGAGGTGCCCTGGAAGACCAGCTTCATGTTGTGCCAGGAACCTGCGGCCAGCGTGGCCTGCCCGTTGGCGAGCGTGGTCGCGGTGGACGACGACGTGGTCGAGGCATAGAAATTGTAAGCCCCGGTCGGACTCATGGTCATGGAGTAGGCGTTTGGATTGGTGCCGTAGCCGGTTCCGGTCGAGTTGACCCGCCCCAACAGTGACGCCCACCCCGACGTCGTCTCTATCGAGACGTCGGCGCTGACTTCGTAGTTGGTCCAGCCGGTATCGCCCACGATGGTGTACGGATTGGTTTCCGGGGCCCAGCTCTGCGCCGGCTGGCTGATGACCTGGCGCAGACACTGCCCGCTTCCGTCCGGACGCTGGTAAAGTTCGAATCCACCTGCGATGTCGTCGTGGTAGTATGGCCGATAGCCGACCGCCTGGAAGTCAGCGTAGTGATCGTAATTCTCGTAGTAGGGGAACGGGAAAGCCGCCGCTGCCGGCGGCGTGGCCGCGCCCTTCTGCTGACCAGTCGTGGTGCTGATCGAGTAGATGGAATTCGCGTCGAGCGATAGGCTGAACGATCCATTGACCGGGGTGACGCTGGGCTGTTGCTGAAACTGCGCGGTCGCATTGCTGCGCCACACGGACACGGCGCCGGTGGAAAGGCCCCCCGTGACGTTGAACGTGATGTTCTGTGCCGCCTTCGCGCCCGATGTCTGCGCGATGACGCTGTAGTCCCCGCCAGTGGGAGCCATCATGGTCACGTAGTTCCCGCCGCCGGAGAAGTTTCCGGACGCGCCATCCAGGTACTTCCAGCCGGTCTTGGTGAACTGACCCACGTGCGCATAGCCCCAGAGCGCTGGATTGATCGTGTAGTTGCCGCTCCATGGGGAGCTCGCGACTGCCATGGTGTCGTCGTAGAAAGGCTCGTTCGAGTAGAACGACGTGATGAGATACCAGTATATGGTCTTGGTGATCTTGCTATTGACGTAGTTGAAGTTGAACGCGCCGACAATGTCTATTGCGCACTGAAACCCATGTTCGTACACGTGCTCCTCGGTGTCCCAGATTGGCTTGCCGATAGCTATGACGTTTGCCGGCGGCGGCGTTCCAGTCTGGGTGCCAAATGACGCCGTGGTGTGGCTGCCGATGGCATATATCGCCGCCTTCAAGGTGGCATTGGTATTCATGTCGGTGGCCCAGGTCCAACTGGTGGCTCCCCAGTTGTCAAAAGCGTGAATGCCCACGTTGGTGAGGCCGTTGCTGTTCAAGGTGGTGCGAAAGAGCTCCGCCCAGCTCTCGTTGGTGCCCTTCTCGTTGCGGCACCCGACGTAGTCGATGTCGAGACCGTGGGCGGACTTGGCGCCCATGATCCACTTGGACAGGTAATTAGCCGTGTCTTGCGACCAGAAGTTGCCATTGCCGACCCAGGCCGGGGCCGACCACGCCGTGGCATCCAAGTAGATCGCTGGGTTTCTCGCCCTGGCCTGTTCCATCAGCCACCACTCGTAGCCGCGGTAGTAGTTCTCATCCGTGCTGGTGTGCATGTGGCTCAGCTCCGAGCCCTGGGTCGAGTTCCCGTCGCCGCCTACCTCGACATACAGCTCCTGCAATCCCGCCCCATAGTTCGGTTTGAAGAGGTAGTCGAGTATCTGCGATCGCTGGGGCTCGACGTAGTCCATGAGCAACGGGGACGTTCCGCCGCCGCCACTCACCGCGCCGATTCCCTCATAGGTGCGCCCGGAGCCAGTGCCATCGATGGCGATGGTCTGGGCAAGGGCACCGCCACTCATGCTGAAGATCCCCATGACCGGGGCGGTGAGGAAGACGAGGCGAATACGTGTCGCAGCAGTACTCATGGACAGTATCCTTCCGCTTGTTATCTAAATCTCTAGGGCGGACGAGAGGCGATAGCTTCACGGAGAAGTTAGCGATCGAGGCACGGCAACGCGACCGGCTACGACGAAAACCCTTCCTTGAGCGAGGAAGGGGTCCTCGCCGGCGCACGATGGGTCGAAGAATCGATCCTTCTGCCTTGCTGCCGGAAGGCCCAATCCCCATGTCGGTGAATCGAGCGCCGTAGGCGAGAGGGCGACACTTTACTCTACTTTCCGGTCGCTCCCAGGGCATCCAGGGCGGCCAGCACCTCGCGGCTGTGCGCGGCAGGCTTCACGTCGGCAAACACGCGCGCGATCTTGCCCTGAGGATCGATGATGAAGGTATGACGCGCGGCCAGTTTGGTCACCACCAAGTCGTTCAGCGATCCGTAGGCCGCCGCCACCTTCTTCTCGGTGTCTGCCAGCAGCTTGAAGGTGAGCCCCTCCTGCGCGCAAAACTCCTTGTGCGATTCAACGCTGTCCACGCTCACCCCCAACACAATGGCCTTGCGCTTGGTGTACTCGGGCTGGTCTTTGGCGAAGTTGTGTGCCTCGAGAGTGCAGCCCGGGGTCTTGTCCTTGGGGTAGAAGTACAGAACCACCCAGGTGCCGCGCAGAGCTGAGAGCTGCACCTTGCTGCCGTCATGCGCTGGCAGCGTGAAATCTGGCGCCACTCTGCCCACGGCTGGCATCTCAGTCGCGCCGGCAAGCAGGGGCCAGGAAATCAGAACCATGGTGACGAAGGTGAGGATTTCTGAGTACGGGTTCATGGGTCTCTCCACAAGTTTGCCTATTAGATGTTTTCTTACGGGCATTGGCTTCGCCTCATTGCCCATGACCACCTCGGCGGCCTCTCGTGGCACAATGGGCGCATGCGTTTCGCCACGCTGGGTCTGATGTTCACGCTGGTTATCGGTTGCGCGGGGATCCCACGGCTGCCCGTGGATCCGCGCGTGGGGCCGGTCCGTCTCGTACACGGCGGTGCCGGGCCCGAGGTGGATCGGCTGCTGGAGAGGCTGTACGGCCGCGACATGGCTCTGTCGGAACTTCGTGCGCTGACTCAGGCGACCCTGGCACAGTACCCGCAATCAGGGGCTGCGCACGAGGCGGCGGCGTACCTGGCAGATCTGGACGACGATCCCCACGAGGCGTGGCTTCATTTCTGGAAGGCGGCGCAGGACTTGGATGACCCGCTCGCTGAACTCTACCTATGGGAGATGAACGTCGATCCCACCCGTGCCGAGATGGAGGCGAACATCGCGCTCTACGACGCGATCCGTACCGGGCACCCACGTCCCACGACGCGCGCCGCCGCCACGATCTACCAAATGCGTGCGCTCAGGTGGCTCGGGCAGGGCCGCCGGGCACGGGCCCTGCTTCCCTCTCTGGGCTTCATCGACCGCTGGGCGATCCTGGGTGCCTTCGACAACGAAGCAGGCAAAGGGTTCTTGACCGCCTTCCCGCCCGAGAAGAAGATTGACTTCGACCATGCGGTCGATGGGCCCCTGGTGCCGCTGCGCTGGCGCGAGCTGCCGCGCACGACGGACCTTGGGACCGTGCCCCTGGGCAGCACGATCTGGCCATCCGAAGCCAGCGTGGCGTATCTGGCGACCTGGGTTCACGCCGACGCCGCCGTCGATGCGCGGCTCCGGATCACGACCGGCGATGCGACTCGGGCCTGGCTCAACGGGGGCCTGGTGCTGTCGGAGGAGCGGATCGACGCCGGCGATCTGGACAATCTGGTGGTACCGATACGCCTGCAGCCGGGCTGGAACCAGCTTCTCATCAAGTCGGCGCAGAAGAGCGGGGGGTGGTGGGTGCAGGCTCGCCTGACCGATCGCGACGGTGTTCCGCTGGCTGGCCTGTCCTATTCGGCGCAGCCGCAGCCCTTCCAGCCGCAGGCCGATTCATTGCAGGTCATCGAGACGCCGCCCGAACTGGCGGCCGTGATGCCGCTGAACCGCCGGGCGTTGCTGGCGGGCCGCTGGGCCGCCCGCGACGGACACGTTCGCCGCCAGGAGAGCGAGTCGCAGTCGTTTCTGGATGCGGCGCCCGAGAATCTTCTGGCCATCTATTACATGAGTTTCGCGTACTGGGCGAACGAGGAGTCTGGCAAGGTGATCGACCTGCTCAACCGAGGCGTCGAACGCGCCGGCAACCGAGCGTCCGCGTTCCTGCGTTTGCGGGCGCGCTACTACGTGCAGCGGCGTCTCTACGACAAGGCGCAGGCGGATTATCTGCAGGAGATGCAGGCCACCGGCGCCGCGCGCGTGGCCGAGCGCGACCTCGCCGACCTCTACGGTCAGCGCGGCTGGCGCATCGATCGATGCCGCCAACTGGCGGAAACCGCGCGCAAGTGGCCGGACAGCGCGATCACCGTGCGCGAGCAGGGTAGCTGCGAGATCGGGCTCGGCTACGCGGCACGCGGGACCGCTACGCTGGAGCGGGCACTCGCTCTCGAGCCGGGCGCGGTGAAGACCCTGGAACGGTTGTACGATCGCGCTGTCGACGAGTCGCGCTTCAAAGACGCGCACCGCTGGCTGCGCGCCCTCGTCGAGCTGGAGCCGACTGCGCCGGTCTATTTGGTCAACGCGGCGGATCTCTCCCGCCGCGAGGGCCGGCCGGCCGAGGCGGAGTCGCTGCTAGCGGCTGCCGCGCGCCTCAACCCGGTGTGGCCGCGGCCGCACGAGCGGCTGGGCGATCTGTACTGGGAGCAGGGACGCAAGGCGGACGCCCTGGTCGAGTGGAAGCTGGCGCACGAGCGCGATCCGAACAACTCGGTGCTGGCGCAGCGGATCGAGTTTCAGGAACCGACCCGCCTGGGATTCATCGAGCGGTACGTGCCGGGTGCAGACGCGATCGACGCGGCGCTGACCCGCAAGATCAAACCCCACCCCGGCGCGCAGGCGGTTGAGCGGCTGGACGACGAGGTCACCGAGGTGAACGCCGACGGCGGCGCCCGGCGGGTGGTCACCTTGGTGGCGGAGGCGCTGACCGAGCAAGGACGTGATGCCCTAATCACGCAAAGAGTGCCAACCGTCGGCACGGTGAAGATCTTGCAGGCCTACTCCCTGTCGAAGAGCGGTGAGCGCCAGGAGGCTTCGTCCATCCGGGGCGGCACCTTGCGTTTCCGCAACCTGGAGGTCGGGTCGCGCCTGGTGCTTCAGTACGTGCACTACGCGCCCGCCGGACACTTCCTGGAAAACCACTTCGTGACCACCTGGTACTTCCGCCTCCCATCCTGGCAGAACGAACAGCCGCGCTGGGTCCTGGTTCTGGGCAAGGATCGCCCGTTGCGCACGGACGTCGCAGGGCCGGTCAAGCTAGATGAGACGGTGGTGGGCGACCGGCGCGTCCGCATATGGTCGTCAGAGGCCGCGCCGCCCATGACCCCCGAGGTCGCTTCGCCGCCGGTTGCCGATCTCCTCTGGCGGGTGAGTGTCAGCACCGTGCCCGACTGGGACGAATACGTGCGCTGGGAGCGAGCCCTGCTCGCCGACGCGTTCCAGAACAGCCCCCGGCTGGAGGAGTTGGCCGCCAAACTCACCGCCGGTGCCGCCAGCCCGCGCGAGAAGTTGGACCGACTGTTCGGATATGTGACCAAGGAGATCCGGTACCAGCAGGATTACGAGAACACCGTCGCCGGCGTCCGGCCGCACGCCTGCCCGGTGGTCATCGAGCGTGGATACGGTGATTGCAAGGACAAGGCGGTGCTGCTGATCCATCTGGCCAAGCTGGCCGGCATCAAGCTCAAGTTCGCCATCCTTCGCACTGTCACGGCGGGCAAGGTGCTTCGCGATGTCCCGAACCAGCAGTTCAATCACGCAATCGTCTACGCGCCGGCGCAGCCGGGTATCGCCCAGCCATTCTTCCTCGACCCGACCGCGGACGGGCTGGACATGGGCAACTTGCAGCCCGTGGACCAGGGAGCGCTTAGCCTGGTGCTGGACCCGGAGTCGGGCGCGTGGGAGATGATGCCCATTCCGTACGATGCTCCGGAGCTGAGCGAGACGCGGCTGGTCTTGCGGGCTGACATCAAGTCGACCACCGAGGCGCGCCTGGAGGGCACGCTCACGGCTCGCGGGGGAATGGCCATGGGATTGCGGCATACCCTGCGCAACAAGACCGCCGCCGAAAAGGCCATGCAGGCCTTCGCAAGCAGGCTGCTCCCCGGCGTGACCCTGGGACATTCCGAATGGCCACCCGAGGAAGACACAGCCAAGCCGCTCGCAATCAAGCTGGAGATGGACGCCTCGCGCGCCATCCAGGCCGAAGAGGATCACTTCCGGTTCCCGCTGCCCCACCTGGTGGATTTCGCCGCCGCCGCCACGCTCGAGCACCGGGAGACGCCGCTGCGGCTTGGCGTCCCGGAGGTGTGGTCCGACACGGTCGCGGTCACCCTGCCCGAGGGCTTCGCGTTCCTGCACACGCCCGGGGACTTCACCATCACGCACCCGTGCTTCTCGGCGCAGGGGCGCTCGACCACTGCGGGCCCCGCCAGGACGTTCTCGTTCACGTTCAGGCGCACTTGCAGCGAGATCGCGGTCGAAGACTACGGCGCATTTCGGGATCGGGTGCGGGACACGGCGGCCAAGCTACGCGACGCGATTTCGTTCGTGCGAAGAAAGACTGGCCGCTGAGGCGGCAGACGCCGCTGCCTCCTGATTCGGAGTCGTGCCCGTGCTGACGGCCTGCCGCGCCCCCCGGCGACGACAAGCCGACTCCTGATGGCTGGCGCCGCCGCAGAACGGCACAACGAATATCTGAGCTGTAGGAACGGGTCAGGGCACTGCTTGTGCGATGTCAATCCGCCAACACAACAAGAAGTTTATCCAAGATCCGTGCGCCAGCCGCGAGCTGGGGATTTTCCCTGGCCTTTTGTTCGCTGTGGCCGCCTTGGCTTCTCTTGGACTCGGATGTACCTCGGGAAAGCAAAGCTCGCAGAACACCGCGTCACAGGGAGGGAGTAGCCAGGCCACCGGTGGTTCAGGCGGGAACGGGCAAGTTACCAGCGGCGCTGGGACGAGCGGCTCGGTCACCACAGGTGGCGGAAGCAGTTCGGTCGCTCCGGGTGGCTCGGTCGCGACCGGCGGCTCGGTAGTCTCAAGTAGCTCAGTCGCGACCGGCGGCTCGGTTCCCACGGGTGGTTCAGTCGCGACTGGTGGCTCGGTAGCCTCAAGTAGCTCAGTCGCGACCGGCGGTTCGGTTCCCGCGGGTGGTTCAGTCGTCACGGGCGGTATGCCCGGTCGGGGCGGCTCGACTGCGCTGGGCGGATCAGTTGTCACGGGCGGCATGACCGGTCGGGGCGGCTCGACGGTGGCAGGTGGATCAGTGGCCACGGGTGGCACGACTGGTCGAGGCACCACGACGCCGACGGGCGGCACGACCCCGACCGGCGGCACGACCCCGACGGGCGGCACGACCCCGACCGGCGGCACGACCCCGACCGGCGGGAGTGGGGTCTGCCCCACGGTCGCTACCCCTCCAACCCCAGACACCACGACCCGGGCCCAGTGCACCAGCAGCTCGACTGGTATTGCTTGCCATTTCGGTGGGAACCCTGGCAACTACGATGTCTCTTTCAACCTCGGTGGCACGGCTGCTGGGCAGACCGAAGTTCAGGCTGAAACCTTGCGCGAGATGCTGGCCGCCCCCGTGACTACGGAGGGAACACCCGTTGCCCCAATCGTTACCACCGCGGGCCAGAAACTCCTCTATTCCATGACAGTCAACGTGCGCCAGCCACAGGGGCAACCCGACTGGGCGCAGGCGTCCGACGGAACCCCCGGATTGGACATGTACTTCATCGGACCAGCTCCGCAGTTGGATTCCATCGCCTACGCGCCAGCCGCGGCCAGCGACGTCGTCATGTATATCGCAACCGATTCAACCGGGTGCGACCAAGATGGCCCTGGAACGGCGGGGTGGGGACAGTGGCTTCCGCAATTCTTCGGCTTCGGCCTATCCGTCGCGAACTATGGCAATTCCGGCGCGCTCACGGAATGCTCGCCGACAACCACACCATGCAGGACCGACGCTCCCTATTACAGTTTCTATGACAATCCCAAGATGTGGCCTGCCATTAAACCTCTCCTCAAGGCTGGCGACGTCGTGCTGATCGAATTTGCCCACAACGACAAGAACACGCCACAGGATCAGTACGAAGCCAACCTGAACACGTATATTAACGAAACAAGGGCGGCGGGCGCCATCCCGGTGCTTGCGACTCCAATTCCACGCAACAATTGGACCAACGCCACCACAATGAATCCCACTCAACTCGTCAACGATGTGGGAGTCGACCTTCCTGCCAGCATCAGGAGTGTCGGCGCAGCCGCTGGCGTTCCGGTCATCGATCTGACAACCAAGGTCGTGGCGTTCTTTAGCTCAAAAGGCGAAGCCACGGCCAGCACGTACTACGCGGATCCGACCACTCACCTCAACACGGTGGGAGCGAACATAGTTGCCACCATCATGCGCGACGAGATTCGCAGCCTCAACATCTATCCGCTGGTCTGCTTCCTGCGCTAGATCTCGTTCTCGCGAGCCACTCCCCGTCGGCCATCTGCGCGGCCATCACCTTTCAAAACAACGGCCGCCGATGACCCAACGACCGACCATGGGCGATACCGGCCTTGGCTCCGGAAATGGCTGTGGTCTGCGCATGTGCCCTTTCATGCCCGCCGTTCCCACAACGTTGGAACTGCGGGCCAGCGGGGCCTGGCGCAGCGAAGCGACGCCGACCAGGGCGTGATGGAGTAGACTGCGCCGCGTGCTCGACACAGCCTCATCAGCAGCCGGAAACCGCGGAAGAAGTCGCTGCGTCGCGCGGCCTGTCCGCTCAGGGTTGCGCGGGTCCGGGCGGGGAATGTGCCGGATGCTGGCAATTCCGGATCGTTCCTGCGTTCCGTGCACCGGGCCGCATCATAGCCCAGACGAAAGGTGAGCCGGATGGAACGATCGCACAGGTCCCACGGAACCGGACAGTTCACCCTTTCGGAGTTCAAGTCGCTTGGACCCGACTGTGTGTTCGAGCCGGGCGTGCTGGTTTTTCATCCGGAGACCGTTTTGCTGGGAGCGAATGTATATGTCGGTCACTACACGATTCTCAAGGGCTATTGCAAGAACCAGATGCGCATCGGTGATCGCACCTGGATCGGGCAGCAGTGTTTTCTGCATTCGGCCGGCGGGATCAGCATTGGCAAGAGTGTGGGTATCGGGCCAGGAGTGAAGATTCTCACGTCCGTGCACAGCGAGGCGGGTCGGGCGAGCCCCATACTCTTCTCTCCCATTGCAACTGCTCCCGTGGTGGTGGAAGACGACGCCGACCTCGGTGTCAATTCGGTCATCCTCCCCGGGGTGACCGTGGGCCGCGGCGCGATCGTGGGGGCTGGCGCTGTGGTCACTCACGATGTCCCGGCGTATGCCGTCGTCGCAGGCGTTCCGGCCAAGGTGCTAAGGCTGCGCCCGTGAAGCCGATCGGAGGGTGGGGTCGATGCACCGGTGCCGTCGTGATCGCCATGGTTGCATATGCCGCCGCAGTTCCTGGCTGTTCGTGCGGCAGTGGGACGTGTAATCCCGACCCGTTGCACACCGGCATCACCGACCAGGCCAACACCGACTCCTACGACTGCCTGCTGCTTCATTTTACACAGAAATACAGTGAGCCCGACGCGATGATCTTCAAGGCAATCATCTACGTCGAGTCGCGATTCCAGGTGGACGCAGCGGGTTGCCCAAACTTGCCCTGCGGTATCCCCCCGGGCTGGTCCGCGGCTGAATCGGAATGTTTCGGTCTGATGCAGATCGTGCCCGCATGCAACCCGCGTCCGGGCGATCTGGGTCTGCTCTCGAGTGGACACCCCAACTTGACCACCAGTGAAGCCCAACCCCTCTGGTCAACATCCATCTTCAATCCGGCCATCAATATCGAGCGCGGCATCGCTGGCATCGCAGACAATCGACGCCAGGTCGTGGCCCAGTTCCCCGGTTGCACCGAGGAACAGTACACATTGATGGCCATCGGCAACTACAACAGCTATGGCAGCACCACGAGTTGCACCACGTACAACACGAGCTATGACGATGTGGTTCTGGCTCGCTATGACACCTACTGTGCCGCTTCGGGGTGGACGCCGCATCCCTATTGAGGGCGGGGGGTGCAATCAGAGCCGAAGATGCAACTTTGAGTCACCGTGCCGCTCACGATTGAGGGGCATCCACCAACGGAGAACATTGTTCCCGGTACCACGGTTTCGAAAAAGAGGTCACTGTTGGCGCGCTGGATGACGGTAACCGCGCCGTACTGGCCGCTGGGAATGCCCCGATCCGCCAGGCGCTTGCGGCAGTTGGCTGCCACGTTGTCGGTGAAGATGCGCAGGACTTGGCCCAGTAGTTTCCCGTCGAAGGCCAACGGAAATCCTTAGTTGAGCAAGTCGACGCGGGCCCACCTCCCGCCTTCCCCTCCCTACGTCCCCGCCCGAACCAGCGGCGGCGCCGGCTTTCCCGCCACGCGCTCGCGCACGGCTTGTACCACGTCCAGGCCAGTTGCGGCTTTCAGTTGCTCGCTCATTGCAATCAGCTTGCCGGCTAGATCGCCACTGCCGCCGTTGCCGCCAATTCCGCCCAGCACGGTCAGACGATCCACCTTCAGATCGCCGGCGCTGCTCATCACGATGCGCATCAGATCGTTCACCTTCTGCATGAGGAACACCTGGCGCGCGTTGTCGCCCACCCGGCGCCAGGTCGTCGCGATCTCCTGCATGGCCGATGCAGTGGCGCGGCCCTGCTCGACGATACTCGCGGCCTCGCCCTTGGCGGTGGCCTCGGCCGCGGCCTTCTGCGCGCGCGCCGGCTCCAGCACGTCGGCTTGTAACTGGCGGCGCACCTGCTCGACGCGCGCTTTTTGCACGTCCAGTTCAGCCTGGGCACGCGCCAGCTTGGAAGCCACCTGGCCCTTGGCCTCGGCCACCATGGCCACGGCCTTGGTCTGCGCGTCGGTCACCCGCCGGGCCATGTCCGCTCGCAAGGTGCCAAGCTGCGCGTCCAGGCGGGAGATCTCCGTGGTCTGATGATTCTGCGCCGCCTGGATGGCGGAGTCGGCCTTGTTGCGGGCCTCGGCAATGGCGGCGTGCTTCTGCACCTCGGCTGATTGCTTGCGGCCGATGCTGTCCAGGTAGTTCACGTCGTCGGACACGTCCTGGATCTTCAGGGTGTCCAGCTCCAGGCCGATGTGGCGCAGATCCTCTTCGGCCTCGGTCAGCAGCGACTGTGCGAACTTGATCTTGTCGGCGTTGACCTCCTCGGGGGTCAGCGTGGCCAGCACGCCGCGCAGGTTGCCTTCCAGGGTTTCCTTGGCCACCGCCATGATGCGCGCGCGGTCCACGCCCAGAAAACGCTCGATGGCATTGTCGAGCATGGGCTGCTCGCCCGCGACTTTCACGTTAGCGATGCCGTGCACATTGAGCGGGATGCCGCCCTTGGAATACGCGCCGGTGACCGCCAGCTCGATGGGCATGTTGGTCAGGTCCATGCGGTCCACCGCCTCGACCAACGGCCGGCGCACGCGGCGGCCGCCCTTGATGATCTGATAGCCGACCACGCGTCCGGTGGCGAGCACGCGGCGCGCGCCCGAGAAGATGAGCACCTCGTTGGGTTGGCAGATGTAGAGCAGACGGGTCATGACGATGAGCAGGACGATGCCGGCCACCACGCCGACGCCGATGAGCAAGCCGAGGCTAGTCATGGCCGCACCTCCTTGCCGCCGAGGCCGGCAGCCGCGGGCGAAGGCTGACCCGCCTGGCGCGCGAGCAGCGCCGTGATGTCCACACCGGTCGTGGCAAACAGCGAGCGCAGCACCTCGGCCACCGCCGCCGGGTAGGACGCGGCAAAGCGGGGCAGGGCCTGCCCGTCGCCGCCGTCGATTAGGTGCACCGGACCCAGCTTGATGCGCTGGACGGCGTCGACCACGATCTTGGTGATGTCCTCAATCTTGTTGATGAGGAACATGTCCTGCGCGGACGGCCCCGCCTTGGTCCAGGCGTCCGCCACCAGCCCCAGCGACTCTGCGGTGGCGCGGCCGTTTTCCGCGGTGGGCGCAGCCGCGCCGGCAGCGGCCAGGGCCGCGGCTTCGCGCTGGATGTCGGCGGGCACCACCACGTCGCTCTGCAGGCGCAGGGCCTCCAGATCGCGGCGCACGCCTTCCAGATCCTGCATGGCGAGCGCGTGGGCCGCCAGGGCACCGGCCTCGGCGCGTTCCTCGATGGACTTGGCCTCGGCCTCCAACTCGGCGGCGATGCGGCGCACGTCATTGCGGCGCTGGGCGATGGTGCGCTCGGCCTCGGCCTCGGCCACCTTCGCACGCATCTCGGCCGCTGCGGCTTCCTTGGCCGCCTCGTTGTGCGCGTTGGACTCGGCGATCTCGGCGTCCTTGACCACCTGGGCGATCTGCCCGCGGCCGATGCTGGCCAGGTAGTTGGCGTCGTCGGTGACATGCTGGATCTTCAGCACGTCCAGGTGCAGGCCCAGCTTGGCCAGGTCGTGCTCCACTTCTTGCGAGAGCGACTCGGCGAATTTCAGGCGATCCTCGTTGACCTCCTCGGGGGTCAAGGTGGCCAGCACGCCGCGCAGGTTGCCTTCCAGGGTTTCCTTGGCCACCTGCTGGATGTCGCCCAGGCCGCGGCCCAGGAAGCGCTCCACCGCGTTCATCACCACCTTGGGGTTCGACGAGATCTTGGTGATGGCGATGGCGCGAACCCGCAGCGGGATGCCCACGCGCGTGTAGGCGCCGTTGATGGAAACGTCGATGGGGATGCTGCGCATGTCCATGCGCTCGACGGTCTCGATGATCGGCAGGCGCATGGCCCAGCCGCCGGTCACCACGCGATAGCCGACCTGCGAGCCGTCCTCGGTGCGCCGACGCCGGCCGGAAATCACCAGGAGCTGATTGGGTCGACAGATATAGAGAAAGTGGCTGATTATGCCCAGCAGGATCAGAAACGCCGCTCCGATCACCAGACCCGCCACCGCGGCTGCCACGGGATTCATTGTCGCGTCGGCTACTTCAGTCACGATTCCTCCTTCCCAAAATCTTGGTTGTCTTCCGTCCCAGAGTTGAGAGCAGCGGGGGTCGGCTCTACCAGTGCGGTCAAGCCACGCATGCCCACGACCAGCACAGTGCTTTGCGCTGGAATCTCGGTTTCAAGATCGGTTTCTGCCAGCAGGTCAGTCTCAACGCCGCCGATCGACAGGCGTATCTTGCTGCGTGCGCCCCGTCGCAGCGGGAGCAGCAGCTTGCCCTCGCGGCCGATGTGGCTGCTGGCCTCGGGCAGCACGCCCACCGCATCGCGGGTCAGGCGGCCGAGCGCCCAGCTCGCACCCCAGCCCGAGCCAACGCCGCCAGTCGCCGCCAGCCAGGGAATCAGGGACGTCGGAGTTCCACCCAGGGTCAGGGCCACGCCGGCCAGGCCGAAGAAGGTCACGCCCCAGGTCCAGAAACGCAGGCTCAGGAATGGCAGCCGTCCGGCCCAGTCATGGTGTCCGGCATGATCCGTGCCGGCGTGGGTATCACCCATGTGGGCGTCGCCGCCGCCGCTGTCGTGCCCGCCGAACACGGAGGCGCCCAGCACGACGCCGCCAGCCAGCAGACATACAATGTAGGCAGAGAGCATGGGCGGAAGAGTGAGGAATCAAACCACGAACCGCCCGCGGGATCTAGCGCGTGAGGAGCCGGCGAGCTTTGCTCGCCGCGGACCATCGCGGGAGGGGTTCGGAACCCTCCCAGGGTTCCCATGGGAATTGTCAGGGCGTCGGCGAATCAGGTGAGCGGCGGCGAGTGCGACACCCAGCAAACCAGGCCAAAAGCCGGCATCTCGATCAGAAACGCTTCGACAGGCACACCCGCCGTCCAACATTCTGGGGGCCTTCCGATCGGCCGCGCCGTCGGAGATCGACCCGCTTGACCCGTCTCCATCGCTGATCGCGGTTGCATCCGAGGCCGAGCCGCCATCTTGGCCCGAAGTTCTGCCAGCGCTCGCGTCCCCGCCGCCATCATTTCCGCCGCTGGCCGCACCGCCAGCCCCAGCGGTGCCATCACTTTCACTGCCGCTTCCGTCGGCATTGCCGCCGCTAGCGCCCGCGTTTGCGCTGCTGTCGCTGGCAAGAGAGCTGTCCAGGTCCGGAGCGTCGACGTCGGCTTCGTTGCTGCCCGTCGCGTCCCGTACTTCTCCGCTGTCCTTGATGCTGCTCGGGGCATCGTCGCTGGCCGCCCACCCCGTGTCGCCTTCAGCATCGAGGTCGGGCTCGCTGCCGGCTCCGCGGAAATCACGCGAACCGCCGTCGGCAGAACCGTCGGTTGTTGCCCCTCGGCCGGCAGTGTCGGCTCCGGCCTCGGCCTGTCCCCCGCCTGCGTCGGTGCGCAAAGGCATTCCCTGACAGGTTGGCTGCCGAAGCATGGTCTCGCCCTGGCACACAGTCGACCAGGTGCCAACGCCGTCCCCGGGGTTGGTGGGAAATCCGGTACACGCAGCGGTCGGATTCCAGCCGCTGGCGTCGTGGCAGGGTGTCAGATCGACGCCCGACTGCTGCTCGGCCCAGGCCACGTGGTAGGGGACGGACGTGTAGGTAGAGACGCGCGGGGCTACGTCGTTTGCCGAGATTGTCGGCGAGCAACAGTCCTCACCGATGAGACGCCAGGTGCTGTCAGGCATCTGGAAGAAGAGCGGCCCGCCCGAGTCGCCGTAGTACTCGCCGTCCTGGCTCCCGGTCGTCACGTCGATGTCGACCTGGTCAGCAGCGGCGCTCTCGATGGTCCCCTGGATCCACTTCTTGGCCCCGTAGGTGCTGCCCGTGGCACTGGTCACCCCGAACCCCACCTCCACGATGGCCTGGCCGGCTGCCAACTCGGACATTTCACAGGGAGCCATCACCGGAACTATGGGGATGCCCGTCACCTCCTCGGCGAGGGTGCACAAGCCGAAATCGTTGCTGGGGTGGGTGAAACACTGGGACACCGCCGCGGTCATCGCCCATTGATCGCGCGTTTCGCCCAGACCGATGGAGGTGGGCGGCGTGGGATTGCCGCTCTCGTCCACGAGGCAGTGCTTCGCCGTCACGACGACATGAGGGTCGACCAGCGTGCCGCTGCACCCCACCAATGGCCCAATCAGCATGATGGCGGTTGGCCACTCGCAGGTGGTCGCCAGATTCCCACCGACGATGGGCGACGCCGTTTCCGACACCGGCAGCCTGCCGGGACGGCTCTCGCAGCCCGGCGAGAGCAAGCCTATGGCCGCAGTCGCAAGCAGGATCGCGAAAGATCGCAGGCAAGGCATCAACACCCCATCTCTCTTCTCTTGAATTGCAGCACCAGCGCGCTGCCCAGTGGACGCACGCGGCGCAGTCTACTGCAGGGAGCGCCAATGGTCCTATGACTGGACGGAAATGATGTCACCGGCCAGATGCGCCAGCGTGTCCAGGCTGCGCCGCTGCCAATAGACCGTGGGGCTGGACAGAAAAACGATGCGATAGCGATCCTCGGCCGCCTGTTCCTCCAGGGTGCTTATCCACCACGCGAAGCTGTCGAGACACGAGGAGTTCATGAACTCAAGCCGGCGCAGGTCCACGCTGATTTCGGTCAGCGCCCGGCGCTGGGCTTCGGCGTGCAGAGTGCGCAAGAACCGGTCCAGGTATCTCTTCACCATCACGTCAGCCGTCCCACACAGCGCCACATCCATGCGACGTCCCGTGATGCTGGCTTCCGCGCTGAAGTCGTTTCCCCGGACGGCCTCGTGCCAGGCCTTAACCACGCTGGCGATCCTTTCGAGGCTGGCCCCTTGTCTCGGGGCTCGGGCGGCCGCTGTGTGCAGTGTTCAGAACCACCACAGTCTTTCATCGGCAGCTACCACGGAGAAACTTGAGACTCCCGGTCGGCCGACGGCCTTCCCCCGCAGCCCGCCAACGTTTTTGTTGACCTTTCGCGGCAAATCTCCGGCGAGGGTGTGGACGGCGTCACCGTGCATCGGTCATAGTCACGCTTGACGTGGCATCGTGGGGCAAATATGCGCGGCGCAGCTAGCCAACGCTTCGGCGCACCCATTTCATTGATCTTGGCGCTGGTCTTCCCGGCCATGATCGGGGCCGCGCTGGCCTTGGCCTACTACGGGTTCAAGCACGCCGAGGACGTGTCGCGCCCCATCGAGCAGCTCTTTCGCCAGGAATCGCAGGACTTCGCCGACGATCTCGCCAAGGCGGTGGAGGCCCGCATCGACAAGGAGTCCGTCTCCCTCTTCGACAAGATCGCTCAGGTCAAAGACGATCCGGCCGCAGCCGACCCCTGCGATATCGACCCGGGCCCAGGAATCGAGTCGTTCGTCGTGCTCAACGCTGCAGAGAAAGTGGAATGCACATGGCCCAAGCTGCGCGAGGCCCCATCGCCCAAACGTAAGGCTTCGGCAGAGCCGGCCGCGGCTCGCAACCCCTGGGCAGCCAAAATCAAGAATCTGGGCTGGGCCCAGGTGGACGTGGGCAACTTCGCCTACCACCACGAGGTACTTGAGGGGGGCGGCTCGGTGCTGCTCGCCTACGCGACGCGACGCACGGAGAGCGGTCAAGCCTTCCACGTAGTGGCCAGCCTGAAGCTGGATTTCATGGGCAAGCACTGGTCCGAGGAGGAGCTGGCCCGGCGGCGCAAGAACCGCCGCGTGGCCATCGTGGACGAGAACAACGCGCTGGTGGCCGGTTCAGCCCTGGGTGGCCCTGAAGCCCGTCCGGGCGGTCGCTTCTTCTACGAAGGTCCCTTTGGCAAGGCGCTGTACCGATGGCGCATTCAAATGGTACCGCAGAACGCGGAGGCATTTCGCGCCCAGTGGGAACAGACCAAGGGAACCCGCCGCCTGCTCATCCTTTTGTCCACCGTCATCATCGCGGTGGGGCTGGGGATCGTGTGGCTGGCCGTGGTGGCCGAGCGGCGGGCTTCGCGCATGAAGAGCGACTTCATCGCCAACGTGTCGCACGAACTCAAGACGCCGCTCTCGCTCATCCGTATGTTCGGTGAGCTGGTGGCGACCGGCCGGCACAAAGACGATCGCACCGCCCGCGAATACGGTGGCATCATCACGCGCGAATCGGAGCGGCTGTCGCACCTCATCGACAATGTGCTGGACTTCGCTCGACTGGAACGGGGCAAGGCCAGCTATCACTTTGCCGAGGGCGACCTGGCCGAGGTGGTGGAGCGGGCGCTCGACGTGTGCCGCTACCGGCTGGACAAGGAGAAGATGAGACTGGAGACCGACTTCGAGCCCGAGCTGCCGTGCCTGCGCATGGACGACAACGGTATGACTCTCGTGACCCTCAATCTGGTCGACAACGCCATCAAGCACGCCGCCGAGGGGGGCAAGGTACTGGTGACCTTGCGTCGAGCGCCTGGTTTCGTTGTGCTGGGCGTGCGCGACTTCGGGCCCGGCGTGCCGCGCGACGAACACAACCGGATCTTCGAGCGTTTCTATCGCTCGCAAAGGACGCGTGAGCGCAACGTGCGCGGCAGCGGCATCGGCCTATCCCTGGTCAGGTACATCGTGGAGGCCCACGGCGGCCGCGTGGTGTTGACCAGCCCGGTCGCCAGCAAGCAGGATGGCCCCCCTGGCTCGCTGTTCGAGGTATTCTTGCCGGCACCCGTCGCGGCCAGCGCCAGGCCAAGCGCCGCCCAGGCGTCGGTCGACGCAACCCCAGCCGTCGAATCATGAGCACCAACCCGCCCGCCAACCATGCGCCCGCGCCCCGCCGGCGCATTCTCATCATCGAGGACGAGCCCGACATCGCACGCGGCCTGTCCGACGCGCTGGAGTTCGAGCAGTTCGAGGTCTTGACCACCGGCTATGGCCGCGAGGGGATCAAGATGCTGCAGGAACGCGGCGCCGATCTGGTCATCCTCGACCTCATGCTCCCGGACATCAACGGGTTCTCGGTGTGCGAGGAGATGCGCAGCAGCCATCCGGTGGTGCCCATCATCATGCTCACCGCGCGCTCGCAGGAGACGGACAAGATTCGTGGCCTCGAGGCGGGCGCTGACGACTACGTGACCAAGCCGTTCTCCGTCGGCGAACTGGTGGCGCGCATCAACGCCATCTTTCGCCGGCTGCACCGCTCGGTTCACCTGGACGAAGCGGTTTCCATCGGCTCGGTCGTCGTGTATCCGCGCCGTCACGAGTTGGTGCGCAAAGGGAAATCCATCCCGCTGTCCTTCTACGAGGTGGAGCTGGTGCGTTTGTTGGTTGAACGCGCCGGCGAGCCGGTGAGTCGCGAGGAGATCCTGGAAAAAATATGGGGCGTCTCCGGCCACAGCCAGAGCCGGGCGGTGGACAACTTCGTGGTCAAGCTGCGCAAGAAGATCGAAGACGACGCCTCAAATCCGCGCCACATCGTCACCATCTACGGAATCGGCTACAAGCTGGTGGCGTAGCGATTGGGACACGAAGACGGGAAAGAAACCGGGCCCGTGAGATGACGGCCGTCCCGCGGTGGCTTCTCGATCACGCCCGCATCAGCGCTCCCGCCTTCCTCGTAACACTCCTTCGCGGCGCCGGCGGCGGGAAGGTTTGGCCAACCGCTGCACAATATCTCTGCAGCGTAGATACCCGCACATCGGCGCCCGCCTCGAGCTTGCTCACAACCGACGCCGCCGTGCCCATTCTGGCCGCGACCAGGGTCTGGCTGAACCCCAAAGCGGTGCGCTTGGCCGCCAAGACACGCGCCATTGCACGACGGCGCTCAGCCTCGGCAACAAGGTCGGGGAACCGCGGGTTCTTCCGAGTGCGTTGCGAAATCACTTCGTCCAAGAAATCCCTCGCCATCAGGAATAGTATTACGCTTCAAGGCGATGGCGTCAAGACGATAGCTCAAACGCTATGGCTGTCGTCCCCCACGCTCACGCCAGTCCCTCAGTCGGGAGTGTGCCAACTTTAATTCCCCAAGTGGCGTCTTACGGCTCTTTTTGGAAAAGACCGACAGGGAAAGCAGAATGAATTTCGTCTCCTGCGAGAAGAGGATTCGGAACGCGCGACGCTCTGAATCGGCGCGCACTTCATACACATCATCGCGAAGATGGCGGGCGCGGGCGAGTCCGTGCTTCGCCACATCCTTCATAGCGGCCACCACCGCGGCCGCTTCCTCATCGCTCAATCTATCGAGAAACACCTTCACCGGACGCGCACCGCTGGCCGTCCGGTAGTCCCGCCATCTGAATCTATGGGTGTGCGGCTTCATGGTCTCAGAGGATCCAGTTACACCAGTTACGCAATCTTCTCCCGGACCACATCAGCGAACCAAAGATTCTTGGAGTCGTCGAGTCTCACGTGGAATCTGCGCCTGGCGGTGGGCTGTTTCAAGATGGCGCCCAGCCAGGGATAAGTCTGATAGATTCGCGACACCTGGATCCAGCGACCGCCGGCCTTGCCCGACCCTCCGCCGTCGAGGGTAACGGCATAGGCGTCGCGGTCCTTGGTCCTCCCATGAAACTCCACTCCCACGCGCTTCGCCTCGCTGTCAAAGTACAGGGTAGCTCGCTTGAGCTGATTCGCATGCGCGAGGCGAACCAACTCAGCATTGAAAGCGATCCCTGTCTTTCTGAAAGACATCGCCGGCGTTGACGCGTCAGTCTGCGCGTCGTCTCGTCTATGCTTTTCCCATGACATTTTAATAACCATAGCATAACTATCGCACGTATGCAACCAAGACCAATTATTGACGTTCCATTCGGACCAACCAAGGGATACCAAAACCCATGGGCACGGGGTTCATGCCCAGTCTGCGCCCCAGCGACTGTCCTACATCTATTCCATATTGCGACACCTTGACTGTCGCCCCTCGACCGTCGACTGTAAGCTCCCACCATGACCGTACGTGTCCGCATTGCGCCTTCGCCCACCGGCGATCCTCACGTGGGGACCGCCTACATCGCCCTGTTCAACTACGTGTTCGCCAAGCACCATGGCGGGCAGTTCATCCTGCGCATCGAAGACACCGACCGCACGCGCTCGACGCCAGAGTCGGAGGCAGCCATCCTGCGCGCCTTGCGCTGGGTGGGACTTTCCTGGGACGAAGGGCCCGACGTGGGTGGCCCGCACGGCCCCTATCGCCAGTCCGAGCGCGCAGAGATGTACCGACGAGAAGTCGCGAATCTGATCGCATCAGGCGCGGCCTACCGCTGCTTTTGCACGGCCGAGCGCCTGGACAGACTGCGCGTCGAGCAGAAGGGCAAGTCGGGCTTCATGGGTTACGACGGACACTGCCGCGCCTTGGACCGCGCCGCCTCGGACGCGCGGGCTGCGGCGGGCGAGCCCTTCGTTGTCCGTCTCGCCATGCCCAAGACAGGTGAGACCGTCGTGGTGGATCGTTTGCGCGGCGAGGTGCGCTTTGAAAACACCCAGATCGACGATCAGATCCTGCTGAAGACCGACGGCTTTCCGACCTACCACCTGGCCAACGTGGTCGACGATCACTTGATGGGCATCACCCACGTCATTCGCGCCGAGGAGTGGCTGACCTCCACGCCTAAGCACGTGGTGCTGTACAGCGCATTCGGCTGGACCGCGCCCGAGTGGATCCACATGCCGCTTCTGCGCAACGCCGACAAGTCCAAGATCTCCAAGCGCAAGAATCCCGTGTCGCTCGACTACTACCGCGCGGCCGGGTTTCTGCCCGAGGCGTTGCTCAATTATCTGGGCACCATGGGCTGGTCGATTGCGGGCGATCGCGAGAAGTTCACGTTGCAGGAGATGATCGAGGCATTCACCTTCGATCGCATCAGCCTGGGCGGCCCGGTCTTCGACCTGGTCAAGCTGTCGGCTGTGAATGCGGACTATCTGCGCGCCCTGGACGACGACGGCATCGTGGCGCGGCTGCGCCAGTGGCGACTTTCGGATGACTACCTGCGATCGCTGGTACCACTGGTGCGCAAGCGCATCCAGCGGCTGGACGAGTTCGTGCCCATGACCGAGTTCTTCTTCTCGGGCGACGTCGACCATGCGCCGTGGCTCAAGGATCTGGTTCCAGCCAATCGCACCGCCAAGGACGTGTGCGAGTGTCTGCTCGGCCTCGTCGAGGCGCTGGATAGCCAGCGCGATTTCTCGCCGCCGGCGCTGGAAGCCATGGTGCGCGGGTTTGCCGAGAAATCGGCGTGGGACGTCAAGGAACTGTTCATGGTCATGCGCCTGGCAGCCACGGCCCGCAAGGCCACGCCGCCGCTGTTCGAGACTCTCTCCGTACTTGGCCGCGATATGACCCGACGCCGGCTCCGCCTGTGCGCCGACTTTCTGAAAAAGGCCAAGACCTAACCGCGTGGGGAGCCGAAGGGCGGACCCTTTGAGGGTTCCCATATTGGCGCCGCTACAACAAACCACACAAAATTACAATCGCGAGACAATTGGCGTCCTAGCTTCGAGCGCCATGGATGTCTCTGGTGTCTTGACAGCGTCCTACCTCGTGATCCTTCTGGCTCTCGCGGTCTACGGGTTCCACCGCTCGCTGCTGGTGTTTCTCTACTACCGGCATCGCGATAGGCAACCGCAGGCCGCCGGCCGCTATGCCGAGTTGCCCGCGGTCACGGTACAGCTTCCGCTGTTCAACGAGATGTACGTGGTTGAGCGCCTGCTCGAGTCGGTCGCGACCATTCGCTATCCCCGCGATCGTTTTCAGATCCAGGTGCTCGACGATTCCACCGACGAGACGCAGGACATCTGCCTGCGCAAGATCGCGGCCCTGAAAAGCCATCATCCCGATCTGGACATCGAGTACGTGCGCCGCACCGACCGCACCGGATTCAAGGCGGGCGCTCTCGAGAATGGACTGCGCACGGCCAAGGGCGAACTGGTGCTGATCTTCGACGCCGACTTCCTGCCCAAGGCTGACATCCTGGAGCGCACGGTGCACCACTTCGTCGACCCTGCCGTGGCGGTGGTGCAGTGTCGCTGGGAGCACATCAACCGCGACTTCTCGGCGCTGACCGAGGCGCAGGCGCTGATGCTCAACGGGCACTTCATCATGGAGCACGCCGCGCGCAACCGCTCGGGCCGCTTCTTCAACTTCAACGGCACCGCCGGTCTGTGGCGCCGCGCCGCCATCGTGGATGCCGGCGGCTGGCACCACGATACCCTGACCGAGGACATGGACCTGTCGTACCGGGCGCAACTGCGCGGCTGGCGTTTCGTGTACTTGCCCGAGATCGACGCGCCCGCGGAATTGCCGGTCGAGATGTCGGCCTTCAAGGCGCAACAGTTCCGCTGGGCCAAGGGCTCCATCCAGGTGGCACGCAAGCTGCTGCCAAGAATCCTGCGTTCGCGCGCAACGCTGGCGCAGAAGACCGAGGCGTTCTTCCACCTGACCAACAACTTCGCCTACCCGCTGTTGCTCCTCTTGTCCTTGCTGCTGCTGCCGAATCTCATCGTGCGTACGACCCACGGGGTACGCGAGGTGTTGATGATCGACCTTCCGCTCTTCTTCGGCACCACGCTGTCGATCGCGTCGTTCTATCTCGCATCCGAACGCGAGATCGCGCGGCTGCGCGGAGATCTCTTGCGCACGCCGTGGAGCACGCTGCGCCGCCTGCCGCTGGTTCTGTCGATCGGGATCGGGCTGTGCGTGAACCAGACGCGCGCGGTTTTCGAGGCCTTGCTGGGGCGCGAGACCGAGTTCGTGCGCACGCCCAAGCACGGCATCCAGGGCAAGCTGGAAAGCTGGTCGAGCAAGCGCTACCGCGCCGCCCGGTCGCTGACCCCGACGGCCGAGTTGCTCATGGCCGCCTATTTCATGGTAGCAGTCGAGGTCGCGGTCGAGCACGGCCACTACCTGTCGGTACCATTCTTGCTGCTCTTCCTTTTCGGTTTCGGCTATGTCGGGACCGTGTCGGCCTGGCAGGGTTGGCTGGGCCAGTCCCTGCGTCGCATCTGGCAGCGCGCGGGGAACGCGCCCGCAATTTCCCTGATGGCTGCGCCGCTGGTTGCCGCCATGCCCGATTGCACGCCCGGCCCGGTCCTGCTCACATCGGATCGGACTTCGCGACCGGCTCGGTCACGAGCGGTTGGCGAGCGGCAAGACAGCGCGACGATCTGAGGAATCATGCCGAGAAGACCTGCGCGTGCGGTTTTGTGCAGACCCACGACATCTTCTTCGGTCGAGACGAAGGGTGCACGTTGCAACTGTGGCATGTGACCATGGAGTTCGCGACGGATGACCAGGGCGGCCACCACAGGACTGCGCCGCTCTATCGATCTCCGCTGACCTCGCGAAGACGTGCGGCCAGCCGATCCAGTCGCCTGTCTCGGCGTGCCCATCTGGTCGCGAGCGCGACGGCCTCTGGCGTGCGGTCCAGGCGGAACAGGCACTTCGCGAGTGCGTAGCCCAGCGCGGGCTCTCGACTGCCCAGGGCTTCAGCGCGCCGAAGCAACGGCTCTCCTTGCTCGGGGCGCCCGAACTCCACGTCGAGGAGCCCAGCGCGCAGCAGCGCACTGGCATCGCTCTCCGAAGGAGAAGGGCGTGCGAGGGCGCGCAGGGCGGCGGCTCCTGAGGCCGCCAGAAGGTCTCGTTCGGCTTGGGCGGGTTGCGGGCCTAGAGCACCGAACGGTTTGAAATCCCAGTCAAATCACGGCGTTGCGCAAGGCGGACAGGGCTCTCTCCGCCGAGCGCGCCATCGTTCAGTGGGCTGAGCGGCTTCGGCATAGGCGCTCGGTGGAAAGAGCCCCTCGCCCGTTGACGTTCCGAATTGTGGAAAATTGGCTCTGTTGATCAGGGTGTGATCTTGATGAATGCCACCGGCGACTATGGCGCCGGCGGAGGAGCACATGGCATTCGAGCGCTGGACACCACGCCCGGACTATACGAAGCGGGAAGAATTCCTTCTGCGCAGGCTGCGTCGGACGCGAAAGCTGTTCGCCTTTCTGCGAGACCATCGGCACGAACTCTTCGACGACGGATTCCAGACGGAATTGGAGGCGATGTACCGAGACACTGGCGCGGGCAGGGAGCCAGCACCGCCTGCCCTGCTCGCGATGATCGTCTTGTCGCGGAGTTACCTGGGCATGTCTGATGCCGAGGCTGTGGAGCTGACGGTGGTGGACCTGCGCTGGCAGATGGTGCTGGATTGAGCTACAGAGGCGCCCGCAAGAACCTGTTCGATGTCAGGCGGGCGGCAACCGTGCAGAAACTGGAGGTCATCGACCGCCGCATCGTTGCAGCCCTCCCGTTTCAGAGGGCCGCATGATTATTCAGCTTTCAACCCGTTCGGTGCTCTAGTGGCCCGTTTTACCTCTACTCCCGATACCTTCTTCGTCGAGGAGGTGCCCGCCTATCTTCCGGTGGGCGAAGGGCCGCACACCTTCGTCTGGATCGAAAAGCGCGGCCTGACGACCCTGGAAGCGGTTGCGCGACTGGCCCGCGCGTTGGGCGCGCAGGCCCGCGACGTGGGTTACGCGGGCATGAAGGATCGCAACGCGACCACCCGCCAGTGGATGAGCCTGCCCGCGGTCGAGCCGGCGCTGGCCGCTGTCGTCGAACTGGACGGCCTGCGCGTACTGGAGGCGCGCCGCCACCGTAACAAGTTGCGCGTGGGACACCTTCGCGGCAACCGCTTCGAGGTCGTGCTGGGCGAGGTGGTCGCGGGAGAAAGCGATGGTCTGCGCGCGCAACTCCTGCACATCGCCGCCCACGGTCTGCCCAACCGTTACGGCCGACAGCGCTTTGGCAGCGCGGGTGACAACCTGCAGGTCGGCCTCGAGATATTGCGCGGCAACCGACGCGAGCGGGACGGTCGCCGGCGCAAGCTGCTGCTCTCGGCGGTACAGTCAGCGGTGTTCAACCGGGTGCTCGATCTGCGCGTAGCCAGCGGCGGACTCACGCTGGTGCGGCTGGGGGACATCCTGCAAAAAACCGACAGCGGAGGTTCGTTCGTGTGCGAGGAACCAGAGCGCGATCAGGTGCGCGTGGATGCCGGCGAGCTTGTCCCCACCGCGCCCCTGCCCGGCAGCCGCAGCATGGAACCTCCTGCGGGCATGCCCGCACGTGCGCTGGAGGACCAGGCCCTGAGCGATCTCGGGCTCGCTCCTGCCGAGTTCGCCCAAGCTGGCCGCGATCTGCCTGGCACCCGCCGGCCCGTGGTGACGCCAGTCACACTGGGGGATCCGCCGCTGCAGGAAGAGAGCGACGGTCCAGGCACGGTTCGCCTGCGTTTTTCCCTGCCTGCAGGCAGCTACGCCACTGTGCTGCTCGAAGCCATGGGCGTGGCCACAAGCTGAACCTCGGCCGGGACCGGTTGCGGTCATCGGCGGCGCGCCCCTCGGCGACAAACCTGTGCTAGCTTTCGCGACGGAACCGGCCTTTCCGGCTGGTCCTTCCTGAACGTGCACCATGCGCATCACTGAACGCATCCTCGCTGCAACCCTGGTCGGCTCGGACTGGGTCCTGTGGCTGCTCATCCTCCTGTCCATCCTGTCGGTCACCATCATGGTCGAGCGGGCCATCGTCATGTCGGGCCGTGCGCCGACACTCGACGATCTCGGTGAACGCCTGCTCAAGCTCCTCGCGGCCGGCGACTTGGGCGGCGCGAGAATCTCTTGGGTCCGCCGCGCTCCCCCGAAGTGCGGGTGGCCCTGGTCGGCCTGGGCGAGCTGGCGCGCGGTCGCGTCGCCGCGGCCGAAGCTATGGCCAGCGCGCGGTCGCACGAGCGCCTGGCCATGGAGAAGCACCTGGGCATCCTCGGCACCCTGGGCAACAACTGCCCCTTCATTGGCCTGTTCGGAACCGTGCTGGGCATCATCAAGGCTTTCGCCGATCTTTCGCACAATCAGGGCGGCGGGGCTGCCGTCGTGATGGCCGGGATAGCCGAGGCGCTGGTGGCCACCGCGGTCGGGCTCATGGTCGCAATCCCGGCGGTCATCGCCTACAACATTTTCCAGGGCCGGGTGCGCCGCACGCTGGGTCGGGTGGACGCCATGGCGCACATGATCCTGGCCCGCTCGCGCGAAGAGAACGAAGCGGGAACCGCGGGATCGTCGAGCAAGGGAGCGTAGGTCATGGTGAGCGCGGCCAGTCGCTTCGAGGACGATGATTCGGGCCGGATGATCACCGACATCAACGTCACGCCTCTGGTGGATATCACGCTGGTTTTGCTCATCATCTTCATGGTCACCACCACATACATCGTGAACCCGTCGATCAAGGTCGAGTTGCCCAAGGCCGCGAGCGGGACCGAGCAGACGCGCACTACGCTGGCGCTGACCTTGACAAAGGAAGGCGTGCTCTACCTCAATGGTGAGCCCTCGGACGACGCCGGGGTTGTCCGCTCCATCGCGGCCGATCTGCCCAAGAACCCCGACCTGCAGGCCATCATCGCCGCTGACAAGGTGGTGCCCCACGGCAACGTCGTACACCTCATCGACCTGGTCAAGCGCGCAGGCGTGCGCAAATTCGCCATCAACGTCGATGCCGCCTACCAGACAGGTGTGCCCCTGCCTGCGGGCAGCGTGCCCGTAGCTCCCACACGCTAGGGAGAACCACGGTGGCCAACGGCGTCGCGCTCGGCGGGTGGCGTTCTCATGCGACCCTCTGGGGCGCGATGGTGGCACTCGTCGCGCACATCGCCCTGGCGCTGATGGTGTCCTCGATCCTGCTTCGGCCTAGGACGGGGCGGCCACCAGTCACCGTCGAGATCGACACCATCGAGAGACATCCCGCCCCGCTGGAGCCGCCGCCCATCGAACCAAAGATCGAGCCCCCGCCGCCCGCACCCCGCGTGACAAATCGATGGCCCGCGGCCAAGCCGCCCGCGCCGCTGCCGCTCCCCAACCGCGAGGTGCCTCCAGCGCCGCCCAGTGCAGAACCTCCGCCGGTCGTCTTCGGCGTCACGCCCGAATCAGTCGTCGAGGGTGAAAGTGGGGTGGCGGTGCCGGTGGGAAACACGTTGATGACCAAGGATCGCACGCCGGCCAAGGAACCGCCTGCGCCGCTTCCGCCTGCGGTCGACCCTAACGCCTTCGCGCCCGTGGCTGACAACTTGATAGCCGAGGATGCAGCCAGGATCGTCGAGGTCAAGCCCGAGTACCCGGCCGAGGCGCGGCGGCTGCAAATCGAGGGCCAGGTGAAGCTGCGCGTGGCCATCGATCGCCAGGGCAACATTCGGTGGACACGAGTCATCAAGTCGGCCGGCTACGGCATGGACGAGGCCGCGAAGCAGGGCCTGGCTCGGACCAAGTTCAGGCCTGCCCGTGCCTACGACGGACGCGCGGTCGACCAAGTCATCACTCTCACCTACACGTTTCAGCTGCGAGACTGAAAGGTGGACAAGGCCGCGCAACGCCGGTTATCCTCGGTGTGGATTTTCCTGCGCGCCATGCGTGGAGCCCCCTTTGCCCTAGCCTGTTTTGTCAGCGCCCTGTACCCGGGCGCGTCGGTTTGGGCACAGGGCGTAGCGAGCGGCCCGACTGCGGATCGGTCGTTCGACATCCAGCTTTTCCACCCGGCGGTTGGCCGCAATAGCTACGTCACCCTGGACAGTGCCGATGTTCCGGGGCACCTCCTGTACAACGTGGGCCTGCTGACCAACTATCAATACGGCGCCTTCGCACTCGACTCCACCATGAACGGCAGCACCCAACAGCTCGATGTCGTGCGCCACCAGGCCATGGCCGAGCTGTACGGGGCGGTGGGACTCTTCAACCTGTTCGAGGTCGGCGTCGCTCTGCCCATGACCTTGTACCTGTCGGGTGACGACTTCGATGCCACGGGCCAGGGCACCGGCACCTCGATCGACGCCCATGGGATCGGCGACCTGCGGGTCGAGGGTAAGGCTGCGCTGTGGGCGTTTGGCCGCGATCAGGCCTTCGTGTTCGGCCTGTCCGCAGGTGCGACCTTTCCCACCGGCGGTTCGGCGAACTTCCTCGGCGACAAGACCGTCACCGGCCGGGGCCGGGTCTTGCTCGAATACCAGAGCTCGGATCGCTTCCGCGCCCTGGTCATGCTGGGAGCCTTGCTGCGAGAGAAATCACATTTTTTCGACGCCGTGCAGGGGGACCAGATGTTGTACGGCGCAGCGGTCGACTACCGCGTGCTGCCCGACATGTCGGTACTAGCTGAGCTCACCGGTCGGGTCGGTTCGTTGAGCTACGTCGACGCCAATCCGGCCGAGCTCGACATGGCCATGCGCGCTTACCTGCCCTCCATGTTCAGTCTGTTGATGGGCGTCGGCGTGGGCCTCGACCACGGCATCGGCAGTCCCATGTTCCGCGGTTTCGTGGGTCTGGGCTGGGCACCGGATTTTCGCGACCGGGACCATGACGGCATCATCGATATTCTCGATCGCTGCCCCGACGAACCCGAGGACAAGGACGGTTTCCAGGACGACGACGGCTGCCCCGACGAGGACAACGACAATGACGGCATCCCCGACGCCCTCGACAAGTGCCCCAACGAGCCCGAGGATTTCGACGGCTTCCAGGATGAGGACGGCTGCCCTGACCCTGACAATGACCACGACGGCATCCCTGACGTCGACGACGCCTGCCCCAACGAGCCCGAGGACGGCAAGGGCAAGCGTCCCTTCGACGGCTGTCCGAGCACGGTGGAGGACTCCGACGGCGACGGCATCCCCGACGTGAAGGACCTGTGTCCGGAAGAGCCCGAGGACAAGGACGGTTTCCAGGACGACGACGGTTGCCCCGACCCCGACAATGACAACGACGGCGTCCCCGATATCTACGATGCCTGCCCCAACGACCCCGAGGACATGGACGGCTTCGAAGACGACGATGGCTGCCCCGACCTGGACAACGACAAGGATGGGATTCCGGACAAACTGGACAGGTGTCCCAACGAACCGGAGACGCTCAATGGCTACAAGGACGACAACGGCTGTCCTGACCCAGGCGCGCCGATCGTCGTGCTCCGTGAGGACAAGATCGACATCATTGAGCGCATCACCTTCCTGCCCGGTCAGACCGAGCTGAGTCCCGCGGGCCTCAGCATCGTCAAGCTGGTGGCCATGGTCATGCGCGGGCACACCGAGCTGGCGCGCGTGCGCATCGACGTGCGCGCCGACGGCGTGACCGAGGACACCATGCGGGGACGCGCCCAGGAGGTGGCCAAGGCCCTTACGGCCCATGGCGTTGATGCCAAGCGACTCAAGCTGGGCAACGTGAGTTCCGGCTCCGGTCGCGTCCAGTTCATCATCGAGAGCCGCTCGGCGCCCAGGAATATCAAGGCCCGTTTCCCAGCGGCGCCCCAGACGGCCCCCGAAACGCCGCCACCCCAGGCACCACCCACTGAGACGGCTCCACCCCAGGCACCGTCCCCTGAAACACCACCACCCCAGGCGCCCTAACCCGGTTCGGTTTACACTGGTTCAAGCGACATGAAACCCCGAGGCTGGGCCGTCACCGACGTTGGCCGCAAGCGCGAGCACAACGAGGACAGTTTCCTGTGCAGCGATGAGTTGCAGCTCTACGCCGTGGCCGACGGCATGGGTGGCCACCTCGGGGGAGAGCGCGCCAGTCGCATGGCGGCCGAGATCCTGGAACGCGAGATGGCCGCGCGCCTGGCGAAGGGCCCACGCGCGGAACTGACCGGCGAGGCGATGGCGCAGGCTCTCACTGAATCGACTGCGGCTGCGTCACGGGCGATCTTCGAGAGTGCCCAGTGCGAGCCGAACTATGCGGGCATGGGCACCACCCTGACAGGCCTGTGTTTCCACGGCGGGAGCGTGACCCTGTGCCACGTGGGGGACTCGCGCGCGTACCTCTTCCGCGACGGGCGCGCGCGCCAACTCACCAACGATCACTCGTGGGTTCAGGAACAGGTGCGGGCGGGCCTGGTCTCTGCTGACGATGTCTTGGTTTCCCGCTTTCGCAACATCATCACGCGGTCGGTGGGCTTCGAGCCTGGCGTTTCCCCCGACAGCCTGACGGTGCTGGTGGAAACGGGCGACTGCTTCCTCTTGTGCTCCGATGGCCTGTGTAACTACTTTTCCCCCGAAGAACTGGCCAGCGTGCTGAGCAAGAATTTCTATGGCGAAGCCGGAGCGGCCCTGGTCACCATGGCCAACGAGCGCGGGGGCGACGACAACATCACCTGCGTGATCGTGTACGTCGCGAACGTGCTTGCTGGGCCTACCGATTCGACCGCCTGAGCTGCGGAGGCGCGCTTGGAACAGCTAAGGGCCACGAGGCCAAAGAAAGCTCATGTGCAATGCCGCCTGACCCACCGCATAGGCCAGCACCACGAGGTGCGCCCGGCGAGACTTGACGTAGTCGTCTAAGAATACAAATACGATGAAGATGAATCCCAGTAGAGCTGGCATCACCAACCGCGCCAGCCAATAGCCCGCCTCATAGACGTACCCAATATAGGGCAACAGGCACGCGATATTGGCGAAAAACGCCAGACTGAAACCCAGGACGATCACCTGCTCGCGCAGCGGTCGACACGCGAGTTGGGATCGATCGCGCCACAGGAAGAATAGGATGCGCAGCAGGCAGGCGACGACTGCGACGACGGTCAACGCGCTCAAGAGAATGGCGGACTTGACCGTGAGTGCCATGCGCGATTGGTTCTGTTCGCTTCGCGCCCCGAAGTACCAGTCGGTCTCGTCGTACTGAAAGATATTCAGCACGTCCGTGTACATCGACAAATGAAGCAGCGCGGGGTAGCTGTGCTTATTGTTGATCGAGAGGTTAAAGACTGGCTCTCCATTTACCAAGATGGTTTCGTCATAACTCGGCGCATGCAGGATTTCTCGGTCGGCCTGCTTGAGGAAAACCAGATTTCGCCATTGCATTTCGTGTCGCCATGTCTGCTTCCACCGTTCATCGGTGCGTGAATCTCGGTAGTGTCGATACTCGCTGCGCGCGAGTGTTGCCGGTATCGCAACAATCAAGAACAGGGCGACCACCCAAGTCGCGCGACTCGCAAAACTGCGGCGGAAGAAGACCAGCAGCAAGAGCGTTACGGCCACCGCCGAGACCATCGTGTATTTTGCCAACAGCCCGAGCATCAGCGTTGCCGAAAGCAGGGCCGCCAGTACCAGTTGTTTTCGTGGGTTTCTCGTGCGGAGCATCCTCGCGAATAGCAAGATCACGAGACTGAACGGCAAGACGGCCAGCCCATCAGTGGCAAGAACTTCCGAGTGGATGAGTCGGAACGGTAAGAACGCCAGCGTGAGCAGGGCAGCGATACGCAAGAGCGGACTCCGGATCATCGACTGACTCAATTTGAACCAGGCATAGAGCGCGAACATATTGAGAATCACGAGAATCAGGCTGAGCACTGCCTCGTAATTGGCGGACAACGTAATATGGTGAATGAACGCCCCCAACCAATACAGAAGAGGAGGATTGCTGGTTTCGTGGAGCCACCAGTGTGCCGTTTGCATCGCGTGCAGGATGCTATTGGAATGTTGAGGATAATCCTGCCCCATGTAGCCATGGTGCAAAAGGGCATTGCCCTGTACCAGGAAGCTGACCAGGAGGATGCCCACCATTGCGCGCACCTCCCACCGTCTGCTTGGGGAAACCTGAGGTTGAGTTTCTGTCGGCTGCGCGCTCATCGGGTCGGTAGCAGGACCCAGTTTACTTCCCTTCATGCAGCAGCGCCCCTCTCATTCATCCAAGAAGGGACAATGTGTCAGCCCCTGCTTCCCACTCCGAATTCCAGAACCGCCCGCCGCAAGGGCGCGCGCGCATCGGACGTGCTATGAAACAGCCTCTAGCAAAGGCGCAAGACCATGCTGCACCGAAAACACGTGGACGCCAAGGGCAACTGGGTGACCTTTCGGCCCGACATCAAGATCCTCGACTGCACCATCCGCGACGGCGGTCTGATGAACGGCCACCAGTTCGACGAAACCTTTGTCAAGGCCGTCTATGATACCTGCGCGGCCGCCGGCGTGGACTACTGCGAACTGGGCTACAAGGGGTCCAAGCGCATCTTCGCGCCGGGCGAGCACGGGGCCTGGAAGTACTGTGACGAAGACGCGCTCCGCCGCATCGTGGGCGAGGGGCCGCGCCCGCTCCGCATCTCGGTCATGGCTGACGTGGATCGCACCGATTACCACACCGACATCCTGCCCAAGGACAAGAGCGTCATCGATTGCGTGCGCGTCGCCTGCTACATCAACCAGATTCCGGGCGCGGTCGACATGATCAAGGACGCCCACGACAAGGGCTACGAGACCACGCTCAACCTGATGGCCATCTCCAAGGTCCAGGACCGCGAACTGGAAGAGGCGCTGGCGGTTCTGGCCAAGAGCCCGGTGGACACGGTCTACGTGGTCGACAGCAACGGCGCGCTCTACTCCGAGCAGATTCACGACCTGGTGCTCGGTTTCCTGTCAGCGCTGGACGGCACCGGCAAGCACATCGGCATCCATGCCCACAACAACATGCAGCTTGCCTACGCCAACACCGTCGAGGCGCTCATCGTGGGCGCCGACCGTCTGGACGCCACCATCGCCGGGCTTGGGCGCGGCGCGGGCAACTGCGCGCTCGAACTGCTGCTGGCGTTCCTCAAGAATCCCAAGTTCCACCTGCGCCCGGTTATCCAGTGCATCGAGCAGCACTTCGTGCCCTTGGCCCAGGAGCTGGACTGGGGCTACAGCATCCCGTACCTCATCACCGGCATGCTCAACGAACACCCGCGCGCGGCCATTCAGGTGCGCGAAGGCGAGCACAAGGACGCGTACTTGGCTTTCTACGACCAGATGGTCGAGAAGGACTAGCCAAGTTCCGCTTGAGGCACCGAGGTGACGACGGCCGACGATCCGTGCCGCGCTGAAACGCAGCGAAGATCGACACGTCGTTATTGAAGTGAGGCGCTCGACCTTTGCCAGTCGACAGTTGCAAGCGCTTGCTTTCGGCGGCCACAAGGAAAGCTTCTCTGCTGGCGACGCTGGTTTGCGTTCTGGCGCCGGGCAGCGCCGTGGCCGGCGAGTTGCGTGCGGCCTCGCCCGGCGAGCTGACCGCTGCGCTCGACGTTCTTGGCGACGCCGACCTGATCGTGCTGACCGATCCCGGTCAAAGGCCGGCGCACCTGCGCTTGGCCACGCGGGTGATCGCCCCGGTGGACCGCGTTCGGGCCATGCTGGTGGACCTGGCCGCCTACCGATCCGCCTTGCCTGCCCTGCGCCGGCTCGAATTCGAGGCGGCGGACAAGCGCCGCTCGGGGTCGGGCCGACTGTCGGAAGGCATGGTGGCCTGGGAACTGGAGGTTCCGCTGTGGAATCTCGACGGCAAGTTCTGGATGCAGCCCACGCCCACGGGCGCCGACCTCATCGTGATGGAAGGCGACTTCTCTCCCGGTTTGGTCCGACTGTCCGCCACGCCAGAGCCAGCCGGCACCACCTTGCTGTCGATGGATGCCCACGCGAACCTGCGCGACGCGAACTGGATCACCAAGCGGATGGTCAAGCGCAACGCCCTGGCCGAGCCGGGCCTGGCCGCTGCCGCCTTCTACGTCGTGCTACGGGCCCTGCGCTTGCAGGCCGAACACGTGGGCGACGCGCCGGACGCGCGCCGGCACCCGGCGACGGCGCCGTCGCCGCCTGCACTGTCGGAGCTTGATGGTGCGTGCCTCGCCCGACTGGCAGGTGCAGGATTCCAGGCTCCTGCGCTGCTGGCCGCGGTTCGCAGCCGCGGCAACGGCCGCCTGTTCGTCGTCCAGATCCTCGCTCTTTCCCGACTTGTTGCCGGCGCTGCCGCGAGCCTGGTCGCCCGACCTCAGACCTGGCAAGTCCTGCCTGGCTGGCACAAGCTCAGCCCTGGCAAGCCCGCCGGAGATTGCAGCAACGCCACCTGCTGGAAGGTCGATGCCAGCTTTCCGTTTCTCGATCTCGACGCGACCTGGAAGGTCGGGACGCAGCCTTGGCGCGCAGTCGCCCTGGCAGGGGCCTGCCAAGGGGCAGAGATGGGTCTGGATCTCGTTCCTTCCGGTGCAGTCACGGCGGTCGTGCTGTCGCTCTACCCGCGCCTGGAAAAAGCCGGCTATGTTCCGCGCAAGTCGATCGAGTCCGAGCCGCTGTTAGAGCACGGATTGTCGCTTGGCCTGGCCGTGGTCTATACGATCAGCCTGCTGCGCGCGTTGGACGCGAACGAGCGGTAACGACGCCACATCAGGCGGTGAGCGTAGCTCGTCGGCGGTCAGTTCGAACAGAAGCCAACCGTGTTTGACGTCCCCAGCTTCTGGCAGAGGGGCGTGGTGCTGCCCTCGCATCCCGTGATGGGCTGATTCATCTGGCATATGCTTGCACAAATGAGACTCGGAGTGCAGGTCAGCCCGGGCGCGCACAGTGCCGGCCCAGTACACTGCGCTAGCGCGGGAAGAACGCCGGCTGGTTGACAGCTCCCTGTACCGTCCGGGTTCGGGTAGCACCCGTTGTTGGCTCCGCAGCTCGTCGTGACGAGGACGTTGCAAGCTGATCCTATGTTGCCCACATCAGGCGGCGCTACCTCAGATGACGCATCTGACACTCCCCCGCCGTCAGGGGTGTTCGCCCCCACGCCCCCGATGCCCGTCCCTTCCGTGCCATCGCCCGTGAGGGTGACCACACCGGAGCCGGGGACGGTGCGCGTGGGCGGAGTTGTCGCCGCGGGCTCCGGCGGATTCGGGAAGGTCGTGTCGTCATGCACAATGCACGCAAGCAACACTACGCAGGCTCCTGCGAACGCGATTGCCAATGGTCTCATTAACCTGATGTGCATCTTGCCTCCTCGCACACAGCCGACGCGGCAGCACAGGAAGGAACCTTTGACAGGCCCGCTACCACTATCGCCACCTTCCACGTGAGTCGCATACGATTTCTCCTAATTATACCGGGTTCGTCAAATTGCGGCACCATCCTACATTCTCCCACTTCCCGCTTTTGCCCGATGTCTTTGCGGGCGGAGACGAAGAAACCTTTTTGCTTCGCGGCCAAAGACGTTCAAAATCGTGCCTGGTTGTTTGCGAAATTGTCTATCCAACTCCCCGGAGTGCCTGCATTCATGCCTAGACTGATCGTCTTTTCATCTATCGCGTGCTTGTCACTCGTCGCCGCCTGCGTAAACACCAGCCAGCCCGCCAAGGTGGCCGCCTGCGCGCCAAATTGCTCTGACAACCCAGGTGGCTCAGGTGGAGGCGGCACGTCGGAAACTGGGGGCGTGGGTGGCAAAGGCGGAACCACAAACAGCGGTGGAAACACGAACACCACCGGCGGAACCACAGGCGGCGGAGGAACCACGAACACCACCGGCGGAACGACAAGCGGCGCCGGAACCACAAGCAGCGGTGGATCTACGAGCAGCGGCGGATCCACGAACACCACCGGCGGAACGACAAGCGGCGCCGGAACCACAAGCAGCGGCGGATCCACAAGCAGCGGCGGATCCACGGACACGGGCGGCGCAACCGCTGGCACCGGCGGCAGCTCGTCGGGATCGGATGACGCTGGCACGGACGCCCCGGTCTCGGGCCCAGAGACGGGATCCCCCGCCGACACCAAGCCGTTCCAACCGGATGCGTTCGTGCAAACCGACACCCCGCCCGGCACGCCCGACGCAAGCGGGCCGGAACCCGGACCTGAACCGGGACCGGATGCCGCGCGTGACATCGCACGAGATCTCGCGGTCGATCTGACGCCTGACACTTCACCGCCACGCCCCGAGGCTGGCCTCGACGCAGGCACTTGCATCCAGAGGTTCCAGTCCAACGGCTACTCCCTCGGGACGGATGCGAGCCCCGCAGCCTGCAGTGGCTGTTTCGATAACTTGACCTCCATGGAGTCGCAGTGCAAAGCCATGATCGATTGCATTCAGCCTTCCTGGCCTTCCTGCACACGAGCCTCGTCTTGCTGGACCAGCTGCCAAAACACGAGTGGTAGTGACTCGGTGGTCGAGACCTGCGTCGCGAATCTCGTCAGTGCGGCGTGCGGCACGCACTGACCCGTCGTCTTTTCGTGACTGGCCCGTCCCCTGCAGCGCCGCGAAACCGTTGGCGCAAGATCCTCCACCCGTGGCACAATAGCGCCTTGTTCCGTCAAAGAATCTCTTTGCCAGCCGCCGGATGGCGCATGACCTTCGCCAAAGTGAAACCGACGCTTCAAGAGGAATGGACCTCTTCCGTGCGAACACTGCTCATCGCCACGTCGTTGTGTTCGCTGAGCCTGTTCGCTTCCTGTGTGAGCCTGGACAAGCCGGCGCCCGTCGCCGCCTGCGAGAAAGCCGGTTTTTGCCCGGCCCAGGTTGACAGTCCCGTGGGCGTCGCGGGCGATGTTCCGGTTGCGCAGAACGAAGACGGCGGTGCGCTGGACGAATACCCGGAAGAAACCTCGACCGGCGTGCGCCTCGATGGCGCGCTGGATGGAGTCGACGCCGCCGGTGATGGCCTGCCCGATGCGCCGCAGGTTGGCCTGGATGCCATCGGCACCGGCACGAACACGTCCACCGGCACCGGCACCGACACAGGGGGAGGCACGTCGACGCTCACCACGACCGGAACGGGTACCGATACGTCGACCACGACCCCCGACGCAGCCGTCGATGTTCCACCAGACACGCTGCCGGACGCGGGACAAGGCGAGGTCCCCATCCTCAGCGGAACCTGCGCCATCGACGGCAATCCGGCGCCTGCGCAAACTGTCTGCCGGGTGGCCGCCGGACCCTGTGATGTCGCCGAGGTCTGCGACGGCGTGAGCACGGCTTGTCCCCTCGACAAGTTCCAGGCCGCCACCGTGGTCTGCCGTCCCGCGGCCGGCGCCTGCGACGTGCCAGAGAACTGCACCGGGTCGTCCGCGGCGTGCCCCACCGACAAGTTCCTGGCCAAAGGCGCCGTGTGCCGCGCAGCGGTTTCGCTGTGCGATGTGGCCGACTTCTGCGACGGCGTCAGCGCCGCTTGTCCTGCCGATGCCTTTTCGCCGGCAGGCACGCCGTGCCGCGCCTCCACTGATGGCGACATCTGTGACCCGCCGGAATCCTGTGCCGGCACCAGCAACGCGTGCCCGGCCGACGCCAAGTACACCCGACCAGCGGCACCACCCACGGGGGTTGCCGTCGAGCCCGGAACCCTGCAGGCCGACGTGTCCTGGAGCATGATCACCGGCGACGCAGGCATCGGGGTTACGGGCTACAACGTCAAGAGCAGTACCATCTCGGGAGCTGGCTACGCCATCCGGGGATCGCCCGCCGCTTCTCCCTTCACCGTGACCCCTATCACGGCCAACCAGACCTACTATTTCGTGGTGTCGGCCTACTCGGGCCAGCCTTCGTGTGAATCTCCCAATTCCTCCGAGGTCAGTGCCATGTCCTGTGTGGCCACCGCTCCCGCTGCGCTCACGGCCACCCCGGACAGCGAGGGCCACGTGGCCTTGGCGTGGACTTCGGCGGTCGGCGCGGTTTCCTACAACGTCTCGCGCAGCACGACCTCGGGCAGCGGATACACGGTTGTGGCCAGCGGACTTTCGACGACGACTTTCACGGACAGTCCAGTCGTTCCCGCGAGCGGAAGCACAACCTACTACTACGTGGTGCGGGCCAACACCGGAAACTGCAATTCTCCCTATTCGCCGCAAGCGACGGCCGTGGTCGCATCCGCGCACGTAGACGCGGGCGCGGACGGCGCCGCGGACACCTTCGAAGACTGATCACCCGAAGATATCGAGACACTGGCCGGTCATGGTCGTCGGTGCGTCTGCGGCCAGGAACAACGCCGCCTGCGCCACCTCGGCCGGCGTCATCTCGGGTTTGGCGCCGGGCCGACCGACGGCCAGCATCGCGGTGTCCACTGATCCGGGGCAGATAGCGTTCACCGCGATGCCGTCGGACCGCAACTCCTCGGCCAAGGCCCGAGTCAGTCCGACCACGCCGTGCTTGGCCGCGCAGTACGCGCCCAGAAGAGGCGTGCCCCGACGGCCGGCTATCGATGCAAGGTTGATGATCCGGCCGCGACCTCGACCGCGCAGCGAGGGCAAGAACGCCTGGGTGACCAGGAACACGCTTTTCAAGTTCGCGGCCAGCACGTCGTCCCAGGTTTCTTCTGGCAGCGTCTCGATGCTTGCCCGCGCGACGCTGCCGGCGTTGTTCACCAGGATGTCGGGCGCGCCCAGGCGGGCGAGCACGAAGTCGCGGAAGCGAATGACCTCTTCGCGGCGTCGCACGTCGCAGGCAGCGACCAGATGCCGCGCGCGTTCCGCGCGATCGAGTTCGTCAAGAAAGGTTTCCCCGCTCACCTGGCGTGCACATCCCGCCACGGCTGCGCCCTCGCTCGCCAGCAGCGCCGCGATGGCTCGGCCGATGCCACGCGAGACGCCGGTGACCACCGCCACTCTGCCCGCCAGCTTGCCTGCGCTCATCGCACGCGCCCACCCAAGTTCGCGGCCGCCAGCAGCCGCGCCTTGAGGTCGGGCCGCTCGCGCATCTCGCCCACAAAGGCGCTGGTGACCACGCCCGACTGGTCGTGGCGTTCACCGGGCAGAGCCAGGCAAAGCTGCTCGGCCTCGATCGCGCAGCCAGCGCCGCGCGCACCCAGGCCGTGCCACAGTGCCTCGGCGATTTGGTGGGTGGCCCGTTCCTGCAGGGTGAGACGCTTGGTGAAACACTCGACCAGATCGGCCAGGCGGCCGAAGCCGACCAGCTTTCCCGCCGGCAGGTACGCCACGTGCGCGACTCCGCGGTAGGGCAGAAGGTGGTGGGGGCACATGGCATGAAAGCGCAGTCCGCCCACCACGACCACGTCGGGGTCAGCCTCGCCCAGCACCGGCTCGCCGAGAATCTGCGCCGGATCCATGTCGTAGCCGGCGAGAAACTCGCGCTGCCACACCTCCGCCACGCGTTCCGGTGTGCGCGCCAGGTCGGGATCCTTGTCCACATCGCGGCCCGCGGCCCGAAGCAGCGCCTGCACCGCCGCACGCAAGGCTTTCGCATCAGAGGCCACGCTGCTCCTATAGCCCGCCGTCGAGGTGGACCAGCGGATAGCCAGCCGCGGTCCACGCGGTCATGCCGCCGGTGAGCTCCCAAATGTTGCGATAGCCATAGGGAGGAGCAACCAGCGTGTCTCCCGCCTGCTTGCTCATGCCGCCCATGAGACAGGTGAGTACGACCTTGGTATCGAGGTTGGGGCCGATGAATTGAACCAGGGCAGGGATGTTGTCGTAGGCGATGCGCGCGTCGGTGCCGGGAATGCTTCCGGCGTTGGGGTAGTGGACGTCGATGAGCAAGAAGTCCTTGTTGGCGAGGGCGTCGTGGAGTTGCTGGGGCGACATCTCGCCCAGGGTGGCCAGAAGGCTGTCGATGGGTATCCCGCCATCAAACGGCGCGGCCGCCGTGTCAACGCTGCCGTCGGAAGGCGAAATCGCTGCCTCGGATCCCGCCTCCACCGTAGCGATTGGCGCGTCGATTGAAGTTCCAGCTTCGCTGGGGTTGCCGGCATCGGCGGGCGAGGCCGCCTCGGCGCTCGCGACCCCGCTATCGACAAACGAGGCCGCGCCGTCGGACCCGCTGCGGCTACCCGACCCGCAACCGGAAAGGTCCACGCTGATGATCAATAGCAGCACAAATTTGATGTTCATGCGCAGGAGTCCCTCTCTGCCGCGAAGACTAGCACCGAACCGCGCCCACGCGCTCACTCGCACACGTCGTAGGTTTCGAACTGCATGGTGTAGTTGGCGCGGCCCTGGGTGGCCGAGCGCAGATCGGTCGAGTAGCCGAACATGCGGCGCAGCGGCACCTTGGCGATGATCAGGCGCTGTGAGCCGCGCACGCCCACGTCCTCGATGCGAGCCCGGCGCGCGTTGAGATCGCCCACCACGCCACCCACGCTGGCCTCGGGTGCGGTGACCTCCACCTTCATGATGGGCTCGAGCAGACGGGTGCCCGCCTCGCGCGAGGCCAGGCGCAAGGCTTCGCCCACCGCGGCCCGCTGGCCAGCGGGACTGGAGGCGTCGGGCCGGTACTCGATGCCGATGACCGACACCTCGATGTCCTCGAAGGGATAGCCTTCCGGCCCGGAACGCATGGCCTCGGTGGCGCCCTCCAGTGCGGCGTCGAGGATGGCACGCGGTGTGTCTGGAATGCGAGGCGCGCCCGGTAGCGACTCGATCTTCGCCAAAGCCAAACTGACGTGGTTACCGGTGCCACGTGGCCTCGGCGCCACCCGCACCCGGGCCTGCCCGAAGACTTTCTCGTCCTCGACCTCGCGCTCGAAGCGCGCTTCGGCCTCGGCCGCCTTGGCCAAGGTTTCGCGGTACACGACCTGGGGCCGGCCCACATGCGCGTCCACGCCGTACTCGCGGCGCAGGCGGTCCACCATGATGTCGAGGTGGAGCTCACCCATGCCCCGGATGATGGTCTGGCCCGTCTCGGGATCCTCGCCGGTGCGGAAGGTGGGATCCTCGTCGGCCAGCTTGGCCAGGCCGAAGTCGAGCTTCTCCTTCTCCGCCTGGGTCTTGGGCTCGATGGCGCGGGCGATGACCGGCTCGCGCGCGGCGATGCGCTCGAGCAGGATGGGTGCCTTGGGCGAGCATATGGTGTCGCCCGTGCCCGCGTCCTTGAGTCCCATCGCCACCACGATGGTACCCGCGCCCGCGCGCTCGATGCGCTCGCGTCGGTTGGCATGTGCGGAAAAAAGGCGGCTGACCTTCTCGTTGCGTCGGGTGCGCGCGTTCTGCACTTCGTCGCCCGGTTTCAGCACGCCCGAGTAGATGCGCAGGTACACGGTCTTGCGTCCCTCGTCCATGGCCACCTTGAAGGCAAGCGCGCAAAAGGGCGCGTTGTCGTCGGAGGCGCGGGTGACGACTTCATCGTGGCCCGGCACGTGTCCGGTGATGGGCGGCACCTCGGTGGGCGCGGGCAGAAAGTCACAAACCGCATCGAGCAGGGGCTGCACGCCCTTGTTGCGCAGGGCCGAGCCAGCCAGCACGGGGACCATCTTGCAGGCAATCGTGCCCTTGCGCAGGGCCGTCACCAACGCAGCCGTCTCCACCGGCTTGCCCTCGAGATACGCGGCTGCGATGCTGTCGTCGAAGTCCGCCGCGGCTTCGACCAGTTTCTCGCGCGCGGCGGCCACGGCCTCGACCATGGACAAGGGCACGCCATCCTCGCGCGGTGGATCGTCTTCTGCGCCCGAGAAGAAGATGGCGCGCTCGCGGATCAGATCCACCACCCCGGCGAACTGGTCCTCGGCGCCGATGGGAAGCTGGACCGGCACCGGCCGCGCGCCCAGGCGGGTGTGGATCTCGTCGACCACGGCGCGAAAGTCTGCCCCGGGACGGTCCATCTTGTTGATGAACGCGAGGCGCGGCACGTGGAACTGGTCGGCCTGGTGCCACACCGTCTCGGACTGTGGCTCCACCCCGGACACGGCACAGAAGACGACCACCGCGCCGTCGAGCACGCGCAGCGAGCGTTCCACCTCGATGGTGAAATCCACGTGGCCGGGCGTATCGATGAGGTGGATGTCGTGCGTCTCGCCCGAGCGCTTCCATTCCAGCGTGGTCGCAGCAGCGGTGATGGTGATGCCGCGTTCGCGCTCTTGCGGCATCCAGTCCATCTGCGCTTCACCGTCGTGAACCTCGCCGATCTTGTGGATGCGCCCGGCGTAGTACAGGAAGCGCTCGGTGACCGTGGTCTTGCCCGCGTCGATGTGGGCCACGATTCCGATGTTGCGCACGCGCGCCAGCCTGGACAGCTTGCGGGGTTTGGCGACTGGGCTTGGTGTTTCGTCGGACATGGACGCGCGGATTATAGGAAGTCGACCGTCGTCAGTCGACAATCAACCGTTTTGGTTCAACTAGAAGAGGGATCTCTGACCGCTCGCTGCGGGTGGCGCCAGGCAGTCCGGATCGTCGTTTCTGACCGAGTTCACGCGCAGGGAAACCGGCATCGCGACCAGCAGCTCTTCGGGCGCCCGGTGCAGGAGCTTCTGCGACGGCTCGGCCAGCCAGGCCACGGCCTCCTCGGGCGAGAACAGGGCGGGCATGCGGTCGTGCACCGGCGCCATCAGGCGATTGGGACCGGTGGTAAGGATCCCGAAACGCGCGTGACCGGGGCACTCGTCGTCGAAAAGCCCGGCCAGGAGCAGCAGCCGGCCATCCGGCCGATGAAACCACAGCGGCCGGCGCCCGGTGGGGCCGGACTGCCACTCGAAGAAGCCGTCAGCAGGAATCACGCAGCGCCGGCTGACGAAGGCTTCCTGGAAAGCGCGTTTGAACGGCGCGGTTTCGGCGCAAACGTTGATGGTAGGCGGCTTGCCACGACCGCAGGCCACGAGGCCCCACTCGGCAAAACCCAATGCGGGACGCCCGCTGTTCTGCCGGACGATGGGATGGCGCTGGCTCGGAGCCACGTTGTAGCGCGGGCGATATTGGGCCGCTGCCCCTTCGTCGACGGCAAGCGGGCCAGCGCCGGCGAGGAGCGCCGCCAGTTCGGTCAGCACGTCGTCCCACTCGCGACGCGTCAGGGTCATGCGGCCACACATGGGTCGGCAGGCAGTATAGTCGTGGGCCATGACCCGCACGGAATTTCAAACCGAGTTGCAGCGCCTGCGCCGCGAGGCCGGCGTGCGTGAGGAGAACGCGGGCAGCTTCCGCAGCCAGGATTGCCAGGGCTGCCTGCGCTGCATGTTCTGCACTGGCTGCACCAACTGCTACCGCTGTACCCACTGCACCGGTTGCGAGGCCACCACGGGCAGCTCGCACTGTCTGCGCTGCACCGGCTGCCACGATTGTTCGCACTGCCAGGACTCGCAGGGTTGCACCGGTTCGGCCTATCTCGTCCAGTGCGCTTCGTGCAGCGACTGCACCTACTGCACGGGCTGTGTGGGCCTTGCCAAGAAGGAATTCCACATCCTCAACCAACCCTACAGCCGCACGGAGTACTTCGCGATCATCAAGACCCTCGCGCGCTGAACCCTGTGGTCGGGACGTCGCTTTGATGGCGCTGGGATTCGGAGCGGCGGGCCGTGGCGGGGAGGGAGACCGGGACAGGACGTCCACCGCATGGTGCTGCCACTCCATCCCATGCCAATGTTTGAGTTCTCGCCACCTCGGCAAGGCTGAACGTCCTCTCGAATTGTCCCAGCTTCGCGCGGCTCGTTGATCGGATTGGCGCTGTGCTATCCCCAGTCCCGCGATAGCCGCAAAAACCGGGGCGCCGAGAGAAGCAAGCCCCCACCGCATCATCGCCAGGGCGTCTCACCCACCCGAAACGCCAGGCGCTATCCTGACAGGGTCGTCTCTGCCCCGACCTGGTCCCCTGCTCCGAATCCCAGCAATAGCTGGCACCCGCGCGCGGATTTCGCCGCTGTGATAGAATTTTCCGAGGCCATGCACGGGAGCCCCGCCTGAACATGAGAATCCGATTCTGGGGTGTCAGGGGCTCCTTGCCCGTCCCGGGACCGCGAACCGAGCGGTACGGGGGCAACACCTCGTGCGTCGAGGTCAGCTCCGCGGCCGGAACCCGCATCATCATCGACGCCGGCACTGGCATCCGCCGCCTGGGCAAGGAGCTGATGCGCAGCGAGTTCGAATCGGGCAAGGGGGCGGCGCACATCCTCATCAGCCACACCCACTGGGACCACATACAGGGCCTGCCCTTCTTCGCTCCTTTCTACCGCGCCGGAAACAAGCTCTTCGTGTACGCCCGCCAGCGCGACGACCAGAACCTGCGCAGCGTGCTTTCCTTGCAGGTCGACTCGCCCTTCTTCCCGGTGCCCTTCCACAAGGCGCGCGCCGACGTGGCCTTCCGCGAACTGCACGACGGAGCGCACTTCGAGATCAATGATGTAGTGGTTTCCTGCACTCGCCTCAACCATCCCTACATCGCCACGGCCTACGCCCTGTCCGCCGACGGAGCCAAGGTGGCATATATCGCGGACACGGCACCCTTTTCGGACATCCTGTTTGGGCACGAGTTCCTGGCCGGACCGCCATCGCCGCACTCCCTGCTGAGCAAGAGCGATCACAAGACGCTGCGGACCATGCGCAGCCAGGTGGTTCGCTTGTGCGAGGGCGCGGATCTGGTCATCTACGACACCATGTTCACGCCCGAGGAGTACCGGCAGACGCCCCACTTTGGGCACTCGCGTCCCTCGGATGCGGTCGACATCTGTCACGATGCGGGCGCGCGGATGCTGGCGCTGTACCACCACGCGCCGGATCGTTCGGACACTGAAGTGGACGCCGTGCTGGCCTCCACGCGCAAGGAAGCCACGCTGACCGCGCGCAAGCTGGAAATCATAGCGGGATTCGAGGGGCTGGATCTGGCCCTGGGGAAGCAGGGATGATGGACGTCACCTTCTGGGGAGTGCGTGGTTCCATTCCTTCGCCGGGCCCGGGTACGGTACGCTACGGTGGCAACACCGCCTGCGTGTCGGTTCGCCTGCCCGACGGCGAACTCATCATCCTCGATTGCGGCACCGGCGCGCGCAACCTGGGCATCTCCCTGCTGGCCGGACCCTTCGGCAAGGGCAAGGGCTCGGCCACGCTGCTGCTCTCGCACGCGCACTGGGACCACATCCAGGGCTTCCCGTTCTTCGGTCCGTTCTACGTCCCGGGCAACAGTTTCACCGTGTATGGCGGCAGCCGGGGCGAACGCCTCCTGGAAGACGTGCTCGAGCGCCAGATGGCGGCCCAGTTCTTCCCTGTGCAAAGCTTCCACAACATGGGCGCCCGTATCGAGATGCGCCCCCTGGGCGAGGACAAGGACGTGCGAGTCGGCAGCGCGACCGTCAGGGCGCACGCCAATCCGCACGGACCCACGCCTGCGCTGGCTTTTCGCATCGACGCTGGCGGCAAGTCTCTGGTCTACGCCAGCGACGCCGGCTATGGGACAGGCGGCCCGCCCCAGGCAGCGTTGGACCTCTACCGCGGCGTTGACCTGCTGATCCACGACAGCACCTTCACCCCCGAGGACCGGGCCCTGCGCCTGGAGAGGGGCTTGTCGTCGCTCGAAGATGCGGTGGACTGTGCGGCACGTGCCGGGGTCAAGAAACTGGCGCTTTTCCACTATGACCAGGACTACAGCGATCACGACGTGGATGAGCTGGTGGCTCGCGGTCGGCGCTGGCTGGAAGGGCGCGCCGCCGCGGGGATCGAGGTGCTCGGCGCAGCCGAAGGGCTCACCCTTTCGCTGTAGCTCGGCCCGTTCGCCAGCCGGAAGTTACCTGCTTCGCGACCGATCCACGCTATCCAGGTCTCGGACATTCCGCCCGACCCGTGCTAGCTTTCGCCGCACCATGAAGACACTGCTCGAACGTATCGGGGATCGTTCTGCCCGGGTGGTCGTGGTGGGCGCTGGCTACGTGGGTCTTCCGCTGGCGGTGGAGATCGCCCAGGCCGGATTCCTCACCACGGCCTACGATCGCATGGCCGCCAAGGTGAACGCCGTCAAGTCTGGCCAGTCCCATATCGCGGACGTTCCCTCCTCCGTGCTGGGGCCGCTGGTCGCTCAGGGCAAGCTGCAGGCCAGCGACGATGCCGACGTGCTGGGCCAGGCCGACGCGGTGATCATCTGCGTGCCCACCCCGCTCAACAAGACGAAGGATCCGGATAACTCGTTCATCCTCGACGCAGCCGAGATGTTGCTGCCGCGCATGCGCCGCCCGCAGATCGTCGTGCTGGAGAGCACCACCTTCCCGGGCTTCACGCGTGAGGTGCTGTTGCCCAAGCTGTCGTCGACCGGACTCAAAGTCGACCAGGACTTCTTCGTCGCCTTTTCTCCCGAGCGAGTGGATCCAGGCAACCCGAAATTCCACACCCGCAACACGCCCAAGGTCATCGGCTCCACCAGCCCGCAGGGACTGGAGGCCGCGGTCGCGCTGTACAGCGCGTTCATCGAACGGGTCATCCCAGTGTCGTCATCCGACACGGCGGAGATGGTGAAGCTGCTGGAGAACACCTTTCGCGCGGTCAACATCGGGCTGGTCAACGAAGTCGCCATCATGTGCAGCCGCCTGGGCCTTGATAGCTGGGAGGTCATCGACGCCGCCGCCAGCAAGCCTTTCGGGTTCATGCCCTTCTATCCTGGCCCGGGCCTGGGCGGGCACTGCATCCCCATCGATCCCCTGTACCTGTCGTGGAAACTCAAGACCCTCAAGTACAACGCGCGCTTCATCCAGCTCGCGGACGAAGTCAACTCGTCCATGCCGGAATTCGTTGCGGTCAAGGTGGCCGACGCCCTCAACGACCGCGGCCTGGCGGTGCGGGGCGCGAAGATCCTAGTGTGCGGGGTTACCTATAAACGCGACATTGATGACGTGCGGGAATCCCCGGCACTGGACATCATCGAGCTTCTGCAGCGACGGGGCGCCCAGGTGGCATATTTCGACCGGCACGTCCCCCAACTCGACCATGGCGGCACCGCCGTCCCGAGTGCCACGCTGGACCGACTGGCTGACTTCGACTGCGTCGTGATCGCGACGGATCACAGCGACGTGGACTACGCCGCGCTGGTGGAAAACGCCCGTCTGGTGGTCGACACCCGGAACGCCACCCGAGGGCTACGCGCGCGTTTTCCGGGCCGAATTGTGGTGCTGTAGTAATGGGAACCCTCAAAGGGTTCCCAAACCCTCCCGCGATGGTGCGCCGCCGGCAGAGCCGGCGGGCTCCCCACGCAATTGACATCGTTCTTGGTGGGGAAAGACCGCACCTGCCCGTCGGCAGGAAACCTGGCAGAAACGAGGATCGCGCAGTTTTCCCGCGAATTTCATCGCACTCCGATCGAAAAATCGGCTACAGTCTGCTGCTAACGCCTGTTTTCGTGGCGCCCAGGGATGGTGATGTTGGCCATTCCCGCCGCGCAGAGCAGGTGGTTCCAGGCCCACCCCAACACGAAGGAGATACGATGGCTAAAGGTCCCATTTCCAAGTCTGCCCTAATTCAGATTCTCTCTGACAAGTCTGCCAACGAGCTCACTCGCAAGGACGTCAAGGGCGTCCTTGAGAATCTGGCCACCGTCGGCCAGGCCGAGCTGAAGAAGAACGGCGTGTTCGTCGTACCCGGACTCGTGCGCATGGTCGTAGTCAAGAAGCCGGCCACCAAGGAGCGCAAGGGCATCAACCCGTTCACCGGCCTGGAAACCGTGTTCAAGGCCAAGCCAGCCCGCAAGGTGGTCAAGGCGCGCGCTGTGAAGGCGGCCAAGGACGCCGTAGCGTAGGCTTGCGTATGCCCGCTTCAGCCGACCGGCTTGAAGTGGGCGCTGACCGACCGGGGCGCCTTCGGGCGCCCGCGGTTGGTTGTGTTGCGGGAAGGGGTTGGCGGTGAAAGGCGCCGAGGGACCGGGCTCAACGTCGCGGGTTGGCTGTGCCAGGGTGCGCCTTCTCCGGCCCTCCAGCAGCGGTTCTTCTCCCCGGTGCCGGCGATGCTAGAAGCCGCTGTGATCTTGGACAGTGCCTGCAAGTCATTCGGTGACTTGCGCGCGGTTGCCGATCTTTCTCTATCGGTTGTGCCGGGTGAGATCTATGGGCTGCTTGGCCCCAATGGCGCGGGCAAGACCACGGCCTTGCGCATGCTGGCCGGTCTCGTCCAGCCGTCGAGCGGCCGCGCTCTCTTGCTCGGCCTCGATGCCGGGTCCTCGCAAGCCAAGACGCGCATGGGGTTTCTGAGCGGCAGCACGGGCCTTTATGCCCACCTGACCCCGCGCGAGACCTGGCAGTACTTCGGCCGTATTCACGGCCTGTCCGCCAGCGACTTGTCACGGCGGATCGCCACCCTGGTGCGCTGGCTGGCCCTGGAGAATATCCTCGATCGACGCTGCGAAAGCCTGTCGGGAGGCGAGAAACAACGAGTGTCGCTGGCGCGCGCCGTGCTGCACGACCCGCCGGTTCTGATTCTTGACGAACCGACCAGCGGCCTCGACGTATTGGCCAGCCGATCGTTGCGTGACTTCGTGGGCAGCGAACGCGCCCGCGGCAAGGCCGTGCTCTTCTCCACCCACTACCTGGCTGAAGCCGAGTTGCTGTGCGACCGCATCGGGCTGCTCTTTCGCGGCCGCCTCCTGCGCGAAGGCACGCCCGCAAGCATCCGCGCGGAATGCGGGACGACGACCCTGGAACAGGCCTTTCTCAAGCTCGTGGACGGCGAGTGATTCGACATGTCCAGGCGTCTGTCCCATGTGTTGCTCACCCTCGGCAAGGAACTGCGAGAGTCCCTGCGCGACCGCCGCACGCTGGCGGTCATGATCCTCTTTCCCCTGGTCGTGTACCCGCTGCTCTCGTTGCTGGCGGCGCAGGTGGCGGTATCGCGCGACAGGGCGCGGGAGGCCCGGCCTTCCCTGGTAGCCGTGGCGGGAACGGGCGACGCGCGCGACGATCTTGCGGCCCGGATTCGCGAGCGGCCCAAGCTGCTCGCCCTGGTTGAGCGGGGCAGCCGGGCCGATGTCGTGGCCGGCAGGCTGGACGCCCTGATCCAACTCGGCGAGACCAGCGCCAGCCGCGCCGAGATCCTGTACGACGCTGGCCGCGAGGAGTCCCGCGAGGCAGCCGAGCGGCTCGCCGACGTCATCGCCTCGGTCTTGCCCGAGGGCTGCGCGCCCCGATTTTCGCTGGACAAGCGCAACCTGGCCCCCGAGGCCAGCGTGGGTGGCTACCTCCTGTCCAAGGTGCTGCCGCTGCTGGTCGTCCTGATGGTGCTGCTGGGCGCTTTCTACCCAGCCATCGACGTCACCGCGGGCGAGCGCGAACGGGGCACCCTCGAAACCATTCTGTCATCGCCCATTCGGCGCTTCGACCTTCTGCTGGGAAAGGTTCTGGCGGTGACCGCCCTGGCTGCACTCACCGGACTGCTCAATCTCGCCTCGATGTCGGTCACCTTGATCCAGGTCATGCACCTGGCGGATCCGAGCGCGACGCTGCCGGTGCCCTGGACGCGCGCCGCCGCTGCCGCAACGGTGGTGCTTCCTTCGGCCTTCTTCTTCGCATCGGTCTTCGTGGCGGTGGGCGCCGTCGCGCGCGGATTCAAGGAGGCGCAGCACCTTCTGACCCCGGTGTACTTCTTGTCCATCGCGCCGGCGGTCGCGGGAGCCGTTGGCGAATATCGGCTGGCCGGTCTGGCCGCCTGGATCCCCTGCATGAACGTGACCCTGCTCGCGCGCGAACTGCTGCTCGGACATACACCCTGGTCGGGCGCGCTGGCAGCCGTGGCCTCCACCGTGGCCTGGGGCTGCGCTGCGCTGGCGGTGGCCGCCCATATCTTCAGCTCCGAGCGTTTTGTCGACCCCGGGCCGCGCGAAAGCCGGCACGATTTCAGCGCTCCTTCGCCGCAATCAAAGCCGCCCACGGCTGGCCAGGCCCTGTTCCTCTTCGCGCTGGCCTTTGTCCTGCTCTATTTTCTGTGGCTGCCTTTGCAGCGACGCAACCTCGTGCTCGGGCTCCTGGCCTCGGAGTGGGGCGGCCTCTTCGGTCTGGTGGTGCTGTTTGCCGCATTCACGCGCCGATCGCTTCCGGGTCTGCTGCGCATCGTGCGGCCGCCGCCACGCTGCCTGGCCGGCGCGGCCCTGGTGGGTCTGAGCGCATGGGCGGCGGTGGCCATTTTGAGCGAATGGCTGAGCCCGGTGCCCAAAGAAGTCATCGAGCAGCTTCGGCGCAGCCTGATTCCCACCGACGGCAGCCGCGGCCTCCTGGCCACGCTGGCCCTGGTTGCGCTGACCCCGGCCATCTGCGAGGAGGCCCTGTTCCGCGGCCCCATCCTGCGCGGGCTGCGCACGCGGGCCAGCCCTGCGGCGGCGGTGGCCCTGACCGGCCTCCTCTTCGGCGTCTTCCACGTCGAGCTGTCGCGCATTCTGCCCACCGCCCTGCTCGGGGTGCTGCTCTCGCTGGTGGCCCTGGAAAGCGGGTCGATTCTCCCCGCCATGCTGGCCCATTTCCTCAACAACGCCAGTCTGGTCGGGTTGGCCTACTTTCACATTGACGAGAAGGTGGCCGAGGTTGGCACCGCCACGTCCGTGCTCATTCTGATCGCTGCCGCTGCGCTGACTGCGCTCGGCTTACTCCTGGTGCGCAGCGGCGCTCGCCACGGAAAATTGTAGTCTGCCTGACAATCTGCCTTGTCGGCTCCGCGTCGGGTCTGCTAAGGATTCCCCATGGCTCACGCGGAAGAGAAGAGGATCCTGGGTATCTTGCGCAAATCCCCGGTACTCGCCGACGCGTCGACTGATGCGCTGGCGCGGCTCGCGACGGCCGCCCAACTGCAAAGCTACCAACCGCGAAGGGTGGTGTTCCTGCCGGGTGACCGGGCCGTGGGCGTACACTTCTTGGCCAGCGGCCGTGTGAAGATCTCCAAGGTTACCCGCGACGGCAAGGAGCTGACCCTGGCCTACCGGACAGCCGGGGATTTCTTCGGCGAGAGCGCCTTGCTCGAAGGCGGCCCACGTGAAGAGATGGTCGAGGCCATGGAGGTGACGGCCACCGTCGAGGTCGAGCGCAGCGCCCTCGACAAGCTGCTCCTGGGCAATGCCAACGTGACCTATCAGTTCCTGCGCGCCATGATCAACCGTCGGCGCGAACTGGAGACCAAGGTGGAACAGTTGGTGTTCAAGGACGTGGGCTCCAAGCTGGCCGAGTTGCTACTGCGCCTTGGTTCGGAACATGGGCTGGAGCACAAGCGCGGCCTGGTCCTGGGCCTGAAGATCACCCATCAAGAGATGGCGAATCTCATCGGTTCGACCCGCGAGACGGTTTCGTTGACCCTGTCGCACTTCAAGCGCAACGGGCTCATCCAGACCGAAGGTCGCAAGGTAATCCTGGTCGACCGCGAAGGGCTGCGGTCGCTGGCGTGAACAGGCTGTAGACTCTACTCAGCTACCAGCCGCCGCCCCGGCGTCCGCCGCCGCCCCGGCCGTGATCGTCGCGGTCGCGCCCACGGCCGCCACCAAATCCCCCGCCACCACCGCCACGCGCCGCCCGCTCGCGGGCTTCGCTCACGTTGATGGGCCGCCCCTGGATCTCGCGCCCGTTCAGGGTTTCGATGGCCTGGGCCGCCTCCCCGTCGCTGCCCATCTCCACGAAGGCGAAGCCGCGCGGCCGCCCGGTGTCCCGGTCGAGCACGATCTTCACCTCGGCCACGTTCTTTCCCCCTTCAGCGAACACCTCTTTCAGCTCTGCCTCGGTCACGTTGTACGACAGATTTCCAACATACAGCCTGTTTCCCATTTCGTTCTCCTGTTGCTTCTCAGATTGCCGCCGCTGGCCGGCCTGCAAGCATCGGCCAGGTGGGGGATCCCGTGTCTCGCTCTGGGCTCTCGGTCGAAAGCGCGCCGCTCGAAAGAAGGGCGTCGAAAAAATGGCGGCCGGAACTCACAGAGAAACTCGCTACGAGGGAAACAGTAGCAAAACCACTGGCCTCCTGTCGAGCGTGCGGATCTGCGCGCTTCTGGCGTAACGCACAAAGCGGACTTCCCCTTGTTCGCCCCGGCTCCGCCGTGCTATCAGCGGGGACATGAAATCGTACAACATCGCGCTGATTCCAGGTGACGGCACCGGGCCCGAGGTACTGGCCGAGGGCGTGAAGGTGGTGAACGCGGCCTGCGCCAAGTACGGCGTCAAGCTGAACTACCAAAGCTTCGATTTCGGTGGCGAGCGCTACAAGCGCACCGGCGAGATCCTGCCCGACAGCGCGCTGGAAGAGTTCAAGAAATTCGATTCGATTTTCCTGGGCGCCATCGGCCATCCCGACGTCAAGCCCGGCATCTTGGAAGTGGGAATCCTGCTCAAGACCCGCTTCGCACTCGATCAGTACATCAACCTGCGGCCGGTCAAGCTGTATCCCAACGTGGAAACCCCGCTCAAGGACAAGGGGCCGGAGCACGTGGATTTCGTGGTCGTGCGCGAGAACACCGGCGGCATCTACACGGGAATCGGCGGCGTCACGCAGAAGGGAACGCCGCTTGAGGTGGCGACGCAGGTGATGCAGTACTCGCGTCCGGTGGTCGAGCGTTGCGTGAAGTACGCCTACGAGTACACCCGGCGCCGCAACAGCAAGAAGAAGATGCTCACCCTGGTGCACAAGTGCAACGTGCTCACCCACTGCGGTGATCTGTGGGTGCGCGTGCACAAGGAGATGGGCGACGCGCACTATCCTGAAATCAAGCAGGACTACAACCACGTCGACGCCTGCACCATGTGGTTCGTCAAGCAGCCCGAGTACTACGACGTGATCGTCACCGAGAATCTGTTCGGCGACATCATCACCGACCTGGCCGCCATCATTCAGGGCGGCCTGGGCATCGCGGCCGGCGGCAACATCAATCCCGAGGGCGTGTCCATGTTCGAGCCCATGGGCGGCAGCGCGCCCAAGTACACCGGCAAGAACGTCATCAACCCGCTCGCCACCATCTGCGCCGGCGGCATGATGATGGACACCCTGGGCGAGCCGAAGATCGCGCAGGCCATCGACAAGGCGGTGCACGACGCCCTGGCGTCCAGGCAGATCAAGAGCCTGGCCGCCGGCAAGATGGGCATGGGCACGCGCGAGGTCGGCGATCTGATCGCCAAGATGGTCAGCTAGCGATCGGGCTGCGGGTCACGCGCGACACGCACCTGCTGTGACCGGCTTGCCGATAAGCCTCCTCGGTGGAGGCAACGGCGCGCGCACAGCCTGCGTCTGCGGGTCCTTGTGCACGAAGTGCCAGTCCCAACTCCACCTCATCGCCCTCATCCAGACCGAGGACATCGCCAAAGAGATCCTGACCGCGATGCACCTGCCGGCGGAAATTTCCGCGCTTCACCCTCCCAGGGTTTCCATCCTGACATCGCGTGAAGTACGCCTATGAAAACACCCGGCGCCGCAGCAGCAAGAAGAAGATGCTCACCCTGGTGCACAAGTGCAACGTGCTCACCCACTGCGGTGATCTGTGGGTGCGCGTGCACAAGGAGAGCTGGCTAGAAAACCTGACGAAAGCCGAATGACATGCGGCCGGGCCAGCCGGCGGGCATGCCGGGCGCCGGCCGCAACGGGAAAGCCCAATCAGCGCGCAGGGCGTAGGTATTGAGCTGGGGAATGAGCAGGCGCAGGCCGAAGCCCGCGTCGCTATAGAAGGTCAGGTTGCCGGCGTCGACGGACGCGTCGCCGGCGTCGAAGAAGAGCAGGCCGCCCAGACGCAGGAACGCCAGCTTGAGCGCCATGGTGCGCGCCTCGATGTGGCCGATGAACTGGGCGCCGCAGCCCACGAACTCGCCCACCGGGTAACCACGCAGGCCGGTGTCGCCGCCCTCGACGAAGTAGCGCTTGCGCGTGTTCTCGTAGAGAAAACCCACGTTGCCCGCGGCCACCACGCGCAAGAGGTGCGCCAGCACCGGCGTGGCCAGGGACGCGTGGCCTTGCACGAGCTGGTTGTTCACCTGACCGTCCTCCAGCCTGCCTTCCCACGATCCACCCACGCTTTCCAGTCCGCCCCACCAGTCTGCCGCAAGGTCGAGTGAGGTCTGAAACAAGCTGAAGTCCTTGTCAGAGCCGACCAGCGTGCTGGCCCGGCCTGCCTTGAGCGACAGCGTGGGCCCCAGCCGCACGTCCTCGCGAAAATCGAAAGTGTTGAGATCGCGGTAGGTCCGGTAGCGGGGCGTGAATAGATCGTAGCGGAGAAACAGGTCCGACGTGCGCTCGGACAGGGGGAAGACCTCCTGGGCGAACTGTGTCCGCTCGGGCGAGCCGTCAGGATAGGGAAAGTCGGAGGTGAACGACGGCCGCGTGAGCGCCAGCTCGTAGCCGAGGCTCACGCGCTGGATGACCCAAGGTCTGGGAAACGAGCGGGTGACCACCTCGCTGGTATTGATGGTCTTCAGCCGATACACCCAGGGAGCGGTTTCCACCCCGGGGGGCTCGGCGGCCGGACCCAGATCGCAGGCACTGCGGACCGCACCGTCGAGCGGAACCGCGTAGAGCTGGGTGCCGAGAAATTGCCGGTACACGCCGTCGTAGTGGCTGAAGTCCGCGGTTGCGCCCCACCGGCTGGCCAGCGAGTAGAGCGGATACTCCAGGTGAAAGAGCGACGAAGTGCCTTCCTGCGGCCCCGCCGCGATCTCGCCGATCTGGCGCGCCCAGATTACGTAGAAGGCCGCTTGCAGCTTGAGCCGCGTGCCCAGGATGTTGGGATCGATGTAGTTGGGCCCCACGGACATCTCGCCTTGGTTCATGGCGAACACGGCGGCCACGTTCTTGCGCCAGCCGAACAGGTTGTTCTCCGAGAGCGAGGCCGTGAACGAGAGGAGCTGGCCCGCCTGCGCTTCGAAATCTTCATTGAATCGCAGACTCCAGACGTCGCGGGTCACGATGAGCACATCGACCATCCCCGGCGTCGCGGACTTCACCGGCAAGACGGCCACGACGTTGGAGAGTGTGGGATCCTGCAAGTTGCGCGTGGTCTCCTCAGCCAGATCCTGGTCGTAGCGATCGCCGGCCTGCAGCAGCGACTCGCGCCGGACGTGGTGCTCGCGCGTGGTGCGGTGAAAGATGTTGGCCCAGACCAGCGGGACTCGTTCGCGCGCCAGAAACACGTCCAGGTTCACCACCTGGACCGCGCCGATGATTTTGCCCTGCGGCTCGGGTTCGATGGTCAGGCCACGCATGGCGAGCGCATCGTCCACCGCTTCTCGTTCCAGCATTCCCAGATCGGCATAGCCCGAGGCCGCGGCCGAAGCCGGCAGGAGCAGCAGCAGACACAGGCAGGCGCCGCGCATTTGCGGCGCATTCTACGCGCGAAACCCTCGCTGCCGCTTGCTCCTCATCTTGGACGAGGCCAGCTACCCGTCCCGCATTGGCTGTGCGCGGCGTGTTTGCGGAGAGTTTGCAGAGAAAAAGTGACAAGCCGGCCACTTCAGGCCAACATTCCGCCCGACGCCGGAAGAAAAGCCGGTGCATCCAAGAAACAGCCAGATGTTGGCTACAATCGGGAGGGATTACTCGATGAAAAAGCTCCGAGGGAAACTAGTCGCAAGTTTGGCCGCGATCGCGTTTTTGGGCTTGCTGGGCTCGGCCCAGGCTCAGGCCCCGGCCCCAGCCATGGACACGGCCGCACAGCCCATGATGCCGGCCCCAGCCGCAGCACCGATGGGCTCTGACAACATGTCGGGACAGTTGGGTATCGGCGTGGGTGTCGGCGCCGGGACCGATCTCGTCACAACGAAAGATACCGAGATCAATATGAAGTACTGGCTCAGCGATATGCTGTCTGTCATGCCGCAACTGGCACTCACTCTTGCCAGTGCGAGTGGCTCCAGCACAGCATGGAAGATCGCTCCTGCTGCACTCGCGCTGTACTGCCCGTGGAAGACCACCTCAACCCGACTCGGTGTCGGCGGAGGTCTTGGGCTGAGTTTCGGCAAGGCCGCTGTGGCTACCGGCACCCCTGCTCCCGACACGGCCATCACTATCAGGCTGCCCATCTATGCGGGGGTGGAGCACTTCTTCACCAGGTGGTTCTCCATGGGAGTCGCCGTGCAAGAAGATTTCTTGAACTACACGAAAACGGGACCCACCCACAGTTTCAATCTGGCCATCGACAACACGGCCACCACTCAAGCGGTCGGATTCCTCTTCTTTTACACCGACTAGGAACGCACCGGTCGGGCAATGCCTGACCAAACTGTCTTGCAAGGCGGGATCCTTCGGGGTCCCGCTTTTTTTGCCGTTCGTCGATCGGATTACAAGGCTTCGACCACGGCCCGGCCGGCCTGCTCGGTTGTGACCGCAGGCGCTCCGGGCGGCGCCACGTCGGCGGTGAGCACGCCGCGATCGATGGCGCGCGACACCGCGCTCTCGACTGCCACGGCTTCTCTCTCCAGCCCCAGCGAGTAGCGCAGCAGCATGGCCACACTGAGGATGGTGGCATAGGGATTGGCGATCCCGCGGCCCGCGATGTCGGGCGCGCTGCCGTGGATGGGCTCGTACAGGCCGCGCGGGCCGTCGCCCAGCGACGCCGACGGCAGCAGGCCCATGGATCCGGCCAGCACCGAGGCCTCGTCGGTGAGAATGTCGCCGAACATGTTCTCGGTCACGATCACGTCGAAGCTGGCCGGCCGCCGCGCCAGGTACATGGCGCAGGCATCGACCAGCACATGTTCGAGCTGCAAGTCGGGGTATTCCTTGCGCACCAACTCGTCGGTGATCCGGCGCCACAGGCGCGAGCTTTCCAGCACGTTGGCCTTGTCCACCGAAGTGAGTTTCTTGCGCCGGCCGCGCGCCAGTTCGCAGGCGCGCCGGACCACACGGCGAACCTCGTCGCTGGTATACACGCACAGATCGCTGGCGCGGTCGGGCTCGCGCTTCTTCTCGCCAAAGTAGATGCCGCCGATCAGCTCGCGCACGACGAGCAGATCCACGCCCTCGAGTACTTCCGGTCGCAATGTCGACGCGCCCACCAACTTGGGATGGATGGTGACCGGCCGCAGGTTGGCGTACAGGCCCAGTTCGCGCCGTATCGCCAGCAAGCCCTGTTCCGGCCGCACGTCGGCCGTGGGATCGTCCCACTTGGGACCGCCCACCGCGCCCAGCAGAATGGCGTCGCTGGCCCATGCCATGGCCAGCGTCTCGGGCGGCAGGGCGGTGCCCGTGCGATCGATGGCGATGCCACCCAAGAGGCCGTCGCGCAGGGCGAAGTTGTGGCCGAACTTGGTGCCGACGGCGCGCAACACGCGGGTGCCCTGGGCGGTGACCTCGGGACCGATGCCGTCGCCGGCCAGAACCAGAATCGAAGCTTTCATGGGCGGCACATTTACCACGCGCGATCCGGAGTTTCACCACAGAGCGCACAGAGGCCACAGAGGCCGGAAGGAAAGGGTTCCTTCGGCTTCTGGCGCGCGGCAAGCTCATCCCGCCACTGGTGCTCCGAAGCAACCCTTTTCTTCTCTAGGGCGCGCTGGAGTACACTACGTATTGTGGTCTGGGCGAGCGCATGATCGGGTTCTTCGCCCAAAGATTCACCTGCTGACTATCACTCGGGAAAACGTAGCATGAAGATCTGGATCGGCGTCACCGACCGCAGCTGGTTTGAACAGCAGAAGGCCCAGGCCCCCGAGGAAGTCAACTTCTGGCAACCCGGCGGTACCAGCACTTTCAAGGTTCTACCTGAAGAGGGCTTGTTTCTTTTCAAGCTCCATCACCCCGATAACTTCATCGCCGGGGGAGGCTATTTCGTTCGCCACTCGTTTCTGCCGGTTTCGCTGGCCTGGAAAGCCTTCGGGCTGAACAACGGTGTCAGGGATCTGGCCGAGTTCCAGGCGCGTATCCGAAAGTATCGCCGGGACGACGCCGGCCACGATCCAGTCATTGGCTGCATAGTCCTCGCGCAGCCATTCTTCTTGGAGCAACACGATTGGATACCCGTGCCGGAAAGCTTCAAGAAGAACATCGTGACCGGCAAATCCTACGAATCCGAGACCGACGAGTGTAGGCAGCTCATTGAGATGCTGCGCCTCCGCCTGGCAGGGCCGAGCGTGTTGGCACGGGATTCTGCCTTGGACGATCAGAGTGGGTACGGCGACCAGAATCGATACGGTAATCCATTGATGGTTCGCCCTCGGCTTGGCCAGGGTTCTTTCCGTGTTCTTGTGACTGAAACCTACCAGCGTCGATGCGCCCTCACCGGTGAGAGGACTCTCCCCGTGCTCGAGGCCGCACACATCAAGCCCTATGCGGAGCAAGGTCCTCACCGTATTCAGAACGGGCTGCTTCTGCGATCCGACCTACACATCCTCTTCGACCAGGGCTATTTCACGATCACGCCGGACCATCACGTGCTCGTCAGCAAGCGCATCCGCCAGGAGTTCGAGAACGGCAGGGATTACTACGCGCTGGGTGGCAAACCGGTCAAGGTGCTGCCTGATCTTGAAAACAACCGGCCCGCGCCTGAGTTCCTACAGTGGCACAACGAACAGATCTACCTCGGATAGAAGTCATCGAGCCGCATGTTGGTCGTCACATCCAACTCCAACGCCCGCCCCACCTCCAAGAGCTCGGTCCTACTCAATACCGAAAGCGCCTTGCGTTTGAACGTCATGAACGTCTCCGAGTACCAGCCGAGGTTTAGCTTCCGCGGCATGATACGCGGCGACGGCGGCCATGGGAAGCAAAGGGCACCGTCGGCGCGACGAGGTGAATCGATGAGGGAAACGTCGTTGCTGGTGCGGTTGCGTGGTACGCTTCTTCACCATGCAAACCAGGCAGTTGACGGCGATCATCGAACGGGAGGGCGACGGCTATGTATCCCTGTGCCCGGAAGTGGACGTTGCCAGCCAAGGCACGACGATCGATGAAGCACGCGTGAACTTGATCGAAGCCCTGGAGCTGTTCTTTGAAACGGCCGACGCTTCGGAGATCCAGAGCCGCATGCACAGCGAGGTATTCGTGACCCGGCTTGAGGTGGCTGTTGGGTAGACTGAAGATCTTCTCGGGACGACAGCTCTGCGCCGTTTTGGAGCAGCATGGATTCGTCAATGTCCGCCAGCGCGGCAGCCACATCGTCATGCAGAAGCGCGAGGGCGAAACAACAGTGACGATACCGGTGCCCGATCACGCCGAAATCAAGATCGGCACGCTCTTGTCCATCGTAAGGCAATCGGGCCTGCCAAGGGCTGTCTTCGAGCCCTGACGTCGAAGAAGTCCTCGACAGCCCTCTCTGGCTGAAGTCAGTCGTTGATGCCGTCTTTTGAGTAGTGCGGATTCACCGCCAGCGACAGCTCGAAGGGCTCGCCGTAGAGCAACCGATAGTGCGCGTACACGGCCAGCACGCGCTTGATGTACTCGCGCGCCTGATCGTAGGTGACCAGTTCCACAAATTCGTCGAGCGGCCGGCTGCCCCATTGGTCACACCAGCGCATCATGGCGTGTGAGCCGGCGTTGTACGCGCCCGCAGCCAGCGCGATCTGCCCGCCGAACCTCTTGAGCAGCGCGCCCAGGTAGGTGGCGCCGAAGCGAACATTGACCTCGGGATCAAACAGCTCTTCGGTAAACAAGGGCACGCCCAGGTGCTTGGCGATCTCCTGGCCGGTGGCTGGGATGAGCTGGAGCAATCCGCGCGCATCCGAGGGCGAGAGCGCGTGGGGCAGAAACGACGATTCCTTGCGCATGATCGCGTAGACGAACAGGTCGGGCGCGCTGGCGGCTGCCGCCAGCGGTTCCACCATGTCGCGGAAGCCACGCGGATAGGCGGCTTGCCAGAAGATGCGCGCAGGCCCGGTCGGTGCCGAGGCCAGGGCCGAGGCGCCGTGGGTCTCGGCCAGCCGGAGCGCCCGGTGAAAGGCGCGCATGCGTGGGTATTCTTCCAGCAGCAAGGTCGTCCCATTCGCCTTGCCCATGTGTTGCAGCACGCTCGCCTCGGCCCGTCCCAGCTCCTCGCCTGCCTCCACGTCCAGCCCGGCGGCGAGCAACTCGCGCGCGCGCTCCAGCGCCGGATCGCGAGCGGGCTTGCCGTGGGCCTCCGGCGCCGGAGACGACGAAGGTGGCCATTCGATCGTGACTTTCTCGCCCGCTTCGCGCAGCCGCGCCGCTGCCAGCAGGCCGTAGTAGCCGAACCGCGAGCGCTGCACGCACTCACGCAGTTGGCGGCGCGATTCGTCGACAAGCCCGGCCTGCGCCAAAAATCGCGCCCTCCAGTAGCGCACGCGCAAGACCGCATCACTGTCTTTGCGGGAAAGGCGCTCATACTGGTCGAGGGCGCGCAAGGCTTCGGTGGACTCGCCCAGCAGATGGTGTGCCAGCGCGACATACCATGCGGCGTCGTCGGCAAACGAGCTGTGCGGATAGCGCACCAGGGTGGCCTGCAAACCGGGCAGGGCCTCGCGGAAACGACCGCGATTGACCTCCAGCCACCCGGAACGGAACTGGGCCTCGGCTGCCCATTTCGAGCCGGGGTAGCGCTCGACCACCTGGCGGTAGCCGGCGATGGCCTCGTCGTTGCGTTCGATGCGGGAAAGCGCGCGCGCACCATGAAACGCCGCGAAGGCCGCTTTGTCCCCGGCTAGCTGGGGAGCCACCTTCTGCAGCAAAGCCGCTGCCCCGGCATAGTCGCGCCTCATCTTGTACTTGCTCATGCCGATGGCGAAGTCGCGCTCGGCCGCCAGATCCACAGGCAAGGCCGCAGGCAACAACGCGAGCTCGTCGAGCGCCGCCTGGTACTCGCGGCCATCGGCCAGCTTTTCCGCACGTCGCAGCCGCTCTTGCGGCGAAAGATCCGTCACCGTGGCCACGGCCGGCGTGCCGAGAGCCACGGCTCGCTTGGCCGACTCGGCGGCCAACGGGTGCGACGGAAAGTCCAGGTGTACCTGCAGGTAGAGGCGGCGCGCGTCCTGCGCAGCGGTCCCTGTCTTCGAGGCCGCTGCCTCGGCAGAGAATTCCGCCAGACGAAAACGCGCCACTGCCGGATCGGTTCCCGCCACTCTTGTTGACAGCAGGCTCCGGTACGCCGCTGCGGCTTCGCTGCGCTGGCCCTGCATCCACTGGCAGTCCGCCGCGCGCCAGGGCGCGATGCCGGCGAAACGCGAAGACCTCAATTTGGCCAGCTCGGAAAATGCGGCACGCGCCTTGGCGTAGGAACCGTCGTAGAAAAGGCTTTCGCCGAGTAGATAGAGGGCATAGTCCCGGTTGCGCGACAGCCTGTGCGGCAGACCGTCAAGCGCGCGCGCTGATTCGTGGTAGTCGCCTGCGCGCAGGGCCAGAAAACCGCGCGCCAGGGCGGCCACCGGACCACGCGCGGGCGGCCCTGGCGCGGCAGCGGCCAGGAAAACAAGAACGCCCAGCGTCGAGATCGCCATGAAGGAAACCACTATATCGTGGCCGAGACACGAAACTGGAAGACCTCTTTGCCGATACCCTGCTAGCGGTGATTGACCCCCCGCTTGGAAAGTGAAAGAAGGAACTCAGGGCTGCCAAAGGCAAGGAGGCAAGAACCCCATGGGTAGCGTCAACAAAGTCATACTGGTTGGAAATCTCGGGGCCGATCCCGAGCTCAAGTACACGCCGAGCAACCGGGCGGTGTGCAATCTGAGCGTCGCGACCAACGAGGTGTGGAAGGACAAGAGCGGCCAGAAACAGGAAAAGACCGAGTGGCACCGGGTCAACGTGTGGGGCGAGCAAGCCGAGAACTGCTCGAAATTCCTGTCCAAGGGCCGCATGGTCTACGTCGAGGGCCGGCTGCAAACTCGTTCCTGGGACGACAAGGACGGCAAAAAGCGTTACAGCACCGAGGTGGTAGCCGACCGCGTGGTCTTCCTGGGCGGTGGCGCGGGTGCCGAGAATGGCGGTGGCGGCGGTGGCGGACGACGCGCCGGCGGCGGCCGTCCGGGCTGGGGTGAAGAGACGCAGCAGCCGCCCAGCGAGCCCAACGACGGGGGCGGACCTCCGCCCGCGGGGGACGACGAAATTCCATTCTAGAATCGGCTCTACGAGGCGTCAGCAAAATCGACGTGCAGCCTCGCTGACGCATCCGTATACGCTAAAGGAGCGGGGCGATCCGCCGTTTGATATGATCGTTAGGGATCGTGCTGCGCGAAATCCTTGCTTCTCTCGCGATGATGGCGCCGTTGTGCCTGTCGGCCAGCGGTGGGAGCGTACTGCCCGAGCAACAGGCACCACGACGTTTCTTGGCCAGTTCCGCGGCCAGCGGCGAAGGTGACGGCCAGCCTACCGACTCGCGCCAAGGCTTGGGGAGTGAGCCGGGGGCGAGCGCGCCAGTGCATGCGGCCGCGTCCCCGACGACATTCCCACACTACTTGATTCCTCTCCCGGGCGAAGGGCCGGCCGCGGCCCACGGCCCGGCAGAGCGCCTGGTGCTGCTGACCTTCGACGACGGCCCTGACTTGCAGGGCACGCCGCTCATTCTGGACGAGCTGGACCGCCGCAACTTGAAAGCGGTGTTCTTCGTCATGGGCCAGCACATCGTGCGCAACCGGCCCGAGGATCTGGCGCGGCGCGATCTGCTGCGCAAGCTGGCGGTGCACGGGCACCACGTGGGCAACCACACCATGAACCACAAGGATCTCTGCCAGAACCCCGGCGCGCTGGCCGAGGAAGTCGACCACGCCGCCGAGCTCATCACCTACGCCACCGGCGTGCGGCCGCTGCTCTTTCGCGCGCCCTACGGGGCCCGTTGCCGTTCGCTGGATCGGGCGCTGGCCGAGCGCGATTTGATCCAGGTGGGCTGGAACGCGGACCCGCAGGAATGGCGCGGCGACGGCGAGAGCGCGATCTTCGCCTACGTCACCAACCGACTGGCCCACGCCTCTGCGCCTGTGATCTTGCTCCTGCACGACAAGAACCTGGCTGCCGTGCATGCCTTGCCGCGCATCCTCGACTGGATCGAGCAGGAAACGGCGCGCGTGGCACGTGAAGGCGGCGTGCCCATCCGCATCGTGGACTACTCGGTTCTCTTGCCCGTCCAGCAGACGACGCTTCAAGCGCGTTCGCTCGCGCGGTAGATTCATGGGCCGGACAAGCCCATGACCGCGACCATCCTGATCGTCGACGACGAGAAGAACATCCGCCGGACCGTGCGCATGGTGCTCGAGGGCGAGGGCTACACCGTGGAAGAGGCTGCCAGCGGCGAGGAGGCGCTGGCCCGCCTGCCTGACGTCGTCCCGGACCTGATCCTCCTCGACGTGCAACTGCCGGGCATCTCCGGCCTGGACCTGCTGGAGTCGCTGAAGAAGGCCAAGGCCGCCTTGGTCGCTCGCACGGCTTCGCTGCCCGACCCTGGCGTCATCATGATTTCGGGCCATGGAACCCTGGCCGATGCCGTGCGCGCGACCAAGGCGGGCGCCTACGATTTTCTCGAGAAGCCAATCGACCGCGAGCGCCTGATGGTCACCCTGCGCAACGCGCTCGAGCGCCGAGCCATGGCGGGCGAGGTGGCCGGGCTGCGCGCGCTCACCGAGGGCCGCTGGGAGATGGTGGGCCGAAGCCCGGCCATGACCGCACTGTTCTCGCAGATCGACAAAGTGGCTCCCACCCGCACGCGCGTGCTCATCACCGGGGAATCGGGCACGGGCAAAGAGCTGATCGCGCGCGCCATCCATCGCGAGAGCGCGCTCGCCGACCGGCCCTTCGTCAAGGTGAACTGCGCGGCCATTCCGCCCGACCTGATCGAATCCGAGCTGTTCGGGCACGAACGCGGCGCCTTCACCGGCGCGGCGGCCCGCAAGAAGGGACTGTTCGAAATTGCCGACGGAGGCACGATTTTTCTCGACGAGATCGGCGACATGGCCCTGCCCGCGCAAGCCAAGGTGCTGCGCGTGCTGCAGTCAGGAGAGCTGTCGCGGGTGGGCGGCGAGCAGACCCTCAAGGTCGACGTTCGCGTGCTGGCGGCCACGAACCAGGACTTGACCGCGGCGGTGGCAGCGGGACGCTTTCGCGAGGATCTCTATTTTCGGCTGGCCGTGGTGCCCCTGCGGGCTCCTCCGCTGCGCGAACGCAGCGAGGATATTCCGCTGCTCTGTCAGGCATTCGTGCAGCAGTGCGCGCGGGAAAATGGCCTCAAGGAAAAGTCGATCGTGCCCGAGGCGCTGGCCGTGCTTTCTGGCTTCGAGTGGCCCGGCAACGTGCGCGAGTTGCGCAACGTGATCGAGCGTCTGGTCATCCTGTCCGAGGACCCCATCGGTGTGGGCGATCTGCCCGAGGAGATTGTGACCGAGGTTTCGCGCAAGAACCGGCCCGAGCGCGCGGTGGCCGCCCTGGCTCTTCCGCCCGAAACGCGCAGCCTGCCCTTGCGCGAGCTTCGCGATCTGGTCGAGCGGCAGTACATCCTATCCAAGCTGGATGAGAACGGCTGGAACATCTCGCGCACCGCCCAGGTTCTCGACATCGAGCGCACCAACCTGCACAAGAAGATGCGGGCACTCGGCATCTCGCGCGACGACCGACGCGAGCAGGGCCAGGGCTGAGCGACGCACCGGCGCAGGGGGCTTCGCAACGGGCGGGCTTCGTGCTACCGATCATGTATGCCCGAACGTAAGGCGCGTGCCAAGGCGGCGGTGCTGGCGTCCAGCCAGAGGATCGAAAAGATGCTGGGCGACAACTCTGCCTATCGCAAGGTCGAGGATGGTTTCTTCGTCATCAAGCAGGGGTCATCGCGCGTGATGATTCGCGTGCACCCGTGGAAGGACCACGCCGTGATTCGCCTGGCCGCCCAGTTGGTCAAAGGCGTGACCATGGAGGCGCCACTGGCCCTCGAACTCCTGGAGCTGAACGCGGTCCTGCGCTTCGGATCGTTTGCTTACGTGCCTGCCGGAGACGCGGTGATCCTTTGCTACACCTTGGTCGACCGCGAGCTGGCCTCGCGCGAGGAGTTTCTGGAAACCATCCGCGACTTCGCCTTCGTGGCCGATGAGTACGATGATCGCATTGCGGCCCGCTACGGCGGCCAGACCATGGAGGATCTGCTGGAAGAAAGCGTGCTCGATCATCTGCGCGAACCGGGCGGCCCCGAGCCGCGGTAGTACCGGAGGCCGGAGCCGGTTCGGATTCGGATCCTGCTGCCGGTCCCGGCCCCGGAACCGGATCAAGGCTTCTGCGGTGTGGATCGTAGAAGTTGCGCGCGCTTCAGGTCGTCCCGCGCCTCGTCCTCCATCCCGAGACGGTGGTAGACCAGGCCGCGTTTTTCAAAGAAGGCCGGATTGCCCACTGGCGACGCCGCGATGGCGCGATCGAAGTCGTCCCGTGCTTCGGGGTAGCGGCCGGCCAGAAAATAGATGTTTCCCCGGTTGAAGTAGTTACTCGCTTCCATCGGCCGCAGACTTATCGCCTGGCTTTCATCGGCCAGGGCCTCCGCGTATCGGCCCAGGCGCACGTAGGTGACGGCGCGGTCATTGAAATAGGCAGACCTGCGCTTGCTGGCATGAGCAGGGCCCAAGGAAGGCTGTACGCGCAGGGCCGAGTCGTAGTCCGCCAGTGCTTTCTCGTATTCACCCCGATCGTAGTAGTAGGACGCGCGATTGTTGTAGGCCTCCGTGTTCCATGGCTCGTGTGCAAGAACGTGACTCCACAGGGTTTCGCTGTTCTTCCACACGCCGATCTGTCGCACCGACTGCCAAGACAAGAGACCGAGCAAGAGCAGACCTGCCGTCAGCACCGTCGCCTTCTTCCACCAAGCGGACGCGACGGGCAGCCCGTCCCAGAGAAGACCGAAGCCGGCTGCGACAAAAGCGACCAGCGATACGCTGGGCAGGTAGGTGTAGCGGTCGGCCATAGACTGGGGCCCGATCTGAACGATGCCCAGGACCGGCAAGAGCACGACCAGGTACGACGCCAACACGGCGGCAAACACCGGCTGCCGCTTCACCGTTGCCAGGCATGCCACCACCGCCGCTGCCATCACCACGACGGGGACGCCGAAGTCCCACGACAGCAGCGACACATGCATGGGATACGAATAGAAAGGCAGCAGGCCCCTGGGCAGCACCGTCTTGGCGAGGTACATCGCCGCCGCCTTGGTCGCCACCAGAACCCTGGTACCCAGGGTCACCTCGGCCAGCGGTCGGAAGGCGCCACTTGCCCTCTGCGCCAGCACGGTCACCGTCGCCAGGCCCAGATCCAGCAGGAAGAAGGGGATTTTCTCCAGCAGAAGGCGGCGCAAACCGGCGTTCTCCAGCCGGCGCAGCGGATACCAGTCGATGATCAGCAGAACCAAGGGAAAGCTCAGCGCCATGGGTTTGCTCAGCAGCGACAAGACGAAGCACAAGAGCGTCGCGAGATAGCACTGATCGGTCCGCGGCCAGGTTGCAACCGCCGCGCGTCGCGCGTAGCGCAGGTAACTGAGTACGCCGAGGAGATAGAAGAGCGCCGACAGCAGGTCTTTGCGCTCCGATACCCAAGCCACTGACTCGACACGGAGCGGATGCAAGCCGAAGAGCAGGCCGGCCGCAGCCCCCGCGGCGAGCACGGCTGGCCGCGATAGCGCACGGCCTGCCGCGCGGGCCTGCAGCAGTCGCATTGCCACCAGCACGACCAGAGCCACATTCAACCCGTGCAGCAGAATGCTGGTCAGATGATGCCCGAGCGGGCGCAGACCCCAGATCGCGTAGTCCACGGCATGCGAGATCATGGTCAGGGGGTGCCAGTTGCCGCTGGCCGCATGGACATGAGTGAACGCCCGCAACAGTGAGGAAGGGGCGAGACTCCTAATCTGCGGATTGTTGTAGACGTAGATGTCGTCGTCCCAGCCGACGAAGCCGTTGCGCAGCGCCGGCAGGTACAGCAGGACCACTGCGAACGCTACGGCCAGTGTGGCCAACCAAAGCGGGAGCTGCCCTTCTGTTTTCTCGTTGGCTGGCCGGCCTGGCTTGGGAGCGAACATGCGGGTCACGGAACGCCTGCACGCTGGGCTACAGGTGCCTGCAAGCCAGGCCATTGTGCGGTTTCGTGCCCTCGGCCGCAACCGACGGAGCGAAAACGGATGCCGGCATGCCAATCCACAAAACCGACGGCGCGGATCGAAAGGGTAGCATATTCACGACCGTTTGACGCGACTCAGCCCGCAGTCTACGCTGTGGGTACTCACGAAAGATTGCGATGCAGCCCAAGAGGCTGCTCCGGAAAAGGAACCACCTGTCGCAGTAGTCCCCGCGCCGGCAATCCCCAAGCCCCCCGAACTTCAACGTGCCGGTGAGCGGGGTCCCTCGCCCAGTCCCGCTCAGATACCGCTTGTCCCAGCAGCCCCTGCCCCGGTGCCTAGATCTGCCCCAGACCCCGACGGGCAAGCTGCATCACAGCCTAGCAGCGCGAACCAGGGCTGGTGGCTGGGCAGGAAATGGACATGGGTAGCGGCCGGCTCGACGGTGTTGCTGGCTGCGGGAGCCCTCGTCGCTGACCTGTCCATGTATTCCAAGATCGACAGCTCAAAATCATATCCCTGCGGCCCAGACCGATATTGCTACAGCACAAGCGACGCGAACTCGATCAATTCGCGCATGATAGCGGCCGAAGTGCTAGCGGGACTGGCCGCCGCCGCCGCCGTGACCACTGGGTTGTTGTTCTATTTCGAGGGCCAACCCGTGAGCGTGACGCCAGTGGTAGGCGGAATGACCGGCGCGCTGACAAAGGTTGGGTTCTGACGCTTATCGCGAATTGGACGAAGCCGGGCGACCTTGCGGACCGATCCCCTTGCGACAGCATTTCCGCCGGAATGCGCAACACGGGCTCAATTCGCGTGACCGGGGGCGCTATGCCCTCACAAATGCCAAAATCTCGACCGAAGAGCGACCCTGACCGCTGGAGGACAGGATGCCGCGCAGCGGCGGCGCTGCTTTTTTGAGTAACCTGTCACCAGATAGGGTAGTAATTCGCTGGTGTCTTGCGGCTGGGGTTTCCCGATCCCATGGCCAAGAATGTTCTCGATCTGTCTAAAGGAGGTCCTCGAATGACTTCTCGTGCAACACATGGCAACGATTTTCTTCGCGCGCTCCTCATGCCAGCCTTGGCAGTAGGGCTCGTGGTTGGATGCGCGCCCGCCAAGGGTGGCGGCAGCGGTGGTGGGAACACCGGCCAGTCCGGCGGAAACAGCAGCTCCCCCGGCAGTACGTCCAACCCCTCTGGCGGAAACACCGGCAACCCCGGTAGCACCTCCAACCCCTCCGGCGGAAATACTAGCAACCCCGGCAGCACCTCCAACCCCTCCGGCGGAAATACTAGCAACCCCGGCAGCACCTCCAACCCCTCCGGCGGAAATACTAGCAACCCCGGCAGCACCTCCAACCCCTCCGGCGGAAATACTAGCAACCCCGGCAGCACCTCCAACCCCTCCGGCGGAAATACCAGCTCCTCCAGTAAGTCCTCTGGCGGCACCACCAGCTCCTCCGGCGGCACCACCAGCTCCTCCAGCAGGACATCGGGCGGCACCACCAGTTCCTCGGGCGGCACCACCAGCTCCTCCGGCGGCACCACCAGTTCCTCGGGCGGCACCACCAGCTCCTCCGGCGGAGGCACCACCATCAGCGGAAATCCTCCCGGGTGGTGGCAGACCTCGGACTGGAATGTCACGTCGGCAAATTGGCATGGTTGCGTGTGGACCGGCGTCGACAGCACTGTGGCGGGCTCAACCACTTCCATCACGCCACAGGACTTCACGTCCGCCACCAAAGAAGGCGGTCCGTACGAAGTCTCTGGCACTGTGTTCAACGACTACAACGCTGTTGCAATGATCGGGTTCAATTTGAACGAATCAGCAACCGGCAGCTCCACGCAGTGCAAGTACAACCCGGCCGCCGCACTTGCCGCTGGTCCGCCCGTGGCGACCGTTCCGAGTTCGGCAACCGGTATCGCGGTCAACTGGAGCGCCAAGATTGCGCCAGTCACCGCGTTCCGCATCCAGATTCAAGGCGTCAATGGCGCAACCGATGCGACTGATCGGTGGTGCGCGACGATTCAGGATGCCCAAGGACCGAGCTTCATTCCTTTCAGCAGCTTCAATACGCAGTGCTGGACGGGTGCAACGAATCCGGTTGCTTACAACAACCAGCCCATCGACGCCGTGGTTTTCCTCGTGCCTGGCACGATCACCGCGAAAGCGCCGTTCGATTTCACAATTACCGGCTTCGCGCCGGGCACCAGCAAGTCGGACGCTCCCGGTGGAGCGGCCGCATGCGGCACAATGACCGGCACGGTCGGCTCCGCCACGCAACTGTCTGGCCAGGCGTCCATTGATGCGGCGACTCAGCGTGCGGCGGTGACCGGAACGGACTGCAAGAAATACATCATCAACAACAACAACTGGGGCAATGAGAGCGGTACCTATCAGGAGCTTAGCTACACGGGCAACAGCTTCACGGACGTGGTCACCAGCGGCAGCGGTGGCGGCGCCAACGTAGTAGCTTTCCCGTCGATCTACATTGGCGCCAACGGCCAGATTGGCGGCGGCACGTTCAACACATGGTCTGACAGTGGTTTGCCGAAGCAGATCAGCGCCATGCAGAGCGTCCAGACCTCGTTCAAATGGTCCGGTGGCACGAGCGGGGGCAACTACAATGCAGCCTACGACGTGTGGTTCGCCAAGTCCCCACCCACGGCGGGCAGCTACAACGACGCCGTTTCTGGTTTCATCATGGTATGGCTCTACAAGCCAGCGGCTTCCCAACCCATCGGCAGCTCCGGGAACACGCGCACGGCGACCATTGCCGGTCACACCTGGACCGTGTGGAGAGGACCACGAGTCGGTGCCGCGACCGGGACAGATGGGACCGGCAGGCCGGTTATTTCCTACGTTGCCAATGACTCGCCGGTGAGCAGCTTGACTTTCGATCTCAAGAACTTCATTGACGATGCGGTGACGAACGCCAGTGCCGATATGAGTGCTGGCGGAACCAGCGAGGCCTTCTCCGGCAGTTGGTACCTGACGGATGTGTTCGCTGGCTTCGAGATCTGGAACGGCAGTGACGCCAAAGGTTTGCAAGACACCTTCACCTGCGTAGTCCAGTAGCGGGCTCCTGCCGTTAGCAAGAAGGGCCGCGCGGTTCACGCCTCGCGGCCCTTTTGCTATCTGCTTCGCGTGGCTGCTTGGGATAGATTGCGGTGATGGCATTCACACGTCAGCCCATCCCGCTCAAGCGACGCCCTCTCGACATGGCGTTACTGGGCTTCTTTGCGGTCAATCTGCTCTTCGTCACCTACGTGATCAGCCTGGAACAGATCGTCATCGACAGCCCGTTTGCCTACGCTCCGCCGGCCTGGCCACCACGGCCGTTGCTGACGGTCATTCACTGGTGGGAGAAGACCTTTGATCCCTTGCTGTGGGCGCGGCCAGCCTGGTACCGCGCCACCATCTGGCTGGACGTGCTGGTGTTCGGCCCGTTCTACGCTGTCGCGCTCTACGCCTTTGGCCGCGGCCGCGACTGGATCCGTATTCCCAGCATCATCTGGGCATCCATCATGTTCACCAACGTGTTCATCATCCTTTTCGATGAGCTGCGCGGCGCCTACGCCAGCCCGCACCCGGCGGTGGTGGTGATGGCGAATGCCGCCTGGTTGCTGGTGCCCTTCGTCGTGGTGTGGCGGCTGCGCAAGGAACACCCGTTCACCAAAGAGGTCGCCCCATCGTCAGGCAGCTCCGCATGAACGAATTTCGCGAGCGCTACGGTTCGTACGCTCTCATCGCCGGGGCCTCGGTCGGGCTGGGCGAAGCCTTCGCGCGCCGTCTGGCCGAGCGCGGTCTCAACTTGCTGCTCATTGCGCGCCGGCCAGATGCGCTGGAACGGCTCGCCTCTGATCTGCGATCCCGGCACGGCATCGAGGTGCGCACCCTGGCTGCGGACCTGGGCCAGCCGGATCTGCGCGAGGTGGTCGAACACGCGGTGGCTGGCCTGACCGTGGGCCTGCTGGTCTACAACGCCGCCTACTCCGTGATCGGGCCTTTCGTCGACCACTCGCTCGACCAGCAACTGCACGTCTTGGATGTGAATTGCCGTGGCCCGCTGGTGCTCTCGCACATCCTGGGCAGGGCCATGGCGGAACGCGGTCGCGGCGGGATCGTGCTCATGACTTCGATGGCCGGCTCGCAGGGCGGGCCCTGGCTGGCCTCGTACGCGGCGTCCAAGGCCTTCAATCTGGTGTTGGCTGAAGGGCTGTGGGACGAACTGGGCGAGCGAGGCGTCGATGTCATCGCCTGCCGCGCAGGCGCCACACGTACGCCTGGCTATGCGGCTTCGCAACCTCGGCCGAGTCGAGTTCCCTTGCTGGACCCCGACCATGTCGCGCGCGCCACGCTGGATGCGCTTGGCCGCAAGCCGTCCATAGTTCCCGGTGCCTTTTACCGATTTTCGGCCTTCTTCATGAATCGCCTGCTGCCGCGCTGGCTGGCGGTGCGAATCATGGGCCGCACCACGCGACGGCTGTATGCTGGCCGCGATGCCAGCCGCAAATCCTGATCAGCACAGACGCGACCTTGCTCGCGTGGCGCTGGCCTACGCCGTAGCGCTCGGGGCAGCGTTGGCCCTAGGATGGGGGCTGCGGGATCGGCACCCAATCGTCGTTGGTGCCGTAGCCGACTTGCTGGCCACCGCGATCGTGTTCGGCTTCAGCGTCGGGTACGACAACTCCAGCCTGTACGATCCCTACTGGAGCGTGGCCCCGCTGCCCATCGCGCTCTACTGGGTGTCCGTCGGCAGGTTGGGTCTGCGACAGGTGCTGATACTGCTTCTGCTTGCCCTGTGGGGCGTGCGCCTCACCGGCAACTGGGTGGCGCGCTGGCGCGGGATCGGCGACGAGGACTTTCGCTACCAGGAGATCCGGCGCCGGACCGGCCGCCTGTACTGGCCCGCCAGCTTGGTCTCGATTCACCTCATGCCGACCATCTGGGTCTTTCTCGGCCTTCTGCCGCTGTATCCCGCTCTGGCGCGGCAGAGCCCCATCATGGTGCTCGACGTTGCAGCGCTGGTCGTGACCGCGGCCGCCATCGCGATCGAGGCCACGGCCGATTGGCAGTTGCGCGCCTTCTTGCGCACCCGGCGCGATCCCGCGGCCGTGCTGGACAAGGGTCTGTGGGCGTACTGCCGTCACCCCAACTATCTGGGCGAGGTCTTGTTCTGGTGGGGTCTGTATCTATTCGGTTTGGCGGCCGAGCCGGCGTGGGCATGGTCCGTCGTGGGGCCGCTGTCCATCAGCCTGCTGTTTGCATTTGTGAGCGTGCCGTGGATGGATCGGCGCCTGTTGCTTAGACATCCGGCCTGGGCGCAAACTATGCGCTCCTTGCCGGCTCTGCTGCCTTGGCCGCGCCGAACACAGTGAGGTCGCCATGAGACTTGCCTTCAAGATGCTAAAGATCGTCGGATTGCTGGTCGGCGTACTGGTGGTGGCGCTGGCCGCCTTGCTGTTCATCACCTTCTCGGGCGCCGCCCGCCCCCATCCGCGACGGGCAGCGCGTGGACGGTGTCGAAGTGGTCAAGGACAGCATCGTCTCGGCCTTCATAGTCGATATCGATGACCACGACGTAGCCCTGGTCGATGCGGGCAATGATCGTCAGGCCAAGCCCATCCTTTCGGCGCTGGCCCGGCGCGGGTTGGATCCCAACGCGGTCAAGGCCATTCTGCTCACCCATGGCGACCGCGACCACATTGCCGGTGTGCCGTCTTTCCCGCAGGCCGTGGTGATGGCCCTGGAGCCCGACATTCCGCTCATTGAGGGCCGCGAGATTCCCAGTTTCTTGAAACGCCTCGGCCCGCCACGCCCAAGCGGCATCAAGGTCGCGCGTCCGTTGCACGGAGGGGAAAGTTTAACCCTCGGCAGTCTCGTGGTGCGTGTCTTCGCCGTGCCTGGACATACGAAAGGCAGCGCGGCCTTTCTCATGCGTGGCGTGCTCTTCCTGGGCGACAGTGCGGATGCCACCAAGGACGGCAAGCTGGCAGCGGGACGCTGGCTCTTTACGGCGAACCCGGCGCAAAACCGGGCGTCGCTGCGCCAACTGGCGCAACAGATCGAACCCTGGGGAGGCGAGGTCAAGGCCATCGCGTGTGCGCATTCGGGCATGCTGACCAACGGCCTTGGCCCTCTCAGCGACTTCGCCGCGCGGGATCGCTGACCTGGGAACCGTGAGAGGGTTTGCTTCGCCCTTCGGCCGCCTACTCGCCGCCACGGGCGCGATGGCAACGACGGTGTATCTTTCGTCGTTCCGATGAACGACTCGGCTGCGCCCTCGTACCGACAACTGACGGTCTTCTTCATCCCTCTGGCGCTGCAGGCCGCCTCGCAAAGCCTCACCTACCCGCTGGTCGCCACGGTGGCCTCGCACGGCCCGGGCGGCACGCTGAACCTGGCGGGCGTGGCTCAGTCGAACATCGTGATGTTCCTGGTGGGAGCCGTCGGTGCGGGCCTGGTCACCTCGGGCATGGTGTTTGGCAAGTCCCGCCTGGGATTCGCCCGTTTCTCCGCAGTCAACCATCTCATGGCGGCCGTTGCGGCGCTGGTGCAGACCGCGATCTGCATTCCGCCTGTCGGTCATGCTGTGTTCGGTGCCCTGCTCGGCCTGCCGCCTTCCATCGAGGGCCCTGCCCGCCAGGCCTTCCCACTGACCATCCTGCTGAATTTTCTGTTCTTCGCCCGCAACCCATACGAGGTTCTGCTCTTCAACAACGGCGCCTCCGGGCGCGCCAGCACCGCCACCTTCGCCCGCATCGCCCTCACCCTGGTTCTCTCGCCGCTCTTCGTTTCGGCGGGCATGGTCGGGCCGCGCTGGGCGGTCGTCTGCCAGGCAATTCCCGTCGGCGTCGAGGTGGCAGTCGCCTATTACTACAGTCGTCCGTTCGCCTCGGCGTTTCCCCAGGCTGACGACAACATCCCAAGACGGCGCGCCATCATCTGGTTCAACCTGCCGCTCTCGCTGGGCGGGTTTCTCATGACCCTGTCTGGGTTGTTGTTGGGCGCCGTCATCGCCAGGTCCGGCCAGCCCGAGCGCATGCTGCCTGCCTACTATCTGGCCATCGGCCTGGCCAACCCGATGGCCTACGCGGCGACACGCATGCAGAACGTCGTACTCTACTTCCCGCCGCAATCCCGCACGGACAAGCTGACACTCCGTTTCGCCCTGCGCGCAAGCGCGATTGTCTCGTTCGTACCGCTGCTCTTCCTGCTGCCCGCGCTTTCCCACTGGTACTACGTTTCCTTGCAGCGGCTGCCCCCGGCTGATCTCCCGCTGGTCACGATGTCCGCACTGCTCTTGCTCGGGTATCCATTTGCCTCGGGCTTGCGCGCGCACCGGGAAGGATTGGCCGCGTTGACCCGTCGGACTTCGACCATCCTGGCCGGCAACATCGCCTTTATCGCGTCCCTGGCCATCACGGCACCGGCGTGTCTGGCGCTGAAGGTTCCCGGCAACATGATCGGGCCCGTGGCGCTGATCATCAGCAACCTGGCGGGCCTGGGCGCGCTGGTGCTCTTGCAATCCCTGCCCGAGAGCCCGGGTCCGGTGGAAGTGATCGAAGTGGAAAGCGAGCGCGGTTGACCCATCGGCCAGCCGGAAAGCAGCCTCTGCTCTAGGGCTTGTCGGGCTTGCTCTGCGCCTTGACCGGCCAGGGCTTACCCGCCAGCGACTGGCAGGTGGTGGCGAGAGGCACCGGCCGATAGGCAAAGGTCCCGCGCTGGGACTCGCTGCTGTCACCCGCCATGGCCCGCAGGCACAGACCGCTCGCGCCGAGAATCTGCTGCTTCTGCTCGACCCTGAGTTCGCCGGAAAGACCGCGCCCGTCGAACTGCGCCCGCTCGACCGTGTAGTGCGACTGGCTGGCGACGTAGACGTCACCCGAGCAGAAAGTTCCGCTGACCGTGAAGGTCGCACCAGGATGTCCGTCGCCGTCCATGTCCTCGCTTGCCCAGGCCACGTTCCAGGGCGCGATCTTCGCCTCACCGTCGGCGGCCACGTCGATGCTCACGGTCGAGGCAGGCATGCGCGCCACGCCGGCGGGCGAAAGCGCGACGGTCACGCCCTTGATCGGCTTGGGCTCGACCCGACAGAAGCGCTGGCGCAACTCGATGTGGTCGCCCCTACGCTGCACCTTGGCGATGAGGTAGTTCTCAGTTTCGACGGGCACATCGCCATGCAGGGGCACATGGCGCTTTCCGCGCAGGATGTGATGGCCAGCCCACACCTCGGGAGGTGATGCTTCGACGGTTGGGGTTTCGCCGAGCAGAAGCAGAGCGAGAAGGGGAGCGAGGGTGAACATGAGAAGGCTGGAGGCTGGAGACCGGAGAAAGACCTACAGCCTACAGCCTGTCACGCCAGCCTACGGCCTGCTAGCTTTCCCCAGCCGCCCCAACGCCCGACTGCGAAGACGGCGCAATCAGGTAGTCGGGCAGCGTCCGCCCGGCGCCCTGCAACCACGCGCGTGCCAACCGCCGACCGAGCACGCGGTCGGCCGAGGTGAGCATCCGGTAGGCCGCCTCGCGCACCAGCTTGTTGCGCAGCCGGTACGCCACTTCGCTGCCATCGGCTTGCCTGTGCACGAGGTCGCGCATGACCAGATTCTCCAGCCACTCGCCCATTTCGCGCCGACTCGCCTCACCCAGCACAGCGACCAACGCCTCCGCCGAGAAGGACTTGTCGCCGTACAGGCTCGCCCCGCGCAAGACCCGCCGCACCTCGGGCGACAAGCAATCGAAACGTGCCTCGACAGCCGCCAGCACCACGTCAGGCACGCCGGGATGGCCCGCTGCAATGGCGTCCACCATCTCTTCCAGAAACATGGGATTGCCTTCCCAGCGCTCGAGCACGAAGTGCTCGGCATCAGGTGTCAGCGGGGGAAGCTGCATGCGCAGCAGGCTCTGCCCGGCTTTGCGTGACAACGGCGCCAGCCGGATGGTCTCGACCATGCGTTCGCCCCACAAACCGGGGAAGTGCTCCTCCACCTCCGGCCGACCAAGGGCCAGCACCAACAGCGGCTGATCCGAAAGCAGGCCCAGCACCTCGTCCATGACTTGCACGCTGGCCGCGTCCGCCCACTGTAGATCCTCCAAGGCCACGATGGGAGCGCCGCCCGCACACTTGCCGCGCAACCACTGCGCGAGGTCTTGCTTGACCTCGACCGCCTCGCGTCCGCTGGTCTGGATTCCCACAGCAGCCAGCAAGGGGCCCAGCAGCGCGAAATCCGATTCGGACCGAACCAGCGTTCCCGTGCAGCGAATGATGTTCCCGGGCAACTCCCTGGTCAGGGAGAAGAATTCGCGCACCAGACGCGTCTTCCCTATGCCTGACACGCCCATCACCAGCGCCGCGCGCGCCACCCGTTCGCGCACGCATTCCTCGCGCAGCGACATGAGCAGGTCCAGCTCCCGCTCCCGCCCCACCAGAGGCGTCACCTGCCCGCCCACCATGCGGGGCCGTTCTGGCCCTGACCCGCCAGCCTCGGCAAAAAGCAGCGCGCCGCCATCCGCATCGCCCACGACAAAGCGGGCAGGCAAGAGACGCCGCGTGGTCTCGTCGATGCGCACCGTGCCGGCTTGCTGGCCTTGCATGAGCGCGGGCAAGGAGTCCATCAGACGGCCGACGGGAACCCGCGCCATGAAAGCCGCCCGGCCCGACCCGATCGCGATCTTGGCGTCCGGCTCCGTGTCCCGCAGCACCAGAGCAGCGCGCGCAATCTGCATGGCCTGCTCGCGCGCCGTGCCCACGGCTGGCGCGGTCGCCAGGAAGGTACGATCGATCAGGCGGTCCATCTCGCAACCCAGCGCGCGTATGGCCGTTTCCAGGGCGGCGAAACGCTCCGGGCTTTCGTTCTTGACCTCAACCGCCTTGTTCGTGGCTTGCCAGGGGAAGGCCGCATGAGGCCCGAGCCGGCGCTCCTGCACCGTCCGCCGCGGCCCATCGGCCACCGGTCGCCGCCCCAGCGAAATCAGCATCGCACAGATTGTGCGCTCCTCCGATTCGCTGATGCTGCTGGGGCGCAGCGGGGGAGGCGGCTTGGCCGATGCGGTCTCCGCGCCAAGGTCGCCTAGGCGCTGCGCAAGAACGCGGAAGTCGCCTGCCAGGACTCTTGCCGACACAGGCCGCGCGTTCGGATCCGGTTGCAGCATGCGGTGGATGGTCTGCTCCAGCTCGGGCGGCACGTTCGAACGGCGCGACGACAGCGGCGCCAGCGTGCCTGCACACACCTTCTGCATCACCTCGGTCGCATTGTCGCCGGTGAAGGGCGGATCGCCGGTCAGGGCCTCGTACAGCACGCACCCGAGGGAGAAGATATCGGCCCGGCCATCCACGTCGTGGCGGCCGCGCGCCTGCTCGGGCGATGCGTAGAGCGGCGTCCCCACCGTGGAGCCCTTCTGCGTGAATCGCTTGGGGTCGAACACCCGGCGGGCTATGCCGAAGTCGAGAATGCGCGTGTCGGTGAGCCGCCAGCCCACCAGGAAGACGTTGCTCGGCTTGATGTCGCGGTGGACAACGCCGCGCTCATGCGCAGCGGCCAGCGCGTCCAGCACATGATGGGCCAGATGCGCGACAGCCGCAGGTCCCAACGTGCCGCGCGACAGGCGCTCTTCCAGGGTTTCCCCCTCAAGCCACTCCATGACGATGAAGGGCGATCCACGGGGCGCCGTGCCTCGATCGAAATAGCGAACGATGCCCGGATGTGACAGCTCCGCCAGGAGGCGTGCCTCTTGGTCGAACCTTGCGGTTTCGGTGGCGGTCCGAACGTGAAGCACCTTGAGCGCAACCACGGCCCCTGTCTGACGATCGATTGCCTGGTACACCGTGCCCATCCCGCCCGTGCCTGCCTCACTCTTGAGCTCAAAGCGATCCATGAAGTCAGTGCCGCTGGCGGATGTTCGAGACTCCACGCATACCCAATCGGTACGAAGATTCGCTCGCTTGAGGTAGCTTGACAAGAAACCGGCTATCAGTAATCCTCAAATCAGGATTTCCGGATGGATACAATAGCAGTAGCCGTTGATCTGCTTCACCTTTTTGGTGATTCCACCCGTCTGCGGCTGGCGTCCTTGCTTGGGAAAAATGAGCTTACGGTTGCGGAGATTACGCAGATTACTCAGCTTCCCCAGTCGCGGGTGTCGACCCATCTGGGAAAACTGCGCGAAGCCGGCGTGCTGCGCGACCGGCGCGAAGGCGCGCAAGCCTATTACGTCATGAATGATGACGGCATGCCGGCTAGCGCGCACAGGCTGTGGGCGCTGCTTGGTCGAGAACTCAGCGAGCCGCTTCTGCGCAGCGATCAGGAACGCTGTCAGGCCGTGTTACGCGCGCGGCGCGGGGTTGCCAACTGGCCCGAGACCGTGGCCGGCCAGATGGAGCGGCACTACTCACCGGGTCGGACCTGGGAGACCACGGCGATCGGCGTGCTGGGGTTGCTGCACCTGGGGGACGTGCTGGACGCCGGCTCGGGCGACGGAACCATCGCCGCGCTCCTGGCTCCGCGCAGCCGCCGCGTGACCTGCCTGGACATCAGCCCCAAGGTGCTGCAAGCCTGCCACAGGCGACTGCAAGGACTGGCCAATGTGGAGTTCGTGCTGGGTGACGTACAAACGTTGCGATTCGCCGACGCGAGCTTCGATCAGGTGCTGCTGCTCAACTTGCTGACCTACGCCACCGAGCCAGCGCAGGCGTTGGCCGAGGCTGCCCGCGTGCTGCGGCCAGGTGGCGATCTGGTCGTGACCACGCTGGCGGCCCATGAGCATCGCGACGTGACCGCCGGCTACGGCCACGTGCACGCAGGCTTCCGGCCGCAGGCGCTGCGGGACTGGCTGACCCAAGCGGGGCTTGTGGTGGACAGCTGCGAGATGACCTCGCGGGAAAAGCGCGCGCCCCATTTCGCCGTGGTGAGCGCCTTCGCGCGCAAGGCTGCGAGCCGGACGGGCGAGCCCAGGCCGACAGCCAAGGCTGGTTTGCCCGCAGAGAAAGAGAGGCACGCATGACCCGCGACGACCGCATCCAGCAGCTTGTGTCCGCGCTGAAAGAGCGCGTCCTGGTGATTGACGGCGCCATGGGCACCATGATCCAGCGCCGCGGCCTCACTGAACTCGATTTTCGCGGCCAGCGTTTCGCCTCGCACGGGCACGATCTGCGCGGCGACAACGACGTGCTGGTGCTCACCCGGCCTGACGTGGTGACCGACATCCACGCCCAGTACCTGGACGCGGGCGCCGACATCATCGAAACCAACACCTTCAACAGCACGCGCATCGCACAGGCCGATTACCGGCTGGAAGCGGCCGTGTACGACCTGAACCTGGCAGGGGCGCGCCTGGCGCGAGAGGTGGCGGACGCCTTTTCGCTGAAAACACCCGGCAAGCCGCGTTTCGTGGCAGGCGCCCTGGGCCCCACCAACAAGACGCTCTCGCTGTCGCCGCGAGTGAACGAGCCGGGCTTCCGCGCGGTGACTTTCGCCGAGATGCAGGACGCCTACCAGGAACAGGTGCGCGGTCTGGTCGATGGCGGCTGCGACATTCTGCTCGCCGAGACCGTGTTCGACACGCTCACCCTCAAGGCGTGCCTGTGCGCCATCGAGGCGATCTTTGCCGAAAAGAACCTGCGCCTGCCAGTCATGCTGTCGGGAACCATCACCGACAAGAGCGGCCGCCTCATGTCGGGCCAAACCATCGACGCATTCTACGTTTCCGTCGTGCACGCACGACCGCTGGCCGTCGGTCTCAACTGCGGGGGCGGGGCACAGCAATTGCGGCCCTACATCGAAGATTTGGCCGGACAAGTGGACGAGTACGTCCTCTGCTACCCCAACGCGGGTCTGCCCAATGCATTCGGCGGCTACGACGAGCAGCCCGCGGACACGGCGACCCTGGTGGGCGAGTTGGCGCGCGCTGCTCTGGTCAACATCGTGGGTGGATGTTGCGGCACCACTCCCGACCACATTCGCGCCATCGCCCAGGCGGTGCAGGGCGTGTCCCCGCGCCGTCGGCCGGAAAAGCGCGCACGGCCGTTGCGCCTGGCCGGGCTGGACACGCTGACCGTGCGGCCCGAAGCGAACTTCATCCTCATCGGCGAACGCACCAATGTCTCGGGCTCGAAGAAATTCGCCAACCTCATCAAGGCAGGCTCCTATGTGGCCGGGCTCGCAGTGGCGATCGAGCAGGTGCGCGGCGGGGCCAACATCCTGGACGTCAACATGGACGAGGCCATGCTGGATTCGGCTGAGGCCATGACCGCCTTCCTCAATCTGGTGGCCAGTGAGCCCGAGATCGCTCGGCTGCCCATCATGATCGACAGCTCGAACTTCGCCGTCATCGAGGCGGGCCTCAAGTGTGTGCAAGGCAAGGGCGTCGTCAATTCCATCAGCCTCAAGGAAGGCGAGGCCGAATTCTTGGCCCGCGCGCGCGTCTGCCGCCGCTACGGCGCCGCCGTGGTGGTGATGGCCTTCGACGAGGCCGGCCAGGCCGTGACCACCCCGCGCCGGCTGGAAATCTGCCAGCGCGCCTATCGCTTGTTGGTCGAGCGGGTGGATTTTCCACCAGAAGACATCATCTTCGACCCCAACGTGCTGGCGGTGGCCACCGGCCTGGACGAGCACAGCGACTACGCGCGTAGCTTTCTCGAATCTCTTCCGCTCATCAAGGCGGCCTGTCCCGGCGTGCATCTGTCGGGCGGCGTGTCCAACCTGTCGTTCTCGTTCCGTGGCAACGACGCCATCCGCGAGGCCATGCACACGGTGTTCCTGTACTACGCCATCGCCGCGGGACTGGACATGGGGATCGTCAACGCCGGCCAGTTGGGCGTGTACGCGGACGTCCCCACGGAGGTGCGCGAGCGCGTGGAAGACGTGCTGTTCAACCGGCGGCCCGACGCCACCGAGCGCCTGGTGGAGATGGCCGGGCAGGTGAAGGGCGCCGCCAGCAAGCGAACCCAGGATCTGTCATGGCGACAGGCGCCCGTGGAGAAACGCCTGGAGCACGCCCTGGTCCACGGAGTGGTGGAGTTCATCGAAGCCGACACCGAGGAGGCGCGGCAGAAACTGGGAAGACCGCTCGACGTGATCTCCGGCCCGCTCATGGCCGGCATGGCTGTAGTGGGCGATCTCTTCGGCGCGGGCAAGATGTTCCTGCCCCAAGTGGTGAAGAGCGCACGCGCCATGAAGGCGGCGGTGGCCTATCTGCAGCCCTTCATGGAGGCGGAAAAAGTCCAGGGTGTGGCGCAGCCGCGCGGCCGCGTGCTGATGGCCACGGTCAAGGGCGACGTGCACGACATCGGCAAGAACATCGTGGGCGTGGTGCTCGGCTGCAACAACTACCAGGTCATCGATCTGGGCGTGATGGTCCCCTGCGAAAAGATCCTGGACGCTGCTGTGCAAGAGAAGGTCGACATCGTGGGCCTCTCGGGGCTGATCACGCCGTCGCTCGACGAGATGGTGCACGTGGCGCAGGAGATGGAGCGCCGTGGTCTTGCCCAGCCCTTGCTCATTGGGGGTGCCACCACCAATCGCGAGCACACCGCGGTCAAGATTGCGCCCCAGCGCAGCGGTCCCACGCTGCACGTGCTCGATGCCTCGCGCGCGGTGGGCGTGGTTTCTGCGCTGCTGGATCCCAAACAGCGGGACGCTCTTGGAACGAAGAACCGTGGTGAGCAGCAACAGCTCCGCGAGATCCACGCCGACAAGCAGCGACGGCCGCTGGTGCCGTATGCCGCGGCCAGCGCGGGCAAGCCGGCCATCGTGTGGCAGCCGGAGGACGTTCCGACGCCGACGTTCATCGGCCGGCGCGCGATCGAACGGCAGCCTCTCGACGAGCTGGCGCGCTTCATCGATTGGACCTTCTTTTTCACCGCCTGGGAACTGAAAAGCAAGTACCCGCAGATCCTCGACCATCCCAAATACGGGCCAGCCGCCCGCGATCTCTTCAGCGCAGCCCAGACGCTTCTCGCACAGATTGTGAAGAACAAATCGCTCACTGCCAGCGCGGCCTACGGCTTGTGGCCGGCTTGCAGTGAGGGCAGCGACATCGTGCTCTTCTCCGACGAAAGCCGCACCCGCGAGCTGTGCCGCTTCCCCATGCTACGCCAGCAAGCCGGGTCCGGCCCCTATTACTGCCTGGCCGACTTCGTGGCGCCCGCATCGGCCGGACTGGCCGACCACGTGGGCGCTTTTGCCGTGACGGCTGGCATCGGCGCCCCGGAACTGGTCAAGCGCTTCGAGCAAGCACGCGACGATTACAGCGCCATCATGGTCAAGGCCCTGGCCGACCGGCTGGCCGAGGCGTTTGCCGAATGCCTGCACCAGCGCGTGCGGCGCGAATGGAGCTATGGCGCCGACGAGAACCTGAGTAACCAGGATCTCATCGCAGAAAGGTACCGCGGCATCCGGCCCGCGGTGGGCTATCCCGCCTGGCCGGACCACACCGAGAAGCAGCCGCTCTTCGATCTTCTGCAGGCGCCCGAAGTGGGCATCACCCTGACGGAAAGCTTCGCCATGATCCCCGCGGCGAGCGTGTGTGGCCTGTATCTCGCCCATCCGCTGTCGCGCTACTTCGACGTGGGTCGCATCGACCGTGCCCAGGTGCAGGACTATGCCCACCGTCGGGGTTTGGCGCTGGACGAGATGGAACGTTGGCTGGCACCCAATCTGGGTTACCATAGGGGATAGAGCGTGTTTGATGGGTGCTGAGATCGCGTTCCGCCTCAGTCTGGTGCACGGCCGGTGCGTGGGCGTTCGCATACCAGCACAGGTAAACGAGGCGGTCCTGGCGGCGCTGGTTCCCGACGAGCGCACGTTCGTATCGACCTTGGCCCCCGGCCGTCACCCAAGCTGGGTCGCCGGCCGGCTCGCCCTGCGCGAAGCCTTTCGTGACCTCGGTATCGAGCCCGGCCCGATCCTGGCCACCCGGCGCGGCGCCCCGGCACTGCCCTCGGATCTGGTCGGCTCCATCAGCCACAAACGCATGCTGGCGGTCGGGTTGGCGGCTCGCCGCGAGGGCGGCGCCAGCATCGGCGTGGACCTGGAAACCAGTCCGCCGGCCTTTGCATCGGCCCACCAGGCCCAGTCCCAGGCCCGGCCGGACGTGCGCACGCGCGTGCTCACCCACGATGAGCTGCTTCGGCTCGAGAGCGTGCCCGAGGAGAACCGCCGGCGTACGGTCATCTTGCACTTCTCGCTCAAGGAGGCGCTGTACAAGGCCATCGATCCCCTGGTGGGCCGGCATGTGGCGTTCCATGAAGCCAGCATGACCCCTTTGCCCGACGGGTCGGCCTCGATTGCACTGGCCCTATCCGAGGACGACGGGTCATTTTTTGCCGTCGGCTCCTGGACCGAGGTCGAGGATCACTTCCTCACCACGGCACGCGTGCAACGACAGTAGCTCTCAGCGGAGCAGGCGAAACGGGGCTCGGAACTGCTTCCAGTCGAGATCGATCGGGCGTGCCTTGCCGGGTCAGTTTGCCGATGCCTGCGCGGAGAGCTGCACCCGCTCGTCGAAGCAAGGTGGGTGCTGCTGTACTGAAGCACTGGCGCGAGATTCTGCCAACCGATGGTGCTAGAAGAAGTGCGCCATGCCCCGCATTCAACCCGACGAGGTCCGCACAATCGCGGCGCTCGCCCGCCTGCGCCTGTCCGAGACGGAGATCGAGCGGATGACCCATGAGCTGGACGCCATCCTCGAGTACATCGACACGGTGAAAAACCTGGACACAGGCAACACCGAGCCCATGACCCACGCCGTGCCCTTCGACTGTCCCTTACGGCAGGACAAGCCCAAGCCGTCGCTTTCGGTGGAGGAGGCTTTGCAGAACGCGCCCCGGCGACGCGATTCCTTCTTCGAGGTGCCGCGCATCGTGCCCGGCGCAGGCGAGGGATCCTAGTCATGGCCGCGCCGCAAGTGAAGGGCGCCTCCATCGCCGAGTTGGCCGATGGGGTGCGCGCGCAAAAGTGGAAGGCCCGCGAGCTGGTCGAGTCCTACCTCGACCGCATCGCTCGCCTGGATGGCCGGCTGGGCTGCTACTTGCTGGTCGACGCCGACGGGGCGCGGCGGCGCGCTGACCAGATCGATGCCACGGTCGCAGCGGGCCGAGATCCGGGCCTGCTGGCCGGCGTGCCGATTGGTCTCAAAGACATTTTCGTGACCCGGGGCCTCCAGACCACAGCCGGGTCGAAGATCCTGCGCGGCTTCGTGCCGCCCTATGAGTCGACGGTGTCCGCGCGCCTGGCTGCCGCGGGCGCCATTGCCCTGGGCAAACTGAACATGGACGAGTTCGCCATGGGCTCGTCGAACGAGAACAGCGCTTTCAAACCAGTGCACAATCCTTGGGATCTGGAGCGCGTGCCCGGCGGATCCTCGGGCGGCTCGGCAGCTTCCGTCGCAGCGTCGCTGTGCGCGGGCAGCCTGGGCACTGACACCGGCGGATCGATTCGCCAGCCGGCCTCCCTGTGCGGCGTCGCGGGAATGAAACCGACCTACGGCCGCGTGTCCCGCTATGGCGTGATCGCGTTTGCCTCGTCGCTGGATCACCCGGGTCCCTTCGGCCGCACCGTCGAGGACGTGGCCACGCTCCTGGAGGTCATCGCGGGCCACGACCCCTGCGACGCGACCTCGATTCCTTCTCCAGTCGGCCGCTACCGGCAGGCCTGCGACGCCGGTTTGGCCGGCATGCGCGTGGGCGTGCCCGAGGAGTACCTCCAGGCCGGCATGGATCCCGAGGTGGAGGCCGCGGTTCGTGGGGCCATCGACGAAATCGCGCGCGCCGGCGCCAAGCTGGTGCCGGTCTCGCTACCCCACACTCAATACGCGGTCGCGACCTACTATCTGGTGTGCACAGCCGAGGCCTCGTCGAACCTGGCGCGCTACGATGGCGTTCGCTACGGCCATCGCACCGCCGAGGCCTCGTCGCTGGAAGAGCTGTACAGCAAAACACGCGGCGAGGGGTTTGGCACCGAGCCCAAGCGCCGGATCATCCTGGGAACCTACGTGCTGCGCTCGGGCTACTACGAGGCCTACTACGGCAAGGCTCTGCGCGTGCGGCGCAAGATCGCCGACGATTTCCGCGCGGTGTTCGACAAGTGCGACGTGCTGGCCACGCCCACCTCGCCCACCGCCGCGTTCAAGCTGGGTGAGCGCCAGGCCGACCCGTTGCAGATGTACCTGGCTGACATCTACACCGTGGCACCGGCGCTGGCTGGCGTGCCTGCCCTGTCCCAGTGCTGCGGCTTCACCAAAGGCAACCTGCCCATCGGGTTGCAGCTCATCGGGCCGCCACTGGGAGAAGAAGCCGTGTTCCGCGTCGCGGGCGAGTACCAGCGCCGCAGCGACTGGCACAAGCGACTGCCCGAGGATCCGTCATGAGCGTCGATCGATATGAGGCAGTCATCGGGTTGGAGGTGCACGTGCACCTGGCCAGCCGTTCTAAAATCTTTTCCTCGTCGTCGACCGCGTTCGGTGAGGAGCCCAATTCCTGCACCGATCCGGTGTGTCTGGGTTTGCCGGGCGCCCTGCCCGTGCTCAATCGGGCGGTGGTGGACGCGGCGGTGCGCCTGGGTCTGGCCGTGGGTTCGCACATCCGGCCGCGCTGCCGTTTCGCGCGCAAGCACTACTTCTACCCGGACTTGCCCAAGGGGTTTCAGATCTCGCAGTACGAGGAACCCCTGTGCGAGGGCGGTGCAGTTGAGTTCCGTGTCGCGGGCGAATCCCGACGGGTGCGCTTGACCCGCATCCACCTGGAAGACGACGCGGGCAAGAACATCCACGACGATTCGGGCGTCAGCTTCGTGGACTTCAACCGCGCGGGCGTGCCCCTGGTCGAGATCGTGAGCGAGCCCGACATTCGCTCGGCGGAAGAAGCGGCCGAGTACATGCGCGCGCTACGCACCCTGGTGCGCATGCTGGGGATCAGCGACGGCAACATGGAGGAAGGATCGCTTCGTTGCGACGCCAACGTCTCGCTGCGATTGCACGGCGCAGAAAAACTGGGCACCAAGGCCGAGCTGAAGAACATCAACTCGTTCAAGCACGTGCGCGAGGCCATCGAGCACGAGATCCGGCGCCAGGCTGTTGTGCTGGATCGCGGTGAGGCGGTGGTGCAGGAGACGCGGCTCTGGGATCCGGAGCGCGGCCTGTCGCAATCCATGCGCAGCAAGGAGCACGCGCACGACTACCGCTATTTCCCCGAGCCGGACTTGCCGCCGCTGGCGGTGGACCAGGATTGGATCGAACAAGCGCGAGCATCGCTGCCCGAGTTGCCCGAGAGCCGTTACCGCCGCTACACGGGCGCCCTGGGGCTGTCCGCTCAAGACGCCGGCGTGCTGACCTCCGAGCGCGAGATCGCGGACTACTTCGACGCCGCAGCCAGTGCCTGCGCGGCGCCGGCCAAGAAACTGGCCAACTGGATCATCAACGAGGTGCTGGCCCGCGTGGCCGATCCGCGCGCGCTGGCTGCCGCGGATTTGCCCGTGCCGCCGGTGGCGCTGGCCGAACTGGTGGATCTGGTCGAGAAGGGAACTCTCTCGGGCAAGCTGGCCAAGGACGTGTTCGGTCGCATGTGGCAGGAGAAGCGGCGGGCCGGCGAGATCGTGGTCAGCGAATCGGTGGCGGTCGTGTCCGATGCGGGGCTCATCGAGGAGATCTGCCAGAAGGTGGTTGCGGCGTGCCCGGACGAGGTCGCGCGCTTTCGCGCGGGCCAAGGCAAGCTGCTCGGCTTCTTCGTGGGCAAGGTGATGAAGGAGATGGGCGGCAAGGCCAATCCCAAGACCGCAAACGAAATCCTGCAGCGGCTGCTGGGCTAGGTGCCGGTTCCAGGGCCGGGACCGACTGCCGGAGCCGGATTCGGCCACCGGAGCCGACTGCCGGCCACCGGATCCAGTAGTTGCACATCCCGACTTCGGAGATGGTGGTTGCGACGACAAGATCCGACCGATCACGTGGCGCTCGGCGAAGAAGATACCCCCCTCCCGGGACCGGCCAGGCCACCATGTCAAACTGCCACCCCGTTCTCCGGTGAACGTGTACACTACAGTTCGTCCGGACGAGGGCCGGGCCAACCAAATGTTACGAGACGAGGAGAGAGAACATGCGAACCGTGTGGCGATTGCTGGTCATGCTGGCGGTGACGGGGCTCGCGCCGTGTGCGATCGCGGGGTCGAAGACAACATCGGACGAGCATCAGCTCAATGCGTGCGGCTGCTACCGAAACTTGGCGGGGGTTTGCTTCTGCGAAAAGAAGGGCAAGTGCGAGTGTCCGGGCGAGTGCGAGCCCAAGGGCTGCGCCGAAAAACGCGAGAAAGATCTGGACCGAGAAATTCAAGCGGAGACCAAGCGCGCGCAAGAGGCCGAGAAGAAGAAACAGGAAGAAGAGGCCGAAAAGCAGCGCAAGGCGAAAGAGGCGGAAGAGGAGAGCGCCAGAGGTGAGGGCGTCGCCGAAGGCCAAGCCGAGAGCAGCGAGCCCGACGACCAGGCTCAGGCCAAGGACAAGAAGGGCAAGGACAGCAAGAAGGCCAAGAAGGGTGAAAAGGCCGAAAACGCCGACAAGACTGACAAGGCCGATAAGGCGGCCAAGACTGACAAAGCCGCCAAGACCGACAAAGCGGTCAAGACCGACAAAGCAGGTAAGACTGACAAGGCAGCCAAGACCGACAAAGCGGCCAACGCCGACAAGACGAAGTCAGACGTCCCGTAGTTTCAGCTCGACGATGGGGCATGTTTATGTGTAGCCTACTTCGTTCAGCATTTCTCGTATTGCTGGTCTCGCACGTCGCAGGATTGACCACATCGAAATATTCATTAACCTTCAATTCGATCCATTCGCCATTGATGTAGTTAAGAGTCTTTGCATGACTGCCTCTACACAACCAATTTATCCATAAATTCAGATAAGCCTTCATCAACTAAATTCAAGCCTTCATCCAGTTGCTTTTCATTGATGATCAGCGGCGGCACGACGAATAAAATATTTTTGAAATTGAAAACATAAACGCCGTTGGAAATCAGAAAATTCTTCAGCGGGCGTTAAATCCAGCGGCTCTTTCGTTTCGCAATTATTAACAAACTCAATTCCGGAGAACAATCCAATATAACGCACATCGCCAATGGATGGATGCTTCGCCTTCAATTCTTCGAGCCGCTTGCCAAGATGCTTTCCAACCTTTTTAGAATTTTCAAAAATCTTTTCTTCTTCATAAACTTCAATCGTTGCCAGCGCCGCGGCGCAGGCCAATGCGTGGCCGTTATACGTCAAGCCTGCATAACGACAATCACCGCGCCAAGCAGCAGTCTGCAAAGTGGTTTGGGGGGCGTAGTGGCGGCGGCGGCGGCGGCGGCGGCGGGGGGGGGGGGGGGGGGGGGGGGGGGGGGGGGGGGGGGGGGGGGGGGGGGGGGGGGGGGGGGG
>CAVWIP010000013.1:0-65925 GCA_963755125.1 uncultured delta proteobacterium
GGCGGCATGGGAATGCCACTGTCGGGAAGCAAACACGACGACAGGTCGAACATCATGAACTCCAGAGCCTTTTCCGGCCCGGACAGGTCGCGGGTGATGACACAGTTGCTGGGGAAAGTGCCTTTGGGGTCTGGGTCCGAAACCAGAGCGGTCGATACGTGCAGACCAGTAAACACGAAGCGTCCGCACTGGGCCGCGGCTGGCTGACCAACCGGGGCATTGAAAGTGAAGTAGTGGACATAGGATGACGGCGTGCTCTGGTAGATCCACTGCTGCGAGATCCCCGCCAGGGTCGTGAGAGCGGTCGATTTCACGTCGCTGCCCAACAGGATCGATCCTTGCGTCGTCGATGCACCGACTGCGACGAGCCACTGGCCAAAGGCCTGGCCCTTGGGGAAGGACATGTCGACCGGGACGGTAATGTTGGTGCCGAGCGAGCTGCTGCCGCCCGTGTCCCAGGTCGCCACCTCACCGAAGGGAGCATGGCCGTCGGGCGCGATGGAGCAGGGGTTAGCCGTGCCCCCGGCGACGCACGGGTATTTGGTGGTGTCCTTGAGCGGTGGGTACGACCGCAGCCAACCCCAGTGGTAGTGCTCGGCAAAGGTGCGGCCCCCGCTGTTCACGTACTGAACCATGTTCAGCTTCATGGCGTCGCTGAGAATGTTGCCGCTTCCGTTCGGCGGGAAGTAGCCGTCGGCGTCGGGAAGCAGCGGGGCCTTGTCTCCTTCGTAGCGCTCGTTGCTTCCGCCGCACGCCATGAGGATCACGTCGTACTTCATCATCGTATTGATGTCGCTCCACAGGACGTTGGCAGACGGCCAGAGTGTCCCGTTGTTGAATCCGATGTCATAGCCAGCCGTAGTACTCAGCGAGTAGTTGTCCTCGTAGATATTGATGGAGCCAACTCCGTCCGGGTTGGTGAACTCCGCGGTATCGATGCCCATGCGGGTGAAAAGGCATTGCAGCCGGTCGGCGTCACCAGCGGTGATGGCCATCTTCGGGATGCTGCCTTCGCTTTTGTTGCGCGGCAGTCGCAGGCGCCGGTCCTGGCCAGTCGATATGTCCACAATGGCCGTGCTGGCGCACGGACTGACTTCAGACGCCTGGATGGTGACCTGGCGCCGCCACTTGCCCACCTGCATGACCAGAGGGAAGTCCACGCCCACCGGAACGTTGTCCAACTCGAAATTACCACTCGAATCCGTAAGTGCTGTGGTGATGGGCTTGCCCGACACCGACGCCGAGCAGGTGTCGCAAGAGGCGCCGGTCGGGATGTCGGCTAGCGGCGCATCCGGCACGTAAACGATGACGTCGTACAGCGGAACCTTGCCCGCCGGATCGTAGACGGTCCCGGTGATGCTGGTCGTGCCGCTGCTGCACTTGAGCTGCGCGGCACACATCGAGCCACAACTCACGACGGGACAGACGTTGTTGGTGCAGGTTCCACTGCCCGGGCAGTCGCCGCAGTGGAGCGTCCCACCACACCCGTCGCCAATGTCGCCACAGTACTGCCCGCCTCCCGCGGTGGTACACGCGATGCGAACACAACTGGGTCCGCCGGTACACAGGCCCGTACTCGTGTCGCACACCCAGCCAGCCTGGAAGGCCGAACAGGTATCCCCGCAGTCGACCGTTCCGCCGCAACCATCGCCGACCTGGCCGCAGTACCTCGCATTCGGGCCTCCGTCACAGACGAGCCTCTGGCAGTCGGCCCCGCCCGCGCAGGAATTCGTGGCGGTGTTGCACACCCACCCCGGCTCGAGGCTGGCGCAGGTGTCGCCGCAGTCGATTCCGCGTCCGCAGCCGTCACCCACCGCTCCGCAATAGCGCGTCCCGGCCACGGGATCGCAGGTGGTGGGCGTGCAAACATCGGCACTGCCCACGCAGAGATTGCTCTCGCACACCCAGCCGGTCTGGAGGCTGGCGCAGGTGTCACCGCAAGCGAGCGCGTGACCGCAGCCATCGGAAATGTTGCCGCAGTAGGAGCCGCTGGTCGTCCCGGTGGCGTACGTACACTGATAAGTGGGATTGCAGTCCGCCCCGCCGACGCACACGTTGTCGGTCAAATCGCAGGTCCATCCGGTGGGGCAGTTGTTGCCGCAATCGATCTGGCCATTGCAGCCATCACCGATCAGGCCGCAATACGAGCCGGCCGGGGTGTTGCATGCGGCGGGCGCAACTGTTGGAATGCAGGCGTCGCCCCCCGCGTCGGGGATAACCAGCAGGGCGCCTCCTGCGCCGGAACTGGCCCCTCCGCCCATGCCGCCGACGTTCCCGCCCCCGTCGTTCCCACCACACCCGCCGCCCATTGCCGTGACATTCGTCGAAGTGCAGGCTCCCTCCGGAGCCAGCAAGGGCACTAGGAGACTGACAATTGCAATGCTTGGTCTGGGTGCTAGCCGGGCCAATTTCATTTTCCCCTCGAGGCCGAGAGCGGCGTGGTTCGCGCTCGACTTGTGAGTAAGTCAGCTTAGCACCTAGCAGGGATGGCCGGGATGTTCACCTCCAGACCATGCAATTGCTGCGGTCAGTCTATAAACTGGGCAGTCTGGGGGAACGGTGAATTTTGCGAAAAATAGTGACTGCATCGGGCACTTAACCAGCGTCGCGGAGTTCTATGACTACGAAGCGCTGGTTGCCTTTGCCGATAACGGTTGGCGACTCTCCCGGCACCCTCGCAGAGTTCGACAATGTTGTGATCTCCACGCCCTAGTTCGTCGCAGTCATGGCCGCTCGCCGTGTTACCGGGTGCAGCAGGTTTGATTCGTTCGGCCCGCCGGGAGTCCCGAGTGACGCAATGGCTGCGCAAGAGTCATGGTCTCGGCAGCCTGTGGCTAGGGTGAATCTCGCGAAAAGAAGTGACTGCATCGGGCACTCATGACCGAGCAGCGAGACGCGGGTGTCGCCCTGAAGAAGAACATGAAACCTGCCCAGTCGATGTCCAGACCTAAGATCCTATCTGTCGGTCTGCTCGCCTTCGCACCTCTGATGGTTGCCGGTGGTGCCTGCAGTCAGGCGAACGTCGCGGCAAGCGCCGGGGGAAGCGGCGGGAGCGCGAGCATGGACGCCAGTTCCGGCGCAGGAGGCGCCCTGCTGGTTATCCCCGACGCGGGGGGCGACGCCTGCATTCCAACAGTTGCGCCCGCCGCATGCAACACCCCGGCCGGCTCGTATTGCGGCCTGATCGGTGATGGCTGCAATGGCCAGATCGATTGCGGCAACAACTGCCCCACCGGATGGACCTGCGATTTGACCGACAACGTGTGCGTCGCCATGCCGCCGACGTTCCCGCCCCCGTCGTTCCCACCACACCCGCCGCCCATTGCCGTGACATTCGTTGAAGTGCAGGCTCCCTCCGGAGCCAGCAAGGGCACTAGGAGACTGACAATTGCAATGCTTGGTCTGGGTGCTAGCCGGGCCAATTTCATTTTCCCCTCGAGGCCGAGAGCGGCGTGGTTCGCGCTCGACTTGTGAGTAAGTCAGCTTAGCACCTAGCAGGGATGGCCGGGATGTTCACCTCCAGACCATGCAATTGCTGCGGTCAGTCTATAAACTGGGCAGTCTGGGGGAACGGTGAATTTTGCGAAAAATAGTGACTGCATCGGGCACTTAACCAGCGTCGCGGAGTTCTATGACTACGAAGCGCTGGTTGCCTTTGCCGATAACGGTTGGCGACTCTCCCGGCACCCTCGCAGAGTTCGACAATGTTGTGATCTCCACGCCCTAGTTCGTCGCAGTCATGGCCGCTCGCCGTGTTACCGGGTGCAGCAGGTTTGATTCGTTCGGCCCGCCGGGAGTCCCGAGTGACGCAATGGCTGCGCAAGAGTCATGGTCTCGGCAGCCTGTGGCTAGGGTGAATCTCGCGAAAAGAAGTGACTGCATCGGGCACTCATGACCGAGCAGCGAGACGCGGGTGTCGCCCTGAAGAAGAACATGAAACCTGCCCAGTCGATGTCCAGACCTAAGATCCTATCTGTCGGTCTGCTCGCCTTCGCACCTCTGATGGTTGCCGGTGGTGCCTGACTGCAGGCACCACCGGCAACCATCAGAGGTGCGAAGGCGAGCAGACCGACAGATAGGATCTTAGGTCTGGACATCGACTGGGCAGGTTTCATGTTCTTCTTCAGGGCGACACCCGCGTCTCGCTGCTCGGTCATGAGTGCCCGATGCAGTCACTTCTTTTCGCGAGATTCACCCTAGCCACAGGCTGCCGAGACCATGACTCTTGCGCAGCCATTGCGTCACTCGGGACTCCCGGCGGGCCGAACGAATCAAACCTGCTGCACCCGGTAACACGGCGAGCGGCCATGACTGCGACGAACTAGGGCGTGGAGATCACAACATTGTCGAACTCTGCGAGGGTGCCGGGAGAGTCGCCAACCGTTATCGGCAAAGGCAACCAGCGCTTCGTAGTCATAGAACTCCGCGACGCTGGTTAAGTGCCCGATGCAGTCACTATTTTTCGCAAAATTCACCGTTCCCCCAGACTGCCCAGTTTATAGACTGACCGCAGCAATTGCATGGTCTGGAGGTGAACATCCCGGCCATCCCTGCTAGGTGCTAAGCTGACTTACTCACAAGTCGAGCGCGAACCACGCCGCTCTCGGCCTCGAGGGGAAAATGAAATTGGCCCGGCTAGCACCCAGACCAAGCATTGCAATTGTCAGTCTCCTAGTGCCCTTGCTGGCTCCGGAGGGAGCCTGCACTTCGACGAATGTCACGGCAATGGGCGGCGGGTGTGGTGGGAACGACGGGGGCGGGAACGTCGGCGGCATGGCGACGCACACGTTGTCGGTCAAATCGCAGGTCCATCCGGTGGGGCAGTTGTTGCCGCAATCGATCTGGCCATTGCAGCCATCACCGATCAGGCCGCAATACGAGCCGGCCGGGGTGTTGCATGCGGCGGGCGCAACTGTTGGAATGCAGGCGTCGCCCCCCGCGTCGGGGATAACCAGCAGGGCGCCTCCTGCGCCGGAACTGGCGTCCATGCTCGCGCTCCCGCCGCTTCCCCCGGCGCTTGCCGCGACGTTCGCCTGACTGCAGGCACCACCGGCAACCATCAGAGGTGCGAAGGCGAGCAGACCGACAGATAGGATCTTAGGTCTGGACATCGACTGGGCAGGTTTCATGTTCTTCTTCAGGGCGACACCCGCGTCTCGCTGCTCGGTCATGAGTGCCCGATGCAGTCACTTCTTTTCGCGAGATTCACCCTAGCCACAGGCTGCCGAGACCATGACTCTTGCGCAGCCATTGCGTCACTCGGGACTCCCGGCGGGCCGAACGAATCAAACCTGCTGCACCCGGTAACACGGCGAGCGGCCATGACTGCGACGAACTAGGGCGTGGAGATCACAACATTGTCGAACTCTGCGAGGGTGCCGGGAGAGTCGCCAACCGTTATCGGCAAAGGCAACCAGCGCTTCGTAGTCATAGAACTCCGCGACGCTGGTTAAGTGCCCGATGCAGTCACTATTTTTCGCAAAATTCACCGTTCCCCCAGACTGCCCAGTTTATAGACTGACCGCAGCAATTGCATGGTCTGGAGGTGAACATCCCGGCCATCCCTGCTAGGTGCTAAGCTGACTTACTCACAAGTCGAGCGCGAACCACGCCGCTCTCGGCCTCGAGGGGAAAATGAAATTGGCCCGGCTAGCACCCAGACCAAGCATTGCAATTGTCAGTCTCCTAGTGCCCTTGCTGGCTCCGGAGGGAGCCTGCACTTCGACGAATGTCACGGCAATGGGCGGCGGGTGTGGTGGGAACGACGGGGGCGGGAACGTCGGCGGCATGGGCGGAGGGGCCAGTTCCGGCGCAGGAGGCGCCCTGCTGGTTATCCCCGACGCGGGGGGCGACGCCTGCATTCCAACAGTTGCGCCCGCCGCATGCAACACCCCGGCCGGCTCGTATTGCGGCCTGATCGGTGATGGCTGCAATGGCCAGATCGATTGCGGCAACAACTGCCCCACCGGATGGACCTGCGATTTGACCGACAACGTGTGCGTCGGCGGGGCGGACTGCAATCCCACTTATCAGTGTACGTACGCCACCGGGACGACCAGCGGCTCCTACTGCGGCAACATTTCCGATGGCTGCGGTCACGCGCTCGCTTGCGGTGACACCTGCGCCAGCCTCCAGACCGGCTGGGTGTGCGAGAGCAATCTCTGCGTGGGCAGTGCCGATGTTTGCACGCCCACCACCTGCGATCCCGTGGCCGGGACGCGCTATTGCGGAGCGGTGGGTGACGGCTGCGGACGCGGAATCGACTGCGGCGACATCTGCGCCAGCCTCGAGCCGGGGTGGGTGTGCAACACCGCCACGAATTCCTGCGTGGGCGGGGCCGACTGCCAGAGGCTCGTCTGTGACGGAGGCCCGAATGCGAGGTACTGCGGCCAGGTCGGCGATGGTTGTGGCGGAACGGTTGACTGCGGGGATACCTGTTCGGCCTTCCAGGCTGGCTGGGTGTGCGACACGAGTACGGGCCTGTGTACCGGCGGACCCAGTTGTGTTCGCATCGCGTGTACCACCGCGGGAGGCGGGCAGTACTGTGGCGACATTGGCGACGGGTGTGGTGGGACGCTCCACTGCGGCGACTGCCCGGGCAGTGGAACCTGCACCAACAACGTCTGTCCCGTCGTGAGTTGTGGCTCGATGTGTGCCGCGCAGCTCAAGTGCAGCAGCGGCACGACCAGCATCACCGGGACCGTCTACGATCCGGCGGGCAAGGTTCCGCTGTACGACGTCATCGTTTACGTGCCGGATGCGCCGCTAGCCGACATCCCGACCGGCGCCTCTTGCGACACCTGCTCGGCGTCGGTGTCGGGCAAGCCCATCACCACAGCACTTACGGATTCGAGTGGTAATTTCGAGTTGGACAACGTTCCGGTGGGCGTGGACTTCCCTCTGGTCATGCAGGTGGGCAAGTGGCGGCGCCAGGTCACCATCCAGGCGTCTGAAGTCAGTCCGTGCGCCAGCACGGCCATTGTGGACATATCGACTGGCCAGGACCGGCGCCTGCGACTGCCGCGCAACAAAAGCGAAGGCAGCATCCCGAAGATGGCCATCACCGCTGGTGACGCCGACCGGCTGCAATGCCTTTTCACCCGCATGGGCATCGATACCGCGGAGTTCACCAACCCGGACGGAGTTGGCTCCATCAATATCTACGAGGACAACTACTCGCTGAGTACTACGGCTGGCTATGACATCGGATTCAACAACGGGACACTCTGGCCGTCTGCCAACGTCCTGTGGAGCGACATCAATACGATGATGAAGTACGACGTGATCCTCATGGCGTGCGGCGGAAGCAACGAGCGCTACGAAGGAGACAAGGCCCCGCTGCTTCCCGACGCCGACGGCTACTTCCCGCCGAACGGAAGCGGCAACATTCTCAGCGACGCCATGAAGCTGAACATGGTTCAGTACGTGAACAGCGGGGGCCGCACCTTTGCCGAGCACTACCACTGGGGTTGGCTGCGGTCGTACCCACCGCTCAAGGACACCACCAAATACCCGTGCGTCGCCGGGGGCACGGCTAACCCCTGCTCCATCGCGCCCGACGGCCATGCTCCCTTCGGTGAGGTGGCGACCTGGGACACGGGCGGCAGCAGCTCGCTCGGCACCAACATTACCGTCCCGGTCGACATGTCCTTCCCCAAGGGCCAGGCCTTTGGCCAGTGGCTCGTCGCAGTCGGTGCATCGACGACGCAAGGATCGATCCTGTTGGGCAGCGACGTGAAATCGACCGCTCTCACGACCCTGGCGGGGATCTCGCAGCAGTGGATCTACCAGAGCACGCCGTCATCCTATGTCCACTACTTCACTTTCAATGCCCCGGTTGGTCAGCCAGCCGCGGCCCAGTGCGGACGCTTCGTGTTTACTGGTCTGCACGTATCGACCGCTCTGGTTTCGGACCCAGACCCCAAAGGCACTTTCCCCAGCAACTGTGTCATCACCCGCGACCTGTCCGGGCCGGAAAAGGCTCTGGAGTTCATGATGTTCGACCTGTCGTCGTGTTTGCTTCCCGACAGTGGCATTCCCATGCCGCCGCCGGTCGGGGGAAGCTCCGCCCCGCCCACGCCGCCAACCGCCGGCGGGGCTCCACCTTCACCACCCCCGCCGCCTCCACCGCCTGCCCCGGCGCCACCGCAGCGGATCCCCTAGCGAAGTTTCGCCTCAGACCACCCAGGTGACGAAAGCCGACGACCGCTTGCCAGGTGCCGGCTGCGGAGTCGGTTACGGCGTGGTCTTCGGCCGTGCCCGCAAGCGCGCCGTGACCTCCAAGCCCTTCTTGGCGCTCTCGCGTACAGCCGGTGCTCCGTCGTGTTCGGCGCTGCGGAAGCGTTGCTCAGCGGCGGACAATTCATGCGATTCGAGCAAGGACCAGCCGAGCATGGCAGACACTTCACCCGCCCGGGGAGACCCCGGGGAGCGACGCAAGAACTCCTCCATGGCCTGGCGGGCTCTAGAAACCGAGCCCTGGCGCGCCAGTGCAACGGCCTCCCAGTATCGCGCATCCTCCGCGAGGGCCGCGGTTGGTGCAGCTTCCACCGCACGCCTCATGGCGGCGGCTGCACGCGGATAGTCAAATGCATGAAAGGCCTGCCAGCCCTCCGAGAACGCCACTTCCGCCGGGCTTGGCACGTGCGTGGAATTCGGTGAGTGCCCTTCTGGCGACACTGAAGCCAGTGCCTCTGGTGACCGTCGACTCGCCGCTGGGCGGACCGAGGATGTCGCGTGGATACGCGGGGTCAGCGATCCGGCCGAGACCACAGCGCTGGGCTCAGTTGGCGCGCCCGAGGGAGCGAAGGACGTTCCCCTCTCGGGCGCGGAGACGCTCTCGGCCTTTGCTTGTGGGTCAGATGAAGCCTTTGCGCGTGGCCTGCCAAGATCTCGATCGGCGGCGGCCGGGATTTCCTCTCTCTGCTTGTGCCACCATGGGATCGCCACTGAGCCCACAGCTGCCAGCACGCCAGCCGCGCCTAGGCCCACGATCACATACACGGCGGCCTGAGCCCACCGCGGCGAGACACGCCGACCTGGGCTTTGGGTCGCCGCGATCACAAGCGCGTCGCGCATTTGCTGTCTCCGCGCGGCCTCGGGTGCCCTGGTCGGAAGCTGGCGGATCGCCTCGGCGAGGCTCCTGGTTGCGGCCCACTGCGACTGACAGTAGACGCACTCGTTCAGATGTTGTCGGAGCACCGGGACATCGTCCGGAGACACCGAGCGGCCGATTTCGACGAAACGGGGGCACGAGGCGCGCTCGTTCATTGTCGCACCTCCTCGACCGCCGCACGCAGTGCCCGTCGCGCCTCGAACAGTCGCCGACCCAAGGTTCCCGGTCGGACGTCAAGTGCCGCGGCCGCGTCCGCGCCCGACATCTCCTCCAGATCGCACAGCACGAAGGCGGACCGCAGGTCGAAGGGCAATTCCGCGAGAGCGGATGCAGCGATTTCCGCCATCTCGCGGCGCTCGGCTGCCTCGTCGGGCGTCCGGCCTGGCGTGGGTCCGAGGTCGCCCCACGCCCTGAGGAAGGACCGCTTCCGCACCTGGTCGCGGATGTGGTGACGCCCGACATTCGTGGCGATACCGAACAGCCAGGTCTTCACCGAGGAATTGCCGCGAAAGCGAGCGGCGGAGCGGAGGGCCTCAATGAAGGTAGTGTGGACCATGTCATCCACGTCTGAGGAGCCTGGGCCCACGAGGCGCGATAGAAATCGGTGGACAGCATCGCAATGACGATCAAACAACTCGGCCATCGCTCCGGGGTCGCGCAAGGCACAGGCCGCCACCAGCACTTCGTCTGAGGTATCCGCCAGCCACACGGCCTTGTGCTGGAATGGGAGCAGTTTGCCTTCGTGCCTTCGGATCATCTTCTCACTCGGCAACCAGGATTTCGAGTTCTACGCAGCGGCGACCACTTGGATGCGGGCGTCCCTTTACTTTACTGATCCATAGTGCCCGCGGCCCAGAATTTATTCGTTGCGAACGCGACCACTGATACGAGGTGCGCAGAACCCATGACGGACAGCGTTGTGACAGGACCGACATGGCCGTCGGTGGAACAGGCGTCAAGGCATACGCCCGATGGGGCCGTAGCGGAAACCGAGTTCCGCCCGCAAGAATCCCAACGGTTCGCTCGGCAGATCGAAGCCATTCGAAGTGTTGTGCTTGCTGTGGGCGAACGGCAGGATGTCGGCCCCGAGACCTACGTCCACCGCTAGACCCCAGGCCAAGGGCCAGGCGAGAAGCATCTGGGTCTCCGCGCGTAGTCCAACCGTGGTCGCGTTGCCGTAGTTACCGTCGAGTACGGCGCTAGTCGACAGCCAACTTGCTCCGAGACGAATGCCTGGGCCAAGGGTTCCGGCCCCGATGCGCAAGGGCAGATCGGCGGTAACAAGCGCGGCGGCGCTAAGGCGGGTCAACTCCCGCTGCTCCGGCGTCGGGCTGGTGTTTGAACTGCCGCAAGTCGTCGCGTATGACGCGCCGACGTTCCCTGTGACGGCCGTGTCACCGGCGACTTGGACATCGAGCCCGACGCAAAACGGCCCGACTCGCACGCAAGCTCCCAGCGCTGCCCCCATCCAAAGAGAGCCATCGATACCCAAAGAGGTCTCGCCAGCTACGGTTACGCTGACCGCGGGAGATGGTTGTGGCCGGGCTGGAATAGACGACCTGGTAACCAACGGCGCGTCTGCGGCGGCCGCGATGTCGTGTGGCTCCAGCAAGGGCCTCGCGAGGTCGTCGCGCATCCACGATTCCACCACGGCGGCGGCGATTTCGGGATTCGCAACGATGCGTTCGACTGCGTGGCCATTCCGGTTGAAGATGAATAGCCGGATTCCCGCCGGATCGGGCTGCACGTGGACTTGCAAGGTCTCCGGCGCTGCTGAAGACAACACCCGGATTCCGCGATCGGCGAGACAGTGTTCCATTGCGGAAACGACCTCGCGGTCACCATCGAGCGCGACGGCGGTGCCCCGTTCCGCGGAAGCCGCAGATGCCAACGCCGCGAGGAAATGCAAGATAACCATGGTGATCACGGGATCAAGTCAACAACACACGACCGTTCTTCGCCGCAAAGACTCCATACGGACCGGGAAATTGCTGGGACTTCGCCCATCCTCGCCCAGGGGAGTGACCAGGACGGGCATTTGCGGGGGCAGAACAGCGGTCATCAGATATGCAGCCGATGCCGCCTTCGGCGTCGAATGAGGGTGCGCGCGTAACCAATGGAGTTCTCGACAGACAACGGCAACTAGCACGGGGGGGTTCGTGGGTCGTTGCGAGTTCTGTTCCATGACGAGCCTTCGTGGGGGATTATAGATACAATCTCGTTTTTCCGGACGCCGGAAGCGAGCCGGATGTCGAGTGGGCCGTCAGCCCGCCCGTTGATTCCCTAACGCCCCGCCGCAAGCTACTGGATAACGATGCTTCCCAGATCATTCGAGTCGCTGATCGTGCAGTGGGATAGGTCGAAGATCATGAACTCGATGGCCTTCTCCTGGTTCAGGAGTTCGTGATCCAGGCAGTCGCTCGGGGAAGCGGAGGGCTTCGGGTCATAGTAAGGCGTGCCCGACTGACCGCTGGCCACGTGGACGTCCGTGTACGCGAACCGACCGCACTGGCTTTCCTCCGCCTGGTTAACCGGGGTGTTGAACGTGAAATAGTCGGCATACCCCGGGATGGAGATCCAGGTCGTGGCCGGAGGATCGATCGTGGCCGTGGCAGCGGGCTTCATCTCGCTTTCGATCGTGATGCTCCCCTGCGGGTCCGTGGTGGAGACAGCCGGCGACGGAGGTTGATAGGTTAGCCATTGGGCAAAAGCCGCGCCGCTCGGAAACGTGGTGTTGATCGCCCCCATGTTCGGAGAGCCGATGCCTCCCGAAGCGTCAATCTCGCCACTGGTCACGATCCAGTTAGCAACCTCTCCGAAAGGAGCGGAAGCCGTATAGTACGGTGCAACGGCGAGGTTCGTGCAATTGAAAGAGCAGAGCTGGCAATCGGACGCAGTAGCATCCGAGTTGCCCGTGCAGACCGTGGCCATGTCCGCAGTGCAGATGGGATCTTTCAAGCAGGACGCGCCAGCCTTGGTTGGGGCATCCAGCTTCAGCGGTGGAAATGATGCCAACCAGGTCTGCTGGTAGTGCTCGGCGAAAATCTTACCGCCAGCGTTGGCGTAATCGACCATGGCCTGCTTCGAGGCGTCGGTGACGACGGTCTCCTTGTTGCTTAGCTCTGTCGATTGGCTGCCCTGGCATCCAAGCATGATGATGTCGTATTGGTTGAGATGATCGGCTGTGTCCCACAGGGTCGTTGAGGACGGCCAGGAGACTGTTCCGGTAAAGGATGCCGTATCGTCCTCGTACAGGTTGATCGCGCCTGTCCCCGTCGGACCACTCGTGAACTCGGAAGCAGCGATGCCCATGCGCGCAAACAAACACTGCAGCCGGTCTGCGTCGCCCACGCTGATCGCGATCCTGGGCAGGCTTCCCTGTCCGTTCTGTCCATTAGGACCGCGACTGCTTGGCAAGCTGGTCAGACTCTTGTCGATCTGGTTGTCCTGGCAGGCCGCGACTGCAATGGTGACCATGCGCCGCCATTTTCCGATCTGGATGACCAGCGGGATATCGCTGCCGACCGGCACCGGGTTTCCCCCGGCCCAGTCCGTGCCCGTGGATGGATCGATACCGATCTTGAAGCTGCCGTCCGGGTCCGTCACCGCGTGGGCCTGAGGAACCGGCGGGCCGTCGTAGGTAAAATTGGTGCATGTCGTACACTGGACGCCGGTGAACGGCATGGGATCCACGACATGGCTGGGGTTCGACGGAATGTAGACCACCGCCCCGTAAATGGTTCGCTTCCCGGCGGGGTCGTAGACCTTGCCGCTGATGTACGTGTTCGACGCTTGGCCGTTACAGTCATGAGGGCACTCGCCCTTTGTGAACATGACTCCGTAGTTGGTCGCGTCGCAAGTCATGGGCGATCCGCTGCTGGTCGAAGCCCCACCGTCCGTGAGAGCCCCGATGATGATGCCGCTACCGTCGGTGCCGCTACCGCCGGTGCCGCCGCCGCTTGCTGCAACATTGGCCGGATTGCAGGCTCCACCTGCCAGAGGCGCGAAGAAGAGCAGGCAGACAAATAGGATCCTTGGCTTGGTCGTTGACGGTACGCATCTCATGTTCTCCTCCGAGACGAGACTCGCGTTTCGTGGGTTCGTGGTCCATTTGTGAGTGCCCGATGCCGTCACCTTTCTTCGCAAATTTCACGCTACGGGCCGCAGGTGGAGCGGATCTTCGAAAACTGGCGCTATCGTGAGACCATCTCCAGCCTAGTGCTGTGACGGCGACATACGCGGGCGCGTCCAACAAGCAGCGGCTGCTCTCGTTGCTGCTGCCGGTACGCGCGCCCGTCAGAGCACGCAAGCCGAGGTCAAGCCCAAGCCCAAGGCCAAGCGGGTATCCCGGCGCCGCAAGCGCAAAAGGCGCTGAAAATCGGCCGTCTACCCGGCGCCGGCGACGAATTGCGCTGACGTCAGACAGGGCGTATGTATGAGGAGATTGCGTCTACGAACGCCGTCCCATCATCACGTCAGCCCGGCGCTCGTAGACCGAAAATGGACAGCCGCCATTCAACAGGCTGCGCCCGTGCTCTCCCACGTGCCGGGAATCGTCCACTGTCTCGGGTGTGTCCGGGAACTCCTCCTGCCATATCGGATCCATGACCTTCTTCAAGTTCACCGCGTATTCGTCCAGGCCGTCTGCCAAAATGCTCTTGATCTTCTCCGCCCCTTCTTGCGACGGCGTGGGATGGAACTTCTCCAGCGCGTCGCGCAGGATTTGTGGCCGGTCGATGATGGGACAGGGCCGATAGATGTTCTTCACCTCGCGATTGCGCTGGCGAACGTACTTGAAGTAGTCGCTCGACAGGGCGGTCTTCAGCGACACGTCCTTGATGTTGTGAACGTGGAACTGATGGAACACGCAAGGCTCCACGCCCCCCTGCGCGTTGACGTGGAAATAGCGCCGCCCGGCTGACAGGCAACCGCCCACCAGAGGCCCGTCGCACCAGAAATCGGCGGCCACGATGGACTTGCTCGCGCGGATCTCCCGGATGCGGCGCAGGCGGTGCAGCCGCTGTTCGGGCGTGGGCATCAAGCTGAGGTCCGGATCGCGCCCCACCGGCATGTACGAGAAGTACCAGCCGACCATGCAACCGCGCTCTACGTAGAAGTCGATGAACTCGTCGGACACGATGAGTTCGTTGTTCAGACTGGTCGGTGTGCCGGAGAAGCCGAAGATCACCCCCGCCTGCTTGAGCGCCGCCATGGCCGTCAAGATCCGGTTCCACACGCCCACGCCCCGACGGGCCGTGGTTTCCTTCTCAAAACCCTCCACGCTGACACACGGGATCACGTTGCCCAGCTTGGCCAATCGGGGCGCCAACTGGCGCTCGGCAATCAAGGTCCCGTTGGTGTAGGTCATGAAGATCATGTCGCTGTGTCGTTCACACAGTTCCAAGAAATCCTCGCGCATGAACGGCTCGCCGCCGCTCACCACCACGAAGCGGATACCCAGATCCTTGGCTTCGCCATAGACCCGGTCCAAATCAGCCGTGTTGAGCGCGTCCTTGCGGTTGTAGTAGGCGGAATAGCAACCCGCGCACTTCAGGTTGCAGCGCATGGTCGGGCTGATGACCATGATATGCGGGTAGTCGGTCAGCTCCTTCTTGTTGCGCTTGCGATAGGGCGTGCCCAGCAGGATCTGATCGCCGACTAAGTTGTGTACCAGGCGCGAGAGGCAGTTGGGGCTCAGCTCACGGCGGCGCCGTTTGACCTCACTGAGTAATTTGAACAGGAAATCCCCGGCCACTGGCTCGTTGAGATCCTTCTTGGACTTCTCGATGCGCCGCCGGAGCGCATCTTCGGGAACCAGGCCGAGTCCCTTGACGGCGGCACTGAGGGAGAGATGAACAAGTGCTTTCTTGGGATTCCAGTAGGCCATTTCCATGACTCCTTTCTTCCATTACGCTCCTGTTGCATCAGCCAGTGCTGGATTCAGTCATCACGCCCGCCCTTGCTGGTGGGGCGCGCGCGCACGACGCCGCCGATTCCATGCAGGCAGATCTGAAGAGCCAGGTCGAAGCGGTGGCGCGCCGAGGTGCGGAAGTGGTCGCGCTCCGCGATAAGCCCCGCGCCGCGAATGAGACCCGCGGTCATGCATGCGACTTCTTCGGAGTCTTTGCCGCCGAGGTCCTCGGGGCTCGTCGCATTCTTCTCGATCCATCTGGTTAGCCTCTTGATGAAGGCATCCTCCCGCAACACAGCTCCCCCTCGTTTTCGCGCGGTCTCGCTGCGGCGAGTGGACTCGAACACGAGCCTGCGGGCCACGCCCCACCTATCGGACAATTCGGCAAGGCGTCTGAATAGAAACTCGAGCCGCTGGGGAAAGCTGAGGCCAACGGGAGGCTCGGTATCGAATGCATCGCGGATCTCTTCCACAATGGAGGCGAAAAGTGCATCGACGATCTGCTGCTTCCCCTTGAAGTAGGCATAGAGAGAGGCCGCCGTGTAGCCCGCCTCCTTCGCGATATCGTGCACGGTGGCTCTCTCGAAACCCAGGCGCGCGAAGGCCCTCGCTGTCGCCCGCAAGATATCCTTCCGTGCGTGTTCGATCTCGCGCTGACGCCGAGCCGGACGAGCCATGCAGCTATCTCCAATCGTGAATCCAGGCACATTTATACTTTAACGTCTATTATAGTCAACCGTAATAGATATTTACCGCGGTGCGCGGCGACGCGACAGCGCCACATTGGTGGCCATCTGACTGAGGAGCGAGCAGCCGAAATGCGAAAACCTTGCGTCGCGCGTGTGCGGCCGCTCTGGTCGAGCCATCGCCACCGGAGACAAACGCCAGCATGCGCCATAGAGCTTGTCACGACCCAGCTACCAGATGCGTGCGGTAAGCACTTCCTACGCACGCCCGATCGAGTCTGCGCCAGAAACAACGTTGCGTGACCATCCATCCTGCGCGAAAGGAGGTGTGCTAGGTTCTTGGGTTCGATATGCCTGGAAATATGCCTGTTTCGTGGTGTAATCGGATGCCATGTGCTGCTTGCCTATGGTTACAGGCTCTTGATTTCTCCACGGGTTTGACGTCGAAGACTGGTCGAAGGCCGTTGCTCGGAGGTACTGATGCGCTTCATAAAACTAGCAATACTCTCGCTGTCGTGGCTGGCGCTCGGGTGCGACCTGTTTTCCAAGTCGGACAACAACAGCAACGGAGCGAATGCGCCCGTCATGTACGGGACCGGCGCTGGTGGTCCGGGAGGAATTGTCTCTGGGGGCGGAGCCGGCGCCAGCGGCACGAAAGCTGACGCCGCGGTCGGGGGCGCAAGCGGCACGGCCGGGGGCGGTGTCCACGGCGACGGTGGACCCGATGCGACCAGCATGGGTGGTTCTGACGCCGGCAAGCCGCCAGCGGATGCGGATACTCACAACGGCGCGCAGCGCTGGATAACTTTCGGTCCCTACACCTTCGTCAAGTGCACCTGGTTCTCGGCCACTGATGGCTTCTGCAACCAGGCGCCCATCTCGATCACTGGCCTGGCAGATCTGCAGGTCTACATCTTCCAGACCACCGATGGGGGCAAGACCTGGGGACTGGTGTCCGCGATCGATACGGGAACCGGCGCCTCCGACGCCAGCATCAATGTCTACGTCATGTCGCCCAGTGATATGTGGTTCATTTCCGGCTCGGTCGGCATGGGGTCGGGGAGCATCGGGCACTCCATCGATGGCGGGAAGACCTGGACCTCGCTCACCAGCACCGTGAACGCGGCTCTCGGCACGGCTGCGCTCGGCGACGGCGGGGTGGCCAGCGTTCCGCTGTGGCAGCTTGCCATCGTGGGGGGAAGGGTCTGGCTCCTGCCCCAAGGGGAAGACCTGGTCGTCTCGCAAGACGGCGGGGTGACCTGGAAGAAAGTCGCTTTTCCTACTCTTCCTGCCGGTTTCGCCGCGGCTTCGACTCGCAGTCTGATCGCGACCCAGAACAACCTGCTGCTGAGTTTCCTCGCGACCGACAATTCGCTGGGCCTGTACCGCTGGAACGGCTCCACCTTCGGCGCGGTGGAGGGTGCCTTTCCGCCCTCCTCGGCCGCCGACCAGACCGGTACCTGGTGGCGGTCTTCGCCCATCGTGGAGGGGGTGCTGTTCGTCAACCGCGGGCCCCTGCCCGCCTGGGACTGGCCCTTCTGGGTGTACGCGACCACGGACGGCGGCATGACCTTCCAACAGCTTCTGGGTGGGAACATCGCGACCAGCAGCAGTGTTGTCGGACTGAGCGATGGCCTCGCCTTTGCCTCCCTAGGATCGATCACGGCCTATGTGTGTGGAGTCTTCTCGGACGCCACCGGCAACTATCTGGAGATCCATCGGACCCAAGACGCGGGCATGACTTGGTCAACCCTGCACAGCGAGCCCTACCAGGGCGACTACGCTTACGCTTCCGTTGCCGTGGATCAAACCGGCGCGGCCCACGCCATGCGCTACACCACCGATAGTTCCGGCTCGCTGGTCGGCTACGACGCGCACTACGTGCTGCAATAGCGCCGTCAGGTACAGCTACTCTCAGCGCACGGCTGACAGCCGTAGCGCACCTGGATGGTGTGATAGCGAAAGTGTTCGATCTGCTCGCAGTACTCGCCGAAGATGCGGATGTGTTGCGTATCACCGGCGTCGGCGGCCGGGTCGAAATCCCACCCGTCCTCCTGGTTCCGCGGTATCTGCTCTCCGTCCAAATACACGGACACCAGATCGGGCGACAGGGGTGGGGAGTTCAGCTCGATCAAGCAGGGGGTCTGCTCGCCGGCGCCGAAGATCTTCTCGATGGTCGTTTGCAGATCGTCAGGATCGGACGCCGAGTAGTACGGCATGCCGCCCGCCTGGGCCATTTGCTCCAGGCACTGTGGCGGCCCTTCTGGATCGTCACCCGGGTCGGCTCCCACTGCCAGCACCACGACCTTGATTCGGTCGCTGGCCAGAGCCTGCACCTGCGCAAGCGCGTCCTGGCACGCCTCGGAAAGGCCGGCATCGGCGTCGGCAGGCTGGTTCGACGACAGCGCACCCGAGAGCGTGCAGCTCGGCAGACCATCAGTGGCCAGCAGCACATAGCGGTTGGCGACGCCGTCGGCGAGTCCCGCGTAGTATTCGCGGGCTCGCTGCAGTGCCATGGCAGTCGGGGCATTGCCAGCCAGAGGCAACACGTTCGTCAGGGCTTGCTGCACCGCCGCGCCATTGTCTGGCGCAATCTCTGCCAAAGGAGGCCCGGCGCAACACCCGGTAACGACCTGGCCAGGGCACAGCGAATCGGCTCCGGGGAATTGCGCAAAGCCGAAGCGAATCCACGACTGGTAGGCGTCCACCAGATTCGAGAGCACTCCGGCCAGAACGCTGTAGCGCGTGCCCTGATCGAGGGCGATGCCCATGGATTCCGACCCATCAAACACGATGAGCATGTCGGTTTGGATGGGGTTCACATCCACGACCACGGGGTCCGTGCAGCCGAGTACCGCCGGACTGTCCTGGCCACCGGTCTTCGCGTCGCCCACGCTGCCGATCGCGCCGTCCCCCCGCACTCTGCCACCGGCCTGCGTGCAGGCCGCAGCCGTGCCCAGCAAGAGGACTGAGAGGACGAATCGCACCCGCACGGCGACCGATTCTAGCAGCTTCGCGCCAGCCGCCCACAAGTTGGACTTTTCCTGGGAATGATTGCGGGCCAAGCGCGGTTGAAGAGCGCATGTCGCGCCACGACCTTAACTCTCGACCTCTTCTTTGGCCTTGTGTCAGTGAACCCGCCCATTTCTTGTTGCAGCCGCGCGCCTGCCCTGTGTACTTGTAGGGCTTCATCATGATTGAGGTACGAGAGCTAACCAAGTATTTCGGAGAGCACGCGGCAATTCGCGATCTGAGCTTCGACATTCACCCCGGCGAGGTGGTCGGCTTCCTTGGGCTCAACGGCGCGGGCAAGACCACCACCCTCAAGATCCTGGGCTGCGTGCTTCTGCCCAGCTCGGGTCAGGTGCGCGTCGATGGTCTGGAGGTGACCGCCGAACCGCACGAAGTGCGCCGCAAGATCGGCTTTCTGCCCGATGTGCCGCCGCTCTACGACGAGATGACCGTGGGTGCGTACCTGGCCTTCGTCGCGCGCCTGCGCGGGGTCGCCAGTCGTGACACGCCGGCGCGCGTGCAAGAGAGCGAGGACAAGCTCGCCCTGCGCGAGATGCACGACGAGATTATAGGCAACCTGTCGTACGGATTTCGTCAGCGGGTGGGCGTGGCGCAAGCACTGGTTCACCGCCCTCGCCTGCTGATTCTCGACGAGCCCACCGCCGGACTCGACCCGGTCCAGATCATCGAGATGCGCAACCTGGTCCGACGGCTGCGCGGCGAGCACACCGTGCTCATCTCCAGCCACTTCCTCGCCGAGATCAGCCAGACCTGCGATCGCCTGCTGGTCATCCAGGACGGCGAAATCGTGGCCCAGGGAACTGAGGAGGAGATTGCCGCCACCTTGGGCACGCCCGGCGAGATCGAGGTTGCGCTGCGCGGGCCCGCGGCCACGGCGCTGGAGGTGGCCCGGCAGGTTCCCGGCGTGCTGGAGGCGCACATCGCAAGTTCCGCCGCCCATGAGGTTCTGCTCAACATCCGGGCGCGCGAAGATTGCCGGCCCGAAATCGCCCGCGCCCTGGTGCTGGCGGGACACCAGCTTCTACGTCTGGACCGCAGCGCCGCGCGTTTGGAGTCCATCTTCATCGAACTGACCCACCGCGAGAGGCTGTCATGAGTGCCACCCTGCTCATCGCCCGCCGGGAACTGGCGTCGTACCTGCGCACCATGAGCGGCTATGTCATCGCGGCCGCGGTGTTGCTGGTGGACGGGATCCTGTTCAACGCTTTCGCTCTGGGAGCCCAGCAAGACAAACTATCGGCGGTGGTGCTGAGCGACTTCTTCTACTTCTCCAGCGGGACGACAATGATCGCGGCGGTGTTTCTCTCCATGCGGCTGGTCGCCGAGGAGCGCCAGACCGGAACCCTGGTCCTGCTCACCTCATCGCCGGTGCGCGACCGGGAGATCATTTTGGGGAAGTTCTTGTCGGCGTTTGCCTTCCTGGCCATGGTCACCTTGGCCACGGCCTTCATGCCGGCGCTCATCATGGTCAACGGCAAGTTGTCGATTGGCCAGGTGGCGGCCGGCTATCTCGGGCTGTTGCTGCTGGGCAGCGCCGCCCTGGCCATCGGCACGCTGGGCTCGGCCCTGGCGCGCTCGCAGGTTCTGGCGGCAATTCTCTCGGGCTCCATGCTGGTGGGACTGATCGTGGTCTGGCTGCTGGCTGCCGTGAGCGAGCGGCCGCTCAATGATGTCTTCCTGGCCCTGGCGCTTTGGGGCCGGCATTTCCCGCCCTTTCAGGCGGGCGTGATCAACCTGCGCGACGTGGCCTACTACCTGCTGGTGACCTACTTCGCCCTGTTCGCGGCCACCCGTGTGCTGGAGGCGCGACGATGGCAATGAAGCACTGGCCGTCGCTGGTGTACGCCGCTGGCCTGCTCTTCATCTACGTCGGCGAGCGTATTTTTGCCGCTGGAGGGGCAAGCAGCGCGGTGATGGCCATCGGCCTGGCCGGCGTGCTGGGTGCGCTGGCCTGGCGCGGCCTCGGCGCGCGCAAGGCTCCCGCCGACGTTCGCAGGTCCGCTCGCATGCTGCTGCTGCTCTACGGGCTGGGCGGCCTCGCCCTCGTGCTGCACTTCGCGGGCGGCGATGTGGGCGCACGCATCTTCGGTCGTCCCCTGGATCTGCGCATGCCCCGCTTGGCCGGCGCCCTGGCGGTGCTATGGCCGGCGCTCATGCTGGCCGGCACCTTGCCCGTGCTCCTGGTCGAGCTCTCGCTGGCCGGCATGTCGCACGCGCCGGTGCTCGACACCCGTCGGGTGCGAGCAGCCATGCTGTCCGGACTGGGCACCGCTCTTGCACTGGTGTTCTGCTTTTGCGCCGCGTATGTGGCGGCCGAGCGCAACCTGAAGGCCGATCTTGCCTACTTCCGCAGCACCCGGGCCGGCACCGCGAGCAAGACGCTGGTGGCGGCGCTCGACCAGCCGGTGCAGGTGTACCTGTTCTTTCCGCCGGCCAACGAAGTGGGCGAGGAGGTGGCAAGCTACTTCGCCGATCTGGCCCGCGAGTCGTCGCAACTCAGCGTGAGCCAGATGGATCAAGCGGTCGATCCGGCGCGGGCGCACGAGTTGGGCGTGTCGGGCAACGGCGTGATCGTGGTGGCGCGCGACAAGCGGCGCGAACAGATCCCCATGCCGGTCAAACTGGAAAACGCGCGCAGCAAACTTCGGACTCTGGATCAGGATGTGTACAAGCGCCTGGCGACCGTGTCGCGCGGCACCCGCGTTGCCTATTTCGTACAGGGCCATGAAGAGCGAACCTTCAGCAACATCGGGGAAACCGACCGCCGCGCCACCGTGCGCCTGTTGCGCGATCTCCTGTCCGAGCTGGGCTTCCAGGCCAAAGAGCTGAGCCTGGCGCAAGGGTTGGGCCACGAGGTGCCCGCCGACGCCGGCCTGGTGCTCGTGCTGGGGCCCCAGCGCCCGCTCCTGCCGGCCGAGACGGATTCTCTGTTGCGCTATTTCGACCACAAGGGACGCTTGCTGTTGGCCGTCGATCCGGAAAACGGTGACACCGCCACGGCGCTCCTGGATGGGCTTTCTCTGCGATTTCACGCCACCACCCTGGCCAACGACCAGATCTACTGGGCGCGCACGCGGCAGAAGCCAGACCGCATCGGCATCGCCACGGGCAGCTACTCCAGCCACGCCTCGGTGGCGACGCTGAGCCAGTTCGGTCTGCGCCTGCCCACGGTTTTGCTCGGGGCAGGCTTTCTCACCCGACCAGACAAACCCTCGCCCGATGCACCCCACGTGACCTTCGCGCTTCACGCCGAGGCCAGCACCTGGAACGACCTGGACGGCAACTTCGAGTTTGACGGTCCCAAAGAAACCCGCAAGGCCTACGAACTGGCGGCCGCAGTCAGCAAAGGCGCAACGCCCGAGGAAGAAGGGCGCGCCTTCGTGCTCGCCGACTCCGATGCGCTGGCCGACGAGCTGATCGTCAACCGGGCCAACAGCCTGCTGGCGGTCAACCTCGTGCGCTGGCTGGCTGGTGACGAACATCTGGCGGGCACCATCAACAACGAGGAAGACGTGCCGGTTCGCCATACCCGCAAACAGGACGTGGCCTGGTTCTACGCCAGCGTGTTCGCCGCGCCTGCCCTGGTGCTGGGCATCGGCATCGGCGTCCGCCGGCGAGCCTCGCGACGAAAGGCCGCACCCGCTGCGCCCGCCTCGCCACCCTCGGAGGGAACCTCGTGAACGGCAAGACGGTTGTGCTGCAAGGCGGGCTGGCCCTGCTGGGCCTGGCCGCGGCGTATACGACCTGGCAGCGTCAGCCCGAGTTGCAGCCGGGCGAGGTGTTCGTGTTGGACATCACCAGAAACGACCTGGAGAAGATCCGCTTCGACGATGAAGATGCGAAGACCTGGGCCGAGTTGCAGCGTGACAGCGACGACAACGGAAACTTCGTTGCCCTTCGTCTTTCCAGGCGCGAGGCGCCGGCGACCAAGACAGCCGCGCCCACGCAGGGCGCAAGCCCGGAACGTGTGGTGCGCGGCAGTGACGCGGCCAAGGCTCTCTACGAACGCTTTGCTCCCCTGCGCGCCACGCGGGCGCTCGGCGTGCTGGACGCCGCCAAGCTGAAGGATCTGGGTCTCGCTTCTCCCAAGAAGCACATCACCGTGGTGACCCGTTCCGGCCGACGCGCCTTTGACATCGCGCCCGCACCCTCGGGTGGAACCGATCCCTACCTGCGCGACCAGGCCGACGGTCGTGTGTTTCTCGTCTCGCGATCCATCCTCAGCGACTTCCAGGCTGCGGCCAACAGCCTGGTCGAACGCCATCTGCATGGCTTCCGCCCGGAGGATGCAGACCGTGTTTCCATAGCAGCCGGCTCGGCCAAAAAGGAATATCGTGTGGCCCGCTCGGCGGACGGACGGGGCGTGGAAATTGCCTCTGCCGCCGCCCCCGACAAACCCGACCCGGCCGCTCGCACCTGGCACGAGCGCGTCTTCGGCCTGTGGCCGAGCGAGTCTCTCGGCAAGGGCGAGTTGCCCGCGGAAGGCGAACCTCAAACGAGGCTGCGGCTCGACTATTCTGCGCACGGCCACGGTCTGGGCTGGCTGATCATCGCCGAATCCCCTGGCCCGCCAGCGGCGAACGTATCGAGCACGGCGCCCGCGCCCAAGAATATCTTCTATGCGCGCAGCGAATCCACCCTGGGCTGGGTCAAGCTATCCGGCGATAACGACACTCTGGTCGCCGATGGCGTGAAACTGGCCGGTGGCAAGCCCTGAAGCCGGTCACCACGCCGACTGGATCCAGCCGCCGCCCAGCAGGCGATCGCCCTGGTAGCACACGGCGGCCTGGCCCGGGGTTACGGCCATGACCGGCTCGGCGAAATCGACCTCGAAGCCAGTCCCGCCGTTCACACGCACGCGCCCGAGACTGCCGACGTGGTTGGTGCGGACCTGCACGGTGGCCTCGAATTCAGCCGGCACGTCGCAATGCCAGTTGGCCTGCGTCGCCTGCAAGCGGCGGTGCAAGATCTCGTTACCCGGCCCCACCGTGACAGTAGCCGAGATCACATCAAGGTGCGTGACGTACAGCGGAGTCTTGCCGGCGATGCCCAGTCGCTTGCGCTGGCCAATGGTGAAGGCGGCAATGCCGCGATGGCGGCCCAGAATCTTGCCTGTAGAATCAACAATGGGGCCCGGCTGCAAGATCTCGGGGCAGCGCCGGCTCAGATAGGCGACGTAGTCGTTGTCGGGAACAAAACAGATGTCCTGACTGTCGGGCTTGTCGTGCACGGCCAAGCCCATGGCGCGTGCCCTTTCACGCACGTTCTGCTTGTTGGGCATGTCGCCAAGGGGAAACAGGATCCGCCCCAGCAACTCGCGCGCAATTGCAAACAGCACGTAGGACTGATCCTTGTGCCGCGGCGACTTGCGCAAGATGGCTGGGCGACCGTCGACCGACATGAGTCGCGCGTAGTGCCCGGTGGCCACCCACGGGATGCCCAGCGAATCCGCGTGGCGAATGAGCCTGCCGAACTTGATCTGGGCGTTGCACCAGACACAGGGATTGGGCGTGCGGCCCTGACGGTATTCGTCGACGAAATGCTCGATGATAGGCTGGAATGCGTCGGCGAGATTGAGCACGTAGAGATCGATGCCCAGCTTGTGCGCCACCGCACGCGCGTCGGCCGCATCCTGGGGCGAGCAACATCCGCGCGAGTCGCTGTCCGGGTCGCCAGCCGTGCCCAGGCACATGAACACGCCCGTGACTTCAAAGCCCGCGTCGCGCAGCAGCCCGGCCGTGACCGAAGAATCGACCCCGCCGCTCATCGCGACCAGCACCCGTTTCTCGTTGTCGATGGCTTTGCTCGCCATTTGGCTAGCTCTTTCGCCCTACTTGGTTTCGATGTCGTAGGGCAAGCGTGCCAGGATGCCGGTGCCACCCGTGGCCAAGAGAGGCAGCAGCAAGCGCACCGCTGCGCGGCCGCCCGGCATGCGCGAAAGGGCGCCCAGCAAGGAAGGCGTGGGCCGCGGCAACACGACCAACTCGGGCAGGCCGCCGGGACCCAGCGACACACCACCGCGCCGGGCTGCCTCGTCAATCGCTGCGCTGACGCCGCCCATGCGATCGACCAGGCCCACGCCCGCGGCCTGCGTGCCGGTCCACACCCGCCCGCGCCCCAACTCGTCGGCACGCGCGACGGTCACGCCGTGGCTTGCGCGCCCATCGGCCACGGTGTCGAGGAACCGTCGATACATCTGCTGCATGCGGCTAGAGATGAGAGCCCGTTCCTCGTCATCCCAGCCGTGCCCAACGGAAAGCAAGTCGGCGTGCGCTCCGCGCTTATAGGTTTCGCTGGCAATACCCAGACGGCCGAGCAGTCCCTGCACATTCACCTTGAAAGCGAAGATGCCAATCGATCCGGTGAGCGTCGAGGGCGAGGCGAAAATCTCGCTGGCGGGCGCCGCCACGTAGTACCCCCCGGAGGCGGCCACGTCGCCCATCGAGGCCAGCACAGGCTTGCCCAGCTTGCGCAAGCGAAGCAAGACACGTGCGATACGATCGGAAGCCAAGGCGGAGCCGCCCGGGCTGTTCACCCGCAGGACCACGGCGCGCACCGAGGGATCGTCGGCCGCCTCGTCGAGCGCGGCGATGATCCGGTCCGACCAAGCAATTTCGTTCGACGGCAAGGGAAAGTCGCTGCCATCGCCGTCCATCAAGGTCCCATCGATCAGGACGACGGCAACCCGGGCGGGAAGCCAGCGGCCCACCTCGCGTGGTCGCGCATCGGCGTCGCGCAGCGGGGCCAAGACTCGCGCGACGGCGGCCTTCAGCTCGTCCTCGTCGGCGACTGTGTCCACCAGCCCGGCCTCGCGTGCCTCGGCCGACGAGAACACGGCCCGATCGACCAAGCCGCGTACCTTGGCCTGGTCGAGCCCGCTGGCCGAACGCCCGTCGGCCACGCTCGTGAGCAGGCGGGTAAACACGTCGTCCAGGATGGCGTTGCGGTTGGCGGCCACCGGCGACGACTGACCGTTCATCACGAACGGCTCCATGGCGCCCTTGTACTCGGCGATACGCACCAGATCGACCTCGACGCCCAGTCGGTCAAGCGCGGTCTTGTAGAAGGTCACGGTCTGCCCAAATCCGCCGAAGTAGATCCCCACCACCGGATCGATGAACACGCGGTCGCACGCGCTGGCCAGGTAGATGGTGCGCGTATCGGCCTGGGTGAGGCGCGCGAGCACGGGCTTGCGCTGGCGAAGCTGCGCGACCAGCGCGCGCAACTCCTCAATGCGGCCCAAGCCGAGATCCGGCTCGTCGATGTCGAGCAAGACGGCGGCAACCGCGGGATCGTCGCCCAACTGGCGCAGGCGCACCACCAGCGTCAGGAAATTCCGATCCGCCTCCAGGTCGCTCACCCTCACCCGCGCCACGTAGGAATCGGCCCAAATGGGCGGATGTCGGGTGGGAAAGGAGCGCAGCATGAAAGAGCCGCCCGGACCCAAGCGCGCGCCGTTCTCGCCGCCAGCGCGCCAGTTGCCCACGCCTGCCACCGTCGCGCCCAGTCGTTCCTCTTCCATGGTCACGCCGACCAAGGCGGCATAGTCCGCCGGCGGTGTGAGCAGGCTGCCGCTGGCCTGCACCTCCGCCACTCGGTAGCGCGGCCAGTCCGCCTCGCCGAAGATCAGCAGGCCACGCGCCAGCCGCAGTGAAACGCGCGCCCGCGGCAGCGCGGTCGTCTCGTCACCCTGCAAGACTCGCACGCCCCCTGCAATCTCCAAACGATCGGTGGCCAGTGGGCGCAGGGCGGCCTCGAAATCCCATTCGCGTGGCAGATCCGGCGCGCCGGCCGCTAGGCGCGGACGCCCCACGTCTCGCACCGCCACGCCCGCCGCCAGCATCGACGACACGCGCACGCCCAACCCGAAGGTGAAGCTGTTGGTGGTCGCCAGGCCGGTGCTGAAGATGTGCTCCCACGAAGCACCGAAGCCCGCGCTGCGACCCAGTCGCAAGCCCAGGCCAAGCTGCAGCTTCTGGTAGTCGCTCGGCGTCCCCGCTAGCGTGGGACGCAGCCACTGAAAGCCAGCGCCCAGGGCCGCGCCGAAAGCCAGTGGCGTGCCGAACATGAAGGCACCGCCGCGCCCCGGCCGCTGCACGTCAGATCCCCAGTAATCCACCACCAGCGCGCTGGACGCTCCCGGCAGGACGCCCAGTTGCCCAGGGTTGAGCTCGAACCGACGTCCCGTCCGCATCGCCAGCCAGGACGCCGCCCGGCACCTTCACGCCGCGAAACGGAGACGCAGGCACGTCGGCGGCCTGCGCGCGCAGCGACGCGCCCGCGAGCAACGCCAACAAGACCCCGATTCCAACCACCCAGCGCCGTTTGGTCGCTGGTCTACTCAAGGCTTGGCGGAATGCCGACATGACGATGATCCTCTGGCCCATGGACCTGTTCGCGAACGCCGAGGTATACCAAGGCTCCGGTGCACGCCCAAGCGGCGTCATCGGACTTCCACACGAAAAGGATCAGGTTGCGCTCACCAACCGACCAGACCGACCGGACGCGCGCGCGCAGGCGCTGGCTGGTGCTGGCCGCCTGGCTGCCGGAGCTGACTGAGTTGCGCCGACTGCTCAGGCGGAGGACCAGCCAAGAGATCGTTACGCGGGTCGCGGGCGTGGGCCTTGTGGAGGCGGCCATCGGCGCTACCGCCGCCATCGCAGACGTGAAGCCCGACGCCATCATGTTCGTCGGCACCGCTGGGCTCTACCCGGGCCGGCGCCCCGATCTTGCGTGGGCAGGCGTGGTGGCGGCGCGGCGTCTGGTTCTATCGGCCGATGGACTGGCGAGCGGCCACGCCTATCTTCCACCCGCGTTGCCCGCCGCGCAGGAGTCCACCATGGCCTTGCGCCGAATCGCGGCGGCGGCCGGTCTGCTCATGGCGGACGTGGCGTGTCCCCTCGCGATCACGTTGCGTCCGTCGGCCGTCGGGCGACGCGCCCGGTCCTCGGTCTGCGACGTCGAAAACCTCGAATCCTTCGCGGTCGCGCGTGCCGCGGTCGCAGCCGGTCTGCCCTTTGCGGCCATCCTTGGCATCAGCAACGCCGTGGGCCCGTCCGCGCACGCGGCGTGGAAACGCCACGCGATCCGAGCCGCCGCCGCCGCCTGTCGGGCGGCCTTGGAAGTGATTGGGCGATCGAGCGTATCCCGCTGATGCTCTATGGTGCCCAGTCGATGGAGCACCCGGCGGGCAGCAGGCCCGCCTTTGCCGCGCGATCGAACAGAACCCCGACGGCCAAACGCGCGTCGGGCGCCATCGCGCGCGTGTCCTCGTTGGCGTACATTGCGAGGTAGCGTTCAAGCAGCGCAATCTGGGCCAGCGCGGGCTCGCCTCGCTTCTCCCCCGCGAGCACCCGGATGACCTCATCGCGGTGGTCGAGCGCGTAGGCGATGGCGTCGCGCAAGACGGCGGACACCAGAGCGATACGTTCGGCCCCCAGCCCACGCCGAATGACGTTCACCCCGAGCGGCAGCGGCATCCCGGTTTCCGCTTGCCACCATTCCCCGATCTCGGCGACGCGCGCGTAGCCACGGCTTTCGTAGATGAGTCTCCCCTCGTGAATCAGCAAGGCTGCGTCGATGGTGCCCGCATCCAGACAGTCGAATATGCGGCCAAAGGGCACGATGGGCACGACCACGGGCAAAAGCCCCGGTTGCATCTGGCGAAGCACCAACCACGCCGTGGTGGACAGGCCGGGGATACCAACACGCCGTCCAGCCAGGTCGGCCAATGCCATCGGCTTCCGCGCCACCAGCACGGGCCCGAAGCCGCGCCCCACCGAGGCGCCGTGGGGCAGCAGCAGGTACCTGGCCGCCACCGCCGGATAGGCGCCCGCAGAGATCGCCACCACGTCGACTTCACCGGCGAGCGCGAGTGCGTTCAATTCCGAGGTATCGCCGCGACGGTGGGTGAACTCCAGTCCTCGCGTGTCGACGCCGGATGCGTGCAGGGCGTGAAACATGAACGCATCATCAGCATCGACAGAGTAGGCCAGCGAGATGGGCATCGCGCCAGTGTACCTTTAGTTGCTCATCGCCTCGGCCCTGATTAACCTGCACCGCCCGTGCCCTCCGTCCCCAAAGTCCTGCTGCTCCTTGCCGCATGCTGCCTGCCGTTCCTGGCACCAAGCGCCGCCCTGGGCGCGCAGGCAGCCGCGGCCAAGCCATCTTCCGGCAAGTCGAAAAGCAAGAACAAGGGCAAGCCCGCACCTGGAAAGAACGCGAAGAAGAAGCCCAGGGGCAAGGCGGCGCACAAGACTCGCGGCAAGAAGCCAGCCGCCAAGAAGAAGGTCTTTCTGGAAAAGCACGTGGCGGCAGTCAAGGGCAGCCTGCCCAATGTGCAATCGCTCGGCGCCCTGGTCGTGGACATGGACAGCGGACAGGAGATCTTCGTCCGCAAGCCTGACCAGCCGCGCTCGATAGCCTCCATTTCCAAATTGGCGGCGACCCTGGCCGTGATGGACCACAATCTGGACCTCGACGGGCTGACCACGATAAAGAAGATCGACGCCGAGGTCGCGCGCGGCGGAGCGCCCTCGCGCCTGCTCGAAGGCATGACCCTATCCAACCGCGATCTGCTGCACGCGGCCCTGCTGGGATCGGACAACCGGGCGATATCGGCCCTGGGCCGCGCGGTCGGGCTCAGCGCCACCCAGCTCACCAATGCCATGAACCGGAAGGTCGCGGCTCTCGAACTGCGCTCGACGCGCTTCCGCGAGCCGACCGGACTTTCCCCGGAAAACCTCTCCACTCCGCGCGAGATCCTCCAGCTCCTGCGCGCCGCCATGTCTCATCCCATCCTGGGTCCCATCGTGCGCAAGCCGGAATACGAGGCCCACCCCGTTGCTCGCCCGCCCATCAAGTACGTCAGCACGCACCGACCCGCAGCCCGGCCGAACCTGCAAATCCTCGGTGGCAAGACCGGCTACAACGATGCCGCCCGCTACTGCCTGGTGATCGCCATCCGCATTGATGGCCACAACTACGGCATGGCTATGCTCGGCACCGACGGCAAGCTCACCCGCTTCGGAGACGTCGCCCGCGTGGTTGATTGGATAGTTGCGCACAAGGCGAAGTTGACCGCGCCGGCAGCGGTTCAGGGACCACCCCTCCCTGAGGGCTTCACCGCTATCCCGGATGCCGCCACGGTGCCGACGCTCCAACACCTCGATGGTGCGCCAGCCGCCGTGGCGCAACCTGACCAATGATCGTACCCATCGCGTCAATTCCCCATGTCAACCAATATGGCATCGACGCCAACTTGGTTGACATGGGATGTAGAAAGGATCCTGCGTTCTCCAGCGCCAACTAACATTCCCTTCGGCCCACATCTTGCTGTAAGGTTACAGCGAGTTCTGAGCATCACTCCGGTTCGCATATGAGGAGGGGTTACATGACCCGTCATATTTCAAGGCTCTCGCCGCTTGTCTGCTGGCAGTATCTCCGCTGGGTGCTGGCGATCCCCGCCCTGCCCTTGGCCCTGTGGGCCTGCAACTCGCACAAGTTGCAAGAGCCCCTGCCGAATCCGCAACAAGAAACCGACTTCAATGTTGTGGTCAGCCCAGAGCGTGAAGTCGACATCTTGTTCATGATCGACAACTCCCCTTCGATGGATCCCAAGCAACAGGCACTGGCTGCCAACTTCCCAAAGATGATCCAGGTACTGCAGAACCTGCCAGACCCTTCGAACCCGGGTCAGACGAGTTTGCCCGACGTCCACATCGGCGTGATCAGCAGCGACATGGGGGCTGGCTCCGACAATATCGGCGGCAACTGCTCGCGGGTTCTGGGCGATCGCGGCCTTCTGTGGGGGAACGATCCCAACAACCTGACTGCCTCGGTCGCGCCCGGCAATACGTTATATTCGACCGCCGCCGGTCAAATTTCAACCTACCCGACACCCAACGGGTGCGGCCTCGCCTCGGGCCAACGCTGGATCATCGATGTTGCGAATGCGAATGGGGTCGGGCGGACACAGAATTACACCGGCCAGCTTACGGACGTATTCACCTGCCTCGCCCAGTCAGTGGGAATCGCGGGCTGCGGCTACGAGCACCAGTTGCAATCGATTCGAGTGGCGCTCAACCCCCAGCAGGTGAATTGCGACAGCAATGGCAAGAACTGCACGGATATCAACATGGAAAACGTAGGCTTCCTGCGTCCCGAGGCATACCTGGCCATCGTTTTCATCAGCGACGAGGATGACGACTCTGCTCCGGTCGCCGACACAGGCCAAAATGGTAACAATAATGATGGCATGTTCCTGAACCGGCCCACTGGGGAAACCGCCAGCATGAAAGCTGCGACGCGTGGCCATCTGTGCGGCGGCCAGCCAATTCCTGGCTACGACCCGGTGAACGGATTCACCCCGCAGAACCCGGCCCCGACGCCCAATGTTGGACCCGGAACTGGCGCCTTGGGGTTCATGCACCCCTTTTCCGATTGCACGGACAAGGAGCAGCTCGATAGGAACAATCCAGACCCCGCCTACCTTCCGCTCGTCGACGTGCGGGACATCATCGACAGCGTCAACAGTGTCAAGCAGAGGCCCCAGGATCAGATCCTCGTGTCTGGCATCTACGGCTGGCCCCCGGACTCTGCCCTGCCCAATGTCCAGACCACGGATCAATACAGGATCGGGGTTGACACCACGTCGCTGCCACCCTCGCAGAGCACCTTATGGGACTACATGCCCATTTGCTGGAACCCCACTGTCCAGGCCTCTGACGGCAACATCTACAAGGCGTACGGCGGTCTTCGCCATAACAAGTTCGTCAGTGCCTTCGGCACCCACGGAGCGAGTTTCAGCATCTGCAACCAGGATTTCACGGGCGCGATGACTCAAATCGGTCAAGCGATCGCGCAGGCCTTGAAGCCAGGTTGCGTGCAGTACCCGTTGATCGACACGAACCCGAATGTAGATGGCGTGCAGCCCGAATGTCAGGTTGTCTACAAGATCGCGTGCAACACGCCTGGCCAGGGTACGTGCCTTTCCACTGGCTACTCGCAACATACTCTCCCCGAGTGCATAGACCCTACCACGGGGAACCCTCTCGTACCCGCGACTCCCGCAACCGGCAATATCCCGGACAGCGCGCGGCCTTGCTGGTACCTCTTGTACGATAACAATTCAGTCACTGGCTGCCCGAGCGCTTACATGAACCAGCGAATCACTGCCTTGCGGCCGAGCACTCAGCCGCAGGCGCCGGCAGGAACCTTGCTGGCGATGCAGTGCTTGACCTGCGCCAACGCCGACCAGCAATGCCCTGCCTTTAGCGCACAGTAACAACCGGCAGCCATAAAGAATAGCCGACCTTGAAAGCCGCTCCGAATGGGCGCCTTTCGCGATCCGGGCGCTCTCGTCTACGCTGCGCTCCGCTACTCTACTCCTCGCCAGGCTCTGGCTCGCCCCGAGGCACGGCCGCGGCGAAGCGCTCGGCGAAGTGGGAAGTCGGGCGTGCGCTTGCCATGTCCAGCTCGAAATCGGGAACCTCGCTGTGGCGCAGGGTCGACAAGAACTCGTCCACCTCGCGGCTGCTCAGGCCCAGCGAAGCCAGTGCCTCGCGACCAAGAAACCTCCCCTGACCTTCGATGCCGTCCTCCTTGGCGTGCAGCAGTGCCCGCAGGGCGTCCATCTCCATGCGCGAAAGCCGTGCTCCGCACACGTCGTAGTCGATCCACGCCTCGTACGACAGCGGCGCCACCCGCTTGAGCATGCCCGCCATGAGCTGTCCGTACTGCTGGATTTCCCACTGCGCGTGCGCGTCCACCCGCAGGGTGAGGAAGTGCAGCAGGTTGTGCAGATCGATCTTCCAGTACCACTGGGTGTAGGTCGAGAGCGGCAGGTCGATGCGCGCCAGTTCACGCGCCACCTCGTGACTGGTCAGCCATTGGTAGTTCGAGATGGCGCCGGCCCGGCTATCCTGCCAGCGCTGCTTGGCCTGGTTGCGCAGCCCGGCCGGCAGAGGCTGGCCGGTGCGCCCCTGGTGGTTGTTCGTGCTCTGCGCCTGCAGTTGCTCGTCAGGCGGCGTGTAGAACAGCATGGGCATCAGACTGTAGCGCCCCGACATCTCGTTGACGTTGGCGGTGCGATGGCGAATCCACTGGCGCGCCACGAAGATGGGCATGCAGCAATGGAACTTCAGCTCCACCATTTCACTGGGCGTCGTGTGCCGATGGCGGCGCAGATAGCGGAGCAGACCGCGCGTCTGACTGCGCTGGCGCGTGCCAAAGCCGTAGCTGACCCGCGCGGCTCGCACGATGTCCTCGTCGCTGCCCATGTAGTCGACCAGAGCGACGAAACCATGGTCCAGCACCGGAAAATAGAGGCCCAGAATCTCCTCGGCGCCCGGGCTGACCGGCCGCCCCGTGTGGTTCTGCCCGTCGGATTCTGCCATGACCGTTTTCTCCTAGCCGCCGCTCATCACGAGGCCAGAGCGCCCGATTCCACGAAAGCGCCCATACGGCGGTATTTCTGATAGCGAAGATCCTTGAGCAGACTGGGCGGAAGCGGCAGCAGATCGGCCAGGTGCCGACGCAAGGCCGCGGCCAGATTGCGCGCGGTGAGATCGAAGTTGCGATGGGCGCCGCCCGGCGCTTCCGGCACGATCTCGTCGACGATGCCCAGCCGGGCGAGATCGGGTGCCGTGATCTTCATCGCCTCGGCCGCTTCGGCCTTGCGCTCGTCGCTGCGGAAGAGAATCGAGGCGCAGCCTTCCGGCGAGATCACAGAATAGATGGCGTATTCCATCATCAAAATGCGATCCGCCACCCCGATGGCCAACGCCCCGCCCGAGCCGCCCTCGCCGATGACCACCGCGATGATGGGCACCGGCAGCCCGGCCATGATCTCCAGATTCTTGGCCACCGCTTCGGCCTGCCCGCGCTCCTCGGCGTCGATCCCCGGAAACGCGCCCGGCGTGTCGAGCAGGCAGATGACGGGTTTGCCGAAGCGCGCGGCCAGGTCCATCAGGCGCATGGCCTTGCGATAGCCCTCGGGCTTGGCCATGCCCATGTTGCGCGCCAGCTTTTCCTTGGTGGTGCGCCCCTTCTGTTGGCCCAGGCACAGGATGGGAACGCCCTCGAAAAAGCCGATGCCGCCGATCATGGCGGCGTCGTCGGCAAAGCGGCGATCCCCGTGCACCTCGCAAAAATCGGTGAAGAGCCGGCTGACATAGTCGAGCGTGTAGGGCCGGGCCGGGTGCCGGGCCAACTGCACCTTCTGCCAGGGCGTCAGCTCGGAAAAGATGTGCTGCTGTAGCTCGCGAGCCCGCACCTCGAGTTTCTCGATCTCGCGCCGGATCTCGCCCGACATGCGCGTGCGCTGCTTGAGCTCCTCGAGTTTGCGTTCCAGCTCGACAACCGGTCGCTCGAAATCGAGTACCGGGGCTTCCTTGGTCTTTTCTTTCCTGTGTGGCATGGGCGGTTCGCGATCCTGTTTCGGATCCGAGACGGTAGCAAGAGATCTGTGAAGGAGTTAGAGACGCGCCGACAGCTCGCGTGCGAGGGTGTCAGGGTCTGGGAGCACAGATGCCCGAACATCGGCCTGCTCGCGCCTGAACCAGGTCCGCTGGCGCCGGGCATAGGCTGAAGTGGCGGTCTTGGTCCGGGCCACGGCTTCCTGCAGAGACAGCAGGCCGTCAAGGTGCTGGCCGAGTTGCTTGTAGCCCAGGGCGGCCAAAGCGCGGGTGTGACCGAAGCCGGCCTTGCGCAAGGCCGCGACCTCGGCGAGAAATCCCGCCGCCATCATGCGCTCGACCCGGCTGTGGATGAGCGGGCGCAGCTTGGCGAGCGGATAGTCGAGGATGACGACGAAGAGGTTCCAGGGCAGCGGCGAACCGGCGGCTCGGCGGCGCAGCTCACTGATCGGGATCCCGGTCTGCTGGTACACCTCGAGAGCGCGGCTGGTGCGAACCAGATCGCCGGGACGGATCTTCGCCGCGGCATCAGGATCGATATGCTGCAGCCGGCGGTGCAACGCCGGGACGCCGAGAACGGCAGCCTCGGCCTGGTGCAACGCCCTGATCGCGGGATCGGGCGCGGGCGCGTCGAACAGCCCTCCCCTCAAGGCGCGAAAATACAGTCCCGTGCCGCCCACGATGATGGGAGTGCGCCCGCGGCGAAGGATGACATCGACGACCGCGCGAGCCCGCGCGGCCCAGGCGGCCGCGTGGAACGGCTGGTCCGGATCGACGAGGTCGAGCAGATGGTGCGGGCAGCGCGCCTGCTCCTGATGGGTGGCCTTGCCCGTGCCGATGTCCATGCCGCGATAGACCTGCACGGAATCGCAGCACACGATCTCGCCGGGAATTCGTTGGGCCAGCGCCAGCCCGAGTTCGCTCTTGCCCGAAGCCGTTGGTCCCAGTATGGCGACGACCATGCTAGTGCTGCCCGCCAGAAGATGTCGAAGGGTTGGCAAGAGTCCTCTCGGGCAGCACGCGAGCGCAAAGCGCGAGCCGCGAGGCCGTCAGGCCGAGCGGGAAAAGGGGGGACCCGGCGGGCTTTGCCCGACGGGGGGAGGGGCTCTCCCCTCCGTAAATCGAAGCTAGTGCCGCCTCGCTGCCTGTTCTAGTGTCCCTTCTAGCCGCAGACATCGGTCGGACCCCTTCGGAACTTCTGGCAAGCGGCACTAGGTGCGTCCCAGGCGCTGTTCGATCTCGGCGATGGACATGCGCAGAAGCACGGGCCGGCCGTGCGGACAGTGCGAGTGCAGGTCCACCGCATCGAGTTGGGCGAGCAGTGTGAGGGCCGCTTCACGTGTCACCACGTCGCCCGCGCGCAAAGCGCCGTGGCACGCCATGGTCGCGAACACCTGCTCGAAATTCTCCTCGGCCCGGCGCAAGGAATCCCCTTCCGCCACCCGGTGCAGAACGTCGCGCAGCAGGGGCTTGGGATCCACGTCTTTCAACAGGTCGGGCACTGCGCGCAGAAGCATGGTCTTGGGGCCGAACCCTTCGACCTCGAAACCAAGTCCTGCCAAGGCTTCGATGGTCGCCGCCTCGCGTGCCGCCGCAGCCGCAACCTCGTCCAGTTCGATGGGGATGGGAAACAGCAGACGCTGGCGAACCACGGCCCGCTGCCGATGCGCCACGCGCAGGCGTTCAAACATGATCCGCTCGTGCGCCGCGTGCTGATCCACCAGCACCAGTTCCGAGGGGCCCTCGCACACGAGATAGGTCCGGCGGAGCTGGCCGATGTACTCGAGTCCGCCGAAAAATCCCCGGGCCGCGGGCTCGGCGGCCGGCGCCAGCGCTTCGTCGCGCAGCAAGGTCGGATAGAGCGGCGAGCTGTGCTTCTCGTCAGGCCCAGGCGAGCGCGCAGGCGTGTGAGGTTCTTGCCCATCGCGTGGCGGTTTAGCCGGGAATGGACGGTCGTCGTCGCCCTGGCCGACACGTTCGGGCGGCAGGGTGTAGGCACGGATCGGCGACACCGCCAGCCACGGCGCGCGCGCCACCGCCCGGCCCACCACGTGGCGGACCGCCGCATAGACTTCCTGCGGACGCGCAAAGCGCACCTCCAGCTTCTGCGGATGAACATTGATGTCCAGCTCCTGGCCAGGGACGTCGACGAAGAGCGCGGCCAGCGGGTAGCGCCCCTTCTCCAACACCTCGCCGTAGCCTTGGGCCAGCGCGTGCAGCAGGGCGCGATCGCGCACGAAACGGCGCCCAACAAACAGGAAGGTCGAGCGCCCCGCAGGCGCAGCCTCCTCGGGCGAAGCCAAAAAGGCGCGCACCTTGACCCCACCCTCTTCTCCCTCAGCCTCGTGCAACACCTTGGCGCCCCGTCGAGCGAGCGCCGCGCGCACCCGCTCGGCCATGTCCCGATGAGGAGGCAGATCGAGCGCCACGCGGCCATTGGCGCGCAGACGGAAGTGCACCTCGGGATGGGCCAAGGCCAGACGCAGAATCGCCTCCGAAACATTGGCAGCCTCGGTAGCCTCAGATTTCATGAACTTGAGGCGCGCGGGCGTATTGTAGAAGAGGTCGCGCACTTCCACCTGGGTTCCCTCGGCCATGCCGACCTCACCCGCGCCGGCCTCGACCCCGGCCTCAACCGACATGCGAAAACCTGCGGTGGCACCCGTCAGCTTGGTGCGCAGAGTGAGACGCGAAACCGCGGCAATGGAAGGCAGGGCTTCACCGCGAAAACCGAAGGTGGCCAGTCCCCACAGATCGTCCGCCGAGGCAATCTTCGAGGTGGCGTGGCGCTGCAGGGCCAGCCGCGCCTCCTCGTCCGTCATGCCGCAGCCGTCATCCACCACGCGGATGAGCCGCCGGCCTCCGGCTTCGATCTCCACGTCGACGCGGCGGGCGCCCGCATCGACCGCGTTCTCGCACAGCTCCTTGGCCACCGAGGCCGGCCGCTCGACCACCTCGCCAGCGGCGATCTGATTCGCCAGCTCTGGGGACAGAACGTGAATGCGGGACACCGGCACGTGAAGCTCCATGCTTTGCGCAACCAGCGTATCAGGGAGCGGCGCGCGCGAAAACGATTTCGAGATATCCCTCCAACCACGTCAAGGCAAGAAGCCCGTTCCGGCCAGATACAGCTCCGTGCTCTCCCCGCGCGAGCTTTCAGGCTTGAGCAGGCGCACCTCCGAGAAGCGCGTGGATATGCGTGCGCGGATGCGGACGACCTCGGGGCTCTGGAACACCTTGGCCACGAACGCGCCCAGCGGCGCGAGAAGGCGCTCGGCCCGACCCAGCGCCTCCTCTACCAGGGCCGCCGAGCGCGCCTGATCGGTCGCGCGGATACCCGTGGTGTCGGGGGCCATGTCGGACAGGACCACGTCGAAGGCCGCCTGGCCGCACAGCAGTTCCTGGTCGGACAAGCTGAAGATGTCTGCAACCAGAACCCGCGCGCCAGGAATTGGCCGCGGCAGGGGCTGGCGATCCACGCCGATTACCACGCCGTGCGGTCCGGCCACCTTGCACGCGTATTGCAACCAGGATCCGGGCCGGCAGCCCAGGTCCAACACGCGCGCACCCGCGCGCAAAAGATGCAAGCGCCGGTCGATCTCCTCCAGCTTGTAGACTGACCGCGCCGCAAACCCCTCGCTGCGCGCCTTGCGAAAAAACGCGTCGTGGCGCCGGTTGCGGTCGCGAAGCGAAGCCAACCTGCCTGCTCAGTCGGCCGCCGTCTAGCCGCTCGTCTGACCCTTCTTCGACGCCTTCATCGGGTTCTTGGACTCTTGCTCTTTCTGCACCACCGGAACGATGTACTTCTTCACGTTCTTGGCGCTGCCCTTGAGGAAGACCAGACCATGGGCTGGCCCAGGGACCGCGCCCTTGACCAGCACGACATTCTGCTCGGGGAAGACCTTGACCACCACCAGATCCGAGGCGGTGCAACGGACGTACCCCATGTGACCGGACATCCGCTTGCCCTTGTGCACGCGGCCAGGGGTGAGGCGACACCCGATGGAGCCGCCGTGACGGAAGAACTCGTGCGAGCCGTGACCGTTCACCGAGCCCGCCATCTTGTGCTTCTTCATCACGCCCTGGTAGCCCTTGCCCTTGGTGACGCCCACCACGTCGACCACGTCGCCCGACTTGAAGATTTCCTCGGCCTTCAGCACCTTGCCCACTTCGAACTTGGTGGCCGCGTCGTTCACATCCAGGCGAACTTCGCGCACCACCGCCGGCGTCCGCTCGATCTTCAGCTTCTCGAAGTGCTTGGCCTCGGAGCGACGCAGGTGGCGGAGCGAGCGCTCCTCGAATCCGAGCTGCAACGCCGAATAGCCGTGCTTGTCCGGCGTCCGTTGCGCCGTGACCACGCAGGGCCCGACCTCGAGCGCCGTGCATCCCAGGGACGTTCCGTCATCGTGGAACACGCGGGTCATTCCCAACTTGCGGCCGAGCAGGCCCATTTTCAGCGACATGGTTTGCAAACCTCTTGAAAGAACGTGGCTTTATAGTCGGCGGTCAGCCCCAGGTCAAGTTGACTCAATCGCCTCGGGTTTTCTCTGTCGCACTGCTCTCACGGACCTCGCTGTCGAGTAGCTTCTGCGGGTCGAATGTGACCGGTCCCAGGATGAGATCGATCTCCCGGTCGAAAAGCGAGGCGTCGGGCCGAGTCTCCTCGGGCGTGCGCGGCCGGAACACCAGGTTCACCGCAGCCACGGTCGGCGCATCACGAAGCATGGGACGCGGGTACTCCAGGTCGAAGGCCGCTTCGCGTATACAGCGCTCGATCTCGGGCCGTTCCAGGCTGGACTGGCGGATGATGGCGTCCACGAGTTCGCCCCGCTCGAGATGAAGCTCCAGCCGGACCCGGCCGTGCAGGGCCAGATCGGCGCCGCTGGCCACCCGCCGGGACAAGTAGCAGGCCCGCGCCCGCGGCAGGTAGGCCAGCGCCAAAGCGTTGCGCAGCACCTGCGGGTCCATCTGTCCGCGCGCCACGCCGTCCGCGGGCGACTTGGGGCGCGGCTCAACCGCCTCCACATACACGGCGAGGTCGGGCAATGAAACCGTCCACGCGCGGGGCGGCTGAGTGTCGAGCAAAGGCTGCAGCCAATCGAGCGCGACGCGGGCTATGGGCGCGCTTGCCCGCACTGTCGCGCCCGCATACTCGCCCGCCACCTGGACGCGGGAACCCGAACCGCTGGGCAAGGTCAACACCTTGACCAAACCCGTCCCCGGAGCCACGCCAGCGGCCAGCGCCCGATCTGTCTGTCCCTGGGTACGGACGTTGAAGAGATCTCCACCCTGCGCCAGCGCCGCCAGCGAGGATTGCGCCACGCCACGAAAATCCTCCGCCGCCAGCACGCTCACAACTCCACCGAAGCGTCCCACCAGCTTATCCAATCGCTCGACCGCGTTGGCGGGAACCGGGTCGTCGGCAGCCGGGCGCACCAGCAAGACCAGCACGCGCAGCCGATGGCTAGCCGCCACGGAAGCAAGCGCGCCCGCGAGCCGCTCTGCCGTCTGCAACTCGGGCAAGGCGCCGTCGCTGATCATCACCAGCAGACGAGACTCGCCAGCCGGAAGAGGCCCGTCACCCTTGGCCCAATCGGCGGCGCGGCCCAGTGCCGCCACCAGATCGGTTCCGTTTTCCAGCTGGTTGGGATCGGCCGCCGTTTCCACTGCGTCCAGCGCCTCGATGGTGGCCGTGCGTGAGATGGGGAACACCTGCGTCGCCGTCCGCGCGAAGAGAATGGCGTTGAATCTCTGTGCGGGCGGGAGAGTCTCGATCAGTGCCCGCGCCAGAGCACGCTGGCTGGACATGCCACCCGCGCCCACGCTGCGGGAGCGATCGATGAGCAGCATCACCTCACCCGGCGGAGGCGCGCTTGCCGATCGCTGCGGCCGACACAGGCCCAGCGTCAGCACTTCGCCTGCACGCGCCGCGTGCGTCGCGCGCCGCTCGGCCCGCGCCGCAGCCAACTGGCCCGGCCAAGCCGCGGCCTGCTCGTGCAACCGGTAGCTCACCTCCCAGGTTGCCCGCAGGGGTGCCGTCGCATGGACCGCGAAAATGCGCCCATTCGGCCGGATACGTACTGGTACGCCGGCAACGCTCGCCTCGAAAAGCCTCACCTCCGCCGGCAGATCGTCGAACCTGACCGTCACCTGCGCCGCGGTCGGGTTCTCTTCCAGGCTGGCGGGCAGGCGCAACACGAAGCGGCCGTCGGCACAGGCCGCAGGCGCCGTGTAGCGATAGCGCAGGAGAACACGCCCCGGAGCGGCCAGCGGCGCCAGATGCACCCGCACCCGGGCGGCGTCGTCGGCCGGTGTCTGGGCGGCTGAGAGATGGTGCGACGACAGCGTGCGCGCGTAGTCGGCGCGGGCCGTCGGCGCCGCCGTGGCAGCAAGCTTGATCGTCCGGCCCGCAAGCCGCGCGCCCCAGCCGACCAGGGCCGCGCCCTCGGGCAAGTCGAGGTCGACCACTGTGTCGTGCGTCGGAGCCCGCTCGCCGCCGACCAGCACCTCTCGTTCCACCTCGACCAGCGCCACGGGCCCCACCACACGAATCGAAACGCGATGAGCCGGCTCTGCCGCAGGCGGAAGATCGAACTGGGGGACGCCGGCCGCGAGGATGAGCAAGACGGCAGGGATAGGTCCGGGCATAGCGGGCCGAGTTTACCGATCCACCCCCTGCCTGGCCATTCCAGCAAGCCTTTGCTTGCACGCCGCTCCCCTGCCACTATACGGAGACGATGACTTCGCCCAAAGCACCCATCGTGGAAGTGTCCCCCTCAGAGCCTGCCGAGGCGGTTCTCCAGCAGGCGCTCGGCGTGCTGTCGGCGGGAGGCGTGATTGCCTTTCCCACCGACACCCTGTACGGCCTCGGCTGTGCCTATGGCCAGGCGCAGGCCATCGAACGGATTCAGCGCATGCGCGGTCTCGATCTGGCAACCCGGCCGCTGACCTTCTTGCTGCCCGACATGGGCGAGCTCCCGCGCTTCACGCGCATGAGCGAGGCAGCCTATCGTCTGGTCAACCGCATCTTCCCGGGGCCCTACTGCGCCGAACTGCTCGCCCACCCCACCGTGCCCTCGCCCTTCGTGCAGGGCGATCGGCGCACCATCGGGGTCCGCATCCCGCAGAGCGCGCTGTGCGAAATGCTGACCTGGCGGCTGGGCCGGCCCATCCTCACCGCCACGGCCAAGTCGCGCGACGGCCATGTCCTGACCACCGCCGCCCAGATCCGGCAGGAATACGGCGGCGAGATCGATCTCATCCTGGACGGCGGCACCCTGAACGGCCCGCCCTCGACCGTGGTAAGCTTGGTGGATGACTGGGTGACCGTGTTACGTGAGGGGCTGGGCCCGGCGAATCGCCTGGCCGGTTAGGGCTCGTCCGGAAATAGGTCATACGAGTTCGGTGCCGAGGCGCCCGGCTGGCGAGGCGCGAGGAGGAGGAATACTCGACGTATTGCGACGACGAGCAACGAAGCCAGCCGGGATGGATCGGCGGCGAAATCGTCTCGATTATTTCTGGACGAGCCCTTAGCTCACCTTCAGCTTAGCCGCGGCGGCGCGCGCTTGCTTGATGAAGGCGCGCAACTTGCGCAGATCCTTGATACCGCGCGCCGACTCGACCCCTGACGACACGTCCACACCGTCGGGCCGAGTCGCGGCTATCGCCTCGGCCACGTTGCTGGCATTCAATCCCCCGGCGATCAAGAAAGGCCGCCGCGCGCCCGCTGCCACGACATCCCAAGGCGCCCGCTGGCCAGTGCCGCCATACCCGTCGGCATGCGAGTCGTAGAGGAACAGACCCGCCTCCCAGGCCAGCGCATCCTTGAGCGACGCCTGGTCGCGAACCCGGACGGCGCGAATGATCTGATCCGGCCGCAGCCAGTCCCAACTCGACGCGATCTCGTCACCGTGCAGTTGGACCCGGTCCAGTTTCAACTCGGCCATGGTCTCGGTGACCACCAGAGGATGGGCGTTGACGAACACTCCCACCCGCAGCACGCCCGCCGGAATGGCCGCGACGATCTCGTGCGCCTGCTTGTCCTCCACGAAGCGCTCGGACCCACGCCAGAAGTTGAGGCCGATCAGATCGGCACCGGCGGCGACCGCCTGTCGCGCGTCCTCGGGACGTGTGATCCCGCAAATCTTGACCAGAAAACTCATGGACGCCCCAGCAGCCTGCGCAAGGCCGAACCAGGATCAGGATCGCACATCAGGCTTTCGCCCACCAGAGCCGCGTCGACGCCCGCCTGTCGCATCTTGACCATGTCGTCTGCCGTGCGGATGCCTGACTCCGCGACCAGCAGGCGGTCCGACGGAACGAGAGGTCTCATGGTAGCGGCCAGGGACATGTCCATCTGGAAGGTGCGAAGGTCGCGGTGGTTGACCCCGATCGCGCGCGCCCCGGCCGCCGCCGCGCGCTCCACCTCGTGGCGGTCGTGTGTCTCCACCAGGGCCTCCATGCCCAGGCGTCTGATCTCGGCGAGCAGCGCGACCAGATCCTCCTGGCGCAGCGCCGACACGATGAGCAGGAGCGCGTCTGCGCCCGCCGCGCGCGCCTCGGCCACCTGGTACGGGTCGATGATGAAGTCCTTGCGCAAGACCGGGATGTCGACCACAGCGCGTGCCCGGCTCAGATCATCGAGCGATCCGCCGAAGAACGGGCCGTCGGTCAGCACCGAGATGGCGGCCGCCCCGGCCGCCTGGTACGCGCGGGCCACTACGGCCGCATCGGCATCGCGGTTGATCCAGCCCTTGGACGGCGAGCGTCGTTTGAACTCCGCGATGCACGCCGGCGCGGGCTGGCCACGAAGGGCCGCACAGAAATCACGAACCGGTGGCGCCAGGGCGAGCTGTTGCTCCAGCCTGGCAAGCGGAACTCGCTCTCGGGCCGCGGCGACCCACTGTCGCGTCTGCGCGAGAATCTCGTCGAGGATCATTCTTTCTTCTGCACGGGAGACAGGCGGCGCAACTGTTCCACCACGGCACGCGCCCCACCGTTGTCGAGTGCCGCCGCTGCCAAGCGCGCGCCGGCCCGCAGATCGGGCGCGGCACCCACCACATACAGACTGGCAGCCGCTGCCATGAGCGCGGCCACCCGGATGGCCCCGGGTGCGCCGGCCAGCGCGGCCTGCAGGAGATGCGCGTTGGTCGCCGCGTCGCCACCGGCCAGGCCCGCGGGATCCTGTTCGGGCAGATCGAAATCCGCCGGCCGCACCTCGTAGCAACGAACCGTTCCGTCGCGCAACTCCGCAACCTGGGTCGCTCCAGCAGGAGCGATCTCGTCGACCCCGCCGGCGCCATGCACGACCAGCGCGCGCAGCGAGCCCAGTTGCGCGTGGGCCCGCGCCATGAACTCGCAACGCTCGGCCGCAAACACCCCGTTCATGTGATAGCGCGCGCCGGCCGGGTTGGTGAGCGGCCCCAAGAGATTGAACAAGGTGCGAAAGCCCAGCTCGCGGCGCGGCCCCGCCACATGTCGGGTCGCCGCGTGGAAGTTGGGCGCGAACATGAAGCCGAGGCCGGCTTGCTGAATACAATGCAGGACCGTCTCCGGCGCGGGCGCAGGATCGATGCCCATGGCCTCGATGACGTCGTGGGAACCGGAACGTGACGAGAGCGCCCGGTTGCCGTGCTTGGCGACCTTGACCCCGCAGGCAGCCACGATGAACGACGCCAGGGTCGAGATGTTGACCGTGCCCGAGCCGTCGCCGCCGGTGCCGCAGGTGTCGAGCAAGGCTGGCTCGTCTGCCGGCACGCGCAGCATGCGCTGGCGCATGGCCAGCGCCGCACCCACCACCTCGTCCACGGTTTCGCCCTTCATGCGCAAAGCGGTGAGCAGGCCACCCACCTGGGCCGGGGTGGCCTGGCCGTCCATGATGCTGCCCACGACCGCGGCCATGTCGGCTGACGTCAGACTGCGACCCGCCACCACCAGGACCAAAGCCTCGCGAATGCCCAGGCCGGGCGTCGCAGCCGGGCCGGTCACGCCGGCCTCGCCAGGCGCAGGAAGTTGCGCAGGATATCCTTGCCCACCTTGGTCAGGAACGACTCGGGGTGAAACTGCACGCCTTCCACCGCCAGGCTCTTGTGGCGCAAGCCCATGATCTCTTCGTCCCAGGTCTTGGCCGTGATCTCTAGGCAGTCAGGCAAGCTCGAGCGTTCGACGACCAACGAATGGTAGCGGGTGGCCTCGAAGGGGTTGGGCAGGCCGGCGAAGATCCCCTTGTCGTCATGAAACACGCGCGAGGTCTTGCCGTGCACGACTTCCTTGGCACGGATGACCTTGCCGCCGAATGCCTGGCCGATGGCCTGATGGCCCAAGCACACGCCCAGGATGGGAATCTTTCCCGCCAGGCGGCTGATCACTTCGAGCGAGATGCCAGCTTCATTCGGGGTACAAGGCCCAGGAGAAATAACTATAGCTTCTGGGTAGATACGCTCGACATCATCAACTGAAACTTCATTGTTGCGCACGACCCGGACCTGCTGCCCAAGCTCACCCAGGTACTGCACCAGATTGTAGGTAAAGGAGTCGTAATTATCGATCACCAGCAACATCGCTAGCGCTCCCCGTTGGCTGCCGACTGCCGAGCCAGCTCGATGGCGCCGAGCACCGCACGCGCCTTATTCACGCACTCCTCATGCTCGGCCTCGGGCTGGCTGGCGGCCACGATGCCCGCCCCGGCCTGCACGTGCATGGTGTCGCCCCTGGTGACCAGGGTGCGAATGGCGATCGCCAGGTCCATGTTGCCCGTGTACGAAAGGTAGCCAACCGCACCGCCGTAGACCCCACGCCGGGACGGCTCCAGCTCGTCGATGATCTCCATGGCCCGAATCTTGGGCGCGCCCGAGAGCGTGCCGGCGGGGAACGCCGCGCGCACCACGTCCTTGGCGGAAAGACCGTCCACTAGGGTGCCGCTCACGTTGGAAACCAGGTGCATGACGTGCGAGTAGCGTTCCACGACCATGATGTCGTCCAGCCGCACGCTGCCGGGCGCAGCCACCCGACCCACGTCGTTGCGGCCCAGGTCGATCAACATCACGTGTTCGGCCAGCTCCTTGGGATCCGCACGCAGTTCCTTTTCCAGGGTCTCGTCCTCCTCGACGCTGCGGCCGCGACGGCGTGTGCCCGCCAGCGGTCGGACATCCACCCGTCGGCCGTCCAGACGCACCAGCACCTCGGGCGAGGCGCCGGTCACGACAGCCTCGGGGAATTCCAGGTGAAACATGTACGGCGATGGGTTGGTGACACGCATGATGCGGTACACGTCGAACGGGTCGACCCCGCCGCGGGCCACGTCGAAGCGCTGCGAAAGCACCACCTGAAACGCATCGCCTGCCTTGATGTATTCCTGGATGCGACGGACAGCAGCCTGATAGTCCGCCTGGCTGGTACGCGTCACGGGCTGCAAGCCCGACGGGGCCGCAGCCCCGACATCGAGCGGTGGCAAGGCGCGCGCGGGCCTGGCCAGACGGTCGTAGATCTCCTCCACCTTGCGGCAGGCCTCGTCGTAGGCGCGGTTGGGATCGACGCCCGCCACGTCCACCGAAGCCACTGCCTTGATGGTGCCGCGCAGGTTGTCGAAAACCACCACGGTGTCGGTCAGCGCGAAGCACATCTCGGGCAGGCCCAGCTCGTCGGGCGCGTGCGCGGGCAGGCGCTCGAAGCGCCGGACGGCATCGTAGCCCAGCCAGCCCACCGCCCCGCCGAAAAAACGCGGCAGCCCGGGCGGGACCGCGGGCGGGAAGCTGGCCAGGGTGCGGCTGACGTAGTCGAGAGGGTTGGCCTCGCTGACACGTTCTTCCACGACAAAGCCATCGCCGTCGGGGCGCAGGCGTTCGACCTGGGTGCCCCGCGCGCGAATCACGGCGCGCGGCCGCACGCCGGCGAAGCTGTAGGCTGCCCACTTCTCGCCGCCCACCACGCTCTCGAGCAGGAACGAGTACGGTCCTCGGCCCAGCTTGGCAAAGACCGAAACCGGCGTGTCCGTGTCGGCCAGCCACTCACGATACACGAAGCACAGGCGCCCCTGCCGGGCGAGAGCGAGAAAGCGGGTGCGGTCGGGAACAAAGGCGGCCATGGGTTGGCTGGTCGAAGATTAGCACTACTTGCCAGATCCCGTCGGCAACTCGACGCGGATCTCGCCCTGTTCCAGGGGATCCACCTGCCGCAGGTTGGCGGCCATCTCGTCGTAGTCAGCGGGAAGAATGCGCGAGAACGGAAGTTGCCAGCGCCGTCGCAGCAGCAGGCGTACGGTGCCGCGCGGGTCGGCCGAAAGCGCCTCGGCCTGAACCTGACGTTCCTCCGAGAAGCGCGCGTCGCCGGCGGCGATGCTGCCGCTCGGTCCCAGTTCGATCACCTGGGCACCCGCCGGCAGCTCGATCTCGGCCTCCAGCAAGAGCGGCACGTCGTAGCCGAGTTGCAACGGCGTCCGCCGCTGCGCCTCGGTGAAATAGCGCCGGCCTGGCTGCGACAGGAAGAAGCTGGGACGCAGCCAGAGAACATTGCCCGTGCGTGTGGCCATGCGCGGGTCGTTCAGGGTGTAGCGGACAGTTCTGCTTCCCGCCGGACCCTCCCGCACTGAAAGCTCGTCCAACACTGCGCCGGGAAACTGCTGGCTCAGCCAACGCTGCTCGAATTCCTGGCGCAGCTTGGTGCGATCCCGACCCGCCCGCTCCAACGCCTCGCTCCACTCCAGCGAGGGCCAGCCACTGAGATCTTCCGTCACGGTCGTGGTCGCGCTGCCGTCCGCCGCCAGCCGCATCTTCATGACCACGTGGCGTCCGTCCGGCACCGCGCCGCGGGCGATGGTGAGCGCGTCGTCACCCAGCGCGAAGCCAGGGGCACCAGCCAAGCCCGGCGGCAGATAGCCGAACGGGGCATGCCGCGTGCGCGGATCGAAGAATCGCGCCGCCCCGTCGGGCCCGGGCAGGCGCACCAGCGCCTCGCTGAAGTCATCCAATTCCTGCGACACCACCGGGGCCCCCGCTGGCGCGCGGGTCAGCGGCCGCAGCAGCATCAGTTCAGCCTTCAGCCCCAGCGCTCGCGCCAGCGCCAGCACCACGGCCGCGCGGTTGCCCTGTCCCCGATCCAGCGCCACCGTCGCCGGTTCGAACAGACTGTCCTCGGGCTCGATGTGCTGGTTCACCCAGCGGTTGATGGCCTCGGACATCGTCGTCCGCGCGGCAACCGCCTCGGCCCCGATCAGCGCAGCCACCCGTCGCACATCAGGTGAGACGCGCGCCACGCTGTACAAACGGTCGGCCAAGAAGCGCGACCAGCGCGCCTGATCGACGCCGCTCGACACGCGCACCGAGGGGATCCAGTCCTCCACAACAAAGGACGAGCGCTCGGCAAAGAGCTGCGGCATCTGCCGCGCGACGAAGCACAGCAGCCGGGTGCCGTCGGGACCAGACTGCAGCGTGGGTTCTGGCGCCCTGGCCCGTCGATCCTGGTCCACCGGCATCCCGTCCGGCACGATCAGCAGATACTCGCTGCGATCCAGCGGCGCCTCGAACGACTGGAAGTAGAAGCGCTCGCCCAGAAAGCCTGGCGCGAACGCCTCAGCCGGCTGCTTGAATTCCAGGGTCTCCCACTCGACGAAGTCGCCCACCGCCACATCGGGGGCCGAAACCGTGGACTTGCCCACGATTTCCTGGGCTTCGCGGATGGTGCCGTCCGCCTTGCGCGTGCGCAAGGCCAGCACCTCGGCCCCCGAGGGCAGGGAAACCTCGCCTGCCCGCTCGATGCCTTCCTTGCTCAACACCTGCGTGATGGTGTGGGTGAGGCTGGTGCGCCCTCCGTCGGGGAAGATGCGCTCGACCGCACGATCCAGCACCACCACCGCCGGGGCTTGATAGCGATGGCCAGAGGCGAGGAAGTCCCGGATCACCTGACCGCCATCCAGCCGGAATTCGTCGAGCGGCAGGGACATCCCCGCGATACGAGCCGCCTGCCGGACGGCGCCGCTCGCGGGAAAACGCCGCAACGTCTCTGCCAGCACGGCGTGCGCCGCTTCCCCCGCACCAGCAGCCAGCAGCGCATCGGCCAGGCGCAGGCGCAGATGACTGTCATAGGGCGACCAGTCGACCAGAGCCCGCAATTCCGATGCGGCGCCGGCCGCATTACCCCGAGTCAGCGCCAGCGCTGCTAACTCGGAGCGGAGCAAGGCCGGCTCTCTGCTGCTGGGCAAGGCCCGCCGCAGGGCTGCTTCCGCTGCGGCGACATCGCCCCGCTGTCGATACCACAACACAGGCGCTTCAGACTGGGCGTCGCAGGCAAGCAGCAGGCCAGCCAAGCGCTCCTGCTCGCCGACCATGGCGCGCTCCTCGGCGCGATGAAACCCGCTCTCCAGGGCCGAACACGCCCCCTGCCCTTTCTTTGCGTGCGCAAGAGCCGCAGCCAGGGCCTCGTCGGCGTCGCGTTCCAGCCCGCGGGCGCGCAGAGCATCGGCCAGTTGCAAGCCTGCCGCCCACCAGCCGGCGGCCACGCTCCGCGCCTGCTGGGCGTCCTCTGCGGACTCGCGCGGCCGGTCGTTGTCGAGTTCCAGTCGCGCCAGGTCCAACCAGGCCTGCGCCAGGTGCGGGTCGACGGCCACCGCACGCAAATAGAGGCCTCGCGCACGATCGCGGTTCATGTCTTCAGGTCGCGTGGAATCGGTTTCCGACAAGCGCGCCGCCCCGGACAACCCGAGCGCAAAGCGGGGACGCGTGGCAAGGGCAGCCGCATGCACCAACTCCTGATCCACATCGCCGGCTGCGTGCGCGGACAGGGCCGTCGCGAGATCGAACACGGAATCCTCCAGCGAGGAACGATCCGGCCAGGCTTCGGACTCGACGCGCGGCCGACTGGAAACCGGTGCGAGCAGCAAGCCCACGTCGATGCGTCCGCCGTAGCTGCCCAGGCGCAGTTCCACCTGATGCCGACCCTCGCTCAGCGCCAGCGCCAGCGCTGTCCAGCGCGCGCCGAAGGACTCGGGCGAATCGCCGTGATGGTGCCAGGGGCCGCCATCCACACGCAGCAAGGCCGGTCCCGGGTAATCGAGCACCACCTGATAGTGACCCGCGCGAACGTCAATCTCGGAGCGCAGTACGCGCACGCCCGGCAGAGGATCCGTGCTGGGCGTGGTGAAGCGACAGCCTGAGTGCGCCAGCACCCGCTCCGGTTGTGCCGGACGCATCTGGTTGGACATGAGATCGAGATACGGCAAGCGGCCGGCCACGCCGACCAGACGCAGCTCGGTCGGGCACCCCCACCGATGCGCCTGCCTCGCCAACAAGTCCGTGTCCGCCCGTCGCCGCGCGATCTCGATGGCGAGGGACGCCAGCCCGTACTGCGCTCGCCAGGGAAGGCGCTCGGGCGACAGGGCCATGACCCTCTCTTCCGCCGCGCGACGGTCGGGCAATTCCTCGAGAAGCTGCGGCAAGCGCGCAGCCGCTGCCGAGGCGAGCAGCCCGTCAGGCGCAGCGCCGCTCGCCGCCGCTGCCTCGATCAGGTCGAGGGTATGCGCTACGGCTGCCTGGTCGTCGCCTCGCTCGTAGGCCAGGCTACTCGCGCCGAACAGGGCCAAGCTGCGCGGCTCGCGTTTCGCGCCCGCACCCAGGACGCGCCCGAATAGTGCCGCCGCTTCGTCGTTCTTCCCGTCGACCAGCGCCTGCCAGCCCCGGCCTGTATCTGTCGCGGGATCGAGTCGACGGCCACCGCCCAAGATTCCCGCGCAGCCCGAGGCGACACACAGCAAGAGCACGAGGCGGCTCCTCTTGCCCTGCCCCCGGTCAACCCGCGAACTCATCGCGGGTTCTCCCCTGCGATGACGATGGGCTCGCCCAGCAGGTTGTCGACATCGCGCAGAAAGGCGCGGAACTCTCCGTACTCGCTGGCGGCGATCCGATCGCGTTCCACCCAGAGAAGCGAGCGCACCTTGAGCGCGCGTCCGTCGGGCGACACCTCCACCTGCAAATCGAAGCTGCCGAAGGCACACTTCAACGTGCGCGCGGTCGGCACGCGCGGCAGGCGGAACCCGTCGGGCAAGCGGTACTCGATTTCCTCCTGGTGTTGCCAGGGAAACCCGAGAACCAGCGGCCAGCGCCGCGTGCCCAAGCGCGCGTAGGTTTGGGTCAGATCGGTTTCACGCGAACTCGAAGGCAGAAGCAACTCGCCCCGCTGGTTGGGCTGGGCCAGGTGCGGGACGAAGGCCCGGGCCCGCACCACGACCGGCTGATTGGGATCCTCCACCCCGGTCATATCCACCGCCTCCAGCCGCGCGCCGGTGTGGCTGCCGTTCCACACCTTGGCGTAGCGTTCGCGCCGCTCGCCCGGCGTCTGGTAGTGCGCGCGCCACTCCTGCGCCGCCTGGCCCTTGATGGTCACCGTCTCATCGACCTGCGCGCTGCCGTCGGCGGCCAGCGTGACCTTCCAGACGCGCGCAGCACGGTTGGCCGACGCGGGCAGCACCGGGGTGCGCGCAAGCGTGGACCCTCGCGCTCCCACTCGCAGGACCATCACCCCCTGATCCTGGCTGGGCAACTCGTCGAGACCGGCAAACTCCGCCGTGCCGTCGAGATAGAGGTCGAGCCGCGGAACATAGGTAATGGCGTGGTCGAAGATGGCCAGCGACGCCGGCTGGCTGTCCACCAGGCCGGCCCGGCGCGAGCGCAGCAGGACCAGCTCGGACTCGATGCCCTGCTCGCGCAGCAGAGCCACCAGCAGCGAGGCTTTGTCCTTGCAGTCGCCAAACCGGCGCAACAACACCTGGCTGACCGGATAGGGCTTGTATCCATGGATGCCGAACTCCAGCCCCACATAGCGCGTCTTCTCGATCACGAACCGGTGCAACGCCCGCACCTTGTCCGCGTCGCCGTGCAGGCCAGCGGTGACCTGCGCCGCCACCTGCACTATGGTCGGGTCACTCTGCAACTGGTCCTTGACCAGGCTCCAGTACCAATGCCCCACCTCTTGCCAACTTTGGTAGGTGCTGATGTGCAGGTAGGGCGCGACCTCGGTCAATCCGGGCATGGACGGCTCGATGTCGACGCGGGCCACGTCGGCGGCCACCCAACGATAGACCATCTCGTTCCCCTGACGTTCCACCCCACGCTTGAGTCCTGGCAGGTGCGGCTGGTTGAAGTGGAACAAGCGCTGTGCCGGCGCGATGAGGGTGTAGTCCCAAATCCGTTTGGGCAGCACGTCGGCTATCAAGGCAAGCTCGCCGAAATAGTCAGCCATGTCGTTCTGGAAGGCGACATCCGCCACGGTGTACTGCACCTCGATGACGTCGCCGGCGCGCAGGTTCTCGAAGCTCACCACCTCGGCACGCGCGTCGTAGTACAGGCCGTACCAGGGTTCGGACAGGTCGCGATCGTCGCGCCCGCTCGCCTGGGAAACCTCGACCTCGCCCGTGGGGGTGCGACGAAAAACGCGCGCTTCACGGATCTCCACTTCCTGCTCGCCGGGTAGGTAGCGCACCAGCACCTCCCGGTTGTCGCGGGCCGCGCGCTCGCTGCGCAGATGGACGATGCGCTGGACGAAGGCGTCCGACAGACCGTTGGGGTGAACCCGGGTGACGTGGCGGTCGAGCAGGATCGCGGCCGGATCGCTGTCCGCGGCGGCCAGCGGCGACAGCAGCGCCGGTCGGCTCAGCGTCGCGCCGTCAGCGGCAAAACGTCGCGCAAGATCCTCGGCGCCTGTCGACCGACGAGTCCCGTCGGAGGCCGCGGCCAGCGACTCGGCGTAACGCCGCAGCGCCGGTTGCTGCGGACGCAGGCGCAGCGCTCGGCGCAGGCTTGCCGCCGCCTCCTGCGGGCGTCGCAGCCGCGCCAGCAGGCGACCCAGCTCTTCGTGCAAACGCGGCTCGTCGGGCAAGCGCAGCAGGGCCCTGCGCAACACCGCCTCGGCCTCGCTTCCCTGTCCCGCTCCCTCGATCGTACGCGCCTGCTCGATGATCAGATAGTGCAAATCTGGCCGCCACCCCGCCGCCTCAGCGTAGAGATGGGCCGCCTGACCATAATCCCCGCGACGGCGCGCGCTCGCGGCCAGGTCGCGCAGCAGATCCGCGTTGGAACGCCGCGCGTCCCATAGCCGTCTCCGCTCGGCGTCGGCCTGGTCCACACGGCCCAGGGCCTCGATCGCACGCGCGTGTGCCTCCTGCACCGCCGAGGTGCTTCTGGCCGCGGCGGGAAGCGCGTCGAGGCGCCGCAAGGCCGCCGCGTAGAGACCCGTCTCGCCCTCCTCACCCGCCAGGGCGAGCTGGGCCGGAAGCGAGGCCGGGTCAGCCGCGGCCGCTTCCCGCCAGCGCTGCAGCGCCGCCTCTGGCCGACGTTGCCGTTGCGCCAGATCGCCAAGCTCGGCCAGCACCAGGGCCCGCTCGCCCGGCCCCGGCGCCAATTCCAGCGCTCGCTCCAGCGCCGCTCGCGCGTCGTCTTCCTCTCGCGCCACCTGGCCCAAGAAGACCAACGCCGCGAAGCGAGCCGCCGGGGATGCCGAGTCCACGCTCGCCGCCCTACCCGCCGCCAGTTCGACTGCCTTGCTCTCGCTGTCCTCGCTGCGCAGAAGATCCAGAACGCGCGCGCAGTCGAGCCAACGCAGGGATGCCTCGTCCCGCGAGGCCCGCTCCGCACGCCGGCGCAAAATCTCTTTAAGATCTCGCACGGCTGGTGGGCGATCTGGTGGTGCAGAGGTCGCCACGCTGCCGGCAGGCGACTCGGCGTTGGCCCTCAACCCCGGCGGCGGGGCCCCCTGGGGATCGGTCACGCGCAAGAACATCTGCCAGATCCCGCTGGTCACGATTGTCTTCACCAGCAACACGCTCTCGCCGCTGGGAAGCCAGATCGCCGTCGCATCCTGATCCAGCGCCGCCGGCCGCACCACGTCCCGACTCATCACCAGGCGGCCGTTGACCCAGGCCTTGACCGGTCCGGGCGAGCCAAGGCGCAACGCCGCCCAGCGCCCCCGATCGCTGTGCAGGTACGCCAGCACATACGCCGCCGCATCGTTGTCGGGACGCAAGAGCGCGCCCAGCATGACCGCTCCCTGGCGCGCCACCTCGATCGAAGTCCGGCGCCAGCAGGCTTCGTGGGTCTTGCCCGGGTGACACTGACTTGTGCGCGGGTCAGGCAGAGCCAGCTCGGCCGGATAGATGCGATCCAGTCCGCTCCGCCCCTGGGCATCGAATGGCCCCAACACCCACAAGTCGCGCAACAACCCCAGCCCGCGCCGACGCGCCTCTGCCTGCTCGTGCTGGCCCGCGCGGTCCTCTTCCAGTGAAAGGAAATAGGACGCCTGTGCGGCCACCAGGGGATCTGCCCTGCCTTTTCCCTCGACAAAGTCGCGTAGCACGGCTGCCAGCCGGCCTGGGCTGAGCATCGCATCCATGCGCAAAAGTGCATCCAGCGAAGCTGCCGCCTCGGGTGCCGCCCTGCGGGCCAGAAGAGCCGCGCGCTCGGCCTCGAAGCGAGCCTCATACGCGTCACCCTGCCCCGCCACGAACGCCGGCCAGGCGACAAGCGGCGCCACGGCGCACGCCGCTCGCCCGACAAACGTCATCTTCATCACGGCCCCGCGCGATGCTATGGCGCGAAGTAACGCCCGATGGCCTCGCGCAGGGCCAGGCGGGCGCGGTGCAGGCGCGTCTTGACCGCCGGAAGCGACAGCCCGAGCAGCTCGGCGGTTTCCTCGGTCGACAGTCCCTCCACGTCGCGCACCAGGAAGACCGTGCGCAGCCCATCAGGCAAGGCGTCCACCGCCGTCTGGATGTGGCGCCGCAGCTCCTCGGACTGGAACTGTTCGTCCGGCCGCTGCGACCAGTCCTCCGACGAGGCGTGCACCGAGTGTTCTGCTGCCTGGTTCAGCACGCCCGGTTCGACGTCGTCCAGCATGACCTCGGGATGCCGGTTGCGCGCGCGCAGGAACATGAGCGCCGCGTTCACGGTCACGCGATACATCCAGCTCCCGAACTGCGCCCTGCCCTCGAAGCCCGGCAGGTTCCGCCACGCCGACAGGAACACGTCCTGCAGGATCTCCTGTGCGTCGTTCTCATTGCGGACGAAGCGCATCGCCAGCCGATAAAGCTTGTCATCGTAGCGGCCCAGCAGCTCCTCGAAGGCCGCGACATCCTTGCCGCGCGCGCGCGCCACCAGCACCTCGTCGGTCAGGCCGGCCAGGGCAGATGGCTTTGCACCGTCGGGGCTGTGATGGGTGTCACTCTGGGGCATTGGGTTCCCCTCGCGGGAGGGGACAAGAATAGGCTACTGTTGCCCGAGAGGATAGACCTTCGATCGCTTCGCGCTACACTTCGCCCTTCCCCCACCCCCATGGTCATCGCCGTCCTCAAGTCCCTGCGCTTTCATCAGTGGGTCAAGAACCTTTTCGTGCTGGGACCCTTGGTGTTCGCGCGCCGAGTCGACGACCCACGCGCCGTGATTTCGGCGACTCTGGCCATGGCCTGCTTCTGTCTGCTGTCGAGCGCGGTGTACGTGTTCAACGATATTGTCGACGTGGACAAAGACCGCGCCCATCCCCTCAAGCGCTTGCGCCCCATCGCCTCGGGAGCCCTGTCGGTGGGCCGCGCGCGCGTGCTGGCCGCCGTGCTGGCCGTGGTCGGCCTGGGCGGCAGCTACCTGATTGCCCCCGCGCTGGCCGCCGTCGCCGCCGCGTACCTCGCGCAGAACGTCGCCTATTCCTTCTGGCTGAAGCACGTTCCCTTCGTGGACGTGGCGTGCATCAGTGCAGGGTTCCTGTTGCGCGTGCTGGGAGGCGCCTATGCCATTCCCGTGGACCCCTCCAACTGGGTGTTGCTGTGCACATTGTTGTTGGCGGCGTTCCTGGGTTTCGGCAAGCGCGCGCACGAGCTGCGCGTGGCCGGAAGCAAGGGCGGCAACCAGCGTCTGGTGCTCGACCGCTACCCACCCAACGTGCTGCGCGTGTTGCTCTACCTGCTCGCCATCCTGACCATCGTCGCCTACATCCTCTACACCCAGTCGCCCCACGCCCTGGCTTTCTTCGGCACGCGCCGCCTGGCGCTGACCGTGCCCTTCGTGGTGTTCGGCGTCTTGCGCTTCATCTGGATCGTCCAGGGCAAAGTGGACAGCGAAAGCCCCACCGATTCCATGCTCCGCGACGCGCCCTTTCTCATCAACCTGCTGGGCTACGCGGTGGCCATCATGTCGATCCTGTACGGCGGCTGGTAGGATTTTCCGGGCTGACCGACTAGCCACGCACGCAGTTGCGGCCCGCGTTCTTGGCCTCGTACAGTCGCTCGTCGGCGCGCTTGATCAGTCCGGCCGCGTCGGTGGTTTCCTGGTCCAGGGCCGCGACGCCCAGGGAGATGGTGACGTCCATCTTGACGCCCTCGAATCGGAACTCCGTGGTCTCGACGATGTGCCTGATCTTCTCGGCCAACTGATGGGCATTGTGGCAATCGATCTCGGGCAGCACGATGGCGAATTCCTCGCCACCGTAGCGCGCGAACAGATCCTCGCGCCGGATCCGGTTCTTCACCGTCATGGCCAGCGTCTTGAGCACGGAATCGCCGGCCAGGTGGCCGTGGGTGTCGTTGACCTGCTTGAAGTGGTCGATGTCGAACATGACCAGGGACACCTCGCGCCGATAGCGCAAGGCGCGCGCGATCTCGCGCTCGATGCACTCCTGGAAGTAGCGCTTGTTGAAGATTTGGGTCAAGCCGTCCACGGTGGTGAGCCGGTAGATCTCCTCGTGGTAGGCGCGCTCGATGTTGCCGCCCGAGAGGAACTTGAAGATGGTGCGGCCGATCTTGATGAAATCGCCGTCCGCCAGGGTGCGCTCGTCGATCAATTCGTCATTGACGTAGGTGCCATTGGTCGATCCCAGATCGCGAATCCGGATGCCGCGCCCGGAATTGAGAATCCTCGAGTGCGCGCGCGACACCGACTCCTGATCGATCTGGATGTCGGACTTGGACGACCGCCCCACCACCAGCGCGGAAGCTTCCAGGTTGTACTTGCGGCCCAGATCCGATCCGTAGATGACCACCAGGCACGCCTCCTTGGTGGGCGCGTGTTCGGCGATCTTGTTGATGCTGGTGACGACGGTCTTGGCCCGAACATGATCGGCATCAACGAAACGGTCGGCTGGTTTTGGGGGAACCCGTGGCACGCGACATCTCAGGGTAGGCCAGGACCGTGACGCGGTAAAGACGCATGAAGCCGTGCCTGCTGCCACATTGGCCCACATGTGGGACCGCGCCTTCGCGCACATCTGCGCTGGCGCAGTTGTTGCTGCTCCCAGTGATCGGGCCTCGATGGGTGCGGGGCCACACCTTCTCTGCATATGAACGAATCCGCCGTCGACACCGCTCATTCAGATGCAAAATCATTTTAATATATAGTAAGCTAGAGCACGCTTTATATCGTGAAAAAAATTCAAGGAGCGCGCACAAAGTAGCGACCACGATAGGGGTTTTCCTCAATGATGCCCGCGGTTCCGCCGATATACCATCCCGTGAAGTCCTTCACGCGCCGGGCACGCCGACCGGCTCGCTTGCCCAGGCTCGCGATTCTACTGTGCGCCCTGACGGGGCTGACGGCCCTGCTGACCTGGATTTTCGCGCCGCCCGCGGATGCGCTGGTGAACCCGTTGACGGTCATCGAAAGCCAGGTCCGCAAGGCCAACATGCTCATCGTTCTCGACACCTCGGGCTCGATGACCGGCGTGCCCGGCGGCCAGTTCCAGAACAGCACCGAGTGCGGCGTGGACTGCGACAATGGCGTGAACTGCCGCCAGGGCGGCGTGCAAGGGGTCTGCAAGGCCTGGACGTCGCGGACCTGCATGGCGGACACCGACTGCCAGCACGGCTACTGCACGGCGGACAACACCACCATTTGTGCTACCAACACGGACTGCCCCCAAAGCCCGGGCACCTGCACCGCTACCGGCGGGTCGTGCCTGTCCAATGCGGACTGCGCGGCGCAGCCCGGAGCCTGTACCGCCACAGGTGTATTCTGCAGCGGCACCGTCCCCTGCGCGACAGTCGGCTATTGTACGTACGGAAGCAACGTCTTGTGCAGCACGAGCAACCCGTGCGTCAGCCCCATCGGCACTTGCTCCACGAACAGCAGCGTGACCTGCAAGACGAACGCTGATTGTCCCAGCGGCACCAGCGGCGGGACTTGCTCGAATTGCCACTCTTGGAATTGCAGCTGCAACACGAACACGGACTGCCCGATGACCATGACGTGCCAGTTCAGCGGCGATCAGTGCCGAACGACCAGCGACTGTCCCGTGTACACCAGCAACGTGTGCAGTGGGGGCTGGAACCAGGGCTACCCGTGCACGAGCAGCAGCCAGTGTTACGGCTATAGCTGCATAGCCCCACCGGCCAACGCGTGCTCCGTGGGGACTCCCGACGTGTGCAACCTGCCCGCCGGCACGTGCAGCAGTCTGAAAACCAACACCTGCACAAACACCACTAACACCTGCGCGGTTCCGAGCAACACCTGCACCCTGCCGCCGGCCAACACCTGCCAGACGCCGGTCAGCACGACCGACACCTGCATACCCAGCTCGCACGGAACACCCGGGCCGATCCGCATGTGTGTGACGTCGCAACTGGTGTGCTCCCAGGACTCGGACTGCGGCACCGGCGATACCTGCGGGCCCGCCACCTCGCGCACCGTCATCGCAAAACGCGCCGTCAGCCAGGTAGTGATGGACAACTACAGCCTGGTCAATTTCGGCCTAATGACCTTCTGGCAGAGCGGCTATTACCCCTACTACCAGGTCCCCGGCGGCGGAACGACCAACACCATCACCATGTACGAAACCCAGCAGCAATTGCAAAACGCAGGTTGTTTCACCTGGAACCGCCAGACCAACAGCGGCGGGCCGTCGGCCACTTGCACGATGAACGGCCGCACCATGACCCTGCGATCGACATCTGACAGCCGCTACCGCGTACGAAACGGCTGGGGCTGGTTTTCCTGGAACCGCTACGACGTCGACTTCTGTGGCCTCAACTGCAACATGCCCAACAACCTGGGCTGGGGTACCTACCAGGGGAGCTACTACACGTACACCCAAACCATCCCTCCCTCGCTGTCAACCTTGTACGTCAGTCCCACCTACGGCGGCCAGAACATCACCGTCGGCGGCAACAACTACGTCTATTACACACCGCTGACCAACTACTACAACGGCGGGGCGGCCCCGCCCATCAACGTGGCCAACTGTGGCTCTGCCTGCAGCTCCACCTGCGGCGGCCGCTGGGATACCCAGCTCGCGCCCTTCCTCGATACCTCGGACAACCTCACCAATGCTCTGGCCGCAGCCAACGCCATCACCGCCCAGATGGCATTGGCCGCCGACGGCGGGCTGCTAACCTACTGGGGTACGCCCACTGGCTGCACGCTGGAGAACGACGTCAGCAAGACTCCGCAAACCAGCGCCTACGCATACATGCAGGCGGTCGAGCAGGGCTACACGAGTGCCAGCCCGGTGCTCAACATCCCGGCCGATCACCTTTCCTGTCGCAACAACTACATGCTGCTCATCACCGACGGCGCGGCCAACGGGCCGGGCGACGTGGACAACAACGGCAACAGCATCTGCGCCACCACGGCCTGCTCCGCCGCCAACCCGAAGACCGCGGGCTGCGCGTGCAAGTCCGTGCTGGCCGCCTATGACCTGTACCACAACCTGAACGTGAAGGTCTTCGTGGTGGGATTCTCGGGCGACGTGAGCTCCGGCTCGCCCGCAGTGATCAACAACAACATCGCCCAGGCCGGCGGCACGGGCACGGCCTACCTGGCCACCAATGAAGACCAGCTCAATACTGCCCTGGAGTCAGCCGTGTACACCGCGATCGCGGGCAATTACTCGTCGTCGGCCGGCAGCACCTCGGCCGGTACCCAGCAGGCCGTCACCGTCGTCAACGGCACGTATGCGCTCGACTCGCGCATGGAATTCCCTTCCTGGCAGGGCCACCTGTACGCCTACAACGTGGCCAGCGGCACACCCGTGCTGGCCTGGGACGGGGCCAACGGCCTCACCTCGGCCGGCGCCTGGGATCCGGCCCACAACATCTACTCGTCCGCGAGCTGGAAGAGCCGCAGGCTGTACACCTGGGACGGCACCAACATAGTCAAGGTCCAGGTCGACTGGCCCACCGGCAACATCACCAACGCCGCGCAACTGGCCGCGTTGGGCATGGGCTCCACTGCGGCCGAGGCCCAGTCAGTGGCCCAGTGGGCCCTGGGAAATCCTGCCTCGGGCAATCCGGCCGTGTTCGGAGCCATCGTCAACTCGACGCCCATCGACGTGGCCAGCCCGGGCAATGTGGCGCTGCCGGGGGGAAACGCCTTCTTCGTCAAGTACCAGAACCGGCCTCACTTGATCTACGTCGGCTCGTCGGACCAGATGCTGCACGCCTTCTTCCTGATGAACACCACGGTGGGCACGACCAGCTACCAAGCCGGGAGTGAGGCCTTCGCCTTCATCCCGCCCGATCTTCTTCCCAACCTGCGCACGCTGTATGCGCAGGGTGGACAGAAAATGGATCCTTACCAGCACATCTTCGGATTGGCGGACTCGCCCAAGGTGAAGAGCCTGTGCGTCTCCGGCTGCACCTCCGATGCCACCGCGGTGTGGAAGACCCTGCTCCTCATGCCCGAGGGCTATGGCGGGCAGGACAGCTTCATGCTCGACGTCACCAACCCCTTCGGCACCAACGGGCTGAACGATCCTCCCATCTCCGTGCAATGGCACACCGGGTACGGCAACTACGCCGCCACCTACAACAACATTCTGGGCGACACCATCTCCCTGCCCGCTTTTCTGCTCAACAACACCACCACTCTCGACGACTACCGTGTCATCTTCGCGTCCGGCTACGGTGTCACCAACGGCAACACCCAGCAGGGACGCACGCTGGTCATGAGCTCGGCCAGCAGCGGAGCCATCCTGGCAACCGCCACCACATCAACCGGCGCCGGGTGTGCGCAGCAGTACTCGGCGCTGACCGACGTGGCCACCGCGCGCGACTTCGCCACGGGCCAGAACGACAGGCTGATTGCCGGCTACTTCGGCGACACCGCGGGACAGCTCTGGCGTTACACCCTGACCGGCGGCCTCAGTTTGGCCTACAACTTCACCTGCAACCAGCCGCTGCACTTCGCGCCCACGGTGGTGCAGCTAGACCGCGACAGCATATACACCACCCACGCCCATGAGATCTATCTGGTCCAGGTGACCAACTCGAATCTCGACATGGATACGACCAGTTTGCCCCCCTCGCAGATGATCTTCGCCAAGGAAGTCGCACAATACGATACCAATGGCAGCCTCACCGGCGTCGCCCCGGACACCACCTGGGGCACGAGCGGCAAGATCGTGCTGACCGTGGGCACCAACGGGATCTGCGGCGCCACCCACCTGGACAGCAACGGCAACGTGATCTGCGACAGCGCGATTCCCAGCACCGCGCGGCCTACCTCCACGCCGCTCGGCATCCTGACGGCTGACGGAAATGGCTTCCAGGTCCTCACCATGTGGTACGCCACCCCGTCGAACGTCTGCTTGACGGGCCAGACCTACCTGACCGTCCACCAGATGGAGAACAACGTGGTCACGCAGCGGCTTGGCTACCAGGTCTCAAGCACCAACCCCGCGACGTCGCCCGTCGTCGTGGGCAACAGGGTCTTCGTGTTCGGCGGGGCCGGGACCTATAACGACGTCACACCCTTCATGCCCGACGGAATCAGCGCAGGCAGTGCCATCCAGGCATCACCCTACGCGGGGCAGTTCACCCGGTTCAGCTGGACCGAGGTAATGCAATAGTCACCGCGCCAGGTTGACTACGACGGGCTTGGGGCCAGCCGGGACCGCGATCTCCACGGCAATCAACTTGCCCGCGGTGGGCACGAACACGCCCACGCGATGGATCCCGGCCGACACCGGCACGTGGCTGGCAGGGCAGAGCAGCCCGGTCTCGACGTCGTCGATGAACACCGGGTACTTTCCCGCCGTGCGACAGACAATCTTGAGAAAGGCGTCGCCGCGCACCGGCCCCGTCACCGGAACCAACGCCCGACGGATGATGGCGCCTTCGCTCGCATCGAAGCTATCGCGGTAGATGTGATATCCGGCAGCCACCAGCACCAGGCCCTTGCCGCCCGCACCGACCGGCAGGTCGAGCGGCGTGACGCCCTTCCACACACGGTCGATCCACACGCTCGCACCGTGGGGCTGGCTGTCGACGAACAGATGATCCGGGACGCGCTTGGGTGGAGGCGCTTTCGACTCCTCGATGACAAAACGCCCGGCCGGGAACACCGGAATGGAGTCGCTCTCGATTGCTCGCAGCGGGCCGGCGTCCACGGCTTCGGCCGGGCTCTCCTCGGGCAAGGGGGCGGGCACGGCGGGCGCCCGTGACTCCGGGGAGTGCGCTCCCGAGGCCGACTTGAGCTGAGAAGCGACCGTTGGCATCTCGCCATCCCGGAGTTGGGCCAGAGCAACACCCCGAGCGGCACGTTTCGCGGCGGCGATCCGCGCCAGCCGGAAGGTGAGTCCGCCGAACACCGCAATCAGAAGCACAGCGACCACCGCCACCAGCGCGACCAGCCAGGCCGGAGGCGGCGGGCGGCTGCGCCTGACCGCAGCCACCGCGCCCCGGGGCACGGCTGGCCTGGGACGCACTGCCACAGCTTCGCGACTCGCGGGCCGCGAAGTCGCGCCGTCGTCTCCGGCGCCATCGCGTCCACCATCGTCGCGTACCGGCTCGCTGGCCACCGGCGGCTTGGCAGCGGGCGCAGGAACACCGGTTGCCAGCCATTCGCTCACCTGGCTGGCCGACTGGGGCCGGTCCTCGGGATCAGGCGCGGTCAAGGCGCGGATGGCAGCAGCGAGAGCCGGCGGCATGCCCAGCAGGTCGCGCAATGGCTCCCAAACGTGATCCGACAGCTCTGCCAGGGTGCGCGCCTCGAACGGCGGCCGGCCCAGCAGGAGAAAGTGCAGCAGAGCCCCCAGCGAATAAAGATCCGCGGCCGCGTGGCCCGCGACGGCGTCGGGGCCGACCGCCGCGCCCAGGAGTTCGGGCGCGACGAACAGCCACTTGTCGATGGGGTGGTCGACCAGCCCACGCACGGAGGCGAACAGCCCGAAATCCCGCACCACCACCTCGCCCGTCGGCGTGACCAGGACGTTGCCCGGAGACAGGCCCAGGTGGAAAAGCGGCGACTCGGCGCTGTGCGCGGCCGAGAGCCCCCGTGCCATCTGGCCACCGATCACGCTGACCACGGCAGCTGGCAACCCCGCGCCGCCTGGTGCGGCTTGCTGCCGAGCCGCCTGCAGGAGCCCGACCAGATCGACGCCGTCCAGCCAGCGAGAAACGACGAAAACGCCGGCCGCGGTCTCGTCGACCTCGATCACCCGGCCCGCGTGCGCAAGCGGGGCAGCGAGCAGCCGCCTACCTGCCGCAAGAAAGCGCGAAGCCAGCGCCGGGTAAGCCTGCCGCTGGACGCGATCCGCACGCAGCAGCTTGACCACGAAGAACTCGGCCTCGCTCGCAGCGCGCGCCCCGCCCTCAGCCCTGACGGCGCGATAGCTTTCCACCACGCCCTGCGGGCCGATCCGGTCTTGCAGTTGGTATTTGCCGAGGCGAAACAACGCAGGCACCAGCCGCCATCATAGCCCACGATTTCGCGACGGGAACCAATGGAGACGACGGCCACGAAGCGCGGGTTCGCGACGGTGGCGAGCGCGGGGATGCGCGGGATTCGATTCGGACTCTCTGGTGCTGAGCCATCGTGAGCAGGTAGACCGGCAAGGCGCCGATGAGCACCGGCCGGGGTCAGGCTGACCCTGCCGAGAGCCGCCCCGTGAGAGGCCAGCCGGCCCGAGGCGCGCCGCCGACGGCCAGCGCGGTGGCGCGTACGCCCAGGTTGGCGTAGGAGGTACGGCCGAGCGCCGTATAAGCGAAGGCCCAGAGTTGGCGCTCCGGGCCTTCAGGTGGATCGACCGCGTGGGGGTCGAGCCACGCAGTTCCCTCAATCGCACGATCCGGGCGGGAGATCCACCACGGCGAGCACCGCCGCGTGGACTTGCTGGATCGCACTTGTAAGTTATGTGGGCTGGCGTTTCTGGTGTGCCGCAGCTGCGACAAGCGGTGCAAGTACTGCTCGCCCGAGTGTGCGGCCAAGGGCCGACGCCAGAAGCAGCGGGTCGACGGGCACAAGTACCAGGCGACGCGGATCGGGCGTCGCAAGCACGCCTTCCGTCAGCAGGAGTACCGCGCGCGCCGAGCGGCCGTGCAGAAAGTGACGCATCAGTATTTGGCGCCGGAGGCGCCGCCTGTAATCCCGATGGTGCAGGCCGGGACGGCGGGCACGGCGCCCGCCGCGACCACGGCCCGCCTGGAGGTACGCATTCATGTCCTTACTCTGGATGACCATCGAGCCGAGGCAAACCGAGACACGCTTGCAGCTCTCGGCGGGCGCCGCGGGCCTGTGCCTGCGCGCGCGACTGCCCGTCTGTCCGCAGCACAGCCGGGCGCTGGCCCAGCTCCTTCAGGCGTTGGTGGCCTGGTATGGCCGACCCTTGACCGCTGTGCTCGATGCGGACGCCCAGGACGTCGCTGCCCACCCGGAGCGTTGGGCGCTTTTGCTTGGTGACCTCGACGCCGAGGCCATCCGAGTCGATTGGGTCCACCTGGCGCGCGCCGCGTTCCGGCGCGACCGCTTCATGGACGGGCTGGGTGGCTTCGCCCGCGCACGTCGCCTGGTCACCTCTGTTGCCACGGGGTCGTCATCGTGATCACCGCGGACATGCGCGCGCACATGCGCAGGCTGGTGCTGGCCGAGCACTGGCGCATCGAAACCGTGGCCCGCCGTTTCGGCGTCCACCACTCCGTGGTTCGGCGGGCGATCCGCGACGACGCCGTCACACCGCCGCCGCCGCGTACGAGCAAGCTCGACCCGTTCAAGCCGTACATCGTCCAGCGCCTGACCGAATGGCCACAGTTGACGTCCGCGCGGCTGATGCTGGAGCTGCGCGACCGGGGTTTCACCCTCGGCATGACCCAGTTGCGCAAGTACGTCGCGCAGGTGCGCACGCCCGTGCCGCGCAAGGCGTTTCTGCGCGTCGAATTCGAGCCCGCCGAACAGGCCCAGGTCGACTGGGGCAGTTTCGGCTACATGCGCATGGGCTCGGCCCAGCGGCCGCTCTCCGTGTTTGCGATGGTGCTGTCTTACTCGCGCGCCATCTTCATCGACTTTTCCCTCGACCAGCAGATGGAGACCTTCCTGCGCATGCATCGCCGTGCGCTCGAGTTTTTCGCCGGCGTCCCCAGGCGCATCGTCTACGACAATCTCAAGTCGGTCGTCCTTGCCCACGTGGGCGCCACCGTGCAGTTCAATCCGCGGTTCCTCGCGTTCGCCGGCCACTACCTCTTCGAGGCCACCGCCGCCCCGGTGCGCTACCCGCAGTTCAAGGGCCGCGTCGAGGCCAGCATCAAGTTCATCCGCCACTCCTTCTTCTACGGGCGGTCATTCACCTCCCTGCACGACCTGCGCGCACAGGCTGCCACCTGGCGCGACCAGCTCGCCAACGAGCGCATCCACGCCACCACGCGCGAGCGCCCGTCCCAGCGCCTGCTCGTCGAGCGGCCCCGCCTGCGTGCTCTGCCAGCCCATCCCTTCGACACCGACATCGTGATCCCCTTGATCGTCTCCAAGGAGGCCCGCGTCCGCTTCGACACCAACACCTACTCGGTCCCGCCCGAGCTGGTGGGCAAGACCGTGCAGGTGCGCGCCGACGATCACCGCGTACGCGTGATGTGCGATGGCGTCGAGGTGGCCGCGCACTCGCGCTGCTGGGACAAACGCCACCACGTCGAGGACCAGGCCCACGTCCAGAAGCTGCTCGACCGGCGCAAGGCCGCACGCGGCCCCACGCGCCGCGAGCGCCTGTTGACCAGCTGCCCCGAGGCCCGCGTCTATTTCAACGAGGTGGCGCGCCGTCGCATCCACCTCGGCAACGAAACCGCCAAGATCCTCCGCCTCATCGATCTGTACGGCCAGACCGAGGTCGCCGGCGCCATCGCCAAAGCCGTCGGCCAGCGTAGCTTCGGCGCCCGCTACGTACGCGCCCTGTGTGACCAGGCCCGCTTCGCACGCGGCCTGGGTGAGCCGCCCGAACCCGTCGTCACCGGCAACGCCGCCGCCGACGACATCGACGTCCAACCCCACGACATGGAGACCTACGATGCCCTCATCAACAACGACGACAACGACGACTCCCGCGACTGACAGCGCCAAGACCATGGCGCTTGCCGATGTGCTGCATGCCCTCGGCCTCGATCACGCCGCTGCCATCCTGGACGCGGCCACCGGCAAGGCCATCACTCGCAACGACTCACCCACCGCGCTCCTCGACCACCTGATGCGCGAGGAGTTTCGCGTCCAGACCGAGAGGCGCGCCCAGCTCGCCATCAAACGCTCCGCCATCTTCCCGGTCACCACCCTCGACACCTACGATTTCAACTTCCCCAAGTCCATCGACAAGGACGTCGTCGAGCGTGCGGCCACGCTCGAATTCATCAAGGATCGGACCAACGCAGTGTTTATTGGGCCCTCCGGCGTCGGCAAGACCCATCTCGCCAACGCCATCGGCCAGCTCGCTTGCCTGCGCGGTCACCGCGTCCGCTTCGTTACCGCCGCCGACCTCGTCAACGACCTCGTCGCGGCCCAGGCCCGCAACCGTCTGCACCGTCGCCTCGCCACCTGGGCCTCCTACGAGCTG
>CAVWIP010000014.1:0-205265 GCA_963755125.1 uncultured delta proteobacterium
CCGCCAGTCCGCCCCCCGGGTGAGTGTCCACACTGGCACGCAGGCGGGGCAGACTCCGCTGGATGAGCAAGCAAGGGACCGAGAATCGGGAGCGCGAGTCGACGAGCCTGGCTGACCAGCGGTGGCGAGAGAAGGACGCGGCGAAGGTGCTCGCGGCGTGGGAGGAGAGCGGTTTGTCGCTCTCGAAATTTGCTGACGAGCAAGGAGTGAGCGTTCAGCGCCTGAGTTGGTGGCGCAAGCAACTGGAAGAAAGGGGCCGCGCTGGTGGTCGTCGCCGGAAGCAACGAGCCGCTGGGGTGTCGTTCGTTCCCGCCGTGCTGAGCGCGAGTCCACCCATGGTTGTGTTGCGTTTGCCACGCGGGGTGGCGATCGAGGCGGCCGACCTGACGGCGGTGCCTGCGGCGTGGCTGGCCGCGGCGGTGAAAGCTCTTGAGGGTCAGCGGTGATCCTGCTGCCGGGCGCGGTGCGGGTGTACTTCGCGACGGCACCGATGAACCTGCGACGGTCATTTGACGGCCTGTCGAACGAGGTGCGCGCGGTGCTGGGGCGCGACCCACTGAGCGGGCACGTGTTTGTCTTCCTGAACCGACGGAAGACGCAGGTGAAGTTGCTACTGTGGACGCGCGGCGGGTTCACCATCGTACACAAACGGCTGGAACAGGGACGATTCGCATTTCCGCAACAAGTGACCAGCGAGGCGGCGTGCGTGGCGCTCGACGTACACGAGCTGGGCATGCTGCTGGAAGGGATCGACATGAGCCGGGTGCAAATCTCGCGGCGTTGGAAGCCAGCCACGCAGTCGATTGTGGCGTGAACGGACGACGAGCCGAGTGAGCAGAGATGCGCGAAGAAGAAATCGCGCACAAGCGTCAGAATTTTCTTGCGCACGAAGATCGTGCTCGTGTACAGGAGATATGTGAGCACGGAACAAGCAGCGACAGCGACGGAGACGAGGACATCGTCGACTGTAGAACTGCGAGGCAATGTACTGGAAGTGCTGCAGGGGTTGCTGGCCGAGGGACGCAGCAGCGAGGTCGTCGCGCTGTTCATGAAGCTGGTCTCGCGAAACAGTGAGCTTGAGAAGCGACTGGCGCAGGTACTGTCGGGCGGGCGAAAGAACGAAGGGGTGTCGAGCGCGCAGCTCAAGCTCTTCCTGGAATCGCTGGAGAAGCTGAGCGACGAGGCAGCGGGCGGGCCAGAGTCCAAGGCCGCGGACCAGAAGCTGCGTGACAGTTCGGGCGTCGACGAGAAGGAAGAAAGGCAGACGAAGCCGCCGAAGCAGCCGTCGCTGCGCAAGCCGGCGCCGCCGCATCTGCGCCGCATCGAGAATCTCATCTTGGTGCCGGCCGGGGAGCGGGGCTGCCCGAAATGCGGCAAGGAGCGCGATTGCATCGGGCACGAGGTGACCGAGGTGATCGAACTGATCCCGGCGGAGGTGGTCGTGAGGGTGGACAAGAAGGAGAAGCTGGCGTGCCGGCCGTGCGACGGGGAGCTGGTGCGGGCGCCGTCTGGGGACAAGGTGGTCAGCGGCGGGAAGCTGGGGCCGGGCCTGGTTGCGGAATTGCTGGTGGACAAGTACGACGACGGCCTGCCCCTGCATCGGCAGAAGCGGCGCTTCGAGCGCATGGGACTGGTGTTGCCGGTATCCACACTGGCGGACCAGGTGACATGGAGCACGGATCTTCTGCGGCCGATCTGGCGGGCAGCGGTGCAGGCGGTGCTGGCGGCGGGAATCATGCATCTGGACGGGACGGGCCTGCCGGTGCTGGACCGCAGCGCTGTGGGAGGCAAGCATCTGGGCGCTCTTTGGGGCTACGTGGGTGACACCGACGTGGCGGCGTACCTTTTCGCCTCGACGGGGAAGAAGCAGGGGCAACGCGAAGGCGAGCTTGGCCCCGAGGACATGCTCAACTTGCGCACGGGCTACACAGTGGCGGACGCATCGAATTTGTTCGACAAGAGCTTCAAGCGAGAGGACCTGGTCGAGTGCGGCTGTAACATGCACGCCCGTCGCTATTTCGTGAAGGCGTTGGATGGAGGCGACGCACGCGCGGCGCTGCCCATCGCCGGCTACAAGAAGCTGTACGAGATCGAGGCGGAAATCCGCGACAAAGACGAGGACGCCAAGCGGGCAGCGCGACAGGCGCGGAGCAAAGAGGTCTTCGACGACATCGTCGCATGGTGCCGGGCCTATCAGCCGAATGAGCCACCATCGTCGGCGCTGGGCAAAGCGATCCAGTACGCACTGAACCACCGTGAGGCGCTGGGGCGCTTCCTGGAGCACGGAGCGATTCCGATCGACAACGGTATTGTGGAGCGGCTGCACGTGCGCGCGGCACTCACCCGAAAGAATTTTCTCTTCGCGGGGTCGGACGCAGGCGGCGAGCGCGCCGCGATCGCCTACACCATCCTGGGCTGCTGCCGCCTTGCGGACGTCAATCCGGTGGAGTACCTGCGCGACGTGCTGCCACGACTCGCCCGGCGCGTCCGCCTGAGGGACCTACCCGACCTGCTGCCCAGCCGCTGGAAGGCCGCCCGTGAAGCCGCTGCTGCCGCGGCGGCCAGCCCGGCGCCCGCCGCCAGCGAGCCCGCCCCGGCCGTTGCCGGCTGAGCCGCACGCAAGACCGGTGCCCACGTGAGCGCTCACCCGGGGGGCGGACTGGCGGACGGACACCACGTTGGGAGCTGCAACCAGATAGCCGACTACAACGCCGGCGCTCGCAACGTGGGCGAGGTCTGCGTAATCGATGAAGTTCTCGGCGGACGGCCACGGTAGCCAGCACGGGGGCGCGGAGGCGAACCATTCACAAGGCGAGATAGCAACGGCGAGCAGTCATATCGCAGCAAGGCATTCGTCTGTCGGCGGGGACGACTCGGCGATGTCAGCTCGGCGCCGTCGAGAGCTTGCACAACATCGAGAGCAATCCTGGCCAAGCCACAGCTGAAGTGAGCACCTGAACCCCGCTCGCGGGTGTGCCGGAGGCTCAGGATTGGGTCTTGTGAGGATCGGGATTTCCTTCCTCCCAGGGTCCCCCAAGGGGCCGGATGGCGCCTTCGGCGACGTTCAAAAAAGGAGCGACCCCACCGAATGGGCCGAAGCCAGAACGGGCACCCCATTGGCCCAAAGATCGCATCCGTCCGGAGGAGCGCGTAGGGCGGGCGACGGGAGGTTGGCGTAGTTCTGGCAGGGCCGCGCGAGCGCTGGGCGAGGTCTCCAGGATTGGGACTCCCAAATCGTATCAGGTCGCGCCAGGGCGGCGGAGAGTGTCTCTTCCCTTCACCGGCCGCAAAGGTCTATGAACGCAGTTCAAAGGAGATCCGCCGTGAACCACGTCGTCGTCGACCAGGAACGCTGTCTTCATGATGGCCTTTGCATCTCGTCCTGTCCGGTTTCCGTGCTTGAGCCGGAGACCACATTCGCTGGCGCCGTGCCCACGTCCAGTCAGGGCGACCGCTGCATTCGCTGCGGTCACTGCGTGTCGATCTGCCGTGCAGGCGCGCTGGCGCTCACGTTCCTGCCTCGTGGTGACCTGCGGCCGATGAACACCGCGCACACGATCAGCCCCGAGCACGTCGAGCAGTTGTTGCAAGCGCGGCGTTCGATTCGACGGTATCGGGACAAGCTGGTTCCGCGCGAGATCATTGCGCGTGCGCTGGACAGCGCCCGTTTCGCACCCTCGGGGGTCAATCGTCAGCCCGTGGCCTGGACCGTGGTGAGCGGCCTTGACGCCGTCCACAGGCTTGCGGCGGGCGTGCTGGAATGGGCACGCATGCTGGTGGAGCAGAAACACCCGTTGGCCGCGCGTTTCGACTTCGCCCGGTTTCTTGCGAGCTGGGAAAAGGGCGAGGATCTGATTCTGCGGCACGCACCTCACGTGGTGCTGGCCCATTCGCCCACATCGGACCCCACTGGCCCGGGCGCGGCCACCATCGCGATGACCTACTTCCAGCTCGCTGCATCGGCGCTGGGCCTGGGCACCTGCTGGGCCGGATATCTACAGATCGCGCTCAGCATGTCCCCCGCCGTGGTCAAGCTGGCCGGCATCTCCGAGGGGCGCCAAGCCCACGCCGCCACCATGCTCGGCTACGCGAAACACGAGTACGCAGCCATCCCGCCGCGCAAGACTCTCGACGTCACCTGGATGTAGCGGGACCGGCGGACCTTCGGCCTGCATGCGTTGCCGCGAGCGACCGCCTCGCGGTGGGCGGGCGCGGCTTAGGGGAAGGAAGCCAAGAATGTCGCGCGGCCGACACGAACCGCGTGGATAGCCTCCATCGAACGGGACTAAGATCCTCTTTGTTTCGGCGAAGGCGCGACAGGGCGAGGGCCGACGACGCGACATCGGGAGGTAGCATGAACACACGCGACAGGATCGAAACTCTGTTGCCAAGAGTGGCCGAGCGGCTCATTGGTACCAGACGGCGGTCAGGAACGCCGGCCTGCGAAGGCGACGGTCATTGCGTGGTTGTCGGCCAGGCATTTGCACAAATTGCATTTTCGACATTAGCGAATCCCAGCAGACAGAATTTAGCAATTTATGGGTAAATTCACGGCTAAGCTTTCTACAATTGGCAAATAGCTCAACGACATTTGAAATAATTGCAATTGACACCTTGTTCAGTGGCACGAAAAGTAGATTGTAGGTTCGGACCACAAGAACGCTGGGCGGTATGTGTTAGGCACGGCGCTAACTATGCGAAACCACACGGGAAACAGTCCGTCTGGTTCGGGGTCTTTTTCGCCTAGCGAATTGGGTTGGCCTTGGCGATAATTGCCCTCGCCATGCGGAACAATTTGGTGCTGAGCGTTGCAACGCCTGAGCTTCTTCGGAAGGACGTCTTTGCCTCGATCGCTGCGATTCAGGTGGGACAGAACCTGGGCGCCGTTGGACGGGCATTCGCGTCGGGCGATGCCAGTGTGCATAGGAAGCTCTTGCGCGAGTCGATCGAGAGGCACGTTCCGACGGAGATCAGGCCGGGCCTTCTGCAGAATCTCACTGAAGTCCTGGCACCTGGGGGCACGCAACGCACACCCGAGGCGAGCGCTGACTTGAAGGTCAAAGACGTGGCCAAGATGGAGAACGTCACGTCCCCCACGGTGCGGGGGTGGATCACATCTGGCTCGCTACGCGCCCACCTAGTTGGGCAGGCGGGCAAGCGGCAGTCGTATCGGATCGCGCAGACGGACTACGCGGAGTTCCGGCGCAGGACGGTAAGCAGGGGCTCGTTGCCAGATCCTTCCGCCGATGCCATGAAGATCCTGGTAGCGAAGCGCGGGGTGGGAGCGCCGCGGAAGGAATAGGATGGCTTCGCTATATTGCCGTCGCGAGCGAATTTGGTTTCGGGTCAAGAGGACCGACGGGACGTGGACGTGCGTGCGGTCTTCGTACGTGAAGGGCCAGGAGGCCGAGGCACGGAAGGCGTTGGCAAGCGGAGAGGCGATGGCGGCGGCCACGGCAGACCTTTCGGCGATCGTGGGTGGGCCAGTGACTGTCAGGAAGTATGCTGTCGAGCGGTGGCTACCACGGAGGCGGAAAGGGGGAGTGGTTGACTGGGCAGGCGACGAGGGGAAGCTGCGCGATCACGTGTTCCCCTTCTTGGGCGACATGGAGTTGAACGCCATCCGGGCGAGGCACATCGCGGAGTTGATGCAGCGTTTGCAACAACGAACGACCCGGAAGATCGGCCGGAAGACTCGGCAGAACGTCTACGCCCTTCTGAAAGCCCTCTTTCGCGACGCCAAGATCGACGATCTCTTCGTGGGTGAGAACCCCTGCATCCTGCCGCCCGCGGCATTCGGGGTCGAGCACGAGAAGGATCCGGAATGGCGGACGAAGGCGATCTTCAGCAGGGCAGAGCTCATCGAGTTGATCACGAGTGAAGTGATTCCCGAAGACAGGCGGGTCTTCTACGCGGTTCAGGGCATTGGTGGGGCTCGGCTCGGTGAAGGCGCCGCCCTTCTAGTGCGCAACATCGATCTGGAGAAGAAGCCACTGGGCTGCATGATGGTTGCCCGGTCGCACGACAAGAACTGGGCGAAGGGAGGGAGGGCTCGGGAGGTTCCCATTCATCCTGTCCTGCACGAGATGCTGGATCACTGGATCGCTGTGGGCTGGGAGGCAATGATGGGCCGTCCTCCCCAGCCCGATGACCTCTTGCTGCCGCTTCCGCCCGAAGATGCCGAGAGGCGGCGCATCGTCCCGACCGGAGAGCCACGACGGAACAAGACCTACTGCTACCATCGGTTCAAGGCGGACCTGATCGCGGTGAAACTCCGCCACCGGCGTGAGCATGACCTGCGGCGTACCATGGTGTCACTGATGCGGGAGGACGGAGCCCGCAAGGAGATCCTGGTCACGATGACGCACAACCCGCGCAAGGAAACCATCGACCTGTACACGACGTTCACCTGGGAGGCGAGGTGCAGGGAGGTCATGAAGCTGAAGTTGGACGTCACGCGCCACGATGGGACATCAGGTCATCACGGGGGCATGGAGCCGTCTACCTCCACGGCGCTGGTGAAGGCCGATCCCGCAGTAATGCTTGCTACATCGTTTGCTACACGAACAGAAAAACGCGAACACCTGCGGGAAGTTACGCTGTGGAGGCGCCGGGTACTGCCCCCGGGTCCGAAGGCGCTCTGCTCAAGTCCCTACGTGCGTGTCCGGCGAACTGATTCTCGCTTGCGGGTTGGCCCGCCGGCCGGGCGTCCCGCAAACCAGCCTTCCCTATGTGTCGCGACCGGGCCGGAAAACTCTGCCCTGCCGCCAAGCCCGCTAAATGGCCACTTCCCTAGGTCGCAGGCAATCCCTGGAGTCGTGGTCTGGTCCGTTCTTTAGGCGGCCAGAGCGAACGAGTTGTCGTTCGCGTTTCTTTTTTGCCCGTTTTTACGAGGCCTCGGGCGTCCTCGGCACGCGATCTGAGTTTTGCTACCTCCGTCGAAACTATTTCGCCCCCTTGTGATGTTTGTGCCCCAAGCATAGCGCCTGCCGAGGCTGCAGGCCACGGTTCGAGCCCGCGGCAATCGGTGATACCCTCGGGGTCATGCTGACCGTGCTGGTCGCGGCAGCGCCTTCGCTGGCGCTTCTCATCTATTTCTACCTTCGGGATCGTTACGATCGCGAGCCCATCGCCTGTCTGCTCGTCGCGTACCTGTTGGGTATGTACTCGATGCTGGCGGCGCAAAGCATGGGTGCTGTCCTCGCGGGCGTCGTATCCGACGAGTGGCTGCACCTGGGCGGCGAGCCGGCGCGTTTCTTTGAAGCCTTCGTGCTCTCGGGCTTGGTTGAAGAGGTTGCCAAGTGGACCATGCTGATGGCTGCCGTCTATCACTGGCGCGCGTTCGACGAGCCGCTCGACGGACTGGTCTACGGCGTGACCATCGCGCTGGGCTTCGCCACGCTGGAGAACTTCTTCTATCTTTCGAGTCACGGCGTAGGCATCGCCTGGCAGCGAGCGGTGTTCGCCGTGCCGGCCCATGCCCTGTTCGGCGGGGCCATGGGCTACTACGCTGGCCGAATCAAGTTCAGCGCCAAGGCTAGCCGGCGCATTTCAGGCGGTTGGCGCGACCAGATCCTCTGTCTGACCTTGCCTGTGCTTTTCCATGGCGCCTACAACTTCGCGCTCTTGCACGGCCTCAACTGGTTCATCTGGGCTGCGATCACCGCGCTTTCCCTCGGCTTCTGGGTCTTCGTCTTGCGGCGAGTTCGCCGCGCCCAGAAAGCATCGCCCTTTCGGCCCAAGACCATGTTGCCTTCCGACTTCCGGGTGCCCCCGCCAGCCCGAAGGGTGTAAAATGGCGAACCATGCGGAACGACAAGCTGCTGGTTTTAGGAATCGGACTGATTGTGGGTTTCTCGGCTTCGTGCTCGAAGCGCGCCGAAAACAAGGGTTCGCCTTCTGCGGTGGCGAACGCGTCCACGTCTGATCCAGAATTCGACAAGAAGTGGGCTGCCTTGGCCCAGGCCGGGGCGGACGTCGCGTATATCGAAGACGACCGGGGCGAAGGCCTGATGGGCAACGTGCGCCGCGCATCCCGCGTGAAGGCCGAACCCCCGCCGGTGCTGACCGGTCCCGCGACGGCTCAGGCGGTCGCGGATTTGCCCGAACAGCCGGCGGGCGAGGAAGTCCAGCGCATCATCCGGGGCAACCTGATGGCCGTGCGCGGCTGCTACATGAACATGGCGCGCACTGGTCAGGCTCGGTCGGGCAAGGCTATCGTCAGCTTCTCCATCGGGGCTGATGGCCGCCCAGCCAGCTTGCGCGTGGATGCTCCGGCTTTCACCGACACGCCGTTGCCCGGTTGCGTGACCGCGCAAATTTCGCGATGGTCGTTCCCCAGGTCGCAGAAGGGCGGCGGCTCGGTCAGCTACCCGTTCGTGTTCGTCGGCGGATAACTGAAGACCGGGCAGCGGCGATAAACCACCGCCTTCAGGATGGCCTCCGGCCATCCTGGTCCTCCCTCCGCCAACCGCCCTGTCGGGCCCGGGAGAAGTCTACTTCGCCTGGCGGTCTTCCAGATAGAAGACGGTGATGGCGAGGCAGTGGAACGCTTCATCGGAGGACTGGGTCACGATGGTATCGACCACCTGGCACTGGGGATGCTCACGAATCCAGCCGGTGACCTTCTCGCCAAGGTTCTCTCGCTCTTGGGCCATCGTGGCCGAGAAAACCTTGACTCCATTGAAGCGTGCCGTCGTGTGCGTCTGACTTTGGGCCATCATTCTTATTCTTCCTCTCCGGACTTCTCGGGCAAAAACCAGTACGGGTAAGGCCTGTGCTGGCCTACTGCGGCCCCGGAGCGCTCCGCATCTTCCCCGTACAGTCTAGTTCACCATATAACAGGGTCTTGGTGCCAGGGACAATCATTACATCACGGCCGGACCTGGCAAGTGCGCGCGTCCAAAGGATGCTCTGCGCAATCGGGGTGCGAACGCATCGGAACTAGGACCTGGCCCCGTGGACCTCTTGGCTGATGTCCAGATAATCAAACGACAAGGCAAACGCCAGCAGATCATCGAGAGCGGCCTGGCCTTCCTCCTCGGCCACTGCGCGTCCAACTCGCGGCAGGTCAGCGCAAATCAGCAGCGACAGGCGTGAGGCCAGCCGGCCCAGACCCTTGCCCCAGGCTGTCAGGTTGATGGACCCGTACTTGCGCGCCAAGCGCTGGCTGCTCTCTGCTATGCGCGCACGCGAAAGTTCATCGAGAGCAGCGATGGCGTCGCGCGCGGATTCAAAGGCTGGTTCCTCGGAGCGCAGCGACCCGCGGGCCGTCGCGAGCGCAGCCATGAGATAGGGACGCAACTGACCACCCGAGCGCACCGAGCCGGCGAGGCGTCCCGTGGTGGCCAGCGCCAGGGCGCGACTCAACCTGAAGCCGAGTTCCAAGGAGTCGGCGCTCTTGAGAAGCGTCGAACCGCACAGAAGGGCGGGCGGTTGCAGGTGGGCCATGCGTGCGTCACCCATGAGAGTCGGGTGGCGCAGCACGCGGGGCTCCCTTATCTGCAAGAGGTCGCAAAGGTAGCGCAGCATGGGATTGAACAGCGCCGGCTGCTGGCTGGATGGAACCGGAGCTTCGCCATCGAGTCCCACCTCTGCAATCGTGACGGGTGGAAGCACCCCGGAATCCACCAAAAGCGCGATCACAGATTCAACGTCGGCAAACTCGGGACTGTAGCCGAGGCGTCCGGGCCAGTCGGCGGGGAGTTTGCCCGAGATCCGATGCAAGACCGGGGGACGGCTTTGGTTGGCCAGCTTCGCAATCCTGTCATCACCCAATCCGCGCAGTTGCATGGCCGCTGCTGCGATTCCCGCCGCGTCCTTCCGTCCCTGTTCCAGAAACAACTCCACCAGGCGTTCCCCGGCACCGCCGTCTTCGGGATGGAGTTGCCATTCCGCCGCGATGGCACGCGCCGTCTCACGCCAGCGCGTGGGATCCTCCGCGTTCATCTCGGCCGATTTCTTCAGGATTTCGATGTCGTCCGGCGCCAGACGCGCGGCCATGTCGTAGGCAATGCGCGCGGAAAGCTGATCGGCCAGTTGGTTCTCGTAGACATTGGCCAGTTCGCACCACAGCCGTCGCCGCAAGGGCTGGGCACGATCGCCAAGCGCGCCGACGAGCTTGCGCATGAAACCTTCCGCGCCCTTGGGGTCGTTGAGTCGCTGATAGGCCTGCAGCAGCAGCTCGACGATCTCAGGCTGGATCGGCTCCAGTTCCAGGCTGCGCTCCAGGTGTTTGCGGGCTGTCGCGGCGTCGTTCTCGGTGGCAGCGAGTCTGCCGAGCATGGCGTGCGCCTCGGGCAGATCGGGGTCGAGTGCGAGGGCGTGATTGAGGGTGTTGCGGGCTGCACCGGCCCACTGCTGACCGAAGGCGACGAACTGGGCCCAACCCAAGTACGCGTGGTACAGCGCCTGATCGGATCGGGCGCGGACCGCGGCCTCGAACTTGGGCAGCGACTCGGCGACCTTGTCAGCGTTGAACAGACGCAGGGCCTCACCGAAAGCCAGCTCGGCGCCCAGCGGATCCGCCTCGGCCGACAGGGTCGAGGCCAGGGTCCTGTCGTAGTTCTGTCGCAATTGCGGATTGGCGAGAATTCTGGCCGCCCGGTCGAGGGCAGCGCGCACTGATTCGACTTTGGCGTGATCAGCGGCGCTGAGCTGGATCCCGGCCAGCGCACTGGGCGAGAATTGTGCGGACTTGGCTGCACAGGCTGCCACGACCTCCTCGGTCGGGGCAGCGCAGGACACGCCCAGTGCTTCGTACAGCGGTTTGCCCTGGATGGTCAGGTAGGTGCGCAGGATGGTCTGGCGCAGAGCCTCGCCGGGCGGGTCGCGACTGGGCGGAGGGGAGCCCGCCTCGATACCTTCGTTCTCGAGGGTCGGGCTGGTTGCACGCAAGGAGACATCCATGGCACCGGAGTCCTGCTCGTCCGCCACCTGGGAGAAACCATCTTGGTCCTCTGGCGAGGGCGTTGCGGTACGTGGCACTGGACTGAACAGCTCGTCGGGGGATTCCGTACGGATGGCGTCGATGCGGCTGCCGATCTCGGCCCCTAGCTTCTCCAATGAGAGCGAGGATTGCCACGCGTTGGGCACGGGAGTCTTGTCAGGCTCTTGCGCCGGGTCGGTCAGTTCGGCGAGACCGGTTTCCAGCAGCGTGTCGATGGCGGTGATGACCAGATGGGAGTCGTCACGCAGCGCAAGCGAACCAATGCTGGCCCCGGCGGCCAGAACACGCGTGATGTCGGCCCCGAACACCGCCTCAAAACCCGCGCGATGGTGGTCAAACCGACGGGTCAGTCGGACTTCGCTGGCACCGTTCTGATCAAAGCGGCTGATGAGCTTGTCGGGGGTGGCGCTGCGGAGCAGGCCCATGAAGATGATGCGCTCGACCTCCAGGTCGTGCTCGATGATCCGGTCGCCAAAGTTGTCGCCGGGCACGAAGCTCCAGTTTCCTTCCTCCCAGCGCAGACAGTCGGTGACTCGCTTGCGGGCCTGCGCGGCCAGACACTGCAGCACATCTTCAGGTGAGAGCCAACCGAGCTCGATGAGCACGGCTCCCATTTTGTGGCCGCGGGCCTTGGTCTCTGCTAGCAAATAGGTGAGCTGCCGCTCGTCGATGATTCCTTTTGCACAGAGGAGTGTTCCCAGGGCCTCCTGGCGCAGATTCGAGTCGGCGCCGACGACCTTGCCGTCACGCAAGTAGATTTCCTTGCGCATCTTGCCGCGGGTCAGGGCGAGCGTACCGGTCTGCGAACCGTCGGTCAGGTCAAAGAGCAGCTTGGGAACGCCTCGCTCGGCCAGGGATCCCGAGAGCGTCGCCGAGGCGCGCGAAGAAGCGCCAGCCGGGAAGAAGCGCAATGTCCCCGATGCATCTGGCGCGGCTGTCGGGGGTGGTGTCGTGCCAGTCGGCACGATGGGGCCGGGCGTGATTGTGCGCCCAGGACTAGTTCCGACGGGGCGAGTTGGCCCTGGTGTCGTTGCTCGGAACCCCGTGGCGACCGGCCGCGGGGTGTTCATCGCTCGGCCTTCGCCCATCGGCGGAGGAGTCGCAGTCCGTGGTTGATGCGTAGCATTTCCCGTCGAGGCCGTGGCTCGCCCCGGCGCTCCCAGACAAGCCAGCACCGCCTCCCCGATCTCAGCCTGGGAAAACGGCTTCGACAGGAAAGCCGCGCGCACGTCCCGGTCAAGACTGACCGCCAGGGATGGATCCTTGTAGATGCCGGATATGACGACGAGACCGACGTCCTTTCCGAAAGGAGCTTCGCGCACGGCCCTACAGAAAGCGAACCCGTCCATTCCGGCCATGATGAGGTCAGTGATGATCACCTGCGGGCGCTCGTTCACGAACATGGCGAGGCCTTGCTCGCCGCTCGCCGCCTGCACCACCCGCGGTCCCAGAGGCCGCAGCCTGGCATCATCGAGGATGGCCCGTTCCATGGCACTTCGAGCCATCGGGTCATCGTCGACGAGCAGGACCGTGAATGCCATGGCCTCCCAAATCCGTTGGCTGGCGTCCTGGCCCGGGCGGCCAGGTACACGAGCCTGGGTAACCTTACTTGTTGCTTTTTCCCGTTGTCAGCACGCTGGGAATCTTCGACTCATCCTGGGTGACCTGGGCCGGCAGGGCAGCTTTGGCTTCAGGGGCCGCCGCGAGACCCATCTTGGCCTTCAACTCGGCCAGCGCCGAGTCCGTGCCGGCGCTGCCCGACTCGAGGGCCTTGAATTTCTGCTGCAAGCTGTCTCCCGTCATCTCGTTGCCCAACTCCACCGAGGCGTCGGCCTCGGCCTCGATCTGGTCCACCTTCTGCGCCATCCGCTCGAAGGTGTCGAAGGCACTGGTGTCGGAAATGCCTTGCATGGTGTCCTGGATGGCTTTCTGTGCTTCGGCGCGCTTCTGGCGCGCGATGAGGATGTTCTTCTTCCGCTTGGCCTCCTCGATCTTGTCGTTGAGCGTGCGCAGCTGCTCCTTGAGCTTCTCCACCGCGTCTTTCTGTAGCTGTGTCTGCTTGGTGAACTCCATCCCCTGTGCCTCGTGCTCGCCCTTGCGCTTGAGCGCCTCGCGCGCGAGGTTGTCGTCGCCGGCACGCACCGCCAGCATGGCCTTGCGTTCCCATTCCTGGGCCAACTCGGTCTGCTCATCGCGCTGCTTCTCCAGTCGCTTCTGGTCCGCGATGGAAACCGCCACCTGCTTCTTCGCCTCGACAAGCTGGCTCTGCATGTCGGTGACGAGCTGGTTCAGCATCTTCTGCGGATCTTCCGCCTTGGAGATGAGATCGTTGAGGTTCGACTTGAGGAGAGTTCCGAGCCGCGAGAAAATTCCCATGACTAATTCTTCCTTGCTGGGCGCTTGCTCTAGGGTTCAGGCCGCCGAGCGAAATTTCGACAGCGTGGGATAGTGCTTGCTGATAGCCATTCCCATATCGTCCACCACCGCCTGGAGCTCATTGAAGTCCAGATTCTCCAAGGGCAATGAATCGGTGAGCACAACCGCGTTGCCGTCGACGCCAAATGTGGCGTAGACCATCTCCCTGGCGTTGAGCCTGAGCAGGGTTTCGAAGAGGGCTTCCCGCCCGCCCGGGGGCAGGTCCATCACCTTGAGTCGGAACACCACGACGGGGCCTGCCAAGGAGACCAGGAGGTTGTCGAAGCCGTTGTCTTTGATGCGCCAGACATCGTGGCCCATGTCCTCGTGGGTGAGGCCAAGCCTGAGCAGGTAAGACTCGATATCTTCACGCGTTTTCATGGCAATCACCTTTCCTGTAGCCTGGGTCAAGCCCCGAGCTTGCGAGAGGATTACTTGCCGAAGGGTAGACGATTCCGGGGCAGCCTACAAACCCCTTTTCTTACCGCGGACTTGCCCGGGGAAGTTGAAGCAAGCCCGTTCCTGTGGTACCCGGAATCGTCTATGCCTATCGATCCTGCTGGCCTGCCGCGCCACGTTGCAATCATCATGGACGGAAATGGCCGGTGGGCGCAGGAAAAGGGGCTGCCGCGCATCGAAGGCCACCGTCGAGGAGCGAACGCAGTCCACGAGGTGGTGCGAACCGCGCGCGAGATCGGCGTCAAGGCTCTGACCCTGTACGCGTTCTCGGCGCAGAACTGGCTTCGTCCACCCGAGGAAGTCACCATGCTGATGCGGCTTCTGCGTGAGTACGTCATCGCGGAGCGCGCCGAGATCATGGACAACGCCATCCGGCTGGTCACCATCGGCGACCTGAACCGGCTGCCGGGCTTGGTGCGCGAGCCGCTCGATGGTTTGGTCTGCGAGTCGGCCGGCAACCAGGCCATGACTCTGTGCTTGGCGCTCTCGTACGGTGGCCGCGAATCCATCGTCGCCACCACCCGCACCCTGTGCGAGTCGGTCAAGCGTGGCGAGCTGTCGCCCGGCGATGTCACGGAGGACTGCTTCCAGTCGGCCATGCAGACCGCTGACCTGCCCCAGCTTGACCTGCTGATTCGCACCTCGGGGGAGGTGCGGCTGTCGAACTTCTTGCTGTGGGAATCGGCCTACGCGGAACTCTACTTCACCGAAACCTACTGGCCCGAGTTTGGTCGCGACGAGTTCGTGCGTGCCCTCGAATCGTATCAAGGACGCGAGCGCCGCTTCGGCCGCACGCGAGAACAGCTTCGGCGTCTGGGATAGGGTTCAGGTTGTGAAGCCGGACCAGAAGAACCTGCTCGTCCGGATCGCATCGGCGGTGGTGGCCCTGCCCGTCGTCGGCCTGCTTGTGTTCTGGCGCCAGCCGCTCGGCATGGCGGCCCTGTGTTTTGTGGTGGCGGTCCAGGGTCTACGCGAGTACACGTCCATGACCATGGCCGGTCGACCAGCGTCCGAGCGCACGGGCGTCGTGCTGGTTGGCGCGGGCTTGTACTTGGGGCTCTGTTTCCGGCCTGAGATAGGCACGCTGTGGTTCCTGGCCGCCATCCTAGCCGTGTCCACATTGATTTTGGCGCGAGCAGTCGATATTCCGGCCGCAAGTTCTCGGCTCTTCGCCGCGGAATTCGGCGTGTTCTACATCGGGGGACTGCTTGCTGCCCTGCCGCTCCTGCACCGCAGTTCAGGGTCGGGTTGGGTCGCGTTGGCGATCGCGGTGACTTTCGCCAACGATACCGGCGCCTACTTTGTTGGCCGCGCGTTTGGGCGGCACAAGATGGCACCGACCCTTTCGCCAGGAAAGACTGTCGAAGGTCTACTGGGTGGACTGGCAGCCGGTCTCACTGTGACATTCGTGACAGGGTGGGTCTTCATGCCGTCGCTGTCCATCGCGGATCGCCTGGCGATCGGTCTTGTTTCGGGCGTGGTCGGGCCGGCGGGCGATCTGGTCGAGTCGCTCATCAAGCGCGCGGCGGGTGCCAAAGACTCTGGGCGGTCCATCCCCGGCCACGGCGGCGTCCTCGATCGTATTGATGCGCTTTTGTTCGTGGGCGCCTACGTTTACCTGCACGTCAACCTATTCCACTGATGAGCGACTTCAAGATGGGAACCCTGGGAGGGTTCGCTCCGCCCTTCGGCCCCCCACCCGCCTCCTCCCCCCCGCTCGCTGCGCTCGGCCTCACCAAACCCTCCCGCGATGGTACGCCGCCGGCGAAGCCGGCGGGCTCCCCACGCGCCCCACGCCCCAATACGGCAAAGCCCCCGTGGTTGTCCACGAGGGCTGCCAGAATCCTAAGCGAGGCTGGTTAAGCTTGGCTAGATATGCTAAGCGGTTGAGGAATCTCAACCGCAAGTACAGGTCACACCGGCTTACGCCGGTGTGTTGGGAGGAGGAGCAACTCTCGGAGTCTGTGCCGCCGGTCGTTGCCTATGGAGGATGGCTAGCAACGCTCGTGCCGGCTCGGACAAGAAGCCCTTCTCGACCCGGAACTATTTGAATTTTTGAGGTTTTCATGCTACACGCGATACGACGACGAGACACCGATGGTCTGATTCCCCTGACATTGACGTCAGGGTTGTCGAATCCGGATGGCGGTTTTTCACACTCCTAAATGACTGACAGCTTCCTGGTCATCAACGCGGACGGACCCGAGACTCGCGTTGCCTTGGTTGAGGACGGCCTGCTGGCCGAGCTCTATATCGAGCGCAAGAAGGAACGGGGCATCGCCGGGAACATCTACAAAGGCCGAGTGGATCGAGTCCTGCCGGGGATGCAGGCGGCTTTCGTCAACATCGGTCTGGAGAAGTCCGCCTATCTTCACGTCTCCGACGTGCGCGGGACGCCGGACGATCTTCGCCGCTTGGTTTCATCTGGTGAGGGACAAGGCCGGGGTGCGGCCCAGGACGACGATGAAGACAACGAGCCATCCGCTCCGCCGGGCGGCGCACGCATCGAGGATCTGCTGAGAGAAGGACAGGAGATCGTCGTTCAGGTGACCAAGGAGCCCATCAGCACGAAGGGTGCCCGCGCGACCCGCTACATCTCGTTGCCGGGCCGGCACCTCGTGTTCATGCCCACGGTGGAACACGTGGGAATCTCGCGGCGCATTTCCTCGGACAAGGAGCGGCGGCGCCTGCGCGAGATCATCGATCAAATGCGGCCGCCGGGGACGGGCTTCATCGTGCGCACCGTTGCGGAAAACGTGCCCGAGAAGGATCTCCGCGCGGACATGGATTTCCTCATCAAGCTGTGGAACGAGATTGTTCGCCGTACCGGGAACAGTCGCTGTCCCGCGCTCATCTACAACGATCTCGATCTCCTGCTGCGCACGGTGCGCGACATGTTCACGCCCGAGGTGGCCAAGCTGATCATCGATTCCCGCGCCGAATACGACAAGATCAAGAAGTTTATCGCGGCGTTCATGCCGGATTTCACCGGCCAGATCGATCTTTACGATGGCCCGGAGCCCATCTTCGACGGCTACGGCATCGAGATCGAGATCGACCGAGCGCTGGAGCGCAAGGTGTGGCTCAAGTCGGGCGGCTATCTCATCGTCGACGAGATGGAGGCCTTGACGGCCATCGACGTCAACACTGGCCGCTTCGTGGGCAAGAAGAATTTGGAAGACACCATCACCCAGACCAATCTGGAAGCCTGTCGCGAGGTTGCCGAGCAACTCCGCATCCGCTCCCTGGGCGGCATGATCGTGGTCGACTTCATCGACATGGACCGTGCGTCCAACCGCGACCGGGTCACGCGCGCCTTCAACGATCATTTGCGTCGTGACCGATCGAAGGCAGCAGTCACGCGCATCTCCGAGCTGGGTTTAATCGAGATGACCCGCAAGCGAACGCGGGAGTCACTGTTGCACGCCCTGACCGAGCCCTGCGAACACTGCGAGGGCAAGGGCTACACCAAGTCGCGGCGAACCGTGGCCTACGAGCTTCTGCGCGAGCTCCGGCGGCAAGGCAACCTGATCGAGGGGGACACGGTGCTCATCGAAGTGCACCCGGACGTCGCGCAGGTGCTGGCCACCACGGACCACGCATACCTGGAGGACATGGAGAAGCGACTGCAGAAGCGCATCATCGTCAAGGCGCGCGGCTCGTTCGCGCTTGAGGACTTCGAATTGCGTTCCCCCAGCCAGAAGACGCCGCTTGATCGATCAGATGCGGATCACGACGGCGATCGCGCTGATCGACGGCGCCGCCGCCGCAAGAAGCTCGGCCCGCCGGCCGAGGTCGAGGCCATGCTGGAAGAGGAAGAACGCAGCAGCGCGGCCAACCGCGATGAAACCCAAGAGGAACGTACGCCGGAGCCCCGACGGGAAGAGCGCGGGGGAGAGCGTCGAGGCGTGGATGCGGAGGCAGCCGCAGGCAATGTTGTGCCTGATTCCGCGGACACCGGCAGCCAACCCGCAACAGCCGACGGCTCAGTCTGCGCCGAGTCGCCACGAGTTGCGTCGGCAGGCTGTTCGGGCAGCCTTTCGCCGTCTGAGACTCCCCAGGTTGCGCCCGAGACGCAGGCGGGTTCCGTGATCACAAGCGAACCCAAGCCGTAGGGATGAGCGCCGCCACGTCGGCTGGACGATGGTGGTGCAATTGCCTCGCAATGTGGGTAGAAGTCACACTTTTACTGATAGGTAGTTATCAACAGGAAAAGTCAAGTAACTTCAAAGTGATAGAATTTTGATCAACAGCTTGCAGATTGTTACGATCGCGGAATCGAAAGTGAAGACAGAACCTTCTGCGATGCGACGAGGACATGCGTGAGAGATATGCTCTCTGACATGGGAACCCAGAGAGAGTTCCCAAAGGCTTCGGATCCCCACGCGGCTAGAGGCGACAGCCCCAATCCCAGGGGCACTGAGTTGGTGTTGGTGGATCCGCGGCAGTTGACCTTTCGCTTTGCCGATGCAGACAACCACGAGGTCGTTTCTTCGGTCCCGATCTCGCGTTGGGCTGCGCGATCGCGGAACCCTGGCCGGGTCGTCAGGCTACCCACCGGCGGCCGCCCCTTGGAGGAGATTCGGCTGGAGCAGGCCGTAGCTGCCTATCTGCCACCGGGCCATGGTCTCCGCCTCACGCTGACCAACAACCGCCACAACATCGTGGCTGTGCGACGCGAGCCTGCAGTCTACGTGGTCAGGATTCACCGCATATTTTCCGGTGCCGAGCCTCGGCTGGTGCGGTCCCTTGCGCGCTATGTGGTGCACAACGATCGGCGCGCATCGCGAGTTCTTGGGGAGTTCATCGAGCGTCACGAGCACATCATCACTCAGGCGCCACGCCGGCCACGCCTGGTTAAACTGCGAGCGGCTGGACGCGTTCACGACCTGCAGGACATCTTCGATCGACTGAACCGGCGGTATTTCGACGGGACGTTGCAGGCGCAGATCACCTGGGGGCCGGCGGTCTTGCGAGCGCAACAGCGGTCCATCAAGATGGGCAGCTTCTCGGTCGAGGACCGTATCATCCGCGTGCACCCCGTGCTGGACCGTGCCGACGTGCCGCTCTTCTTCGTCGAGTGGATTGTGTTTCACGAGATGCTGCATGGAAGGCACGAGATTCGTAGGAGCAGGGGCAGACGCTGCTTCCATCCGCCTGAGTTCCTCGCCCAGGAACGCGAGTTTGTCGACTACGAGCGTGCCTCTGCCTGGGAGAAGGAGAACGTCGATCGCCTGTTTCGACGCTAGTATCTATCCCTGTCATCTTGGCAGGCCGGCGGTCCATTTCTGGCCAGAGAGTCGCGGGTGGGTCCGGGCGCGACAAACGACGAGCCCGGTCATGGGGCTTTTCTGCTGGAACGATTGATGCTAGTTCCTTGCAAGAAACGAATGACAAAGTCGAATCTCGGTGCGCTCACAGTAGTGTTTGCCATGGCCGTGGCTGGCTGTGGTCACACGCGGTACCTGGCCGGAACGACCATCCCTGCCACCGAGGACAACCTGGCCGTGGTCGAGACCATCGAGCAGTATCGAACCTTTCTCATCGAGAAGAACATTGATGGGCTGCTGCTGCTGGCGTCGAAGCACTACTTCGAGGACGGCGGCACGCCCCAGGCCAACGATGACTACGGCTACGACGCCTTGCGCGAGATCCTGACCAGCCGACTCGGGCGTGTGCAGTCGCTGCGCTACGACATCGAATACCAGCGGGTCACAGTGCGGGGCGATCAGGCCGAAGTCGATGCATTCCTGAACGGTGCGTTCGAGCTGCAAAGTGAGACCGGCGAACGTTACCGCCGTGTCAACGACCGCCACAGGTTCGTTCTCGAACGAACGCCCAACGGCAAGTGGCGCTTCGTGAACGGGATGTAGAGGCTACAGCCTGTACACCAGCAGGCGCGCTTCGAGCGGGCCGTTCCAAAGACGGTGGGAGATCTCGTGCTTGCGCCGGATGGCGTGCGCGAGCAGCGGGTTGCCGCACAGGATGACCGCGCGCCACCCATGCATCCGGTCCAGGGCGCGGACGATGGAGGCGTAGAGCTGGTCCAGCGGTTGTTCGGGTGCCGGACCGGGCAGCCGCTCGCCGTAGGGTGGGTTCAAACAGATGGTCCCGGGCGGCTCGCGCGACGCGAGTGTCGCCACATCGGCGACCTCGAACACGATATCCGCGTCCACCCCGGCGGCTCGGGCATTTCGGCGCGCCGACTGGATCGCCGACGTTGAGACATCGCGGGCCAGAATGGGGCAGGGGGCCCTGGCCAATCGGGCGTCTTGCGCTGCTCGTTTGAGTCGGGCGAAAACCGGGAGATGGCTCTGGTCGGCCCATCGTTCAAAGCCGAAGACACGACGAAGGCCCGGGGCGATGTTTCGGCTGGCGAGCGCGTGCTCGATGGCCAGCGTCCCCGTGCCTGTCATGGGATCGACAAAGGGCTGCTCCGCGCGTACGCCGCCCAGGGCGAGCACCGCCGCGGCCAGGGATTCCTTGAGAGGTGCGTCGGCCATGGCCACCCGGTAGCCGCGTCGATGGAGCGGCTCGCCGGCCAGATCCACGAAAAGGCGTGCGTCGCTTCCGCGTAGGTGCAGGACGAGGGACACGTCGGGGTTCTTCACGTCCACGTTGGGGCGGTGGCCCGTGCGATCGCGGAGTGCATCGACCACGGCGTCCTTCACCTTCAACGCGGCGAAACCCGAGTGGTGCAGTTCGGGATTCTCATGCGTGGTTGCCGTGACGGCCAGGGTGGTCTTGCTGCCAAGAAAGCGGCTGAAGTCCGCTGTGCGCGTGCCGGCGTAGAGGGTGTCGGCGTCAGAAGCGGGAAAGCTGCCTACCTCGACAAGGACACGCATGGCCACGCGCGACCAGAGGCACACCTTCATCCCGTCTTCCAGGGTGCCGTCGAAGGAAACGCCGCCGGTGGCGCCGCGGGGCGCGTGGATGCGCTGGACCACCAGTTCGCGACGGAGTGCACCCTCGGTGCCCCGCGCGCAGGTCACGAAGAATCTCATCGCCCGTGGACCTACCAGGTGCTAGCGCGGCCGTCGAGAACAGGTTTGCGAAGTCTCAAGACTGGAACTGATCAGCCCGGGCGGCGCCCGCTACTTCACCCGATTCGCAGCATCGACCCTTGCCGCCGCCCAGGCCCGCTTACTCAGCAGAGCCTTCACTTCGGCGGCGGTCTCCGCCTTGGTCTTGGCCAGTTCCGCGTCGACGGCGGCCAGTTCCTGCGCTGCCGCCTCGCGATCGATGTCGCGCGCGGGCTCGCCCCGATCGACCAGCACGGCGATCTTGTCGCTCTCCCCACTGCGCGCCACCTGCAGCACGCCGTCGCCCACTGCAAAAAAGCGCGGGCCCTCCTTGGTCCGGTAGAAGAGCACGCCGGGCTTCAGGGCCGTCATGAAGGGCACGTGGCCAGGCAGCACGCCGAATTCTCCCAGGGCGCCGGGCGCGGCGATCTCGTCCACTTCGATCTGGACCAGGGCGCCGCGTGGGGTAGTGACGGTCAGTTGCATGGCCTTTCTAGCTTTCTTTGGCCATCTTCTCGGCGCGGGCACGTACGCTCTCGATGCCGCCCGTCATGACAAAGGCCTGCTCGGGAATGTCGTCGCAGCGGCCCTCGATGATCTCCTTGAAGCCGCGCACGGTGTCCTTGATCTCGACGTACTGGCCGGGTTGGCCAGTGAAGGCTTCGGCCACGTGGAAGGGCTGCGAGAGAAAGCGCTGGACCTTACGCGCGCGTGACACGGTCAGCTTGTCGTCCTCGGAAAGCTCGTCCATTCCAAGGATGGCGATGATGTCCACCAACTCCTTGTAGCGTTGAAGGATGCGCTGCACGTCGCGCGCGACCTGATAGTGCTCGGCCCCCACCACCTGGGGTGAAAGGATGGTCGAGGTGGATTCAAGCGGGGAGACCGCGGGATAGAGGCCCAAAGCCGCGATCTCGCGCGAGAGCACGGTGGTGGCATCCAGGTGGGCGAAGGCTGTGGCAGGCGCCGGGTCGGTCAGATCGTCGGCGGGCACGTAGATGGCCTGCACTGAAGTGATCGACCCCTTGTTGGTCGAGGTGATGCGTTCTTGCAGCACGCCCATCTCGGTGGACAGCGTCGGCTGGTAACCGACGGCCGACGGGATCCGGCCGAGCAGAGCCGAAACTTCTGAGCCGGCCTGGGTGAAGCGGAAGATGTTGTCGATGAACAACATCACGTCCTGGCCTTCTTCGTCGCGGAAGTACTCGGCCACGGTCAGCGCGGACAGACCCACGCGGGCGCGCGCTCCCGGCGGCTCGTTCATCTGGCCGTAGATGAGCGCGGCTTTGGAGATGACCGGCTCGCCGGTCGAAAGCTTTGAATTGGTCATCTCGTCGTAGAGATCGCGTCCCTCGCGCGTGCGCTCGCCCACACCGGCGAACACCGAGAAGCCGCCGTGCTTCTTGGCCACGTTGTTGATGAGCTCGAGGATGACTACGGTCTTGCCCACGCCCGCCCCGCCGAACAGCCCGATCTTTCCGCCGCGCCGGTAGGGCGCCAGCAGGTCCACGACCTTGATGCCGGTCTCGAACATCTCGACCTTCACCGATTGATCCACGAACTTCGGCGCCGCCCGGTGAATGGGCAGAAACTTGGTGGCTGGGACCGGGCCGCGCTCGTCGACCGGCCTTCCCACCACGTTGACGATGCGGCCGAGAACCTCGCGGCCCACCGGCATCATGATGGGCGCGCCGGTGTTCTTCACCGGCATCCCGCGCACCAGGCCGTCGGTGGTGTCCATGGCCACGCAGCGTACGGTTTGCTCGCCCAGGTGTTGCGCCACCTCGATGACCAGGTTGTCTGGCGTGGCGTCGATGGCCGGGTTGCTCAGGGTCAGCGCGGTGTAGATCTCGGGCAGGCCCGCGCTTTCGAACTTCACGTCCACCACGGGTCCGATGACCTGGACGACTTTTCCTTGCTGATTGCTGGTGCTTGTCGCGATCATGATCTTCAACCTCGGGTGACTTCAGCCTTTGAGCGCCTCGGCGCCGCCCACGATCTCCATCAGTTCCTTGGTGATGGCCGCCTGGCGGGCGCGGTTGTACTGTAGGGTCAATCGGTCGATCATCTCGGTAGCGTTTTTGGTGGCGTTTTCCATCGCGGTTCGGCGCGCGCCGAATTCCGAGGCGATCGATTCGAGCAAAGCGGCGTGAATCTGCATCTCGACGTACAGAGGCAAAATCCAGTCGAGGATTTCGGGCTTGCTCGGCTCGTAGAGAAAATCCTGTCCCCCGCGGCCGGCTGCGCTGGGCGCCACAGGCAAAAGGGGCTCGACAGTGGTCTTCTGCGAGACGATGGACCGGAACTGGTTGAAGACGAGGACAACGCTGTCCACACGGCTGCTCAAGAAATCGTCGGTGAGCGTGGCGGCCAAGTCCTTGGCGCTTTGGACGGCGGTGTTGCCGCTGGCCCCGGGCAGGTCGCGCTGCATGGGAAGCTTGCGCCGGCGGAAGTAGTCGCGGCCCTTGCGGCCCACCACCAGATAGGTCACCTCGTCGGCCTCGCCAGCCTGGAGCTTGTCCTTGCCCCAGCGCTGGGCTGCACGACAGACGTTGCTGTTGAACCCGCCGCACAGGCCGCGATCTGAGGTGACGACCACCATCGCAATCCGGCGCACGTCTCGTTGCTGCAACAAGGGGTGCGATTCTCCGCCGGCGCGCACCGCCACCTCGGCGGTGACCTCGGCCAGTGACCGCGCATAGGGCCGCGCGGCCACGATCGCGTCCTGCGCCCGGCGCAGCTTGGCCGCCGCCACCAGCTTCATGGCGCTGGTGATCTTCTGCGTCGACTTGACCGACGCGATGCGGGTGCGGACGGCTTTCAGCGATGGCATTGGAAGATGAACTAGCTGGCAGCTTGCAGAGTGGCGGCGAACTCCTTGGCGAACTCGGCCAACACGGAACGCATCTGGGCGGCCAGACCGTCGAAGGCCTTTCCGTCGGTTCCCTTGCTGCGCAGGTCAGCCAGCAACTCGGGGTGCTTCGCCTCGACAAAGGCGTACAGCTCGCGCTCGTAACGGTCGAGCGCGGAAAGCGGCAGGGCGTCCACGAATCCGTTGGCGCCGGCAAAGAGAATCAGGACCTGCTTCTCGACCGGCAATGGCACGTACTGGCCCTGCTTGAGCAGCTCCGTCATGCGCGAGCCGCGAGCCAACTGCTGCTGCGTGGCCTTGTCCAAGTCCGAGCCGAACTGGGCGAACGCGGCCAGCGCGCGATACTGGGCCAGCTCCAAACGGAGCATGCCGGCCACTTTCTTCATGACGGCAATCTGGGCGGCGCCACCCACGCGGCTGACCGAGAGACCGACGTTCACGGCGGGCCGCTGACCCGAATAGAACAGATCGTTTTCCAGGAAGATCTGACCGTCGGTGATGGAGATGACGTTGGTGGGAATGTAGGCCGACAGGTCGCCGGCCTGGGTTTCGATCACCGGCAGCGCGGTGAGCGAGCCGCCGCCCTTCTCGCTGGACATCTTGGCCGCGCGCTCAAGCAGGCGCGAGTGCAGGTAGAAGATGTCGCCCGGGAAGGCCTCGCGTCCAGGCGGGCGGCGCAGAAGCAGCGAGAGTTGGCGGTAGGCCACCGCCTGCTTGGACAGATCGTCGTAGATCATGAGCGCGTGGCGGCCGCTGTCGCGGAAGTACTCGCCCATGGTGACGCCGGTGTAGGGCGCCAGGAACTGCAGCGGCGCCGACTCGGACGCTGTCGACGACACCACCGTGGTGAACTCCATGGCGCCGTGCTCGCGCAATTTGTCGACCACGGTGGCCACGGTGGACTGCTTCTGGCCGATGGCCACGTAGAAGCAGAACATATTCTGGCCCTTCTGATTGATGATGGTGTCCACGGCCAGTGCCGTCTTGCCCGTCTGACGGTCGCCGATGATCAGCTCGCGCTGGCCGCGGCCGATGGGGATCATGGAATCGATGGCCTTGATGCCGGTCTGCACCGGCTCGTGCACACCCTTGCGCGAGATGATCCCGGGCGCCTTGATCTCGATCTTGCGGAACTCCTTGGATTCGATGGGGCCCTTGCCGTCGATGGGAATGCCCAGGGCATTGACCACGCGGCCGACCAGCGCGTTGCCCACCGGCACCTGCGCGATCTTGCCCGTGCGCTTGACCGTGTCGCCCTCGCGCACGGTTTCGAAGTCGCCGAGCAGGACGACCCCGACGTTATCTTCTTCCAGGTTCAGGACCAGGCCGACCACGTTCTTGCCGAAATCCAGCAACTCGCCGGCCATGGCGTTCTCCAGGCCATAGACGCGGGCGATGCCGTCGCCCGCCTCCAGCACGGTGCCGGTTTCACTGATGGCAACCTTCTGGTCGAAGCCCTCGATCTCTTTGCGAATGACCTGGCTGATTTCTTCGGCGCGAATCTGCATGGTCTTTCCTTGCGGCTTTGGGTCAGTTGAGAATCTTGCTGCGTAGAGCGCCCAGGCGCGCACTCAGGCTGCCGTCCAGCACCAGTCCGGCCACCTGCGCGACGATACCGCCGAGAAGCGTAGGGTCTACCTCGGTGGTCATGATCACGCTGCGGCCCGTGCGTCGCTCAAGGGCCCGTCGGATTTCATCTTCCGTGGCGCCATCAAGCGGCCGCGCCGAGCGCACCGTAGCGCGTGCGCGTCCCAGCTTGTCGTCGCACATCTCCTGGTAGGCGCGGGCGATAGCGGGCAAGGCCGCGATGCGGCCGCGTTCCAGCAGCAGCAGCGCCAGGCTTTGCACCTCGCGCGTGGGCGCCACCCGGGGGAGCAGCCCCTGCAGGATGGCGCGTCTTTGCGACGGCTTGAAGATGGGATTGGACAGCGACTGGCGGATATCGGTCGCCTGGTTCCACAGGGCGGCGAGCGCGTCCAGTTCGCCGCCCAGGGCCTCGAAATTGCGCTTGTCGACACCGATGGCGAAAAGCGCGCGTGCGTAGCGGCGGGCAATCGATCCGGCCAGGGCGGCCATCAGCGCACCCCTTCTGCCGGCGCTCCCGCGCCTGCGGCAAAGTCCTGGGCCAGGCGGCGCTCGTCGTCCGCGCTCACCGAGCGCTTGAGCAGCTCGTCCGCGACTTTGACCGCGGTGCTGGCAACTTCCGCGCGCAGACGGATCTCGGCTTCCTTGACCTGCTGGTCGAGCTGGAAGCGCGTCTCGTCCTGGATGCGCTTGGCCTTCTCCTCGGCTCCTGCCAACAGGCGAGCCCGCTCGCGCTCACCTTCTTCCTTCACGGCTGCGCGCAGGGCGGCCAGTTCCCGCTCAAGATTGGCCAGGCGCGCGTCCTGCTCGCGGAAACGCTGCTCGGCCTGCGCGCGTTGGCCAGCGGCTGACTCGATGTCGGTCTTGAGTTGATCGTGCCGACTGCGGAAAGCCTTGCTCAGGGCGCGGCCGCCGAACCAGATGAGGATGAAGAGCAGCACGCCGAGGTTGAGAAGCTGGAGCGCCAGCGTCTTGGCGTCGACGCCGGCATGCTCGCCCTGCTCTCCGTGGCCGGTGCCGTGTTCAGCAGCCGGCTCGCCCGTCGCGGGCGCGACACCTGTCTGCGATGGCTCGTGGTCGAACGACCCGGACACGGGCTCGGTCAGGATTGGGTGATCTTCAGCACGGACAGCCCCAGCGCTCACGACGAGCAGGGCTGCCAGCGGCAGGAAAATCCAAGAGCGCGTCACGACGCCAGCCTCCGGCCTAGGGCCTTTTCCGCGATCTCGCGTCCCAGGGTGGCTGTACTGTCCTTCAGCCTGGCCCGCTCGGCGGCCAAGGTCGCCTCCAGCTTGGTCCGCGCTTCGGCCAGCATCTTGTGGGCGGTGGCTTGCGCTTCCGTCACAATCTCCTGCTCGCGCGCCAGCGCCTGCGTCCGCACCTGGGCGCGCTCGGCATGGGCAGCCTTGCGTGCCTCGGCCAACTGGGCCTCGATGCGCGCCAGGCGGCCCGCGCTGTCTGCCTCCAGTCGCTCGGCCTCCGCGTGCGCGCCTTCGACCCGGCGCACGCGCTCCTCGCGCACACGCAGATACGGCTTCCACAGCCACTGGGTCAAGATGAACGCCAGCAGCAAGAACAGCCCCAGCATCACGAACACCGTGCTGTCGATGTCGAGGAGTTGTTGTTCCCCGGCCTGCGGCACGCTGCCCAGGTTGGGAGTCGCTTCGAGAAGACAGCGAAGGGTCGTCACGGCTGCTCGGGGCTCTGCCGGCTAGCTGCTGGGAGGAGCGGGTGGGGGGCTGCCTCCCCCCTTGCTGCCCTTGCTGGGTCGATGCGGCGGCTCGGGCGCCGGGCCACCCGGCTCCATCTGGCACTGGCCGTCGAACAGGACGCCCTTTTCGACGAAGAGCGACGGGGTGTTGATGTTGCCGCGCACCCGGCCCGGGGTGTGAATCTCGACACCCCGCTTGGCCACGATGTTGCCGCGCACCGTGCCCTGGATCACGATGGAGCCGACCGATATCTCGGCGTTGACTTCTGCGCCCTCGCCGACGATGAGCACGTCCTCGGTGAAGATCTCGCCGGACAGCTTGCCGTCCACGCGGACGGTGCCTTCGAAGGACAGTTTCCCTTCGAATTCGCTGCCTCGGCCAAGAAGCGTGGTGACCTGCTGGGTGGCGCTGGCCTCGCCAGTCGTGGGCGTTTGGGGGATCGAAGCCATGACTCCGGGGCGGAACCCTACAACCCCAGGCCATCGGCAGTCAAACGCGATCCGGTGGCTTCTGGAATTCGGAGCAGGAGGTCGTGACGGGGACGGAGATGGGGATGGAGCCTCGGGGCGGAGGCACCCTCAAGTTGAAGTTCAGCGTTTCGGGTGGGCTTCTCCTTCCAGGCGGTCCCTCATGGGCCGTCCGGCCAGGCGACGGCCGGCGAGGCGAGTTGGGCGTGGACACGAATCGTTCGATGCCGTCGCGCAGGTGCGAGGATCCTGGATGACGGTGATGAGGTCGGCCTTGGTCATGATCCCGGCTTGGCTTCTACACCTTCCCGCGGTCTTCACAAGGTCACCGGTATCGGCGCCACCGACCTTGAGCTACTTTGCCTTTCATCGATTGGATTTCGAGCAAACGACATCACCGGCTCACGGGGTAGCGCCCCCGCAGTTCGCGAAAAAACAGGACGACCTCGCGCATGACTCTTCTCCGACTCCCGTTCGCGAGTGGTAGGATGTCACCCACGACGGCGGCCGTAGTCGGTGGGGTCAGTCGTCGAATCGGAGGCCGGATGGACGACCGCAGCTTCATGCCCAACCTGCAGATCGACGCCGAGAGGCTTCTGGCTTCGCTCTTTCGCCACATGGCCGAGGGGGTGGCTCTGCACGAACTCGTGTGCGACGCCTCCGGCAAGCCGGTCGACTACCGCATCCTCGCGGTCAATCCGCCGTATCAAGGGTGCACGGGCCTCCCGCCGGAGCAAGTCGTCGGCAGGCTAGCCACCGAAGCTTATGGCACGTCCGAGGCTCCCTACCTTGCCGAGTTCTCCGCCGTGGCCCTGTCTGGCCGGGCGTCCAGGCTGGACGTCTACACCCCGCCGGTGGACCGTCACTTCGTTATCAGCATCGTACCGCTCGGTCCGGGCCTCTTCGCCACCATCTTTTTCGACGTCTCGGAACAGAAGCGCCACGAACTGGCCCTGCGCAAGAACGAGGAACGCTTCCGCAAGGTCTTCAATTTCGCGCCCGATCCGCTCACCATCTCCACGCCCGATGGCCGACTGTTGAACTGCAACGAGGCATTCTGCAAGGTTGCGGGCCTCTCGGAGGCCGAACTCGTGGGACGTACCACAGCGGATATCGGATTGTGGATCGACAAAGAACAGCGTGAAGTCATGTACGCCGAGCTTGCACAGATGGGAGAGGTCGACGGCGTCGAGGCACAGATGAAGCGCAAGGATGGCAACGCGCGCCTCATACGGCTCTCGGCGCGCAGGGTGGAGATCGGCGGGCAGGCGTTCTTCCTCTCGGCAGCCCGGGACGTCACCGAGAGGCGCAACCTGGAGCAGCAGGTCCTGCACACCCAGAAGCTGGAAAGTCTGGGCGTGCTCGCGGGCGGCATCGCGCACGACTTCAACAACCTGCTGACCGGCATCCTGGGCAACGCCGATCTGGCGCTGGCCGAACTGTCGCCGGTCGCGCCGGCGCGCGAGAGCCTGGAAGCCATCGAGACCGCGGCCCGGCGTGCGGCGGAGCTGTGCCGCCAGCTCCTCGCCTACAGCGGCAAGGGCCGCTTCCTGGTGCAGCCACTCGACCTTCAGGAACTGGTGCAGGAGATGGGACACCTGCTGTCAGTCAGCATCAGCAAGAAGGTCGTGCTCAAGTACGACTTCGCCAAGGACCTGCCCGCAATCGAGGCCGACGCCACTCAGATGCGGCAGACCATCATGAACCTCATCCTCAACGCCTCGGAAGCCATAGGTGATCGCAGCGGCGTCATTTCCGTGACGACAGGCCTAGCCTATTGCGACGCCGCCTATCTCAAGACCTGCTTTGCCGCTGACGCCATCCAGCCCGGCGATTTCGTCTATCTCGAAGTGGCGGATACCGGGCACGGCATGGATAAGGCAACCCAGGATCGCATCTTCGATCCTTTTTTCACCACAAAGTTCACCGGCCGCGGCTTGGGCCTGGCCGCGGTACTGGGCATCGTGCGCGGCCACAAGGGTGCCATCAAGGTCCGCAGTGAGGTCGGCCGCGGGACAACCTTCAGATTGCTCTTCCCGGCTGCTGAAGCCAAGGCGCGGGCGGGTGCGAGCGCAGCAAGCAGCACCCGAGCATGGAAAGGTCATGGCCAGATCCTCGTGGTCGACGACGAGGAGACCGTACGCAACCTGACCCGGCGCATGCTCGAGCGGACAGGATTCACCGTCCTCAGTGCCGAGGACGGCCACCAGGCGGTCGAGATTTTCAAGCAGGTCATGGCCGTGGTGGATTTGGTCATTCTCGATCTCACCATGCCCCATCTCGATGGTGAGGCGTGCTTTCGCGAGCTGCGCCTGATGAAGCCGGAGGTTAAGGTAATCCTCAGCTCGGGTTACAACGAACAAGACGTTGTCAACCTATTCGCCGGCGAGGGTCTGGCGGGCTTCATCCAGAAGCCGTACACAAGTGACGAGTTAATTACCAAAGTGCGTGACGTGCTTGTTGGCCAGCCGTAGCGGGAACTGTCTACAAGGTGCTACAGAGCAGCCGGCACGCGTGGCCGCGATGACGAGGTTCTGTAGCCAACTCGGCACCAAGCAAAGAACGCCCGCGTGTTTGTCCCTGATGCAGCTGTGGCTCTTCGGCTCGCAGGGTTGTTGGGGTCCATTCGTACAACTCCGCGCTCGCGAGCGACTCCTCGCACGCGACAGCGCCGACAGAGGGGGGCAGATGACAGGAGTGCCTCCGCCTGAGATGAGTACGTTCCCGTTGGTCAACAACGTCCTGCGCCGTGCCAGCCCGGCTGCTACGGACAACTTGGCCGGAAATCCTGCGTCACAGGCGTTCTGGATCGAGTAGCCCTCAGTTTCCGCACCGGCCGCACGATAGGTAGACCCTGGACAGGATTCGATGTTGCCGTGATGGCCCCCACGGGAGAGTTCTCTGAGGCCGCAAATCCCTTTCAATCCGCCCAAGCACCCTGCGACCAGAGGACTCCCAAATGCCACGAGCCGCAGTTGGGCTCACTTACAAGTGCCAAAGAAGATGTCGTCGACGACCAGATCGTTTGTCGCGGCAGTGAGATTCGTGTCAACGATCGTGATGGTCGCCATGGTGCTCGTCGACCCCGACGACCACGTGGCCGTGTATTTCGTCCACGTGCCCCCCGGGGATGCGGCGGTAAGCAAGCTGCCGACGGGGATCGAGTTTACGTATGCTTGAAGAGTCGGCAGTGATATGCAATCCGCCTCCAGGCAAGCCATCCAAAATGACAAGGTATACGTTGTTTGGAGCTGCACGGGAATTGTCTGCGTCCACATCGAGGCGTTCGCGTTCGGAGAAGCGTTGACGATCAGCATGTTGCTGTGGCCGCCCGTGGGATCGCTAATCGCCAACCAGTCGCCCCACACGTTGACCTGACTAGGGTCCGGCCAAACGGTGTACTCCCCTTCGGCGTTTATCAGGCTGGGAGGGGCCACGTAAGTGTAGTCGGTCGAGAAGCCGACGTTGCCCATCGCAAAGTCACCGTTGACGACTAGCGACGAGCAGTCTGCACCATCACCTTCCGTCGCGTCGGCGGTCGGTGGCGGTGGGGGCGGTGGCTTCACGCCTGCTCCAGCTCGATCACCTTCGGCCGCGTCGGCGGAGCCGTTGACAGCTCCCGCATCCGCCGCGGAATCGAGATCTTTGCCAGACCCATCAAGACGATGAGCATCGCCAGGACCACGAACGTGTAGGGGCGCCGAAGGAGTTGAACGATCCCACGTGCCGCGCCTCCCAGTCCGCTGAGAGCGCGCCAGTTTGTTGGATGGTCGAAACGGTGGCCCAGTATGACTCCGGCAGGTGCCAGTGCCGCTGGTGGCGACAGTGATGGTGCCAGTGGTTGCCACTGAATGGGCCACTGGGTAGGTCCGAATCTATTTCACGTCGTTTTCCCCCGCCACATACCCGAAGTTGGCGAGGATCCCGCCGTCCACGTACACCACCTGGCCGTTGATGTAGTCGCCGGCCTTGGAGGCGAGGAGCAGCGCCGCTCCTACCAGATCCTCGGGCTCGCCCCAGCGGCCCGCCGGTGTGCGTGTCATGATCAGGTTGTTGAAGGGATGGCCGTTCACGCGAATGGCTTCGGTCTGCGTGGTCGCGATGTACCCCGGCCCGATGCCGTTGACCTGGATGTTGTACTTGGCCCACTCGCAGCACATGTTCTGGGTGAGCAGCTTCAGGCCACCCTTGGCCGAGGCGTAGGCGCTGACCGAGTTGCGGCCGTACACGCTCATCATCGAGCACATGTTGATGATCTTGCCGGCGCGGCGTTTGATCATGGACGGGGCCACCCGGCGCGAGATGATGAAGGGCGCGACCAGGTCGATGTCGATCACGTCCTTGTATTCCTGGACCTTCATGTCGAGGATCGGGATGCGCTTGATGATTCCCGCATTGTTGACCAGGATGTCGATCGGTCCGACCTCGCGTTCGATCTGGCCGATGCCCCGATCCACGTCCTCTTCCTCGGTGACGTCGAAAACGAGGGTATAGGCGTCGATGCCGTTCTTCTTGTATTCCTTCTTGGCCGCTTCCAGCTTGTCCGCAAAGATGTCGTTCACGCAGATCTTGGCTCCCGCCTTGGCCATGCCCGTGGCGATGGCCATGCCGATGCCGTGGGTTCCGCCGGTGACCAGCGCGATCTTGTTCTTGAGACTAAACAATTCGGTCGACATAGCGATTTCTCCTCGTCATAAGGGTTTTGATTTTTTGCGAGGATAGCACCTTTCAGTATCCCGCCGGTGCTCCCCCGGAACGGGGCTCTCCCGCGGCCTCCAGGCCTGCCTTGCTGCGGATCACGACATTGACCTTGCCGATCTTGTCCCGGACTTGCACGTGGTGACCCTTGGCGCGCAACGATTCGACCACGGATGCTGGCAAGGCCGGCTCGTAGCGAAGCACATCCGGGCTCCACTGGTGATGGAGGCGAGGTGCTGCCACGGCAGCGTCCACGTCCACGCCAAAGAGCAGTGCATCGAGCAGAACCTCGGCAGTGCTCGATATGATCATGGGGCCGCCGGCAGCGCCCAGCACCATCTCCACGCCGTTCTCACCCACCACGATGGTGGGTGACATGGAAGACAGCGGCCGCTTGCCAGGCGCGAGTTGGTTGGCGCCGCCTGCCACCAGTTCGAAAGCGTCCGCAACGCCGGGGGCTAGCGAGAAATCGTCCATCTCGTCGTTGAGCAGGACACCCGTGCGACCGGCCACAAGGTGCGCCCCGAATTCCAGATTGATAGTGGTGGTCAGGGCCACGGCGTTCCCCTCGCTGTCGACGACGGATATGTGGGCGGTTCCTGCGTCGCGGGCCGGCGCTGCAGCCGATGGCTCGGCCGTGCCGTAGCGGTTGGGGGGCAGGGTGCTGTTCGGCTGGATGCGGGCTGCCAGATCGCGATGGTAGGAGGCATCGAGCAGGTGCGACAACGGCACGGTGACAAACGCGGGATCGCCGAGAAAGCGGCTGCGGTCGGCGAAGCCGTGTTTGAACGCCTCGACCAGCAGGTGCAGGTAGGTCGGATCCTGCGGACCGGCCGGAACTGGGTCCCAGTTCTTCATACGTTCGCCAAGGATGCCGAGTACCTCGAACATGACCACCCCGCCGGCTGACGGGGGCGGCATGGCAAAGATGCGCCGGCCGCGGAATGTCGTCACCAGAGGCGCTCGCTCGACCGGTGCATACCCAGCTAGATCGTTGCGGTCGAGCACGCCGCCCCCGTTCCGCACAGCGCTGACGATCGCTCTGGCCATCTCGCCTCGATAAAAGGCTGCGGCGCCCTCGCGGCGTATACGGGCGAGCGCGATCGTCAGGTCGGGCCGCCGGACGACATCCCCGGCGTGAAGCTCGACCAGGCTGCCGCGCTTGCGCGAAAGTACGAGCGAGAGAAAACTGGCAGCCTCCGACGGATCCTGCTTGAGTTCACCGGCCACATGCTCGACCAGCCACGCTGATGCCGGGAATCCTCGCGCCAGAGCCTCGGCCGGCTCCACGCAGCGAGCGAAGGGCCGCTTGCCCCACCGGCGCACGAGTTCAGCCAGGCCAGCCGGCTCGCCGGGCACGCCGACTGCCAGGCCACCGCGCGCCGAAAGCGATCGATCGACCTTGCCTTTCCGCAAGAACAGTTCGGGGCGCAGGGCCGCAGGCGCGGTTTCGCGAAAATCAAGCGCTTCGACCTTGCCGGTCTTGGCCGAATAGATGAGGGCGAAGCCGCCGCCGCCCAGGCCCGATGCGAATGGGTCCACGACGCCGAGCGCCAGCGCAGTGGCGCAGGCTGCGTCGGCCGCGTTCCCGCCCGCGGCCAACACGCGGGCACCAGCCTGAGATGCCAGCCGGGAATCGGAGGCAACCATGCCGTGAACGGCGTGAGCACCAATTTCGGCGGCAGTCGCCGAGTTACTGGCCGCGAGCAGCCCCACGCCGACCGCTGGCAGCACGCCGCGCCGGAAAAGCAGGCAACCAATCAATAATTGAAGGAAACTCAACGCCGTCGTAACCTCAGAGCCATTCCCGACTAGGGAAAACCCCCATGGACGAGCCGTCAAGCCCTGAAGGCAACCCGATCACACTTCGGATCAAGTTCAAGAGTGCGAGCCTCGACGAATTCGTCGCGCGCTACGGCGCCGACGTAAGCGCGGGTGGCATCTTCATCCGAACCAAGCAGCCGCTGGCCGTCGGGTCGCTGCTGCACTTCGATTTCAGCCTGGCGGACGGCAGTCCGCTGATGGCTGGCATTGGAACGGTGGTGTGGATTCGCGAGCCGGACCAGTCGCGCGTGGGCAGCATTCCCGGCATGGGGGTGCGTTTCGATCAGCTTGCGCCTGAGAGCCAGCAGACTCACCAGCAGATCTTGGCTACTAAGGCCAGGCTCGGGGATCACACAGCCGGTGCGCCTTTCTCCGGTTCGGTTGCTGCGCCGGCGGCGCGTTCCCCGGCCAGGCCGGCGACGCCGCCACCCATCGGGGCGCGCCCAGCGCCGGTCACGCCGGTTGCTGCGCAGCCTTCGGGTCGAGGATCTTCCGACACGTTCGACGAATTTGGCTCAGGCGGAAAGACCGAGATCGCTGACAAGCCGCCCAGTTTTTATTTTGATGCATTGGACAGCGCGCACGGAGCCGCAGCGGGCGCGCGGCAGGCCGAGGAAGCGGCACCCAGCGCGGCCCTCGAGAACACGGAAACTGACTCCCAGCCGACGGTGGGGACCGACTCGTTGGTGTCAGAACCCATCGACATCAGTGAGGACGCCAGTGGAGCCGCTCGGTCTGCCGGAGCCGCTGCCGCGCAAGCAGCCACGGCCGACCTGGGTCGGTTCCAGATCTCGGGCGACGAGCTGGCTCCAGAAACCCTCGATCTCCCACTCGGCGGCCACGCCGGGTCCGGCCGGTACACCGATCTGCCCCCGCTGTCGGGGCTGGACGCGGCGGCTGGCGCGCCTTCGGCCGATCTCGCAGCAGGGCAGGGCTGGCTCGACCAGCCGATCGACATGGGGGACGGCGCTGGCGCAGCTCCCATCGAGACGCCCGCAGAGCACACCGAAGAAACTGCCGCTCCGCCAGAAGCGGTGCTGGCCGAGGCAGCAGCGCCTGCGGTCGGCGAGGGTGATCGCTTGGCGCTGCAGGAGGCAGAGGATCTTGGGCAGGACGTTCCAGCGCCGCCGGTCAAGAAGCTGGGCGGGCAGGGCAAGACGCTGATCGTGGTGGGCATCGTGGCGGCAGCTCTCGCCTTCGCTGGGGTCTATCTGTTGCAGGTCAAGCCGTGGCAGACGCGTGCGGTGCCTGTGGCTCGCCCCACGCCGGCCATGCCCGCTCCGGCTCCAGTCGCCCCGCCCGCGGTACCCAAGGTGGCCGTGCCTGCGCAGCCGACCGTTCAGCCGACACCGACGGTGGCGAAAGTCGAACCTGTCAAGCCCGCAGAGAACGTGCCGGCGCCGACTCCGAAGGAAGAGCCAGCGCAAACCAAGCCAGAGGCGATCGAAATCGCGAAGCCAGAGGCGACCGACGAGGGTGCCAAGCGCTCAGGACCGGCCAAGAAGGCGGGGAGCAAGCTCGCAGCTTCCTCGCCGCCCGGCGCGCCGGCTCCTGCCGGGGCGGGCGAAATCGTCTACATGATCAGGGTGCGCTCCTTGCCGCCCGGCGCGGAGATCTTGATCGACGGTGAGCCCATGGGGCAGACGCCATTCCAGCGGCGCATCTTGGACATCGACAAGCCCCACATGGTGACGATCCGCAAGCCCGGGTATTTGCTGTACGAAAGCAGTGTCAGCTTGTCGTCGGGCCATTGGGTGAAGGACGGCAGCACGGAGACCACGAACGTGTTCGCCAAGCTGAAGAGGGCGAAGGGTCAATCCGCCCCAACGCCGCCCACGCCGGGAGATCAGCCTGAACCCGTGACGGACCAGCCCGACAAGTTATAGGGATGTCGTGAGCATGACTGGTTCCCGGCGGTCGGCGTGGGGCGTAGCGGGAGCGGTGCTGTTGCTGTTGGCGTTGGGCGCGTTGGGCGTGGCCGGAACCTTGGCTCACAGGTGGTGCGGGAAAACCGAGTCCGCGGAAACAGGGCGGAAACCAAGGTCAGCGCGCCTCGCTCGCATCGACTCGCACACCCACATCAGTCCGGACGGCATCGAGCGCGCCCTGCAGATCATGGAAACCTGGGGTATCGACGGCATGGTGAACCTGTCGGGCATGAGCCCGGGGCCGCCACACCACGCGCTGGAAACCCAGCTTGCCGCGGCTCGCGCGACGGGCGGGCGTATCGCCGTGTTCGCCAACGCCGGTTTCGGCAAGGCGTTGCGCATGGCCAATCTCGGCATCCGGGCCGACTACGGTAACGTGATGGCCGAGGAACTCGCGTTGTCCAAGCAACTCGGCGCCATCGGCCTCAAGATCCCCAAGGGCCTCGGTCTCGGCTATCCCACGCCCGACGGCAAGCACGTGCTTCCCGTGGATGATCCAGGGCTGGATCCGCTGTTCGAGAAGGCGGGCGAGTTGGGCATGCCGGTGGCGATTCACACCGGTGATCCAAAGGCCTTCTGGCTGCCCGCCGATGCCAAAAACGAGCGCTGGGACGAGTTGCAGGCCCACCCCGAGTGGTCTTTCCGCGGCCAGCCTGTGCCGTCGTGGGAAGAGCTGTACGCGGCATTCGAGCGGCGCGTGGCCCGCCACCCCAAGACGACTTTCATCGGGGTGCACTTCGGCAACGATCCCGAAGATCCGGATCGCGTAGCGCAGATGCTCGACAAGTACCCCAACCTGTACATCGACACCGCTGCGCGCGTGCCCGAGATCGGACGGCAGGATGCCGCCAAGATGCGACTCTTCTACGAGAAGTACCAGGACCGCATCCTGTTCGGCACCGACCTGGGCGTGGCAGCCGATCAGGATGGCATGATGTACGGCTCGAACGGCGCCAACCCGCCGACCCTGGAGGATGAAGCCCGCTACTTCACCTCGACCTGGCGCTACTTCGAGACGCGCGACAAGCAGTTCGAGAGCCCCACGCCCATCCAGGGCCGCTGGAAGATCGACGGTGTGGGTCTGCCCGAGTCCATCTTGCGCAAGATCTATTTCGACAACGCCGCCCGCGTTCTGAAGTGGCGGCCGCCGGCCGGACCGGTCATGCCGCCTCGCCCTGCGGCGGGGCCAGCCCCGGGCGCGACCGTCCCCGCCCCGCCGACCGGCGAGGCCGCGGGAAAATAGACCGCGTCACGAGACGGTCGCACCGTCGCCCTCTCGAACTGCTTGACCTCGAAGCGCGGCTGCCCATAATCATCGCCTTCCACATTCCGGAGTAGCTCAGTGGCAGAGCAGGCGGCTGTTAACCGCCGGGTCGGGGGTTCGATACCCTCCTCCGGAGCACCCAGCAAAATCGCCGTTCTCGACGGAGATTCCGGGTCTTTCGTGCGCTTCGGTCTTCGGTCGAAAGCGTGGCTGCAAGCGGCTGGAAACGGTAAAATGCGGACGAATTGCCCAACCTTTGCCCACCGAATTTCCCGCCGTGAAAGCCCACTCGAAGGCCACCGCGGAGCCGCGCACGAAGGCGCTCGGGCGCGCGCCTGCTGCGCGGAGGACTGTTGCCTCTGCCGGCATGAAGATCGCGCAGCCCACAGCAAAGGGAGCCGTGTGGGATGACGATTCCAGGTTCAGTCAGCGGTTGTCTTGCTACGCGATGATCGAAAGTGCTCATCACGTCGAAAGGACGGCACGAGCCGCGCTAGCTCTTCTTGAGCGAGAAGACCCGTCGAAGGCACAGAAGGAAGCCTGCAAGCGATGGCTGGGGGCGCTCGCACGGTTGAGAGGGCCGCTTGGGCGCTTTGTGGACAAGCAGCCGTGGCGATATGGCCAAGCCGTCGTCACTGGGATTTACGAATGCGCGACACGACTGCTCCGCGCGTTGGCGCAAGACTTCAGAGAACGCCGAAGCACCGACAGGTTGGCCCAGTTCGCCGAGGATGTCGACCTGGCTTCCGCGGTAGTCGATGCACTTGTTCGCGTCGTCGACGACACGATCCGTGACGTACTGCCAGGATTCGCTCCGCTCCGGAAGGATCTCGTCGAGTGGCTTGTCGATAAAGTTGCGCCTGAGAACGCCTGCAAGATCGACTACGAGCACGGCGCGCAGGCGATGGCGGCGAAGCTGGTAAGACTGCCGCCTCGCAAGGTGCAGGACATCGTGGGCCGCTCGCGTAAGTATGAAGCGATCGAGGCCCCGTTCTTGTTCTCGAAGTGAAGTAACCAGTCCCGTCGACGGTGACCTGGCCGCGCAATCGGTCCGCAGTTTTCGGGCTGAATTCGCGGACCAATGGCTCTCGTGTGATCGCACTCGGTCGTGAGAAATCACGAGACACCATGGACACGCCCACTGCATCGTCGAGTTCCCGAACCTTTCTCAGCGACACGCAGATCGCCGAGATGCTCGCCGTGCCCGTCGCCACTGTCGGGTGGTGGCGGCGTACGGGCCGCCTACCCTATCTGCGCGTGGGCCGCTACCCGCGCGTGCGCGCTGCGGACTTTGAGGCATTTGTGGCGGCCAGGATGTACCCGCTGGCACGGGAGGCGCGCCGGTGAAGTTCCACGCGGTCCACCGTGCGTGGCTGCGCACACCGCCAGCCGCGGGTGTGCCCGACGTTGTGATCGGGACGTGGGTCCGCGTCTGCACCTACGCTGCGGACGTCGAGGCGGGGGTGTCCGACCAACGCGTGAAACGTCACCGGCCGCTCGGCCGCGCGCGTGTCGTGGGTTGTGGGCGGTGGTCCCGACGTGCATGGTCGTCGAGCTGCGACACCACACGGAAGGCCGTTGACGCCGTGGTGGCGGCGGGCCTGGCCGCATGGGACGGTGACGATCTGCTCCTCGACGGATACGACGTCTGGGGTGAGGAGCGGACCCGCCGGATCCGACACTCTGAGGACGATGCCGGGGGGAACGCTGGGCGGAAGTCCGGGGAGAATGCCGGGCGGAAGTCCGGGGAGCATCCCGGCGAGGGGAGAGGAGACGTAGGGAGGGGAAACGTAGGGAGGGGAAACGTAGGGAGGGGAAACGTACCGGAGGGTAGCGCAGCGGCAGGTGAGGCTCTTCCCACAAAGGCGCCCACTCCGCACAGTCCGACCTCGGGAAGTCCAGGGAAGAGCGATCCGCCACCCGAGAGGGATGGGGAGGACCAGCGGCCCGAGCGTGCGCGCGACCCCGCCGAGCCCGACCCCGCCGCCCAACTCGCAAACTGCCTGCGGGCGCATGCAGGAACCACAGCCTCCGACTCCGAGAAGCGGGCGCTCGTCGCCTACTGTGCCTCGCTTCCGGCCGCGAAGGTCCAGCCCGCGCTGTATGGGCTGTGGGACTACTGGAAGGCCGACAAGTCGCCGACCGTCACCGCGTGGCTGGCCCGCCAGCATGGAGTGCGCCGATGACTGCGCCCGTCGAGCGCGTTCTAGCCGCGCTTGCCGCCTTCGGCGTCCGACCCTCCGGCACGGGATGGAGCGCCCGCTGCCCGGCGCACGAGGATCGGCACGCATCGCTCGCCATAGGTGAGGGCAAGGACGGCCGAGCGCTCCTATTCTGCCACGGCGGTTGTGAGCTGGCCGACGTGCTCCGCGCCCTGGGGCTCACTGCGCGCGACCTATTCATCGGACCTGTCCTTCGCCACCCTGTCATCCGGGCGCCGTCGAGGGGCGATCCCGAGCAAAAGGTGAGGTCGAAGGCGTGCTCGCGCGTGAGTGCGCCCACGTCGGGCGTGTGGTCGGCGTCGGAGCAAACGCGGTTTCGTACTGCGTGCAGAGGAATGGCCATCCATGTCGATGTCGCCATGGCCAACACTTGTGGCGATCAGGCCGCGCGGCGCTCGTAGCGGTGGTGCAGGCCGCCGACTTCGGGCAGCTCGACTATCTGGCCCATGCTCGGCGGCTGGACGGCTCTCGGCTCCGGCGCGTCTTTGCCCAGAGAGAGGTGAGTTCGTGACCTGTGGTAGTAGGCAAAGTACGCCGTCAGGATTCGCCGGAGATGGCGCTCATTGAGCACGATGACGTGATCGAGACATTCTCGTCGTATCGAGCCCAGAAGGCGCTCGACATAGGCATTTTGCCAAGGTGATCGGGGTGCGGTGAGTATTTCCTCGATGCCGAGGCTCTCCACACGACGCTTGAAGTAGGCGCCGTAGATGCCGTCGCGGTCCCGGATCATGTACTTGGGCGCCGTGTCTTCGGGGAACGCCTCAACCACCTGCTGGGCGGTCCACTGCGCGCCAGGACCGTCGCTGACGTTCCAGTGCAGGACACGCCTGCGGTCGTGAGAGAGGACGAGAAAGACATACAGGACGCGAAAAGTTGCGGTTGGCACGGTGAAGAAATCAATCGAGTCGAGCGAACCGACATGGTTGTCGAGGAAAGTGCGCCAGGTCTGCGAGGGAGGCTTGCGTGATTTGGGTGGCATGAAGCGGGAGACGCTGCGCTCGCCGATGTCGATGCCGAGTTTGAGCAATTCGCCGTGGATTCTGGGCGCTCCCCAGGATGGGTTGGCTTTGGCCATCTGGCGGATGAGCGCCTTGGTCTGCGGGGAGACCTCGTTTTGCGCTGGCGTGCGCCGACGTGACTTCCAACGCCAAAACAAGCGGAAGCCAGCCCGGTGCCAGCGGACGACGGTGTCTGGTTTCACGACGACCAGCGCGTCCGCCCAGCGAGACCAGAGATGGGAGAGCACGACCCAGAAGGCACGGTCACTCTTGCGCAGGCGAGGGCGGGCCGAGGTGCGCTGGAAGTTGGCCAGCTGCTGGCGTAGGGCGAGGTTCTCGACTACGAGGTTCGCGTGGGTGCGCAAGGCGGAGCGCAGCGCTCCAAGGAGGCTGAGAAACAGGGAACCCATCGTGTGGTTATGCACGATGGCGAGCCGTGCCGGCCAAAACCAGCTGCACATCGTCGCCACCGTCGGAAAACACACGTCGCGGATGGCGTCTTGGCGAGGGACAACGGCCACCATCCCGATTCCTGCCACGCAGACCACGAAGCCCGCGGCCCCCGCGCGGAACCAGGGAAGAACTTCCCGGCGGCCCCGCTCGTCGAGCAGGTGGTGGAGCGAAACCGGCGACCACAACCACCCATGCGCGTCCGATCCCAGGCGCACGAGCGTCTTACGCAAGGCCAGATGGTACACGATGCCCGCGCCGCCTCCGCCCAGCAGCCCGACCAGCGCGAGCAGGCCGCCGAACAAGAGTTGCCACATGGCCTCTGGCACACCCAGCAACAACAGGTAGGCCAGAAGTCCGAAAACAAAACAGGCCTCGAACACCGCGGTGCTCCTCTATGTCCGGCTGGATCGAACGGGGATGTCGAACACCCTCACTGGACCAGCTCGTAGGCGCCGATGTCGAAGGCGCTGCCCTGTGGACGTGGATTGCCGTCGATATCGGTCGTGGCGCTGGTTGTCTTGCCGTGATCCACGGCCGGGCTGCTCGATGTGAGATGAAAGTCGTAGGATGTCGGGTCCACGAACATGGGATCACCCGAAACGCTCGCGCTCAGGAACGATGGCGGCGTGCCGGCCCCGTACAACAGGTTGTTCGAGCCGCTGATGGTGGGCGCGTTCCCTGTGTCGGACGAGAAGTAGCTCTCGTTCGTCAAGGCAACGATCAGATTATCGTCCATTTGAACGCCCACCGGACCCGAGGCGAGGGCTATCGCGCCGGAAGAGCCTGTGCCGCGCGAGCCGCAATTGTATAGCGTGTTGTTGTAGAGCTGCACATTGCCGCTGCCCGGCGAGCCCTGGTTGGTGATGTTGGCGACGTAGATGCACGTGTAGTCCGATGAGCCGTCGGCGGGGTCGGGGCCCTGGCCGACATCGTAGATCACGTTGTTGTAGGCGACGACCGCTCCCTGCGATGGGTCGACGCTGGCGAAATTGAGCCCATCGCACACGGTGCCGTGAATCACGTTGTCGTGTACCACCAGATCGAATTCGTTGGGGCCGGCCGAGTCGTGAAACTGGATTGCCCGGCAGGTCTTGCCATCGCGTACTGTGTTCCAGCCCAGCTCGATGGAATCCGATCCGAAGTAGATGCCGTGATAGTACTTGGTGATTGTGGCAACGTTGGCCGCCGCATCGTGCACGACGTTTCCGAATAGCTTGAGCCCCGCCGTGTTGTCGCCTTGGCCGCCGGTCACACAACCACTCTCGCCAGAGCCGTTGGGGCAAGAGATGTCGTTCCCCACGATCCGCCAACCCACGGCGCCGCCTTCCAGATCGATGGCCTCAGTCTCGCCGCGTATGGAAAGTTGCGAGATGACCCAATAGTCAAACGTCCCTGCGATCGCGGGCGTCAGGATGCCGCGTTCAAGGCCAGAAACCACGCCGATGGTGACGCTGGCCCCCGGATAGGCCACCAGGGCCTTGGGGGCGTTCGCGGTTCCCGAGTTGGCGCCGTCGTTGCTGCTCATACCGAGCGCGCAGCCATAGGGCGATGAAGAATCCTCCACGGTTTGCGCAAGTGTGTCGCCGGCACTTGTGCCCAGGTAGGCGATGTCCCCCGCCGAGAGGCTGTTCTTTGCCTTGGGAATCGTCTTCCAAGGGTTGGCGAAACTGCCATCGTTCGAGTCGCTGCCGCTCGCAGTGACGAAGTAGATCGCGCTAGCGCGCACGGTGAATGGCAGAGCATTGCTGTCGCCCTTGCCGGGGACGTGCACCACAATGTCGCCTGTCTTTGCGCTCCCTCCGAGCTGAAACGTGATTTTGGTATTCGTCCAGATTAGATAGTTGTCCGCCGCACTGCCGCCGATCGTCACTGTGGACGTTCCCTGCGTGTCCCCGAATCCGTTGCCGAAGACCGTGACGTAGGCGCCTTTGCCGGACTGGCCGCCGCTATTGGGACCGCTGGTCAAGTCGGAGAAGAACAAGGAAAGGCCAGCGATCGGCGCGGGGCCTGTGGAAGCAGACGTGCCGCCTCTGTTGCTGGCGCCACCCGCGCTGCCCGTGATGCCGCCACTATTTCCGCCCGATGCAGCGGAAGAGATCTGATTGTCTCCACCGCCGGTGGAACTTTGTCCGCCGCTGCCCCCGATCGCGCCGGCGTCTGCGCTTCGAGGTGCCGCGCCGCCACAAGCCGGCAGCACCATCGACCCAACCGCAAACATGGCTAGCAAATGACTTGAGGGCATGGGCTAAAGCCTACACTATCCACCACGACTCGATTGACATTCGCGGACGCGGGCGTCACTCCAACCGATGTGTCAAACCGTCCGGCGCTCTCGTGCCGCCGGTCATTAATTCTGCGAGGAATGGACGGCCGATCCATCCCCGGCCGCTGCGTTGCTTCTCGGTCACATAGGTCGATACTCCCTCGTCGCGCCTCGCGGCCGGGGCGCCTCAATGGCCCCTCCCCTCGACAATTTCTGACCGGCATAACCGGCCTAGGCCCTTTCCAGCAAGGCCACCGTGGTCATGGCTATGGCGAGCGCAGCAGCCCTGTCTGCGAAGCAGTTCTCGATTCCGCGCTCGCCAGCCTGCGCTCTCTACTTGGCCTTCTTGAGCGACTGCGCGAGCTTCACGGCCTCGCCAACGCCCTTGTCCTTCGCCATCTGCTTAACCTTGGCGCGGTCGGCGCCAGCGAGCGATTTCAAGGAGCCCAGGTACTGCCCTTGCAGTTTGCGCGCCTTCTTGACCGCCGCAGTGATCTTGGGCGCCTTCTTTGCCACCGCAGGCTTCGCGCCGGTGGACTGGGTCGCGCTGGCAGCTCTCCGCTCCTCGCGGTACTTCCTGATCTTGGCCTTGGGCACGTTCTTGTGCGCTTTGCACACCATTCCGAAGACTGGTGCCGCCGGGTTTTTGCAGCCGGGCACCGGGCAGAGCTGCTTCGGGGGCTTCTTGCGCGCTGACACGGGCGCCAGATGCGCCACGGTCTGCTTCGGCGGGCGGCCGGGCCCGCGCTTCTGCGGGATCCCGAAGGCACCGGCGAGGGCAGCCTGGATACGCTGAGCGGTGGCCGCTTCCACGGCAGCAACAAGCTGACGGGTGAAGGTCTCGACCAGGGAGGTGACGTTCAGAGCGACGGATGGGTTGGGCATTGGTTCTCCTGTGTGATTTCTCCGGCACATCCTATTGCGCATGCGCGAGAAGTGCAACCATCGATATGCAAATGTGGTTGGGGTATACTTTCAAGCGTGATCGTGGCGGAATCGCAACCCGAAAAGGCCAGTGATGGGTAGGTCACTGCTATCGTTGCTTCTGGCGTTCGGGTTCTCCAGTGCGGTTGGCTCCTGCGGGGGACGGCAAACCGGCACGCCTTCCGGTACCGGCGGGCGCGCATCCACGGCAGGGGGCCCGGGCGGGTCGGCCGGATCACTGCAATCGCATACGGCTGGCTCCACTGGCAGTGGCGGCGGGACGGACGGAAGTACAGGCGTGGGCGGGGCTAGCAGCACGGGTGGCGCGATCGGCGCAGGAGGTTCCAGTGGGGTCGACGGCGGCAGTGGGGCGACGTGCAGCTATCAGCCGGCGGAATGGATCGTCGCGCGCTGGCCCATGCCCAATCCCGCGGCCAGTGGATTGCCCAATCCCTCCAGCTACACCGACAACGGAGACGGAACAGTGAAGGACAACGTGACCGGGCTGGTTTGGCAGAAGAGCGTGGCGAGCACGCAGGTTTATGCCTGGTGCGACGCCATCGCCTATTGCGCTAGCCTGCAACTCGCGGGACGGACCTGGCACCTACCGACCCGTATTGAGTTGCTCTCTATTGTGGATTTCCTGCACACGAGTCCGGCCATCGATACCACCGCCTTTCCCGGTACCCCAGGCGGCAAGTACCATTGGACGTCTTCCCCGTGGGTGGTATCGCAGATTGCCAGCAAGCCGCAGTACTCGTGGATCGTCAATTTTTACGAAGGACTGACCAGCAATGCGGGCGGCCGGACTCTCGCCGAATACGCTCGTTGCGTCTCGTCGCCGACCAACCCCTTGCCAGCTCAACGGTACACCCAGGTGGCCACCGGCGAGGTCCAGGATGTGGAAACCGGCCTCATCTGGGTCCAGGCCAGTTCGTCAGCGACCATGGCCTTCGATGCGGCCCAGACCTACTGTTCGACATTGAACCTCAACGGCCACACCTGGCGTGTGCCGAGCATAAAGGAATTGTCCACGCTTGTGGACGAGGTGCCTCCCATCAGCAAGGTCTCGCCGGCAATCGACACGACGACGTTTCCCGATACGTCGTCGTCAGGGCCGTACTGGTCTTCCTCGCTGTTCGGTGGCCAGGCGGCCACGGCTCACGACCCATGGGTCATCAACTACATGGACGGGTTCACCGAATATAACCAGACGGCTGCTCTGGTTCGCTGCGTGCGTTGACGGTTGCTTTGGCCGTCAGTCGAACTGCACCGATCGCTTGGTGAACGCCCCTTCCATCCACCAGCCGGTGATGGGGAAGGTTGTCCGTGGCCGGTCGTCGGCCACCGCGCCGGCCGCCACCAGCAGTGGCGCGTAGTGCTCCCAGGTTGGCAGGGCCATGTGGGCCGCAGGGGCGCGTGCCTGAAAGTCGAGAAGCGCGTCGGCATCGAAGCGTAGGAGCGCGTCGGCTGCCCAGGCGTCGAAGTCCCTCGCCCATGAGGGGATGCCGGGGCGGAAGGCATAGCGCATGTTGTGCGTGATGAATCCGCTGCCGAAAATCAGCACCCCTTCGTGGCGCAGCGGTGCGAGCGACTGGCCGAGCCTGAAGAGTTCCTGGGCGTCCAGGCCGGGCATCGACACCTGTAGCACCGGGACATCCGCGTCGGGATACATCGGCACCAGCGGGACATAGGCCCCGTGGTCGAGCCCGCGCTCCGGGTCTTCGGCAACCGGCAGTTTCTTCTGTCGCAGAAACTCGCGCACGCGCGCGGCGAGATCGGGCGCACCGGGCGCGGGGTAGCGGGTCTGGTAGTAGCGCTCGGGGAAGCCATAGAAGTCGTAGATGAGCGGCCTCGTCCTGGTGGCGCCCAGGGTGGTGGGCTGCTCCTCCCAGTGCGCCGAGATCATGAGGATGCTTGTTGGCTTCGGCATCGCCTTCGCCCAAGCGGCAAGTTCGGCCATCCACCCAGCGTCGTCGAGCAAGACCGGCGCGCCGTGCGCCGCGAAGATGACCGGCATCGATCTCAAACCGAGATCCTCGCGCATGCTCTGCAGATTCTCTTCGCGTTCCACCTCGCAATTCGATGCCGCTGGCCGCGGGTCGTTACCGGGCGGCTCGCGATGGTGGCGCGAACCGCCACGGCACACGAAACGCGATCCTTCGCGCGGGTGAGGGCGGGACATTCACGGGCCACGTGGTAAAAGCTGGGCTCGATTCGCCATGCGGCCGAGTATCGCACGCAACACCGTGGCGTCCGAACGTGACGTCAGCGTCGGACCATGGTCCGACGGCGAGCGGGCGCGGCGCTACGACTCTACCGAGAACCGCCACTTCTACCGGACGTTGCTGGCACGGTTGGTTGCTGACGCTGGGCCACTGACTGGCGGGCGCGGGCTCGACCTGGGTTGTGGTAGTGGCTTTGCGACGGAAGGGCTGTTGCGGGCGTTTCCTGGTGTCGCCTGGCAGGGTGTGGACGTGTCGTCGCCCATGCTGGCACGGGCAGCGTGCAAGCCGACGCTCGCGGCGGTTCCGCTGCGCCACGCGGCTGCCGAGGCGTTGCCGTATGCCACGGGCTCGCTCGACGTGGTGGTGAGCAATTTCTCTTGGCACTGGTTCGGGCCTGCTGCCGCAGGCGAGGTGCTGCGGGTGCTGCGGCCTGGCGGGTGGCTCTTGGTGAGCGCGCCCCTGCGCCGGTTCAGCAGTGCGGAGGGCAATCGCTGGCTGGCCCGGCAACTGCACGCGCGTCGGGGCGGCTTTTGCCGGCTTGCCAGCCAGGGCTTGCGGATCGAAGAGATGGCCAGCCTGTTGCCCGGGGAGCTGCGCACCCACCGCGTCGAGTCGGTGGCGATCGAGGAGCGATTTGTCGACGCTTCCGCGCTGCTCGCCACCTTGGAAAGCCGTGGGTCGCTGCATGCAATCTTTGGTGCCGACGGGTTGCGGGCGTCCGGAGAATGGCCCGCGGGCAGCTTGGCCTTCGAGTGGCACGTGGGGCTGTTGCACGCGCAGGTCGGACCGTGACGCGCGATCCGGGCCCGATCGTTATCATCGGTGCCGGCATGGCCGGGGTGGCGACCGCCTTTCACCTCGGGCAGCGTGGGGTGCGCGAGATCGTCATCGTGGAGCGTGAGGCGCAGGTGGCGGCGCACGCGTCTGGGCGGAACGCAGGTATCTTCCGCCTGCTCGACCGGGATCGTTCGAACGTGCTGCTTGCGCAGGAAACCCAGGCGCAGCTTGCAGCCATGTCGTGGTCTCAGGACGTGGTTCGATCGGGCGGGGCGTTGACTGTGGTCGCGGCGGAGGGGCTGGCTCGGCTGCAAGCTCTGGCGCAGGTGGCGCGAGCGGAGGGCGTGGAGCTAACCGAATGGACGCCAGGCCGTGCCGCGGATGTGGTCCCCGCCCTCGATGCCAGCCGGATCGCCGGCGTGTTGCACGTACCCGGCGAAGGCACCATCGACATCCACCGCCTGGTGCACGGCACTCTCGAACGAGCGCGCGCGGCTGGCGGGCAGGTGCGTCTTGCGTGCGAGGTGCGCGAGGTGCGCGTGAGAGAGGGCCGTGTCTGCGGCGTGACGACGGACGCAGGCGAGATCGAAGCCTCGGTTGTGGTGAACGCGGCCGGCGCCTGGGCCGGTGAGCTGGGTCGTCAGGCGGGCGCAACCTCGCTGCCCGTGCAGCCTGTGCGGCGGCACCTGGCGTTCTTGCGAGTTGCGGGCTCGGCTTCGGCGTGGCCCGTGGTCTGGGATCTGTCGACGCCGTTCTACTTCCGTCCTGAATCGGGCGGCGTGCTGGTGAGTCTGTGCGAGGAGATCCCGTCACAGCCTGGTGACGAATCCTGCGACGATCACCTGGCCGAGCGGTTGGCCGCCGGGATGCACGGCTTGCGGCCGCCACTCGACGACGCCCACCTGGTGCGCGCGTGGGCGTGTCAGCGGACCATGACGCCGGATGCTCGTTTCGTAATCGGGCCTGACCCCAGGCTGGAAGGGTTCTTCTGGGTTGCGGGGTTGGGCGGCCACGGCATGTCAGCCGGTCTGGCCGCAGGCCGCGTGGCCGCGGATCTGATCCTGGGCGAGCATCTTGCCGAGGCCGAGGTTCTCTCTCCTAGGCGCTTTGGCCGGTAGGTTTGCATGGCCGGAAGAGAGTCGTGGTCGGTGGAGAAAGAGTTCCTTGCGACGGTGGCAGGGCGCTGGTATTGCCTTCGGTAGACTCATGAAACGCGTCGTCGTCGTCGGGGCCGGAATCTCCGGCCTGTCGCTCGCTTTCGAGCTGCAACGGATCGGGGTTTCCGTGCTGGTGCTGGAGAGTGAGCGGCGCGCGGGCGGCAAGATCGAGACCGATCGGCGCGATGGCTACATCTGTGAGCGCGGGCCGGCCAGCTATCTCGACCGGCACAACAGCATCGCGCCGTTGGCGCGCAGCCTGGGCATCGAAGGCCGCGTGCTTCCGGCCTTCGACGCTGGCGAGCGCCGATTGGTGGTGGCGGACGGCAGACTGCACGACACGCCGCTGGACGCAGCGGCATTCTTGCGGTCGCGGCTTCTGCCCCTGTCGGCCAAGCTGCGCATGCTGGCCGATCTGGTGCTGCCCCGTGGCCCGTCGGCGCGTGGCCAGGAGGAATCCGTCACCGCGTTCGCCAGTCGGCGCCTGGGCGTGCTGGCCGGCGAGCGTTTGCTGCAGCCGCTGGTTTCCGGGCTGTACGCGGGCGATCCCGATGCGGTCAGCTTGCCAGCCGCGTTTCCGCTCATGGCCGCGCTGGAGCGGGAGCATCGGAGCCTAATCCTGGGCTTGCGCGCTGATCTCAAGCAACAGCGGGCGAGGCGTCAGACGGCCAGCGATGCGCCCCAGCTGTCATCGTTCGTCACCGGGCTGGATGAGCTGACCACGGCGCTGGCCAGCAGGCTGGGCGATCGGCTTCGGCTGGGTGCGCGCGTCGTTCAGGTAGAGCGCACCGCCAGTGGCTTTCGCCTAGCGGTCGACGAGAATGGGAGCAGTGGCACCATGGACGGCGACGCTGTGGTGCTGGCCATTCCGGCACACCAAGCCTGTGCTGTGGTCCGGCCGCTGGATTGCGATCTGTCCGAGATCCTGGCGCGCATCCCCTATGTCCCAGTTGCGCTGGTGCACCTGGGCTATTTCTCCTCGGCGCTGCTGCGGCCGATGGACGCCTACGGGTTCTTCGTGCCCGCCTCCGAGCCCCTGAAGGTCGTCGGCGCGATCTTTGCGTCGGCCATCTTTCCGAATCGTGCACCGACCCGGTTTTCGCTCTTCTCGGTGCGCACCGGCGGTGCCCGCCATCCTGAAACTGCAAGCCTGCCTGACGAAGAGTTGACGGCGTTGGCCCACGCGGACCTTCGCGGCCTGCTGGGCCTGACCGCGCCGCCCGCCTTCGCGCACGTTGTCCGGCACGAGCGCGGCTTGCCACAGTACACGCTCGGGCACATGGACCGTGTGGCTGCCCTGGAATCCGGCGAGCGGCGCTACCCCGGCCTGTATTTTCACGGCAACGCCTATCACAACGCCGGCGTGCCCGAACTGGTCGGCCGATCGGGCAAGCTGGCGCGCAGGCTGGCGGAGGAGCTTTCACGATGAGAGAAGTTCTGGAAGCGGCTCTCTTGCGCGAACTGGGTGCTACCTGGCGCGAGATCAGCGGCAACCACTTCCGCGGTCGGTTGCAGCCGCCGGTGTTCGCCTTGCACGATGCCGGTGCGCGCCTGGGATTCTGGGAGCGCCGCAGCCGTACCCTCTCACTGGCGCGCTCGCTGGTCTATGACCAGCCCTGGGGCGTGGTGCGCGAGGTGCTCAAGCACGAGATCGCGCATCAGTATGTCGACGAGGTCATGGCCGTCGACGACCAGAGCGCGCACGGTCCGGCCTTCGAGAATCTGTGCCGGCAGCATGGCTTCGATCCGTCGGCGCGCGGTTTGCCCCAGGCGGCAGGCGGTGACGGCAACCCGGTGCTGCGCCGGATCGCGCGCTTGCTCGCCCTGGCCGAGAGCCCAAATCTGCACGAGGCCGAGGCTGCCATGAACACGGCGCAACGGCTGATGCTCAAGCACAACATCGACCAGACGGTAGCGCGGGCCAGCGAGGGCTTCGCCTTCCGGCACCTGGGCCGGCCCAGCGGCCGCATCGAGGCGGCCGAGCATGTGCTGGCGGGCATACTGGCGCGCCACTTCTTCGTCGAGGTGATCTGGGTGCCGTACTACGTGCCCAGCGAGGGGCGGCGAGGTCGCGTGCTGGAGGTCTGTGGCTCCTTGTCCAATCTGGAAGTGGCGACGTACGTGCACGGGTTTCTGCTCGAGACGGCGGAACGTCTGTGGCGCGAGCACAGGCGTCGCCACGGCATCGCCAGCAACCGCGAGCGACGGCGTTTCATGGCCGGGGTGATGATTGGTTTCGACGAGAAGCTGAAGTCGGGTGCCGCCGAGAGCCGGCGCGAGGGCCTGATCTGGGTGGGCGATCCCGCGCTGGCCAGCTATCTGCGCCAGCGCTATCCGCGCACGACACGTGGTTCGGGCATCGGCCTTTACCGGACCGAGGCCTACGAGCACGGTCGCAAGGCCGGGCGCGAGATCGTGTTGCACCGGCCGGTCAGCGGGAGCAGCGAACGAGGACGCCTGCTGGGCCCGGTTCGGTGAATGGTCATGTGGGCGTGACGTCCTCCAGCCCCGTGCCATGAGCTTGCCGGTGGCTGGCGCCGGGGCCACCAGCACAGGCTCTCAGGCAAGATCCATCGCTCAGCGCGCACCTTCTTCTCGCGAGTTCCGATAAACTCGCATGGTGCAGTTGGTGATCGCTGAAAAACCCTCAGTTGCGCGCGATCTCGCCCGCGTGCTGGGGGTGCGGCCGACGGGCAAGCATTGCTTCGATGGCAAGGAGCGCGTGATCACATGGTGCGTGGGCCATCTGGTCGAACTCGACGAGCCAGCCAGCTACGACGGGCGCTGGAAGGCCTGGCGCCTGGACACGCTGCCCATGATCCCGTCGGAGTTCAAGCTGCGGCCGGTGCCGAGCACGCGCGAGCAACTGCACGAGGTGTGCCGGCTGCTAGGCGACAAGCGCTTTTCCGAGGTGGTCAACGCTTGCGACGCCGGTCGCGAGGGCGAGCTCATCTTTCGCTACGTGTACCAGTTGGCCGGCTGCCGACTGCCCATCCGGCGGCTGTGGATTTCCTCGCTGACCGACGAGGCTATTCGCCAGGGTTTCGCGACCCTGAAGCCTGGGTCGGAGTTGGAGAAGCTGGCGGACGCCGCACGCTGCCGGTCGGAGGCGGACTGGCTGGTGGGCCTGAACGCTACGCGCGCGGTGACGGTCCGCCAGCGCACCGGCCCGGATTCCATGTTGTACTCCATCGGCCGCGTGCAGACGCCGACGCTCGCGATTCTGGTGGAACGCGAAAAGGCCATCCAGAGCTTCGTGCCCCACGACTACTGGCAACTGAAGGCCGATCTGACCACGAGCGAGGGCGCGCGTTTCCCGGCGACCTGGTCGGTGGACAAGGCCAACCGCTTCGCCAGCACGACCGTGGCCAGCGAAGTGCGTGACCGTTGCCGTGCACACGGCGCAGCCGGCGATGCCGAGGGCCCGGTGGTGGAGAGCCTGAAGCAGAGCAAGACGCGCGAGCCACCGCCGCTGCTCTTCGATCTGACGTCGTTGCAGCGGACTGCCAACAAGCGCTTCGGCCTTTCGGCGCAGGCCACCCTGGATGCGGCGCAGGCTCTGTACGAACGGCACAAGATCCTGACCTATCCGCGCACCGATTCGCGCCACCTGTCGAGCGACATGGCGGCTACCTTGCCGAAGATCTTTGCCGGCCTGGCCGAGTTGAACGAATACGCGCCCTTCGCGCAGACGCTGTTGGCCGATCAGCCGCGGCCCAGCAAGCGATTCTTCGACGACAGCAAGATCCAGGACCACCACGCCATCGTGCCCACGGGCAAGTCAGCCAGGCTGGAGGCCCTGGAGCGCAACGAGCGCCGAGTCTTCGACTTGGTGGTGCGGCGATTTTTCGGGGCTTTCTATCCCGACGCCGAGTTCGCCCAGACCGAGGTGGTGGTGAGAGTGGGGCAGGGGAATGAACCTGCGATTCTTGCAAACGACAAACGCGACGACAAGTCCGGCACTGCGAGTGGGGAGGAGGTGCCGCTGCTCACGGTTGCGCCCCCGCTGCCCGACCGCTTTTTGGCACGGGGGAAGATTCGCCTGGTGGCTGGGTGGCAGGAGGTGGCTGGCTTTGGTGGAGAAGACGCGGAGGACAAGGCAGGCGCGAAAAGGGGCAAGAAGAAGGAGGGCGACGAGGACGAGCCAGCCGTGCTGCCACCCCTGGCCGAGGGCCAGCGGCTGGATGGCAACTTCGAGACGCTGGCCAAGAAGACCAAGCCGCCCGCGCGGCACAGCGAGGCGACTCTGCTGTCGGCCATGGAAAACGCGGGCAAGACCATTGGGCGGCCGGAGGCAGGCTCTGCCGGCCCCAGTTCCTCGCGCGACGGCATGGAAGACCTGCGGGGATTCTCGGAGACGCTGGACGACGGGGAACTGAGAGCGGCGATGAAGGACAGTGGTCTGGGCACGCCGGCCACGCGTGCAGCCACCATCGAGACTCTGCTCAAGCGCGGCTTCGTGGCCCGCGAAGGCAGGCATCTGGCCGCCACGCCGGTGGGCATCGCGCTCATCGACGGGCTGCCGGTGCCCAGCCTGGCCTCGCCCGAGCTGACCGGAACCTGGGAGGCGCGCCTGGCCCGCATGGCGCGCGGCGAGGACAAGCGCGACACCTTCATGGCCGACATCGGCCGCTACGTGCACGAGGTGGTCGACGCCATCCGCACCGCCTCTCCCATGCGTGCCGTGCCACCGCCGGCCGCGAGCGCAAGCAAGGGAAAGAAATGGGTGCGAGGCCGTGGCGCGGGGCGAGGCCGCAGGTCTGCGGCCGTCAAAGGGCACTCTCCGGCGGTCGACACGACTCGTCCCGCGCCTGCGAGCAAGGCCGACGCGCCCCAAGCCGATAGCGTCGGCGATCTCCTCTGTCCGCGCTGCCGGATCGGGCATCTGATGACGGGCAAGCGCGGGTGGGGCTGCTCGCGTTGGCGAGAAGGATGCGATTTCGTCGTCTGGTTCGAAGAGAGCGGCGTCAGGCGCAGCGAGGCCGACCTGCGCGCGCTGGTGTCCAAATCGTAGCGCTACGTGATCGTCTCCAGCGCCTCGACACCCGGCAGATCAGCCAACTGAGCAAGTACGCAGCGGTGGTCGTGGTGCAGGCCGCAGTATTCGATGCTGATTTCGCGCAGGCCCTCTGGCCGTTCCTTATCGTCGCCGATGGCGATGTGCCCCTTGGCGTCGTCGAGCAAGGCTGTCAAGCGCGCGCGCGTCTTGCCCTGCGCGGGCTGGTACACGACCAAGACCCGACGCACCTGGCACGTGCCATTGAGCAAGATTTCCAGATGGCGGACCCAGCCGAGGGTAATCAGCACGGCTGCAGAAAGAACCACGCCCGCGGACGCGTAGCCAGCGCCCACCACGATGCCGATGCCTGAGCAGGCCCAGATGGTGGCCGCCGTGGTCAGGCCGGAGATGTGGTGGCGGTCGCGCAGGATGGACCCCGCGCCCAGAAAACCGACGCCAGTCACAATCTGGGCGGCGATGCGTGCCGGTTCGTGGCCGCCCAGGGCTGGGCTGGCGGACACCAAGGTGAAGATGGTCGACCCGACACAGATCAGGATGAGCGTGCGCAAGCCGGCGGGTTTGTGTTCCTTTTCCCGTTCAAAGCCCACCAGGGCGCCGCAGAGAAAGGCTGTCGCGACCAGCACGAACTCGCAGTAGGGCGACGGCACCAGTTGCCGAAGATCGCCGAAAATCACCTGGACAAGGTCCACGTCCTTACATTAGGGACGGCGGGGCCAGCAATCAAGTTCTTGCCAGCACGGCCGCCAGCGCTTGACCTCGCGGTCCTGTCGGGTGCAGGTCGAGCCTGCGGCCGCCGGAGTCTTGCACGGCGATCGTGATTTGCAGGTGGTCGGCCGGCAAGACGTCGGGAAAGCGGTCGGCCCACTCGATGGCCGTGGCCGCGCGATCGTAGGCTTCTTCGATGCCAAGTTCGGGCAGCTCTGCATGCGTGCGCAGGCGGTAGAAATCGACGTGCACGAACGATGTCCGGCCGGGGTGCTCGTTGACCAGGGCAAAGCTCGGGCTCGCCACATGGCGGTGAGGAGCCACGCCAAGTCCCTGCGCCAGCCCTTGGGCGAAGGTGGTCTTTCCAGCGCCCAAGGGGCCGATGAGCGCTACCACGTCGCCCACACCCATCGCCTGCCCGAGGCGTACACCCAGACGCCGCATGTCCTCGGCGTCGTTCGCCATGACGACTTGCGCCGCCGACGGGCGGCAATTCTGTTCCGGGTCTGCGTCGGTCATCAACGCTTTTTGATCAACTGACGGTATAGCAGCAGGTGGCGTACTGCCAAGTCCGGCTTGCCGTTCTGTTCCAGCAGGCGGGCCAGATTGTAGTGGGCGTCGGGGTTGCGTGGATCGCATTCCAGCGCGCGCCGGTAGGCGGCAACGGCGTCGACGGTGGCACCCAGATCCTCCAGCGCCACGCCGACGTTGAAGGCCGCGGTCGCATCGCCCGGGCGCAGCGAGAGAGCAGCCCGATAGTGCACCAAGGCCGCGTACACATCGCCCATTTCGTGCAGCAGGCGGCCCAGGTTCACATGCGCATCGGCAAACTCGGGTTCCAGTTCTAGCGATGCCCGGTAGGCATCGCGGGCTTCATCGGGTGACGTGGCTTCCAGCAAGCAGCCGCGCTGGTACAGGTCGCGCGCGGTGAGCGGCGGCTCTTGCTGCGGGGCGGGAGCCGTGGCGGCGCGCGCAGTCTCCAGCGAGGTGACCGTGGCGCCGCCGTCGTCGGGCGACACGCCTTGAAAATCGAACACGGTCTGGCCCGATTCCGGGTGCCAGCGGCGATGACCATCGTCCGCGATCACGCGCTGGCCTTCCCCGGACAGTGTGACCCGATGGACCGAGATGCCGGCCGGCAGGCTGTCGCGTATCCTCCTGATGGCGTCGCGCACGCGGCGAGCCGGGATGCGTTGCTCGACCAGTCCTTCGGCCTTGCGCAGAAGAACCAGATCCTCGAATGAGAATCGCATCTCGCCTTTCTGGTTGCGAGTCGGAGTGACGACGCCGGCACGCAGGTACGAGCGCAGACGCGCCACGCTCATGCCGAGAACGACTGCCACCGCCCGAGGCGAATACATCTCAGATTTTACTATACAACGCTTGTCGTGTTGCGGGTTGCGTACGCCTACTGCGCCCTACGATGTCCCACATCCGCGCAGCAAGCTTGAAAAGGTGTCGGCTGCCGTCAGATAATGCCGGCTCGGATCGCTCCATGACCAACGGATCAGCTTCAGTCTCCGGACGAGCGCGGCGCAATCGCGGATTGTGCTCGGGTATTCGCTCGTCTTGCACGTACGCGGGCGTGCTGGGCTCGACGGCCAGGTTGTAAAAATCGGGTAGGGCGATGGCGTGTATTCTCGTGTTGATCGACGACAGTGACAACCGCGCTGCGATCGAGGACGCGGTGAAGTCACTGAGCACGCACAAGCTTGTGGAGGCCTCCGACGGCGCTGCGGCCTTGCGCTTGCTTGAAAAGGGCGGCGTGGATCTGGTGCTCGCGCGCACCCATGGGCGCGAGATGGACGCGTTCGAGCTGTGTCGGCGGATTCGTGCCAACGACAAGATAGCGACAGTACCGGTCGTCCTTCTGGCGACCGCGCAGAGCCCGGTGGAAAACCGCCTGCGTGGCCTCGACCTGGGCGCGGCGGACTTCATCGTGCAGCCCATCGAGCCGCTGGAACTGCTCGCGCGCTTGGGATCAGTCCTGCGCTCGAAGGCGCTGGCTGATGAGGTTCGTCGCCACAACATCGAACTGGCGGGCAAGGTGGTGGAACGTACCCGCCAACTGGAGGAACTGGCGGGAGAGTTACGCGCCGAGCGCGACGCCCTTCGTGAGACCTTCAACGTCATCGAGGATGGACTCTTGCTGCTCGATGCCTCTGGCCGCGTGCAGATCGAGAACAACGCCCTCTGTCGCATGCGGAGCGAGCCCGAGTCAACTCGCCTGCCCTCGGGCGAACGACTGTTTTCCGGAAACCCCGTCGAGTCGGGGGCCGACCCGTCCATGCGCGAGATGCTGGCCATGCTGGCCCGCGAGGCCGCCGCCCAAAAAGCAACCCAGGACGGGACTTTCTCCCTACGCGGGCGCCAGTTCCAGGCGCGCGCCTATCCTGCGGCGGGGCGGCGGATTCTGCTCTACGTGCGCGACGTGACCGAAGACCGCGACCGCGAGGTGAGGCGCCTGCAGTCGGAGAAGCTGGCCTCCATCGGCATGCTGGCCGCCGGGGTGGCTCATGAGATCAACAACCCGGCCTCGTTCGTCTTGGCCAACCTGGAGGCCCTGGCCGAACTGCTGCAGGCGTCCGACGACAAGCCGAAGGCGGACCCCACGACTGCGCCCAAGCTGGCGTCCAGCGAGGTTCGGTTCGAAGCCATGAACATCGTGCAGGAGTCGAAGGAGGGCATGGCACGCATCCATCGCATCGTGCGTGACTTACACGCCTTCTCGCGCGTGGACGAGGACGCCAACCTGCTGACCGATGTGAACGCTGCGGTGGACTCATCGCTGACCATGTTGCGTAGCGAGCTCCGCTACCGGGCACAGGTGGAAAGGGATCTGCGTGCGACCCGACGCGTGCGCGCCAGCGCTGCCCGGCTGGGGCAGGTGTTTCTTAACCTGATCATGAATGCCGCGCATGCCCTGGCCGCAGGGAATTCCAAGCGCAACCGGCTCTATGTGCGCAGCTACGACGACGGAGACGCCGTCGCGATCGAGGTGGAAGACAATGGGCCGGGCATTCCGACCGAGGTCATGCCGCGCATCTTTGAATCGTTCTTCACCACCAAGCCGCCCGGCGTGGGCACGGGGCTGGGGCTACCCATCTCGCGCGACATCGTGTGCGCGGCGGGGGGAGAGTTGACCGCGGAGAGCGTGCCGGGCCGCGGGGCCCTGTTTCGTGTGCGCCTGCCGGCGGCTGGCGCGGGCGTGGTTGTGGCGCCCAAGACCTTGCCCTCGCACAAGGCCGTGCAGCGCCGGCGCTTGCTGGCGGTCGACGACGAAGCCCTGCTGCTCAAGGCGTACCGCCGCATGTTGCTCAGTCACCACGACGTGGAAACCATGCTGGGAGCCAAGGAGGCGCTGCGCTTGTTCGGCCAGGATCGCGCCTTCGACGTGGTGTTGTGCGACTTGCAGATGCCCGAGATGTCGGGCTCAGAGCTGTACGAGACGGTCAGGCAGCGCTGGCCCGAGCTGGCCCAGCGATTCATCTTCATCACCGGTGGTGCCTGCTCGCAGGAGGCGCGGCGATTTCTGGAGAGCCCAGGCCTGGCCTTCATTCACAAGCCGTTCCAGGTGGGCGAGTTGCTGGAACTGATCGAGTCGCACGCGGCCGGATACGGCGTGGCCGCGCACCCGTGACGGCGCTTCACAGATCGCATAGGGAGCCCGCCGGCTTTGCCGGCGGCGTACCGTCGCGGGAGGGTATGGGAACCCTTTGAGGGTTCCCATCAAAGATTAATGTCGCCGCCGGGGTCGCTTCCACCCAGGCGCTTGCGCACAGCCGCGCTGTCGTTGGGCGGAGCGGGTGTCAGCGCCACCGAGATGCGCAACCACTGGCCCTCGCGCGCTTCGGCGGGCAACAGGCCGCGCGGCAGATGGAACACCTGTTCGCCCAGGACCAGACGCGCAACCAGATCCTCCACTTCGTCGATGAAAACCATATTTTCCGTGGCTGTCATGGCACCTGAAAAGCCTCCCTCCGTCCGTGCACAAGTACTTCGATCTTGCCACCATCGGTCTCGATGGTTACGGGACCATCGACGTCGGTGCGGAACACGCGCGCGCCCATGCGCGCAAGGCGCGCCAGCGTCTGCGGATCGGGGTGGTGGTATTCGTTGCCCGCGCCGACACTCACCACCGCGACCAGAGGACTCACGGCCTGCAGAAACTTGGGCGTCGACGAGTAGCGGCTGCCGTGGTGGGCCACCTTGAGAACTGCGGCGCGGAGGTTGGCCTGGCTGTCGAGAAGCCATCGCTCCGTCTGCGCCTCTGCATCGGCCGCGAACAGAACCCCGACTTTGCCGAAGTCGACGCGTGACACCACGCTGTTGGCGTTCACGTCCGAGCGCGTGTCGGTGAGGGGCGGCGCGGGTGGGCCCAGCAGGGTCAGCCGCGCGTCCCCGCCCAGGTCTATGGTGCGCCCGCGTTCCGCCTGACGAACCGGAACGCGCTGCCTGTCGAGCAGGGCCAGCAGTCGGCCGTATTCCTGGATCTCGTGTGGATAGGGCGCGTCCAGGAACATGCGCGTGCCGTGTTTGTCGACCACCGCGCGCAGGCCACCCAGGTGATCCGCATGGCGGTGAGTGAGAAACACCAGGTCCAGCATCGCGATCCCGTGCCCATCCAGAAACGCGACCACAGTGTTCCCTGCTTCCGGCAGGCCACCGTCGATGAGCACCGTCTTGCCAGCGGGCGACGTGATCAGCGCGGCATCGCCCTGGCCCACGTCCATGAAATCCACGCGCAGTCGTCCGGTCGGTCTTGGCCCTTGGGCAGCCGCGCCCCGACACCCCGCCAGCCATGCCAGCACCAGCCAACTCGCCAGCGCCAGCCACGGCTGGCGGCTGATCCCGATCCGTAGTCGGCCATGGCTGGACACCGGTACAGGCTAACCCCGCGGCGATGACGCAGGCAAAAAATGGGATGACAGGCATGCCTTGCTTTTCGGACGGCCCGCGGAAAAGGTGTGCGCTGCTGGGAGATTTGGGACGCCGACGTGGGCCGCGTGCGTTTGACCAGCCGAGCGTTGCAGCGAGCTCAGCGCGGGGCGAAAAGCACCCAGGACCCTTCCCACTCTCATACCCTTTTCGGGTAATGTCGGTATCCAAATGTTATCTCCGCGTAACTGGCTCTTCGCAGCCGTGCTGGCGAGCGCGGGACTTTCGTGTTTGGTTGACCCCTCGGGACTCGATACGCCACAGGTTTCACCGGTAGGCGGTCAGACGACCACGACAACATTGGCCAGTGGCGGGCAAGCCGGCAGTTTGGGGACGGCCAGCGGGGGACAGGCGGGAACGTGGGCGACATCTCTGGGTGGAAGCAGCGCGAGCGGCGGAAGCGGTGGCGGTTCGGACAGCAGCAGCGGAGGAGGGCAGGCTGGCAGCGCAGCGACCGGCGGAAGCGGTGGCGGTTCGGACGGCGGTGGGGGCGGAGGGCAAGCTGGCAGCGCAGCGAGCGGCGGAAGCGGTGGCGGTTCGGACAGCAGCAGCGGAGGAGGGCAGGCTGGCAGCGCAGCGAGCGGCGGAAGCGGTGGCGGTTCGGACAGCAGCAGCGGAGGAGGGCAAGCTGGCAGCGCAGCGAGCGGCGGCAGCGGTGGCGGTTCGGAAAGCAGCGGAGGAGGAGGAGGGCAAGCTGGCGGCGCAGCGAGCAGCGGCGGCGCAACCGGTGGTTCAGGGGGCACGGCCGTCAGCAGCAGCGGCGGAACGGTCGCCAGCAGCGCCACCGCGCCGACGGATGCCGATCGCTGTGCGCAGAATGGTGGAACCTATGCCGACGGCACATGCGCCATCGATTGCAGCGCTGTCGGCGCCTGCGGATCCGTGGTCACTTGCCCATCCCTCATCTCGTGCCAGATTACCTGCGGGCAAGATGGATGTGCAGGGGGGGTGGATTGCAGCAAGGCAGCCGGTTGCGACGTCGCGTGCACAGAATCCGGGTCGTGCGCGGGCTCGATCAACTGCGCGGGCACTTCGTGTGCGGTGAACTGCGGCGGAAACAGTGCCTGCAGCAGCGGGGTGTCCAGCGTCGCGGCCAAGTCCCAGATCACCTGTGGCGGCGACGGCGCCTGCGCCTCTGATGTGGTTTGTTCGGGCGACTTGTGCGCATTGACCTGCTCGGGGTACGGATCTTGCGCGGGCGCGGTGAAGATGTACGCGAGCACGGCAAGCGCCAGTTGCACGGGCCCGACGTCGTGCCAGGGGGCCGTGGCCTGCGCCGCCTCAAATTGTCAGATCGGCTGCACAGGCTCACAAAGCTGCCCGAGCGGCGTCTGTTGTTCGGCTGGAACCTGCGCGCTTCAGCCCGCCACGCTCACGTGCGGGCAGTAGCCTCTCATAGCGGCCCCATGCTGTCTGCGTCCCGCCACGCTCTCATCATCGGAAACTCCGATGGTATCGGCCTGCACAGCACCCGGCGGCTGCTCGATCGCGGCTGGCAGGTCACCGGCATCTCGCGCCGGGCAAGCCCGGTCGCGCACACCGGTTATCAGCACCACGTGCTCGACGTCAGCCAGCGCGACTACGTCGAGAGACTGGTCGCGATCCTGGGCCCGAGGTCAGTCGATACCTGCATCTACTGCGCGGGCATTGGCGGCTCGTCCGATCCGAAGGATGTGGGCAGCGACGTCCACGTCTTCGAGGTGAATCTGATGGGCGCTCTGCACACGGCGGCCGTGCTGGTGCCTGTGATGGTCGCGGCCGGTCGCGGGCATCTGGTGGTGCTGTCCAGCCAGGCTGATGGCTTGGTTCTGGCCCGTGCGCCGTCCTACGCGGCCTCCAAGGCGGCGCTGTCGAGCTACTTCGAGAGTCTAGGCCTGGCCCTGCGGCCACACGGCGTGGCGGTCAGCAACCTGCGCCTTGGATTCGTCGATACAAAGATGGCGCGCGCCACGCTACGGCCATTCATGTACACACTCGACCAGGCGGTGGACGCGGTTGAGTGTGTACTACGCAAACGTCCTCTGCGCCTGACCCGGCCTCTTGCCATGGCGTTGCTGGTGCGCCTAGTCGCGTGGCTCGGTCGTTGGCGGGTGTTTCTCACGCGCGGCCCGACCTCGCCTCGGACGTGACCGTATTCTTTCGCCTAGTGCCGCCGGTCAGCTAGCGCACCGAAGGCTCGAGCACGGTCAAACGGGCGAAAGAGGCGCGGCGCACGACATGACTGTCAGAGTTTGGTCGCAGGCGTCCATCCGGCTGGCCGAGTGATCGCAATCGACGATCGGCAGGTGCTGTTCCGGCGCCTTACGAGCCGACCACCTTGAGCATCGTCACGCCGTGCGATGGCACCGTGGCCGTGTACTGGGTGGCCGTGGAACCGAGATCCGTGTGGGACCAGAGGTCGCGCACAGTGGCGGAGGTGGAGGTCATTCCCAGGCTGGCCCAGGTCACTGTGATGGCGGCGCTGGCTGTGGTCCGATTGAACAAGACCACGGCATAGGTCTGATCTTCCGAAAGCTTTTTCGACCACACTTCCAGCGTCGTGCTGGTGCTAATGGGCTTGCCCTGGATACCAAGCGGATCTTGGTCGACGGCAATGACGTCGGCATTGGTCAGGATGTTCGCGGTTGACGCTGTCATGCTCCTGATGTCGTTGCCGGCGATCAAGGGCGCGGCCATGATGGCCCACAAACTGAAGTGAGACTGGTACTCCGCGTCGGTCATTCCTCCGTTGCCCACTTCGAGCATGTCGGGGTCGTTCCAGTGCCCCGGACTGGCATACTGGGCAATCCCGGGTGAACCGTAGTTGGCATCGCTGTAGCGAGGCGTCCAGCCGCCGTTCGCGTCGAGGTTTGCGGTGAAGCTGGCCCAGGTGTCTTTGATGTCACCGGTTGTCCGCCAGAGCTGACCGATGCTTGTTTCCCAAGTGTAGAACCACCAGGCGCAGATGCTGAACACGATGGGACGCCCCGACGCTTTCAGGGCATTGGACATGTTTGTGTAGTCCGTCTGCATGTTCGAACCCGTGGCGGGACTGCAGTTGTCGTACTTCAGGTAGTCCACGCCCCACGAGGCGTAGGTCTGCGCATCCTGTGTCTCATGACCATAGGAGCCTGGACGGCCGGAACAGGTCTGCGTGCCGCGGTCGGAGTACAGACCAAGTTTCAGTCCCTTGCCGTGCACATAGTCGGCGAGGGCTTTCATGCCGTTCGGGAACTTGGTGCCGTCGGGCACGATGTTGCCGCTCGAGTCGCGGCTGGTGGCCTGCCACATGTCATCGATGTTGATGAATTGGTAGCCGGCAGCCTGCATGCCGGTCGATACCATCGCATCTGCGATTCCCCTCACCAGGGTGTCCGTGATGCTGCCGCCGAACTTGTTCCAGCTATTCCAGCCCATGGGAGGCGTGGCCGCGAGGGCGCCACTCGCGGCCGTACCCGCCGAGCCTGCGGTGCCTCCGGTCGCGCCTCCGCTTGCAGTTGTGCCGCCGAGGACTGTGCCTGCGGTCGCGGTCCCGCCCGCAGCCGAGCCGCCGGTCGCTCTGCCGCCGGTGCCCGAGCCTCCGGTTGTGCTGCCACCGGTCGCCCTGCCACCAGGACCGGAACCACCGATTGCGCTGCCGCCAATCGCGCTACCGCCGGTGGCTCTGCCGCCGGTGCCAGAGCCGCCAGTCGTGCTGCTGGCCGTCGTGTCGCCTCCGGTGGTGCTGCCCCCCGTGGCCTCGCCGCCTGCTGGCCTGCCGCCAGTACTGGACGCGCCGCCGGTGCCCGTGCCTCCTGATGCCTGACTCGTACCGCCGGTAGGAATGCCGCCAACCGGTTCACCGCCGGTGGCACTTCCGCCGGTCGTCTGAGGAGTGCTCGTGCTACCACCAGTCACGGAACCGCCCGTGACACCGCCAATCGTTGCCTGGGGAGTGCCTATGCTGCCGCCAGTCCCAGCACCTGACGTTCCGCTGCCGCCGGCCGGTTGCGTGCCGCCGGTGCCGACACTGGCCGGTGTTCCGCTGGAACACCCAGCCGCCAACAGAGCGCCTGCCAAGCAGACCAGAAGCCCTCCGCGCAAGAGAGAGTCGCATTTGTGCAGCTGCGAGCCCTGATGATGCTGGGGAAGCCCGCCTCGGTGAAATGTCATGTCCTGCATGTCCTTTGTGGCTGGCAGCCAATTGTCACGGCGAGAAGCCCTTCTAGCGAGCGACGGTGCTCAAATAGTCTGCCTTGTTGCAGAGCAGCAAGTCAACCGACTCCGGCGAACAGTGCTCGCCTCTGCTTTCATAGGGTCCAGGGCGGCCAATAGCTTCAACCGAACCTGGTTGAGTTGCCGATCTTGGAGCATCGCGTCTTGGCCTCGCTGGACTTCAAGGATCCAAACGGCTCACGAAACTGAGCACGAATCTTCGGGAGGCGATTGAGCCGCGCTGCCCCGGGCATTGCCCGCACTTGACCCAAGCGACGCTATCGGCGACGCTGACGCCCGGATGAAGGCAAGGCATGTTCTGGGCAGAAACAGCCTTCTGTTTCCGCCTGGGATGTCCGCAACCGCGTTGCCGAGCTAGCGGAACGAGAAGAAATGGTCGTCGACTCTCATCATCACTTCTGGCGTTACAACTCGGCCGAGTACGGCTGGATAGACGACAGCATGGCAGCGCTCCGGCGCGATTTTCTGCCCGCGGACTTGCGGCGAGAGATGGGGGCAGCAGGCGTCGACGCGGTTGTGAGCGTGCAGGCCCGCCAGAGCGTCGAGGAGACCCGCTGGTTGCTCGATTTTGCCGCACAGAACCCCTTCATCGCGGGTGTGGTGGGCTGGGTGCCCCTGGTGTCGCCGACGGTGGACGCGGATCTCGCGCGGTTCGCTGCCCATCCCAAGCTGGTAGCCATCCGTCACGTGCTGCAGGATGAACCTGATTCGCGCTTCATGCTGCGCGCGGATTTCCAAACGGGGATCCGGGCGCTGCGGGCCTTCAACCTGACCTACGACATTCTCATCTATGATCGACACCTGCCCCAGACCATCGAGTTTGTGGACCAGCATCCCGCGCAGCCCTTTGTCGTCGATCATATGGCCAAGCCTTCCATCAAGCAGGGCCTGATCGAGCCCTGGGCGCGCGGCATGCGCGAATTGGCGCGACGGCCTCACGTTTACTGCAAGCTGTCCGGCATGGTCACCGAGATTGGCCGCCCGCACTGGAGCATCGCGGACTTTCGCCCCTACGTCGATGTCGTGCTGGAGGCGTTCGGGCCCGGGCGCGTGCTGTTCGGCAGCGACTGGCCGGTGTGTCTGGTCGCCTGCGGCTACGCGCGCTGGAAGGAGATCGTGCAGGAGATCATCGCGCCCTTGTCGTCCGGAGAGCGCACTGCCATTCTCGGTGACAACGCCCGTCGCGTGTACAGGCTGAGAGATTAATGAAAGCGCTCTTCATCACAGCACCGGGAAAGACTGAGGTGCGGGAGGTTGCGCGGCCCGAGCCCCGACCCGGCGAGGTGCGCGTTCGTGTGCGCTATCTCGGATACTGTGGCTCTGACCTCAATACCTTTCGCGGGCTCAATCCCCTGGTGAGCTACCCCCGCGTGCCCGGGCACGAGCTTGCAGGCGTGATCGATGCGGTCGGCTCTGAAGTGTCGGACGCTTTCGCGTCGGGCACTCCGGTGCTGGTGGTCCCCTACACGAACTGTGGCGACTGCTCCGCGTGCCGCAAAGGGCGTCCCAATGCCTGTCGCAACAACCAGACCCTCGGCGTGCAGCGCGACGGCGGCCTGGCGGAGGAGATCGTGGTTCCCGCGACCAAGTTGCTCACCTCGCGGCGACTGTCGTTGCGAGACATGGTTCTGGTCGAGCCGCTGTCCGTGGGCTGGCACGCCGCCCGGCGCGGTCGGGCCGCCGCGGGCGACACGGTGGTGGTGTTCGGTTGCGGGATGGTCGGCCTGGGCGCCATCGCGTCTGCCGCTGCGGCAGGGGCGCGGGTCGTCGCTGTCGATGTCGATGATGGGAAGCTCGGCATCGGGCGCGCTGCAGGCGCCGCCGAGACCATCAACTCGAAGACCGATGATCTGCACCGACGGCTTCAGACGCTGACCCACGATTGTGGTCCCGATCTGCTCGTCGAGGGCGTGGGCCTGCCCGAAACCTTCCGCGCCTGCGTCGAGGAAGCGTGTTTCGCGGGGCGCGTGGTCTACGTCGGCTACGCCAAGGAACCCGTCGAATACGCCACCAAGAACTTCGTGATGAAGGAGATCGACATCATGGGCTCGCGCAACGCGACTTCTGATGACTTTCGCGGAGTGATCTCGCACCTGGAGGCTGGACGTTTCCCGGTAGACGCGGTCATCACCCACGTGGTTCCCTTTGCCGACGCCGGCGCCGCGCTGACCATGTGGGACAACAATCCAAAGACTGTCACCAAGATCGTGGTCGATTTCGGAGGATGATGGCTGTGCCAAAACTGTTCCGCGGCGAAAATGGTCGTAGCCATTTCTTCACCTTTCTGCTGGTCTGCTCGCTCTTTCTGCTCTGGGGATTGTGCAACGGCATGATCGACGTGCTGAACAAGCACTTCCAGAATTCATTGCACGTCTCCAAGGCCCAGTCAGCCCTGGTGCAGTTCTCGAACTACATGGGCTACTTTCTCATGGCTATTCCGTCCGGGATGCTGGCCCGGCGCTTCGGCTACAAAGGCGGGATCATCCTTGGCTTGGCGCTCATTGCTATTGGCGCCTTTTGGTTCATTCCCGCGACCCAGATCGGCACGTTCAGCGCTTTCCTGGTCGGCCTCTTCATCCTGGCCACCGGTCTGACCTGTCTCGAGACGGTCGCCAATCCCTACGCGACGGCGCTGGGCCCGCCGGAACTGGGCGCGGCCCGCATCAACCTGGCGCAGAGTTGCAACGGTGTCGGCTGGATGCTCGGTCCTCTGCTGGGCGGGCATTTTGTCCTCTCCTCCACCGCCGAGGTCAATCGCAGCAATGCGACGCTCTATATGCCGTATCTCGGCATTGCCTTGGTGGTGACGGTCTTGCTGGTCATCTTCCTGCTGTCCAAGGTGCCGGAGGTGGCAGCGACGTCCGAGCAGAATTCGGAGGGCGGGGCGGCGGACCCGGGACGCTCGATCTGGCGGCGGCCGCACTTCGTGCTGGCAGTGGCGGCGCAGTTTCTCTACGTGGCCGCGCAAACCGGCGTGTTCAGCTTCTTCATCAACTATGTCGTGTCCGACATGCCCAGGCTCAGTGCTTGGGCCGCCGGGCTGTTACCTAGCGAATGGACCTACCCGAAAGACGGAGCATTTCAGATCACCGAGCGCGCAGCGTCCCGGCTGCTCGCTTTCGGCGGCTTCGGGCTGTTCCTGCTCGGTCGTTTTACGGGCAGCCTGGCGCTGGGCTGGTTCAAGGCAGAGAAGACCCTCGCGCTCTTCGCGGCGGTGAACGTCGTGGTCATGGGTTTGGTGATGGCGCCGCTCGGCTGGATCTCGGTGGGCGCGCTGTTTGTCAGCTTCTTCTTCATGTCGATCATGTTCCCCACCATCTTCGCGCTCGGCATCCAGGGGCTGGGCCCGCAGACCAAGAAGGCCTCCGCGTTCATCGTGATGGCCATCGTCGGTGGTGCCATCATGCCCATGCTGATGGGTTGGTTTGCCGACGTCACCTCCATGCGCGTCGCCTTCGTGGTGCCTCTGTTTTGTTTCGCGGGGATCGCTGGCTACGGCGGGCTGTGGCCGCGCCTGGCTGCAGGTGGCGCGGGCGGCGCATTGGCAGAGCGGCGATAGGCTACCGCGTGCGCCATTGTCGGAATGCGAATTGGGCCATGCAGGACCTGCCGAGAAAGGGGTTGCCGTGAAACTGCACGCTTCGCTCATGACCGCCGCTATCGCGATCGAGGCAGGCTCACCTGCCAGCGCCGAGACCGCTTACAAGATTCCTGCATTCAGCGGCCAGCTTGTCGGCCAATCCTCGGCGCCCGCGGAGCCGCTGTCGCTCTGGTACCGGCGACCAGCCATCGAGTGGGAACAGGCATTGCCAGTCGGCAACGGCCGATTGGGCGCCATGGTCTTCGGTGGCATCGTGCAGGAACACCTCACTTTGAACGAAGACACGCTGTGGAGCGGAGGGCCCTACGACCCAACCAATCGCGAGGCACTCTCGGCGCTGCCCCAGGTGCGCGCGTTGATTTTCGCAGGTAAGTACCGCGAGGCACACAAACTGGTGGAAGCAAAGATGATGGCTCGGCCACTCTGGCAGGCTGCCTACCAGCCTGTCGGAAGTCTGCTGCTGACCTTTCCCGAGGTCGCCGCGGTGGACAATTACCGGCGCGATCTCGACCTGGACAGAGCCATCGCGCGCGTCAGCTACCAGGTCAATGGCGTCCATTTCGTGCGCGAGGTTTTCGCGAGCCCGGTCGATCAGGTGATCGTGGTGCGGCTGTCAGCGGACAAGCCGGGCCAGATCGGGTTTTCCGCGCGTCTCGCCACGCCGCAGACCGGGACGGTGACGACCACAACCGACGACACCCTGGTCTTGGCCGGGCGCAATGGCAAGAGCCCGGCAGGCCCCGGTCAACTGAAGTTTCAGGCGCGCGTGCGGGTGGCCGCGCTCGGTGGAAAGACAACAGTTGGCAAAGATGTGATCAGCGTCGCAGGCGCGGACTCGGCCACTTTGCTGGTGGCCATGGCCACCAGTTTCAAGAGCTACAAGGATGTCTCGGGCGATCCCGAGGCGCAGAGCACGCGCCAACTGGTGGCTGCCGCCGCGAAGTCCTACCAGGATCTGCGCGGGGCCCACATTGCCGAGCATCAGCGGTTGTTCCGCCGTGTGACCCTCGATTTGGGGACCGGCCAGGCGGCGCGCTTGCCGACCGATGAACGATTGCTCGCTTTCGGAAAAGGGAACGATCCCCAATTCGCCGCGCTCTACTTTCAGTTTGGCCGCTACTTGCTCATCTCCAGTTCGCGGCCGGGCGGACAGCCCGCCAACCTGCAGGGACTGTGGAACCATCACATGGAGCCGCCTTGGGGCAGCAAGTACACCATCAACATCAACACCGAGATGAACTACTGGCCGGCCGAGACGACCAATCTGAGTGAGTGTAGTGAACCCCTGTTCCGCCTGATTGAAGAATTGTCCGAGACCGGAAGCCGCACCGCCAAGGTTCACTACGCCGCGCGCGGCTGGGTCGCGCATCACAACACCGATCTGTGGCGTGCATCGGCGCCCATCGACGGCCCGACCTGGGGCATGTGGCCGATGGGCGGGGCGTGGCTGTCGCTGCACCTGTGGCAGCACTATCTCTTCAATCCTGACCCGAGTTTTCTGGCCAAGGTCTATCCGCTCATGCGCGGGGCTGCGCAATTCTTCCTGGACACGCTCATACCGGAGCCCAAGCACGGCTATCTGGTGAACAATCCGTCGCTGTCACCCGAAAACGAGCACCCATACGGGGCCAGCGTGGTGGCGGGCCCGACCATGGACGCGCAGATCCTACGGGATCTGTTTGCCGCGTGTATTCGCGCTGCGGAGATCCTGGGCGTCGATGCAGAGCTGCGTGAGCAAATGGCCGCGACGCGCGGGCGTTTGCCGCCCAATCGGATCGGGGCGCAGGGGCAATTGCAAGAATGGCTCGAAGATTGGGACCAGGCCGCGCCCGAGATCCACCATCGGCATGTCTCGCATCTCTGGGGCCTTTTCCCTAGCACGCAGATTTCCCTGCGCGACACACCGGCCTTGGCCGCGGCCGCGCGACGCTCGCTGGAAATGCGCGGCGACGACGCCACGGGGTGGGGTCTGGCGTGGCGGTCTGCCCTGTGGGCGCGCCTGCACGACGGTGAGCACGCGTACAAGATCTTCACGGCTTTGCTGCAGCCCGAGCACACCTATCCCAATCTCTTCGATAGCTGTCCGCCCTTCCAGATCGACGGCAATTTCGGCGGGACCGCGGCTATCGCCGAGTTGCTGCTGCAGAGCCGCAACGGCGAGATCGAGTTGTTGCCCGCGCTGCCCGCCGCCTGGTCCGCCGGTGCGGTGAGAGGGCTGCGCGCGCAGGGTGGATTTGAAGTCGACATTCGCTGGAAACGCAAGCAACTGGAGAGCGCTACCCTGCGCAGCCACGTCGGCGGAAAGGCCGTGGTCCGCTACGATGATCGCCAGCAGACAGTCGAATTGGCGGCAGGCAAGAGCAAGACACTTTCGATGAAATCCTTTGCGACACGGCTTCCTGATGGGACGAAGGGGAATCCACAATGAACCGATCGAACCCACTGTGTGCGATGGGCATTGGCGCCGCGCTGGTCCTCGTCGCGAATCCGCCAGCGGCTTTCGCCACGGTCCGGGTCGCCACACTCATCGGAAGTCACATGATGGTCCAGCGGAACCGGCCGATCCGGCTGTGGGGGACAGCCGCCCCGGGCGAGTCGGTTCGGGCCACGCTGGCTGGCGGGAAGGCGGCGAAGCAGGCGGATATCGGCCCCCCGAACACCCTGAGAAACCAGGCCGACCTGCCGGCGGCGCCGTTTCGTAGCGACGAGTGGCCAGCCCCCTCGTCCGACGCGGGACCGTGACGAAAGCCGGGATCACGGTCATACGGAATTCGACGTCACGATCCAAAGGGAAGCTTATCTTTGGGCCGAGCATGCGGCACGATGGCACGTGCAGGATTGAGCATGGCAACCCCACTTGATTCACGTCTGCAAAGGCGAGTTGACGACCAACTCCGTCTGGCGCAGCAGGCGCGGTTGCTGTCACCCGATACGGCGGCCCCGTATTTTTCGCACATGCGGCTGGAGACGGACGGCCGGGTTCGCGACGTGTTGCTGGGTCCGCAGACGCGAACTGGCGGCGGTTTGGTCATCATCGACTGGCGAGATGCACCGCTGGCCGAGGTCTTTTTTTCATGCGCCGAGGGCGACGACTACGAGATCGAGGTCGGCGAGCGCACCCTGACCGGCACGCTCACCGAGCGCAATCTGGTCGGTTTTTCGCACGGCGAGCTTGACGAAATCGAGTGCCCCGAAGGGCGACTCCGATCCCAAGACGGTGAGTGGCAGGTTGAGGCAGCGCGCAGCCTCGGGCTGGCGCTGCGGCCCGAGGCTGCACGCCTGCGCTCCAGCTCACCCGCGGACGTGGTGCTGGATGCAGCCCAGCGACGAATCGTCGAGCTGCCAGCCGGAAAGCCGGTGCTGCTCTTGGGCGAGGCGGGATTCGGCAAGACCACGGTGGCTCTGCATCGGCTGGCGCATCTGCGACAGCGGACCGAACCCGGGCTGCGCGCCGCCGTTATTGTGCCCACCGAGGGCTTGCGCCGTCTTTCGGCCGCGCTGCTCGAAAGACTGGGAGCGGGCGGCGTCGAGGTCTGGCTGTACGATCGCTGGGCAGGGGCCGAGGCCCGGCGCGCCTTTCACAAGCTGCCCGAGCGCGAAAGCCAGGACGCCAGCGCCGGGGTCATCCGCATCAAGCGCGATCCGGCGCTGCGGGGTGTGCTGGCGGAGTTGGCGGCGAAATCGGCCACCCGGCCGCGTGGCGGGCGACGGACGCGGCGGCGGGATCTGCTGCACCTCTTTGGGGACCGCGTGCTGATGCAGAAGCTGGCTGCAGCTTCCCAGCAGGGTATTGGCGCGGGTATGGTGGCCGAGATCCTGGAGCACACGCACGTGCAGTTCAGCAACACCGCCGAGGAGGAATTCGAGCACGTGGACGCTGAGCGTTTGCTGACCGTGGACGGTCGGCCCATCGACGACGGCACACCCATGGAGGATGCGGGCACCCTGGATACCGAGGACTACGCCGTGCTGTTCGAGATGGATCGGCTGCGAGCCGAGCGCGCGGGCGAGCGGCCAGCGCAGCCGCGCGCGTACGACTGCCTGGTGCTGGACGAGGCGCAGGAGTTTGCCCCGCTGGAACTGGCACTGATGGGCCGTGCGCTGGCGCCGGGTGGTAGTTTGATCGTCGCGGGGGATGCGGACCAGCAGGTGGATTCCACGGCGTGTTTTTCCGGCTGGGCCGGGAGCATGGCCGAGCTGGGGTGCGCTGCCTACGAGACCGCCGTGCTGGAGATCAGCTACCGCTGCCCGCCAGACGTGACTGAGCTGGCCCGGCGAATCCTCGACGGTGGCAATGTGTGTTGGCCGCCCGGGCCGGCGACGGTGTGCAGGGAATTCGCCAACCAGTGCCACCAGGCCGATTGGCTGACCCGCGAGCTGCGCACGCTGCAGACCAGCGATGCGCGAGCGTCGGCGGCCATCATCTGTCGCACGCGCGAGGCAGCTCGGCGCATGGCCCAGCACCTGCGGCGCGGGCTGGGCTTGCGACTGGCACTGGACGGCGACTATCAATTCGTGGGCGGCATCAACGTCACCAGCGTGCAGGAAGCCAAGGGACTCGAGTTCGACTACGTGGTGATCCCTGATGCCTCGGCTGCGGTCTATCCCGCCACGCCCGTCGGCCGTCGCGCCTTGTACGTGGCGGTCACGCGCGCCTCGCACCAGCTAGTCCTATCCACCGTCGGGCCGTGGACGCAGATGTTAGGCCACTAGTGCCGGACTTGCGGTGCGGGACGTACCGGTCGGACCCTGCACCAAGAGGAAGGCGCGCGAACCTGCTGGCTATCGTCTACTGGGTGATCGCGGTCAGTCCTTCGATACAGAAGTCCCAGGGCACCGCTGTCGGAGGAGCAGCCGGGATCTGGAACTGAAGAAGGATGATCGTGGTGGGATCCCAGGTTTCCTTGGTCTCCCACGTTGCTTGTCCAAATGTCGGGTCCGTGAAGAGAACGGTGTGCTGCCCCATCGTGGTGACCGCCTCGAAATAGGCATTGTCGTTGTTGTTCTGTGTGGTGAACGCGACCCGGAGGCCGGTTGATGGGGGGATCTTTGTTCCCGTCAACTGGAAACAGAATCCTTTGACCCCGTGCGAGGTCGCATTGTACGGTTGCTGCCCACCAGTGTCGTTCAACTCGAACCCGAGGCCGGCACCCCACGCGTTTGTGGCCGTTCCGGTCGATCCCGACGTACACATGTTGCCGCCGACATTCGGGAAGCTTGTGGTCGTGGCAGGAGCGGTTACGGTCGAGCAGCCAACATTCTTTAGATCGACGCAGTCGCTATAATAGAACCAGTTGCCATTGATCCCGGTGGTCCCAACGGAACCCAGGGCCACGTGGCCCGTGGCGTCTGGGATGATCGGGATACCCGGACAGCCGGTCCCGGTGCCTGTCGAGCCAGCGGCCGCAGTTGAGCCAGCGGCCGCAGTTGAGCCAGCGGCTGCAGTCGAGCCACCGGCCGCGGTTGAGCCAGCGGCCGCAGTTGAGCCCCCGGCCGGGGGGGAGCCCCCGTTTGCCGTCGAGCCACCGTTGGCAGTGGATCTCCCATTTGCCGTCGAGCCGCCGTTGGCAGTGGAGCCCCCGTTTGTCGTCGAGCCGCCGTTTGCGGTCGAACCACCGTTGGAAGTGGAGCCGCCGTTTGCCGTCGAGCCACCGTTGGAAGTGGAGCCGCCGTTTGCCGTCGAGCCACCGTTGGAAGTGGAGCCACCGTTGGAAGTGGAGCCACCGTTAGAAGTGGAGCCACCGTTGGAAGTGGAGCCACCGTTGGAAGTCGAGCCGCCGTTGGAGGTGGCTCCACCATTTGCCGTCGAGCCACCATTCGCGGTCGAACCGCTGTTGGAAGTGGAGCCACCGTTTGCCGTCGAGCCACGGTTTGCGGTCGAGCCACCGTTGGAAGTGGAGCCGCCGACGCTAGCGTTGCCCCCTGCGCCACCATTCCCGCCATCTTCTTTGCCGCTAGCGCAACCCGCAAGCAGCAGGCCTGCCAGGCCGATGGTCGCCAAGGAATACGTCAAGGCACCGCCTTGACCACGACTGGTGATGCACATTCTTAGCATGTCGTGCTTCTAACACCGCCGCGCGCGGAACGGAACGTCAAAACGATCGCAGCGGCAATGACGAACCACAGCTTGTGGCGTACACTGGCTTCTGCAGTGTCTTCGTGCAAGGAGCGAGAAAGCATGGCGCGCAGGGAAGACCGTGCCCGTATCGAAATAGCGTTCTGTCTTATGCGACGTTGGTGGGCTCTGGCCGTGGGCCTGTTCCCGGGAATTGTCATTCTTGGTGTCGCTGGATGTTCCGGAGCCAACCGATGCGTTCCGGGCGCCAGCGTCGAGTGCTCGTGCCCAAACGGCCGGCGCAGCGCCCAGGTGTGTGCGCCTGAAGGGACGTTCCTGCCGTGTCAGTGCTTTGGACTTGCGGTCACGCCTCCAGCCAATCATGCGCCCGAACCGACCCCGCCGCCGCCACGCGACGCCTCCCCGCCTGGCCTGGAGTGCCCGGAGAACCAGGTGCCCATCCCAGGCGGGACCTTTTGGATGGGGGACCAGGACTTGGACAAGTCGAAGCCGGTACACAAGGTGGCGCTTTCGCCCTACTGCATAGATAAGACGGAGGTGACAGTCGCTGCCTATCGTGCCTGCGTGCAGGCAGGCATCTGCCCGCCCGCCAGTGCGACAGTCGACTGGAAGGGCGTGAAGCCCGAAGACAAGACGAAATGGAGTCAGTTCTGCACCTGGGGCAAGCGCGGTTTTGATCGGCACCCCATTAATTGTGTGGATTGGACCCAGGCCAACGCGTATTGTGCCTCGACCGGTGGTCGCCTACCTACCGAGGCTGAATGGGAATATGCGGCTCGCGGCAGCGACGGTCGCAGCTATCCGTGGGGCAACAAGCCCCCGGATGCGACCAGGCTGAATGCCTGTGGCAGCGAGTGCGCATCGATGGCGCAGCAACGGTTGGAGGCGACCTGGACGCCGATGTACACGGGCGATGACGGCTGGCCAGCCACGGCCCCGGTGGGCAGGTATCCCAAGGGTGCCAGCCCCTTCGGTGTGTTGGACATGGCGGGGAACGTCCAGGAATGGACCGCTGATGCCTTTGCCGACTACAACTCGGATCCCGTCACCAACCCACGACGATCCAGCAGCGACGAGTCGCCCCGCGTGATCCGCGGCGGGAGCTGGATCAGCGAGGTCGCTGACAAGATGCGCGCGACCTTCCGCTCTGGTTTCGTCCCTGGTTACCGCATCAACAGCCTCGGGTTTCGCTGCGCACGCGGGGAAAGAATCTAGGCATCTGTCGTTGTCGGGTCACGGCCTTTACCGGACCCGACATGGCCACTCACGTGGATCACGGGGGCGAAGACGCGCCTCTGAGGATTTCCGGGTCTTTCGGCAGGCCTCCCCTCCACGCCAGGACGGTGGCAGCCGTATCCACCAGGCCCATGGTCACGAACAGCGCCGTGAAGGAACAGTACGCCACGATGGCTCCACCGAGGAGGGCCGCGGCGCCTGCAATCAGGTGCGTGCCTCCGGACCAGATCGACCAATGCCTGGCCGAGGAATGCTCGATGGCGTCGGTGAATAGTGAGTCCCAGGCCGGCTCGATCAGTCCCGTCGCCAGCCCGGCGATGACCTGCGCAGCGAAAAGCTGCCACCGGTTTTGCACGAAGATGTACGAGATGTCGCAACACGCCGACCCAAGGAACCCAAGTACCAGGAACGTCCTGACGTGTTGCTGAAAGCACGGCCGCGTGCCTATCAGACTGACGAAGGCTCCGGTGGCCATGGAGAAGCAAGCAAAGGCGATGCCGGCATCGAGGATGCTGCCTCCGACGCTCTCGGTGAAGGCAGCATACATCGGCACCAGCATCGACTCGGCGAAGGTGGTGAGAAAACTGATGGTGACCAGCAGGCGCCGTTGTCGAGAGAGAGAACTCAGCATGAATGATCCGCAGCGGGGCGGCGGGCGGACCCTAACACTTGCGGGCCCATTACGCACCCTTTCGCTGGATGCCTACCCCTGGCGGTCTGGTGTAGAGTCCATCGTGCCCTTGCCGCCTGAAGCAAGAAAGGAAATGACCGCGCTGCTGATTCCTGCGCCAAGCTACACCTCCGGATATCGTGCCCTTGCCAGGACCGCACTCGAGACGGCTCTGTCGACTGTGCCGGCCTACAGCAACTGGCGCCGCCATGATCCCGGCCCGTCCGCCGACATCTTCGAGCGGTACCAGGCGATGCCCGTGCTCAGCAAGGCTGATCTACGCGAACAGCAACCTGCGGGATTCGTCCCGGCAGGGCGTGATCTCGCCTCGGCTCTCGCCAGCGGCGAAGTCGAACTGGTGGAGACTAGCGGGTCAACCTCCGACGCTGTCACCAATGTCTGGTGTCAGGACTGGTGGGACGCCTCCGAGGCCTCCTCGTGGAAGTTGCATGCAGCCACGGCGTCGGCGCGATTGGGCGACCACCGTGAGGCAATCCTTGCGAGCCCCCGGTGCGTCGGGTTCGCAAGCGAGGTCGGATACTTGAGCATGGAGCAACGCACGCTCTGGCACTATCTCTTCCTGACCGAAAAGGCCAATCCAGCCGAATGGAGCATCCCATTTTGCGACCGGATGATCGATGAGCTGGGCCGGTTCGAGCCAGCGGTGCTCGAAGCCAACCCTTCGTTCCTGAGCGTGCTCTGCCGCCACGCGATCAAGCACAACCGTCAGGTACTTCAGCCCGCAGTCGTGATCTTGACCTATGAGAACCCGTCTCTCATTCATTTGCGCCATATTCGCAGGGTCTTTCGCTGCCCGGTGATCAGTTCCTACGGCGCGACCGAGAGCGGGTATGTGTTCATGCAGTGCAAGGCCGGCCGACTCCATCAGAACGTCGAGCACTGTCACGTCGACTTTCAACCGCTCGCTCCCCGCCACGGTGGGCCCATGGTCGGACGGATCCTGGCCACCACGTTTCACAATCCCTGGCGGGCGCTGATTCGTTTTGACATGGGGGACTTGGTGCGGCTGGCGGCCGAGCCGTGTCCGTGCGGCCGTCGCGAGGGACTGACGCTCGATGGGATCGAGGGCAGAATGGCCAATGCAACGCTTTCTCCTGCGGGCAGGCTGGTGACCCAGAGCCAGGCCGATGCGGCGATCGCGCAAGTGGACGGCCTTGATCAGTACGAGCTGGTGCAACCCGACGCCACCACGGTTTCGGTGCGCTATGTGAGCGATACCCGAGAGCCGGCAGCGATCGAGCCCGAATTGTGCGCGTCGCTGCAACAATGCTACGGCTCTTCCATGAATATCATTCCCGATCATGTTCAGGCACTTTCGCCTGTTCTGGGCGTCAAGTATCGGCTGGCCAGAGCCGACTTCCCCATCGATATCCATGATTTTCTTGCGGGGAGCCCATGAGCGGACGGAAACCGATTGTTTTGATTGCCGGCGATCCTGGCAGCAGGCGCACCGGACCCGATCCGTTTCTGCGAACGGTGTTTGACAATTGTGGAGTCTTTCCTCCTTCAATTGCGTACATCGGCGCCGCCAGCAACGACGATCGGGGTTTCTTTGCCTGGGTGAGCCGCATTTTCACCAAGTCTGGATCCGGAAAAGTGACGCTGGCCGCGACGGTTCGGCGATTCGAGCGGCACTCATTCGAGAAGACTTGCGAGACGGCGGACGCGGTATTCATCAGTGGCGGTGACGTCGAAGAGGGAATGAATGTCGTCGCCAGGCGAAGAATCGCTGCGTTTCTGAGCGACCTGTATCGCGGTGGAAAGTTCCTGTTCGGCCTTTCCGCCGGCAGCATCATGCTGGCCCGCGCCTGGGTGCGCTGGAAAGATGAGGACGACTCCGTCGGCAGCCTCTTCCCCTGCCTGGGAATTGCCGACATCTTGTGCGACACGCACGGGGAGGAAGAGGACTGGGCCGAGCTGGTCGCGTTGCTGAAGCTATCGCCGGACGCGAGCGTCGGCTACGGCATCCGGGCGGGGTCAGCAATTTTGGTCGATCCCGACGGCACCGTCGCGCCGATGGGGAAGATTGATAGGTTCGTCAAGCAGGGGGATGTCGTGCGCAGAGCCAAGCCCTGATGATTCCGGCGGTCGAAGAAGAGCAGGGGGCACAGGGGCTGACCTACCCACCCCCCGGTATGCATGACCCAGGTTCTTTGCTCGTCTGGGGATACACGAACAACCCCGCGAAGGTTTCGTTGCCCATTTTGTACTCGACGGTCTTGCTCTTGACCACGACCGTTCCCGCCGATGCCAGGGATGTTGTCGCGAACAGGAACCCAGCTGTGAGCGTTGCCGCAATGATGCTCATCATCTCTCCTTCCTCGCGTGTCGTGGTAGATGCCAGAGGGGGGCTAGGTGACAAGATCGCACATGCCCGGTTGAGCGGATGGGTGATATTCTCGGAAGCCGTGAGGATTACGCTGGAAGAGTCGGCGGGGATATGATCATGCCCGAAGCAGAACCCACACCGCCAAGTCCAAAATCTCCCGCGTCGACGCGGTCCGAGGTGGCGGCCTGGATACTCGTGGGGCTCGGCCTGCTGGCCGTACTGTGGTTGCACCTCTTGCCCGCGCTTCTGGCCGGCCTGTTGGTGTACGAGCTGGTTCACCTCACCGCGCCGCTGTGGCAGCGGCATCTTTCCAACGAAAGGGCACGGGTGGTAGCGGTGTCGGCCCTGGCCGTGCTGGTGGTCGGGCTCGTGACGGCCGCGGTGACTTGGCTGGTGGTGTATCTGCGCGGTGAGGGGCACCTGACCCGGCTACTGCAGAAGATGGCGCAGATCATTAACCAGGCCCGCGCCACTCTGCCCGCGTCGGTGACGGAGAACCTGCCCGACAACGCAGACGAACTGAGGGAAACCGCGGTGCACTGGCTGGAGTCGCACGCTCGCAGCCTGCAGACGGCGGGTGAAGACTTCGGCCGAGGGCTAGCGCACGTCCTCGTTGGCCTGGTGGTGGGCGGGATAGTTTCCCTCTCGGACGTGCGCCCGCACACCTTCGACCGCCCACTGGCCCGCGCCCTGGCTGAACGGATTGCCCGCCTGGCCAATGCCTTCCGTCGCATTGTGTTCGCGCAAGTTCGCATCTCGGCGGTGAACACCACGCTGACCGCGCTCTTCCTGCTGGTCGGCCTGCGCCTCTTCGGCGCGCACCTGCCACTCGTCAAGACCCTGATCGCCATCACATTCTTGGTCGGCCTCCTGCCGGTGGTGGGCAATCTGATCTCGAACACCATCATCGTGATCGTCGGGCTCAATCACTCCCTCGGGGTCGCGCTGGCGTGCCTGGGTTTTCTCATCGTCATCCACAAGCTCGAGTACTTCCTCAATGCACGCATCGTGGGCAGTCAGATCAGGGCCCGCGCATGGGAACTGCTCATCGCCATGCTGATCATGGAGTCCGCCTTCGGTCTGCCCGGCATTGTGGCTGCGCCCATCTACTACGCCTACCTGAAGGACGAACTCGCTGCGCGGCAGTTGGTTTGACAGGAAGCATCGCCGCCGCAGGCGACGCTGGGCGTGCGAGCCGCCACGCACGAAGGTCATCCCGGTAGCGAACTGGACGGGACGATGCGTATCCGCGCCGCTGCAACCGCCGGCATACCCATCCCCGGTGTACGGACGACCGTGGACGCGCGGCTCAAAGGGACTCAGTTTCCGTAGCTAACTCGCCGTGCGACTCACCTTTCCACACCAGATGGCTTTTTCTGCACGCCACAACCTGGCCCCAACCCGACTGCGCGTTTTCCCCTTATCTCGTGTATGATCAGCGCGTGTGCGAGGCAGGGCTTCGTGCCACGCGAGGCGGCTTTAGCCTGAATGTTGTCCAGAGATACAACGAGGAGGGGTCATGACCATCGCTCGTCTTCGAATCAACTGGCATCGGTTGTTCTTCCTGTCCGCCGCCGTCGTGCTCGTGGCATGCTCAAGCTCGTCTACCACGAATGATGGTGCGCAGACCGGGGGCGGAAGCGGGGACACGGCTTCTACCAACTCTGGTGGAAGCACCGGTCGTACCAGCGCCAGCGGCGCGAGTACCGCGGGCTCTTCGGCCAGCGCGGGCGGCACGAGTGGAGCAGGCGGTGATTCGAGCAGCGCCGGTTCCACAGCCACTGGTGGCTCGATTGCTGCAGGCGGCTCGAAGGGAACGGGCGGCGCCACTCATTCTGGCGGCGCGGGTCCGGGTGGCGCAGGCTCGGGCAGAAGTGCGGGCTTCGGTGCAGGTGGCAGCAGCGGGCTGGGCGGCAGTGGCGGACGTGATGCCGGCGTGCCGGACGCTCCCGGTGTGCGGCCCGATGCCCCCATCGCTGGTGGCGGTGGCGCGAGCGGTGGCTTTGGTGGCAGTCGTCAAAGCGCTGGTGGCACCAGCGGCGGCGCTGGGGGAACCCACAGCACGGCACCGAACGCCGGGTCGGCGCTCACCTTCACCACGACCAGTTGCCCAGCGGCCACTCAGGGTCAGCCCTACAGTTGCACGCTCGCGGTTTCCGGCGGGACGGGCCCGTACACCTTCTCTGTCCCCATCTCTTCCTCCTATGCGCCACTCCCCGAGGGTATGGCGTTGGACGGTTCGAACGGGTGTCATCTCAAGCTCCCTCGTCGGCGGCCAGGGGACGTATGGCGTCCAGTTTCAAGTCGCCGACTCGGCCAACCATGTGGCTACCACCACCATTACCTTCTCTATCGCTGGAAACAACGCTTTCCTGGCTTCGATCTTCCCGTCGAACTCCATCTTCCACCATCGCGTGGACGCTGCCTCGACAGGCTTGCCGGTCGATACTTCGCCGGCTGCTCCCATATATAGCGGTTATCAGTCTTCGCACATCAAGGTGTTTTTCGGCAACGCCGACTACCTCAATATGCCGAACGGCATCCCCGCGATCCAGGTTCCATATAACCAGCCAGATGTGCCGGTGGCGACCACGCAGTACCAGTCGTACTACACCTCTGGGCCGATCCCTCCCTACGCCCCCGTGGAAGGCACGTCGGTTTCCGAGGCTGCTGGAGGGGACGGGCATGTCTTGGTCTATGTCGAAGGCGGTGGCGGGAACCCTCCCGCGCTGTATGAGATGTGGCAAGGTGTCTTCCTGGGCGCGAAAGGTTGGACGGACTCCTCGAATGCCATGTGGAGTGACGTAAGCTCCAACGCTCTGACTGCCCAGGGCAACGGCACCACGGACGAAGCGGGCTTGCCGGTAGCCCCATTGCTCGTCAATGTCGATGAGGTCATCGGAACGGGGACTCCCAGTGCACCCAGCGGCGTCGTGCAACACCCCATCCGGTTCACGACGAATCATACCCTCAACTACTGGGTGTGGCCTGCGACGGAGACCGCCGGACAGGGGTCGTGTAGCGGCATCTCGACTGGCAACCTCCTCTCGCAGTCCACACCGCCAGCCTCATGCACATTCTCTGGAGTGCCTGGAGAGATTTATCGGCTGAATGCCTCAGTCGCCACTCCGTCGTGCGCGTCCACGAGCCCTCAGGCGAATATCATCATCACCGGCTTCCGGAACTACGGAATCATCCTGGCCGATAATGGCGACACGGGAGGATTGATCGGGACCCCGGACAGCCGCTGGAACGACGACGACCTCTCCTGTCTGACGAACATCACCTTGGCCGATTTCGAGCCGGTCAATGTCAGCTCTTTGATGGTCAGCGCGGACAGCGGGGAAACGGCGCACTGAAGCATGGACAACTTGTCCGAAAAATCCCGCGTTGCGAACTGGCCGAGCGCGCACATCTGCGCGGCAGCACGCCACTCCCATTGAGAAACTCTTGCACGGCGCCTCGTGCCTGCGCTGCCGCCCGAGCACCAATCTCCGTTCTTGCTGACTTGCGTGGAACGTTACGGGCAGTACGCCACTTGGCATTGGCCAGCGACGCACGTGAAGTGCGCACAGCCGGCGCTGCCATCTGCGCATAGCTGACAGAGCGCGGGCAGGGCGCCGGTGCAGTCGGTCGCAGTCATGCAGCTGGGCGTGGTCGGAGAAGTGTCAGGCACGCACTCGCACAGGGTCGTGTCGAAGCGATCGCCCTGGATGCACAAGACATTGTCTACGCATGTGGGCTGCGCGTCGACCGGCGCCACTGCTCCCGCATCCTGATCTGGCACACATTTGCAGAGGGTCAGGTCAGGGTGATAGCCCGGAATACATGCGCCAGTCTGCACGCATTGACAGCGTCCCGACACCTGGGGGTCGCATCCCTGTCCACAAGTCAGCGACGATGCGCAGCCGAGGGCGGGATTGTGGCACGCGAACCCTGCTCCGCCGTCTGGCCCTTGGCAGCCATACAGTTCGAATCCAATCGGACAACAGGCAAGCCCCGCGTCCGGATTCGCCACGCCTGCATCGGAATTCGGCGCACAAATGGGACAACCGCAGGGCTCGGGATTCGGTAGGTAGCCACCTGCGCAAGTCACCATTGGGCACATCACATTACAGACCAGCGGCGCATCCGGCTTTCCAGCGTCGCTGGTTCCACCGTCCACCGACATGCAGCCGGTGCAGCCGCAGGCCGGAGAGTTCAGCTGGTACCCAGCGGGACAGGTCTTTAGGGGTGGGACGCAAGGGGGCACGGGCCCCGGACAGATCGGACCGTCTGGGCTGCCAGCGTCCTTCGTCGCGCCAGCGTCAGGAGTTGAGGCGCAGATGGGACAGCCACAAGGCTCTGGATTCGGTAGGTACCCGCCCACGCAGGCTAACATGGGGCACGGGACCAGTGGACAGACCGGCGTGGTGTCGGTCCCGCCAGCATCTTTAGTCACGCCCGCATCGGGGTTCGGTCCACAGACGGGACAGCCGCAGGGATCGGGATTCGGCTGGAACCCACCCACGCAAGTGAGCGCCGGGCACGCTACCGGAAGGCACGGGCCCTTTCCGCCCGGGCCGCCAGTTCCACTCATTCCGCCAGCCCCGACTCCATCCGAGCCGATGGTGCCGCCCGAACTGCCCGCCACGATACCACCGACGCCGGCTGCGCCAGCCGAGCCACCGACCACGCCGCCGGTCTGCCCTCCCTTGGCCGCCCCCCCAGCACCACCCGGTTCCTCACCAGGATTCAGGCCGGCCTGGTTGGTACAGGCTACGCCCAGTGGGCCACCTACGAGAAGGACTGCAACGCCCGTTGACATCTTGAACATCGGATTCTCCGTGTGCTCAACAGCAGCAAGCTCCATGTCCAGTCTAGCACCGCCGCTGTAGAGTCAATTCTTCCGCGACGACGCGGAGGCAGATGTGGTGCAGGCTCCCTACAGAGAGGCGACGAAAGCGTTATCTGCAATTGCCCTTGCATTCCTCTCCAGCCATGCCGTCGTCAGGAGGGCTGTTACAACATTGCGGTAACTGCGCCACTCCCCATTGAACGGGAATCGCTCGGATGAATGCATCTGGCCATCATCTGGCATCGGCAGCCGGGAGCATCGGTTCCATGGGCTGCTGCGCACTGAATTACGGGAAGTATTTCGGTGAAATCCTGCGTTGACCCAGTTGCATCCCAGGCGGGTGCTACCGGGAATGCCAATCTGGGCACCGTCCAAGCGTCTGGACACCTCAGATGGTAGTCTTCCGTGCGTCATCGTCATGGCAAGCAGAAGCCCCGTCTCGGGAAGAGTCTATGCCCATCTTGCTCTGACCGCAGGACTGTTCTCTCTCTTGGTTTCCTCTCCGGCTTTTGCTCAAGACGACCAAGCAGAGCCAGGCTTTCCACCATCGAGGTCTCCACCTCCTGGCTCATACCAAGAACCACTCCCCGTCTACACGTCTCCGCATGGCCAGGGAATACTGGTCATGCCCTATGTTGGATTTGTTGCCCCGGTTGGAAGTGCGACTGACTATTACGGGACAGGCCTGCGGATCGGCACTCTTCTGGGTTGGCACCTCAGCCGATACCTCTCAATCAACGTTGAGGCTACGCTTGATATTCTGAATCCGAAAGGCATCGCATCGAGTTTTGAGAACTATACATTTGATTATTCGCTGAGTCCGCTGCTCCACCTACCCGTCGGCAAGCTGGCTCTTATAGTGGGTCCCAAAATAGGGCTCTTCGATGAAAACCTAATCTACACGATCGACGGGAATAGCTACAACGAGAGCTTCAGTGGTATATTGTTCGGAGTCAACGTTGGTCTTCTAGTTGACGTCGGCAGGTTTGAGATTGGCGGGCTGTTTAGTTACAGCGGGCGCTACTACTCAAGCCCGTGTCACGTAATCGACGAGGGCGGGAACCGTTGCACCTATGTGTCAGGAGCTTTCCACACGGTTTCGCTCAGTGGTGTGGTCGTCTTCTGACCGTCGAACACATCGGAGGTGCGACATGTGTGTCGCTCCCCCCCCGCACACTCGGCGTGATCCGCGAAAGCCTCATACGCACGGGGAATCGTGAGCATTCTGGGCCGCGGCCCCATGCACCTTCTCGTGTCCCTTCTGGTCTGGGTCCTCCGCGCGGTCCTCACGTCGCGTCGTTCTCTCGCCCTCGAGAACCTAGCTCTTCGGCAACAGCTCGTGGCTTACACCCGAACCCAGAAGCGACCCCGGCTCAAGTCCGGGGAGAGGGCGTTCTGGGTCGCGCTCTCGAAAGTCTGGCGGGACTGGCGCTCGCCCCTGGTTCTGGTCAAGCCGGCCACCGTGATTGCGTGGCACCGGCGTGGTCATCAGCGCTTCTGGACCTGGAAGTGCGGGAAGCCAGGCCGTCCCCGCATCGCCGCCGAGCACATCGCTTTCATCCGGCGCATCAGCACCGACCACCCCGAGGGGGGTGAGGACCGGATCGCCGAGGAGCTGGCCTTGAAGCTGGGCGTGACCCACTCAACCAGCACCGTTCGCAGGTACATGGTCAAGTCGCGCGAGCCGAGAGGCGGCCAGACCTGGAGAACCTTCATCCGAAACCATGCAAGCCAGGTTTTCGCCGTCGACTTCCTGACCCAATACACGGCGCTCTTCACCACGGTGTACATCTTCGTGGTGATGCACGTCGCGTCCAGGCGCATCGTGCTGATCAACGCCACCACTAGCCCAGGGCTCGCCTGGGTGAAGCAGCAAATCCGGCAGGTGACAGAATGGGCCAAGTGCCCTCGGTTCCTACTGCATGACAACGATGGGGTCTACGGTCAGTACCACCAGCGCCGAGCTCGAGAGGGACAGGAACGGCGCTACCGGTGCCACCTGGACCTGTGGCTCGCAGAGGTCATGGGCATTGAGGGACTCCCCATCCCCTACGGCGCTCCCAATGCCTCGCCGCACATCGGGCGGTTCAACCGCACGCTGCGCGAGGAAGCGCTCAACCACTTCATCTTCCTCGACGCGAAGCACGTCCTGCGCGTGTGCCGGGAGTACGTGGAGTTCTACAATCGTGCGCGGCCATCACAGGCGTTGCATGCGATACCGGAGCCGTACCCGGAGCTGATCACACCGCCACGAAGGAGCGGCGATCTGATCGCGCTGCCCGTGCTTGGCGGAGTACAGCACGACTACCGCCTGGCGGCGTGAACGACCCAGCTGGGCAGTGCCTGATGGGCGCGCCTGCTGGGCGGACAAGTCCGCGCGACGTGCCGAAGCGTCTTGATCCGTTCCGGCCAGAGCGCAACCGGGGTCATCGGCACCGCCCTGGCCGGCGAGGTCACCATTGCTCGTCTGCCCGTTTCGGGCGCGGCATCGGGTTCTCGCGGAGTACGCCGCTCTCCTATTAAATCGGGGTTGAATCCGTGGTGCTACCCCATTCCACCTACTGCCGACCGGCTGGTTAATAGTTAATAGCCGCCAGAGAGTGGGCGCGCCCTGTAGAGATTCATAACGTCCTGCACGGCAACCGGATCGATCTGGTATCGATCAACCAAGAGCTTCCGTACCCGGTCTGCGATTTCTTGTTCCGTACCGTGGTACGGGCGCACGGTGATGCGGGCGAGGACATCTGGCAGGACCGCGTGCAGCGCGGCCATCCGTTGTCGGTAGCTTTCGATCCGGACCTGCGGGACACCCGCTGCAAGTGAGACGAATGCCGTCACGGCCTGGTCAACGTCCTGTTTGATGGCGCCACCCTGGGATGTGGGATTCCTACGCGAGCAGGAGGCGCCCCAGACCGATCCGTTGGCGCTGGAATCTCCGCCGCCAGCCGCGCTCGAACCGGAGCCTGCCCGGTGATCCTCGCGAGCGCGATTCGCGAGATCTCGGCTGGTCCAGAGCATTTGCCGTTCGTGCTGGATTCGTTTCGCCATTGGCGTTGCTCCTAGTGACGTCGTAACTGGTACAATGCGGATTGCCACTATTGACAAAAAGCGGCCATTCCAAGAAAACCGACCTTCGAAATCCTGCGGATTTTCAGCGATTCACGGCCTTGGCCGCCACGGTGCGGAATTGCCGCTTTGCTAATGCGCGGGTAGGGCCGACCCGGGGGAAGCGTACGCAGACTTCGTGGTTCGCCGCTTGGAACGAGCGTCTTGTGGCTGCCGCTCGCCGTCGGGGCTATTCGTCGTACAGCTCCGCACTCGCGAGATCTTCGCCGTTGAAGCCGCCAGCGACGAGCACCTTCCCGCTGCCCAACAACGTCGCCGTGTGCGAATCCCTTGCCACGGTCATGTTGCCAGTTGCGGTGAATGTTCCGGAGCTTGGGTCGTACAGCTCCGCGCTCGTGAGATCTTCACTGTTGAAGCCGCCAGCGACGAGCACCTTCCCGCTGCCCAACAACGTCGCTGTGTGATACGCCCTCGCCGTCGTCATCTTGCCGACAACCGTGAATGTCTTGGCGCTTGGGTCGTACAGCTCCGCGCTTGCGAGATACCCACTGTCGGCTTCGCCGCCGGTAACGAGCACCTTCCCGTTGTTCAACAACGTCGCCGTATGTTCGTACTTCGCAGTGGTCATGCTGCCCGTGGCCGTGAAGGTCCCCGCGCTTGGGTCGAATAATTCCGCTGTCGCGAGCAGCTCACCCTTGCTGTCTTGTCCGCCGGCGATAAACACCGTCCCATCTGGCAACAAGGTCGCCGTGGGGAATTCCCTCGACGTGGTCATGTTGCCGGTGGCCGTGAATGCTCCGGCCGTCGGGTCGTAAAGCTCCGCAGTGCCGGCTGCGTCCTCGCCGACGATGAGCACCAGCCCGTTTGGTAACAACGTTGCGGTGTGGCCCGCCCTTGCCACGGTCATGCTGCCTGTGGCCGTGAATGTTCCGGCCGCCGGGTCGTATAGTTCAGCGCTCGCTTGTCCAATGCCTCCACCAGCGATGAGCACTTTCCCGCTTGAAAGCAACGTCGCCGTTTGATACGCCCGCGCCGTCGTCATCTTGCCTGTGGCCGTGAATGTTCCGGCCGTCGGGTCGTAAAGCTCCGCGCTTGCAACGGGAAGCGCGTTCGTGATGCCATTCTCCCCGCCGGCGATGAGCACCGCCCCGTTGGGCAACAACGTCGCCGTGTGGTGTTCCCTTGCCACGGTCATGCTGCCGGTCGGCGCGAAACTTCCTTGCAGCACCAGCCCATCCGGGCGCTCGTCGGCCGCAAGACTCGCGTCCGCGCCGCTGCAGCCGCAGAAAGATGCCACCGAGCAGGAGCCACAGGCGCTGGCACGCCAACTGTCATCGCCGCCGCAACCGCCAAAGCACGGGACCAGAAGGCACGAAAGCAGCATATACAGCCTGGCAGCCATGCCGCCTATTGTCGCGCCGTGTGGGCTTGACCGCAAAAGCTTACGGGGCCGCGTCGCTACCCCGTGGGGCTGGCGGCCTTTGAATGTGGCCTGGGCAGCCGGCGTGGGTTCTGCCATCCTGACGCGTGTGCTCTGCAGGGTTGGGCTCGAACGTGCCGCCGAACCAGGCGAATGGTCATACCCAGTGGAGACCCATCACTGGCCATCGATGATATGAGCGAGCTGCGCCCGAGCGTTTTCCCAGTCATCCGGGTTGTTGCTCCAGCTCGGCGGGGCGTACGAGTACGAGCAGTCGCTTACCGGGTCGTGGCATTGGACCTCCCAGAGGACGCTCGGGACGACATGGCTGACGAGGGTCGAGACCGCGGTCGCGTCGGTGGCGGCGGCCAGCGTCAGGTAGTCGACGTCCTGGATGCCGCGCCGCCAGTGTTTGAGGCGCAGGCTGACGATGGGGCCATCGATGCCGTACGAGCTAGCCGGGAACATCGTGTCCGTGCCCGGATAGAAGAACACCCCGTTGCCGTTGGCGCCGCCGGCCATGCCGTAGGCCGGATCGCTCTGGGTCGTGCCGAACGTGTCTGCGCTGTTGAACAGGTCGACGCTGCCGAGCCCCTGCTGATTGTCGTCGTAGTAAGTCGCCTCCCACCAGAACCATCGATCGATCTTCTTCTTGTACTGGCCCCAGGGCTGCTCGCGCAGCGCCACGCCGTCGTCCTCGGTCGCGCACGATCCGGCTCCCGGCCGCTGGCCATTGTATGAGAATAGGCGGCGATTGGGTTCGGCGGCGAGTACGGCGTCTGCGGCGGACTGGTCGGTCGAGCTCTGACCGTTTATCGAGGTGCCGCCGCTCGAGACGCCCTGGCTGAACGGCCAGCTCGAAGTCGGATCGCTGAGCGTCGACGGCGCGTCGAGTAGCGGTTGCGTGGCCATCGTGTGCAGGCTGGAGCCCACGCCGGAGATGCCGGCCCACCACCCGAGCTGCGTGGCCAGCGTCGGGGTGCTCTGCTGGCAGTCGATCTCGTCGCATAGATAGACGAAGCGCTCGGTGTTGGGTGAGTTGGCCTCGAACCAGCTCTCCCAGCCCGTGAATACCGCCGTGAACTGCGACTGCGTCGAGCCCTCGGTCAGCCCGCCGTAGGTGCCGATCGAGTAGACGTCTTGCCCCGTGCCCGCGCCGGGCCCCGCGTAGCCATGGGCTGACGTGAAGAAGCTGCCATCGAGGACGGACACGTAGTCGGTGCCCGGCTGAGTGCCCGACTGATGGGCGTCGTCGCCGATAAGCGAGATCTTGTGCCGATGCGCGACCAGGCGCTGGTTCTGAAGTGCCGTCTGCACGACCATGTCCTGGGCGGTGCCCGGGTTGGGGTACGAGACGCCGACGTAGCGCGGCGAGATATCGCCATACGACGTGAAGAGCATCGTTTGGGCGCTCGGCGCGTCGGGTAGGGCGAAGTTGCGCACGCGCAGGCTGACGGGGACCTCATGCGTCGTGGTGCCGTCCTCCTGGATCGTGAGCACGCCGCCGTAGATGCCCGCCGCGGCCGTCTTGGGGATGTACACATCCACCCAGACGGACTGGTTGCTCGATGCCGCGACATTGAAGGTCGGCACGAGTTCGAGCGGCACGGCGATGTCGGGCACGAACTTGTTGGCGATCGGCCGCTCTGCCCAGGCGCACCCGCTGCCCGTGGGCTTGGAATCGGGCGTGGCCTGCGTCATCCCAGGGCACTGGGCGCTCTTGGGGAAGGTCGCCTCCTGCCAGCTTGCCAGCGTGCCGTACGCCTGCTGGCTGAGCCCCGTGATCTGCAGGTAGCGGACGTAGAAGAGATCGATCTCGGTCGTCGTCCAGTCGAAAAGCTTGTCTGTCGTGCGCGGTGCCGAGCGGATCACCGAGCCGCCTGGGCCTGTCAAATTGCTGAGCGTCACGCTCACCTTCGAGGCCGCCGACGTTGCCGCCTCGAGGATGACGTCGAACGAAATGACCTCGTTCTTCGCTCCGAAGACCTGCACGCAGGTGCCGTTCCAGACGCTGTTTGCGACGGCGCTCGCGTGGCCGGTCGCGCGTAGCTCGTCCTGCGTGACCTTGTCGCCGCCCTCGTTGGCCCACACGGCGGTGAGGTTGGTCGACGACGATACGCCCGTCCGCGTGTTGATGGTGCACGGATCGCCAGCGTCGCTGTACAGCATGTCGCCGTGAAGCACGTCGCCACCCGAGGGTCCGTCGTCCGTCGGGAAGTTCCCGTCGCCTCCGGTGCTGCTGTCACCCCATCTCCCACCATCCGAGGTCGAGGCTTTCGAGCCGCCGCCACCACCGCACGACGCGCTCGCCAGGGCAAGCGATGCGGAGGTCGAAAGCGCGAGCAACGCGACGAAAGTGGGCCGGCGGCGCAAGGTCGAGGGCATGGAGCCAATCGCCCGATGCAGATGAACGCCAGCTCCCTCGATAGTTGCACGGCTCCTGACCACCTTGCGGATACGCCGGTTCTCAGCCATTGCGGTCCTCCCTTTCCGAATTCACGGGCCTCCGGGCCCGGGGAAGACGAAGTGTAGCAGCTTCGAGGTGAGAGGGCAGTCTCCGAGCCCGGAAGTGCGCCTGCCAGGAGAAGCCGGTTCGTGGGCAGCGGCAAACCCCGCGACCAAAGCCGACGCCAGGGCATCGAAGAGGCACCGCTGATGTCAGCCAGACCGAAGACCATCGACGAGTACCTTGCACCCTTGAGCAGCGAGAAGCGGGCTGCGCTCGGCAAGCTCCGCAAGAGGATTCGATTGATCGTTCCCGAGGCCGAGGAGTGCATCAGCTACAGCATCCCGGCATTTCGCCTGGACGGCGTAGTGGTCGCGGGATTCTGCACGACGGCGAAGGGATGTTCGTACTTGCCGTTTAGTGGTTCGACGCTGGGCGCGCTGGCCGGTGATCTCCGGGCCTACGACCAGACCAAGTCCTCCCTCCATTTCCATCCCGACAAGCCGCTGCCGGTAGCCCTCGTCCGCAGGCTGATCAGGGCGCGCATCGCCGAAAGGAAAGGCCGCCAGTAGGCCGGCTGGCGACTTCGCCGCACCGACGAGTCACTGAACTGAAGAAGAGGCTCGTCGACAAGATCTAACGGAGTTTCGGCCCACAGGCGGTTTCCTGCGGCCTCCCTCCAAAACTCCAGAATGTCGGGGCAGACGTTGACGGGGCGCGCCGGGCCGGACCCATTGCGGCTTCTGGAGCAACCCTCAATCCCCCACCCCCCTCAAGGCTCTACGAGGTCGTGGTCACACGAGCCCCGTCGGCAAGACGCTGATCGCGGCCTGATCGCAACTGGTCCGCCCTGCGTTGATACTCTTCGACCAGCGTGACCAGCGCGGCGTGCGACCAGGCCAGCGGCGATACCGACAAGGCAGCGCCGGTCGCGGGATCGAGCTGCTCGGGCAGCACGCCCGACGGCAACTTGTGCGCATCCACCCAGCGCAAGACCTCGCGGGCCGACTCGAGTTCGGACGGGCTGCGTGCACAGGCCACCGCGTGCATGCCCAACCAGATGGTGCAGAGAAACCATGGGTTGCCTGGGACGCTGTCGATATCGCGGGTCACTTGATGGTAGTAGTCACCGCGATAGCGCGCCACACCTCCCACCGGAGTCCGACAGGTGAGACCATCGCGCACCGCCTTCATGGTGGCCGCCACACGCGGATCGTCGGCGGCGAAGGCTCCGAACATGAAAATCCCGGCCAGCGACGCGTCCAGGGTCGCGTCCACGCTGACTTCTCCAGCGTCGCTCAACGTGATCATTCGCGCGAACCGACCCAGTTCCGGCCGATAGAGATAACGGTCCATCGCCTGCCGGATCTCCAGAGCAGCGGCCGCATATTCGGCGGCCAGTGCTTCTTCACCAAAGGCTCGCGCGAACTCAGCCGCGGCATCCAGACCGCCCACCACAGCACCGCAGGTGAAGGTGCAAATGCCCCGCCGCTCCTCCCACAAATCGTAGCTTGGTCCAGGCAGGTGCGTGACCGGATCACGGTAGCTGGCGAGGAAGCGCGCACTCTTCTTTACCAGGCGGCCGTACAGTCCCTTGATAGCTTCCACGTCACGCCAGCGCTGGAAGTGGTACCACAGCGCCCACAAGACAAGGGCGGTCTCGTCTTCCTGAATTGGCAGTTGCATCTCGTACCCGGCCGGCGCCTCGCCTGCGCCGGCCGAGCGGGCACTGGCGCCGTCGCAGCCTTTGCCCGCCGTGCGGGAACCCATCCAGGGGTGCCAGGACGAGCCGAGTTGTCCGTCGGCGGTGTACTTGTGCAGGAGGTAGCCCTCGGCGGTCAGTCGATCGGCGCAGAACTCGTAGAAACGCAAGGGCGCCTGCTGATAGCCAGCCAGGTCGAGCGCACGAGCCGCCAGGGCTCCGTCGCGGGGCCAGCAATAGGCGTAGGTGTCACGGGAAAAACTCAAGATGTCGCTGTCCACGGCCGCAATTACCGCCCCGCTTTGGTCGATGTGCGTGCGTAGGATGAGCAGCGATCGCCGGTAGAGATCAGCCACGCCGTCGGGCAATTCCCCGTCTTGCACGGAATTGCGCTTGCTCCACAAGCGCCAGTAGTCGCGTGTGCGGGTCAGGAAACTCTGTGGCCCGCGCTGGACCACCTTGGCGTTCAACTCGTGAACGGCGTCCCAACTCCCCTTCCAGCGCGGCCCCACCGCTATCCAGTAGTCGACCTCTGCGCTCGCGTTCGGACCGACGTCGCAGCAGGCCGCCACCACCGAGTCGACCGCTCCCTGGGCCACCAGACCGTGGCCGAGTTCGCCGTCCTCGGCATCGCGAAACGTTCCTTCCTTGCCGGGCAGGTTCTTCTGTCCAATGGCCCAGTGCTCGACGCCGTCGCGCGCGCCCACGCGCAGGTTCACCAGAAAGAAGCGCGGCCCCTTGTAGTGCACGACCGCGCGACAAACCGGATCGTAGACTGCCGTGTCGCCCACGTCGCTCTCACCGATGGCCAGGTTCTGATGGAAGAAAAGGCGGATTTGCCGCGCCTCGGGCCGCTGGTTGTGCACCACCACTCGGCGCAGAAAAAGGTCTTCGTGAAAGTCCACGCAGTCGGAACAGGACAGCCGCACGCCCAGGCCATCGTGCTGGCACTGCACATCGGTGACCAGTGTGTCGGGCTGGTAGCGCATCACCAGATTCCATCCCCGCGCGCGTTCGATCCAGGTGAAGGTGCCGCCGACGAAGACCCCGAAACGGCAGACAGCCCCGTGTACGTGATTCTCTCGCCCCACGCGCGGATAGCTGAGTTCGCGCACCCGGTAGTCACTGTCAAAGGCCACCAGGACTTTGCCGTTCCCGATTGGTAGGTCGCGTGGCATCGGTCTTCCCCTTGCAAGGTTGGCACTACCGGAGGGTCACGCAAACAATAGAGTTCTCGACAGACAAAGCAAGGCGCCATGCGAAGGCGTCGCCAAGCTGCCGGCCGGCATCTACTACCCGCCCGCTTCAACCGCCGTGCTTCCAGATTACGCGGGTTGGTCTTTTTTCCGGCTGATGTATCGGGCCGTCTGCACTGTGCCGATCTCGTGCTGAGGACTCGTCGGATGCAGGATCTTTTCTGGCGCCGGACGGTGACCACAACCTGTGGGGGTTACTTGCGTGAAGTGGATCCCCCTTCAGAAGAAACCGACTCTGCTAGGCAGATTCCACCCGCCGTTGCCCAGCACAGCAGCGACGGCAGGCATTTTGCCCACGCGACGACGTTTACTGGGTCACGTAGGGGTGGGCCGGCCAGCCTGCGGCGGTCGAGTAGGTGTTGTACGCGTCGACCACCGCGGTGTCGTAGTCGAAGTTGTAGACCGTACAGCTTTGCGTGCTGCCGTAGGAGTTGAAATTGCCAACGGCCATCATCGTGTACTGATCCTCGGTGCAGCCCGGGAAGTCCGCCTTCGCCTGCGCGCGGTTGCACGCGATGCCGGCGATGCCCAGCTCGATGTTGACCACGGGGTTGAAGACCGAGTTGGCCCAGTTCTCGGTGTTGGGGTTCGTCTCCATGTCCACCTGCCCGCTCGGGAGCAAGCCGAGCCCGCTCGCCGTGCACCCAGCGGGCAGGTTCGAGGAGTTGCACCAAGGCCCGGTCTGCATCGCACCGAAGCAGGCACACTCGGGCGCGGTCCAGCCACGCGCCGGGCAGCACGGCCCATTGCCGGTGCAACCGACCGCGTCGTACTGGAAGCGCGACTCGACGTAGATGATCGCCTTGAAGATCATGGCGTCGGGCTCGTCGTACTTGGCCGTGAACTCGAGGATGGGGCAGTCGTCGATGTCCACCGAGAGACCGTTCCACAAAGGGGCGAGATTCGTGCGCAGCGGATCCGGATCGCACGAGCCCGAATCGGTGGAAACTGCGCCATCGGCGGCGGTGCGGTCAGTGTCCCCCTTGCACCCGCTCCAGACGAGCAGGCTCGCCCCGAGCGCTGCAGCCAGCATCGTGTAACCGAGCGTCGAAAGCGCGCGCGTGCCTCTGGAGAGCATGGGCCTAGGATAGCCCGTTGCCACGACGAGCAGCTACCGACCTGCGCGTGCTCGGCCTGCGCTCTCCAGAGAGACGTGCAAGAAAATAATGGGGTAGCATTATTGGGCTCACTCGTGATCTCCAGCGATAACCTCAATATTCCCAAGTACTTGCGAGGCGGAGAAAGTTGACACTGGGGTCGCTGACGGTTCGTCTAGCCGATCTAATGGGGAGCCACTCGATCGCCCCCACCAACTTCGGTGGGCTGGCGATTTAACTGCGGCTCTGCAGCGCCCCATCGAGCCATCGCGCCTTTTTGGCCTGTATTCGCGGGCAGTTGCGTGAGTCGGCTGGGCCGGTACCCACGGTGGTGGCTTTCGCAGAGATCACCATCTTGGGCGCCAGAGTGGCTGATCCAGGCTCCGGGCGCTCTCTGCGGGGTCCACCGGGGAGAGAGCAGCAGAGAGCGTTTAATAGCCAGAGAGCGCGTTTAATAGGTCAGGCCGCTTTTGGGCCGGTTTTGGGCCGCCTTTCCGTTAAATCGGGGTTGACTCCGTGGTGCTACCCCATTCCACCTACTGCCGACCGGCTGGTTAATGGTTAATAGCCACCAGAGACTGGGCGCGCCCGGTGGAGATTCACAGCCTCGCTCGGGTCGTCACTGCTTCAGGGTTTCAGCGAAGAACTCGACCGCCATTCCTGCGACCCGCTCGTGGATCGCCGCTCGGTCAACGCCGGGCGGATCGACCGCGAGGTGCGGCAGCTCTTTCTTCGCCTTCGGCGTAGGAAGATCAAGGAACACGTAGTGGCCGACGCTGCCGGGAAGGATGTCCAGGCGTGCGCCCTTGATGCTGTCGGCGAAGTACGACGCGTTCCCCTCGGCGGGCGCGGCTTGGTCGCCGTGCCCCACCACGATCCGCACTGGGATCGCAATGGACGCCAGACTGGCCGGAGCAAACGAGTGGCCGAGCGCAGGAGCGATAGCAAAGATCGCGCGGACCCGCTCGTCGCGATACGAATCGCCGGCCCGCTGGAGCGAGGCGCGAAACTGCGCATCGGTACGCGCCTTGGCCTTCACCTGCTCGTTTAGGTTGGGGAACTCTGACGGTGGCGCGCACGCCTCCTTGTGATCCGCGCAGTAACGCAGGAACTCGGTCATGTCGGTGCGCCCGCCGGCGATCTCCATCATGGTAAATCCGCCCAGGGAGAACCCCGCCGCCCCGATGCGCCTAGCATCGACGATCTTGCTCATCGTCTTGTCCGCCAGCATGCCGTCGATCACGGCACGGAGATCGCGGGCTCGTTCCCAACGGAGGATGAACCCCTCCAGCGTGCTCACGTCCTCGACGCTGTTGCCTGGATGGTTCACGGCCGCCGTGACGAAACCTCGGCGAGCCAACGCTACGCCGAGCCAAGCGAGCTGAATCGCCGCACCGCCCGTTCCATGTGACATGACGACGAGCGGGAAACCGCGATCAGCTGCGGCCGGCGCCGCATCGACCGCGACTCGACCGGCATCCCACATCGGCGCGGCAGGAGGTACGGCCATGGCGACCTCGTTCGCGCCAGCTGCGGCCGGGTACCAAATGGTGACGCGCAGCGTGTGCTCCTTGGATCCGCGCCAGTGAAAGTCGCCGGACGGCGTGAACTTTCGAAGCGTCATCCCGACCTTGTACGCGGCTCCGCCTGTGCCTTGCGCCGTCGCGGTGCCAGAGGCGGACAGGACAGTGAATACACCAGCAACGGCGCAGCCTGTCTTCGCTGTTGGCATGGGTTTTCCCTATATGCTCATCTTCGTAACCGCGCGCAAGCATTCCAGTGATGCCTTTCTTGACTGCCCGGTTCGAGGCTGCAGCCCCTTCCTTGCCTGAGAGTCCAACCACGCCCTGCGACTTTCTGGAGTGGTGCACCGGATGGGGGTGTATAATCGCGCCCGGTCATTCCAGCAGCCACGAGGATCGATGCCCCGCAACGATCGGATAGTTCGTGTGGAAACGGTGAAGCGCGCCCTGCTGTCGTCACGGCAAGGCGTATTGCTCAAGGTTCTGGCCGATCGTCACGAATGGAAGCTGCGCAACCTGTACCGCGACATCGATGCGCTGGACGCCGCCGGGTACATCATCAGGCACGAGAACAACCGCTATTGGATCGAGGGCAGCCCTGAGCGCGCCGCCAGCGCCCCGGACGCCGACGAGCGCCTGGCCCTGTACTTGGCCCGGCAGAACGCGCGCGCCTGGAAAGAGACCTCGCTCGGCAAGGCCCTGGATCGTCTGTGGCATCGCGTGAGCGCAGACGCCGCTGCGCACCATGAAGAGCTTGCGATTTTCTTTTCTGCGCGTACCCCGTAAGGTACAATACTAACTGTTCCGACGTAGCTGTTCGCCCGCCATAGCGCCAGTTCCTCGAAACGGCAAACCCTGGGCGACCGGGGGACGCAAAGCCACGGGACTCTCCGAGTTAGCCGGGCTACCAAAAGGAGAACACATGAAACGAGCGATCGGTTTGGGATTTGACTTCGGCGTTCGGGGCGGGTTGGGTTCCTTCACCATCTGTGCATCCCTGGCAGTAATGGGTTGCAGAGGCTCGTCACCGGAAGGAGCCGGCTATTTGCCCGAGACCAGCCTCACCCCAGCGGGGTTGCCGATGGATCACATCATGCCGTCGGCCCGCGCGAAGATGATGCCGTCGAATTCGACCAAAATCGTCGCACCAATGTCCGGCCCCGCTGGTGCTGTGCTGATAAACAACGGAGCGAGCTTGACCTCGTCGACCCAGGTCGCGGTTGGCGTGGCACCGCAAACTGGCACCGCAACGCAGGTCTGCCTGAGCGACACCGGCACGTGCAGTAACTGGCTGCCCTATTCCCCCAGCAAAGACTGGACACTTCCGCCAGGTGACGGTCCAAAGCGTGTCTATGTCTGGTGGAAGGATGGCGCTGGACAGTCAAGGCCCACTCCAGCAATAGCAAGAATACGCCTTGACACCACACCCCCCGTCGGCGGACGCATCACCCCTGTTCAAAGGGGCCAGACTGTCACATGGAACTGGTCTGGTTTTGTCGATGTTGGCTCTGGCATAGCTAGCTACACGCTGGTGACGGCGCAGTCCAACACCCTGTCGGACTGCAATTTCGGCACCAAGGTCTACACGGGAACGAATAGGTCTTTCACACAAAGCGGCTTGGCTCCGGGAATCTATTACGCTCTCGTTTGCGCGACAGACGGCGTCGGGAACACCTCCGCTGGAGCTTCCGGGGTCGTGACAATCCCTTCTGTGCAAGGCCGGGCGTTGGCGTTTTCGAGTCCTCGTCCGAACGCTTACTCTTCGTTGCGGCCCGCAACCTCGCCCACCCTGCCAAGTGGGGCCACCAGCGTTTCCCCTGTCGGCGCCACTCAATCTTCGCAGCTTCGGTCTTCCGCCGTTTTCGTGCGTTCTCCTTACGTTCTCACGGGTAATACCTCCAGGCATTACTAGCCTGGATTTTTGCGGCGAAACAGCAGAGGTCCTACTTGAATAAACAGCGATGAGTGATCTCCTAAGATGACCGGGCCGTTTCCAGGCACGCGCGCAGATCGTTGCGCACCTCCAGCCCACGGCAACGTTTCAGATCGGGCACGAAACGGTGTTCGAGTTCCCGCTGCCAGCCCGTGCGTAGGACAGTGTGGCATCGTTCGCAGCTGTGAAGTTCTCGACGGATGGCCATAGTAGCCGGCACGGCGGCCGAAATCCGGATTGACGTAAACTACATCCACCTACGCACCCAATCATCTCTCTACCCAGCTCCAGCTTCAGCCCGCGCAGGTAGTGGCCGAAGATAGGACCATGGACGAAATGCGCTCCTCATTCGATGATCGTTTTCGCCGGCCGGAACAATCCTCCATTTACTGGGTCCGACGGGACATTGGGATCTGGTGGCGACTGTGTTTACCGTGGTTGGTTTGTGTAGTGGTAACCGCGCTCGGGTTTGGCTGCAGCAACAACTCCAGCGGAATTGTGGTTGCGCGAGATGGGAATAGCGGTGATGCGCGTCTGGCCGGGGATGCCTCGCCGGATATTTTCACGGATGCGTCCAGCCAGGGTACGGATTCGGGGACCATCACGGGCGGCGATGTCGCGGCCGGCCGAGACGCGGGAGGCGGCGAGTTTCCGGATGCGTCCAGCCAGAGTACAGATTCGGGGACCATCACGGGCGGCGATGTCGCGGCCGGCCGAGACGCGGGAGGCGGCGAGTTTCCGGATGCGTCCAGCCAGGGTACGGATTCGGGGACCATCACGGGCGGCGATGTCGCGGCCGGCCGAGACGTGGGAGGCGGCGAGTTTCCGGATGCGTCCAGCCAGGGTACGGATTCGGGGACCATCACGGGCGGCGATGTCGCGGCCGGCCGAGACGCGGGAGGCGGCGAGGGCGACGGTGGACCAATCTCGGACACGGGCGAGACGTTCTTGGTCCCTATGTACGAGGAGAACACTTCGAGCGCAGGGATCCTCGAGTCGGGTGTCGCCTACATCATCTCGGTTGGGGGCACGTACAGCCTCTGGCCCTCCACGGACTGGACATTGGTGTGCGCGGGCACGCCCGAATCGGCGCCCGAGTTCTCGACATCGGAGTCGGGGCCCGTGAGCAACGACGCCGAGTGGCTCTTCGCGTGGCCCATGATCGCATCGTTCTGCGCGAGGGGCGCGGTGCCCCCGGTGGCGTTTCACGCTCTCCAGTTCGCCGTCGACGGGAGCACATATGTGCCGTTGCAGCCGAGCGAGAAGCTACTGACGGCCGACCATGTGTATCACTACAGCGTGATTGGCGCCGGCAGCCCGCTCGGCATCTACGTAACCGACGGCGTGAACGCGTGGGACAACTACGGCGCGCTGCAGGTGACGATCACGCGCTAAGGAACTCCGGGTAGTGGGGACATCAGCCGTCGAGCGACGGGCCGGAGTAGACATCGTGCACGTGGGGACTCGGGTATCGCGTCGGTGGCTAACCCTGGGGGCAGATGACGAAGAGCGGCGGCGAAATGGTGGCGCGCAATCGTTGTGGCTGCGCGAAGTTAAGGGCCGCCGGGCCAGGGCGCCGAGTTCGAGGTCGTCCTGCCCACGGTACCCGTGGAGTCGGGGCGGCAGAGGCGTGTGGTGGAGAGAATGCTCAACGTGGGGCCGAGGGAACAGAAACGAAGGAATATCGTTCCGCAATCGTTCCGGAGCGACATTGGCGCCGCCTCGCGCCGCCGAAAACCCCGGTAATTTCGTGGAGCTGAACGGGATCGAACCGTCGGCCTCCTGAATGCCATTCAGGCGCTCTCCCAGCTGAGCTACAGCCCCATGTCCCCTTGCGGGGCGTAAAGGTAATTACCAGCCGGCGCGCCGTTGGTCAACACCCTCCGCGGCGCGCTTGCTTGACACGGGGGCATGGGGTGTCAGAGTCTGCCCTTCCCCGGGGACCCAATCCCTGAGTCTTCCAAGAGATTTTCTGCAGGAGAAGCCATGGCAACGATCGATTTCGGTGGAGTCAAAGAAGAAGTCGTCACCCGCGAAGAGTTCCCCATGAAGAAGGCGCTCGAGGTCTTGAAGAACGAGACGGTCGCGGTGATCGGCTATGGCGTGCAGGGCCCGGCCCAGTCGCTTAACATGCGGGACAACGGCGTCAACGTCATCATCGGCCAGGCGTCCAAGTTCAAGCGCGACTGGGACCGCGCCATCAACGACGGCTGGGTGCCGGGCAAGACCCTGTTCGAGATCGAGGAAGCCGCGGAGCGCGGCACCATCATCCAGATGCTGGTCTCGGACGCCGCGCAAAAGGCGATCTGGCCCGAGATCAAGAAGCACCTCAAGAAGGGCGACGCGGTCTACTTCTCGCACGGTTTCTCTATCGTCTACAAAGATCAGACGGGCGTGATTCCGCCGAAGGACGTGGACGTGATCATGGTCGCGCCCAAGGGCTCGGGCCTGAACGTGCGGCGCAATTTCCTGTCGGGCGCGGGCATCAACTCCAGCTTCGCGGTCGAGCAGGACGCCACCGGCCGCGCACGCGAGCGCGCCATCGCCATCGGCATCGCGGTGGGTTCGGGCTATCTGTTCCCCACCACCTTCCAGAAGGAAGTGTACAGCGATCTGACCGGCGAGCGCGGCGTGCTGATGGGCGCGCTGGCCGGGATCATGGACGCCCAGTACGAAGTGCTGCGCGCCAACGGCCACAGCCCGAGCGAGGCATTCAACGAGACGGTCGAGGAGCTGACCCAGAGCCTCATCCGTCTGGTCGACGAGAACGGCATGGACTGGATGTACTCGAACTGCTCGGCCACCGCGCAGCGGGGCGCGCTCGACTGGCGCCCGCGCTTCAAGTCGGCGGTGCTGCCGGTTTTCCACTGGCTCTACGACCGCGTGGCCTCGGGCAAGGAAACCGCGCGCGTGCTCGAGTCCACCGGCGGCCCCAACTACCAGGAGCTGCTCGGCAAGGAACTGGCCGAGATGGGCAACAGCGAAATGTGGCGCGCCGGGAAAGCCACGCGCGCGTTGCGCCCCAAAGAGGCAGCGAAGGCCATCTCGGCGGATACTAAGGGCGTGGGCGGCCGCAGCGAGAATTAGAACGCTCAGAACAGGTCGGCGCCGATCCCCAGCACGGCGGCGGAGTCCTGTGCGGTCTGGGGTCCTGCCAACTCGACGGTGAAACCGCCGCGCACGTTCGGGCGTCTTGCGCCGAAAGTGAATCCGACGCGCCAATCGAAGCCGACGCCCTTGTACTCTGAAGGCGGGGGAGGGTCGCCCGAGAAACCGCAAGAGCGAGATCCACCGTCTGCCGACGAACCCTCACCGGTGGCCAAGGGATTTCTAGATCCTCCGTCGCAACAGCAGTAGCCCCACGCCCACCACCACAAGCAGTTGCCACAGGCGTGGGCCATAGACCATCAGGCTGCCCAGCAGAAAGAGCGCCAACACCACGGCTGCAATGACCGGCAGGTTGCCGGTTGACCTGAGCTCAACCCGAAACTCATCCGGCGGTGGCACGTTGCGACCCATGATGAAACGCCACAGCGCGATCTGCTCGCCGGCCCGGCGCGGATGGCGGCCCATCTCGCGCGCCGCCAGTGCCTCCAGTTCGGCTCGTAGGGCCGCCTGCTGGTCCGGCGAGAGCCCGCCAGCCTCCGGCGCGGGCCACTCGCGTGCGGGTTTCTGCGCCTCTGCTTCGGGCCGACTGGCCCGCCACAGTTTCTCGTTGTGGGCGCGTGCCGCGGCAGTGTCCAGCCGCGCTCCACAGTTGACGCAGGTCCGGTCAAAGAGATTGTTGGGTCTTTCGCAGTGGGGACAGTCGTTGCGAGGGACGGCCTTGAAGCCTTCCGCATCCACGGCGATCGAGGAGCCGTCCTCGGTGGACGGGCGGAACGCGCTGGAAAGGCGATTGGCCGGCGGCTTTTCCCCGGGCGCCAGCACCACGTCGAAGCGGTCGCTGGTGACGGTGTGGTTCGGCTCGCCGGCGGCTTCGCTGCGCGGCCCTTCGAGCTGGCGGAAACGGTCGCGGGTTTCGTCGTCCATGACTGGCAAAGCTCCGCGCTAGACGATCCCGATCTTACCTGGACGCTCGGGCGTGGAGGCTGGGCGGGTGCGCGTGCGTGCCCATTCGCGCAGACGCGCGATGTCCTCGCGCATGGTCACGGCCAAGGGCATGGTCTCGCTGAGCGCGGCAACCAGGTGTTGCTGTTGCAGTTCCACGCCCTCGGCAAAGGCCGCGTACAGCCCGCTCACCACCACCTGCTCGATCTCGGCGCCGCTGAAGTGCTCGGCCCGCCGGGCCAGCTCTTCGACATTGAAATTGTCAGGGTTGCGACCGAAACGCTGCAGGTGAATGGTGAAGATCTGGGCGCGCTCGCCGGCGGTGGGCAGATCGATGAAGAAGATCTCGTCGAAGCGGCCCTTGCGCAGCAGTTCCGCCGGCAGGCTGTCGATGCGGTTGGCGGTGGCCACCACGAACACCGGCGCGGTCTTCTCCTGCAACCAGGTGAGAAAGGTGCCGAAGACGCGCGCGGTGACGCCGCTGTCGCTGGCCCCGGACGACCCGATTCCGGCCAGGCTCTTTTCCAGCTCGTCGACCCACAGCACGGCCGGGGCGATGCTCTCGGCGATGCGCATGGCCTTGCGCATGTTCTCCTCGGACGAGCCCACCAGGCCGCTGAAGATGCGCCCCATGTCCAGGCGGAGCAACGGCAGATGCCACTGCGACGCTACCGCCTTGGCGGTCAGGCTTTTGCCGCAGCCTTGCACCCCGAGCAGCAGCAGGCCCTTGGGCGCGGGCAACCCGAACTGGCGCGCGCGCTCGGTGAAGGCGGCGGTGCGCTGATCCAGCCAGGCCTTCAGGTTCTGCAGGCCGCCGATGCTGGCGAAGCTCTCGGCGGTTGCGTAGTACTCCAGCAGGCCGCTCTTGCGGATGAGCTGGCGTTTTTCCGTGAGCACCAACTGGATGTCAGCCGCGTCCAGGCGCTGGTCCTTGGCGATGGCCTTGGCAAAGGCATTCTCGGCCTCGGACAGCGTCAGTCCCAAGGCAGCCTTGAGCAGGGGCTCGACTTCCTCGTTGCGCAGGTCGATGACGGCCTTCTTGCCCTCGCGTACCACAGCCACGATCTCGCGCAATAGCTTGAGCAGATCCTCGATGGCGGGCAGGGGCACGTCCAGCACCGAGATTTCCTTTTCCAGTTCGATCGGGATGTTGAGCACCGGCGAGACCAGCACCATGGTCGTGAACGTGCTCTTCAGGCTGCGGGCCAGCTCGCGCGTGCGCCGGATCACCGCTGCATCGTTCAGGTAGGGATGGAAGTCCTTGAACACGACCAGCGCTGGCTCGGTCAACTTCTCCACGGCCGCGAGCGCGCCGCCCGGGTCCGTGGGCCCGTCGGCCTTGCTCGCGGTCCTGCCATTGTCCATGCGGCAGAGGCCTTGCGTGGCGGACCAGGTGAAAAGCGCCTTGCCGTGAGATTCGGCCAGGGTCGCGAGCACGACGTCAACGCGTTGCTCTTCCCAGGTCACCAGATAGATGAGTGGGTAGCGGGCGCGAATGAGGACGTCCAGCTCGTCGACGAAAGCGGACAGGGAAGGGCTGGTCGGCGAATCGGGCATGTCTCGCTATTATGCTCCGGTCTGGCGGCGCCAAGAAGAAGGCTCTGCCGCGGGAGGCCCGTCCGTCTTTCCCTGGCGCGCAGGGTCACACGATCCCATGACTCAAGCCGGGTGCCGGAACAGACGAGATTCCCCTTTGAAAGTCGAAGTCTGCGGGCGCGGATGCCGAGCCCGCAGAGAGTCCCCATGGCACGAGAAGGAAGCCCCAACGAAACAAGGGAGCCGAACTCCCAAGGGAGGAACGCGTGAACGCGGTCAAGAACAGAAAAGTTCTCGTTGTCGAGGACTCCCGGCTCATCCACAAAATGTACGAAGTCATGCTACGGCCAACCACCTTGGTGTCCGCCTACGATGGGCGCGATGGGCTGGACAAGCTCAGCCAGAGCCCTGACGTGGATCTCATCATCCTGGATATCAACATGCCGAAGATGACCGGGCTGGAGTTTCTGGCGCAGGTGAAGTCCACCCCGGCCCTGGCCCAGATTCCCGTGATCATCGTCTCCACCGAGGGCAAGGAGGAGGATGTCGCGCGCGGCCTGCAGAACGGAGCCGCGGCTTATCTCAGGAAACCGTTTCAGCGCGAGGATCTCCTCAAGTTGGTCAACCGGCTCGAGTCCAAGCAACCTGCGGCATGAGCGACGGCAGCAACATGACTGACCCAATTCTTCCCGCAGATGTGCCCGCCGACGAGGGCGCTCTGGCCCAGGGAGGGCGAGATGCAATGGCCACCTTGCAGCGGGCGCAGCAACTCGTGCGCGATGCGCAGGCGGCCATCGAGGAGGCGAGCCGAGTGGTGGGCCTGGGCAACGGGGCAGGGCCGTCGGACGGGGTAGAGGCGCGCCTGGTCGCCGCGGAGAACGAGCGCGCGGAGCTGACCGGTCGCCTGGCCGATGTGGAGCACCAGGTGGGCCGCCTGATGACCCTGTACGTGGCCACCTATCAACTTCATGCCACGCTCGACCCGGTCGAGGTGCAGACGACCATCGCCGAGATCGCACTCAACCTGATCGGCGCCGAGCAGTTCGTGCTGCTGCTCATCGACGATGAGGATCAGAGCTACGAAATACGGCTCAGGCAAGGCGAGCCCACCACGCCCTGGGCGCAGGCCGAACGCTACGCAGGCGGCGATTTTCTGGTGGACGCGGCGCTGGCCGACGGCGGGCTGCGATTCGGTCCCACCGCGCAATCGTCGGCCCTGGCGGTGGTGCCCTTGCGCGTGCAGGACGTGACCGTCGGGGCGCTGGTCATCTTCAAGCTGCTGGCGCACAAGCCGGCCTTCGTGAAGGAAGACCACGATCTGCTCGATCTGCTGGGGGCTCATGCCGCATCTGCGGTCTTCGCCTCCCGGGTTTACTCCAAGACGGCGCGCAAGCTGCGCACGCTCGAGAGCCTGATCCGCTTGGTCAACAAAGGATGACGTGATCGGGACGACCTGGCATAACCTGGGGCCGCGCGCATGAGCTTCCAGGGTCGCATCGAGGATGTCGCCATCGCGGACGTGATGCAGCTCATCCGTCTGGGCGGGCATTCGGGCACTTTGTCGATTCACTCCGCCGAAGACGAGGCGCTCATCGGGTTCGAACGCGGTCGCCTGGTCAGCGCCTGGACCCCGCGCAGGTTGCGCCTGGGCGAGATGCTGGTTGCGGCCGGTGCCATCGGCGAGGCCACCTTGCAGCGGGCGCTGGAGACGCAAGAGGTGGAACGACCCCGGCGCACCATCGGGCAGATTCTGGTCCGCCAGGCTGCCACCACGCCCGAGGTCATCCGGCAGGTCGTCGGGCAAGAGATCGAGCGCGTGGTCAAGGAGGTGCTGGCCTGGCCCACCGGCACTTTCGAATTCGCGCTCGACGATCTGACGCCCATGGTGGAGGTGTCGCGCTTCTCCGGCGCGCCCAAGGTCGACCTAGACACGCAGCAGGTCCTGCTGGAGGTTCTGCAGGCGATGGAGGAGGAGTCGACCCGCGCTGCCTGCCAGCCGCCCGTTCCGATCGAGGTCTTGCCGGAAGGGTCGCAGCCGCTCGAGGAATTCGTGCAGGTGCTGACCAAGGGCAACCGCAAGCGGCCCGAGGGCGAAGTGACGTCGGTGCCCGAGCCCGCGGCCCCCGATAGCGGGATCACCACCAAAAGCGAAGTGCCCGATCGGCCGCGCTTTCAGCTGGTCTCTCCCGACGCAGACCTGCTGGCGCAGATCAATCACCTCCTGGCCGAGACCGGCGACCGCATGTCAGTGGTAGGTTTGCGCGATGCCGGGGCGTCGTTGCTGGGCGAGGCGCCGCCCATCGTGGTGGTGGACCTGCGCTACCAGTCACGGGCGGTAGAAACGCTCACCGCGCTCTGCCGGGCGCGACCCCGGGCCTCGGTGGTCGCGCTCTTCGTGGGGCGCGCCCCTTTGTGCGACATCTACCATGCGGGCGTGGTGTCCATCACCTCGGCCGGACCCGAAACCGTGGTCGCCTGTGTGCGCAGTGTGGCGCGCCAGCGCAAGTACCTGTCCAACGAAAACGCCATCGCCGAGGGTGTACGCTCCAGCTTCGCGCGCTTGCGACGGATCATCGCCGATCTGCGCTCCGGGCTTCTCGCCACCTCGGTGTCGCTCAATCTGCTCAACGTGGTGGCCGAGTCGCTCGACCGCGGCGTGCTGCTGGTGCCTGACGGCGAGAACTTGGTGGGCTTGGGCGCCTTCGGGCAAACCGCGCAAGGCGAGGAATTGGTGGCCAAGACGCAGAACCTGGCCTTTCCCGTGGGCGAGAGTGGCGTCTTCTGCGACTGTCTCAAGGACAGCCAGACCCGCCGCCTCAACTACGACAGCGCAGTATTGCCGCAGGCTTTCCGCGACGTGGTCGACCGTCCTGCGTCGGGCGAGATCGCGGTCTTGCCTGTGCCCGGCAGCGAGCGCGTGATCGCCATCATCTACCTCGATAACGGTGCTCGCGATCGGCCGGTGGGCGACATCGAGATCTTCGAGTTGGCTGCGTTCCAACTCGGCTTGGCGCTGGAGAACGAGTTCTTGCGGCGCTCGGCCCCCGAGCGCAAGACGGGCGGACCCGTTATCAAGATGCGCAACATGGGATAGCGCCGTGGAGGAGCTGTTCGCATCCCTCATCAAGGACTTCGTCGAGGAGACGGGGCCGCTGGCACGCGAGGTGGCGACCCTGGTTTTGCGACTAGAGGAAGCGCGCGCCAACGGCGAGGAGGTGGAGGAGTTGCTGCGCGCAATGAAGAGCGCGCTGCACACCATCAAGGGCAATGCGGCCATGATGGGCCTGCCGGTCATCGCATCGGTGGCTCATGCGTTGGAGGACTATTGCTTGCTCGTCAGTCAGAAGGCCGAGAGTGAGCCATCAGGCCAGGCACAGATTTTGGTGGACGGGACCGATTTGCTCATTCGCTCCATTCAGGGTTCTGTGCAGGGCGACGCCGAGCAAGCGTCGGTCGCGGCTTTCCTCGATCGCGTGGCTCGGGGAGTGGCGGCAGCGGGCGAGACGGTGCGTGCGCCGACACCGCTTGCGCGACCGCGCGTGCGGGCGCCGGCCGTGGCGGCCCAGGTGCCCGAGGCGGGCCCGCAAGCGGAGAAGTCGGCCGCGTCCGGCGCAGCCGTCGATCAGGATGGGGAAGGCAACGCGGTTCGCATCGCCGATCACGAAGTGGACGGGCTGCTCGACCTGACGGCCGAGGCCATCATCAGTCACGCCGAGCTGGTGCGCTTTGCCGGTCGGCTGGCGCGCGGGCACGTGCAGCGCAGCGACGCGGCCTTGCTCGAGCAAGTGCTGATCGCGCTGGGTCGGGCCACGGCCGAGATGCGCCACGACCTTCTGCGCGTGCGGCTGGCGCCCATCTCCTCTATGTTTCGGCGCTACGTTCGCTATGTGCGCGATCTGGCGCGCGAGCGCGGGCAGGCCATCCAGCTCGTCATCGAAGGTGGCGAGGTCGCCGTGGATCGCGCCATCATCAGCCGCCTGCACGAGCCCCTGGTGCACATGGTGCGCAACTCGGTGGCGCACGGGATCGAGAGCGCCGCGGAACGGGCTGCCGCGGGCAAGCCGGCGCGGGCCCAGATCCTGCTGGGTGCGCGGCTGGCCGAGGGACGCGCGCGCATCGTGGTGGCCGACGACGGCCGGGGCCTCGACATGGCCGCGATCGCGGCCAAGGCCCGCGCCTTCGGGCTGGATCCCGAGCACATGCCGGAAAGCGAATTGCGGCGCCTGATCTTTCAGCCCGGCTTTTCCACCGCCACCGAGGTCTCTACCCTGGCCGGCCGGGGCGTGGGACTGGAAGTGGTGGCCAACGTGGTGCAGAGCCTGGGCGGCAGCATCGACGTGCGCAGCGTGGCCGGGCAGGGGACGGTTTTTCTCATCGATTTGCCGGTGACCGCATCGCTGGTCAAGGCCTTGATCTTCGGAGTCGACAGCGAGACATTCGCCGTGCCGGCCAGCTTCGTGGTCGACAGCATCGAGGTGCGGGAGGCATCGATGCTCGAGATCAACCGCGTGCTGCTCTGTCCCTGGCGTGGCGATTTCTTGCGTGTTCTCGACGCTGGACGCCTGCTGGGCTGTGCCGGGTTGGTGCAGGACTGGACGCGCCCCTATGGCATCGTGGTCGAGGCAGCCGCCAAACGCTGTGCCTTGATGGTCGACTGGCTGGTGGGTGTGCAAGAGATCGTGGTGAAGCCGCTGGACGAGACCCTGCGCACCTCGCGCGTGATCTCGGGCCTGACCATCCTGGGTCAGGGGCGCGTGGTGCCCATCCTGGATTGCAGCGAGGTGGTCAAGCGCGCGGCGGGTCCGGCCGCGGGCTTGCCCCCCAGAACTTCGTCGGGCGAGGATCCACACAGGAGCAGCAGCTATGGCATCTGAGCAACGCCCCGCCGCGCCCCCTGCATCGGCTGCCCCAACATCCGCGCCGGCCCGCGACAGTCTGCTGGCCTTTGCCGATTCGGTTTTGGCCCGCCCCGCCGCGCCAGCCGCTGCGGCCGAGGTGCAGCCCTACGTGACCTTCTTCCTGCGCCGTGAGGAATTCGGCCTTCCCATCTTGCGCAGTCGCGAGATCGTGCGCGTGAGTGAGATCACGCGCATCCCCGAGGCGCCCCCGCACGTGTGCGGTGTGCTCAATCTGCGGGGCCGGGTGGTACCTATCGTCGAGATTCGAACGCGTCTGGGGCTGGACGCGGCGCCCCTGACACCGCAGTCACGCGTGATCATGGTCGAGGCGCATGATCGCCTCTTCGGGTTGCTGGTCGATCGCGTGTCCCGCATCGCCAAAATTCCCGTCGCCGCCATCAAGCCTGCGCCGGCCGAGGCACTCTCCGCCAACACGGACTACGTCACCGGCATCGCCCAGATGGGCGCGGAGCTGATCATCATCCTCGATGTCGACAAGGTTCTCCTGCTCAACCCGACTGCGCCTCCGCCGACCGGCGCAAATTCGGAGCCGCGCGGATGACGGTGGAGGCCCTGTCTGATGTTCAGGAACGCCTGGCGGCTTTGCAAGCGGCGGTGGCGGGTGCGGAGCGTGACCAGGCCATCGTGGCCGGCCTGAAGGATGCATCCCCGCTGGTGCGGCAGAACGCCGTCGCGCTGGCCGCGCGCTATCTGGCGCCCGAGCTGCTGGCCCGGTTTCTCGCCGACGACGAGGACGCGACTCTGCGCAACGGGGCTCAGGCGGCGCTGGAGCGGCAAGGACCGCACGCGATTCCGCACCTGCTCGCGCTCACCCGGGATGCCAACCACGAGTTGGCATTCTTTGCGGTGCAGATTCTGTCCACCATCAATGATGTTTCGGCCAAGCAGGCGTTGTTGCCGCTGCTCGATCACCCGGACCGCAACCTCGTCCAGGCGGCCGTGGAAGCGCTCGGCCACATGCGCGCAGTGGAAGCCGTCCCCGCCTTGATTCGCCTGCTGGCCAGCGATTCCTGGTTGCAGTTCGCGGCGGCCTCTGCTTTGGGCAGAATTGGGGATGCACGCGCGGTCGGCCCGCTGCTAGAACGCCTTGACGATGAGCTGCTCGCCGAGATGGTGATCGAGGCGCTGGGCCGAATTGGCGATGCGGATGGGCTTGAGCCCTTGCTCGATCGGCTGGTGTCAAGCGATCGCCTGCCGCTGCGCGATCAGCTCCTGCTGGCCGTGGCCGCCATTCTGGAAGACAACCCCGGCCTGCGGGGTGTCCGTGCGCGCGCGCGCCTGTGGCGGCCGGACGCTCGGGCTGGTTTGCGCGACTATCTGATTGGCTTGCTGGCCATGCACGATGCGATGCTGGCGCGGTCGGTGGGCGTGCTGGTGGTGCGCGCCGAGATGTGGGATCTGATGCCGGCGCTGTTGCAGCGCAATCCGGATCCCGGCGAGGAATCCTGGCTGGAAGGCATGCTTCGTCGCTGCCGGCGTCGTGCTCAGGCCGAGTTGCTGCCCTTGCTCCAGCATACCGACCCGCGGGTGCGGGCGGGCACGTTGTTGCAGGTGCCGTTCGACGCTGGGGCCACGTCCGCCGTGGCCGGCTGCTTGCAGGATCAGGATCCGGAGGTGCGTGCGGCGGCCTGCCTTGCGCTGGGGCGACTGCGCGAGCCGTCGGCTGCTGCGGCTTTGGCTCATGCCCTGCGATCGAGCGATGCGTGCGAGCACACGGCCGCGGCGCGCGCCCTGGCCCAACTGCCGGGCGAGAGCTTGGCCGTGCTGGCGCCCGAGCTGGAACCAGAAGCTGCCGATGAGCAACGGCAGCGTGCGCTCACGGTGCTGGAACAGGCGCGCAGCACGATGCACGAGGAGCGGGTGCGCGCGCTGGTGCACGACGGCCCGCCGGTGGTAAGGCAGGCGGCCCTGCGCGTGCTGGGGCGGTATCCCGGCCGCGCGACTGACGAATGGATCATGGCCGGTCTGCGCGACGACGAGTTGGCGGTGCGCATCGCCACGGTCGAGATCCTGGTGCGCCGGCGCTGTCGCAAGGCCATCCCGGCCCTGATCGAGCTCTTGCCAGGCGCCGATCCGCTGCGCTACCATCTGGTGCGCGCCCTGGGACGGCTGCATGCCAAGGTGGCGGCATCCCGACTGCAGGCCCTGTATACCGGGGCGCCGCTGCACGAGCGCATCGAGATTGTGGTGGCTCTCAACCAGATTGCGCCGGCCGGGGTGCTGCCGTTCTTGCGTGGGGTTCTGGACGATCCCGATGTGGAACTGCGGCGGGTCGCCTCCGACGGGTTCGTGCGGGCGGCGGGCCCGCGCGAGCTGGAAGCAATGGTGGCACTGGCCCGGGACGCCGACTGGGTGGTACGCAATCACGCGGCCTGGGGCCTGGGCCGCCTGGGCTTGCCGGCCGCCCAGCCGCACCTGGCCGCCCTGGCCCGCGACGTGGAACCCCTGGTGGCGCGCACCGCACGTGCGGCGCTCGGCCAGCTGGCTGCCGACAACCCGGATGTGAAGGCATGAACGGGCCCTTGGCAGAGGAAGAATGGAAGCTCCTGCTCGATCTGGTGAGCCGGGAGTTCGGCCTGGTGTTTCAAGAGTCGCGTCGCCGTCACCTGGAAGGCCGGCTGACGCCGCGGTTGCAGGCTCTCGGCCTGGAATCGTTTGGCGCCTATTATCGCTATCTGGCGCGCCACCCGGATCGCGGCGCCGAGTTGCACGTGCTCGCGCGCATCCTGACCAACAACGAGACCTACTTCTTTCGCGAGGCCCATCATTTCGATCTGCTGGTGCAGCACGTGGTTCCGCAATTGTCGCTGCCCGCGCGGCCGGGACCGCTGCGCGTGCTGTCGGCAGGTTGCTCGTCCGGAGACGAGGCCTACTCCATCGTGATCGCGCTGCAAGGGGCGCGCTTGGATCGTGAGGGCTTGTCCTGGCACATCGATGCCTGCGATCTGAACCCGGCGCGCATCGTGCAGGCGCGTGAAGGCATCTACGAGGCCGAGTCGTTGCGGGCCTGCGACGAGTTGGGGCGCCACGCGCACTTCAGCGTGCAGGGCGACCGCTTTCGCCTGCGTCCCGAGCACCGCAAGGGAACCAGTTTCTTCGAGGCCAACTTGGCCGTGGCGGGGCTCGATCTGCCGGGCGCGCCTTACCACGTGATCTTCTGCCGCAACGTCCTCATCTATTTTTCCGAGGAGGCGTTCCACCGCGCGATTTCCCACTTTCACCGCGCTCTGGCTGCGGGCGGGTATCTCTTCTTGGGTCACGCCGAATCGCTGATCGGGAGGCGCAGCGATTTCAAACCGGTGCGTCTGTGCGACTCGATCGTCTATCGCAAGCAGGACACGGGGACATGACCAGAGTTTTCGTTGTCGACGACTCGCCTTTCATCCGCAAAGCTGTGGCGCGTGTGTTCTCGGCGCGAGATGACATGCAGGTGGTGGGGACGGCCCAGAGCGGGGAAGAGGCCCTGGAGCGGCTTGCTGCGGCCCGGCCGAATGTGGTGACGTTGGACGTGGAGATGCCGGGCATGGGCGGCCTGGCGACCCTGCGGGAGATCCAGCGCCGCTACCCGGGCCTGCCCGTGATCATGCTGTCGGTGTACACGAAAGAGGGAGCGGAGACGACACTCGACGCCATCAACGCCGGAGCGGTGGACTTCATCGACAAGAGTCGCCTCAATGTCATGGACTTCGACCGCCTGTCGCGCGAATTGCTGGCCAAGATTGAAGTGTGGAAGCAGGCGCCCCATGGCCATTCCTGGGAGCGCGCGGTCTCGCCACTGCCGGCTCATCCCGCGGCCCCGGGCGCCGTCCCGGTGGTGGACTGGTCGTCCTATGATTTGTGCGTGATCGGTGCTTCCACGGGTGGCCCGCCTGCCTTGCAACAGATCGTGAACCAGGTTCCCCAGGATTTCCCCCTGCCCATCGCCGTGGTCCAGCACATGCCGGTGGGGTTCACCCGTCCGTTCGCGGAGCGGCTGAACTGCCTGGGTCGGATCCGGGTGAAAGAAGCCGCGGATCACAACACCCTGCAGCCTGGTCAGATGTTGCTGGCGCGAGCCGGAGCGCACCTTTTCATTGAGTCCGACCTGACCGCTCATCTGTCGCTTGACCCCATAGATGCGGTTCACATCCCCAGCATCGACGTACTGATGGAGTCGGCCAGCCGCGCCCGTCCCGGACGTGTGGTGGGAATCTTGTTGACTGGCATGGGCGACGACGGGGCCGAGGGGATGCTGGCCATCCGTCGTTCGGGCGGCCTCACCGTTGCCGAGGCCGAATCTTCGTGCGTGGTGTACGGCATGCCCCGTGCGGCCCACAAACGCGGCGGGGTTTCCCACATGCTTTCCCTTCCCGAGATCTGTCAGCTCTTCGCAGCAAGGAGCGATGACCCATGAGCAGCCAGAAAGACGCGCCCCAATCTGAAGAGGCCCTAGCCAAAGTCGCCAAGCCGGTAACCCTGCTTCGCCGTTTCCAAACCGTCCCGTTGCTGCGACACATGCGCCTGTGGCAGAAACTGCTGTGCATCGTGGTGGTGTTGCTGATTCCCACTCTGTTTCTGCTCAGGGACTTCGTCAGTCGTGCCAGCCAGGACATCGTGCGCACCCGCACCGAACTGTGCCTGGATGAACACTCGCGTCTGTTGCGCGTGATCCTGGACAACCTGACCGCCCTGCGCCTGGGCCGGGCCGAGTCCGAGGCGGCCGCGGCCGGCCTGGCGGCGAACGCGAGTGCGCAGGTCGAGAGCGCCCTGGCGCAACTCGATCGCGCAGAAACCTCGGGCTGCGGCCGTGCCGATCCGGGCATCGCGGGGCGCATGCGTCCGGTCCTGGCGGGGCTGCGCGCCGGTTGGACCCAACCACCCGGCGATGGTGTGCGCGCTGAGGAGATCGACCGGCGCATGCGCGAACAACTGCGCTTGGGCTATCGGCAGATCGCCACGCGTAGCAGTCCCGGCTCGGCCGCTGACCTCGATTCGGAACTGGTCAACGAGGCGACCCGCAGCACGCTGCCCGAGGCGGCGTGGAGGCTGGCAGATTTGGTGGTGCTGGGTGCCCAGATTGCGTCGGCCAACGACACGGCCATCGAAGCGCGGGCACAGCTCATCAACGCGGTGGAGAGTCTGGAGGCCAGCGCGCTCGATCTGCAGCGCGGGTTGCGCGCGCTGTCCGTCAACGAGGGCGGGGTCACTGGGGCGGGGGATTCGCTGGACGCAAGCGTGGGCGCCGTTGTGAAACGGTATGTGCAATCCCTGCGCGAGACCACTGCGGCGGCACGCGAGTTGAGCGCGCAGGGAAAGACGGCGGGGACACACGACACGGCCGCGCTGCACACCGCCCTGGCTATGAAAAAGTCGGCCAAGTCGGCCCTCGAATCACTCTTCGCCACCTACGACGCGGCCTTGGCGTGGCAGGGAAGCCAACTGGGCGAGCGGGTGGCGCGCCTGGAAGGGCAGCGCTCGCGCACCGTCGCCTTCGTGATAGTGGCGTTGCTGCTGGCGGGCTTTCTGGTGTCGGTCATCGTACGCAGCATCACCACCCCACTGTCGGCGGCGGTGGAGTGCTCCAACCGCCTGGCTGCCCAGGACTTCACAATCGAGATTGCGCCCAGCGAATCCAGTGATGAGGCGGGCCAGTTGCAGGCCTCCATGCGCCAGATGGCCAGCAGCCTGCGAGCCACCATCCGATCCATCCTCGCCTCGTCGCGAATCGTGGCGGCTGCGTCCGAGAAGATCTCTAGCTCGGGCAGTCAGTTGGCGCGCGGGGCAGAAACCCAGTCGGCTGCCACCGAGGAAACATCCTCAAGCATGGCGCAGATCGCGGCGCAGATTCAGCAACTGGCCAAGACCGCGATGTCGCTTTCGGCCAGCGTGGAGCAGACCACCACGGCCTTTCAAAAGATGCACGAAACCCTCGAGCGCACGGCCAATCACGGACAGACTTTGCTGACTTCGTCACAAGATGCGAGCGCGCATCTGGCCGAACTGACCAGCAGCATCACCCAGGTCACCAGCCAGTCCCGCTCGGCCAATGAAATGTCGCAGTCGGCCCTGGGAGCGGTGAAGCTGGGCGGGGAGAAGCTGCAGCAGTCCATCGGCGGGATCGGCGAGCGTGCGCAGGAGGTCAGCAAGATCGTGCGGCTCATCGAGGAAATCGCCGATCAAACCAACCTGCTGGCGCTCAACGCGGCCATCGAGGCCGCCCGCGCGGGTGAGGCCGGACGTGGTTTCGCGGTGGTGGCCGACGAGGTGCGCCGGCTCGCCGAGCGCAGCGCGCAGGCCACGCAGGACATCAGCGCCATCATCGAGCGCGTGCAGAAGGATGTCGGCTCGGCGGTGGTCTTGACCGACGAGGTTCTGGTGGGGATGATGGCGTCCATCGACAAGACCTCGTCGATCATAGAAGAGAGCGCAGTGACCACCGAGAGGCAGACCGAGTCCGCACGTCGGACGCTGAAGATGGCCGAGAACATGGCAAGCTTGGCCCAGCAGATCGCGGTGGCCTCGCGCGAGAACGCAGGCAGCGCCGCCGAGATTGTCAAGGCATCGCACAACATGAACGAGCTGACCAACATCATGCTGGACGCCACCATCGAGCAGAAGCGCGGGGGCGAGACCGTGGTCAAGGCGACCGATTCGATCGCGGAAGTGGCGCGACAAAATCTGCAAGTGGTGGAAGGCATCAACCTGGCCGTGCGTGAGTTGGTCGCCGAGGCGGAGACCCTGCGCAAGCGCGTGGAGGCGTTCACCGTCTGATGCAATCCCAAGCGTCCCCGCAGTCTTTGGGGGAGGCCCTGCTGAGCGCCCTGGGCGATACCGACCGCTCCCGCCGCGAAGAAGCCATTGCCCAGGCGGCCGTCGCGGCTGACCCGGACAGTCTGGTGGAGCTTCTGGGCAAGCACGACGATGCGGCCAGCCGCAACGCCGCTCTGGAGGCGCTCGCCCGCGGCGGCAGCCGCAGCCTGCCCGCGCTGGTGCGCGCCTTGCGCAGCAGCGACGAGGAGGTCGTGATGTTCGCGGCCATGGCCTTGGCGCAAACCCGCGGCCCAGGCGGCATCCCGCATCTGCTTCGACTCTTGCACCATCCCGATCTCAACGTCGCGCAAGCCGCCATCGACGCGCTGGGCAAGCTGCGCGCGGTTTCGGCGACCGGTCCGATCGAAAAGATGCTGACGGCCGATCCCTGGCTGCGCTTCGCCGCTGCCAACGCCCTGGGCGAGATCGGGAGCCCGAGCAGCGTGCCCGCCTTGCTGCGCGTGCTCCACGATCCGTCGCTGTCGGACTTGGCCATCGAGGCACTGGGAAAGATCGGCTCGGGGAACGCCGCGGTGGCGCTTGCGGAGATTGCCATCGAGCGGGTTGAAACCGAGCAATTCACGGTGTGCGTGCTCGCGTTGGGGCGTGCCCTCGGCCAGCAACTCGACCGAACCGCACTCGCGGCGAACCCGGTGTGGACGCGCCTGGCATCGCCGGAAGCGGCAGCCGTGCACGAGCGTCTGCGGCGTATCCTGGGCACGGGCGATGCCGAAGCCGGCGGGAGCGAGTTGCAGGAGGTGAAGGAAGCGGCCATCGAGGTGATCCGGGGTGTGCCGCTCACATCACTTCTTTGTCTGCTGGTGGAAAGCGCGTGGGATGCAAGCTTGACCGAGGCACTGCTGGATGCGTTGGTTTTCGCGGGACCGGAGGTGCGGCCTTGCGTGCTGGCCGGGCTTGGTCACGGCGACACGCGGGTGCGCCGGCTGGCCTGTGTGGCAGCCGGGCACTTGAACATGACGGAGGCGGCGCCTGCCTTGTGCCGCCTGGCCGACGACGGGGCGCCAGAAGTGCGGGCCGACGCCTTGCGCGCGCTGGCGCGATTGCACGAGTACGATGCCTTGCCCATCATCCTCGGGCGCCTCTCCGATGTCAGCGGCGAGGTGCGCGCCGCAGCCCAGTGGGCGCTGGACTTCATGGACGCCGAGCAGGTGACGGCGGCCATCCTGGAAAACTCCGAGCTTGCCCGCCGCCACGCCGCCGAGATTCTGGCCGTGATGCAGGCCCATCCCGTGGCTGCGCAGCATGAGTTCATCGAGAATCGCCTGGCCGACCCGCGCGAGGAAGTTCGGCGAGCTGCGGTCGCGGCCTTGGCCGCAAGGGGCGGGGCCGAGGTCGTCGAGATACTGGAGCCGTTTCTGCGCGATCCCGCAGCAGCGGTTCGGCAGGAGGTGGTGCGGGGCTTGGGGCGCCAGCGATCGCAGCCTGCGCAGGCGTTGCTGTTGCAGCAGTACCAGCGCGATCCAGCAACGCGCAGGGAAGCCTTGCTGGCGCTCGGAAAGATTGGCGACTGTGTGGCGGCGCAAAGACTGACCGGGCTGCTGTCCGCGCAAACCTTGCCCGAGCGCCTGGCCATCATCGATACCTTGGGGACGCTGGCGGCCCCGTGCACGGAGCCCATCCTGATCGGGTTGCTGCGCGATCCCGAGTTCGAGGTTCGTTGTCGGGCGGCCGTCGCCCTGGGGCGATTCACAACCACAGGTGCAGCGACCCGTCTGGCGCTGGCCACGCGGGATGCGGACGCACGCGTGCGACTCGCGGCGCTTGAGGCGCTGGCTCCGGCGAAGAGCCATCCAGCAGTGGTGCAAGCCATCGAGCGTCTGTGCTTGGATCCCAGCCCCGCCATCGCCGCCTTGGCCCGGCAGTGGCTTGACAAGACGTAGGGGGACTTGCCAGGTAAGTGCAGTTCTTCGCTTCGGTTGCTGTGCGCATTTTTTCATGACTGCGTCGTAACTCGGGTGCACAATCGGGCTCTGGGATAGCGAGATTCGGGGGTCAAGCCCGTGCCGCAAGCGACATCACTTCCAAGTCAGGCGTTGCACAAGTCGAATGCCCCGCAAATCAGGCCAGAGGAGTTGAGCCAACTGGCCGGCCTCTTCGCGGCCAAGCTGAAGGCCGGCCTCTCGATCAGCCAGGCGCTGTATGCGCTGTCAGTCGATTCGAAGAAGCCGGTTCTGGTGGCGGCGTGCAAGGGCGTGAAGGCCAGCGTGGATGCCGGCCGGCCGCTGGGTGAAGCCATGCGCGCATACCCGGACGTGTTCGACGAGATCAGCGTGGCGGTGCTGGGCGCGGGCCAGAAGAGCAATCGCCTGCCGATCGAGCTGCAACGTTTGTCGGCTTATCTCGGCACCACAGCGAAGATTGCGCGCGGCCTGCGCAGCGCGACCACGCGGCCCATGCTCAGCCTTGGTGTCGGCCTGCTGGTCATCATGGCCGGCCTTGCGGGCGCGGCGCCTGCCCTCGAGCGATTCCTGGAGAGCCTGCCCGAGCGAGAATGGCCGGCCGCCAGCCATCTGGCCATCCACGTCTCGCATGCCTTGCGATGGATCCTGCCGGTGGTGCTGGCGGCGCTGGCTCTCGTGTATGGGGGTTTTCGCCTGCTTGTGCGCGGAGAAAAGCGTCTGCGTTGGCGGGATAGGATGCTCTTGGGGGCGCCGATTGTCGGGTCGTTGTGGCGGGCCAAGGCGGTGGCGCACTTTTGCCGCACCACCGGGCTGCTGGCCTCCGCCGGTATTCCGCTGCTGGAGGCGATGGAAAGCGCCGCGATGACCTCGGGCAACTTGGCAGTGCGCGGGGCGGTGCTGCTAGTGGCTGACAAGCTGGGCAAGGGCCGCGACTTGCCCCCGTTGCTGGTCGAGGTTGGCCTGGTCCCGCGATCCGAGATGAACGCCATGCAAGCGGCCGAGCGGCGGGGAGCCCTGGGTGAAGTGCTCATGAAGCACGCTGAAGCCAGCGACGCCGATCTGTTGAGGAGGATCAACCGGCTCAAGAACCTGGCGCAGTCGGCGACGGTCTTGCTGCTCGGTCTGCTGGTAGCCGCCGTGGTATTGGGGCTGGTCGGCGCCGCGCTGGCGGGCCGCTGAGCACTGCCTGGACCTGGAGGCGTGCGGGATCAGCCCGCCTTGCACTGCTCGGGAACCTTTGCGTGCACGGCTCGGTTACAGATTGTCGAGTCCTGCGCGCTCGGGCGCGGAGCGCGCGGCCGGCTTTGCTGCCACGGGCGCGGGGCGTGCCGGCCGCTTGCTTGTCCCCGTCTTGTGGTCAGGCAACGCCAGCAGAACCTCCTTCGCTATGACATCGTAGTCCAGAGGCACCGTGATGACGGCGCTGCGGTACCCGGCCATGTCCAGCCTGAGCCGGACCGAGCCGCCCGCGGATTGGGTCCGGGTCAGCGTCAAGGGTGTCTTGCCCAGGACGTCGCCCGTGGTGACCTGTACCACGGAGGCTCCCGGCGGAGTCGAGTCGACCGCAATGGTGATCCTGCCTTGCGCGGCCGGCATACCCGGCGATGCCGCCTCAGGCAGCCGCCCGGCCGCAGGCGCAGACGCGGGCGTCGTCGCCAGGCCGGCCACGAACGGGAGTTTGGCGCGCAGAAAGTAGAACGCCGCGCCCGTGCCCACCAGCCCGATCCCCATGATTGCGATCAGAAGAGCGGACGAGCGTGGCGGCGAATTGAGGGTGTTGCTGCGCATCCGTGCCGACAGGGTATTGGCGGCGCTGTCGGCCGGACGGATGCCCCGCGCGTCCGCCGCAGTCCGGGCGGCGACGGCCCGCTTCGCCCTCGCCGCGCCCGTCAAACTCCATCCCACATCGATCGGGTCGGCCTTGACTGGCTCCAACGAGATCGCCACGGGCGCGGGCGTGCGACCGGTGGCCCACGGCCTGACGCCAGGACGGCCCAGCGCCGCCGACACGTCCGCCACAATCGCTCCCTGGACAAACTCCAGCGCACACATGAACTCAGCCACGCTGGCATAACGATCGGCCGGGTCCTTTGCCAGCGTGCTCAGGATGGCCCTGTCTATCGACTCGGGAATCGAGGGAACGCGCAGACGCGGCGGCTCGGGAGGCTGGTTGATGTGCATGTTGAGTACTTCAAAGAGCGCATCGGACACAAAGGGCGGCGCCCCGCACAACATTTCGTACAGAATTATCCCTAGCGAGTAGATATCCGTGCGGTGGTCGATCTGACTGCTGCCACGGCACTGCTCGGGCGACATGTATAGCGGCGTGCCCATGAGCGAGCCAGCCTGTGTCTGCATGGAGGGGCGCCCCTCGCCTCGCAGCTTGGCGATGCCGAAATCGAGCACCTTGACCAGGAGGTGCCCGGGAGATCGCGCATCGGGAATCAAGAAGAGATTGTCGGGCTTCAGGTCGCGATGAAGCACGCCGCATTCGTGCGCCGCAGTGAGCGCTGAGCCCGCCTGCGTGATGAAATCCAACGCATCGTCGAGCGAGAGACGTTGGCTGCTCGCCAGCCGAGCGGTCAGACTTTCACCGTCGAGCTTCTCCATCAGGATATACGGCTGGCCGTCCTCCAGACGGCCGAAATCGTAGATGTCGATGATGTTGGGGTGCTTGATGGCGCTGGCGGCGCGCGCCTCCGCCACGAAGCGCGAGTAGGTGTGGCGATCGCGGGCAGCCTCGCTCTTGAGAACCTTGAGGGCCGCCTTGCGCCCTATCTCGGGGTGCTCGGCCAAGTACACCACGCCCTGGGCGCCCTCGCCCAGAAGGCTGACGACGACGTAGTTCCCGACCTTCTTGCCGATCAAGATCCGTGGACCCCGGCGATCATGGTAGCACCGATGACGGCGCTGGGGGTAGCAGCGGACCGCCTTTCTTTCGGCCGACCCGTCGCCTGCTGGAGCGAGACGTGTCGTCTCACTGGCCTGTGCGACCAGTGCCCGGATTTGCGGCGACCGGCCCAGCCGTGAAAACCCAGGAACGCGGCAGAAGGGCTACGAAGACACCGTGGGAGGTCGGGCGCCGTCGAAGAGCTGGATGTCCTGACAAGTCTCGCGGGTTCCGCAGTCCGGAGCGTTGTTGGTCGCATAGGTGTAGGTCACACTGCCGCTGAGCGAATCTCCTTCGAGCTTGCCCACCAGGTGAGCGTTGCGTGTGAAAGCGCAGGTGCCGCTGGATCCGGCCACGGTTCCGATGATCGACAGATCGAGTGAATGGTCCGAGACCTTGCCGGTGAAGGTGTCGCTGCCCGCGATCAGGCTGAGACCCAGGCCGGCCGCACCCTGCACCTTGGCCGTCACGTTGGATCCGTCCTGGGTCACCACCACGGTTGCGCCCGTCGAAGTGGTCCCCGCATCATTGGTCAGGATGCCGCACTGGTTCTGCTCGACGGTCAGGGCGAGCGTGTAGGTGCCGGCGACGTTGGCGGGAGTATCGCTGCCGCAGGCTCCTGCCAGCAGGGCAAGAATGAAGGCTGTCTTCCGCATAATGGGCTCCCTTATCTGGAAAGTACGCTCGCGCTCTCCGACGCGTCGTCAGGCGAATGATTCTTGGCGCGCGGCCGAACCGGATGGGACCGCTTGCGCCACCACAGAGCGGCGCCTGCGACCAGCAGGAAAAGGCCAGGGACAGCCGCCGGCCGCCCGGTCATCGAGCAACCGGCTGCCACGAACGGGCCGGATGAATAGCACGCCGCCGGCAGACAAACATTCCCGGCATCTGCGGCCGCATTGGCCGCTACGCCGCAGGTCTGGCTGGTGCAATCCCTCGCGCGCGCGCACACGGCCCCTTCTGACTCGGTCGCGGAACAGATACTGTTGGAATTACAGAAGAGCCCGTCCTGGCAACTGTTCTGCAACAAGACCTGTGCGCAGTTCTCGCCGCTCCCGGCCCTGGGCAGGCAGGTGCCGTCGGCAGTGGAGGTCGCGCCCGAACAGAAACCGGTGACGCATTCTACGGCACTCCGGCACGCGCCCCCGGACGGGACCTGGGGGGCTACGATGGCATCGCAGCCCGCGGGAAGGCCGCCCGCGGCGTTCATCGGCCAGGATGCGCAGCTAACCACCCCGATCCCATACAGACAAAGGCCCGCCTGATCCGGATAGTAGACCGTACGCCCGCGACCGATGCCGTCGGAGATCGCCTGGACTCCGGGTTGCGCCTCGCTGACGATGTTCGATATGCAGGTCGCCAGCGCCTTTCCCTTCAGGTCGGTCTGGGTGCAGCAGGCGAAGTTCTGGGTGCAGACGACCGTGGCGTAGGCATTCGCAAGCTGGTCGAGCGGCACGGGCGCGCTTCCGGTGTCGCCCGGGACGCTCGCATCCGGCTGCACGGCAGTGTCCACGGATCCCCTGCCTGGGGCGTCCAGGACCGACGCGTCGGGGTAGTGACCATTGTGCCAGCAGGTATTATCCGCCGCGCAGTAGTACTCCTTCGGGCACTGGCCGGAAGGCGCGCACTTGAGATCGCCGTCGTGATAGCTCGGCGAATAGCAGCCTGCCAGCAGCAGGCCTGCAACCCAACCATGGCGAGACGACGTCAGCATCAGAACGCCATCCGCAAAGAGGCACCGGCCAAATGGGTAGCCACGGCCGGCGAGAGGGTGATTGCCTGGGGTGCGTTGTCGCGGCCAGCGCGCGCGCCCACAACGTAGAGAATGGCGCCGGTAACCACCGCCGCCGCGCCGACGCCGATGAAGACGCCCTCGAGTACCTGGTCCCGCCGGCCAGCGCTTTCCTTCGAAGGATCGAATACGCCCCTGCTCTGGTCGAGCTGCGTGAGCTGGTCGCCGGCTTGCTTCGCGAGCACGCCAAAGGCGATGCCCGCGCCCACCAGGGCGAGGCCACCAGCCGCCGTCACGATCCCGGCCAGCTTCTTGCCCCGCCCCAGCGACACTCGTTCAAGCGGAGCCTCCTCGACCACAGCCGAGGCAGCCTGATTGCCGCCGACGCCGACGTCGGTCGGGACAGGCGCCACAGCCGGTGGCCCTGGTGCCACCGTCCCGCTGCTGGTCGGGTTGCTTGCGCCCGGAACGGCAGGAGGTTCTGCCTGCGCCTGCCTCTGCTTGTCGACCAAGTCCTTCAGCTCGCGGAGCTTCGACTCCACATCAGCGCGGTTGGCCGCCTCGGGCAGCTTTGACAGATAGGTCTTGTAGAAGCGCAACGCTTCGGCAGCGTGGCCAGCCAGACGGTGAGCCTGCCCGAGATTGAAGAGCAGGGCCGGATCATCTTTGCTCTTGTACGCCGCCATATACTCAGCGATCGCCTCGTCATACAGGCCAAGCTCGTAGGCCCGCGTGCCCTTGATGTAGTGGTCGCGGGCCGTGCCTTGGTCATCCCCACGTGCCACACCGGCAGAGAGGGTGAGTAACGCCGCCATTGCTACAACGTGGCGCATGGTCGCATTGTACCTCATCTGCGTCGTCACCAGAATCTCCGCCAGCGCCATCACTGCCAGCCGATGCGGTACCCGACATCGACGATGAAGCCGCCACTGTTGCCCACGATGTCGTCGCCACTGGACAGCTTACCCAGCGACATGGCCAGGTAGCGCAGGCCGAACACAACCTGGGACCGATGCAGGAGGAAGGCGGCCTCGGTCGAGCCTTCGCAGGCAAAGGCCGCGCTTCGGCCCGCGATCTCGCTGCTGAAGATGGGCAGGCGTGCCTGCGCCAGCACCAGCCCGGCGCCCGCGCCAACCGACAGGGCCAGACGGTTGATGCGTCGGCGATAGCGGGCCTGGGCCAGCAGGGGAATCTGATCGAGGATGACGGTGCCTGCCCCGGCGTTGTTCCACGAGTAGAAGCGGCTGTGCAAGTAGCCGGCGCTCACTCCGAATGTAAAACCGGCGACGCTGGGATGGCGCGAGGCCATCGCCTCGATGAATAGGGCGCTGCCCGGCGGCTGGCGCAGGTTCCACAGAAAGCCCAGGCGAGGCGTGAGTGTGTAGCGTGTGGCCAGCACGGGGTCGGGCGGCAGCCGACGCGTGAACAGGGCGAGCGGAATGTTCTCCGTGGCGTGTCCACTGTCCAGCACGGCCTCCACTTCCATGGTGTCACGTCCGGTCAGCACGGCGGGCGGCCGGAGAACCAGCATGGCACGGCCGTCCTCGGTGGCCTGGGACCGTGCAGGCTGCCCATCCACGAGCAGCGAGGCCTCGCCTGCGTCGGTGAGATTCCCAAACGCGTCTTGGGCACTGAGAAATACGCGCAGACTGCGCAGCGGGGCGCTTTCAGGTTGGGTCACCTCCGGCTGCAGCAGGACCTGGGCCGTCGGCGCCGAAACCAGCACCACGTCCGCCTCGGCGGTCACGTCTGGATGTCCGCGCAGCGAAGCGACCAGGTGGAGAGTCGGGTCCTGCAGGGAGGCCGGCACGCGTATCAGGAAGCGGGCCTCGCCAGCGGCACGACTGCCCATGGGCTCGGGCCGCGGTCCTGAAGATGCCAGCAGGATCGTCGATGCGTCGACCAGTCGCCCGGTGGGCTCGACCGCCAGAACCGCGACCTCGGAAACCGTTCCTGCGGCCAACTTCTCCGGGGCGATGACCAAGGCGCGCTGGGCGGGTGGAATTTTGAGATCGAGAAGCTCCTGGCTGGATTTGCCATAGCGATTGACCGATCGGGCCAGTGCGAAGTCGATGCCGGGAGACACGACCACCGGCACGTGGACGTTGCCGTCCGCGGGCGCGACCACCGGCCCGAACTGCTTGTCCCCGACTTTCACCGTGACCCTGGAACCCGGGTCGGTGTGAAAGGCCGGACTGGCAGCCGCACGCAGCCGCACGGCCAGGGAGCCGCGCAGAATCAGCGAATCGTGCGAGAAATCGGCGACCACGATCGCGACCTGGGGAAAACGGGCCGAGGGCAGGAGAAAGCGAGCCGAGAAACTGGTCGGTCCCTCGCGCAGCACATCCTCCACCCGGCCGGCGCTGCACAGGATGCGCGGAAAGGGCAGGGGCGACGGGAAGTCACCTGTGGCCACGATGCGCAGCTCGGTTTCATCTTCGATGCCAAGCACTGGCGAGGCTGTCGCCAGCGACAGGGTTACGCGTGCGGACGAGGCGTGCGGCTCGGCGCGCGGAGCAGGCACAACCGGCTTCTCTGGCAAGGCTTGCACCTGGCTGGGCGAGGGCTTGACCGCGGTGGGCGGGACACGATGTTCTGGCTTGGGGCTGGCCGCGGTGGCAACCGGCTCTGGCAGCGGCGTCGCACCTTGTGGTAGCGCTGCCGGGGCTTCCGCCTGCTGCGGCTTGCCAGCCTCGGATGCGCCGTCATCGTCGCGCTGGTTCGCATCGGCGGCGGTCGCGGCGTCCGGCGAACTCTCGGCGGCCTCGACCCGTGCACCCATGAGCAGAAGCAGAGCCAGCCCGGCGGCAGCCTGGGCCGGTAGCCAGCAAACGCGTGCGACTGGCCAGGTCATCATTCGTTCCAGAGTCTTCCGCCCGAGGGTTGCAGCGACGGCGCGCGAGGGGGACGGCGTAGGATCTTGTCCACGGCTTTCTGTCGCCCGGAGATGTCCTCGGCCTCGATGTGGACGCGAGTTTGCGGCGCCGACACCTGCACGTGCGCGACGAAAGTGCCATCAGGCGCCACGGGGGTCTCTTCGCCGTTCACGCGGACGCGCGACGACGGGCTGGCGTGACCTCGGATCTGGGATGCAGCCTCGGTCTTGTCGTCTTCTGGCCAGATGACCGAGAGCAAGAGTTGCTCGGGAATGGGCTCAGGATCGCTGGGCGCCGCCCCGGGGAAAGCCGTGCTCTCGTTCCCCTTGCGAACCAGGACTTGCTTGCCGTGCGCCTCGAAGCGGGCCGCGCCCTCGGAGGCCGCCACACTGACGTTTCCGCTGGGCGACACCGACACGGCAAAACGCGCGGCGCCCACGTTGGTGGTGTGTGTGTCGAGGGCATCGATCTCCAGTTTCTCGTCGTCCTTGCCCACGTTGGCGGAAACCCGACCACCGCGCAGCAGGCCCAGTTTGGCGGTGGTCTTCTCCAACTGGTCCACGCGCAGATCCATGTTGTCGCGCACCTCGATCTCGACGCTGCCCCGGCGCAGAAGGGCGCGTGCCCCGCCATGGGTGCGCACCACGTCCTTGGACGACAGCAGATGGCCGGCGCGCGCCACGTACCACTGACCATTTTGGAATGCTTCCACGTTGCCAGCCAGCGCGCTCAATCGAAACTGGGTGGGCCCGGCCGCCACCAAGCGCGACGAAGGTGGCGGCAAGCCAGCCGGCATCTCGAAACGCCGACGCTCGAAGAAGAAGCGCGACAACAGCGTGGCCGCCACCAGGATGACGACCACCAGGACGATGATCGCCGCCTGGAAACCGGACAGCGGCCGCCGCCTTAGCTGGCTCATGCGAGCAGACTGGCTCCTTCGGCGATGGGAAAAGTCAGCCAGAAGGTCGTGCCTTGGCCGACCTGGCTCTCAACCCGGATGGTGGCCCCGTGGTCCTCGATGATCTTGTGCACGATGGAAAGGCCAATGCCGGTGTCGGTTCGCTGCGCCTTGGTGGTGAAGAAGGGATCGAAGATGCGGGACAGTTGCTCGGGACTGATGCCCCGCCCGGTGTCACTCACCCGCAGCCGGAGCAACTTGTCCTCCGGCCGCGTGGTCTCCAGGGTCAGGGTGCCGCCCTTGTCCATGGACGCCCTGGCGTTCTGGATGAGTTGTATGATCGCGGCTTGCACCTGCAGGGCGCTGCCGCGGACCGGAGGGCTGGGGCTGGCGACGTGCTTGACCACGGTGATGCCCGCCTCGGCCAGGGTCTTGGGCCCGCACAGCTCGAGCGCGTCGTGAGCGACCGCGGAAAGATCGAAGGGCCGGAAGTGCTCGCCCGACTGCTTCTGCGAGAAGCGCAGCAGGTTGGCCACGATGCCCTGAATGCGCGCGGCCTGCTCCTCGATGTCCTGCACCAGCGGCCGGGCGGGATGGCCTTCGGGCAGATCGGCCAGCAGGATCTGCGCCAGACCCAGCACGCCGGTCAGCGGATTGTTGATCTCGTGCGCGACCCCGGCGCCGAGTGATCCGATGGCGGCCAGCGAGCGCGAGCGCAACAGGAGGTCCTGTGCGTCACGCAGTTCCTTGGTCTTCTCATCGACCCGCTTTTCCAAGGTGACGTTCCAACCTCGGATCTCCTCGTTGCGCAGCAAAATCTCGCTACGCGCCGCCGAGAGCGAACTGGCCATGGAATTGAATGCCTTGGCCAGTTCACCCAGCTCGTCGTTGGATGCAACTTCAATTTCGGCGTCCAGCTTGCCCTGGGCGATGTGGCGCGCTCCCTGTACCAGGGTGCCGACCCGGCTGGCCAGCGAGCGCGCCAGCGCCGCACCCACCACCGCGGCGACGAAGGCGGCCACACCCACCCAGTAGAGGGTGGTCCAGGTGAGGCGACGCGCGGGCTGCAGGGCCGATTCGAGCCAGCGCTCGACGACCACGCCCATGCCAAAGGCGGGCGTCGGCACGTAGGCGCCGACCACCGCGTGGTCGTGGCTCGGGTACTCGGCCACGAACCAGGCGGACGGCAGCGAGCCGGGCTTGCCCTGCGGCAGGCGCTTGGGTTCGAGCGGGGTGGGTCCCACGGCCCGGCCGGAAGCCACCGTGCGGCTCTCGCGATCGAGCAGCAAGATGTCGCGGTCGTTCGACGAAAGCGAAGCCAGGTGATCGGCGATGCGGCGCAGGGATACAGCGGCCACGATGATGCGGGGATCCTCGTCGGCCAGACCCTGGTAGCGGACCGCCAGCACCACATGCGGCACCCGCGCGCTGCCGGCCACGAAGATCGATCCCACTGCGCTCCCCTCGCGCAACACCGCCTCGACGGGAACATGCGCGGGCAGAAGCGCCACGTCCTGGGCCGAGACGATCTCATGGGTTCCAAAGGAATCATTTCTGGGTGCGACCGACTGGAAGGCAGCCGGAACCAGTGGCTGTCCTTCGGTGTCGAGCAAGGCCACGGCACTGAAATCGTCGCTCTGGTGGTACACCAGCTGGAGAAACTTGCGCAGCGCCTCGGCGGTCGGCAGCGCGCCCCCAACCCGGGTGAGATCGAGAATTCGCGTCTCGACCGACATGGTGGCTTGCAGGTTGCTGAGGTGGCTGCTGACGTACTCCGAGATCTGGCGGGCCAGCAGAACCTCGTGGTCCTCGATGGCCTCGCGCAAGGCGGCCTGGCTGACCCGGATCGACGAATACCCGGCAATGGCTAGCGGCACGGCCGCCACGCCGATGGAGAGCAGCGCGAATTTGGGCAGCAGCTTCACGGTGCGATCCAGAAAAAGCCGTCGGGCAGGCTGGTCCAGCCGTCGTTGGCGTCGAAGGCCCAGACCGTGGCCTGTCCGCTGGCGCCGGGCACGACGCCGATAATTTCAGTGTCGCTTAGACAGGACGCATTGGCCAAGGGAACCGCGGCGGCCAAGACCTGGCCAATGTAGATGATCGTGGACGTGGTGAAGTTGGCGCCAGAAACCTGTACGGGGGTGTCCTGCCCTTGCAGACCATAGGCAGGCGAGATCGACGCGATCTGTGGTGGAGGCTGATACTCGAACGACGCGAACCAGGTGGCCAGGCCCAGCCGCGACTGCACGGTCACGGTGGCCGGGCCTGCGGCGTGAGCCGGGGTGTACCCGGTGATGGTCTGTTGGTCGGCGGACACGACGCCGCCATCGGGGATGATGGGGGTGTCGTCGAAGTAGACACGACTTCCGGCAACAAAGCCCGATCCTCGGATCACCACATTGGTTCCACCCGCCACGCCTCCTGCCTGCGGCGTGACCGAGGACACCGTAGGGGGCGCGCTCAGCCTGATGGGGAGGTCCACGCTGGTCTGGTTGGGCGGCACGGCGTTGTCCGAGGCCACAATGTCCAGGTTCACCGTCATGCCGGGATCCAAGTTCGAACCGATGGTCACGTCGAAGGTGCAGTCGATCTCCTCTGCGCCCGGCCGGAACGGACAGGTGGCCGTCACCGGGTCACGTTGTGTCCCGTCGTCGGCCGGCGGCTCAGAATACCTCCAGGCCAGCGCCGTCATCTGGCCGGGTGGCTGGTCCACAGCGCTCACGTTCCCGTGAATGATGGTCCCCGGGGCGTAGAGATCTCCTGCGCTCGGGCTGGTGACCGTCACTATCGGCGCGAAGGTGTGCCGCCCCAGCGCAAGGAAACCAGCCGGCAGCACTGCCTTGCGGCCGCGCGGATCCGTGATCTCCACATCGCAAGGACCCGCGCCCAGGTCGTCCGGATCCGGTAGGTCCAGGGTGGCCGAGATCTGCGTCGGGCCGACCCATCCGAAGTCGGTCAGGGGAAACCACGTCGGCGGGTTGCCCACACGGCCCGAGAAGCCGTCCATGGTCGCCACCCGTTGGCCCGAAACAGGGTCGAGGCGGAACGATGGGATGAAGTCCGCGCCCATCAGCGTGAGGCGGAGGTCGCCATCGGTGTAGGCCTGCGCGGGCTCAACCGCGTCGATGCGCGGCTGCGGCTCGTTTCCGGTGCAGCCGGCAAGGGCAGCGGCGAGAACAGCAAAACCTGTGCGGCGTCCGGGGGTCACGCCGCTATCTTACTACCGGCGGAGTGATTCGGGCGGGTTCCGCGCAATGGGGGGCGTCAGACGGGGCCGGGGCGCGGCCCGCTGACCGTTGATCTTTGGCGAAAAGTGCGGCATTGGTGCGGGAACTCCGCGAAATGCCTGTGGATAACGTCATTTGGACGCCTCCAGGAGACGCAGAGGACGCATGGTGGGTGGTTCGAGAATCAGGGGCACGGAGAGGCGGTCGAAGCGCGCGGAGAATGTGCCGAGCGCCAAGGCTCTGATGCCGATGGTGACGAAGGACTGACGAGGCCCTTTGCGTTTGCAGCGCAGGCGCAAAGAGGGATCGATCAGCGCGGCGGTGATGCCCACCAGAGTCCAGATCAAGAGGGCTACGGCCAGAAGGCTAACGAAGCGGGCCAGGGCCACTGGGTCGCGGAACTGGGTCCAAAAGAGCTTGGCGCCGAAACGTCGGCCTTTCGTGTCTCGGAATTGCTCCTCGACGGTCATGCGGCGGTCATAGAGCGCCAGCACCTGCTTGGCGGAACCGGGTTCGCTGGTGGCGACCCACCACGGTTCATGAGCACCAGGAGCCCAGTATCCGATGATGCGAACCGAGACAACACCGTCGGCACGCAGCGGAACCACGCCGAGATCGAGCACCTGCCCTGGTTGCAGGAGAATGGCCTCCAATGGTCGACGTACACCAGGCTCAAGCTCGACGTAGACATCGGCCATCAAACGGACGACGAAGCCCAAGCGCAGCGTCTGCAACAACGCCAGCCAACTCGCGCGACGAAATCCGCGGTCGCACAGAATCGTCGCGGTGACACCCGCCCGACGGGTGACGTCGGCCAGGAAGCGCAGGAAGGTATTCTCCCGGGTATTCTGCGAGCGATCTCGGATCAACTTGCGCCAACCTTGAACGAAGACGGGGATGGCCCGCTTGCCGGTGACCATGGCAGCGACCAGGAGGCGCAAGTCATGGTGCCATTCGGTCCAGTCCACAGCGAGCAGGACATGCCGATCCGGGCGACGGGCGAGCAAATCCAGCGACCGCGTGGCGAATTCAAGATAGTCGACGTGCTCATTGCGCAGCAGCCGGTAGAAGCGATTGACCGCACTGTCCAGCCTGGTCCGCAGCCAGCCGGCCAGAGTCGTGGCGATGGCGAACGAGCGAGCCTGACCAGTGGCGGCGATGGCGGCGATGATCAGACCCAGCGTTCTGCGGCGCGCCTTATGAAAAGGGTCGAGCAAGTCGCTGAGAAATGGGTAGGTTCGTTCTGGGCTCACGGGGAAACCTCCTGCGTTTAGTTGGCAAAAACCAAACTTCGGAGGACCCGTGGGCCCTTTTCCACTTATTTTTCACGCTATTTCGTAAGTGATCGAAATGATCCAGCTTTTTCGGGCTCGATCTGATAGGCGGTCAGCGCGGCCCGGGGTTGACGAGGAGCGCTCAGCCTGGGAAATTCGCGCAATGGCTGATCGTCAGAGTCTTCGGGAGATGCTGAGTCACCGGGTTACCTTCGCCTACGACACCGGAGCCCAGGTGGTGGGCACGGTTACGGCCTGCGCGCCCGCCACGGGGCCGGTCGAGTATGTGGTGCTGGCCAAAGTGGAGGTGAAAGGCGGGGACGGCCAGGTGCGGGCGCGTTTCGTCGAGTTGCCGCTCGTGCCCAACAACCTGGTGGGCATCACCGTGACTGAAGGGCCGCTCTGATCTCCCGATGAGCGACGGCACGCCAGCGAAGCCCCGCCGCTTACGCGCCGTGGTGCTCGGGTCGGTCCAGGGCGTCGGCTTTCGTGCTACGACGCTCGACCAAGCCCGGCGTCTGGGCCTCGCGGGCTGGGTGCGCAACCGCGCGGACGGCACCGTCGAGGTACTGGCCGAGGGCGCCGAGCCGAAGCTGAACCTGTTTCTCGCCTACCTGCGCCGCGGACCGCTCGGGGCCCATGTGGCCGGCGTGGTCGAGGACTGGTCAGACGAGCAGGGCGCGCCGATCCCGTTCCAGGTCAAGCGCACGGAGTAGCTACAGCCAGGCCACTTCGAGGGGTTTGCGCGGCGGAATGGCCACGTATTCGTGTTTCGCGTATCCCAGCATGGTGGCTGTATCATTTCGTACGCCAGGGAAGACGGCACCTTCATCCACAGCCGGGGCAACGACGCAGGCTTTGCGCGCAAGCTTCCCGGATCGGGTCTGGACGGGAGCGATCGGTCGTAGCTATTGCGGGGCAGTCTCGCTGGGCGCGACGCTGCGAACCATGGCCGTGGCCACCAGCTCTGACAGGTTCTTCACCTGCACGCGCTCGCCCGCGTCGCGGTCGTCCACTGCGTCCTTGATCATGATGGTGCAGTAGGGGCAGGCGGTGGCCACGGTGGTGGCGCCGGTGGACAGGATCTCGTCGGTGCGGTCGTGGTTGACCCGAATCCCCGTTTTCTCGTCCATCCACATGCGGCCGCCGCCGGCTCCGCAACAGAAGGCGTGCTCGCGGGTGCGCCCTAGCTCCAGGCGCTCGCCGCCCAACCGATCCAGAACCGCACGCGGCGCCTCGTACTCGCCATTCCAGCGCCCGAGGTAGCAAGGATCGTGGAAGGTGAGCTTGCCGTCCCCGTTCGCACTGCGCTCGATCGCAAGCTGGCCCTGCTCGATCAGCTCGGCAATCAGTTGCGAATGGTGGCGGACTTCATAGGTACCGCCCATCTGCGGGTACTCGTTCTTGAGCACGTGCAGACAGTGCGGGCACGCGGTGACGATCTTCTTCACCTGCTTGGCGTTCATCGTCTCCACATTTTGCTGTGCTTCCATCTGGTACAGCATCTCGTTGCCCGCCCGGCGCGCGGAATCGCCGCAGCAGCCTTCTTCCATGCCCAGCACGGCGAAGCTGACGCCAGCCTGGCGCAGGATATCCACTAGGGCCAGGGTCTGCTTCTTCAGTCGGTCGTCGTAGGCGCCCGCGCAGCCAACCCAAAGCAGCCATTCGGCGTCCGGTTTGTCGTCGAGCGTGGGCACGTCGTGGCCTTCGGCCCAGTCCATGCGGCGGTCCGCGCCCAGGCCCCAGGGGTTGCTGTTCTGCTCCAGGTTCTTGAAGGTGCGCACCAGATCGCCGGGCACCTTTTCTTGCAACAGCACCAGATTGCGCCGCATCTCCAGGATCTTGCCCGGGTGATCGATGAACACGGGGCACACCTCCTGGCAGGCGCCGCAGGTGGTGCACGACCACAGCACCTCCTCGCTGGTGCGGCCGCCGATGAGATCGCGCGGCTGACGCGCCTCCTCTGCGGCGGCCTTGCCGTGCTGGAAGCGTTCGATGATGTCGTCGAGCGGCCCGCGATCCGGAAGGCGTGACTTCATGTCGTCACGCAGATCGTGCACCACCTGCATGGGCGAAAGCGGCTTGCCGGTGCGGTTGGCGGGACAGTAGTTCGAGCAGCGCGCGCACTCGGTGCAGGCAAATCCGTCGAGCAGTGACTTCCAGGTGAAGTCCTTCCATTCGGACACCACACCGGTTTGCGCCATGTCGTCGGCTTCCAGGTTGAGCTTGGACAGAACGCCACGCTGGCCGAGCTGGCGGAAGTAGATGTTGGGCAGGGCCGCGAGGATGTGGCTGTGTTTGGAGTAGGCGAGGTAGTTGAGGAACTTCAGCAACACCACCACGTGGATCCACCAGTTGACTTCCGAGAGCAGGCCCGCGGTATCCGGCGAGACATGGCCAAGCCAGGCACCAGCCAGCGCATCAGAAAGGAAGAAACCGGGCTCGGCCGCGCCGGCCGCAGCGCGAAAGCCGTGCATTCCGAAGTGGGTGACCATGAGGAGCGCAATGGCGGAGAGAATCGCGGCGGCGTCGCGGCTCATGGGGATGAGGCGGGGCTTGAGGAAGAGGCGGCGGAAGAACGCAAAACCGATGACCGCGAGTACAATCAGGTTCATGCTGTCCACAGCGGCGTCGAGCACTTCTGCAACGGTTTCGCCCAGCAGGAGCGACCAGGAGAACGAGGGCCACAGCCCCTGCGTAAAGGTTTCCAGTGTGCCCAGACAGATGACAAGGAAGCCCCAGAAAATGACGAAGTGGTGCCGGCTGCCCACCAGATTGGAAAAGCGCGGCCAGCGGCTGGCCGGGATGTCCACCGTCTCTATGACCTTGCGCTGGCCGAAGAAGAAGGAAAGCAATGAATCTACGCGCGCCTCGACGCGGTCGGTGCGCTTCTCGGGGCGGCCGGCCAGGAGCATCTTGATGAAGCGCCTGAGCGTCCAGGCGAACATCGCCAGGGACGCGGTCAGAAGGACTGCGAAAACGATCTGCTTCAGCATGGCTGGTTCCTATCATGGTCCGCGCCGGTTAGAAAACCAGGGCACGTCGTTGTATAAACCGGGCCATGCCGATGAACCGCGAGCTGATCGACATCCTGGCCTGCCCCAAGTGCAAGGGGTCGCTGGAACTGCGCCCTGACGAAAGCGCCTTCGTGTGCCGCGCCTGCCACCTGGTCTACGCCGTGGTCAACGAGATCCCAAATTTCATCGTCGAAGAAGCGCAGCCGCTCGAAGGGTAGGGGATGTTCCGCGATCCCGGCATCGAGACGCTGGGCCGCGCTGACCTGGAGCGGCTGCAGCTTGGCCGCCTGCAGGCGCTGGTGGCGCGGCTGCACGAAGGGGTGCCATTGTACCGGGAGCGCTTCGTCGGGGCCGGGATCGCGGCCGAGAGCATCAAGTCGCTGGCCGACGTGCGCCGGCTGCCTTTCACCACCAGTGGCGACCTGCGCGAAACTTATCCATCGGGGCTGCTGGCGATGCCGATGGACCAGACCCTGCGCCTGCACACGTCCAGCGGCACGACCGGCCGTCCCAAGGCCCTCTTCTTTTCGCCGCGGGATGTGGACAACGCGGCCGAGTTGTGCGCCCGCAGCTTTGTGGCGACCGGCGTGACGGCGCGGGATGTGTTCCAGAACATGATGACCTACGGCCTTTTCACCGGGGCGCTGGTGGCTCACTACGGCGCCGAAAAGGTCGGCTGCCTGGTCATCCCGGCCGGGCCGGGCAATTCCGAGAAGCAGCTTGCCCTCATGCAGGACTTCGGCACCACGACCGTACACCTGACGCCCAGCTTCGCGCTGTATTTCGCGGATTTTCTCGACGGGAAAGGCCCGGAGGCACGCCAGCCGCTCAAGTTGCGTCGGGCCTTCGTGGGCGCCGAGCCGTACAGCATCGAGACGCGCGACAAGATCGAGCAGGCCCTGGGCGTCGAGGTCTTCAACTCGTATGGGCTGTCAGAGATGAACGGCCCGGGCGTGGCATTCGAGTGCGCCGAGCGGGCCGGAATGCACCTGTGGGAAGACCACTTCATCCTCGAGATCATCGACCCCAAGACCGAGGAGCCGACGCCCGACGGCGAGCCGGGCGAGCTGGTGCTGACCACCCTGTGCCGCGAGGCCATGCCACTTCTGCGCTATCGAACGCGCGACATCACGTCGATCGTTCCCGGTCCTTGCGCATGTGGCCGCACTCACCGCCGATTGGCTCGAATCACCGGCCGAGCCGACGACATGCTGATCGTACGCGGGGTCAACGTGTACCCGCAGCAGATCGAGCATGTGCTCATGGCCATCCCGCAGGTCGGACGCAATTACCTCATCGTGCTCGAGGGCCGCGACGACATGACGGTGCAGGCCGAACTGGCTCACACTGAATCGGAAATGAATGAGGAGCAGCGGGTCGCGCTGGAAGGTGAGATCGCGGCGCGCCTCCGTTCCGAGATTCTGACCAAGCCCAAGGTCAAGCTGCTGCCGCCAGCCAGCCTGCCGGTCAGCGAAGGCAAAGCCACGCGCGTGATCGACAGGCGGATACTTTGAGATGGGAACCCTGGGAGGGTTCGCTCCGCCCTTCGGCCCCCCCACGTCCACCCCCACCCCGCTCGCTGCGCTCGGCCTCGCCAAACCCTCCCGCGCTCTGGCTCCAGGACTGGCATCTGCGGCAGCAGCCGCCAGTCCGTGGGCAAAGCCCGCCTTCGCCAACGCGGTCATGATTGTGTCGCCTACCGTCTCAGGCACGGAGCTAGTCGCTGGTGCTCTCTGGCGCCTAGTGAGTCAGGGGCTTGCCGTCGGCGGTACAGTTGGTGCAGGCGATAGTCGGTGACCCGTCGTTCATGTAGATCGGGACCGCGCCCTCCGCCGTGTCATTGTTGTCGATGGCCACGTGATCCAGAGTCAACGTACCTGCCGGCAAGGCCTTGTCGACGACGATGGCTCCGTCGTAGTTGCCCCCTGCGTAGTCTATCGTGGTGTAGGTCACTTGCGATCCACTCGCCGTACCTGAGTAGAACACCAAGCCATACCAACCTCCAGGCAAGTGTAGGCTGGGTTGAGTGGTCAGCGTAACCGGGTTCTGCGCCGTGCCGTTTATCAGGACTTTGCCCGTGCCGGACTGACCGACAGATATCGTCGTGTTGTCACTGAATTCCAGCGTGGCGCCCGCCTCGATGGTGAGCACGCCGCCGTCGTGGACGTCAATCTCGTCGACCATGTAAGGGCTGCAGGCCTTGGTCAGGGTGAGGCCGCTAGGATAGTTGGCGGCTGTGACATCGATGGTGTCGAGGGTGCAACTCGCGGTCCCGCCGTCTGTGGCCGAGCCGCCGCTGCTTGTGGTGGTTCCGCCTTTGCCACCAGAGCCGCCGTTGCTGGTCGTTCCGCCTTTGCCACCCGAACCGCCACCGCTGGTCGCACCGCCTCTGCTGCTTGAACCGCTGCTGGCTGTTGCTCCACCGAAGCTGCTTGAACCGCCGCTGGGGTTGGTTCCGCCGCTGGCGGTGGTTCCGCCATTGCTAGATGAGCTGCTGCTGGCGGTGGTTCCGCCATTGCTGGATGAGCTGCTGTTGGCGGTGGTTCCGCCATTGCTGGATGAACTGCTGCTGGCGGTGGTTCCGCCATTGCTGGATGAACTGCTGCTGGCGGTGGTTCCGCCATTGCTGGATGAACTGCTGCTGGCGGCGGTGGTTCCGCCATTGCTGGATGAACTGCTGTTGGCGGTGGTTCCACCGATGCTGCTCGAGCCGCCGCTAGGGTTCGCTCCGCCGCTGGTGGTCGTGGCGCCATTGCTGGTGGTGCCACCTGCAGTACCGGTGTTCGGGCTGCTGTTGCTGCTACAGCCCAGGAGAAGTAGTGGTGCTGCCACCAAAGCCAGAATCAAGAATCGCATAGTGCAGGTAATCATCAAAAAGTGCCCTTTCTGTCGACACGACATGCCGCGCGCTTGCCAAGAAAATCGCATTCTACACGGTTGAGAGTCGCTAGCCCAACTCCCACCTTGCGGTTCCCGACGGAGATACGCACCCGGCGCAACCGCGCACGTCAAACGAATGTCTCCGCACGCAACTGCGTCCGGAGCAGCAGCGAATCACTGCCTCAAGTACGGGGCCAGTCCAATATTCTGAGTCTTTATGGCGTTGGCGACGAGACCAGCCAACTTCGCTGCGCCCGCGAGGTTGGTGTGTGTCGCGTCGGTTCCATTCGCGTGGTATGCCTGCAGCGCTTGGGTCTGGGTCATGCCAAGACCGTCGTACCAGGCAGTAGAGAGGGCGGTCAGATCGATGAAGGGTACGTTGTTGGCCGTTGCGACCGCCTGGGCCGCGGCAGCATGAAGGCTGGACTGATCGGGTATTGGAATACCCTGCAGGCGAGCGGGCGGAGAAACCATAATCGGGTGGACGCCTGCGGCCAGTGCGGCGGTCACATGCGGTGTGAGGTTCGCCTCGACAGTTGCGTCCGTATCTGTCTTGTCGTTGTGTCCAAATTGAATCATGATCCAGTCGCCCGCGACCCAGCGCGACGAGATGTCGCCCCAGAAGCCGAAATCGCCGGAGGCTGCGCCGCTATTGGCATAGTTGGCAATCCCGACCGGAGGAGCGAAATACTCGGGCAGCATTTGCCCCCAACCCCCGAAGGCGCCGCCGGTCTGGTCGCAGGCCGTGGAGTCGCTGGCGATGTAGACCATGATTGGCTTCGTCGTTGCGTCGGCTAGGGCGTATCCGATGGCAGAAACCTGCGGATTCGCGCCGGAGAAGAATAAATCCAGGCCCGGATATCCCCCCGGCCCGCCGGCATGCTGTGGCTGCCCTTCCATCGCTCGCACATTGACCACGAACGCGTACTCCAGCGACTGGCCTGGGGTGGTGGTCACGGACGCCAAGAGGCCTCGGCTCGATTCCGCACTGACATACGTGTCACCAGCTGCGGCCCCGCCGAGCGTCACGGTCACGACGTAGTTCCCCGCCTCGCTCGTGGCGGTTGCCGTAGGAGTGGTTTCAGATGTGTTGTAATCGGTACCGCCGAAGAGGCATTCGATGCAGACATTCCCCGCTGGCTGGCCAGCGCAAGCATTATTGGTGCCTATCGCTACCGTCTGGCACTGGGCGTAGTTAGCCGCCGTGGGCGCCGGATAGCCAGTCGGGATTCCGGTCGTTGGGGGAGGAGCCCCTCCGGCACTGCCTCCGGCCGCACCCCCGGTGCTTCCACCCGGCGCGCTTCCGCCCGTCGCTCCGCTCCCTCCGGCCCCGCCTCTGCCTCCTGCCGAGCCAGATGCGCCACCTCTCCCGCCCGCGGCGCCTCCGGACGAGGTGCTCCCACCGATTGCGGACGCGCCGCCCGCGACAGTCGATCCACCCGAGGCTGTTGCGCCGCCGCCCCTGGATGCCCCACCCGAGGCTGTTGCGCCGCCGGGTTGAGAAGCGCCGCCCGAAGCGGTCGATCCGCCCGAGGCCGTTGCGCCGCCGGGTTGAGAAGCGCCGCCCGAAGCGGTCGATCCGCCCGAGGCTGTTGCGCCGCCAGGTTGAGAAGCGCCGCCCGTGACTGTCGTCCCTCCGGGTGATGAGACACCACCAGTGGCCGTTTCGCCTCCCGGTGTCGAAACGCCACCACCCGCCGGCGCGCTGCTCGCAGTTGTCGACCCTCCGACAGCGGTGGTGCTGCCCGCACTCGTCGACCCTCCGGTACTCGCTGCCGACCCTCCGGAACCGCCCTGCTTGACTCCGGAGTCGCCGGCGGAGTTACCTCCTGAACAGGCCATCAGACCGGCAAGCATGAACAATGGGAGCAGTGAACGAGGTCGCGTGGTGGTCATGATTATCCTCAAGCTGTTGCAGACTGCAGTGGGATTTCCCCATACCTGGGGTCAAGGAATCTTGTCTTCAGACGGGAAGTGGCGGTTTCCACATTCCACGGCTCAGCGTATTTCCCTTTTCCAGGTCATAGTTGTCTTCGAGCCTGCGAGGGAAGGGGGCTAGGAGTCCGCCTTGCGGGTTTAAGTTTCTCTCCTCCGACGCGTGGAGTTTGTGGCGTTGTGATCGATTGCCGCAAATCGTCGGTTGTCCAGCACGGGCCATAGGCGTTTCCGAGACATGGGCTTGCGTCCAAGCCCAACCAGCGTGCAGTCGTGTCCGCGAGACGGATGTGAATGTATGCCAAATCACAGATAGAACTTCTGGAGATTAGGCTTGACTTCATGGGCCTTCGCGACCATATGATTGATACGGAGCTGTGAAACACATAACAGCGTTTGGTAATTCACAACTATGGCCATCAAAGGGACACATGCGCGACGGAAGCTCGGCAAGAAGACGGTTTCCGAGCTGGTCGTTGTTAGGCTGATTCTTTACCGGCGCATCCTGCGCGACTTGGCCTTCTCAGGCACCCGTTACGTGTTCTCGCACCAGCTTGCGGCTTTGGCCGACGTGACGCCCGAACAACTGCGGCGGGATCTCATGAACGTGCGCTACGAAGGCAGCCCGACCCGCGGGTACGAGGTCGTGGTTCTGGAAGAACGCGTTGGCGCGTTTCTGGACCCGCCGACCACGCAGGCGGTAGCGCTGGTGGGTGTGGGCAACCTCGGCCGCGCCCTCTTCGCGTATTTCCTGGGACGCCGGCCCTTGCTCCAGATCGTCGCCGCCTTCGACATCGATCCGGCCAAGGTCGATCGCATGATCAACGGTTGCCCGTCGTATCACATCAGCGAGGCCGGGACCATCATGCGCGAGAAGGGAATCAACGTCGCCATGATCGCCGTGCCGGCTGCGGCCGCGCAGAGCGTGGCCGATACCCTGGTCGAGGCAGGGGTGCGCAGTTTGCTCAATTTCGCTGACGTCCGCCTGCGCCTGCCGCCGGACGTTTACGTCGAGCACATCGACATCGGCGTCACGCTGGAAAAGGTGGCGTTCTTCGCGCGGCGGCCGGCCGCAGCCAAGGCCGCGGGGTCTCCATGAAGCCCACCGACCTTTCTCTGGTCAGCACGATTCGCGAGCGCTGTCGCGTTTGCTACACCTGCGTGCGTGAGTGCCCGGCCAAGGCCATCCGCATAGCAGGAGGCCAGGCCGAGGTCATCCCTTCGCGATGTATCGGTTGCGGCTCCTGCGTGCTGGTGTGCAGCCAGGGCGCCAAGCGCGTGCTCAGCTCGGTCGAGGCGGTGCAGGGACTTCTGCGCAGTGGCGCGCCCGTGGCGGCGTGCGTGGCGCCAAGTTTTCCGGCGGAGATCGGCGACCGTGCGGTGCGGCACATGGTCGGGGCGCTGCGAAAACTGGGCTTCTCGCTGGTGTGCGAGGTGGCCTTCGGTGCCGATCTGGTGGCCCGCGCTTATCGCGATCTTCTGGCCCAGCGCCCGCACGAAAGCTTCATCGCCACCGCCTGTCCGGCCATTGTCAATTTCGTCGAGCGCTATCACCCGGACCTGATGCCTCACCTGGCCCCCATCGCGTCGCCCATGTTGGCCACGGCGCGGGCCTTGCGCGCGCGCTACGGCGCCGACACGAAGATCGTGTTCATCGGGCCCTGCATCGCGAAGAAGGGCGAGGCAGCCACACTGTCGGGTCCGGATCGCGTCGACGCGGTCCTGACCTTCCGCGAGCTGCGGGACATGCTGGGCTCCGCCGGAATCGCCTCGGGCGAGGTGGCCTCGTCCGAATTCGACCCGCCCCGCGCGGGCCTGGGCGGTGTGTTTCCCTTGCCGCGCGGAAGCTTGCAGACCGCGGGCATCGACGAGGATCTGACCTCCAGCGAGGTGGTGTCGGCCGATGGGCGCTCGGCGTTCCCCGAGGCTTTGCAGGAGTTTTCTGGCGGCCAGCTCAATGTCCACCTGCTCGAACTGCTCTGTTGCCGCGGAGGCTGCGTGATGGGCGCAGGGATGAGCGTCGATCTGCCGCCCTTTGCTCGCCGCGCCCACATCAGCCGTCATGTGCAAAGCCAGCGCGCCAGCTTCGATCGCGCGGCGTGGTCGGTGGAGATGGACCAGCTGCGTGACCTGCCCTTGGGCCGCAGCTTCCAGACCGCCAGCCAGAACATGCCCACCCCGTCGGCCGACGAGCTCCGCACCATCATGATCGAGATGGGGAAACTCGGCCCCGACGACGAGCTGAATTGTGGGGCTTGTGGCTACGACACCTGTCGCGCGCACGCGGTGGCCATCTTCCGCGGACTGGCCGAGGACGAGATGTGCCTGCCCTACACCATCGAGCGGCTGAAGAAGACGGTGCAGAAACTGGATTTTTCCAACACCAAGCTGGCTAGCACGCAACAGGCGCTGGTCCAGGCCGAGAAGCTGGCCAGCATGGGCCAGTTGGCGGCTGGCATCGCGCACGAGGTGAACAATCCGCTGGGCGTGGTGCTGCTCTACGCCCACGTGCTGCTCGAATCCTGTGACAAGGATTCGCCTCAAGCGAAGGATCTGGCGATGGTCGTCGAGCAGGCTGACCGCTGCAAGAAGATCGTCTCGGGATTGCTCAACTTCGCCCGCCAGAACAAGGTCGTGCTGCTGCCGACCAAGGTTGCTGACCTGGTCGACCGTTCCTTGCGCGGCGTGCAGGCGCCGGCTGGCATCGAGATCGTGGTCGAACACCAGGATCCCACGGCCTCGGCAGACCTGGATGCGGATCAGATTCGCCAAGTCCTCACCAATCTGTTGACCAACGCCGTGGCGGCCATGCCCGCGGGCGGCCGGCTCACCGTGCGCAGTGCCGTCAGCGATGAACAGGTTCTCTTCGCCGTCGAAGACACGGGGATGGGAATCCCCAAGGAGAACATGAAGCGCGTGTTCGAGCCGTTCTTCACGACCAAGCAGATGGGACGCGGCACCGGGCTGGGCCTGGCGGTGAGCTACGGCATCGTCAAAATGCACCGGGGCAACATCAGGCTCAAGTCGAACGCCGATGCGGCGGCCGGACCCACGGGCACGACCTTCACCGTGACCCTGCCGCGCTTCGAGCAGCGCGAAGAATCCATGAGTTTCCTAGCACCGGAAGGCGACGGACGCGAGGACGCTCGCTGACGACCATGTTGCCAAGACCATCTCTTGGGGAAGAAGTACGGAGGGTCCCCTGCCCATGCACGCAGCACTGAAACACAACGCCATTACAGAGAATCTGGAGGCTAGCCCCATGGACACCTTGCGCGTGTTGGTCATCGACGACGAAGCTGGGATGCGGGCCGGGGCGTCGCGCGTGCTCGACGGATTTCGGGTGGCGTTGCCCGATACCGACGGACACGTATGCCTGGAGGTGGCGCACGCGGAGAGCGGCGAGGAGGGGTTGCAGGCGATGGAGACGAGCAAGTTCGACATCGTGCTGCTCGACCACAAGTTGCCCGGGATGTCGGGCCTTGATGTGCTGGATCGGCTCAATCAAAGACGAGACGACGCGCTGGTCATCATGATCACGGCGTACGCTTCGCTAGACGTTGCAGTCAGCGCCACCAAGCGGGGGGCTTTCGATTTTCTTGCCAAGCCGTTCACCCCGGAAGAGTTGCGCGACGCGGTTCGCAAGGCGGCCCGGCACCACATCCTGCGCTGGCAGGCACGCAAGCTGGCGCAAGAGAAGCGCCAGGTTCGCTTCCAGTTCCTCTCCGTGCTGGTGCACGAACTCAAGGCGCCGCTGGTCGCCGTGGAGGGCTACCTGCGGCTCTTGCAGGAAGGCGCGGCCACGGATCCGGAGACGGCGGCCCGCGCGGTTGAGCGCAGCTTGGTGCGCCTCGACGGCATGCGGAAGCTGATCGTCGATCTTCTCGATCTCACGCGTATCGAGTCGGGGCAGAAGGCGCGCGAATTTTCCGCCGTCGACGTGGTCGAGGTGGCGCGTGCTGCCATCGAGACCGCGCTGCCCGCGGCAAAGGAGCGAGCCATCACGATGGAATTGCACTCGCCCGGCTCTGTGGTTCTGCGGGCGGACAGGGGCGAGATCGAGATCATGCTCAACAACCTGGTGTCCAATGCGGTGAAGTACAATCGTGACGGTGGCCGGGTCGACGTGACCGTGTCGGACGGGCCTGCGGGCGTGACCGTGGCGGTGAAGGACACGGGCATCGGCATGACCAAGGAAGAGACCGCCAAGCTTTTCGGCGAATTCGTGCGCATCAAGAACGCCAAGACCCGCAACATCATGGGCAGCGGGTTGGGGTTGTCGATCTTGCGCAAGCTGGCCACCCTGTATGGGGGCGACGTGACGGTGGCGAGCCAGCCCGATGTCGGCACGACCTTCACGGTGCATCTGCCGCCGGTCGCGCCGGGAAATGACGTCGCGTAGATGGGAGTACAAATGCACGACACCCTGGGATTCATAGACGAAGGCGAAATTGTTCGCGTGTTGGCTGCGCCGGCGAGCAAGGATGCGGGACAGGTTCGCGCCGTGCTGGCCAAGGCCCGCGGCTTGTCCGGGCTCGACATGGCGGATGTCGCCACGTTGGCCGCCGTCAGCGATCCCGAGCTGCTGGGCGAGATTTTCCAGACCGCGCGCGCCGTGAAGGATCAGATCTACGGACCGCGGCTGGTGCTATTCGCGCCGCTCTATGTGTCCAATCTGTGCGCCAACGACTGCACCTACTGCGCGTTTCGCGCGCGCAACAAACAGGTCAAGCGCCGGGCGCTGTCGCAGGACGAGATCCGCCGCGAGGTCGAGATCCTGGTCGACCAGGGCCACAAGCGCATCCTGCTGGTGGCGGGCGAGTCGTATCCGCACCAGGGCTTCCAGTACGTGCTCGATTCCATTGCGACCATCTACAGTGTCAAGCGGGGAAGGGGCGAGATTCGGCGCGTGAATGCCAACGTCGCGCCCCTGACCGTCGACGAGTTTCGCGCGCTCAAGGGCGCGGGCATCGGCACCTACCAGCTTTTCCAGGAAACCTACCACCACGCGACCTACCAGAGCGTTCATTTGGCCGGCAAGAAGAAGGACTACGACTGGCGCGTCTCGGCCATGGACCGCGCCATGGAGGCCGGGATCGACGACGTGGGCATCGGCATCCTGTTTGGCCTGGCCGATTGGCGCTTCGAGATCCTGGCGCTCATGCAGCACATCCGGCACCTGGAGGCACGCTTCGGCGTAGGCCCCCACACCATCAGCGTGCCGCGCCTGGAGCCAGCCATCGGATCCGACATTGCGGGCAATCCGCCGCACGCGGTGTCCGACATCGACTTTCGCAAGATCGTCGCGATCCTGCGTTTGGCGGTGCCCTACACCGGCATCATCATGTCCACGCGCGAGACGCCCAACATCCGGCGCGAGACATTTGCGCTGGGGGTGTCGCAGATTTCCGCGGGCAGCCGCACCAATCCGGGCGGCTATGCCGAGGCCGTGGCCAACCCGGCGGAATCCAGCCAGTTCCAGCTCGGCGATCATCGCGATCTCGACGAGGTAGTGCGCGACGTGGCGGCCATGGGCTACGTTCCGTCGTTCTGCACCGCTTGCTACCGACTGGGGCGCACGGGCCAGGACTTCATGGACCTGGCCAAGCCCGGCGCCATCAAATTGCACTGCGATCCCAACGCGCTGTCGACCTTCACCGAGTACCTGGAGGACTACGCCGGTCCGGAAACGCGCAAGGTGGGTGAAGGCCTGGTGGGCAGCACTCTGGCCAACATGGACGCGCGCCGGAAGGAAATTTCCGAGGCTCTGGTGCGCAAGGTGAAGGGCGGCAAGCGCGACGTCTTCGTGTGAGGCGAACCACGCGAGGCCCCGCATGAGCGAAACACGCCGCGAGCAAGACCCGCTGGGAGAGCGGGAGGTTCCCGCGGGAGCGCTGTGGGGCGTGCACACTCTGCGGGCGTTGGAGAATTTCCCGCTGGCCGGGCGCCCCGTGCATCGCGCCCTGGTGCGCGCCTTCGGCGCGGTGAAGGGGGCGTGCGCACTCACCAATCAGCGACTGGGCGCCTGGGCCGCGGATCCGGCCAAGGGCGACGCCATCGTGGCTGCGTGTGCCGAAATGGCCGCCGGGCAACTCGACGAACATGTCGTCGCGGATGCCTTGCAAGGCGGCGCTGGCACCAGCACCAACATGAACGTCAACGAGGTGCTGGCCAACCGCGCGTTGCAGATTCTGGGCGAGCCGCTGGGCCACACCCAGCGCGTATCGCCGCTCGACGACATCAACCTGCACCAGTCGACCAACGACACCTTTCCGACGGCCATGCGGGTGGCGGGCCTGTGGCTGCTGGCGGCGTTGGAAAAAGAGGTCGTGGCGTTGCAGGAGGCCTTTCAGCAAAAAGAAAGGGTATTCGCCCACATCGTTAAGGTCGGCCGCACCGAGATGCAGGACGCGGTCCTCGTCACCTTGGGACGCGAGATGGGCGCCTATGCCGAGGCGCTGGCGCGCGACCGATGGCGTATCTACAAATGCACGGAACGTCTGCGCGTAGTGAATCTCGGGGGCACGGCCATCGGCACCGGCCTGGGTGCGCCGCGCACGTTCATCTTTCAGGTGGTGGATGCGCTCTCGCAGTTGACCGGGCTCAGCGTGGCGCGTGCGGAGAATCTCGTCGAGGCGACGCAGAACGCGGACGTGTTCGCCGAGGTCTCCGGGATGCTCAAGGCCTGTGCGGTGAACTTGTTGAAGATTTCGTCCGACCTACGGCTGCTCTCGTCCGGTCCTGAGGCAGGTCTAGGCGAGATCAAGCTGCCCGCGCGCCAGGCCGGCTCGTCGATCATGCCCGGTAAGGTGAATCCGGTCATCCCCGAGGCGGTCAGCCAGGCGGCCATGCTGGTCATGGCCCACGACGCCGCGATCGCGCAGGCGTGCGCAGCCGGCAGTCTGGAACTGAACCCGTTTTTGCCGCTGGTCGCCCATTGTCTGTTCGACAGCCTGGACCTGCTCGCGCGGGCCGCCGGGATCCTGCGCGTCTTCTGCGTCGAAGGAATGACTGCCGACGAGGAACGCTGCCGCGCGCATGTGAACGCGTCGACCGCCGTGGTCACGGCATTGGTCGCGCGCGTGGGATACGAAGCCGCGTGCACCATCGCGCGCAAGGCGAGCGAGCGTGGCTGCTCGATTCGCGACGTGGTCTTGGCGGATGGCATTTTGAATGGGCAAGAGTTCGACGAGTTGACCACGCCCGAGGCGGTGTGCCGCCTGGGCTCGCCGGATCGGGGAGGGGAGCGATGAGTGCGATGCACGAGGCGAAGCTATCCACGCCCAAGGGCATGCGGTTGCACGTCGGGATCTTTGGCCGGCGCAACGTGGGCAAGTCCAGTCTGCTCAACGCGATGGTGCGCCAGCATGTGTCGCTGGTGTCTGACGTGGCGGGAACCACGACAGATCCCGTCGAGAAGCCCATGGAGCTACTCCCGCTCGGCCCCGTGCTGTTTATCGACACGGCCGGCATCGACGACGAAGGCGCGCTCGGCGATTTGCGGGTGAAGCGCACGACCGAGGTGTTCGACCGCACCGATTTGGGCCTGGTGGTGGCGGCGGGCGAATGGGGACCTTTCGAAGATGCGCTGGTACGCGAGATGCAAGCGCGCGGAGTCCCGTTGGTCGTGGCGTTCAACAAGTCGGATATGGCGCCGGTCCCAGCAGCTCAGTTGGCGGCTTTGCGTGAGCGCGGGCTTTGCACAGTCGAAACCAGCGCGGTCACGGGCGCCGGACTTCTGGATCTGCGACAGGCACTGCTCACTCAAGCGCCGGCTGACTATCTCGATGCTCGCGCCATCGTCGCCGATCTAGTCGGCCCGGGCGAGATGGCCGTGCTGGTGGTTCCCATCGACAAGGAAGCGCCCAAGGGACGCTTGATCCTGCCGCAGGTGCAGGTGCTGCGCGATCTGCTGGACCACGACGCGTTCGCCCTGGTGGTGAAGGAGCGCGAGCTGCGCGCCGCCCTCGCCGGTCTGCGCGCGCCGCCCCGGCTGGTCATCACCGACTCACAGGCCTTCCTCAAGGTGGCCGCTGACACACCGGCCGTGGTGCCGCTGACAAGTTTCTCGATCCTCTTCGCGCGTCTCAAGGGCGATCTGCTCGCCCAGGTCGAGGGTGCCCTGGCCATCGAGCACCTCCGGCCCGGCGATCGCGTGCTCATTGCCGAAGCTTGCGCGCATCACCCCATCGGTGAAGACATCGGCCGGGTGAAGATTCCACGCTGGCTCACGCAGTACGTGGGCGGCCGCCTCGACTTCCACACCGTGCAGGGACACGACTTCCCGGCGGATCTTTCGCCCTATCGGCTCATCGTCCATTGCGGTTCGTGTACGCTCAACCGGCGCGAAGTCTTGAGTCGCATTCTGCGCGCGCGCGCGGCTGGCGTGCCCTTCACCAACTACGGGCTGTGCATCGCCTACAGCCTCGGGATCTTTGCGCGTGCCCTGGCTCCCTTTCCGGCAGCGCAGGACGTGCTCTTTCGCCATGAACAGACTCGACACCATACTGGACAAGGATAGGCTCGACCCCGACGACCTGCCCGTCCTGCTCGGCGCCGACACGCCGGCGAGACACGCGTCCGTGCTGTCCGCGGCCTACGCGGTCAAGTTTCGCGAGATCGGCGCGGTGGTGTATTTTCGCGGGCTCTTCGAACTGTCGAATCTGTGCACGAAAGACTGCCTGTACTGCGGGATCCGTCGCAGCAACCACAAGGTCGAGCGCTACACCGTTCCGGTCGACGAAATTCTCAACGGCGCACGCTGGGCCTGGGAGCAAGGGTACGGTTCCGTGGTCTTGCAATCCGGCGAGCGCAGCGATCCGGCTTTCGTGGATCTGATCACGGCGCTGGTGACAAAGATTCGTGCGCTTTCGCACGATCAGCTCGCGATAACCTTGTCAGTGGGCGAGCAGTCGGAAGCGACCTTTCGCACCTGGTTCGCGGCCGGCGCCGAACGCTACCTGCTGCGCATCGAAACCAGCGACCCGGATTTCTACCGGCGACTTCACCCTGCGGATCACAGTTGGGAGCGCCGCCGCGACTGTCTGCGCCTGCTCCACGACATCGGCTACCAGCTCGGCTCAGGCGTGATGATCGGTCTGCCCGGCCAGAGCGTCGAGCAACTCGCCCGCGACATCCTGTTCTTCGAGCAAGAGAAGGTCGTCATGATCGGCATGGGGCCGTTCATCCCACACGCCGATACGCCCTTGCGCGATGGAATCCGCAACTTCGCCTGGAAACGGCACGCGCAATTGGCGCTGGCCTTGCGCATGATCGCAGTCACGCGTCTGTACCTGCCGGACGTGAACATCGCGGCTGCGACCGCGCTGCAGGCCCTGGCTCCGAATGGCCGGGAACAGGGGCTGATGGCCGGGGCCAACGTCATCATGCCCAACCTGACCGATCCGAAATACCGGAGTGCTTACCAGCTCTATGACGGCAAGCCGTGCCTGGACGAATCGGCCACGCAGTGCCGCGGCTGTCTGGAAGCACGCATCGCCAGCCTGGGAGAGACCATCGGCTTTGGCCAGCGCGGGGATTCGCGGCGCTTCGTTGCCCGCCATGGCGTAACTGGTGGAAAAGCTATTTAATTTCAGTAAGTTGATAGCACGAGTTGGAACTGGAATCTGTACGATAATTAACGAAAACTTCTCTTGACGAAAAACGGTTGAAAATGGTACCTTCGTCGTGAAAGATTTCACAGCGTGATGAAAGTAACAAGAAGGATCTGGTCAGATGACAACAGTCACACAGGACATTCAGCCCATCCTTAAGAAATACCAGAACGCCCGACGCGACTCCCTGATCACGATCTTGCAGGAAGTTCAGGACGCGCAGGGGTACGTATCGAAGGAGTCGGTCATCGCGATTGGCCAGCACCTGCGGCTGCCTGCCAGCAAGGTATTCGGCGTCGCGACCTTCTACAACCAGTTCCGCTTCCATCCCGCCGGCAGGTTCCACGTGCAGGTGTGCCGGGGCACGGCCTGTCACGTGAAGGGATCGCTGTCGCTGCTCGATACCGTGAAAAATGAGCTGAAGATCCTGCCGGGACAGACCAGCCGCGATCAGGTGTTCAGCCTGGAGGTCGTCGCCTGCCTGGGCGCTTGCGGCCTTTCCCCGGTGATGTGCGTGAACGGCGAGTTCTTCGCGCGCATGACGCCGACCCGGGCGCGCAAGTTGCTCGACGGCTGTCGCAAGGAGGCGGTGCAGTCATGACCACCATGCCGAAGTCCCTGTTCGCCGCGCTCGAGGTTTCGACCACGCCCGATCCGGCTGTGCTGGAGTACCTCAAGGCCGGTGGTGTGGCCAAAGACGCCGGGCAGGAAGCCTATCTGGCCAGGCTCCGTCGCGACGTGGTCAGCAAGCCTGTCATCTATCTCGGCACCGGAACCTGTGGCATGGGCGCGGGCGCGGCCAAGGTCGGCAATGCGCTTCGCCAGTACCTGGAAGCCAACCACAAGGACGTCGAGATCGTCGAGGTTGGCTGCATCGGCATGTGCGCGTTCGAGCCCATGCTGGACGTGCAGATGCCAGGCAAGCGCCGCCTGTCGTTCATGCAGGTCTCGCCCGACAACGTCGCCGCCATCCTGGACGGCGTGTTCGCCGGCAAGATCCCGACCCCGAACCTGGTTGGTCAATTTCGCGCGGGGCCGGCCGAGGCGTGGGCCGACCTACCCTACCTCGACGAGCATCCCTTCTTCAAGCCGCAGTTGCGCTGGGTGCTGGAATTCTCGGGCATCATCGATCCGGGCAGCATCGAGGAGTACATCGCGCGCGGCGGATACAAGAGCTTCCTGGAAACCATTCGCAGCAAGACCCGCGAAGCGGTGTGCGACACGGTCGAGAAGAGCGGGCTGCGCGGCCGCGGCGGCGGCGGCTTCCCCGCCGGCCGCAAGTGGAAGATGGCGCTTAGCCAGTCGAGCGATCAGAAGTACCTGATCTGCAACGCCGACGAGGGCGACCCCGGTGCCTTCATGGACCGCGCCTTGATCGAGAGCGATCCGCACAAGCTGCTGGAAGGCATGATGATCGCCGCCTACGCCATCGGCGCCAAGGACGCCTACGTGTACATTCGCGCCGAGTACCCGCTGGCGGTGCAGCGACTGCGCGAGGCCATCGCGCGCGCTACCGCCTACGGTCTCATCGGCGATCACATCATGGGCAGCGGATTCAACCTGCAGTTCCACATCAAGATGGGCGCCGGCGCGTTCGTGTGTGGGGAAGAGACCGCGCTCATGCACAGCATCGAAGGCCGGCGCGGCATGCCGCGGCCGCGGCCTCCCTACCCGGCGCAGAGCGGGCTGTTCGCCAAGCCCACGGTCATCAACAACGTCGAGACCCTGGCCAACGTGCCGGTGGTCATGCGCAAGGGCGCCGAGGGCTACGCCGCCGTCGGTACCGCCACCAGCAAGGGCACCAAGATCTTCGCGCTCAGCGGAAAGGTCCAGCGCGCGGGTCTGGTCGAAGTCGCGATGGGAACATCCCTGCGCACCGTCATCTTCGACGTGGGCAGCGGGCCGCCCGCAGGCAAGAAATTCAAGGCGGTGCAGATCGGCGGTCCCTCGGGCGGCTGCATCCCGCCGCAGTTGCTCGACACGCCCATCGACTACGAAACCCTGAAGAGCGCCGGCGCCATCATGGGCTCCGGCGGCTTGGTGGTGCTGGACGAGACCACCTGCATGGTGGACTTCGCCAAGTTCTTCATGGAGTTCATCCAGTCCGAAAGCTGCGGCAAGTGCATCCCCTGTCGCGAGGGCACGCGCCGCATGCTGGAGATCCTCGACGCCATCACCCGGCCGCGGCGCAAGGAAGAGAACATCGATGCGCTGGTTCGCTTCCAGGGCATCATGCGCCTGGCGGAACTGGCCGAGACCATCAAGATCACCAGCCTGTGCGGCCTGGGGCAGACCGCGCCCAATCCGGTGCTGTCGACCCTGCGCTGGTTCCGCGACGAATACGAAGCGCATGTCTTCGAGCGAAGCTGTCCGGCGGGCGCGTGCAAGGATCTGGTGGGCGCGCCCTGCCAGAACACCTGCCCGGTGGGCACGGAAGCCTGGCGCTACGTCGCGCACATCGCGCGCGGCGAGTACGCGGAAGCCTATCGGGTCATCCGCAGCGCCAACCCGTTCCCCTCGGCCTGCGCGCGCGTGTGCGACCACCCCTGCGAGCTGATGTGTCGTGCCGGCGCCACCGGTGGCGAGCCGATCGCCGTGCGCACCCTCAAGCGCTTTGTCGTGGATCGCGTGGCGCCTGACACCTACAAGGAACCGGTCAAGCCCGCGGGGGCCAACGCGCCCAAGATCGCAGTCATCGGCGCCGGCCCGTCTGGGCTGACCGCAGCCCACTACCTGGGCGCGATGGGCAACCGGGTCACTGTGTTCGAGCGCGAATCCAAGCCCGGCGGCATGCTGGTCTCGGCCATTCCCGAGTACCGGCTGCCACGCGAGACATTGCGGAAGGAGATCGACTCTCTGTTGAACGTCAACGTCGAATTGAAGCTCAATCAAACCCTGGGCAAGGACTTCACCATCGATTCGTTGATGGACAAGGACGGCTACAAGGCGGTGTACGTGGCCACCGGCGCGCACGAGAGCAAGCGGCTGGGCTTGTCGGGTGACGACGCCGTGGGCGTGCTCCCCAGCATCAAGTTCCTCAAGGCCTACAACCTGGAGGGCAAGCACCTGGCCAAGGGTCGGGTGGGAATCATCGGCGGCGGCAATTCCGCCATCGACGCCGCCCGTGTGGCCTTCCGCCAGAAGGGCGTGACCGGCGTGACGGTGTTCTACCGGCGCACGCGGACCGAAATGCCGGCCTACGCCGAGGAGATCGAGGCAGCCTTGGCCGAGGGTATCGTGCTCAAGCCGCTGGTGGCTCCCATCGGGGTCGTGGTCAAGGACGGCAAGCTCGGCGGAGTGAAGTTCATCAACAATGAACTGGGCCCGCTCGACGATTCAGGCCGCCAGCAGCCGGTGCCGATTCCCGGATCGGAACACGTGGTGGATCTGGACACGCTCATCGTGGCCATCAGCGAGCAACCTGAAGGCGTGGGGCTCAAGGATCTGAAGACCACGCGCTGGGGAACCGTGACCGTCAATCCCGAATCATTCACCACCAGCCGGCCGGGAGTGTTCGCCGGCGGCGACGTGACATCTGGCCCCAGCACGGTGATCAAGGCGATCGCCGCGGGCAAGAGCGCGGCGGTCATGCTGCAGAACTTCGTCAGCGGCAAGCTGCTCAAGCAGTTGCCCAAGGTGAAGCTGCCGTCCTTCTACGTCGAGCCGGTGCAAGTGGCCGGGGAAGAAGAAGAGGGCGACGTGATGGTCGCGCGGGTCAAGCAGCCCCACCTGCCGGTCGAAAAGCGCCGCGGGAGTTTTGCCGAGGTCGAGTTGTGCATCTCGGAGGAGGCGGCCCAATGTGAGGCGCGGCGCTGCTTGCGCTGCGACCTGGATTTCACGCGGCCCTTGCACTGAACCTGAGTCATCGCGAGGAATACACGATGTTTACGATTGAAATCGATAGCAAGCCCATCGAGACAAACGGGGGCGAGACCATTCTTTCGGTGTGCCAGCGTGAAGGCGTCCACATTCCGACCTTGTGCTACATGGAAGGCCTGCCCCCCAGCGGCGCCTGCCGTCTGTGCATCGTGGAAGTGGAAGGCGCGCCTGGCCTGGTGCCGTCCTGTTCTTTTCCGGTTGCCAAGGACATGAAGATCAAGACCCGCTCGCCCAAGGTGCTGGCGGCCCGGCGCACTATCGTGGAGTTGTTGCTGTCCAATCACCCCGATGATTGCCTGTACTGCACGCGCAATCAGCGCTGCGACCTACAGTCCCTGGCCGCCGAGTTCGGCGTGCGCCAGCGCCACTACATCGGCAAGAAGAACAACCGCGACATGGACGTGTCGTCGCCCTCCATCGTGCGCGACCCGGACAAGTGCGTGCTGTGCGGCCGCTGCGTGCGCGTGTGCGAGGAGATCCAGGGCGTCTCCGCCATCGACTTCATCCACCGCGGTCCCAAGGCGGTGGTGGGCACGGCGTTCGAGACCGGCCTCAACGTCTCGTCGTGTATCAACTGCGGCCAGTGTATCCTGGCTTGCCCGACAGCAGCGCTGACCGAGCACAGCTACCTCAATGAGGTGATGGCGGCTCTTTCCGACCCGAACAAGTACGTGGTGGTCCAGCACGCGCCGGCGGTGTCGGTGACCATCGCGGAGGAATTCGGCCTCAAGCCGGGCAAGGACGCCGACGGCCACATGGTCGCGACCCTGCGCAAGCTGGGGTTCAAGCGGGTGTTCGACACCTCGTTCACCGCCGATCTGACCATCATGGAAGAGGGGTCGGAGCTGGTGAAGCGCATCCAGAGCGGCGGCACCCTGCCCATGATGACGAGCTGCTCGCCCGGGTGGATCAAGTACGTCGAGCAATTCTACCCCGACTTCATTCCCAATCTGTCCACCTGCAAGAGTCCGCAGCAGATGATGGGCGCGGTGATCAAGTCGTTCTTCGCGAAGCGCGAGGGACTCGATCCGTCGAAGATCGTCAGCGTCTCGGTCATGCCCTGCACGGCCAAGAAGTTCGAGTGCGCGCGCGAGGAGATGGGGCGCGACTACGTGCCGGACGTGGACTACGTCCTGACCACGCGCGAATTGGCTCAGCTCATCCGTATGTTCGGCATCGACATGATGGATGTCGAACCGGATCACGCTGACACGCCCTTCGGTCTGCGCTCCACCGCCGGCAAGATCTTCGGCGCCACCGGCGGCGTGATGGAGGCTGCCATCCGCAGCGCGTATTTCTTGCTGACCGGCAAGGAATTGAAAGAGCTGAAGGTGCAAGAGGTACGCGGCCTGGACGGCATCAAGGAGGCCAAGGTCAAGATCGGCGATCTCGAGGTCGGCGTGGCAGTAGCCAGCAGCCTGAAGAACGCTGCGCAGTTGCTGGAGTCGATACGGGCGGGCCGCAAGGACATCCATTTCATCGAGGTCATGACCTGCCCCGGAGGCTGCATCGCCGGCGGCGGCCAACCGCTGCACGGCGACCAGAATGCCATCAAGGCGCGCATGCAGGCGCTGTATCAGATCGACCGCGACGAGGCCCTCCGGGTCAGCCACAAGAACGAGGACGTGGCACGGCTGTACAAGGAATTTCTGGGCGCCCCGCTGGGCGAGATGAGCCACAAGCTCCTGCACACGCACTATCACCGACGAGACGTGCTGGTCTGAATCGGGTCCACTGCAGGACTGGAAGGAAACGACAATGGCGAACGCAAAGAAGATACTGGTGGTGGACGACGATCCCGACATCGTGGAGCAGGTGAGCCTGATCCTGAAGCAAGACGGTCACGAGGTACACGCGGCGGGAACCCAGGCCGAGGCCGAGGAGATCCTGCTGTCGATCAAGCCGGACCTGGCCATCCTGGACCTGATGATGGAGGAGAAGGACACCGGGTTCGTGCTCTGTCATCGCATCAAGAAGTTGTACCCGGACACGCCGGTGATGATGGTCACCGCGGTCAAGGCCGCGACCGGGCTGTCGTTCGCGGCGGATTCGGCCTTGCAGCAGTCGTGGCTCAAGGCCGACCTGCTGCTGGACAAGCCCATCCGCTCCGAGCGCCTGCGCAATGACGTCGACCGGCTGCTGAACCGCTAGGAATCGGAGATCGAGTCGCAGGGCGTGGAGTCACCCCTTGCTCTGTTCGAGCAACCAGCGCCACGCGGGTTGTGCCCCGGGCCGCGCCGACTTCAATGCGGAGGAAACCTCGTGGTAGAGGAGGACGCCTTTCGCCTGTTGGGAGCGTGACTTTCCCAGTGCCATGGACATCTGCTCTCGCTTCGCCGTATTCGGATCGCTCAGGCTCCAGCAGACGTTCCCCAAGGCCCTGCCTTCTTCGTCCAGACCGCGTCCGGCCAGGATGTGATGGCCTATGTCGAAAACTGCTTCGGCCGCTATTTGCAGAGCTGATGTACTTGAGGACCGGAAGCGCAGGCCCGACCGACACGGCCGTCGCCACCTCGGTGGGTTGTGGGGAACGGCTTTGCTAGATCTTTCCGCCGGTGAGCGAGATGCTGCTCCGAGGAGAGCGGCTCTCGTTGGCGGCGCTCACGCGGACGCCGGCGCGATCGACCACCGGGCAGCGGGTCTCGCAGATGCCACAGCCGGTGCAGTAGTCCAGATCGACGAACGGCATCTTCAGCGTCTTCTGCGAACCGTCGCGAGCAGTGATGGTCTCCATCTTGAAATAGATCGCCTTGGGCGAGGTCGGGCAGACCTCCTCGCACACGATGCACTCGGTCTGGTAGCCCCAGGGCAGGCAACGGCCCTTGTCGAAGAAGGCCGAGCCGATGCGCACGGGCGGGCGGACCGGCATCTCGCCGACCTTCTTTTCGATGGTCAGTTTCTCGATGGCGCCGGTGGGACAGACCTGGCCGCAGAGAACGCAGTTCGACTCGCAATAGCCGATGCGCGGGATCAGGATGGGCGACCAGAAGCCCTCGATGCCGGCCTCGTGCAGTGCGGGTTGCAGGCCGCCGGTGGGGCAGACCTTCATGCAGGCGGCGCACTTGAGGCACTTTTCCAGAAACGCCCTTTCTTCCAGTGAGCCGGGCGGCCGAATGCGCGCGGGATTGGGCCGCGGCTCCACCCCGTCCGAGGCGCGCATGAAAGGCACCGCCACCGCGCCCGCCACGCCGGCGCCCAACCACTTGCGCCGCACCAAATCGATCTTGGTGGTGGAGAGCTTCACCGGCGGCAGGAACCGGTAGGAAAGTCCGCCGCGCGGGCAGCTCTCGATGCAGTTCAGGCACACCATGCACTCGGTGGCGCGCACCGTGCCCTGAGGATCGGCCGCGCCCTGGCACTCGGACCCGCAGAACTTGCAGCCCTTGCAGATTTCCGGGTTCTTGCTGATACGGAACAGGGAGAACTTCGACAGCAGCCCGAGCAGCGCGCCCAGCGGACAGAGTACGCGGCAGTAGAAGCGCGGGTAAATCAGGTTGAGGGCCAGCGCGCCGAAGAAAACCAGGGTAATCAGGGTTCCCCACTGGAAGTGCCGTTCGCCCTGGTACATGCCGAAAGCGAGGTTGCCCAGCGCAGGCATGACAGACGTGGCCAGGCCACGCCAGGTCGAGGCGATGGGGTCGAGCAGGCCGATCTGTACGCTGCCGGCTGCCGCCAGACCGAGCATCACTGCCAGAACCAGATACTTGATCTTGTGCGAGGGCCGCGGGGCGTTCTGCTTCACCCGGTCAGGTGGCCGTCGCCTGCGCGCCAGGAAACCCAGAGCGTGGTGCAGGACGCCCATGGGACAGATCCACGAGCAGAAGAAGCGGCCCAGGATCAGGGTGGGCACGATGATGACCAGCGACCACAGCAGCGCGTGGTGCAGCGAGTGTGAGGCCAGCGCGGTGGTGACGGCCACCAGAGGGTCGAACTCGAGCAGCCATTGCACGTCGTAGCCGCGGATCAGCCCCGCGGTGGTGAGCAGGACGAAGAACAGGAAGAACCCGAGAAAGACAACCTGGTAGCTGCGACGCAACCAACGAAACATGGTCAGCCCCCCAGTTCGACGGTCTTCAGGCTCTGCCACTGCAGCGTGCCCAGGCCGGCCTTCATGCCCTCGACGATGAAGCCGACGTCGTTGGGGTTGAGTCCGAGCAAAGTGGCGCCAAAGGCATCGAGAGCGACCTCGTCGTTGCCGGCCGCGATGGTGTCCATCTGTTTCACGTCGGCCAGGCTGCCGCCGGTGGGGCCGTTGGCCAGAAGAATGCGCGTGGCATCCAGGATGGTCAGGGTGGGTTTCACCATGGCCGCCAGGTCAATGATGGAGAGGTGGATGTTCTGGTGCAGCTTCACGCGCTGGCCGCCCAGCACGCCGTACCAGTTCTTGAGCGACATGGACGCCAGCGAAAGCCCGTGCTGCTTGACAATCGGGACGTTGATCACGCGATCCGCTTCGACGAAGGGGAAGAGCACATCGCCGGTGCGCAACAGTTTGCCCGACACGTTCACCTCGCGGAAGGCCGAGGCATCGGGCCGCACCACGGTGGCACCCGCCGCCTTGGCCGCCTTCTCGATGCCCGAGCGGCCGAAGCATTGCTCGGGCGTGTTGACCGAAGCGTCGGTCAGCCACACCTTGCCCGCGCCCGCCGCGACCACCAGACGCACGACCTCGGCCACCACGTCGGGATTGGTGTTGGCGGCCTGCTCGGGTGTGCGATTCCAGCCGATGTTGGGCTTGATGACCACGCGCTCACCGCGCCGGACGAAGCGGCCCATGCCGCCCAGAGCTTCTATGGCCTTGCGCACGTTGGCCGCAGGGTCCGGCCCGCGCGCGATGGCCATGTCCGTGGCGCCGGCCGGCTTGTCCGCCCGATGATCCTTTATGGTGGGCAGGTCGGCGGCCTGCTTGCGACTGCCGCGCTCGCGCAGTCCCAGGCCGAGCGCCACCGAGCCCAGGGCCATTGCCGCGGTCGCGCCCACGCGCAGAACCCCGCGTCGGTCCATGCCGGCGGCGTCGGCCGACGGCGTGGAGGTCGTCTGGGTGCCTTTGGGAACCTGCGCCGCAGGTACTTTGTCGTACGGGCCGGGCGGTCCGTTGCTGCTCATTTCATCTTCCCCTTCAGCGCCTTGGCCAGCCCGGGCAGGGCGGCTTCGGCCTTCTTGTCGAAGGCGGTCAGCTTCACGTAGTAACGGCTCGCACGGAACACGAACGACATGGGACCGGCGATCGCATCCGGGAAGTCAGTCACAGGCTTGGCCGTTGCTGATTTCTCCGCATCGAAGATCGACTGTGCATTGGCCGGCTCGGCCATGTCATACACCGCGCAGTCCACGTCGCTGCCGTCCGCTGTGGCCAGTTCGGTTGCAGCCTGCCTGCGGAAGTGGCGCTCTATGAAGATGGGTGCGGCTCCATCGATGGAGTCAAAGAGACCTTTTTCGTCGTAGAGAGTGACCTTTTCCTTGACCGTGGCGCCGCCCAAGTCGCCCTGGAAAAGCGCCAGCAAGATTTTGTCCGCCTCGGCGCCCGATGGCCGAGGCTTGCCCGCAGGAACGGCGGTCGCGACCATGGCGCGGTGGCCATCGCGGACCATCCATCCAATGAACGCCGGCGGGATGAGCGCCAGCAAGACGAAGAGGGGAGTGCGCACTGCCATGAAGATTATGGCGAACGCACAGCGGCAATCAAGCACGGCCGCGTCGATCAGTCTGTCGTTGCATGATGGCGCAGAGCCTACAATAATTCCAAGCGGCGGTCTGGGACCGCAGTTCGCTAGCCCCCGCTTACAGGAGAAAACCACATGACTCGTCTACGCCTTCTCGGTCTTTGCGCGTGCCTCGTTCTTTCGCTGACCACTATCGCGTGCGGCAGCAGCAACAGCGGTCCACTGACCTGGGACCAGTCGCGCATCGCCAACACGAGCTCTGATTGGTGGCTGAACGCTCTCAAGGGCGAATATTACTTCTCCTTCGACATAAGCAGTGCGTCGAACCAAAGCGACTGCACGATGTTCTCGGATGTCATGACCTTCAGCAATGCCGTCCTGGCCAAGTACAAGTCCGGCGCCGCGCCGGCCACCATGGTCCCGGGAAGCGGCGAGGTTTCTGGCTGGACGTACGACCCAGGCCAGGTCAAGACCGCTACTGGGCCCGGGATTGCGACTGACCTGACCGGGGCCACGGATCTGATCGACGGCGGAGCAGCGGCCTTCTTCACGCCCAACTACTCGGCCACGGGCTTTGCCTGGGAGAACTACATCAACGACACCTACAAGTTGGAACTCCAGGTCTGGCAAATGGCGAGTGTGGCGAACGCCACGCAACTTTACACCGATCTCCTCACGGCCAGTTCACTCTACAGCAACGCGACCTTCACTGCTGTGCCGGCAACCTGTCCCTCTCCCTAAAGCCGCTGGCCAGAGATTCTGCCAGGGATGCAGCGCCATCCCCGGCAGCGGCGTTGCTTCTCGCTCAGACTTGAATCAGCGAGTAGTTCTTGCTGCCCAGGCCGGCGGCCGCGGCGTTGTCGATCCAGGGCAAGCTGCTGACTAGGGGTTTCATGCCGGCGGCAGTGCGAAGCTGGCTCATCAGAACCAGGGCGTAGCTGTCGAGTGCGACTGGGTCTTGCGCCAAGAGGATTCGCCCGGGGGTGGCATTGGGGGGAGATGAGGTGTCGCCGGAGATGACCGCGATGAGTGCGTCGACGATGGTCAGGGAAATCGAGTTGCGGATGGCCGGCAGGGCGTAGAGCTTGGGCAGCGCGGCGTTGAGGCTGTCGTGGTACAAGTCCGGGATGTCGATGATGCCGTAGATGTTCTTCATGGCTGCCGTGACGGTGGACACCCCATGGGTCTTGAACACCGGGCAGTTGATGGTGATGTTGGTCAGGTCGGGATCAGTCAATATGCGCGACAGGCGTGGTGATTGGCACTCGATGGGCGGGCTGATGGCATCGCCGTAGCCAAGCCCGGCGGGCGTGACCGTGGCCTCGGTTTGGCCCTTCGATGTATCGAAGGGCCCGGTCAATGTTCCCAGGAGCTGGGCGCCAGCCAAATCATCGACGCTGTACTTGCCGGCGTCGTTGAGCTCACTCAGGTAGCGGTCCCACACGACAATCGTCGTCGGATCCACTCCCAACTTGTCGCGCAGGCTGGCGATGATGGCATGCACGACGGCCGGCGAAGTTGGTAACAGGCCGTTGAGGCAGTTGACCTTGAGCCCGATGCGCTGGCCGGGCCGGTAGTTCGGCAGCAGAATCTGCCACGGGTTGTCCACACCACCGTCCGATCCGGGCTGCCCGCCGTCACCCGCTGCGCTGCCGCCATCGGCGTCAGACAGGGCTGCATTGTCCGCCTGGGCGCCGCCATCTTGCGCTGACGATCCATTGAACAGTGCGACCTGGCTGGCCAAGGCCGTCAGGCCCGCGTCGACCATGCCCGCCACCACGTCGGCATTGATGACGTTCGTCGCTCCTGACGTCACACTGTCCTGGCGGAAGACCTCGACCACCGTGGGCGTGACCGACGGAAACGTGCCTGCGGCTGGGCCCCCGTCAGGTTCCGGGCATGAAGCCTGCGCGGCGGCGTCTGGCCAGCGTCCGCCTACGCTGGGAAAGCAACCGGCCAGCCCGGCCACCGACGCCGCAGCCGCCGCTTTCGCGGCATCGGCCAGAATCTCGCGGCGGGTTCTGCCTTCAACTCTTGCCATGCAACTTCTCTTTCAAGCCGTAACCGAGAAAGATTAGCATGGCCGACGTGAGTCTTCTGGTAGAATCACCTTCGGTCGGCCAAGGGCGGCGGTAACACCGCGGGGGCGCGGTCCCAGTCCGAGGATTAACACATGACAGCCATTTCCCGACGCAGTTTCGTTGGCGGCTCCCTCGCGGCAGTCGCGGCCCTTCGCTACGGGCGTGTTTTCGCCGCCGGTGAGCCCGACATCGTGGACGTTCAGGGAAGCGACCCGCAAAAGATGGTCGCGGCGGTTTTCGCGTCTCTGGGCGGCATCGGCAAGTTCGTCAAGAAAGGCGACTTTGTCGTCCTCAAGCCCAACGCGGCCTTCGCCAATCCGCCCGATTGGGGCAGCACAACCCACCCGCAGACCGTGCTTGCAGTGGCCAAAGCGTGCCTGGATGCCAAGGCCAAGGGGGTCATGATCCTGGAGTTCCCGCAAGCCAAGGGCGAGATGTGCCTCAAGCGTTGTGGTCTGCTCGAAGCCATGGCCACCTTGCCGGCCGTCAAGGTCAAGCTGCTGGCGAATTCGAGCGACTTCCAGAAGGTCGACGTCAAGGGCGGCGTGTCCCTCAAGACTGCGGACGTGGCCAAAAATCTATTGTCGGCCGACGTGTTCATCAACCTGCCTGCGGCCAAAGCGCACTATCAGGCCGCTGTTTCGCTCGGGCTGAAGAACCACATGGGATTGGTTTTCGACCGGCAGATCTTTCACACCGCCTTGGATTTGCACCAAGCCATCGCCGATCTCGGTCTGGTCATCAAGCCGAACCTCACCATCATCGACGGCACGCGCGCCTTGCTCACCAACGGCCCGGCGGGACCGGGTGACACGGCGACGCCCGGTCGCATGGTGGCCGGCCGCCAGATCGCATCGGTCGATGCCTACGGGTTGACCCTGGCCAAGTTCAACAACAAGAGCATGACACCGGCCGACGTGAGGCACATCCAGCTTGCGGGCAAGGCGGGGTTGGGGGAAGTCGACATCGCGAAGCTGAAGGTGAAGAAGGTTTCCGCCTAGGCCGGCCGTTCGCGCCATGATGAGACGAGCGGCCATCGCCACAGCTCTGGTGGCGGTTGCATACGCAAATTTTGCGTGGGCCCGCATTCCGCCCCTGGCCGTGGATCCGGTCGAGGGAATGTGGATCGGCGGTGGCGAGGTCTTCATTTACCAGACGCAGGGCCGCTGGAGCGTATTCCCAGCCGGCGCCAACGTGAACAAGATGACAGTGGACGCCCAGATTGTGTGGGTGGCCACCGACGACGGCGTCATTCGCTTCGATTCACAAAGCCGGCGCTCCACCCGCATCACCATGGACGACGGCCTGCCCAGCCAGGTGGTGACCGCGGTGGCGTTCGACGACCAGTTCGTGTGGTTTGCCACCAACAAGGGTGTGGCACGCTATCGCAAGCTGGACCGGACCATCCGTGTGTACACGGAAAAGGACGGGCTGCCCTCCAAGGTGGTGAACGACGCCCTGACCGTGGGCCGCCAGGTGTGGTTTGCCACGCGCGAAGGCATTGCCTACTACAGCCCCGATGTCGACGGCCTGCGCGGCTTCGGCGAGGCCGACGGGCTGGCGGGCGCGGACGTGGCTGAACTCTATCAAGTGGCCGATGAACTGTGGTGCCGCACCGACGCCGGATTGTCGCGCTTTCGCATCGTGCAGCGTGTGTTCACCAACTTTTCGCTGGCGATGATGAAGGCGCAACAGATCCGCGTCTTCACCGTCGACGGCACCACCGTGTGGATCGGGACCGACAACGGGCTTTACACCCTCAACGACTCCGATGACTCGTTGTTGCTGTTCCCTCAGCAGGCTGGGCTCAAAGGCCGCTTCATAACCGGCGTCGAGGTGGACCCCAGCTACGTCTGGATCACGACCGACAAAGAGGTCGCCCAGTACAATCGCCTGACCCAATTCATCCGGTTCTTTACCGTGGTCGACAACTTGACCCGAGAGGAAGGCAGCCTTGGCACAGTGCTCAACGGCTCCCTGTGGACCGTGATGTTCCCTGACGGTCCCGCGCAGGTCTACGACGAGAACCTCGACCATTTTGTGGAACGCAAGCTCGGGCTCACCGAGAGCAACGAGAGCAAGACCACCGGCCACGTTTTCGCCAGGCTCAACGCACAGACCCCCTACGACTTCAAAGCCCACCAGTTCGACCCCAACCGCTACGACACGTCGGACGGCAATCTTTCCTTTGGCCACAGCTTCTCGGAGGATCGCAACCTGAGCGCTTCGGCACGGCTGGACTACGGCACACTGGAAACGAAAGGAATTCGCACCCTGCAGTACAACGGGGAGTACATGGGTTCGCAGAATGACGTGCTTCGCGACGTGCGCGTGCAAGACCAGCTCAAGTACCAGACCGTCGAAGAGGGCCTCGATCGGCCGCTATTGTTACAGGGCGCGTACGCGCGTGCGGCCACGCCGGGCGCGGAGCCCAAGGCCAGCGTGTCGGCGACGGGCGGGTTCCGGCGCGGGGAGCTGGTGCGCGATTTCATCACCGGGCCGCGCCAGACTACCTACCAGCTTTCGAGAAAGTACATCATTCCGGCGTCAGAACGGGTCTACGTCGATGGGGTGCAGCTCACCAGTGGAACCGACTACACCATTGTCTACACCGCCGGGCAGTTGTCATTCCTCACCCCGGAGACCATAGACGATCTCAGCGTCATCTGGGTCGAATACGAGGCCGATCTGATGCCAGTGAAGAACTTGGGCAGTCTGTCCCTGATCGACCTGCTGCCGGCTGACAACGAAGTCGGCACCTGGGTGCAGACTGGTGGTGTCTCACTGATCACCGATCAGACGGGGCTCTACAACAAGATCGATGGCGGCGCGCCCAAGTACATTGATCGCGGCTGGGTCGCCAGTGTGTACGTCAATTACAGCCAGGGTTCCCGCGTGATTCAGGTGACCATCTCCGACATGGGCACCGATGCGAACGCCGAGGGCATCTACAACTTCGCTCTGCCGGCCGCGCGCCTGGCGATTCCCGGCCTGACCAACGCAGTCGTGGACATGGGCCTGGCCAGCGCCTATGCCGCTTACGCCTATCTTGACCACTTCTACATCGAGATCAACATCAGTGCGAAAGACGACCCCTCGCTGACGTCGATTGAACTGTTCATGAACGAGATCATGAACCGCAAAACCCAGGCGGGGGCAAATGCGGGTGACCCGTTCAAGCAATGGATGATGGCCGCGCGGGCGGCCGCCTCGCCGATGCACGGGATGGAGGTCGGCGCGCGGGTGGTGGACCTGCAAGACACCGGCAGCCAGCGACAGCAAGTGCTGGACCCGCTCACCGGACAACCCATGATCGATCCCTACACCGGGTTGCCGGTGCAGAAAGTCACGCCACCGCGCCGGCTGTTGACCGGCGCGGGTGATTTTCGCTATCAGCACGCCGTGGGCCAGGGCGGATTGCTGACCGGCTACGGGGAATTCGCAGGTTCGGATCGGCAGGATGCCGGCGCTTCCGATGGCTGGGCGGGTACAGGCTTTGTGCGCCTGTCTTCCCCGACCCTGGAAGGAACGTTTTCCGGCCGCAAGGATTCGCAAGGCTACACGGCCCTGGGTAACGACAGCACGCGCTTCGGGAAGCTGGACGACGAGCTACGCCTGAGCGCAACCGGTTACCCGGTGTCATGGTTGCCCACTACGGTGTTTTTCGATCGCCAGCGATCCTGGGTGGACGATGCCAGTGGTAACCTCACCGACGACGTGGGGGTGATCCAGCACGCCATGGCGCGCGTCCAGATGAACAAGAAGGGGTTGCCCATGACCAGCCTGCAATTGAGCAGCGCGATTCTGGAAAACTCTAACTTCAGCACCAACCGCATACAAGCCGTGGGCCAGACCGACTATGACCTGGCGCAGATTCTTGGTTTCACCCATATAAAGCGCTTCACTGTGCGTGGGCTGTACAGTTTTTCGCAGGCGGAGACCGATCAGAACGGCACTTTCGCCTACGTTGATCGGGTCCAGCAATCGCGTCTGGAAGGACGGTTTTCTCCCACCAATACGGAATCGATCTACGCCCTGTTTCGTTCGCGGCTGCTTGAGCGAGAGAAAACCCAAGGCGGGAGCTTCGATCGTAGCCTTCTTCACTGGGAGCTGTACTCGGGCGCCAAGAGCACAATCATTCCTGGCATCGTGCCCACGGTGAACTACACGGCTATCTACGACGACAACCGACTCCCCGCGCAAAGCGCGAGCACGTCAACCAGCACCGGCACGTCGACCGGGACGGGAACCGCGAGCGGAACTCCCGTGTTGGCACCGGCGTCACTGGCGACCAGCATGAGCCCGAGTGTCACCGCGGTGACGCCGGTCGGGCCGGGATCAGTCACACTGGTGCCGCCCACGCGCACGGTGCAGGCCACCATTGGCGGCGGGCTGGGGATCTACCCGGGCCAGTGGTCGAAGCTGCTGAGCCCGGCGGCCATTCAGCCGACAGTGTCAATCGCGGACAACGAAACCGCGGTCGACCAGACCACGACGCAATACAATCGAATCTACCGTTTCGACAATCGCGCGGTGTGGGCCAGTGGGGGCAGGTTTGATGTTGAGCTGTACCAACTGCATCAGATTTCCGTGACCGCGCAAGACCACCACGAGAACGCAGTGCAGACCCAGATTCAGAATCGCTTCGTTTACCGGCCGGTATTCTCCAGTCCCATCACCTTGCGCTTGAACTATCAGGATACACGTTCACTCAACGATCCCACTCTGGGAGGGCCACCTGGTTCTTGGGCCGATCAAGTCCTCTACCAGGGCATCTTGCAGTGGCTCATGCGCTGGAATCGGGTGCTGACCACACTCTCGACCTTCACTTTAGACATCACGGACACCTCGGATTTCGTGTACCGGGATCCGACCACACTGCTGGTGACGTTGTACGACAATAGGCAATATCAGGTCGGCCCTGAGGAGGAGTTTCGCTTCTACCCGCTGAAAGAGGCCGCCACGCTCTATATTTATCAACGCGATGGCGTTTTTCGCTGGTTCGGGCATGGCGAAGGCATGACCGACGGGATCAGTTACTATGTCGCGGCTGGCAGCATCTGGCGCATGGGCGATAAGATCTACCTCGACGGCGGCGTCGAATACGACAACCTCACGTGCCTTTCCCAGCCGGTCGGGTCGGCCTGCCTCGCGGTCTCGCGTATCGTGCCGCGCCTGTATCTGACGGTGAACCTCTAGAGCACCGAACGGTTTGCCTCACGTCGTGAAATCGCCCATTTGCGTCGCGTCCCTTCGTTGCTCCTCGGTCAAATACGTCGAGTATTCTCCCTCCTCGCGCCTCGGGCCGCTCGCAACTTCGCAATTTTACTCGGTCCGGCAAACCGTTCGGTGCTCTAGTTCATCTTCTGATACTTGGCGGCCGGCAAGCCGCAGATGGGACACTTCTCGGGCGGCTTGCCGAATTCCAGGTGGCCGCAGACCGGACAGAGGTAGACGTCCATCGCGTCCAGATCCTTGCCCGCCTGCAGGGCGGCCAGGGCCTGCTGGTAGAGATCCGCGTGTACGCGCTCGACCTTGTTGGCGTATTCCAGCATGGTCTTGCCCTTGTGGTTCTCGCTCTTGGCCTGTTCCACCATGGGCGGGTACATCTCAGTGTATTCGTAGGTTTCGCCGGCGATGGCTGCCTTTAGATTCTCGACGGTCGCACCTACTGCGCCCATGTTCTGCAGATGGGCGATGGCATGGATGGTCTCGGCCTCGGCAGCGGCGCGGAAGAGCCTTGCGATCTGGGGATAGCCGTCTTTCTCCGCCCGGCGGGCGAAGGCGGTGTACTTTCGGTTGGCCTGGCTCTCGCCGGCAAATGCGGTCTTCAGGTTGTCGATGGTCGCGGGCACGGGGAACTCCTTTTGCTGTGAGACTGCGTGAATGCCAAAGCATGGCGGCTGCGCCCGGGGCGTGCAAGCCCCGCAGCAGTAGTTTGGCTAACGCCCTTCGCGCACACGACGCTGCAACTCGACCGGATCGCGGGCCGCGGCCACTGCGACCTCGCGACTGATGCGTCCCGCGCGCACCAGGTCGAGCAGCGAGGCGTCGAGCGCGACCATCCCGTCGTCGCGGCCGGTCTGGATCTGGGTGGCCAGCTGGTGGGTCTTGCCCTCGCGGATGAGCGCCCCGACTGCGTAGTTGACCATCAGGATCTCCAGCGCGGGATAGCGCATGCCGGGGGCGACACCTTCGAGCAGCCGCTGGGTGACCACGGCGCGCAGCGAGCCGGCGACTTGCAGCCGGATCTGCGCCTGCTGGTGTTCGGGAAAGATGTCCACGATGCGGTCGATGGCCATGGGCGCGCTGCCACTGTGCAAAGTGGACAGCACCAAGTGCCCGGTCTCGGCCGCGGTCAACGCCAGAGCCACGGTCTCGCGATCGCGCATCTCGCCCACCAGGATGATGTCGGGACATTCGCGCAAGGCCGCGCGCAGACCGGCGGCGAAGCTTTCCACGTGGGTGCCGACCTCGCGCTGGTGGATCAGGCAGCGCCGGGGCTGGTACACGAACTCGATGGGATCTTCCAGGGTGATGACGTGGAGGGCGCGGGTCCGGTTCACCAGTTCCACGATGGCGCCGAGAGTGGTCGACTTGCCCGACCCGGTGGTGCCCACGACCAGCACCATGCCGCCGTCCAGATCGCCCAGCGCGCCGACACTGGCAGGCAGGTTCAGCTCGGCCAGCGTGGGGGCGCTGCGATTCACCGGCCGCAGCGCCAGGGCCAGGCCGTGCGCCTGCCTGAACACGTTGACCCGCATCCGCTGCGGCCCCTGCGCGTCGATCGCCGGTGCCTCCCATGCGAGATCGACGCTACCGCTTCCGTCGAGAGAGCGGCGTCGCGGCGGATCGAGGAGGGAATCGACGAATCCCAGTATTTCCTGCTGGTCAATCGTTTCACCGGTCGCCGCCAGACCAGTGGCCGTGCGGATCCACAGGGGTTGCCCAGCGGACACGATGATGTCAGAGACGGTATCGTCGACGGCGCGCGCGATCAGGCCCGCCAGCCGGGAAGACGTGGACGCACCGCTGGAGACGGCCGTGCTTGGGGTGGGCAGGATCGCGGCATCAGGAGCGGGGGCAGGCACGCCGGCAAGGCGCGGGCTGAGAGGGACGGTCGGCGCAGGCTTTGCCAGAACCGCACCGGAGCGGAGCAGCTTGAGTGACAGCTTGTCAGCGTTCAGTCGCGCTTCCACGGCAAAGGCCCCGTGGCGCTCGGAGCGGTACACGGCGTCGCACGCGCCCGAGGCGCGCAGGCGTTCGAGATCGTCGGGCGCGAGCGCCTCGGCCGCGAAAGTGTCGAGGATTCCCGCATCGAGCGGGGGCATGGTCAGGCCACGACCCTGCGAACCGATGAGGACCGGCGGCTCGCGCGCCCGAAGCACGATCCCGGTCGCCTTCTGCGCTTCGATCAACGCGAGCAGAGAGTCGATGGCTGCCATGCCCAACGGGCCTAGCAAGACTTGCGCCGATACGCAACGTGCCGCCGCAATTCCGGTCTGGCAGCACTAGGCGCTACGCACCGCCGGCCTCGTCTGGCCGACCGATGAGCCGATACACCGCCGCACCCAGCAAAGCGCCGGCGATGGGCGCCAGCCAGAAGAGCCACAGTTGCGCGAGCGCCCAGCCTCCGACGAACACCGCCACACCCGTGCTGCGCGCGGGGTTCACCGAGGTGTTGGTCACGGGAATGCTGATGAGATGGATCAGGGTGAGACCCAGGCCGATGGCGATGGGCGCCAGACCCTGCGGCGCGCGCTTGTCGGTCGCGCCCAGGATGATGAGCAAGAACATCATGGTCATCACGACCTCACACACCAGAGCGGCCGCGAGCGTGTAGCCCCCGGGCGAATGGATGCCGTAGCCGTTGCAGGCGAACCCCGCAGACAGGTTGAAGTTGGCCTTGCCGCTGGCTATCAGATAGAGGACGCCGCCCGCGACCAGCCCGCCCAGCACCTGCGCGACGATGTAGGGCAGAAGCTGGCCGGCGGGAAAGCGACCACCAGCCCACAGTCCGACCGAGACCGCCGGATTGAGATGGCATCCGGAGATGTGCCCGATGGCATAGGCCATGGTCAGCACGGTCAGACCAAAGGCCAGCGCGACCCCGAGGAACCCGATGCCCATCCGGGGAAACCCGGCGGCCAACACGGCGCTGCCGCACCCGCCAAGGACCAGCCAGAAGGTTCCAAAGAACTCCGCTCCGTACTTTTTCATGCTTTTCCCCTCTCCTGATGGTGAAGCCGCGATTGGGGGCTGAGAATATTCCCAGGCCGTGCGTTGCGCAACTCCGGTCGGTCCCGCCCGCGCCGTACCGGGGGAACATCGAGGATGTCGTCGTGTCTCCGTGCGAGCGGGCGGCTGATCAGGGGCTGGAACTGGGAGCGGAGACGAATCTGCTGGAGTGGGACGGCAACGTGGTCAACTACGACTGGGCCGTGGGGGCGATGATCGGGATGGGGTGAGGGCGGGATACGGTCGGTAACGGCAACGATCATGTCCGCGACCACAAACCCAACCTGGGCGGCATCAACACGCGCGTTTCAGGTGTTGTCTGCAGCTCCATTAGATGCTGCGCCCTCGACCGGCAGCTCGGGGGAGGCATTCGCCCTGGATCCATGCGACTTGCGCTTCCGGGACTGCGCTTTCTCCTCAGCGAGGGCGATAACCGCGTCGGCTCGCTCTCCGCGTTTCTGCCTAGCGACGTACCATTCGTCCAAGAGCGTCTCGATGAGAGTCAGAAATTTCTGGGCCTCGGCCGGTTCGACATCGACTACAAGGTTCACGTCTTTTTCCATATGGGCACCTATGTTCCCTACCTTCCTCACAGCGTCGATGGCTTTCCATGTAGTCGAGTCAACCCTGGTCTCCAGGGCCTTGATAGCCGAATCCCGACCACAGTATGGGCAAGTGTAGGGCAGGCGTGCCATGCTTGGCATCGTATCACCGCCACGGAATCCCGTCTTGTCAACCTGTGCGGGGCCTTTGACTGATACACATTACCATGCCAATCTTTACACATGCGCACCAACATCGTCATCGACGACACTTTGATGCGGGAGGCACTGGCCGCCAGCGGACTTCCCAGCAAGCGGGCGGTGGTTGAAGCTGGGCTGCGCAGCCTGGTGTCGCTGCATCGCCAGGCCGGCGTGCGCCGTCTGCGCGGCCGGGTCAAGTGGACGGGCGATCTGGCCAAGCTGCGCACCGGGCGAACCTCGCACAGGTAACCCGTGGTTATCGTCGACACCACGGTCTGGATCGACTACTTCCGTGGTCGGCGGACGGCACAGACCCGGTGGTTGGACCAGATTCTCGGCGTGACCCGTGTGGGGTTGTGCGACCTCATCTTGTGCGAGATCCTGCAGGGGATGCCCAGCGATGCGGATGCGGCTGCCGTGCTGGCGCAGATGTCATCGTTCGACCTGCTCGACACAGGCGGCATGGACCTGGCCGTCGAGTCAGCGCGCAACTATCGCCGACTGCGGGCGCGGGGCCACACGGTCAGAAGGACTATTGATTGTCTCATCGCCACCCTGTGTCTGCGCGAGGGCCACGAGTTGCTGCACAACGATCGCGACTTCGACCCGTTCGAGGCCATGCTGGGCCTACGGGTGATTCACCCCTGAACCTGGCAAGCAAGCCCGTCGCATGCGGCTCCGCTGTCGGCCACCAGGACTCGGCCTATCGGGCTGTCGGCTGGAAACACGGTGAGACCTTTCAGCCCCGCTGCGTGGGCGCGTTCAAACAAGCGGAGCACGCTTTTGAAATCGTAGCCCGGCGGAAGATTCACGGTCTTCGAGATGGCTGCGTCGACATACGGCTGTAGAGCAGCCTGCATTTCCAGGTGCGCTTCGGGCGCCATGCTCGAGGCGTCGACCATCGCCCCGGGTGGCCCGGCGTCGAAGCCGGCGGTTGATTCAAACAGCGCGACGGCATAGTCGGTGAGTTCCAGGGTCTCGGGCGGCCGGTCGAGCCGGTGCACCAGGCGCTGGTAGCGCGGCCGGAAGATGGGCTCGATGCCGCTCGACACGTTGCCGGCCAGCAGGCTGATGGTGCCGGCGGGCGCCACCGCGAGCAGATGGCCGTTGCGAATTCCGTCGCTGCGGATGAGCAGTTGCAGATGCTCTGGCAGGGCCGCCACAAAGGGCGACAGCAAGAAGCGATCCGCGTCGAGTGCCGGAAACGCGCCCCGCTCGCGCGCCAGATCGATGGACGCGCGATAGGCGGCGTGGGCGACCGCGCACATGATCGCGGCCGCGGCCTGGCGGGCCTCCTCGCTGTCGTAGCGTTTCCCCAGCATCAACAGCGCATCCGCCAGACCGGTCACGCCCAGGCCCAGCCGCCGCGTGGCGCGCGCTTCGGCGGCCTGCTCGGGCAGGGGAAAGTGCGAAATATCTATCACGTCGTCGAGAAAACGCACCGCCAGGCTGGTGGTGGACGCCAGCGCGTCGAAGTCGAAGACCGCGCGGGGCGTGAACGGCTGCCTGACGAAGCGGGGCAGGACCAGCGAGCCCAGGTTGCAGGCGCCGTAAGGAGGCAGGGGAAGCTCGCCGCAGGGATTGGTCGCGGTGATGCGCTCGCGGTACCAGAGATTGTTCCACTGATTCACGCGGTCGACGAAGACCACGCCCGGCTCGCCACTTTCGTGGGCGGCGCGCACGATGCGCTGCCACAGGTCGCGCGCGCGTACGCGGCGCCACACCCGGCAGGCCACCGGCCCGCTGCTGCCCGTCCATGCGCGCATCTCGACGGGGCCGTCGCCGTCCTCCAGACCATCGGCGGGAAAAACCAGCGCGAAGTCGCGGTCGGCTGCCACCGCGTTCATGAATTCGTCGCTCACCTGCACGGACAGATTGAAGCTGGCCAGGGCACCGCCGCCGCGTTTGGCATCGATGTACTCCTCGATGTCCGGATGATCGCAGCGGAGAGTGGCCATCATGGCGCCCCGTCGCTCGCTGGTGTTCTGCAGGGTGGCGCACATGGTGTCCCACACACGCATGAAGGACACCGGACCGGTGGCCACCTGCCCGGTGGAGAGAGCGCGCGCCCCGCGCGGCCGCAAGGTGGAAAAGTCCGTGCCCACGCCGCCGCCCTGTTGCATGGTGACCGCGCCTTCCTGCAGGGCACTGAAGATCCCTTCCATTGAATCCTGCACCACGCCCATGACGAAGCAGTTGAACAGGGTCACGCGCCGGGAAGTGCCGGCACCGGCCAGGATGCGGCCGCCAGGCAGAAATCCGTGGCTGAACAGCAGCGCCTCGAATCGGCCGGCCCACTCTGCATCGAGTTCGGCCTGGGCCACGGCCCGCGCCACCCGACGAAAGGTGTCGGCCAGGGTGGCATCGCTGCCTTCCAGTCGATAGCGCAGTTCCCAGATGCGCTGCGAGATTGGAGGCAACGTCTCGCCGGCTGGCTCGCCCGTCGGATCCTGACTCTGGCCGTGGCTTGTCATGTCTTGCCGTCCGCTCCCACCGCAGCAAGCATACCGCGTCCGAAGCCATCTCGTAGGTCGCCATGAGCCACTTGACGGCGACGCGGCAACAAGTGAAGTTGAGGCGCCGGTGCCATCCAGTCGCGGCGCCCAGGGAGCAGCCCGAGCTTGCCATCCGACAACCATCACGATTTCGTCATCCTCGGCGGGGGAATGGCAGGCTTGACCTTTGCGCTGGAAGCCAGCCGGCGTGGCCGGCGGGTCGTGCTGCTGGAAAGTGAAGATCAGGTTGGCGGCCTGGCGCGCACCCTGCGTTTCGGCGAGTTCCGCTTCGACATTGGCGGTCACCGCTTCCACAGCGGATGGCCCGAGATCACGCAGTGGGTGCTGGACGTGCTGGACGGCGACGCGCGTGAGGTGCCTCGGCGCAGCCGCATCCGGCTCGACGGCCGCTTCGTGGACTACCCGCTGCGCTTTCCCAACGCCTTGGCCGCGTTCAATCCATGGCAGGTCACGCGCATCCTGGCCAGCTATTTCTGGGCGACGCTGATGCGGCTGCGCGAGCGGCCCGATGTTTCCTTCGAGGACTGGATCGTGCGGCGTTTCGGGCGCTCGCTCTACAACATCTACTTCAAGCCCTACACCGAGAAGGTCTGGGGTTTTCCCTGCGCCGACCTGTCTGCTGACTGGGCCGCGCAGCGCATTCGTCTGCCCAGCCTGCGCGCCGCCGTGGTGGGGAGCATGCTGCGACGGGGGCCGGCGCCGTCCACGCTGGTATCGCAGTTCCTGTATCCGCCGCAGGGTATCGGCGTTCTGCCCGAGCGCATTGCGGAGAAGGCGCGGCAGACTGGCCTGGCGACCATCCGCCTCGGCAACCGAGTCACCCGCGCGGAGCCCGACGGCGCCGGCTGGCGAGTGATGTTCCGCGGGCCCGCGGGCGAGGCGGCAGTCAGCGGTGCGAAGCTGGTGTCCACGATTCCCCTGGAGGCGCTGCTGGGCATGTTGCCCATGTCCGAGGCGGAAGCCGACGTGCTGTCCACCGGGCTGCCCTACCGCAGCCTGGCTTGCGTGTTCCTGGCGGCCGACGGTCCGCGCATCAGCGACGACACCTGGACCTATTTCCCGGATCGCCACCTGGTATTTGGGCGCACGCACGAGCCGGGCAACTGGAGCCCCGGCATGGTGCCCGAGGGCAAGACCTCGTTGTGCGTCGAGATTTTTTGTTCACAGGGCGACGAGGTGTGGCGCCGGCGCGACCAAGATGTGATTGAGCCGGTGCTGGCGGACCTGGATCGTTTGCGTTTCTTGCCGCGCGGTCGGGTGCGCGACGCGTGGCTGCTGCGCGTGTCGCACGCCTATCCCGTGTACCGCGTGGGCTACGCGGAGCACCGATCGCGCGTCAGTTCAGCACTCTCCCGCTGGCCAAGCCTGCACCTTCTCGGCCGGACCGGGACGTTCCGCTACCTCAACCTCGATGCGGTGATCCGCGAAGGCTTGGACTTGGCGGGATCGCTGTGCCAAGGCCCATGATCGCGCGCGAGCAGACCGCGGTTCGCAACGTCGGCCTGCTGCTGGTGCTGCGCGGTCTGTTGATCGCCGGTGGCGTGGTGGTCGCCGCAGTGGTGCCGCGCCTGATGGGGCCCACCGGCTACGGCCAGGTTGCGCTGCTGGTGGCGTTGAGCTTCTGGTTCACGCTGACCGCCAGCTTGGGGTTCACCCAGGTGATCGGCCGCCACGTGCCCCAGTTTGGCCAGACGGGTGATGACGCTGGTCTGCGCGACTTCTTCGGGCGCCTGCTGGCCATCCGCCTGGTGGCAGGGTTGCTGGCAGCCGGGCTGTACCTGGCCGTCACCGCCACATGGCTGCGCGATCTGGATGCGCTGGCCATGGCCATTCTCGCGCTGGCCGTGTTCGTGCGCGCGCCGGCTGGCCTGTTCTTTTCTCTCTACCTGGGGCTCAACCAAGCGGCGCGCTGGGGTGTCGCGGATATCGTGCGGCAGTGGGGGACCTTGGCGTTCATGTTGCCTGGCTATCTTGTGGCCGGGTTGCGCGGCGCTGCTGCGGGCGTGCTGCTGGCCGAACTGGTGGTGCTGCTGGTGGGGATCATCGGGGCGCGCTGCTATCTGACCTGGGCGGCCTTTCGCATCGACCTGAACGGCATGGCGCCCTACCTGCGCTTTGGACTCATCTTCTACGTCAGCGATCTGGTTCTGGCAGCGTTCGAGCGCAGCGGCGAGGCCTTGGTGCGCGCCCGGTGCGGCGACTACGCCCAGGTGGGATTCTTCGGCGTGGGCTACTCGGCCTATGTGACAGCGGCAGTGGGGATTCCGCAGATCGCGCTAGCGTTTGCCCCGCTTCTCACCGTGCTGCGGATGGAAGGCGACCGGGCCGCGGTTCGCCTGTGGATCGAGCGCTTGCTCAAGTGGCTGGCGCTGGGGAGCGTGACCGTGGTGCTGGCGGCTGTGCTGGTCGGTGGCGATCTCGTGCCCCGGATACTGGGCGCCGTGTATCGGCCGGTGTCCGCGAACCTGATCTTGCTGGCCATCGGCCTGGTGGCACTGTCGCTGACCAGTGTGGCCAATCTGTCGGCGCTGACCCACGATCGGCCAGCGGTGGCCCTGGTTGCGGCTGTGTTGCGACTGGGAAGCTTCTGGTTGCTCGGCCTGTCGTTTGTCGGCCGCTGGGGAAGCTGGGGCGCGAGCCTGGCCGTGCTGGGCGCCGTGGCCGCGCAGGCCGGGTTCTTCACCTGGCGCATGCGACGGGTGGTGGGCTATTCGCTGCGCACTTGGCTTTGGGTGGTGGGACTGGGCGCGATCTTCCTGCCGCTCGCGCTGCTGCGATCATCGCCCGCGGTCAATGCCTCCTTGTTCGGCGCGTTCGTGGTGGGCTACGGCGGTCTGCTCTTCTTGCTTCGCCTGGTCACCCCGGGCGAGTTGGGTGTCATGTGGCGAGCGGTGGTGGGCGTGCCCGGGTCGAGCCTGGCGGCATCCGACGGAGAGACGCGGTGATGCCGACGGCGGCGTCTGGACAGCAGGGGATGCGGCTGTCGGTCATCGTTCCGGTCCACAACGGCGGCGAAGGTCTGCGGCGCTGTCTGCAGGGCCTGGCGGCCTCGACCCGCCCGCCCGACGAGGTCATCGCGGTTGACGACGGTTCGACCGATGCTTCGGCTGCGGACGCGGCTGCACTGGGCGCGCGGGTGCTGACCACAGGGACCGGCCCGCGCGGTCCGGCGTTCGCGCGCAACCGCGGGGCCGAGGCGGCCAGCGGCGACGGGCTGGTATTCATCGACGCCGACGTGGTTGTGCATGCGGATACCCTGGCCCGCATGGAGGCGGTTTTTCTCGGCGAGCCCGACGTGGCGGCGCTCTTCGGCAGCTACGACGACGATCCCCCGGAGCGCAGCGCTGCCAGTCTCTACAAGAATCTGCTGCACCACTATGTGCACCAGCATGGCGAGCGCGAGGCCGGCACGTTCTGGGCCGGCTGCGGCGCTATCCGGCGCCCGGTGTTCTTGGCTGCCGGCGGATTCGACGAGGGCTACACCCGGCCCAGCATCGAGGACATCGAGCTGGGCGTGCGCCTGCGGCAGGCCGGCCACCGCATCCGTCTCTGCCCCGAGATCCAGGCGACCCACCTCAAACGGTGGACTCCGAGCAGCCTCTGGCGCACCGACATCTTCGCCCGCGCGATTCCCTGGACGCGGCTCATTCTGCGCCAGGGGCGCTTGTTCTCCGATCTTAACCTCGACTGGCGCAGCCGCCTGAGTGCTCTGACGGTGTGGGCGTTGCTCGCCTGCGCGCTGCTCGTTCCTGTGCTCGCGCTTGTCGGGCCCGCCCGGATGGCGGCGTGGCCGGCGCTGGGTGGTTTGCTCTCAGCCGCGGGAACGGCGGCGCTCAACGCCGACCTCTACGCATTCTTTCTCCGGCGCGGCGGCGTGCGCTTCGCCTTGGTCGCGGCGGCGCTGCACGCGGGCTACCTGCTCTACAGCAGCCTGGTGTTCGCCAGCCTGTTGGTCAGCCAGCGATTGCGCGGTAGTGTGCGGCGTCCTCGTGAGCCGACCATCACATAAGCGTGCGCAAGGTCGTCGCGGGTCGTCCTTGGAACCCCTGGCGCGCTCAGCGGCTGGCGGAAGTCGCGTGCGGGCGGCGCTGGCCCGCACCCGCGTGCAGGCGGCTCTGATCTTCCTGCTGCTGCTCGCCGCGTATCTGGCTAACGGTGATGTTCTGGTCGGTAACGACGCCGTAGCCAATGTGCGCATGGCCGGCAAGCTGGTCAGCAAACACAGGCTTGTCTTCACGCCCGAAGAAGATCCCTTCATGTTCGAGTGGCATCTGAAGACGCCCCAGGGTGAGCGGCATGCGCTGTTTCGCTCGTGGCGCTCCAGCCTGAACGGAGAGCCGATCCGGCGCGTGTACGAGCGCGGCGATTTGAGCGCGCCGGACCCGTACTACTACTTGATGAAGACACGCACTCCGGGTGTTTACGCCAACCGGTACGGGTTCGGCGCCAGCTTGGTTGCCGTGCCATTCGTCGCGGCGGTGTATCCGTTTGCTCGCGATCTCTACGACCGGCCCTCGGCGGACATTCTCTGGTTCACCAGCAAGGTCGCGGTGTCCTGTGCCGTGGCGGCCAGCGCGGTGCTGCTTTTTCTGGCTGCCTTGGCTTTCCTGCGGCCCGGGACGGCAGCCTGGCTGGCGCTGGCGTACGGCCTGGGCACTTGCGTGTGGAGTTCCAGCAGCCAGACACTGTGGCAGCACGGCCCGATGGAGTTCTTCCTGGCCCTGGGAACCTATTTCCTGCTGCAGCGGCAGCGTCCGCGCGCTGCGTACTGGGTGGGATTGAGCTACGCCATGGCTTTTGCCTGCCGGCCGACCGCGGCGATTGTCGTGGCGGCTGCTTGCATCTACTACCTGATGGTCGACCGGCGGGCGTTGCTTCTCTGTGTGGCTGGCGGCCTGCCGGTGGCGCTGCTGCTGGCGGCGTACAACCTGCACCTCTTCGGCACGCTGCTGGTTTTTGGCCAGGTGGACGTGGGTGGGGGCGCGACGGGCAGCGCGCAGATACCGGCAGCGGTTCCGCTGATTCCGGTGGCCATGGCAGCCCCTGTGGGCACGGCCGGCCGCTACTTCCACACATCGCTGCTGCGAGGGATCGGCGGGATCCTGGTCAGTCCCTCGCGCGGGCTACTCGTGTTCTCGCCCGTGGTGATCGCCGCCTTCTGGGGGTTGCTGCGCGTCTTCCGCGACAGGCGCTTCTCGGCCCTGCGACCAGTGGGCCTGGCGGCTGTGGCCCTGTGTCTGCTGGTGGCGCGCTGGACCGGGTGGTGGGGAGGCTGGTGTTACGGGCCTCGTCTGCTGACGGATGCCGTGACGTTGCTGGCCTTCCTGGCCATCCCGGTTGCGCAGGAGATTCGCAACCGCCGCGTGCTGGCCGCGACGTTCGGCATCTGCCTGGCCTGGGCGGTGGCGGTACAGATCGTGGGTGCGTTCGCCTACGACGTGGTGGGGTGGAACGACCGTACGCTTTTTGCGGTCAAGCTGCCGGAGAGCGAAAGGTTACTCTTGTTCACCGACCTGGACGAGGCCCGGCGCGAGACATGGGCCAGGGGCGGATCGATCGAGGAGCGAAGGGTCGATGTCAACCTGTGGCAGGGACAACCTCGTCTGTGGTCAATCCGCGACAGCCAGATTCTCTACTACGTCGAGCACTTTTTCGAAGCGCGCAAGCGCAAGCAGATCGCCACCCGGAAATTCCTGCTCGAGCGTGGTTAGTCCTTCTTGCGCAAGGATCTACCAGGGAACGCCGGGGTGATGGTGCTGATATCCACACCCAGGGCCTGCAGGATGGTGGGCGTGATGTCCCGCTGCTCGCCCGCCGAAATCACCTGGGGATCGTTGCCGGCCAGGAAGATGTGGGTGGCCTTGCTGTGGTGGGTGGTTGCCACGTCAAAGCCGTGGTCGGCGGTCACGTACAGGGCGGTGCGGTCGTAGATTCCGTCGGTCTTGAGCTGGGCCACCAAGCGGCCCAGCCAGCCGTCGAGGGAGGACAGGGCGTCGTTGTATTCCTGGGAATCCTCGCCGAACTTGTGGCCGTTGACGTCGGCATCGCCAAAGTGGATGAAGAGGAAGAAGCGGCCCTTGGGGCCGAACTTGTCGATGACGGCAAGTGCCTTCTGTCCCACGGCGCGCGCGTCGCGGGGCAAGTCGCCGTCCCACGCCGTGAGGTTGCCCTTGACCAGGAAGAACGGCTGACCCAGCAGGTTCTGCTCACCGGCCAAGCGTATCTTCTCCACCCGGCGCGCCTGTTTTTCGTTCTCGTCGCTCGGCTGGTCGGAAACCGGGTTTGGCGCGTCTGCCTCGGTGGGAGGCTTGGGCGCGCCCGGGCCCAGACCCATGGCCTTGCCGGTTACCATGATGGTGGCGATGTCCTTCTTGCCGAAAGCCTGCTGCAGCCGTTCGAAGATCGAGGTGCCGCGCGGGATGGGGCGGAAGCGGGTGTTGGAAAAGACGCCGGTGAAACTGGGATCGTAGCCGGTCAGCATCTGCGCGTGCCCGGACTTGGTGTCGGTGACGTGGCCGGTGACCTCGATGTCCACCATGTTCCCTTCCTTAATCAGTTGCGCCAGGTTGGGCATCTGGTTGCGCTTCAGGCTGTCATTGATGTGTTCGCGCAAGGCCCCGTCCCACGAGATGAGAATGGCACTGCGCTGCCGGGGTGGCGTCGAAGCCTTGAACGCGGTGGCGCTGGCGAAAATGAGTAAGCCGAAGAGGAAACGGTTGCAACCGGACATCGTGGCGACCTTCTAGCACCGAAATGCTTCCGACTTGCACTTGCGCCTCGCTGGGCGTAGTCGTTTGTACATGACCAAGACACGAATGGCATTGACTCTTGCGGTAGCAATTTCAATCCTCGCGCCGTCGGCCTATGCGCTGGACCTGGGCGGCCTGGGCAAGAAGGCCGCGGGTGGCGCGGCCAGCGGAGCGCGCGACAAGGCGGTCAAGGACGTGAACGCCAAACTGCTCGCCGAGGGACGCAAGAACCAGTGCAGCTTCAAGACCGACAGCGACGAGCTTGCGCCTGGCTGCGACAAGAAGCTGAGGAAACTGGTCAACGCGCTGGTCGAGGCGAAGAAGCGGCTCAACCTGGCGGGCGTGACCAGCTTCAAGTTTGAAGTTTCCGGCCACACCGACTCGAGCGGCAAGCCGGAGCACAACAAGGAACTGTCGGGCAAGCGCGCTGCCGTGATCGAGCGCGAACTGCTGGCGCGCGGGATCGCCAAGAGCGAGATCGTGGCCATCGGCATGGGCTCGGAGCGCCCGCTGGTCACGCCCGACAACACGCCGGCCAAGAAGGCGAAGAACCGGCGCTACGAGATCCAGGTGCGCTTCTGATCGGTTGCAGTGACGATATTGGTTTCTCCTTGCGTCCCATGAACCGTTGTATTGTGTTTGTCGTATTTGCGTGCGTTGCGGGGCGCGTGCCCCTTGCGCGCGCGGAGGAAAAGCCCGACAAGATTGCTGACAAGAAGTCCAATGCCGAGGCTCGTCGCGCCTACGAGGATGGCACGAAGTTCTACAACCTTGGTGATTTCGATCGCGCGATCTCGAACTACAAGAAGGCCTTCGAGATCAAACCCGAGCCGGTCTTTCTCTACAACATCGCCCAAGCCTATCGTCTGAAGGGCGATCTGCAGCAGGCCATGTTCTTCTACAAATCGTACCTGAGAACCTCGCCCGACGCTGACAACCGCGCCGAGGTCGAAGGACGTATCAAGGAGATGGATGCCCTGTTGGCCAAACAAAAGGCCACGATAGCCCAACCGCCCAACGACATCGTCGAGCCGTCTGGAAAGAAACCCAACGCGGCCAGCAAGTCGGATGCTGGACGCTTCGATGGCGCATGGGATGTCGTCGTGGCGTGCCCTCCGCAGCAAGGCGCCCTTGGCTACAGCTTCGAATTTGTCTGCTACGTGAAGGAAGGCGTTCTTCACGGGCAGTATGGCACGGAGGGCGTAGCACCCTGTCTCACGCTCGACGGAAGAATCAACCCCGACGGAGAAGCCATCATCAGGGCGAACGGCCTGACCGGTGACCCGAGATACACCATAAATAACAACAAGAAAGGCGGGCCCTATTCATACAATATAGACGCAAGCTTCTCGGGTTCCCGAGGCACTGGCAAACGGATCGGCTATCGTGTTTGCAATGTCACATTTGTGAAGCGGTGACCCCACGGCGAACCCGACGCCAACCGGTCAGACGGCCTCTCTGTAGTGAATCTCGCTCAATTCCCGCAGGCGATCCGCCGCCTGTTCGGGGGTCAGATCGCGCTGGGGCATGGCGAGCATTTCAAAGCCGACCAGGAACTTGCGCACGGCGGAACTGCGGAGCAGGGGAGGGAAGACGTGCATGTGAAGCTGGAAATCACCAGCGGCTTCCGTCTTGGGGGCTTGGTGAAAGCCCATGGAATAGGGGAAGCTGCACTGGAAGAGGTTGTCGTAGCGAATGGTCAAGCGCTTCAGCAGATCGGCAAGGGCGTCGATCTCTCCGTCGGTGAGATCCGTCAGACGTCCTGCGAGCCGGTGGGGCAGCACCAGCGTCTCGAAGGGCCAGACAGCCCAATAGGGCACGAGCGCGGTGAAATGCTGGTTGGCGCAGACGATGCGCTCCTGCCGCTGCCGCTCCTGCACCAGATAGTCCAGCAGGAGTGAGGAACCCTGGCGCTCGCGGTACGAGCGTTGATGCGCGAGTTCCTTGTCGACCTCGTTGGGCAGGTGTGAAGTGGCCCAGATCTGACTGTGGGGGTGAGGATTGGAGCAGCCCATCAGCTCGCCCTTGTTCTCGAAGACCTGGACATGGTTGACGGTGGGATCGGCCAGCAACAGGCGAGTCTGATCCGTCCACGTGCGGATCACCGAGGCGATCTCTGGGACAGTCAGTTCTGGCAGGCTGAGATCATGGCGCGGGTGAAAGCACACCACCCGGCAGCGGCCTGGCTCTCCCTCGCTGCGGAACAGGGGACTCGACTCGCCGGGAAAAGCGGCAGCCTCGGGCAACAGCGCAGCGAAATCGTTGTCAAAGACAAACGTGCCCTGGTAGGCGGGATTTCGCTCGGACCCCGCGCGCATGTTGCCAGGACAGAGGTAGCAGTTGGGATCGTACCGGGGGCGCTGATTTTCGGGTAGGCGCTCCACCTTCCCTTGCCACGGCCGCAGCAGGCGGTGCGGCGATACCAGCACCCATTCACCGGTGAGAGGATTGAAACGGCGGTGGGGATACTGACTGGGTTCCGTCACAGTCGTTCCGTTCCGCCATGGGGGGCGCACGCGTGGATCTTTGGGGTCTTGCCGATCTTGGCAAAGGCCGGAGCCATGCCTTCGACGAATGCCCTTCCCTGGCCAGCTTGCACGAGGTTGATGGTGCATCCTCCGAAGCCGGCGCCCATCATGCGCGCACCCAGCACGCCGGGAAGTGCGGCAGCGGCTTCCGCCAGCACGTCGAGCTCGGGGCAACTCACTTCGTAATGCTTGGAAAGCCCCTGGTGGCTCGCATTCATCAGGCGACCGAAGGCCGGCAGATCCTCGCGCTCCAGGGCCTCGCAGCCGGCGATGACCCGCAAATTCTCCTCGATCACGTAACGGCAGCGACGGTAGACGACGGGATCGAAGTCCGCGCGATGGGCGTCCAGCAGGTCCAGACTCACGTCGCGAAGACTTTGGACATTCGGGGCATGTTCTTGCAACAACGCCACACCGGCTTCGCACTGGCTCCGGCGTTGGTTGTAGCCACTGTCGGCCAGGGCACGCTCCACCTGGGTGTCGCAGAGGAAGATCTTCACTGAGCGATGAAAGGGCACGAACCGGCAGGTGAAATTCTGGCAATCCAGCATCATCACGTGATCCTTCTGGCTCATCAGGCTTGCCATCTGGTCCATTATGCCGCACTTGACGCCGACGAAGTTGTGCTCTGCCGCCTGAGACAGTTTGGCCATGGTCAGCCGGTCGAGACCCAGGCCAAACAACTCGTTCAGGGAAAAGGCGAAACCGCACTCCAGGGCGGCGCTGCTGCTCATGCCGGCGCCTATGGGAAGATCGCCGCCGTACACCAGTTCGAAGCCGCCCAGTGGATGTCCCGCCCTTTGCAGTTGATCCAGGACGCCCAGCAGATAGTTGGGCCAGCGCTCGGGATGGGGAGCCAATTGCCCAAGATCCCCTTCGAGCCGTCGACCGAGATCCAAAGCGTGCAGGACGTAGCGACGATCGGAACGGGCTTTGACTGCCAAGGCGATCCCGCGATCCACCGCGGCGGGCAGCACGAAACCATGGTTGTAGTCGGTGTGCTCTCCGATGAGGTTCACCCGGCCGGGGGAGCGTACGACCACCGCTGGCTCGCCGAATTGCTGACGGAAGCTTGCGAGGACTGGAACGTGGAATTCCACGTGGTCAGTGAGGCCGAGGCCAAGATGTTGCATGGTTGGCTCAGGGAAAGGCCCTGAATAGCACGGGCTAGCGAGAGCGCCAAGGCGAGCGGGGCCTGTCCGACGGTCAGGGCGGCGCGTGCGTGGTCATCCGGCGCCAGGCTCGGCGTGGTTGGGCGGCAAGCCCTAATGGGCAAAGGGAGAAGGCGGGCGCGCGGCCCCGTCGTTCAGCGCAGCCCCGCCTTGATCGCGGCGGCAGCCTCGGGGATCGCGTACTTCTGGTTCCCCCAGCCGAAGATGTCGTAATGGGGGCCGGTGACCCACAGGACCGCGCTGCGGGCAGTGCGACCGTCGGATAGCGCCAGGTAGCGCAGCAGGCCCTCGTGGCCACGCGCGATCTGCAGCGCCAGGTCTTTTTCCTGCGAAGGCGTGGCATCCCCCGCCCACAGGTTGGGGTGGCGGAGGCCGCCGCGGCCGATGCCGTACTCGCCGATGTGCAGGGGCGGGATCTCGGCGGGACGCAGGCCCAGGGCGCCGACCAGGATTTGCCGTCGGAAGTTCTTCTCGTGCAGCAACAGCGCCTGCGCGACCTCGTCGGCGCTGGGCAGGCGGATGCCGCGCTCGGCTGCCGGCATGGCCGCCGTGAGATCCATGTACTGGGACAGGGCAAGCGCGTCGAGGCCGCGGATGTAGCGCCTGAGCGCTGCTTTGCCGGCCGGGCTCATGCGTGCCACGAAGTCGTCGGGGATCTCGAAATGGTGGGTGAAGTTGTGTGACAGCACGACGGACCTGTCGAGCCCGAGACGGTGCCGCTCCTGCTTAGCGGCGGCGAGCAGTTTCACCCAGCGCTCGGGCGTGTACACCATGGAGTTCATCAGCTCAGTGCCCAGTTCCAGGCGAACGGGCGCGGCAGGGGCGGCGCCCAGGTTGTCGATCGCCGCTTTCACCGCGCGTAGCGATGCGAACACGACGCCGGTCCGGTAGTCGTCGCTCATCGGGTCCACGTCGAAGAAGCCGCGCCAGGGACAGTTCACGCGCCAGCTATCGTTCTCCGACTGGAAGGGATCGAAGCCGGGACGGTAGAGCAGTGGGTCCAGGTGTGGCTTCAACACCACCGCGAGCCCCATGCGCGTCGCGCTCTCGACCGCCTTGGCCAACTCGACGGCGTCCGGGCCCGTGTCCAGATCGATCTTGTTCAGTCCCGCATAGGCGTAGGCGGGCACGAACGAGACGATGCGGAAGCCGATCTCCTTGAACGTGGCCAGCTTGCGCTCGGCGTTGCCGAACTCTCCCCTCCAGCCGGCATACGTGACGCCGAGTGGGGCAGGCGTCGCCTGCGCCCTCGACGCGGCGATGGTTGCCAGGGATATCGTGACCAATGCGAAAAGCCGGCTGATCGAGTTCATGCGCGCAGCCTAGCACCACCGCATCCTAAGCGAGGAATCGAGGATCACCTAACCCCACGCCGGCGACGTGAGTCGGAAGGTCGACTCGCCACGTGGGCGCGGGGACTGCTACGGCAGTCCTGGCGTCAGCATGGGCACTTCGTACACAGCGTGCAGTGTGGTCACGTAGAGCGTGCGGCGATCGGCGCCGCCAAATGTGCAATTCGAAGGCGGCGCCGGAAAGGTGATGCGCCCGGCGAAGTGGCCGGCATCGTCGAGAACCACGATGGCGCTCACCTCGGTGCTGTTGTTGGCCACGTAAAGACGGCCGCGATCGTCGACGCAAAGGCCGTCGGGCACGTGTAATCGGGCTTGCGGATCGTCTTTGACGACGCCAAACGGCTCAGGGCTGCCCACGGTTCCGTCCGTCGCCACCGGCAGTCGCCAGAGACGATCTTGGGCATCGCTGCCAACGTAGAGAGTATTTCCATCAGGAGAAAGCACGACCCCGTTGGGCATGTCGACCCGGAACGCCACCGACAGAGCACCGTCGGGCGCCAGGCGATAGACAGCTGTGGGCGCGTGGCTGCCCGGGCGGGCGCCCCAGGTCGTGTCGCTGAAGTAGATGTTGCCGTCTTCGCGAATCGTGAGGTCATTCGGCGCATTGAGCGGCCGGCCGTCGGGTACGCGTTCGGCGAGAACCTGGCGCTCGGGGCCGGAGATGCGCGCCAGAGCGCCGTTCCAGCGTTCGCACGCGACCAGGCGACCCTGGGCGTCCACCGCCAGTCCATTGGTGCTGGTCGGCGATGCTGGATAGGGGAGCGTCGAGAACGCACGGGTGCGCGGATCGAAACTATAAATTTTGGCGGCCGGGCCATTTTGCTCGACCACGTCGGAAAAGATCAGGGTGCCCTCGCTGGCAACCCAGAACGGCCCTTCGAGCGAGACGAAGGGGAGGTCGCTGGGTATGGCGCGCGCTGGGCCCGCGGTGAGCGAGGCTTGCTTTGCCTTCGTCTGTGCAGGCGGCGTGGAAGGAACAGTGGTTCCGCAGCCGAGAACGGAAAGAACGGCCGCAGCGAGGGCCGCCGCGCGGACGCTGGCGGAAAATGAGATGGTGTACACGCCTGCCATGTACCACGGGCATGACATTGTGGGGAGTCTGGGCGTCGACGAAATCACTACGTGCCCGAATTCGCGACGGGTTGACGTAATCTTCATGGTGAAATCAATGAAAGCGAGATGCGATATGAAGGAAAGTGGGCTTGTTCCTCCCTCCGCCCCAGGAGCGCTTCTATGACCAAGGTGCTGGGCATCAACCCGGGGCATCACGCGAGCGTCGCCCTGTCGATAGACGGCCGAGTGGTCTTTGCCATCAACGAGGAGCGACTCCGCCAACAGAAGGCTTTTTGCGGCATACCGCGCATGGCCCTCGATCACTGTTACGAGAACTATCTGGCCAGGGCGGAGGTCGATTGCTTCGCGCTCAACTACAGAAGTTCCAGCGGCCTTCTCGACCTGTGGCAGACGATGGACTCGTGCGAGAGCGAAGGCGGGCCGCCTCGACGCCTGGGGGCCAAGGATCTGGCGATCAGACTGGTGAGAGAGGTCGGCTGTTTGACGCCCCCAGAATCGCTGCGGAAGAGGCTTGAGTATCCGCTGTCGCGCACCATGGACCTCCTGCGAATGTACTGTGCCCGAAAATTGGATGTTCCTTGGCAAAAGCTGGCTCTCTTCGACCACCATCTGTGCCACGCTCGCTCGGCGTCGTTTTCTCTCTCAAGCGAGCGCGACTGGCTTGTCTTCACGGCCGATGGGGAAGGTGACCTGGAGTGTGCGACGGTCTACAGGAAAGCTCGCGGCGAACCAGGCCTTAGCAAACTCACGGCAATACACAGGGACCATTCGCTTGGCTTCTTCTTCATGCTCATCACGAAGGTCCTGGGGATGTCGCCCAACTTGCACGAGTACAAAGTCATGGGGCTCGAACCCTACGCGCGCAAGAACACGAACGAGTACCAGCGCGCCTTCGCGAAGCTCTCGTCGCTGTTCTACTTCGAGGGGCGCGACTTTCGCGCCAGGATCAAGATGCACTCGAAGCAACACCTCGCGTGGTTGTACCGTGAGTTGCGGGACGAGCGCTTCGACTACGTCGCTGCAGCCGCGCAGAAGACGCTAGAGAGGGTCGTGCTCCGCTGGGTGGGCAACTGGATCCGCGAAACCGGGATCTGCAACGTAGCCGTGGCGGGTGGCGTCTTCATGAATGTGAAGTTGAACCAGCGACTCTATGACCTCCAGGACATCACCGACATCTATGTGGTTCCCTCGGCAGGCGACGAGACCACCGTGCTGGGCGCGTGCAATCAGGCCAACCTCGACGCCACGGGAAACGAGCTGGTGCCTCTCGAACACCTGTACCTTGGAAACGAATGCGCCGAAGTCCGAGTCAGAGAGTTCGTCGAAAAGGAAGTGGACCAGCGCCGATACGACGTTCGCCACCTGGGAGACAGGATCGAAGAGAGGGTGGCGGAGCTGTTGTCAGAGGGGACGATCGTCGGCAGGTTCGCGGGCAGGATGGAGTTCGGTGCGCGCGCTCTCGGGAATCGATCAATATTGGCGCATCCCAAACACCCCGGGAACGTCCGAAAACTGAACGAGATGATAAAGGACCGAGATTTCTGGATGCCATTCACGCCGTCAGTCCTGGAGGAGGACGCGGATCGCTACATCAAGAACCCCAGAAGAATGCTGGCGCCGTACATGGCGATCACCTTTGACACCACCGACGAAGGCAAGGCGCAGTTCATCGCCGCGATCCACCCCTATGACGAGACCATGCGCATTCAGATGGTGTCCAGAGAGAAGAACCCCAGATATCACGAACTGATTCGGCACTTCAAGGAACGCACCGGGGTTGGCGGACTTCTCAATACATCATTCAACCTGCACGGCAGGCCGATCGTCTGTGCCCCGGCCGATTGTCTGTTCACGCTCGAAAACTCGGGGCTGACGCACCTTGCGCTCGACGGCTACCTTGTGACGAAGAGGCTTTGAGTCGCAGGAGATCGCTGCGGCCGGGCATTGAGGAACGCGGGCTTGTCTCTCTCGCTGCCTGGCCGCCGGTTACGAAGCCGCCGTCGCGTGGCCCTTGGATTTCGCCTGCAACGGCGTTTCCTCGCCCTCGGGCATGACCGTGGCATGGCCCAGCAGGCGTTCCGCCACGGCGTCGATGATGTCGTAGGCGACCGGTATCACCACCAGGGTGAGCATGGTGGAGGTGATGAGGCCGCCGATGACCGCAATGGCCATGGGGGCGCGCATCTCGCCGCCCTCGGAAAGGCCGATCGCTACCGGCATCATGCCGAAGATCATCGCCCCGGTGGTCATCAGGATGGGCCGCAACCGCACCGGGCCTGCCGCCAGCAGCGCCTCGCGCCGGTTCTTGCCCTGGCGGCGCAGGGTATTGGTGTAGTCGACCAACAAGATTGCGTTCTTGGTCACCAGGCCCATGAGCAAGATGATGCCGATCATGGTCATGATGTTGATGGGCTGATGTGCGAGGGCGATGGCCCCCAGTGCGCCCACCATGGACAGCGGCAGTGAGAGCATGATGGTGAACGGGTGCAGGAAACTCTCGAACTGCGCGGCCAGCACCAAGTACACGATGACGATGGCCAGAAAGAGCGCGCCCAACAGGTACCCGAATGACTCGCGCATGATGTCGCCCATTCCGGCCCAGTCGGTGACCATGGCCGCCGGCACTTTGGTTTTCGCGGCGGTCTCAGTTTCGGCAACAGCCGCGCCCAGGGGCTTGCCATTGAGGTTGGCGTACACCGTGATCTGGCGCTGGCGGTTCTGCCGGTCGATCTTGGCCGGGCCGGTGCCGTCGGCGATCGACACCAGGTTCGACATGCTGACCAGTTGGCCGGTGGTCGAGCGGATCTTGAAAGCGAGCAGATCGGCCGCCTTCTGGCGGAAGACTTCGTCCAGCTTCAGGCGCACGTCCCAGCGCTGGCCGTCGGCGGTGATCTCGGTGACCTTGTCATTGGCCATCAGGCTGCGCACCGTGCTGGCAATGGCGGCGATGGGCACGCCCAGGTCCGCGGCGCGGTCGCGGTCGATGTTGATGGCCACCTCGGGCTTGCCCCCGCGGAAGGAGACGTCCACGTCGACAAACCCCGGCTGTGTCTTCATCCACGCCACCAACGCATCGGTGGACTTGCTGATCTCGGCGTAGTCGCGGCCGCGCACGTTGAACTGCAGGGTGGCGCTGCGGAATGCCGAACTGCCGCCTCCCACCATCTGCACGGGCTCGACGGCAAAGGCCACGTCTTGGCGCGGGGTCCAGGTGGGGAACTGCTTGCGCACGTAATCCATGACTTGTAATTGGGTGAAGGCGCGTTTCTTCTTGGGCACCAGGTTGACCTGGATTTCCGATCGGTTGATTTCCGACTGCGAGGTGCCGCCGATGGTGACCAGGGTGTCCTTGACGCCCTGGATGGATCGGATCTTGGTCGCGATGGACTCGCTGAAGGACTCGTTCACCGCCAGGGCCGAGCCAGTGGGCAGCTCGATCTTGACCAGGAACATGCTGCGATCCTCGGTGGGCATGAATTCCTTGGGCACCACCAGCACCAGCAAGCCGCTGCCGGCGAACACGACGACGGCGACCAGGACGGTGAGCGCGCGCTGCCTGAGCGCGGCGCCTAATATCTTTCGGTATGCGCCTTCGATGCCCGCCAGGAAGCGTTCGATGGCGCGGCCCACCGGCCCCTTGCCGGTGTGCGTGCGCAAGAATCGCGACGACATCATGGGCGTCAGAGTGAAGGCAACGAACAGCGACACCGACACGGCGAACGCCACGGTCAGGCCGAACTGCACGAAGAAGCGGCCGATGATGCCCTTCATGGTGGCCACCGGCACGAACACGGCCAAGATCGATGCGGTGGTGGCCATGACCGCCAGGCCGATCTCGCCAGTGGCCTCGGCGGCGGCGCGCATGGGCGGTTTGCCCATCTCCAGGTGGCGGTGGATGTTCTCGATGACCACGATGGCGTCGTCGATCAAGATGCCGATGGAGAGCGAGAGCGCGAGCATGGTCATGAGGTTCAGGGTGAAGCCCATGGCCTGGATGAAGGCGAAGGTGGTGATGACCGAGACCGGCAGGGCCAGCGCGCTGATCAAAGTGGCGCGCCAGTCGTGCAGGAAGAACATGATGATGAGGATGGCCAGCAGCGCGCCGTAGACCAGATCGAACTTCACGTCGTCGATCATGTTCTCGGTGAAGACCGCGCTGTCATTGGGGACGCTGACCGTGACGTCCGTGGGCAGGCGGGCGCGCAGCTTGTCCAGCGCCTGCCGTACCTTGTGCGAGACGTCCACCGTGTTCGACCCCGACTGCTTGCGCACCAGCAGCGTGACCGAGGACTTGCCGTTGAGGGTGGAGTAGGAGCGGTGTTCCTGAGCGCCGTCTTCCACCCGCGCCACGTCGGCGATGCGCACGGGCGCGCCCGCCGCGGCGGTGATGATGATGTTTCCCAGTTCGCGGGCCGAATACACCTGGCCGCGGGTCTTGATGGACAGCTCGCTTGTCCCCACGTCCAGCCGGCCGCCGGGAATCTCCACATTTTGCGCGGCCAGGGCTTGCACCACGTCACCCACTGCGAGGCCGTAGGATTCAAGGCGTTGCGGATCGATCCACACGTGGAATTCGCGTTCTTGTCCGCCGATGATGTCCACGCCACCTACGCCGTTGAGCGCCTCCAGCCGCTGCTTGACCTCGTCCTTGGCCAGGGCGGTGAGGTCGCGTTTCTCCATGGGGCCGGCCATGGCCACCGCCATGATAGGAGCCGCGTTGATGTCCAGACGCTCGACGATGGGTGGTTCCAGATCCTTGGGCAAGTCCTTGAGCGCGCTGGAAACCTTGTCGCGCACGTCCTGCACCGCCTGGTCCGCCTTGCGTTCCAGTTCGAACTGGATGAACACCAGGCCCACGTTTTCCATCGACGTGGAGCGCATGACCTTGATGCCATTGACCGTGCTGATGGCTTCCTCCAGCTTGTCCACCACTCGCGACTCGATGGTCTCGGGATCGGCGCCGGGGTACACCGCGGTGACCGTGACGACGGGAAACTCGATCTCGGGGAACATGTCGATGGGGATCTTCGGGTAGGCCCAGACCCCGAACACCGCCAGCACGCCCACCATCACGGTCGCGAAGACCGGACGGCGAATCGAGACATCAGCGAGCTTCATGGCTAGTCCCCTGGCAGCCGCACGTGCTTCTTGACCTTGATCTTGCCAGTGTCAGTTGTCGTGAAAGCGGGGGCGCCGCCTGGCCGCAATGTGACCTCGGCGTACAGGCCGGAGCGCAGGTTGTGGTCGGGGTTGGGGATCTCCACGATGGCGGAGAAGGTGCGGGTGTGCGGATCGGACGCGGAAACCACGCGGGTCAGGCGCAGGTGCAGTTCCTGGCCGGTGGCCGGCAGGCGCACGTGCACGGGGGTGCCCACCACCACCTGGGCCATGTCGGTCGATGGCACCTGGATGCGCAGGTCCACCGGATCGATCTCCTCGATGCTGACCAGGGGAGTGGCCGGCATGACCGAGGCATATTCGCCCTCGTTGACGAAGCGCTTGACGATGAGCCCGTCAAAGGGTGCGCGCACCACCGAGTCGTGCAGGGCCTTTTGGCCCATGGCCACCGCGATTTCGGCCGCAGCCAGGCCGGCCTTGGCGCCCTTGTAGCGCGCGTCCACCAGGTCGAACTGGCTCTGGGGAACGGCCTTTTCCGCCAGCAAAGCCCTGACCCGATCCCAGTCCAGCTTGGCGGAGTCGAGCTGGACCTTGGCACCGTCGCGCGCGGCCTCGGCCTGCTGCAGGCGCAGGAGAAAGTCGCGCGTGTCGAGCGTCACCAGGGGTTGGTTCTGCTTGACGATGTCGCCCTCGCGCACGTGTACGCGCGTGACCGCGCTCGACACCTTGGGCGTCAGCGTGCTCTTGCGGTGGGCCTCGGTCGTGCCCGACAGGAACGGGCTGGCGCTTCCGGCCGATGCCGCCGATGGATCAGCGGCTGGCGCCGGCGCAGGAGCGGGCGGCGTCGGGACGGGCGCCGGGGTTGCAGCCGGTGCCGCCTTGGTCTGCGGCAGACGAGCAACCTCCGAGCCACGTTCGCAGGATACGATGGCGAGGAGGAAGAGCGGGACGAAAACTGGGCGAGCCGTCATGATGGACCTCGGTGGCGTGGTTGACTGTGCGTGGCCGGAAGCTTTGCAACTCATAGTGGGCGGCCTGGGATTTCCTGGCCCATGGCGCGGGCCAGGTTGGACTGGGCGATGAGGTAGTCATAGGTAGCGGCCTGAAGCTGGCCGCGGGCGGTGGTGAGCTGGTTTTCCGCGTCGAGCACGTCGAACGACGTGTTGTCCGTGCTTTCGTAGCGTTTCTGTTCGATGCGGAAGTTTTCCTCGGCCTGCTCGACGGCGTGTCTGGCCACGTCCAGGGCCTGGGCCGCGGTGGTCGTGTTGACGTGCGCGCTGCGGGTTTCCAAGCGAATCATGTCCTCGGCCTTGCGCCGGGCGGACAGGGCCTGGGCCAGGCGCGCCTTGGCTTCGTCGATGCCGTAGTAGGTGCCGCCGCCTTCCCAGATGTCCCAGGACGCGGTGGCGCCGATGAACCAGATGTCCTGCTTCGGGGCAAACATCGTCGCCGGTGACGAGTGGGTGTAGTTGGCCACGGCGTTCACCTGGGGCAGCATCTTCGACTTGGCCAGGCTCTCGGCCGCGCGGGCCTGAGCGGTCTGTGCTGCGATCTCCTTGATCTCCAGTCGCTCGGCCACCGCGCGATCCTCGGCCTGCGCAGCTGGAATGACAGGCGCGACGGTCACGTCGGCGATGGAATCCGCTGGTTCGATGGCAGCGTCGGGTGGCAGGCCCATCAAGGTCGCCAGGCGGCCGCGCGCCAGCACCACGGCACCGTTAGCCTGGATCAGGCGCTGCTGGGCCGCGGCCAGACCTAGTTCGGCGCGCAACACATCGTTGCGGCCCACGGTTCCCGCCCGGTAGAAGGATTGTGCGCGCTTGACCTGGGCGTCGATGTTCTCGACGGATTTCTGCGCCACATCGGCCAGGCGCATGGCCTGCAGCACCCGGTAGTAGGCCTCGGTCACCTGGAAGGCGACGTCGCGGCGGGCGGCCTTGCGCTGCAGCCCGGCCAGGTCCACGCCCATCTTGCGCAGGGCATAGCCTTCATTGATCGTCCACAGCGAGGCAATCGGCTGGGCGAGTGTGATCGACGTGGACCAGGTGGTCTGCGCGCGGAGTTGAATGGGCTGGACGTAGGGGGCGAGGTCGGGGTGGTCTTTCACGAGTTGATTCGGGTCGCTGGCCAGCGGCTGCAGCTTGTTCTGAGTCAGAGCATCGTTGACGAACGGAATCATCAACCCCGCGAAGCTTGCGGTCAGCGGGCTGTCCCAGCGCTGGATGCCCGCGTCCAGGTGCAGTCGCGGCCCGAATGCGCCGCGCGCGCTCTTGCTCTGGGCGGTGGTGGCTTCCACTTCCAGGTTGGCGCTGGTGATGTCGGGATTGCCCTGCAGAGCCACGTCGATGCACTTGGCCAGGGTCATTGGTTCAGCCGCTACGATCCGGGCAGCCAGCAGCGAAATCGCCAGCGTCGCAAGCTCGATCTTGGTGAAGGTGGCACTCATCTCTTTTTCGCTCCAGCTTTGGGATTTCCAGACACGCCATGGAAAAAGAAGTCGCGCAGCAGCGGCGCGCGGTCGGCCAGGCTGCCCTGCGCCTTGGCCACCCAGCCGTGCAAGAGGCCGAACACCATCCCGACCAGTAGGCGCGCCACCACCTCCGGATCGTAGCCGCCAATCTCTTCAGGCTTGGCGTTCTTCTTCAGCCAGTCAGCCAGGCCGAAAATGCGACGTTCAAAGTTATCATGAAAGGTTTGACCGTGGCTGCCGTCCGGGCAATGGCCGCTGGCAGCCTCCGCAGTGTGGAAGCTGAGAAACAGCGCGCGCCGTTTTTCGATCAACTCCAGGTGTCGCACCGTCATGATCTCGAAGCGCTGGTAGAAGGCCAGGTTGCTGGGCAGAGGTTGTTCGAACACCTGGAGAAACTCGGCGGTCAGCAGGTCCATCACGGCCTCGACGATTTCCTGCTTGCTGCGAAAGTAGGTGTAAAGCGACGCCGCCGTGTAGCCAGCCTCGTGCGCGATGTCCTGCATGGTGGCGTCGTGCACGCCGATTTCTACGAAGGCCCGACTGGCGGCCTCCACGATGTCCTCGCGGGTTCGCGCGATCTCTCGTTCACGTCTTTGGGGCGCTTTCATGTTGAACCCTTGCTTCCTGAAGAAAACATAGATTCAGTGTGCCGAATGGTCATTCGACTGTCAATGTCAATTATTCGGTGTCCTGAAGAGTTGTTCAAAGAAGGCCGCGCCCGCAAGACCGCGGCCGAAGTTGTAGAGTACCTGCCGTCACAAACGTTGCCGTGTCATACGCCCGCCGAAGCATAGGGACCGTTCTGCTCCTCGCCGTCGTTGCTCTCTTCGCCGGCGCGGTCGCCGCGCGCCGTGCGCCCGCCGCAATCGCGCAACAGCCGCTGCCCATGAGTCACAAGCGCCATATCGCCAAGGACATGAAGTGCCGGGCCTGCCACCAGGGCGTGGAGGGCGAGGCCATGGCTTCGTTTCCCACCCTGGCCGACTGCATGGACTGCCACAAGAAGCCGCAGGGTCAGCAGCCGGGCGAGCCCGAGGTGCGGGCGTTTGCGGCGCGCGGGCAAGAACTCACCTGGGTGCGGCTGAACCGCCTTGCCGGGCATGTGTACTTTTCGCACGCGGCGCATGTGAGCCTGACCAGCATGAAGTGCGAGGAGTGCCACCGTGACATGAGCGCGGTCGATCAAGCGCCGAGCGAGGCCGACGTGCACCTGGACATGCGTGCGTGCGTCGCCTGCCACCGCGACAAGCACGCCAGCCTGGACTGCCTCGCTTGCCACAAGTGATGCATGAGTCGATTCAGCCGACGTGAGATACTCAGTGGCGCCGCGCTGGCGGGCGCCGCGGCCTTGGGCTGTCGCCAGGCCAGAGATCCCTATCGCATCGACAAGCCGCCGGTGCCACGCACCGCCGGCTGGCGCGTCGGCGAAGAGCGCTGGGTGCTTTCCACCTGCGCCCTGTGCGACGCGGGCTGCGGGATCAAGGTGCGCGTGGTGGACGGCAGGGCGGTCAAGATCGAAGGCAACCCAGAGCACCCGGTCAACCTCGGCGGGTTGTGCAGCCGCGGCCAGGCGGCGCTGCAACTGCTCTATCACCCTGAGCGGGTGCGCTCACCGTTGCGGCGGGCCGGGGCGCGCGGCCAGGGCAAGTGGAAGCCGATCTCCTGGGACGAGGCCATTGCCGAAGTCACGGCGAGGCTGGCCAGGTTGCGCGCGGCCGGTCACCCCGAGCGCCTGGTGCTGATCGACGGCGAGACGGGCACTTTCACCCATGACCTGTGGGCGCGTTTTTTGTCGGCGTATGGCAGCCCCAACCACATCGGACTGGAATCGGCTCGCGCCGCCAGCGCCGAGTTGGCCACCCTTCACGTGTTGGGCCGCTACGGTCAGCCCGTGTATGATCTGGACCGGGCCGCTCTGGTGCTGGCCATGGGCGCAGAGTTGCTCGAATCGTCCAGCCAGGCCATGCGTTTCATGCGCACGACCCGTGCACGGGCGGAAGATCGTCACGCTGGGCGCTTGCCGGTAATCTGCGTTTCGCCGCGCCGGCCTGACTGCCGGGTCGACGATTGGATCCCGATTGCGCCCGGGGGCTACGGGGCGCTGGCGCTGTCGCTGGCCCATGTCCTGCTCCACGATGGCCCGATCGACAGACAATGGCTTCGCGCCCACGTCTTCGGGTTTGCGGCCTGGCGGGATCAGGCAGGGGTCGAGCAGCCGGGATTCGAGGCCTTGCTTCAGGCAGCCTATGCGCCGGACGAGACCAAGGACGTGACCGGCATTTCCGCGGCGACCGTCGAACGACTGGCCCATGCGCTTGCCGAGCAGCGGCCGGCCCTGGTTGCCGGCGACGGCGGCGCGGTTGCGGCTGGCAACGGTTTGTCCACGTCGATTGCCATCTGCGCGCTCAACATACTGTTGGGGGATGTCGGGGTTCGGCTGCGCTGGCCCGGGATGCTGGCGGATTGGGAAGAGCCCGCGGTCGATAGGCTTGCGGCCGCAGTCAGCGCAGCCCCGCGTATCGACGGCGTGGGCACGGCCGCTTGTCCATTCGGGTGCAGCCGCGTGCAAGCCATCCCCGCAGCCATCACCCAGGCCAAGCCCTATCCAGTCGAAGCGCTGTTTCTGCGCGGCGCGGACCCCTTGGCCGCGCTGCCGGCACGGCGTGCCTGGACCGCGGCGCTTCAGCGCGTGCCCTTGCTTGTCAGTTTCTCTGCTTGGCTCGACGAGACCGCGTGGCTGGCCGACCTGGTGCTGCCCGAGTCCTTGTTTCTCGAAGCCTGGGACATGGTGCGGCCAGAACCGGCAACCGATCGGCCCGTGCTCAGCTTCCGCCAGCCGGTCGTCGCTGCTTTGCACGACACGCGGCAGTCGGGCGATTTCGTACTCGCGCTTGCCGCCGGACTGGGTGGATCAGTCGGCAGCTCGCTGCGCTGGAAGAGTTATCAAGACGTTGTGACGAAATCGCTGCCGCCGGCGTCGATGGATGCCATCAAGGAGAAAGGCGCCGGGAGACGGGTGTGTGCAGATGGTGAGTCTTGCAAACCGGGTCTAGGCGAGATCAGCGGCGAGGCATTTCTGTCACCTTCGGCACTGTTCCAGATTTTCTCCCACGCAGCGTTGCGTTTGGCTGGGAATGAAAACGCCGCTCGGCTGTGGCCGGGAAACGGACTTCCACTCTGGGAGCCGCCCAGGTTCTCAGGCGATCCGCTGCAGTTCCCTTTTCACCTGGTTCCCTACCGACCCGTGCCGTTCGTCGAGAATGGCGGACGGTCTTTGCCCTGGCTGAGTGAACTGCCGCTGGTCACTGGCGATCCCTGGCCAGTTCGCGCGGAACTCAATCCCGTCGATGCTGCGCGGTCTGGCTTGGTCGAGGGCGACCGGGTTCTGGTGAAATCGTCGGTTGGCTCGTGCGAGGCCATCGCTCGTTTGAGCGACGGTGTCCAATCGGGCGTGGTGGCCATGGCTCTCGGCAAGGGTGGGGTGGTCGATCTTGTCGTGCCCAACGAAGATCCGTGGTCGGGCGTGCTTGCCTGGCAGGGCACGCGCGTGCGTGTGAGGAAGCTGTCATGAAGCGCGACGACGAAGCGAGCGACTCGCGACGCACGCTTCTCGCCGGACTGGCGGCCTCGGCTGCGGGCGCCATCGTGGGCTGTTCGCGAGCGGCGGCGAGGAGCCCGGAGCCGGCGCCGCGCGGACCTCGTCGCAAATGGGGCCTGGTGATTGATCTCGACCGTTGCTCCCGCTGCGCCGGGTGCGTGGTAGCTTGTCAGCAAGAGAACAACGTGCCTCCCCTCGGTCCGGAAGCCGCGGCGCGGATGCGCCCGATCCATTGGATGGACTTTCTGCCGCCTGCGCCGGGAAATTCTGCAGCCACGCCCATTCCCTGCATGCACTGCGAGGACCCGCCCTGCGTGAAGGTCTGCCCAGTGGGCGCGACCTATCAGAGTCCCGAGGGCATCACCGCGCAGATCTGGGAACGTTGTATCGGCTGCCGCTACTGCATGGTGGCTTGCCCGTACGCGCGCCGCTATTTCAACTGGAGCGAGCCGCGTTGGCCGGGCGATGATCCGAGCAGCCTGAATCCCGACGTGGTTCCGCGGCCACGCGGCGTGGTGGAGAAGTGCACCCTGTGCCACCACCGCATTCGCGCTGCGGTCGAGCGGGCTCGCGTCGACGAGGAGGCGCTGAACGATGAGGCCCTGCGCTGGCTGCCGGCCTGTGCCCAGTCCTGTCCGACACGGGCCATCACCTTCGGCGATCTTGCCGATCCGGAGTCGGAAGTTGCGCGTTTGGCGGCGAGCCCGCGCGCCACGCGCTTGCTCCCCGAGGCGGGCACGCGGCCCAAGGTCATCTACTTGCGGGAGACGAAGTGAAACGCGCGCGCGCAGTCATCGTGTTTCTCCTGGCGCTGGTCGCCGTCGGTAGCTACGCCCTCGCCCAGCAGTGCATCCAGGGCGACGCCGTCACCGACCTGAACACCATCGGCGCAGGCGGCGCGGTGTGGGGCCTGTATGTGGCCGGCGACGGGTTCTTCGCCAGCGCGGCCCTGGCCAGTCTCGTCGTGGCGTGCGTGATTCGCGTGCTGCGATTGCGCGAGATGGAACCTGTGGCTTGGATCGCGCTGCCCCTCGGGATCGCGGGTCTTCTGGCCTCGCTGGGCTGCGTGCTGGCGGATCTCGGCCGCCCGATGCCTGCGATGGTGAATCTGCCGCTGGTCGGGCGTCCGCGCTCGCCGTTCTTCGGCACGTTCACCCTGGTGGCAGGCGCATCGCTTTTTGCAGGTGCAATTCATCTGGCGCTGGCCAGCCGGCCGGGATGGGCAGCGCGCGCGCAGGCGGCTGGCAGATGGCCATGGCTCTGGCGCACTCTGGCCTGTGGCTGGCCAGGCACAGCGTCGGCCGAGCGCCGCCGCGAGCGCGTCGACTTCTGGCTGTCGCTTGCCGTTCTTCCTGTACTGCTAGGTGGCCTTGTGATTCTGGGCGCAGTGTTTGGCGTGAGGGCCGGACGTCCGGCGTGGCAAGGTCATTTCGAAGTCGTCACCTTCGTCGTGTCAGGGGGCGCGGCCGGCTGCAGCCTGCTGGCACTGGCTGCGCACGCGCGGGCCAGCGTTTTCATGGCGCGCATGGTGGCCGTGCTGACTGGACTCACTGTCCTTCTGGTGGTGTCAGCCGAGATCCTGGCGCTGCGCACGCCGTACCCGTCCGTGCAGCGCTACGCGCACGCCTTGCTGCAAGGGCCGTGGAGCGGGCTGTTCTGGACGGAACTGGTCCTTCTCTTCTTGGCCGGAGCGATTGCTCTGGCCATGTCGTGGCGGAAGACGATCTCGCCGGTCTGGACTGCGACCATTGCGGCGCTGCTCTGTGCGGCTGTGTCTTTCCAGCGCTTCCTGCTCCTGGTCGCGTGGCAAACGCATGGTCTGGGTCTGCCCTGGCCAGCCGGCGCCTACCACCCGACGTGGATCGAATGGGCCGTGCTGACGGGGGTGACAGCCGCGGCTGTGCTCGCCTTCCTGCTTCTGTCCAAGACCTGCGCGGCACAGACGATGAGATTCGAGCCAGCCGCCCCGGCGGCCACTGGCCGTCGACTTCGTTCGCTCGTCACTGCGGCATGTCTGGTTCTCGGTCTCGCGCTCGCCGGTGTCGGCCTGGCCCTGTCCGCCGGTTTCGCGAGCGCACCCTTTCTCGATCCGATCTTTCCGGGCGGCCCGCTGGTTTTTCTGGCGGGCCTGTTCATGACGGCGTCGTCCGCAATCGCCTACGAACTCATCCCGGAGCGGCTGCGGTAGCAACCGTCGCAGACCGGCGTGGCGCCACTCGATTTTTGAGCGCGAGACGGGGCTCGGACCCGCGACCCTCGGCTTGGGAACTCGCGAAAAGACATCGCCGGGCGTAGCCGACGATAGCAAACGTTCGCAAATTCAACCGGTTACGGAGGGCGACTTTAGCCGCGGTTCGCCAGGAATTGCACCAAATAGCCAACCGTTTGGTGCATTAGTGGTGCAAGCCGAGGGGGTAGGGTCCGGCGCGTCCACGACCATCGGCCCGTATCTCAGCGCTCGCGAAGTGGCGAACCTACTGAGGGTGAGCACGATCACGGTCTACCGCCTGTGCGAGACCGGCCAACTGCCGCACGTCCGCGTGTGCAACGCGATCAGGGTGGGCGAGGGAGACCTGCGGCGGTATCTCGAAGACAGGACGACACGCACACGCTGACGTCAAAACTATACAGAACAGGCGTTCGCGCGTCTCATCGAGATCCAGGACTTCATCACCCATTCCAATCCCGCTGCGGCGGAGCGCCTGGTCCGGCGAATCGTCGAGCGCCGCGAGGGGCTGTCGAAGTTTCCCGAGATGGGCAGAACGGTGCCCGAGCTTCCCGGAACCGGCCTGTGCGAGATCATCGAGGGACGCTACCGCATCGTCTACCGGATCTGCGCGCAGGGCATCCAGATCCTCACCGCCTTCGAAGGTCATCGCCAGTTCCCTGTCGAGGACATAGCCAAGTAGTGAGCATTCATCTTCAAGAAGCCTCCAACCGCACAACTGCATCACCAAATCGCCTCACTGCCCTGATCGTTCCGTTCAGCAGATTCTTGCATTCCACGATGATCGGTCCTCTTCCCGTAACGGCAATGTCAACAAATAACCCTCCGTCAGCCCCGCCACTCGTCAATGCTGCAAACGCCCTTTCCGCAAAGGACCTCAGACCGAGACAATCGGGGTCTGGAAGTCCGCGCCGTATCGACTCATCAAAGTCGAATAGGAGGAAGTGGCCTCGAACACTGATCGCCCGATACTCAAGTCGCGCCCCACAGCCGGGATCAGTCGTAATATCAACCATCTCCTTAAAGATTACCGAATGAAACCCCTGAACATGCGTCCGAAGGTTGCGAACGACGACCCCAATAGCCTTATCCGTTGCCTCCCTCGCAATGCATCCATCCGCACCCACATACTTCGCCGCGCTCTCGATTTCACTGCGGACGAAGACGGGTGGCGCAAGTCCCTCCTTGACGAGAGCACCCACCAACTCAGCATCCGACAAACTCGCGCTCGCGACCATTGCCCTGGGCGAGAAAGCTCCAAGAATTGGATACTGCTTCACGAAGCTGGCCCCGATCTCGTAGGCACGGGGTGACGTCGCAAGCGCAACGCCAGATGCCCTGCATCTCTCGAACAGCCGCCCATATTCCTCAACCGACAGCCGCCGGCCCCGAACCTCATACTGTGCCTCCCCAGCCAGCTCATCAGACGCCGTCGACCGAAACACTTCGGCCAAGGGTTTCCTAGCGCATTTGACGCCGGACTCCCTCAGCAGGGCCTCCTCATCGAACATGTAATCGTCTAGGTATAGGATATTCATATTACGCTCAATCGTTCGCAAATTCTCCATCGCGACCCATAAGCCCACGTCCAATTAGCTCGCGCACCAATGCCTCAACCCCCACGTACAAGAGGCCCTCCCACCCGATCATGGCGCAGGCGCCAACATGCTTGCCTCGGTCATCGATGTACAGCACTCTGGCGCTCTTACCAAATCTGCGTCTAATATCTGCATTCGCCGCCTCCCACAACTCTGCCTTCGGCTTGACTGCACCGTAGCGATATGACGGCATATAGATGTCAACCTCACTCAAAAGGCCAACCTTTTCGACCAAGTACGCACTGCGCCCTCTGTCGATGTTGGTTAGTACTCCCACCGGGCATCTCCCTCGCACGGCGCGCAGAATTTCCAGGACGCCCTCATTTACAGCGTATGTTTCAGACCACATCCGCGTCAAGACTTCATTTGGTGGCCGTTTTTGCACGTCCCCTCCTGCAAGGTCGAAGACCCAGTCCCAAAACTGGCCTTCAGAGACCCGATCCTCTCGAAAAGCAGCCCCTTGCGCTGAATTCTCGCTTGTTAGCGCACAACAGGTCTCGCGACTGACACCAATTGCTGAAGCCAACTCACGCTCGGCTGGCTCTTGGTGGTCATCTCCCAATACTCCCCCGTAGTCCATCACCACTATCATGGCGTCGCCCGAACCTGCCTCTGTCATGTACCCTCCTCCACGGTCCAGAGGGGCCGCAATTCCCCAACTACAAACCAGTAGCATACGGCGCCGCTGACGCTGATCGCCCCCGAGAGAGCCAGAGCCGGACCAAATGATCCGGTTTTGGCCACAAGCCAACCCGTGATTACAGGAGCCACGATTCCTGCCATATTTGCGACCGTGTTTTGAATGCCACCTATGGTTCCTACATAGTCAGACGATGGTGCGATATCTCCTGGGATGGCCCATATACCCGACGATGCCCCAATTGTCGACGCGAATGCAAAGGAAAGCACGCCTAACACAGCCCATTGCGAGGTGACGTGGTCAGCAAGGACGACGGATGCCGCGAGAAGCATGCCAAGGCAGAGAGGAAGTTTTCGCGCCACAGTGACGGAGATGCCATTTCGAATCAGTCGGTCGGTCCACCATCCGGCTGAAAGTCCCCCAAGAACAGCACACATCGCTGGTATCATTCCCACTATCCCGACTCGTAGAAACGAGAATCCTTTCTCCGATACAAGATATGCTGGAAACCAAGTCAGGAAGAAGCTCTTGGCGTAGTTATATGCGAAGAAGCCGCAGCTGGCTCCGAGCACCTTCCGGTTACGAAGCAGACATCCAATTCCGTTAAGGACCGGCCGTCTTGGCGCGGGTGCCGACGTCGGATTGCTGCCGGACAGGCCCGGCGCCAAGCGGAGCCAGAGCGCGACCCAAATGAGACCAAGAAGGGCACAAGCGAAAAAGGATGTGCGCCATCCAAATGAAACTATGAGAAAGACGACGATCGGCGCGCTCAAAGCCGTCCCTATGTAGGAGCCAACATCGAAGAGGGCGGTTGCGCGACCTCGTTCGTCCAACGGAAACTCCTCACGAACAAGCCGGGCGTTCGCCGGGAAGATAGGGGCTTCGCCGATTCCGACGGCGAAACGCGACACAAGGATGGATGAGAAGTTCCATGCTAGTCCCGAAAGGAGTGTGGAGAGAGACCAGGCGCAAGCGGCGGTGGCTGACATTCTGATCGCACCGTAGCGATCAATAAGAAGCCCGCCTATGCCCATAAGTGCCACATAGCCCCATGAAAAAGCGGAGAAAAGAACTCCTCGCTCGACTGGGCTGAGATGGAGCTCCGCCGAAATGGGGACTAGTGCGTGTGAGATGTTCACGCGGTCAATGTAGTTAACTAGGATTCCTAGACTCATCAAAACCCCCAACCACCAGCGCCGACGGGTCGCTGCCTGGGTTACGCTCTTCCTATGCGCGGAGACTCGCAAGCGTGCACCACGCGTCCATGGCCGACGGTGAGATGTCATCGACGGAGCGCCCGAACGGAAGGAAGAGTAGGTCTCCACTTCCGTCGCAGGCAAGTAGGGAGTCGCCGCGAGGCGAGAAGACGATATCATATAGATAGTCGCGACTCTCAGCTACTACGTAACTCCTTCCCGACGGAAGATGCCAAAGCCGCACGGTGCCGTCTTTCCCAGCTGAGCCGAGCCAGCAGCCAGAAAGGCTGAGAGCAACCTTGCGAACGGCGTCTGAATGGCCTTCAAACAAGATGGGCTCGGGTGATCCTTGACCCCGCACGAGTAGTCGACCGGCGCTATCGCCCACCGCTAGGGTGCCACCCTGCATTGCAAGCGTGAATAGGGTCGAGTGGGAATACACTCGCGAGAAGTTGGGGGCAGAGTCAAGGGATGACCCAAGAAGCTTGCCATCAGCTCCCACGGACCAGCAGGTGCGAGTGTGCACATCGAAGCAGACCGCGAAGGCCGGGCCAGCGTGACGGTGGACCACCCTAAGACACAGTGCGGACGGGGTTCCCTCAGCAAGCTTCCACTCGATGATGGCTCCGCTTCGTTCGGCAGTATAGAGTATCCCCCGGCCCGGCCATCTTGAAAGGGAGAATACCGAACTCTTCGCTCGTGCCAACTCGCATGTTGCCCCATTGATGAGATCAACCCAGGTAAGCCGTCCGAGATCATCGCCGACAATGAGGTCGGCTTTGCTATCATCGGCTTGGGTGACACAGCGAATAATGGAGTTACCTAGGTGTAGTTGGTGGAGGAGGATCCCACTAGCGTCGGTCATATAGAGGTTGCCAGTGAAGCCGCCTGTAGCGAGCGATGACTGGTCGCCAAGCCATATGCAGCAAGTTAATCGCCCTTGAGAGATGTGTACTCGACTGGCGGTCGGGGTGGTTCTGCGCTCTTGGGGGGCTGGCGTGCGCTGGACTATGTCCGTTGATCCCTCAGGCGGGTTTGCCAAGCCAGCACTCGACGTGACCTCTGTCTTCAGGTCTCCGCTACCCGTGTGGACCTGGCCGACGACCTGGCCAATATGAGTCGTAACAACTGCCACACGCCGTGACCGTCGAATTTCGTCCACCATGCGACGAGATTCGTCGTTGATGAAGTAGATCCCTTTCTGCGCATCGCCGTCCAACGCGACCAGCACCGGATCGGATGCACCCTCCCGACGATAAGCGCACCAGTAGACGAATGCATCGCGGGCATTGATTGCATCGAAGCCCCCGAGCGAGATGACCGCCTCGACGTGGTGGTTCTGCCCGCACCGGTTCCCCTCAGCGTGATCGACCGCGGTCAAGAGGAAGTCCTCACGAAATGTGGTCCGATCCGCAGTCACGGTTTGGTAGCGTAACACTGATCGCGACGCCCGAACAACCGGCTTGCTGGCCGGACACACGGCTGGACGATAGAGCATCGCCGGGACGGCGTGCCGACGAGACAGCGTTGACTCGTCGACAGCTGTGCTCTACGATCTCCGAGGAGTACATGCTTTGAGGGAGCCAGGATGCCAATACGTGTCATGATAGAGGTCAAGCGTCTCGGAGACATCAATCCTTCGTACGAGGAGCTGGCGCGCGGGGTACTGCAGGAAGAGGGCCTTGAGTTCGCTGGTGTGTCTTTGTCAGATCGCAGCTTGACGGTGAGTGGGTGGGCGGCCACCGTCGAGCAGGCGAAGGCCGCGACTGAACGACTAAAAATGCGGCTCTCGGGAGTGATGCATATGAAGACCACGGCATCGAGCAACACCACGAACATCGGTAAGGTCGTCGGCCCAGTCCATACCGGCGGCGGCGACATGAATGTCCAGATCACAGTCACCATGGATGTGCTGCTCCAGAAACTGGACTCAGCACTGACCTCGGCCGGCGTGCCACCGGACAAGAAGGAGGGCTTCATGAAAAGTGTCCGGGACTTCTTTGTGAAGCTCGGAACGGACGTTGCTGCGAAAGTGGCAACCGAGCTGTTGACGAAGAGTTGAATCTATCCGGTTCGGCAGCTCTGGTACGCGGACGTGAACATCGAAGAGCTGCTGGGGGAGTTCCTTGCCAAGGCATCGGGCCCTCAAGAAGCTGAAAGGAAGATTCGGAACGCTTGGCTGTTTTGTCGCAACGTGGCGCGAGTGAATGACTGACGGGGAATCCCATCCAGCACGCGCGCCCGGGGCTTCACCTGCTCCATACCCCGGGGAACACATTTGTTCGGAAGAACGCATCCAGATCTTGTGCGTTCTTCTTCGCCACCACGGTCGGCGCGGAATCGGCCTTGATGACGGCTGCGTAGTGGCGCTTGTCGCAGAAATCCCAAACAACCACCGTCTCGTAACGGCCGCCGACTAGCCCGCCGGTCCAAGACACCGGGATCTGTACGACAACTCTGTCGTCGTCGACACGCGCGATCACTTTTCCGAGCGCGGGGCTCTTACCGCTCGGGTGGGCGATGCTTTGAATGGCGCCGGCGACGCTCGCACCTCCCGTGCCCGCAAAATAAACGTCGATCCTCGCAAGTGCATCCGTCGCCCACCTCTGCGCTCCCTCTGCGTTCTTCCTGGCGGGAGGTGGGCACGGGAGGCTGCGATTCCCAGCCTGCCACTCCCCGTGCGTGGGATTTCGCACCGTGATGGCAAAGTCCATGCTTCCAAAGTTAGCGTCGGGCTTCTTGTCGTTGATCCCGACTGCAATTCGTCCGCCATATTTTGAAACAAGCGCGGCGCAGTCGCCCACGACGACTGGCTGGACGAGGGACTTCTGGCCCACGAAAGCAAGCGCAGCTCCAACCGGCTCCTTGGGAAAGATCCTCCGGGCATAGGCTGGCGACGACTGTGTCACATAGTGCCCCGCCGCATGCACCTCCACGACCTGTCCAGCCAACACCGTAACCCCTTGGACTAGCGCTAGCTCTGGGCTCGCACGAAGCATGTGGGTTGTCTTTGCGGGGACGACGCTTTCAGCGAAGCGCGTGGTCAGTTCAAGGGTCTCGACGCTGCCCTCGCTAAGTTTCACAAGCTCGCCACTTCGGGCAGCCTGTTCGAGCTGTTGCCTTTTGAGGTGGAGCGAACCGATAGTTTCCTGCGTGTCCTCATCATCTTTGCCGTCGTCGGCAAGAACCGTGATTTCCACACCAGGGCGGGGGACGGCGTCAAGCGGCACAACGACTGAGAAGTTGAAGTTGTGTGACAGCGTGTTCCTGACCGTGTGGCTTTGAAAAGAAGCGTTCGGGCCTGCACGCAACCGGACGAAGATATCTGGGGCCGTCGGGGAGTGCCGTAAAGATCCACCTTCCCCTTTGGCCTCCGCCACATCGCAGAGGAGTTTTGCCCCGACACCCCACGGGCCTGTCAGTGCTTCGGCAACGAGGCCGACGGCTCCGCAGGGATTACGCTTCGGACCCTCCGCGGCGCGGGTCCAGGGCTGATTGCCGCCGGGCCGGGTTGGGGCGACCCGGACGAGCCCGATGTCCAGAATCACCCATTGCGCTGACTCCTCATCAGCCTGGGCACCGGCCGAAAATGGAACGGCCAGTGCGAGGACCATCAAGAATGCTTTCCTCATGGCGAACTCCCTGCCGGGCTGCTGGTTCCCGACCCGGCGATTCTCGCCGAGGCCGGATGCTTATGCAATAGGTCCATGATACCCTCTTGATATGGCAGGGTGCTCTCCGTTCGGGAATCCGGGAACCGCGACGATTTGGGTGATGGTCACGATCCTCGACTCCGCACCGGGAAAGCTGAGGCTTCGACATGCTTCTTTCTCGATCTTTTCTCCCAATCGCCAAGTCATCGGCCTTCAGAGAAGGCAAAGTATGCTCTAGCAAAGCGCGTGGTGGATTACGTTTCAACCCTCGCAGGGAGACCCATCGAACTGGACGAATTGTACGCCACGAACATATGCAACCAGTTCCTTTCGGCACCACCGAAGGGGGCAGTCGTCTTGATTCCAGATGCCGTTGCTGACGAAGGTGTCCGAAAGAATTGTGCAAACCCTCGCGGAACGAGCGAAGAACCCGCGAGTGATCATCTCGATGTCGCAGCAGTGCCTCTACCATCGGTGCCGAACGGGATTTCTGGCATCGACGCCAGTCCTGACTGACTTTCTACAGCGTTCTATTCCCAAGGCGTTCAAGGACTCTTGTCCAGGATACAGGCCAACAAAACGCCAAGCTTTTCTCAGCGTTTGCGGCCAACTGTTTTTACATCAAAATGTGCCGGTAGTCCCCGTGTTGCATGTTTCGAGCTATCGACGAATGACGGCGGCGTCTCGCTATCAGGAACCAATGGCCATCGCTTCTAAGCGTATCCACACGTTACTGGCATAGCCCATGTCTGCCGTCATTGCGCCAAGTGATTCGCGGTTCGGACAAGGTCTTGAATGGTCCACCGAAGTGGATCACTGACAAAGGCGGTCCACGACGAAAAGACGGCGCCTCGTTGCGCTGTTTTTTCGTTGGAGAAGTAGGTTCGCTGCTGAAGCACGGTCGACCGAAAGAGGAGTCGAACTACTTCCGGTATCAGGGTCTGGGCACATGACGCGCTGAAGGTGTAATCTATCCGGGACGATCAGTTCGCACGAATCCCGCTATGGCGACTACGCCGCCCAACATCCTCCGCTTCACAGATTCTCGGCAGGGAAGAATCGCCGAGCGACTCTTCATGCTGGTCGGACCGGGAGCCGCCGCATTCTTCAGGGACGCCTGCCGGCACATGGGGAGTCTTGAACCCTATGGCCGCAGCGTATCACAACGGCCCGGTTGCCGATGCCGATCATCACGCCCCTACGCTGCTTGCCTCCATTGCTGCCCCGCGGTAGCCCGGACGCAAGAACACCGCCGACAGCATTGTCGACGGTGTTCCTCTCGTCGCCGAGTTCAGTGTGCGCGCGTTGACGATGGGTTGCCATAACGGTGACAAAGCCTAGGATTCGGGGCCACGGCTGGCAACTGGTGGAATCCAATTGTTCGCCCTTTCTATCCCGTTGTGGAACGCTCCTTGTACCGTCGTGTTCACCGACTCGGCGAAGTTCTGCACTTGGTTTCTCGGGGATTCTCGTCGAGCTCACGGGTTGCCCAGCCCACTGCCCAATTTGCGCGGTGATGCCCAAGAAGTTTCAGCGGTCGCGTCGTCGATGGGACGGCGACGGAATCTTCAGACTGTCGGTCGCTTCACGGTGTTTTCAAGGCGCACGTTGCCCATTTGTTGCCCATGAGCGGCCGAAAGTAGGCGAGACCGGTCGATCATAGCCGACATCTGCATCTGACGATTTCAGCCACATTCAGCGACATTTGGCCAGATCAGACCGTTTCTTACAAACAGTCTTGTTTTCATGATATAAAATCCTCTCATACTGAGAGTAAAGCTCGGCAGCATGTATCGTTTTTGCCCAAGTCGAGCGAAGAAACTGGTGCTTCTGAGGTGGTAGAATTGACTCCGGTTGGTGTTGCAATCGGGGGGCGTTGACCGCCGGGTGCCCATGAGTATTCAATGGGCGTCGGATTGCATCGGCGTTCCAACACGTCGATAGCACTTCGGAAGGAGGATGGCGCCATATGCGAGTAACGCATGGTCATCTCGATGTTGGCGTGTCCGAGTAGGCTTTGCACGACAGGGAGAGGCACGCCATCGGAAACCAACCACGAAGCGAAGGTGTGGCGTAGAACGTGCCAGCCTATTTTTCGCAAACCGGCGCGCTTGCACGCCTTGATCATTTGGCTTCGCGCCGTGGCGTGGAGGAGCGAGCCGCCGTCCTCACGATGGAATACGAACTGACAATCGCGAGGCATTTTAGCCAACGCGCCGACGGCTGCCGCCGAAAGGGGAATTTGGCGCTCACGGTTGTTCTTGGTCGAACCCACGATACCCCGCACAACCGAACGCCTCACAACCAGTTGTCGTGCATTCGTGTCGACGTCGTTCCATTCCAGACCGCATATCTCTCCGATGCGCAGACCAGTGTTGAGAGCCAGCGTAGCCATGGTTTGCCACTGTCCTGCTGGTATCGCGGCCACTAATCGGTCGGCTTCTTCGTGGCTGAGAAAATCGAACCGATGGCGTGGCTGTCGCAGGAACTTGGTCTTGGGCGCGACGGTCAACACGCCCCATTCCACGGCGTCATGCAAGCATTTGGCCAGAATGCTGACGTACAGATTGATAGTGCCGGCGGATAGACCTTCGGCGAGCTCGGCCATCTTGTAGTGTTCGACCTTCGTTACATCTATTTCAGCAAGCGGGAGATCGCCAAAGGCTGGTACAAGGTGGCTGGTCAGCGCGCTCCAGCGCAAAGCCTGCGTTGATGGTTTGTTGTTCGTTCGCACGTACGTCTCGAACCACTCCTTTGCAAAGTCCCCGAATGTCCGTGTGGTGGCCCCAGGCGACGCCGGTTTGGCTGGTTCGCCGATTGTGAGCCGGTGGCGCAGCACGGCCTCGTACGCCTTGGCGCCGGCTTGACTGTTTTCTGGACTGCGAACTCGGTGGCGGGTGTTGTTCACCCGGAAGTCAACCCA
>CAVWIP010000015.1:0-407132 GCA_963755125.1 uncultured delta proteobacterium
CTGTCCGACCGCCTGCTTGACCTGAAGATCTGCGATCCCGCCATGGGCTCGGGCGCGTTCCTGGTGGCCGCCTGCCGATTTCTCGCCGACCAGGTGGTGGCCGCATGGACGCGCGAGGGCCGCCTCCCAGCCCTTGCCTCGGCCACAGAAGACGTGGTCACCCAGGCCCGGCGCTTGGTCGCCCAGCGCTGCCTGTACGGCGTGGACAAGAACCCCTTCGCGGTCAGCCTGGCCAAGCTGTCCCTGTGGCTGGTCACCCTGGCCAAGGAAGAGCCCTTCACCTTCGTGGACCACGCCCTTCGCCACGGCGATTCGCTGGTCGGGCTGTCGCTGGACCAGATCCGCGCCTTCCACTGGAAGCCCGAAAGCCAGCTTGAGCTGGTGGGCAAGGAGATCGAGACCGCCGTTGACGAGGCCCTGGCCCTGCGCCTGCGCATCCTGGAACTGGCGCGCGAGCACGGCAGCGCGGTCACCAAAGAGAAAGAGCGCCTGTTGTGGGACGCCGAGGACGCCCTCGACCGCGTGCGCGTGATCGCGGATCTGATCGTGGGCGCGTTCTTCGCCGCTGACAGCGACAAAGCCAGGCTGGCCGAACGCAACCGCCGTCTGGATCTCGTCAGCCCCTGGCTGCGCGACGGCGGCCCGGTTCCCGCCGAACTGCGCGATCTCTGCGACGAGCTTCGCCGGGACGGCGAGGCACGCAAGGGCATCCCGCCATTCCATTGGATGACCGAGTTTCCCGAGGTGTTCTACGGCGAGCGGCCCGATCCCCTGGACAAGGATCGCGTGAACCGCGCCGCATGGATGGATGCGTTTGTGGGGAATCCGCCGTTTGCTGGCAAGAACGGCATCAGCGCCGCTGGCGGCGACGCATACTTGCCGTGGCTACAGCAGATCCACCCGGGCAGCCACGGCAACGCCGACCTCTGCGCGCATTTCTTCCGGAGGGCCGATTTCTTGCTCGGCCAGCACGGCACAATTGGCCTCATTGCCACGAATACAATTGCCCAGGGGGATACGCGCAGCACCGGCTTGCAGAATATGGTGAATAGCGGCAGCGCGATCTACGACGCCGTTCGCAGTATGAAGTGGCCCGGCGAGGCGAATGTGGACGTGTCCGTGGTCCACCTGGCCAAAGGCCACCTGTCCAGCCTGTCCGGTCTGCGCCGAAGACTCAACGGCGCCGACGCAGCGGCGATCAACTCCCGCCTGCGCCCCAAGCCCGAGCGCCCCGACCCCCATCCCTTGGCCGAAAATGCTGGCCTCAGCTTCCAGGGCAGTATTGTCCTGGGTTTGGGTTTCACACTCTCGCTACAGGAGCGGGATGCGTTGGTTGGGAAGAACATGCGGAACGCCGAGCGTATCTTCCCCTATCTCGGCGGCGAGGAGGTAAATTCCAGCCCTACCCAGAGTCACGATCGCTATGTGATCAACTTTGGCGAGATGCCGCTCGAAGAGGCTGAGAAGTGGCCGGAATTGATCGGGATCATTCGAGCGAAGGAGAAGGAAAAGCGCGAGAAGTCGTCGCACTCGCGGGCGCCGTGGTGGCAGTTTGAACGGCTACGTCCCGAGATGTACCGTTCAATCGAAGGCAAGGAACGCTGCCTGGTGACGGCAATCTACACGAAGCATCTCTGTTTCTCCTTTCAACCGACCGACCGGATCTTCAGCAACAAGCTCCTTTTGTTTCCGTTTTCGTCGAGTGCCCATTTCGGGTTGCTTCAGTCTCGCGTCCACGCACGATGGGCGTGGCTTCTTTCCGCCACACTGAAGGAGGATCTCGCCTACTCCCCGTCGGACTGCTTCGACACCTTCCCATTCCCCGCCGCCGAGGCTCTCGCCCCCACCGGCGACCTGGAAACCATCGGCGCCCGCCTCTACGAAACCCGCGCCCGCCTGATGGTCGAGCGCAACCATGGCCTGACGACAACCTACAACCAGCTCAAAGACCCCGCCTGCGACGACCCCGAGATCCTCGCCCTCCGCCGCCTCCACGAAGACCTCGACCGGGCGGTCCTCGCGGCCTACACCTGGCCCGACATCCCAGTCCCCGCCTACGAGACCCCCACCACCCCCGCCACCCGCGCCGCCCAAGAAGCCTTCGAAGACGAAATCATCGACCGCCTCTTCGCCCTAAACGCCACCCGCGCCGAACAGGAGAAACTCCAAGGCGCCGGTGCGAAGGGGAAGGACTCGAAGGCGCCGAAGCCCAGAGGGAAGGTGAAGGGAAAGGTCCCCGACGCGCAACTCGGTCTGGGCTTCAAAGGCAGGGCCGACAAGTGAATATCCCGACGGGCAAAGATCGAGAGAACCTCGTCGAAGAAATCGAGTGTTTCAGGGCATTGCTCACCGCATTTGCCACAGGAGGCGACGCCGACACGACAACTGCGCCCAACTACGAAGGGTTCCGGAAGAGATTGATGGCGAATGCGGAGACGGCGCCGCGCCTGCCAGACTTCGTCAAGCGGTGCCGGACCCTGAGTGACTTCTGGACCTTCATCAAACCGCGGGTCAAGACGTACCAGGAACGCCGCGAGTTCCTGCTTGAACAGTTCGATCCACTTCTCACCTACCTCGAAAGCCAGGGAACTTCGCTTTCAGCCGAGCCGATCCTGGCCAAGCTCGATTCAGATCACGTGCGGACCGCGTTGCAGAAAGTCGCCGCCCGCACGGCAACCGATCCCGAAGGCGCTATGACCGCCGCTCGGGCGCTGGTCGAAACCGTCTGCAAGCACATTCTCGACGACGCTGGCATCAAGTACGACGACAAGGCCGAATTGCCCAAGCTCCACCGGCAGGTCGCGGAGAGCCTGAATCTGGCGCCGGACCAGCACACCGAGGGGGTGTTCAAACAGGTCCTCGGAGGCTGCATGGCGGTCGTGGAGGGCCTTGGCTCCCTTCGTAGCCGCCTCGGCGACGCTCACGGCAAAGGCCGCAAGGCCGCCCGCCCCGCCGCTCGCCACGCGACCCTCGTCGTGAATCTCGCCAGCGCGATGTGTGTCTTCCTGGTGGAGACGTGGGTGGCGCGGTCTGTCGCAAAAGGTCGACCTACTCACCCGGAATCGTGATCTCGACTGGCATGCCTCCTGCCGGGCGACCGGTGGCCAGATATCGACGTCAACCGCGGGGGCGTCGATGGACACCACCAAGGCGTGTCGAACACAAATCGCACTCCGGTCGTGCTTGGCCCGATCCTTCTACCAGCCAGACACTGGGTAGATGCCATGGACCCAGCCGAAATCTGTCTGACACTGGAACGAAAGGTCAGCGCGTGGAGCGGTGGCGAGCGAGGAGTCGCGTTGGGGACGGCCCTTGTCTTTCGACTCGGGCCTACCGCGACCCCAGCAAACAGAGATTGGGTCGCCAGAAGGAAATGCGGACCGCCGACTGCCGCTCGCTATCGATGTCCCCGCCAGACTTCGGCTCGCTTGGCAGCGGCTTCGATGGCTGCCGAAAACCGCCCAAGATCCTTGTCCCATTTGTACTTGGGGAACTCGATGGCCTCCGGAACCTCGGGATCTGGACCCGCAAACCAGCTGCTATCGCCGACGATATCACGGAGGTGGTGAACATATATCCCCAACAGGCCGTTCCTACGGGCAAGCGAAAGTCGAATCTCTTCCTGCACCCACTTCCTCTCTGCGGTCTCTTTGCCGATAAGAACCACAGTGACAGTCGTTCGTTCCAACCTCTTCATTATCAGCCGGGTGATGGTTGCCGGATTCTTCCTCTTGGCCTCCTCGTACTCCGAGTGGTCGAAGAATCCTGCCTCATTTGCGCCTGCGACGACATTGCTGTTGCGGATCTGGTTCACCCGAAAGATGTCCTTTTCGAAGTGAAAGCTGAAAAACACACGCCGGGCCACTATTTTCCTCGCCGCATGGTTTCAATGATCGCCCGCGATCGTGCCTTGTCAAGGAGCATAACGGTCGCGAAAGTCCAACGAGAGTGGATATTGAGTTGAGCACTTGACAGCCAGCGCCCAAGGCGCTAACGACTCCTCAAACGGGGAGATCCTCTACAAGTCCGTCCAAATCACCAGGAGGCGACGATGGCACGAAGGGTGTTTTTCAGCTTTCACTTTGACGGCGATATTTGGCGTGCGAACCAAGTCCGGAATTCTAACGTAGTTGTTGGAACCGACGTAGCAGGTTTCTTTGATCACTCGGAGTACGAGGAGGCCAAGAAACAGGGCTGGGACGCAATTCACCGGATGATTCTCAGGCACCTCAAGGATACCACGGTGACTATCGTTCTCGTGGGGACTAGGACGGCGGAGCGGCCATGGGTCAAGCAGGAGATTTCTGACTCCGTCGATCACAAGAATGGACTCCTGGGAATCTACATCCATCACCTCAAGGACAAGGACGGCAGAACTTCTAACCGTGGTCCTTTACCTGCCGTCCCCATGGGCGTCGATTTCCCCGCGTACGACTGGGACGGTGACGTCCAGAATCTCGCCAGACAGATCGAAGCGGCCGGCAAGCGGGCCGAGGCGTGGCGCGCGAGGGGCTGACCTCTGAATGGATAGCACGTTCATCAGAAATACGAGCCCTTTCTCCTGCTACACTGGTGCCGGTCATGTCGGCTCAGGCTCGCTACCAGATCGCCTTACTTGATCCCGCGGACGGTCCCTTGCGTGGCACGCTGCGCGCCACGATACGAACTCATGTCAAGGAACTCGGGCTAGATCCCGGAGAGCATCTGCGGTTTCTGGATGAAGGGAACTATGAAGCGGAGATCCAACCACGGGAGCCGTTGGTGGGGGCCTACTTTGGGAACACAGGTCGTTCAGAGGATTCGTCGCGGGTACTCAAGAACCTTCTGGACCGCTTCGCGTACGTGCTGCCGATCGTGGACTCCACCGATGGATACTCTCGCAAAGTCCCAGATTGCCTCCATCGGCTAAATGGGGTTTCTCTCGACCCTGGGGACCCAAAGCTCGAACGTGTCGCTGGTCGGCTCCTCGAAGAGTTGCGCCTTCTCCGTCCTCGGCGTGTAGCCTTTGTCAGCTATCGCCGAGCCGAATCCCGGGGCGTGGGGACTCAGATCTTCCACGCGCTTGAGGAACGGCACTACCATGTTTTCCTAGATACGTTCAGCGTCGAGTATGGACGCCCGTTTCAAGAGGCGCTGTGGAATCGGATGCTTGACACCGACGTCCTCGTATTCTTGCACACGCGGGGTGCGCTCTTGAGTCGGTGGGTAGAGGAGGAGTTCGCGCGAGCCGCCCAGTTGGGCATTGGCGTTCTCAACATCATCTGGCCCGGCCACACCCCCGCGCCCGAAGCGGCGATTGGGGACCAACTTTACCTTGAGACCGTCGATTTCGCCCCGGGACTGGCACCCGAGGATGGAAACGCTGTGGTCAATCTCGATGTCCTTCGGCGGATTGCCATCGCTGTCGAGGCACTTCGGGCGCGAACAATCGCCGACCGCCGTCGTCGTGTCATCGAAACATTCTGCCGCCGGGTCGATGCGTTTATTCGGCGCACCGGTACATCCAACCTAAGAGTCATTGTACTACCAACGGGGTATTTGGAGATTCTGCGCGGACGTAGAAAGGCGGTCCTCATCCACCCCGTCATCGGTCATCCCGATACGACCTATGCTCGGGACATTGCTGACGCCTGTTCGGTGCTGCAACAGAAGGGCTACCTGTTGTTCGACCGAAATGGAATTGACGACACGACCGCAGCACACCTACGGTGGCTTAATACCTACCTGCCGGTGAAAGCGTTTTCGACGACCGAGGTTGAGGAATGGCTGCCACGGCTCTAGCCCCGGCGGTCTTCCTCTCGGCGAGTGTGCCCGACACGCGTCGGCACCCCCGATATCACTCAACCGCCGACCTATCAGCCATTCGTGAAGCCGTGGTTGCTCTAGCGACCGTCGTGCTGCCACAGCGGGTTCTCCTTTTTGGTGGGCACCCCGCAATTTCTCCGCTTGTTTCGCTTATCGCGACGCGTCTCGGCGCCCTCGACCACGTTCGTATCTATCAGTCTGAATTCTTTCGCGGTGCCGTGCCCGCGGATAGTTTGGCCTTCCCTTCGATCATATGGTCTCCGGAGACGCCTGGCGACCGCGAGGAGAGTCTTGCGAGGATGCGCCAGGCGATGTTGACCGCCCAGCCCCTGTGCTCCGGGGTCTTCATCGGCGGCATGGAGGGCGTCGAGGCCGAGTACGCATTGTTCCGCCAATTGCATCCCGGGCTGCCTGCCTACGCCGTTGCCTCGACGGGTGCCGCGGCACGAATCCTGTTCGACGGCGACCATTCCCAGCCGCCGAATGCCACCCTTCGCCGCGCTTTGGAGTACGACCTCGTATACGATGCGCTTTTTCGTAGCTTGCCCGACGTCGGCTGATCGCTCACCCGCCGGAGGCTTCGCATTCCAGGAAGGTTGGAAGGTTTGGCAGCGGCGGAGAAGGAGACGCGCCTAGTGCAGTCAGTTCTGCGGGCCACAAGGTTCTGCCTTCCGGTTGCTTCGAGCGAGGACATTTTTGACGCTGAGTCTGTGGCCCAACTTGTGGAGCGTCTCGACTTTCGAGACCCCGAGCAGGCGCATGGTATCGCGGAGAAGTGTCTGCCCCTCCATGGTGCTGGCCAGCAGTGCGCGTGTGAACCGCTTGCTCGCTCGCACCCCCTGGGTCAGGTAGAAGTTGCCGCCGCCGCCCTTCGCGCGATCGCGCAGCCTGTCCAGCCCGGCATCGAACGCCTCGGCGAAGACTGGCTTGCTGATGAAACCAGCGTCGTGGATTCTGCGCAGGATCACGAGACTGCTGACCTTGAATCGCCTGGTCAGGCGGCTGACCTCGCGGTCGAGCTGGTTGCTCTTCTGGTAGTCGGCGCGCAGGACTGCGAGCGGCACGAGGAACTCGGCCGCCACCTGGTTGCACCACCGCTCTGTCTGGCGACTGGGCACCTCCCTGATGGTTGCGTCCGTGACACCGGACTGCCCGATCCACAGGTGTGCCAGTTCGTGCGCCAGGGTGAACGTCTGCGCGGCCTTGGTGTCGGCGCCGTTGATGAACACCAAGGGCGCCAGCGCATCTGCGATCGTGAAACCACGAAATTCGTCGGGATCGAGCGGGCGGCCGTTGTTGTTGAGGACGACGCCGCTGCACATGACCAGCACGCCTGCTGCCTCTGCCTGGCCGATGAAGTCGCGAAGCGCTTCGGTCCAGGTGGGCGAGTCATTCCGACGGTCCAGGTCGAAATTGAGGGTCTTGCGCATCCGCTCGGCGACCTCAATGATCGGGCTGCTGGTGGTGACAGAACCGACGAATGGGCATGGCTCAACCCCTGCCGTCGCGGCGAACTCGCGATACCAGCTTTGGCGTTCTTGGCACGCATAGACCATGGCCAGCAGATTCGGGCTCGGTCGCGACAGGGGCGTGTCACGGACCGTCCGGAAGTCCGGCAACGGCAGCTGTTCCACCGGCGGCTCGGGCAAGAAGAAGTACCCCACCGGCGTCAGCGTTGCCTTTGCCAGGGCCTCCAACTGCTTCAAGGTGGGCTTGGAGGCACCGCTCTCCCATTCCGCCAGCTTGGAAAAGCGCGGCGTCAGCGCGGCAAGCGGAATCCCTGCGCGATCACGCGCCCAGCGGAACAGATTGGGGCTTACCTCGGCACGAAGCATGGGGACATTTCAATGATATCCCGCCAGAAGGCGAGCGCACCAGAATCACACGCTTTCGCCGCCCGGCGACGGTCGGTGCCCCGACCGACGAGCGCTACAGCCCCCGCACCTCGACGAGGTGCCCCCAGCGGGCAAAGTCGCTGCCGTTGTCGGTGAGCAGGGTGCCGATCCCATGAGCGAGCATGGTCGCCACGATGTTTGCATCGTGGATCTGTTTTCCGCGCGTGTCGCCGACCGCCAGCAGGTCGTGCAACTGCTGGGCGACGTCAGGGCCGTCCTCGGCCACGCGACACTGCGACTCGATCAGGCGTGCGCGGTTCAGGATGTCCGACATCGGGGCGTTCCCAGGGAAGAAGGTCTGCGGGCGCGACATCACGGCCAAAAACTCCCGAACCACCTGGCGACTCGTCCACAGGGTTCCTGTCGCTGGCCGGCCAACCGCCACAATGGCCTGGGCGTGGCGGGGAGCTGTTGGAACCGCCGCGTTCACCCAAACGTTTGTGTCGGCGAAGACGCCGTCAGCGGCCTGTGTCGGCATACAGGTCCTCTCGTCGCAGGCTCAGACCGCCCGCCGGCCATTGCGCGCCGGGTAGGGCTAGGTCGGCCCACGATGCAGCCGAGGGCTCAGGGGTGAGCGTTTCATCCAGCACCACCACGACGCGATGGGGACCGCTGGCAACGTCCGAGGGGACGTCCACCACGAGTTGGTGGGCTGGCGTCACTATGCCCGTCGTTTGCAGTGCCTTCATGGGATTGCTCCTGACCTAAAGTGTAGGACGAAATCGCGCGCTGGCCAGGTGCGGGGCGTACCGTCCGGCCATGCGCAAGACGAACTCGTTTTCTGCGCGCAGCTCGGCCTCGACTTCGTCATGGTTGTCGTAGTAGTAGGCCAGGGCTGCGTGAACCTGCGCCAGGGTCAATTGGGGCAGCGCCTCGACGATGTCGTCAACGCTTTCTTCCTGGTACACGTGTCGCGAAACGATCTCCGAAACCTTGACCCGCGTGCCACGAATGTGCGGACGGCCGCCACAGACGTCAGGCAGCACGTCGACGTAGTCCGCGGGAATATGGAGTTTCCGGGCTGCGTCCATGACGGCTAAATCTAGCATGCCAGCTTGCGCCTGTGTGAACGGCCCCGCGAGGCGTATCATCGCCCCATGGCAGCGTCCCGCCCCGTCGAAGTCCGCCAGCACCTCATATCGGCGCTGCGCGCGGATCTCGTCGGCCCTTTTCTCCCTGAATCTCGCGACGGGACCCGATCCGAGGAAGTCCTGCCGCTGCCACCTTCGCGCTGGTATCTCTGCGGCTTCCTCGCGCCCGAACAGGGGCGCGCGCCCAAGGAGCAGGTCGAGGAAGGCGAACTCGGCGAGGGTAACGACGACGAAGAGGCCACCTCCAGCCAGGAGCCCGAGCCAAAGAAGAAGAGCCTCCTTCCGGCTTCGCTCGGCATGTCCGTCTTCGTGCCCGACGGTGATCCGAAAGACGTCGTCACCGCCCGGGTCAGCTTCGCCGACTATGAGCTGGTCGAAGGCGACCAAAGTGGCGAAGAAGCCGAAGCGCGCCGGAAGCATGAGTGGCGACGGAAGCCGTGCGGTCCCGTCGTGGTCGATGTCGCGATCGATCGCCAGGTCCTGGCCAACGGTGTCCCGCTGCCGGGCTTCCCTGACCTGGTCCTGACCGGCGTGGTGGAGAAGGCCGAGGCGCCAGGGTTGGCCAAGGGGACAAGGGCGCTGTCGCTGTTCCTGGTCAACCGCCGCCAGCCTGCGCCGCGTGGTCGTGAGGACGAGGCGTACATCTTCCAGGTAGAACTGGAGATCGCGAGCGCCAAGGGGTTCATCCCACGGCCGAACGTCCGCGGCGAGAGCGCGGAAGACTGGGACGAGCGGGTTGCCGATCTTCAGTTCAGGGACCGCTTCGAATACGTGGTCGGGCATGGCATTGCGGCCGAGCCCGTCGAGAAGAACAGCCGCGTGGTCGCTGTCAGGACCACCTGGCTGCCCACTGCGACCGTGCCCCGGGTGAGGACCCGTGACGACGTCCCGGACGTGCTCGTCGGCATGGAGGATCTGGCCGCGCTGCCGGACGCCGCCACCGCGCGGGTGAAACTGGCGCCGCTGGTCGAACACTACGCCGCCTGGATCGCGCGCCAGAAGACGACCGTCCTGGACACGGCCCGGCGGCGAGAAACGCTGGAGGGGCTCGTTCGCAGGGCGGAGCGCGCCCGCGAACGGATCGCAGCAGGGATCGATCTGCTGGAGCAAGACCCGCTGGCCTTCGATGCCTTCCGTATCGCCAACCAAGCGATGGCGGATGCTGCCCGCAGGCGCAGCCCCGACCGCTACAAGGGTGGCGACCAGCCTTCGTGGCGCCTGTTCCAGCTCGCGTTCGTGCTGCTCGCCCTGCCCGGCCTGGCCGACGAGACGCGAGAGGATCGCGAAACGGTCGAGCTGATCTTCTTCCCCACGGGCGGCGGCAAGACCGAGGCGTACCTGGGGGTAATCGCCTTCAACCTGGTGCTGCGACGGCTGCGTGGTCAGGACCGGCCGGATGGCGGGCTCGGCACGGCGGTGCTGCTGCGCTACACCCTGCGGCTGCTGACGCTCGACCAGCTTGGCCGCGCGGCGACCCTGATCTGCGCCCTGGAGTTGATCCGCAAGGCGGACCCACGGCTTGGAAAGGTGCGTTTCTCGCTGGGCCTGTGGGTCGGGAAGTCTGCGACGGCGAACACGCTTGAGGAGGTCGCCCGGCGGATCACCGAGTACCGAAACAGCACGTCTGCGCTAGCGCAGTCGCCCTTCCCGCTTCCGGCCTGCCCGTGGTGTGCCAAGCCGTTGGGCAAGGACAGCCTGGAACTCAAACCCAACCGCACGCACCCAGACGAGGTTCTGATCGGGTGCTCGGACTTCCGCTGCGACTTCGCTGCCTCCCGCAACCCCGAGGGTTTGCCTGTCCTGTTCGTCGACGAGCAGATCTACCGCGAGCTGCCTTCGTTCATCGTGGCCACTGTGGACAAGTTCGCCATGCTGCCGTGGCGGGGCGAAACCGGCGCGTTCTTTGGCCGAGTACACTCGCGAATCGGCCGTCGCTTCTTTGGTCCCATGGACGGTGCGTTGCCGCCCCCGAAGTCCGAGAAGTTGCCCGAGGGATTGCGACCGCCGGACCTGATCGTGCAAGACGAATTGCACCTGATTTCTGGGCCATTGGGCACGATGGTCGGGCTGTACGAGACAGCCATCGAGGGCTTGTGCATGCGCAAGCGGCCCGACGGCAGAGTGGTCAGGCCCAAGATCATCGCGTCCACGGCCACAGTGCGCCGGGCCGCCAGCCAGATTCAGGCCCTGTTCGGCCGGACCGGCGTGGACATGTTTCCGCCCAACGGTGTCGACCAGTCCGAGTCTTTCTTTGCAACCGTGGACACCGACGGACCGGGCCGTGAGTACCTGGGCGTCGCAGCCCCGGGCCGCGCGGTCAAGGCGATCCTGTTGCGTGTCTACGTGTCGCTGCTGGGCGCATCCCAGCGCCACTTCGACCTGAAGGGCGCGGGCGACCAGGCAGCCGACCCGTACATGACCCTGGTGGGGTACTTCAACAGCTTGCGCGAGCTGGGCGGGATGCGACGACTGGTGGAGGACGAGGTTCGGTCGCGCTGTCAGAAACAGGAAGAGCGGCACCCGCTGGGGTTCAAGGGGCCGCACCCGTGGGTTGCCAATCGGGAGATCAAGGTCGAGCCGGTCGAGCTGACCAGCCGCGAGACCACCTACGCGATCGCCAAAGCCAAGGATCTGCTTGGCCGCCACCACACGGACGAGCAGCACGTCGACGTGGCCCTGGCCAGCAACATGATCTCGGTTGGCGTGGACGTCGAGCGTCTCGGCCTGATGGTGGTGGCCGGTCAGCCCAAGACGACCAGCGAGTACATCCAGTCCTCCAGCCGCGTCGGGCGCGACGTGAATCGGCCAGGGCTGGTGGTCACGGTCATGAACGTCCACCGGCCGCGCGATCGATCGCACTACGAGCGGTTCCGCGCCTACCACGAGAGCTTCTATCGTTTCGTCGAAGCGACCAGTGTGACGCCGTTTTCGGGGCCGGCCATTGAGCGCGGCTTGTGCGGGACGCTGGTGGCGCTGGCCCGGCTGCGTACGCCCGCGCTGACGCCGCCGACGGCTGTGCGACTGCTTGAGGCCGAAAGGGTAAGCGCAGGGGATGAGGCGGCCAAGACCATCGCGGACAAGGCGCGGCGCCAGCCGCAGCGAGGGGACGCGGCCGATGCAGACCGACTGGGCGAGGCTATCCTGGGGCGGTGCAAGCACCTGCTCGACACCTGGCAGAGGATCGCCAGGAAGGCCACTGAGGGCGCTGGCGAGCGGGTCTATTCCCCTTACGACCGCGAGTGCCGAAACAAGAAGGCACTGCTGCACACGGTTTTGGAAGAAAACGCGACCGAAGACGAGGAGGATTTCTCGGCGGCGACATCCATGCGCGATGTCGAGCCGTCCGTGCATCTGTGGATCGAGCGGCATCGGCTGGGGAAGAAAGGGACAGGCAATGGCTAGCAAGTGGCGCGGCGGACGCGAGCCCCATGTCGAACCCAATGGGAAGGTTCGACAAAGTCAGGCCAGTTCCACATTTGGTCCGGGCGCGATGATCGACCTGGTCCACGATGCTGTCGTGGTCGGCGGCCTGGATTTCTGGCGCTACGACAACAAAGGTCGGTCGGTTTCGGAACCACGTCTGCGCGACGCGATCGCCAGTCGGCTGGAGGAGTCGGGGCGCAAGCTGCGCGACGAGGGTTCGTTCAGATTGCCGCCCACAGGTGACGATCACGAGCCACGCCAAAACTGTGGCATCGAGGTGCTGGAGTTTCCCAAGTGGTTCATTTGCCAGAACCCCGAGTGCCGGGCACTGGTGCAGAGCGACCAGATGGTGCGCAAGGGCGACAAGTACATCCATTCGTGCGATGGAAAGAAGGGCAACCCCTGCGTGCCGGTGCGATTCGTGATGGCGTGCAAGAACGGCCACCTGGAGGAATTCCCCTGGATCTCCTACGTCCACGGTCTGCAAGGCAGGCCGCGATGCGCGGCGCCCGCGCTTCGCTTGCACGAGGGCGGAACCGGCGATTTTGCCGACGTGGCCGTGCGCTGTGCCTGTGGCGCCAGTCGACCGATGTCGAACGCCCTGGTGGAACAGGTCAACCCCACGTGCAGCGGCCAGCGCCCGTGGCTGGGCCGCGAAGGCCAGGAATCCTGCACCGAAAAACTGCGCCTTCTGGTCCGCACGGCCAGCAACAGCTACTTCCCTCAGGTGGTCAGCGCCCTGTCGATCCCAGAGCCCGGTCTGGGCCTGCGCGATACGATTCGCGAGCAGTGGAGCACCCTGCAAATTGCCAACGAATCGAATTTGGCTGTGCTGCGCGAGATTCCCAAGATCCAGGTCGCGCTCGACGGCCGCAGCGGCGCCGAGATCCTGGAAACCATCGAAGATATCCGCCAGGGGAAGCAGCCGCCGCGCGATGCCCTGCGCACGGCCGAGTTCAAACAGTTCACTGGGTCGGTGCCTGAACGCATAGGCGATCTGCCGCCGCCCAAGGGCCACTACTTCTTCGCGCGGACCTTCCAGCCCCGGGACGGGCTGCCGACGGGCATCGCCAGGTTGGTGCTCGCCCATCGCCTGCGCGAAGTCCGGGTCCAGGTCGGCCTGACCAGACTGGAGTCAGCCACGCCGGATCTGCAAGGTGAGTACGATCTGGGCGTCGAGATGGCGCCGCTCGGTCTGCAAACAGACTGGCTGCCCGCCACGGAGGTGCGCGGCGAAGGGATCTTCATCCAACTGGATGAGCAGGCGGTTCAGCGTTGGGAGAACCGTCACGGGGTGCTAGCGCGCAGCCGCGAGCTGTACGACGGATTTCAACGGTGGTCCGCCGGCGGCAAGACCGAATTTCCCGGCGCTCGCTTCTATTTGCTGCATTCCCTGTCGCATTTGTTGATGACCGCATTGTCCATTGAATGCGGCTATGGCGCCAGCGCACTGACTGAACGGATCTATTGCGCACCCGCTACTGATCCGACTCCGATGGCGGCGATTCTGATCAGCACTGGCAGCACTGGGACCGAGGGAACCCTGGGCGGCCTGGTCGAGCAAGGCCGCCACCTCCGCGCCCACCTGCGGCTGGCCTTCGACATGGGCAAGCTGTGCTCGAACGACCCGGTCTGCGCCAGCCACAAGCCATCCAGTCTGACCGAGCGCAACCTGGAGGGCGCCGCCTGCCACGGCTGCCTGTTCGTCGCCGAATGCTCGTGCGAGCGTTTCAACCAGTACCTCGACCGCGCCCTGGTCGTCCCCGCGCTCGGGCACGACGGCGTGGCGTTCTTCACCGAGCGGCCATGAACGCGGAGAAGATGGCTGGATTGACGGCGCTGTCCGATGTGGAACTGGAGACCATCGCCCGCGCCGTGCGCCAGGGTCTTACGCCATCCCCGCTGACCGCATCGGCACTGGCCGAGTTGTCGGTTGGCGATCGCGCTGGATGGCTGGTGGGGCTGGATACGGAGGCCGTCCTGGCCGCGATCATTGCCGTCCTCGCCGAACGCCGTCGGGGCGAGGACACCAAAGTCGATCTCGTGTGGACCGGCCCCGACGTGGCCGCCAGCGCTGCCCGTGACACCGCCGTCGTGGTCCGCGAACTCTTCGCCCGCGCACAGCGCAGCGTCCTGGTCGCCGGCTTCTCCTTCGACCACGGTGCCGACATCTTTGAGCCCCTCCACCGCGCCATGAGGGACCGGGCCGTCGAAGCATCCATCTTCCTCGACCTCCACCGCGCCCCTCGCACCGAGCCCGACGTAGACGCCCATGTCCGCCGCGAGATCGACACTTTTCTGATCGCCAACTGGCCCTTCGGCGCCCCCATCCCCCGTCTCTACTACGACCCGCGCACCGCCGAGCCCACCTCCACCGCCAGCCTCCACGCCAAGTGCATCGTCGTGGATGACCGCCGCGCCCTGGTGACGTCCGCCAACTTCACCAGCCGTGGCCAGGAACGCAATGTGGAGGTAGGCGTGCTGGTGGAAAGCGAAAAGTTCGCACGGGAGCTGGTTCACCAGTGGAGGAATGCGGCGGAGGCGGGGGTGTTTCGACAGGCGGGCGAGACGTAGACACGACACAGCGCTCTACGATGCGCGGCTCACAGGCCAGAGAGTGGGGGGGGTGAAATGCCGATGGAGGTAATCGTGGAATTGCGCTTGAGGTCCAGAAGGCGCTCCTCTAGCGCACGCAGCAGAGGATTGATGAGCCGGTCGAACGTAGGCAGCTTGTTGGCCATCAGGTCACCTCCGGGATTGGGACTCCCGAATCGTATCACGTCGCGCCAGGCCGGCGGAGAGTGTCTCTTCCCTCGATGGCCGAGAGGGTCTATGAACGCTGCTCGAAGGAGATCCCCCGTGAACCACGTCGTCGTCGACCAGGAACGCTGTCTTCATGATGGCCTTTGCATCTCGGCTTGTCCGGTTTCCGTGCTTGAACTGGAGACCACGCTCGCCGGCGCCGTGCCCGCGTCCAGTAAGGGCGACCGCTGCATCCGCTGCGGCCACTGCGTGTCGGTCTGCCGTGCGGGCGCGCTGGCGCTCACGTTCCTGCCTCGTAGTGACCTGCGGCCGATGAACACCGCGCACACGATCAGTCCCGAGCAGGCCGAGCAGTTGTTGCAAGCGCGGCGTTCGATTCGACGGTATCGGGACAAGCTGGTTCCGCGCGAGATCATTGCGCGTGCGCTGGACAGCGCCCGTTTCGCACCCTCGGGGGTCAATCGTCAGCCCGTGGCCTGGACTGTGGTGAGCGGCTTTGATGCCGTCCACAGGCTCGCGGCGGGCGTGCTGGAATGGGCACGCACATTGGTGGAGCAGAAACACCCGTTGGCCGAGCGTTTCGGTTTCGCCCGCTTTCTTGTGGCTTGGGAAAAGGGCGAGGATCTGATTCTGCGCCACGCACCTCACGTGGTACTGGCCCATGCGCCCACATCGGACCCCACTGGCCCGGGCGCGGCCACCATCGCGATGACCTACTTCCAACTCGCTGCATCGGCGCTGGGCCTGGGCACCTGCTGGGCCGGATATCTACAGATCGCGCTCAGCATGTCCCCCGCCGTGGTCAAGCTGGCCGGCATCCCCGAGGGGCGCCAGGCCCACGCCGCCACCATGCTCGGCTACGCGAAACACGAGTACGCAGCCATCCCGCCGCGCAAGACTCTCGACGTCACCTGGATGTAGCGGGGCTTGGAGGACGTTCCGCCTGCATGCGTCGCCGCGAGCGACCGCCTCGCGGTGGGCGGGCGCGGCCGGGGGAGGGGAGGCAAGAATGTCGCTCGGCCGACACGAACCGCGTGGATAATCCCCATTCAACGGGACCAAGATCCTGCTTGGTTCGGCGAAGGCGCGACAGGGCGAGGGCCGACGACGCGACATCGGGAGGTAACATGAACACGCGCGAGTGGATCGAGACCGTGCTACCAAAGGTGACCGAGCGGCTCCACAAGGAACTCCTGCTGCTCGATCCCGTTCCCGAGGAGGACGCGGTGACGCCCACCGGCGCGGCCTTGTACCACCTGTCGAGACATACGCGACACATGAGGGTGACTCAGGGCAAGGGTTCCAAGGGCAAGGTCACCGGCAAGTTGCCGAGTCCGTGCATGCAGCCCCTTCCCGGGTGCAAGGCGTTCGGTCTCGCCCGTGCCTTGCTGGCCTGTCAGCCGGGGGCACCTGGAATAGCCGCAGCCACGGTGACGCGCTACGTGGACGTGGCTTTCTCCACGCGGCTAGCCTTGGGGAAGATCCTTAGAGATCTCTCACCGGCTACAAGAGCCTTGGTTCGTCTGCTGGGTCCGCAGGCTGCGGGCCTCCAGCCCCACCGCCGGGAACTTCTCCGCGAGGCCATCCTCAGTCACAACGCCCTCGTGCGGAGTTGGGATGTCATGGCCATCTTGGGCATGTCGGCGCTCGACGAGTTCTCGACCGCGAACACACCCAACAGTCCGGGTAAGAAGTACCATCTCCACCATATCGATCAGATCACTGAGCCGCTGCTCGGCCGCTACACAGACCAAGAGATTGCCGAACTTGTTCCCGATGGGCGCACGGCCGGGGACGCCGACGCAAGAGTGGCCAACCGTCGCAAGAAGCTGACTGGCACGCGACAGGGCGGGCGCTCGGGGAAACCTGGGCGGCCAAGGAAGATACGAACCGAAACATAATACTTGGGGCACTGGTCAACCTACCCCGTTTTGCGTGTGCCACCATGGCTGTAGATCGAACGCGATCATTGCCATGGAAACCGATCAGACCATCGCGGGCCTAGAAAAGCTCGTCGAACAGATAGTCGACAGGAAACTGCCGGCGATGATCGGTTCGCGGCTGACAGAGGAGCTGTCGCGCCGGGCTGGGGCGGACACCTCGGTCTTCGCTGCGTTGGTGGCCAGTGGCGACCAGCAGCCTCTGAACACCTCATCATCAGAAGGCGTGGTTGCGGTTGCTGCGGTTGGCGGTCCCAAGATGGATGGTGTGGGCGCGGTGGCGTCGAACCCTGCTCGGGTTGGCGATGTGGGGGAATGGCGCAGTTCGTATCCGCCGATCATGACCGCCGAGGAAGTTGCAAGTCTTCTGCGGCTAGAACCTCGAAGCGTTTATGGAGCGTTCCAGCGGCGAGAGATTCCCGGTGTCAGGCGCATCGGTGGTTCCTGGAGGATTGACCGCGATACTGTGTTACGCTGGCTGGCCGATGGCCAAGGTCGCGTCACTCGCTCACGGAGGTAGATGCTATGAGCGTGAGACGCAGGAAGTACCGCGACCCGGAGACGGGTTCGGAAACAATGCGCTGGGTAGTCGATGTGGATTTCCAGCGCCCGGATGGCAACCGCGAGCGCGTCCGGAAGACGTCCCCGGTGCAGACGTTGCGCGGGGCCGAGCAGTACGAGAGACAGGTGCGGGCACAGCTTCTGACGGGGAGAACTCTCGTAAGCCCGGCCCTAGCCGACTCGACATCGGGCGAGAAGGAGAAGGAGGTGCCCACGTTCGGGGAGTTTGCCGAGACATTCATGGCGACGTACTCGAAGGCGAACAACAAGATCTCGGAGCAGACGAGCAAGCAGAGCATCCTGGATCATCGGCTGCTCCCGCGTTTCGGGAACCGAAGGTTGGATTCGTTCACGGTGCTCGACCTCGACGCCATGAAGGCCGATATGCTGGAACACGAGTACGCGCCGAAGACCATCAACAACACCCTGGCCACGTTCTCCAAGATCCTGCACTACGCGCACGATCTGGAGATCATCCCCAAGGTGCCGCCGTTCAAGTTCTTGAAGATCAAGGAGGAGAAGTTCGACTTCCTCGACTTCGACGAATTCGAGCGGCTGGTCGCGGCAGCGAAGCTGGAGCCGGAGATGGAAGCGATTGTTCTGGTGGGAGGAGAGGCAGGGCTGCGGATGGGAGAGATGCTGGCTCTATCTCGGGACTGCATCGACTACAGGTCGGGAAACCTGTCTGTGTGGGAAAACGATTGGCACGGGGTGGTGGGAAGCCCGAAGGGTGGGGACCGACGGAGCATCCCGATGACGGAGCGGCTCAAGGTCGCGCTACAGCAGATCCGACACTTGCGCGGGGATCTGATCTTCTGCGGGGAAGGTGGCGAGGCATGGACCAGGCACACGATTCAGCTTGGTCTCACCCGAGTTTGTGTTCGGGCTGGTCTTCGTCGGATCGGTGCGCATGTCCTGCGGCATACCTTCTGCTCTCATCTCGCGATGAGGGGCGCGGCGCCGAAGGCGATCCAGGAGTTGGCGGGGCACAAGAGCATGGCGGTGACGATGAGGTACATGCACCTCACCCAAACCGCCTTGCGAGAGACCATCAGGCTGCTCGAAAGCCATGGTCAGCCAGCAGCGAGTGGCGTTCAGGGGTAGCAAATCTACGGCACTCTGACGGCACTGTAAGGATCGGAGAAGATCGAATCTCCGATTTCCTTTTCAGAATCAGCTAGTTGTGTTGCGGGGTGGACGGGACTTGAACCCGCGGCCTCCGGCGTGACAGGCCGGCGTTATAACCAAACTTAACTACCACCCCATGCCCCAAGACGACGGTTTCCCGGCGAGTCGGGACGCAAGGATCTACTCGCCGCCGCAGCAGGTGTCAAATGGAAGCTGGCCCCGCACGGGACTCGCCCCAGGGAGCGCGGCGCCCGCGCCCGCGGGTTTGCGTTTGGCCCGCGGATGTCTACTAATGTAATGGCCGTGCGAACCCTCCGCCTGCTCGCTCTTCTTGCCACGCTGGTTGTCCTGGCCTGCATGGGGCGTCCCACGCCGATCCCCCCGCGCGAGGCAGCCCCGCCCGACTCTGGAGCCACGCCGGTGTCCGGCCCCATCCCGACCGTGCGGCAGCAGCCCATGGCCTGGGATGAAGGCGGAGAATTGGCCGAGGGTGAAACCATCGCGCTCCGATCCGGCCAAGGCAATCGCATCCCCATTGCATGGGCGCGCGACAAAGGTCTGCTCGACGTGGATCTTTCCCGCTTGTGGACGCCGTTCATTTTCAGCGAATCGGACAGCCCGGATGGCGAGGCGAAGCCTAACGGCTACCGCCGCGCTTTCATCGATTTGGCCACTGAGTTCGCCACCCCGGATGAGATCTTCCTGAGGAGTCCAGAAGCGACCTACGCCCTGTTGATGGCTGCGGGTCTGCCCGGAACCGACGAGGCGGCGGCGAGCCCGCAGGGCAAGCGCATCCTCAAAGAGGCCAGACGGGCCATGCACCTGCGGCGCGAGCCCAATTTTCTCGAGGTCTACGGCATCCCGCCTTCGCTCCTGCTCCTCATGAAGCGCGTCGACGAGGACAGGAACAGGACTTGCTATGCCGACCTCGATCTTGCCGGACTGGCGGCCTTCGACGGTACGGTCACGTTCCAGAGCCGCGAGCAGGCACACCGCGAATACAACGAGGCGACGGGAGATGCGGCTTGGGTAGACAAGCAGATCGCCAAGGCCAAGGAAGCGGCGGGCGCGCCCGCGCGGGATCGCGACGGATGGCTCAAGGTCATCGCCGCTGAGGATCCCAAGGCTGCGGCTCGCATCGAACGCTTCCGTCGCGGCCAGGTGCGCCAGCGTGCCATTCGCGCGGCTCAGACGCGCCTGGCCTGTGAGGGGCTGCTGGCCAAGCACGGGGACGGGGAGTTCGACCTGGCGACCAACGAGGCGCTGGCGGCCTGGGAGCGCAAGAACGACATCTTCGGCTGGGGATTTCTGGGCGGTGAGACGCTGGCGGCGTTGCAGCGGTCGCCGCTTGACCTGCACTTCGACACCTTCCGGCGCATCCTGATGGAACATGTGGCCGATGCGGCGGGCATCATCGAAGACGGTTCGGTTTCGGGCGGCGACAGGCCGGCCACCTACAAGGATGAGGCAGACGTCGAGCACCCGGTTCCGAATCTCATCGCCGACTTTACCGACGCGCTCATGGCGGCTCTGGGGATCCACACGGCCGAGGACGAGATCAAGGTCATGCAAACCCTCCGCGACCAGGGGATGAAGTGGATTCACGTGGCCTTTCCGCCTCCCAAGCTTCCGCCCTACTACAGCAGCAAGATGGACCTTTCCGTCGAGATCGATCGCGGCGATGTCTGGTACGACTTCCCTTACGATGAAGACGGCAAGCCCATCGCACAGCTGCGTGTGAACTTCCCGACGCTCACGCTCTATGTGAAATGGAACAAGCAGAAGATTCCGCTTTGCCGCTGGCGCACCACCATCGGTTCCTGGCGCAGCGAGATGCACCCCAATGGCAAGGTTTACTTCAAGTACAAGAACTCGGACGTTGGCCTGCGGGTGTGGAAAGACATCGTGGCCGGGCCGGTCTGGATCCCGCCCGAGGGCACGCCGGTCAAGGATCTGCTGACGCGCAAGACCTGGGACCGCGACTTGGGTGCGGAAGCCGTGGTGAACACCGACGTGATGGGGCCCGGCTTTCAGTCGGCCTACGGTCTGGTGATGGCCATCCATCACTGGAAGCGCGGCAAGACCTTCTTCGATAACCAGATCCGCACCCACGGCTCGGTGGACTACACCTCGATTGCGCGGCGCTATTCGCACGGCTGCCACCGCCTGGTGAACAGCCGGGCGGTGCGCTTGTTCGACTTCATACTGCGGCACCGGGTCTTTCACCGCGTCGGCAATCAGCCAATCACGCTGCGACGCCATTTCGAGTACGAGGGCAGGACGTATCACTACGCCCTCGGCACGCGTGGTTACTACTACGAACTCGACCCGCCAGTGCCGGTGATGGTCACCGAAGGCCGCATTATGGGCAAGGTGAAGAAGCCGATCGAGGCCTACCTGCCGAAACCGGGCGTGGACTACGGACCGTCCGATGAGAGCGGCGAAAGCACTCCGGACGTAGGGCCGTGACGCTCGCCGCTCATCTTCAGATGCGGGTGGTGTAAACTCCGCACCCCAATGCCCTACGATCATCGCTCGGTTGAACCCAAATGGCAGGCCCGCTGGCGCGAGGCTCGTCTGCACCAGACCACGTTCGATGCTAAGCGGCCCAAGTTCTACGCCCTGGACATGTTCCCCTATCCGTCGGGCGCGGGGTTGCACGTGGGGCACTGCGAGGGCTACACCGCCACCGACATCATCACGCGCTGGAGGCGCATGCAGGGCTGGAATGTTCTGCACCCCATGGGCTGGGATGCCTTTGGCCTGCCGGCCGAGAACTACGCCATCAAAACCGGTATCCATCCGCGCGTGACCACCGAGAAGGCCATCGCCAACTTTCGCCGCCAGATCGACGCCATCGGCTTTGCCTACGACTGGGATCGCGAGATCAACACCACCGACCCCAAGTACGTCAAGTGGACGCAGTGGATCTTCCTGCAGCTCTTCAAGCAGGGCCTGGCCTACGAGGGCACGGTGCCCATCAACTGGTGCCCGTCGTGCAAGACCGGCCTGGCCAACGAAGAAGTCACTCAAGGCTGCTGCGAGCGCTGTGGCAGCGGGGTCGAGCGCAAGGACATGCGCCAGTGGTTGTTGCGCATCACGCGCTACGCGGACCGCTTGCTGGAGGATTTGGCGGATTTGGACTGGCCCGAGTCCACTCTGGCCATGCAGCGCAACTGGATCGGTCGCTCCGAGGGGGCCGAAGCGATCTTCAAAGTCGTCGGCCCCGATGGCGGCTTGCCGTCGAAGGACGAAATCAAGGTGTTCACCACGCGGCCCGACACCTTGTACGGCGCGACCTACATGGTGCTGTCCCCGGAGCACCCGCTGGTCGACAGCTTGACCACGCCGGCGCAGCAGGCCGCCGTGCGCGCCTATCAAGTCGCCACGCGCCGCAAGAGCGACCTGGAACGCACCGACCTGGCCAAGGAGAAAACCGGTGCGTTCACCGGTGCCTTCGCCATCAATCCCGTCAACAACGAGAAAGTTCCCGTCTGGATCGCCGACTACGTGCTCTCCAGCTATGGCACGGGCGCGATCATGGCGGTGCCGGCGCACGACCAACGCGACTACGAATTTGCCAGCAAGTTCAATCTGCCCATCCGTCCGGTGGTGCAGCCCGCCGACGGCCACACGCCCGAGCCCGGCCAGGCCTTCGTCGACGACGGCATCGCGATCAACTCGGGCGATCTCGACGGCCTGCCCACGGCCGAAGCCAAGGCCAAGGTCACGGCGCAACTCGAAGCCCGGGGTCTGGGCCGCGCCATGGTCAGCTACCGGTTGCGCGACTGGGTGTTCTCCCGGCAGCGCTACTGGGGCGAGCCCATCCCCATCGTTCACTGTCCCACCCACGGCACGGTGCCGGTGCCAGAATCGTCGCTGCCCGTGACCCTGCCCGAGGTCGAGCGCTACGAGCCCACCGGCACGGGCGAATCGCCCCTCGCCGGGATCGAAGCCTGGGTCAAGACCATCTGCCCCACCTGCGGTGGCCCGGCCCGACGTGAAACCAACACCATGCCCCAGTGGGCGGGATCGTGCTGGTACTACCTGCGCTACCTCGACCCCAAGGCCGATCTCGAGCCCTGGTCCAAAGAGGCCGAAAAGCAGTGGCAACCGGTCGATCTTTACGTGGGCGGCGCCGAGCACGCGGTATTGCACCTGCTCTATTCGCGTTTCTGGCACAAGGTGCTCTACGACTTGGGACATGTCTCGACCAAAGAGCCTTTCAAGAAACTGCGCCACCAGGGCACGGTACTCGCCTACTCGTACCAGGACGGTCTGGGCCGCTACCACGAGATGGCCGAGATCGAGTTGCGCGGCGACGACGCCATCCTCAAGGCCACGGGCGAAAAACTCAAAGTGGCCGTCGACAAGATGGCCAAGACCAAACTCAATGGGATTAACCCTGACGACGTGGTGGCCGAGCACGGCGCGGATGTGTTGCGCCTGTACGAGATGTTCATGGGCGAGTTCGAACTGCCCAAACCTTGGGATGCGCGCGCCATAGAGGGCTGTGCCCGCTTCGTCAAGCGTGTGTGGCGGCTGGTGGAGGAGTTCGACGGGAAGAGGGCGCCTTCGGGCGATCCGCTCCTGCGCCTGCGCCACAAGACCATCAAGCGGGTCACCGGCGATCTCGATCGCATGGCCTTCAACACCGCCGTGGCCGCGATGATGGAGTACCTGAACGAACTGACCAGCAGCGGCGCCGCGCGCGAGGATCTGCTGACGCTCATCAAACTGGTTGGCCCCTTTGCGCCTCACCTGGCCGACGAGGCATGGGAGAAACTGGGCCAGCAGGGGTTTCTCCTCCAAGCTGCCTGGCCCGGCTACGACGAGGCGCTGACCATCGACGCGGTGGTGACCCTGGGCGTGCAGGTGAACGGCAAGTTGCGCGGCGACGTTCAGATCGCGCGCGACGCACCCGAAGCCGAGGTGCGCGCCAAGGCGATGGCCGTGCCGAATGTGGCCAAGCACCTGGAAGGCAAGACCGTGCGCAAGGTCATCGTGGTCGTCGGCAAGATCGTCAATATCGTCGTCTCCTAGTGACACCTGTCCCGACCATGAGCGACCTGAGGGTAGGCGAGAAGGACGGCGCGGCCACGCTCGACATCGTGGTGCAACCGCGCTGTCCGCGCGAGGGCGTGGGGCCGGTGGTGGGCGACAGGCTCAAGGTTTCGGTGAACGCCCCGCCGGTGGAGGGCAAGGCCAATGAGGCCGTGCAACGGGTTCTGGCCGAGGCCTTTGGCGTGTCCCGCTCCGCCGTGACCATTCTGCGCGGGGAGGCCGGCAAGCGGAAGACGGTTCGCATCACCGGGGTCACGGCCGCGGCTGCCAGGCAAATGATCGCGAAGGTCTGAACTTGTTCGAGCCGGCCCCCGGGATTGAACCGGGGACCCTCGCTTTACGAAAGCGATGCTCTACCACTGAGCTAGGCCGGCTTGGGGCGAGCGTTACTACCGCGCTACTAGCGGACCGTCAAGGTCAGCGCCCAAGCCGTCAGCGCCCGCCGATGCGGCGCACGCGAACCGACGGGTTGAGCGGCGGCAGTGTGGATGACGAATCCGCGTCACGACTTGGCTGTGCCACTGGCGCCGAGGCAGGCGTCGCGGTTGCCGCTTGAGTCGCCTGCCTGCCCTTGTTGGTCTTGCCCAGCGATGCCTTTCGCGGCGAGGCGGCCGAGACGGAACGGACGGGCTCGCGCGTCTTGGGTTCGAGGTTGGCCTTGACCTCGAGCTTGTCGCCCTTGGCTTCAACAGGTATCTGCACCTCGGTGTACCCGGCCAGGCGAAAACGGTAGTTGATCTGTTGGCCGTTGGCGGGGCGGATGTCGACGAGAGGGGTGGTGCCCAGCAACCGTCCATCGTTGAGACGTGTCACCTCTGCCCCCGGGGGCTCGGAGGCGAGAGTGATTGGCACGTGCGTGGGCGCAGGCGGAGGCGGCGGCTGCTCGGCAACAACTTCGCTCGTGACAGAGGGAGCTGATGCCGTGGACACGAAGACGCTTGCCACGATGATGACCGCTGCGACGATGGCCAAGGGAATCGCAGCCCGCACCACGCGAGGGGAGTTCAGCCAACCGCGGGCCAATCCCAAGAGCCGAGATCCTCCCTGTCGTGCGCTGCCGCTGCGGCCCACGCCCGCGGCCGCGCTTACGCCATCGTGCGGAGCCACGGTTCGCAGGACCGGAGTGGTTTCCGTGGTGCGCGCAGGAGCCGTCTGGGGGGCCACGGTGGTCCGAGCGCGGGGCGCGCTGGTTCGCGCCGCCATGGTGACAGGCGAGGCACCCGAAGCACGGGGCGCGTTGAGGCCGGCCAACCCTGGGCCGGCTGCCATGGTCTCACCGAAGGCGACGGACTCCCCGGCCAACTCGGCCGCGCCTGCGTTGAGCAGCGCGACGACCTCCTCCATGGTCTGGGGACGGCCCCCCGGATCCTTTTCCAGGCAGCGCAGGATGAGGCGATCCAAGAATGGCGGCACCTCGGGCCGGAACTCGCTGGCAGGTGGCGCGGGCTGCTTCAAGATGGCGTTGAGCAGGATCACAAGCTGTTCGGCAGCGAAGGGAACGTGGCCCGTCACCATCTCGAACATCATCACGCCCATCGAATAGATGTCGCTGGCAGCGCCCACGTCCTGGCACAGCGCCTGTTCTGGCGACATGTAGTAAGGCGTGCCCACCACCGATCCGGCGATGGTTTTGTGGCCGACCTGCTTTTCCTGTTCTCCCAGCAGCTTGGCCACGCCGAAGTCGAACAGCTTGCTGCGCAGCCCGCCCGGCTGCGCGGGATCTTGCAGCAGGAAGACGTTGTCGGGCTTGAGATCGCGATGGACGATGCCGACCCGGTGGGCTGCGGCCAGGGCGTCGCACACCTGCCGGGAGATGGTGACGGCCTCGTCCAGGGGAAGCGCGCCCTCGGCGTTGAGGCGGTCGCGCAGGCTGCGCCCCTCGAGCAGTTCCATCACCAGGTAGACGATGCCGTCCTCGGTCTTGCCGTAATCCGAGATGTCCACGATGTTCGGGTGGCGGATCTCGTTGACCGCGCGGGCTTCCTGAAAGAAGCGCGAAACCAGGCCAGGATCGGTGCCCAGATCGGGGCGCAACATCTTGACCGCCACGCGCTTGCCAATCATGGGGTGCTCGGCCAGGTACACGGTCCCCATGCCGCCCTCGCCGATGGCGCGAACGATCTTGTAGTTGCCGATGCTGCGACCGATCAAGGTTCCCTCGCGGGTGAGTATATCCGGTCTCGGGCACGCGCGTACTTGGGCTTTCGACGGGGACGGCAAGATGTGCTAGGGGCCGGAACCAATGTCCCGCACCCACCTTCCCGCGTTCCTGCTTTTGTGCGTTAGCTGTCACGCGCCGGTCCACATCCGTCCCGCGTCAGCAGGGCCCGCAGCCGCCTCGCCAGCGCCGCCAGGGCCGGTTTCGCGCATCTCGCACATCGAGACCGAGCTCTCTGTGCTGCGCGGCCTGTCCTTCAAGCATTCGATCCCTTCGTCCACGCAGAGCCGCGCCGATTTCCGCGCCTGGGTTCACGCGGAACTTGCCCGCGACCTTTCGCCGACGAAGAACCAGGGGCTGTCGCACGCCTATGCTGACCTCGGCTTTGCCCCGCAGGGCTTCGACCTGACGACCACGCTGGAGGAGGCGCTGACCACCCAGGTGGCGGCCTACTACGATCCGAGCAGCAAGTCGTTCCGGGTGGTGGGCGGCGCGCGGGGCGAGGAGGTGGACGCGATCATCGTGGCGCACGAGCTGACCCACGCGCTCGACGACCAGTATTTCGACCTGGAGACGTTCGATGGCGGCGAAGGCAACCGGCTGGGCCTCTCGGAAGACGAGCGCACGGCCCGCCAGTTCGTGACCGAGGGCGAGGCCACCTTCATGATGCTGGCCTGGAAAGCTGCAAGCGGCGAAGGAGCCGGCAAGCAACTCGGCCCCCTCGGGGTTGCGGGGGTCCGCATGGCGCTGGCCCTGCTGGGAGCGGCCGACCCGCTGGAACTGCTGGCAGCGGCACGCCAGGGCCGCAGCGCCGCCGAGTTGAGCCCGGAAGATCGGCGGGAGATGGATGCAATGACCAGGCTGCCGCCGGTGGTCAGCATGCCGCTCATCGAGCCCTACTTCAAAGGCGCGGCCCTGGTTTCCGAGGTGTGGGGACGGGGCGGCTGGGACGCGGTCGCTGATCTGTACCGACACCCGCCGGCCTCGACCGAGCAGATCCTGCACCCACGCGAAAAGTTCCTCGACCGCCGCGATCCGCCTGTCTTGATTCGCCTGCCGGTGGCTCGGCCGGCGCTGGGAGAGCCGCCCGTCGCTACCGACGTGCTGGGCGAGTTGGGCATGCGCGCCTATTTCAAAACCTGGGAATTTCCGGCGGCCGACTTGGCGGCAGCAGGGTGGGGTGGCGATCGGTTCTGGGTGTGGAAGCGGGATGGGCGATTTACGGTTCTGTGGGCCACCAGCTGGGACAGCGAGGCCGATGCGAGGAAGTTCCTGGCAGCGTATCTCGACACCCTGGAAATACGCTTTTCTGAGGCCCCCATCGAAGGCGCAGGGCCGGATGCCTGGCGTCTGCTTCGGCCCGAGGGCGATCTCTTGCACGTCGAGCGCCGCGGTTGCGACGTGGACGTCATCGCGGGAGCGCGGCTCGATGAGATTTCGGACCTACGCGCGGTGCTGCTGGCCGTCGAGCGGAGGGCGGCGGACAGGCGGTAGACTGGAGACAGCAGGTAACGTTCACCGACGCCACCACCTCGGGGCCGAGCGCCCGCGGCCCTGCGTCGGGGTCGACAACCTCGTGGGGGGTGGATGCACGGGGCGAATCGGCGTAGTCTCGCGGCATTGTCATGCCGAACATCAAGTTGGTTCCCAGTCTTCTTTTCGGAATTGTGCTCGCCGGCTGCAAGACGGCGGCCCCGGCGGCCCCGGTAGCCACTCTCGCCAACGCGCCGCTGGCGGCATCGCAGTCGAATGGCACACAGCCGTCGGACGCGGCTGCCGAGCCGGTGCTCAAGCCGGCCTCCGTGGCGGCCGAGGCCTGGGGTATGAGCTTGGTGGTCGCCTCGCCCATGAAGCTGGTGGCGGACCTGGATGCGCTCTCCAAGAGCCTGCAGTTGCCCATGCCACTTGGCCAGTCGTTCCTTCCCATGCTGACTGGTGGAGTCAGTCGAGGCGGGGTGAATTTGTCGCGCGAGACGATCGATCGTCTGGATGTCGCCCGTCCTCTCGCCGTGATCTGGCTGGCACGGGGCAGTGACGTTCCCCCTGGTTGGTGCGCCGCCGTTGCGTTCAAGGAACGCGCTTTCGCGCTGGAGGCGTTGCAGAAGCTTGGAGCCAGCGGGGCCCAGAGCGAAGCCACCTTCGAGCGACTCCTGCCGTCAGGCGATCGCGTGTGGGGCGCTGTCAAGGATCGCCAGTTGCTGCTTTCCGGCTCGCGCGCAACCCTGCTGGCGGCCGGTGCTCTGGCCATCACTGCGCAGACCTCGCCCATGCCGGTTCAGGCCATCTTCACCCTGTCCCCGTCGGTCATGGCAAGAAGCACGGGCCAGTCACTCGACGCCATCGCGGCCGGGATCCTTGGCGTGGCCATGGCCGAGGCGGAAAAGGACGCCGCGGCCACGGGCAAGCCACTCACGCCCGCTCACAAGAAGATGCAAGAGGCACTGCTCAAGGCACTGATCCGCCAGCTGACTGACATCGCCGTGGTCCGCGTCAGTCTGGAGATAGGGGATCGGGGTGGTGTGGTCGTGCGAGCCGAGGCCCAGCCCACGCCAGGTTCCGGGTTGGCGGCCAAGGCCGCTCACGCTTCACCCTATGCCTTCGACCCGGCTCTTCCGGTCCGCAGCGATGCCAGCGCGATCGTTGCGTGGGGCGATATGGCGCCTTGGCTGGCGGACTGGATTCAGGTCATGGAAGCCTCGGGGCCGGCGGGCCAGGCGGCCAGCCGAGATCTGGCGCTGCTTCGCGAATCAGAGGACGGTGGCTCTTGTGCCGTGGACGTCGGGGTTTTGCCCATTCTTTTCATGTGCAGCCTGACGGTGCGTCCTGGGGTCGATGCCTCCCGCGCCCTCGATCGCTATGTGGCCTTTCTCCAGTCTTCCAACGTTTGGGAGGCCGAGATCGATGGTCGCAAGCCAAAGTCGCTCAAGGTGAAGCGCACAGGCAAGGTCGTGGAGATCGAGAAGACGGTGGAAGGAAGAGATCCGCAGGCCATGGCGATCGTGAAGGCAATCATCGGTGGCGAGGTGGCACGCACGGCACTGACGGTCAAGGATGGCCGCGTGGTGCTGGCTGTCGGCGCGAAGCCGCGTGAGATCCTCGACCGCTATGGCAAGCAGCAGCCCACCGCGACGACGGCGCCTATCCTGACACGAACCCTGCTCGACACGGCCGGTGCCGACTTCCTGGGCTTGGTCAACGTGGCCTCTGTCCTGACGTCTATCTACGGCAAGGTGCAGATGACGGGAAAGGACCTCGGAAACATGACGTTGACCGGAATTGTGGCTGCCGTCCCAGGCCTGGCTGACCTGCGTGTTCCGGTCGTGCTGTTGGGTCGGGGTGGGAAGGTTCCTGCCATCGAGTTCCAGGTGCCCTTCGGCAGCCTGCAGAACCTTGCGCGGGTGGTGAGCCCATTCATGGGTCAGATGGGTGCGGCGCCCGGACGCTGATGAAGAATACTATTTGGAGAAAAGCACGGAAAGTCCGCTAGACTGCAGGAACCCATCATGAGAGTTCTCGCAGTTTTCCTCGCCGCCGTATTTGTGCTCATGGGTTTGCCTGCGCTCGCGAGCGCAGCCCCGGCAGATTCCTTCCGTCCTGCCGCCTCTTCCGCCGAATCGAGCTGTCGCACCAGGAGGAAGAAGGCCAAGAAGCAGGCCGCCGACAGCAAGGGCAAGAAGAAGAGCAAGAAGGACGACAAGAAGCCCTACGGCTTTGAGCTGTAGGGGCGCCCAACGCTGGAGTGGACTATCGGCCAGCGCGCCGACCATCGGGCCATGCCGTCAGAAGAAGAAGCCCCCAAGCTGCAGCCTTTGGCGGCCATGCCGGGGTCGATCCTGGTCGGATTGCGCGTGCTGGCCGCCGACATCGACGACACCATCACCCAAGGTGGCAAGCTGCCCGCGCGCACCATCGAGCTGTTTGAAAAGCTGGAAGATGCCGGGGTGGTCGTGGCCCTGGTCACCGGGCGTTGCGCAGGCTGGGCGCAGGCACTGGCCGGCTATCTTCGCGGCGTGCGCGTCGTGGTCGGCGAGAACGGACTGGTGTGCTTCGACGGTGCGGGCCGGCGGCGCGACCTGGGACCGCCGCGCGATGCGACCTTCGGCCGCGCCCTGGCCGACAACGCCGAACGGGTTGCGCGCGCCTTTGCCCTCACCCGCACCGACGACGACGTCTTTCGCCTGTTCGAGCGCGCCTTCTTGCGGCCAGCCGGGTTCGACGCCGATGCCCTGCGCGGCTGCCAACGGCTCGTCGATGCCGGCTTCGAGGTGATCGCCAGTTCGATCCACATTCACGTGCGTCCCTCAGGCTGGGACAAGGCAGACGGGCTGCTGGCTGCGCTGGCGGTCATCTTGCCTGTCGCGGTGAACGACGCGGATGCGCGCATCCTCTTTGTGGGTGACAGCAGCAACGATCGGCCGCTCTTCGCGCGTCTTCCCCTTGCCAGCGTGGGCGTGAGCAACGTCGTGCGTTTTCTCGCAGAGCTGGGAACGGACCGCCCTGCCTACATCACCGAAGGAGAAGCAGCGGAGGGCTTCGCCGAAGTCGTCGAGCGTGTGCTGGCTGCACGCCGCCACGCGCTGTAGGGTCGGGCGCCGGCGATCGCCGTCGGCCAGGGGCACGGCCACGACCATGACCACGACCTCCTGCGACTATTGCGGGATTGGAGAACACATCGGCACTTGCACAGTGCCCCGTATCTCCATACGATTCGCCGTCGCATCGGTTCCCGAAACAAGTCCCCCTAGCTGGAGTACCCCAAAATGGCGAAACTGTCCGGAAAGGCCCTGGTCGCCCAGGGAGGCGGTCCCACCGCCGTCATCAACCAAAGCCTCGTGGGTGTGGTTCTCGAGGCGCGCAAGTTTCCCGAGATCACCAAGGTCTACGGCGCTCGCCACGGCGTGCGCGGGATCTTGAACGAGGACTTCATCGACCTTACCCAGGCCACCACCCACAACCTGGAAGAGGTGGCGCGCACACCAGCCTCGGCGCTCGGCTCCACCCGCGACAAGCCCGACGAGGAATACTGCCGCAAGATGTTCAAGGTCATGCTGGCGCACGAGATCCGGTACTTCTTCTATATAGGCGGCAACGACTCGTCGGACACCTGTCGCATCGTGAACGAGCAGGCCAAGGCCGCCAGCTACGAGCTGCGCACCATGCACGTGCCCAAGACCATCGACAACGATCTGGTGGGCACCGATCACTGCCCAGGGTTCGGCTCGGCGGGCAAGTTCGTGGCCCAGGCGTTTGCCGGCGCGAACCAGGACAACCGCGCCCTGCCCGGCGTGTACATCGCCGTGGTCATGGGACGGCACGCGGGCTTTCTCACCGCAGCCTCGGTATTCGCGCGCAAGTATCCCGACGACGGCCCACACCTCATCTATGTGCCCGAACGTCCCTTCAACCCGGAGCGCTTCATCAACGACGTGCAGGCCAGCTATGACAAGCACGGCCGCTGCATCATCGCGGTGTCCGAAGGGGTTTGTGGCGCCGACGGGCAGCCCATAATGACCTCGCTCAAGCCGGCAGTAGAAAAGGATGCGCACGGCAACGTGCAACTTTCGGGAACCGGCGCGCTGGGAGATCTGTTGGCCGACCTCATCAAGGCCAAGACCAAGATCAAGCGAGTGCGCGCCGATACCCTGGGCTATCTGCAGCGGTCGTTCCTTGGATGCGTGAGCGCCACCGACGCCAGCGAGGCGCGCGAGGTGGGTGAGAAGGCCGTGCAGTATGCAGCCTGGCACAACGTGGACGGCTCGGTGGCCATTCGCCGCGTGGGCGACTACGCCGTCGAGTACGATCTGCTGAAGCTGACCGACGTGGCGGCCAAGACCAAGCACATGGCCGACGAGTACATCAACCCGGCGGGCAACGATGTCACCGATGCGTTCAAGGCCTACGCGCGGCCCCTGGTGGGCGAGTTGCCGGTCCTGGGGCGCATCGCCGCTCCGTCCGTGTTCAAGATCAAGGGCGAATAGCACAACACAAGGAGAACCCAATGGCAGAGTCACGCGTTTCGTACAAGGAACTGGGCATCGTCAACACACGCGCGATGTTCAAGGCTGCGATGGCGGGCAAGTTCGCCATCCCGGCCTACAACTTCAACAACATGGAGCAGCTCCAGGCCATCGTGATGGGCTGCGTGGAATCCGATTCGCCCTTCATCCTCCAGGTCAGCTCGGGCGCCCGCAAGTACGCCAATCAGGTGCTGCTGCGCTACCTGGCCCAGGGCGCGCTGGCCATGATCCGCAGCACGGGCAGCAAGCTGAACTTCTCCCTGCACCTGGATCACGGCGACACCGTCGAGCTGTGCAAGTCGTGCGTCGACACCGGCTTCTCGTCGGTGATGATCGACTGTTCGCACCACCCGTTCGAGAAGAACATCGAGGAGACGCGCCAGGTGGTGGAATACGCCCACCAGCACGATGTCACCGTCGAGGGCGAGTTGGGCGTACTGGCCGGCATCGAGGACGACGTGGTGGCGGCCAAGTCCATCTACACCCAGCCCGACGATGTCGAAAAGTTCGTCAAGGCCACCGGGGTGGATTCGCTGGCCATCTCCATCGGCACCTCGCATGGCGCGTACAAGTTCAAGCCCTCGCAGTGCACGCGCAACGCCAAGGGCGTGCTCGAGCCGCCTCCCCTGCGCTTCGACATCCTGGAGGAGGTCGAGAAGCGCATCCCCGGCTTCCCCATCGTGCTGCATGGGGCATCGTCGGTGGTGCTCAAGTACGTCGAGATGATCAACAAGTTCGGCGGCAAGCTGGACGATGCGGTCGGCATTCCCGAGGAGCAACTGCGTCGCGCGGCCGGTTCCGCCGTGTGCAAGATCAACATCGACTCCGACGGCCGCCTGGCCATGACGGCGCTGATTCGCAAGGCGCTGTGGGAGAATCCCAAGGAGTTCGATCCGCGCAAGTACCTGGGGCCGGCGCGTGACGAACTGAAGCTGCTCATTGCCGAGAAGAACCGCAACGTGCTCGGTTCCGCCGGACACGGCAAAGAAATCTTCGGCGCGTAGGGGCTCTCGTGGTCGTGGCCGGGTGAAATGTCCGGCCACGGCCACGGCCACGACCACGACCTCGGCCACGTCTACGATCACGACTGCGGTTGTACGGGCAAGCACAGAGCGTGACGGTGTTACAATGATCGGCCATGGCGCCCTGGCTGAACTGTCCTCGTTGTGGTGCGCCCCGCAGCAAGGCCGGTTGCTGTGCAGCGTGCGGCGCGATTATTGGAGAGAACGGGCAACCTGAGCCTCGGTTGCCGGACGTCCTCAGAGCCGAACCTCCATCGCCACCCAACCGCGAGCCGCTCGTGCGCCCGCGCTCCGCGACCCGCGAGCCGGCGTCTGATCAGTGGGTTTCTCCGCAGCCCGCGCCCGGGACTGTGCAGTGGAATCTGCCGGCTGAAGAGACGGCCATGGAACTGCGCATGCGCGTGCTGGCGCTTCCCTTGGCGATTTCCGTGGCCTGGGGCGTGGCCCACACCAGCATGCCCCACGCGCTCATGCGCATCTTTCTCAGCATGTGGATTCACGAGAGCGGACACGCGGTCACGGCGTGGCTGTGTGGTCTGCCCGCCTTTCCTGGTCCGTGGTTCACGCCCGTGGCGCAAGAACGAAGCTGGATCTTTGCCCTGTGCCTGGCTGCAGTTCTCGCCTTTTGTGCCGTGCGAGGCTGGCGCAGCAAACATCGCACAGCCGCCGTGCTGTGCGGAACTCTGCTCGTGCTTCAGGGATTCGGCACGCTGACGGTCAGCCTGCGCCGCGCGCACGAATGGATGATCTTCGGTGGCGACGCCGGGTGCATGGTGCTGGGCACCCTGCTCATGGGCACGCTCTACGTGCGCCGCGGCCATGTTCTCGCCCGGGGCTGGCTGCGCTGGGGTTTTCTGGTCATCGGCGCCGCAGCCTTCTGCGACGCCTACGCCACCTGGTGGGATGCGCGCAAGAACTTCGACACCATTCCGTTCGGCGAGAACGAGGGCTCGGGCCCAAGCGATCCCAGCCGGCTGGTGGGCGAGTACGGCTGGGGCGTCGGCGCTATGGTCCATCGCTACGTCGTGCTGGGAGCCTTGTGCTTGGCGGTACTGAGCGTGCTCTACGTCCTCGGGCTACGGCGTCGCGAGGTTGTCGCGCGCGAGCCGGACGCCGGAGAGTAGCGGTTCTTTTCGCGAGGAGCAGTCCGCCGGTAGCGGCGATCTGCCGTCGCCTTCGTGGATGTGGAACCGGCGCCACTGCTCGCGGTATACGATCGATGGTGAAGCCAGCCCAGACCGCAAGGAAGCAACTGCTCGTGGTGGCCGCGCTCATCGAGCAAGAGGGGAGGGTGCTGGTGGCGCAGCGACGGGCCGACCAGACGCAACCGCTGGCCTGGGAATTCCCGGGCGGCAAGGTCGAGCCAGGTGAGTCACCCAGCCAGGCCCTGGCGCGCGAGATCCAAGAAGAGCTGGCGTGTTCGATCGAAGTGGGCGCTGTCGTCGACGTGGTGTTCTTCGCCTACGACACATTCGATCTCATCATGCCAGTGTATCGAGCCACAATTCGCGCGGGATCGCCCGTGGCACGGCAGGTGGCGGCGGTGGTCTGGGTCACGCGCGCCGAGCTTGCCGGCCTGGCCTTCACGTCCGCCGATGTGCCGCTGGCCCGCCGTCTTGCAGGCGAAACCAGAAGCTAGCTACGCCCCGCGGCTGTCGCTTCCCGGTGTTGCTGGCGGGGGCGCTTCGCTTTCGGGCGGCGGGGCCACATGCGGGTGGCGCAGAGCCTCGCGCGCGGCTTCGCGCGCGGCTGTGACCTGGGCCAGCTTGCACGCCCCGCAGAGTGCGGGTGCGGCCCAGTTGCCCAGGTGGGTTTGTAGCTGGCTCTCCGGCGGCCAGTAGATGGGCGTGCCACACTGGATGCAGGGGATTTCCTGCGTCTTTCGGCCGGCCAGAAACTCGGCGCAGGCCGAGCAACGCCGTTCAGGTGGCTGCGGTTCGCGTCGGCGGCGGTTCTTCTTGCCCTTGCCCGGCGCGGGCGCGGCAGGTGTCGCGGCGGAAGGCGCCTGGGCAGTCTCTGCCGCGGGCGCGGTCTCGCTCGCGCTGGCTGCGGCGTCGGGCGCAACTGCCACAGCCGGCTCAGCCGCAGGAACGCCGTCGCTGCCGGCAGGGAGAACCGGGGCCGCAGCGGGTGCGCCCTCGACCGGCGGTGGCTCCTTGAACTTGGGCCGCACCCCGGCCGCGAGTTGCTGTTCCTTGCTCCAGGTGAAGGTTCCCGGGCAGCCGTCGGTCCGACAGGGGATCTCCCGATCCTCGAGATCCCCCAGCTCCTTTTCACAGTCGCCGCAGTAGCGTGGGTAAGGCTCCGCGCTCTTGCCGCGCACCAGGCGGGCCAGTTGCGCACCCCGCTTGTCGCTCCAGGTGCCCTTGCACCCAGCGCGCCGGCAGGGCCGCTCCACGTCCTTGAGGCTGCTCCACAGATCGAAGCAGCGCTGGCACATGCGCGACGGCGCCTTGGGTGCCGGCTTGTCGGCCACGCAGGTATCGAGTTGATCGCTGCGCGTCCAAGTCCAGGTTGTCTTGCAGCCCGAGGTGCGGCAGCGGATCTCGCGATCGCCCAGCTTGCCGAATTCGGCACGGCACTCGGCGCACATGCGCCGGGGCGGCTCGTTGGGCTTGCCGGCGGCGAAGGCCTGGATCTGGTCGTTCGCCTTCCACGTCCACTTGCGCGAGCACCCGATGATGCCGCAGTTGACCGCCCGGTCCTTCAGCTTGCGCGCGACTTGAGCACAGGGCTCACACAGCAGGCCCGGAATGGTCACGCCCTCGAGCGACGGCGCCGCCTCGGCAGACGGCTCGCCCTGCGATACCAGCTGTTGTTCGCGGGTGAGGGTGGCAGTGCGTGTGCAGCCGGGCACGGCGCAGGGGATTTCCTTGTCCTGCAGGCTGTCGAGCAGCTTCTGGCAGTCTTCGCACAAGTGCTTGGGCGCAGGCCGCTTGGTCGCAAACGCTTCCAGTTGGGCCATCACCGGCCAGGTCCAAGTACCGGTGCAGCCCTTGCGGTCGCAGGGGCGCAACGAATCTTGCAAAGTGCGGAACTTCTCTCGGCACGGGTCGCACATGCCCTCCGTGGCATCGCCAGCAGCGGGCGCCATGCTTCCCCCCAGGCCGAAGGCCTTGTTCGAGAGTTGGATCCATGTCCGGCTGCAACCGGCAACCCGGCAAGGCACCGACTTGGCGCCCAGCCTGTCGGCAAGGGTGAATTTTCCTGCGGCCATCGGAAAGGCTCGTATGGTGGCAAAGATAGCCTGCCCAAAGCAAGCAACAAGTCGATGTCGCTGACTCGCGGCGGCAAGGACCGTTTTTGGGTTGACTGCGCCGTTGCTCTCTCCCCATCCTTGGGCGCTCGCAATGCAAATAACGATCGAAGACATTTCCCCGGTTGAGAAACGAGTTGACTTTGAAGTCCCCTGGGAGGACGTGGCGCCCCGGCTGCACACCGCCTACGAGAAGCTGCGGCGTGAGGCGCACCTCAAGGGGTTCCGTCCCGGCAAGGTTCCGCGGCAGGTCATCGAGCGCCTGTACCGCAACCAGGTCGAGGGTGAGGTGGCGGGTGATCTGGTCGAGCTGTCCATCCGGCAAGCCGTCGACGAGAAGCAGATTCAACCGGTGGCCCCGCCCTCCATCGAGAAACTGGAGCTGAAGCAGAACGAGCCTTTGCGCTTCTCGGCGCGCATCGAGGTGCGCGCGCAGGTGTCGCCCAAGGACTACTCCGGCATCCGCGTGTCGCGCCGGCCGACCAAGGTCACCGACGAGCAGGTGGCGCAGGCGCTGGAGGGCTATCGCCGGCAACACACGGCATTCCTGCCGGTCGAGGGGCGCGAGCTGACAGCGGACGACGATCTCTTGCGGGTCGAAGTCCATGGCAAGGTGGGCGAGCACAAGATCAAGACCAAGACCGTCACGGTGGACCTGGCCGACGAGAACGCCGGGGGCTTGCCCGGTCTGGCGCCACGCCTGCGCGGCGTGCCCGTGAACGCTTCCGGCCTGGAGCTTCGCTACCGGCTGGGTGACGACATCGCCATCAAGAGCCTGGCGGGCAAGGAGATCAGCCTGCGCGTGACCATCAAGGAGGCGCGCGGCCGCAAGGTGCCGGCGCTCGATGACGAACTGGCCAAGGACACGGGCGAGGCCGACACGCTGGAGCAGTTGAAGACGAAGGTGCGCGATAAACTGGTCGAGGCGGACAAGCAGCGCATCCGGCGCGAGATGGCCTCGGCCCTGGTCAAGGAGGTGGTGAGGCGCAACGATTTCCCCATCGCGCCCTCGCTGATTGACCGGCACGCCGAGACCATCGTCATGCGGGTCAAGGCCCAGCTCATGCTGGCGGGCATCGATGTGGAGGCGGAGGGCGGCTTCGACCAAGAGGCCATGAAGAAAGAGGTGCGTGCCGAGGCCGAGGAGTCGGCGCGGGCCAGCGTGCTTCTGCGTGCCATCGCCGAGCGCGAGGGGGTGCAGGTCGACGCGGGCGATGTGCAGAAACGATTGGTCGAGCTGGCCAATGCGCGCGGCGAGAACGTCAACAAGCTCAAGACCGAGCTGGAGCACTCGGGCCGCATCGAGGGCGTTCGCGCGCAACTGCTGGAGGAGAAGGCGCTTGATATGCTCCTGGCCCAGGCTAAGATCGTTGACGAAGATCCGGACAGCTTGATTGTCACACCGGATCAGGTCGGCGGGCAGCGACTGGTTCTCACCCCGGAGGAAGCGGTCGCCGAGGCCCGGAAAAAGGGCGGCGAGCCGCCCGGAAAGTAGTCTCCATGCAGGATCCACGAAATCCGATGTCGGCCATGCCGCCCGTGACCGGCAATTTCATCATCCCGACGGTGATCGAGCAAACCCACCGCGGCGAGCGCGGCTGGGACATCTTCTCGCGCTTGCTCAAGGATCGCATCATCTTCCTGGGCAGCGCGGTGGACGATCAGATCGCCAACATCGTGATCGCCCAGCTTCTGTTCCTGGAGAGCGAGGATCCCGACAAGGACGTCATGCTGTACATCAACTCGCCGGGAGGCATGGTGACCGCGGGCATGGCCATATACGACACCATGCAGTACGTGCGGCCCGACGTGGCCACCTTCTGCATGGGCCAGGCGGCGTCGATGGGCGCGTTCCTTCTGGCCGGCGGGGCGAAAGGCAAGCGCTACGCCCTGCCGCACTCACGCATCTTGATCCACCAGCCGCTGGGCGGCTTCTCGGGTCAGGCCACCGACGTGGACATCCACGCGCGCGAGATCCTGAAAACGCGCGACAACCTGAACGAGTTGCTGGTCAAGCACACCGGCCAGCCCATGGAACGCATCAAGCACGACACCGAGCGCGACTACTTCATGAGCCCGGCCGAGGCCAAGGAGTACGGGATCGTGGATGAAGTCATCGCCCACAAGAACCACGGCAAAGACAAGTAGGCCGGAGGGTGGCGGTGGGGCAGGCGCGGTGCTAACGTTCTTCTGTGCCACCCGGCAAGCGCGATGATTCGGGAAGTCTCTCCTGCTCCTTCTGCGGCAAGAGTCAGAAGGAAGTGAGGAAGCTCATCGCCGGACCGACGGTGTACATCTGCGACGAGTGCATCGGGCTGTGCAACGACATCATCGCCGAGGAGATCGAGAAGGACACCGAGGGGTTCGGCCTGGCCAGCGTGCCCAAGCCGGTGGACATCAAGGCGGTGCTCGACGAGTACGTGATCGGGCAGGAGCGCGCCAAGAAGATCCTCTCGGTCGCCATCCACAACCACTACCGCCGCATCGACGCCAAGGTGGGTGCCGATGAGTGCGAGTTGGGCAAGTCCAACATCCTGCTGCTCGGGCCCACCGGTTCGGGCAAGACCCTGCTGGCCCAGACACTGGCCAAGATTCTCAATGTTCCCTTTGCCATCGCCGACGCCACCAACCTGACCGAGGCCGGCTACGTGGGCGAGGATGTGGAGAACATCATCGTCAACCTGCTGCAGAACGCCGAGCACGATATCGAGAAGGCCGAACGCGGAATCGTCTACATCGACGAGATCGACAAGATCGCGCGCAAGGGTGAGAACCCATCCATCACCCGCGACGTGTCGGGCGAGGGCGTGCAGCAGGCGCTGCTCAAGATCCTGGAAGGCACGGTCTGCAACGTGCCGCCCAAGGGCGGGCGCAAGCATCCCCAGCAGGAATTCCTGCAGGTCGACACCACCCACATCTTGTTCATCTGTGGTGGCGCCTTCGTGGGTCTGGAAGACATCATCGAGCAGCGCATCGGGCAGAAGCAGATCGGCTTCGGCGCCAAGATCCAATCGAAGAAAGAGCGCCGGGTGTGGGAGCTTCTGCGCGAGGTGCAGCCCGAGGATCTGCTCAAGTACGGCATGATCCCCGAGTTCGTGGGGCGCATGCCGGTGGTCGCGCCCCTGCACGAACTCGACGAGCAAACACTCATCGACATCCTGACCAAGCCCAAGAACGCCCTGACCAAGCAGTACCAGAAGCTGTTCGAGATGGACAGCGTGAAGCTGCGTTTCACCAAGGGCTCGCTTTCGGCCATCGCGCAAGAGGCGCAGAAGCACAAGTCCGGGGCGCGCGGGCTGCGCGCCATTCTCGAACAGGCGATGCTGGATGTGATGTTCGAGGTGCCCTCGGCGTCGCCCGCGGTGCGCGAAGTGGTGATCGCCGAGGAGACCATCCAGAAGGGTGAGCAGCCGCTGCTCATCTATCAGAAGGCCGCGGCGGGATCGAGCGCGTAGCAGACCCCGACTTCGAAACCCATGGACGAAGAACTGCCCATCGAGACGAGTGCTGCCGAAGTTCAATGGGCACCGCCCCCGCCGAAGCGAAGCTGGGTCAGGCGCGTGCTGTTGCTCGAGGATCGAATCGCAGCATCCTGCCAGCGGCAGTTCGAACCCGGTCAGCCCGGCCACGCCCAGTTCGATATCGCCCTTCGCGCCAGTCGCTGCGGCGAGGCGCTGTTCGCCCAGCGTACCGCACTGAGCGCCGAGGACGCCACGCCCGCGGCTCTCAGCTTGTTTCGCGAAGCCCTGTGGTGGGCGCTGACGGCCGATGCGCTGCACCGGGGGCAGGTTGCACCATCCACGCCGGCAGAGGCATGGGACGCGGCTGTCAGCCAGCGCGAGACGGGTTTGGCGACACTCAGCACGGAAACGCTGATGCTGGCCCGTCGCACCTTCGTGGAGCGCAGCTTTCTTGCGAGCGCGAGTCTTGAATTCGAGGAAAACCGAAAGGAACTGATCGCACTTCGTGTTGCCACCGATCGCGTGATCGCCGGCCTGAATGAAGCTGCCGTTTCGCTTCGTTACCTGCGCGCGGTCAGGATTGTCCGATTGGCCACGACAATCGTCTGCATTGTGGCTCTGCTGGTTGCGGGGGGGGTGCAAGTCCAGAGCTACCGTCGCGGACCCAACCTGGCGTTGCATCGTCCAATACTGACCAGCAGCATTTTGCCAGGCACTGCAGACCCAAGCGAGGCTGTCGACGGCGTGACGTCGGTGCAGGGGTTCCACACGCAGGAGGAATACCAGCCCTGGATACGCATCGATCTCGGCAAGGCCACGTCGGTGCGCGAAGTCGTGGCGTACAACTGCGCCGAGTTCCGGTCCCGGGCAATTCCGCTGGTCGTCGAGTTGAGCACGGACGGCGAGCGATGGACGGAAGTCGGTCGACGGGAAAAGGTGTTCTCCACCTGGTCGGCTGCGTTCAAGCCAGCACTGGCTCGCTACGTGCGGCTGCGAGTCGCCGGAAGAACGTATCTGCACCTTAACGAGATCGAAGTGTACGGCGGGCGCCGCCAGTAGTCCGTCGTGCTCCAATGGGCGGGCATTGGGGGAATCGGTCGAGATTCCCCGTGCGATGTCCGACGCGCCTACGGTATTCCGAGCTGCCTCTTCCCCTCGCTGTTGCGCGCTTGGGAGTATCCCTTGCGCCAGAGTTGGAAGTTCCCACGCGAGTCAACCAGCCCGTAGTTGCTGGTGGCAAGGGCCGCAACCATGGCGTCGCGGCTCTCACCACCCCGCGCTTCGGCGATCGACAGCAGCAGGTAGTCGGCGTCCTGATAGCCCATGCGCATGGTGAAGCAGTCCTCTCGACTGGACACATGGGCGGCTTCGGTTTCCGTTGCAGTGACCGACACCTTGGGGGGGATCATCGCCACCAGCGCATAGAAGTCGTTGTGATTTTTTATGTCCTCCACGCTCTTATCGAAAACGACATGCCGGAATCCCCCTTGGAATGTGTTGTGTTGGAAGATCGCACCATGGTTGTAGCTCATGGCGGTCGAGGTAACGACCATGGCGGCAAGTGCAGCCGCGATGCGCGGCTTCCCGTCCGGCCTGTGCTTCCAGCTCGCCAGGACGATGGCGCCCGCCACGAAGAGATAGGCAGTCCAGTAGGAGGTATATTGAAAAGAAGTTTGAACGACGGGCTGGTATCCAGTGGACAGAAGGGTGAACAGAGCAGCCGGCACGAGCAGCAACCAGGTGCGTGCGTGTCGGAACGGCAAGAGCAACACCGGGGCCAATATCTTCATCACATAGACGAACTTGTCTGGTACGAGGATGGTGTTTAGGGCAAAGACCGGATTGGAAAACACCGAACGCAGCGCCGACCCGAAACCCTGCTCGCCGCTGGGAATGAGACCGGCGAAGATCCATGCGAACGCCTCACTGCCTTCACTGTGCGCGGGCATGACGATGAACTTCATGACCACGAAGAACACGGCCGAGAGCACAGCCCCGCCGAGAGCCCAGCGGGGACGATCGCCGGACACCAGATAGAAAAGGCCCGCCATGGCCAGCCCGGCGCTCTGGTCTTCGCGCAGGAGCGCGGCGGCGAACCACGCCGCGATCAGCAGCCCGCGGCGCCCGCTCTCGAAGAAATACAACACCCAGCCGACAAAGAACGGGGCCAAGGTGAGAAAGTGGAAATCGTAGAAGATCGGGCCGTGCAATGGTCCATAGACGATGTACGCGTAGGCGAAAGCCAAGCCTGCGACCGCGCTATCCAGACGCCGCCTCGCGATGAGGAAGATGGGAATCGCGCCTGCGCCGCAAAGAACCGCCTGCATGATCAACAGCGTGGAGGCCTTCTGTCTCAACGCATAGAACGGGGCAAGCAGATAGGCGACGAACTCGGCGTGATACGCCATGTGCGTGCCCGTGCGCCCGAGCGAAGGTGAGATCTTGAACCACTTGCCGCGCAGGAGATTCCAGAACTCATTGTCGTAGACCGCAAGGTCCAGGCTTTGGGTCTGCAAACGGTAGTGATGCAGAAGCGTGTAGTGACTGAAGTACACGGCAAAGAAGACGGCCATTGTGCCGATGAGCACGCCTGGTACCCAGCGCACCAGTCTTGGGTTGTGTCGGCAAGTTTCGCTCCACAGTTGGACGGCTGCCGGACATCGCAGGGCAGAAAAAGAGACACGCAAGCAGTGCTCGAGTGCGATGCCGAACACGGCGCCGGTGAGCGCGCACGAGAGCTCGTGACCCTGAAACACGTGCCAGTCGAACAAGAACGGGAGTACGAAGACGAGCATCAGCGGCGAGATGACTCGACCTGCGCGTGCCACCAGATCGACGGCCTGCTGTGACCGCTTCTGCAACAGGTAGGCGCAGGGCAAGAGGCAGGCGAAAATTCCCGCGATGACGATGTAAGACAGGATGGCACGGCGGTCGGCTGCGGATATCGTGTTGTTGTTGGAGACGAGCTCGGGAAGGTGCTCGTAGGAAACGAACGCGAGCGCCGCACCGATCGAGGCCCCCGATAGGAAGAAGAGAAAGAAGGACCGAACGAGCTGACTCAGAGCGCTGAGCGGTGCGGTCGGATCGACTCCGACGCCATGCTGTCGCACCTCGGGCGTCGGCTTCGCTTCGAACGGTCGCTGAGCGACGGGGAAGGGATTCAGGAAACCTTCGCGACTGGGCATGATTCGCTTCTCCCCCATCCTTCTTCAAGTGGACAGGTGGCGCAAACATTTTTCTGGATCCTTCAGGTATCGCTCGGTTCTTCACTACCCGGGAATGAGGTAGTCTTGCAGGGGAGGCCGTGTGACGTTGCCACTTTGTGACCGATTTCCTGGGACCAAGCGCCTCGCCCATGTGGCGCTTGGTCGCTTCCCCACACCGGTCGAGCCAGCGCCGAGGTTGGCTCGGCGGCTTGGCATACAGTCCCTCTTCGTCAAGCGGGACGACATCTCAGGCGACGCCTACGGCGGAAACAAGGTTCGCAAGCTGGAGTTTCTCCTGGGCCAGGCGCTGGTCGAGAACCGGCGTGCGGTGATCACCTTCGGAGCGGTCGGCTCCAATCACGTGCGAGCGACGGCAGTCTACGGCGGGCAAGTGGGGCTGCAGGTGCATGCCGTGCTTGCCCCGCAACCGTCCACGCCCAATCTGGAGGCGAACCTGTCCGCCGATCGGGCTGCCGGCGCCACTTTGCACTTCGTCGATTCATACGGCCAGGCGCTCAGTCGCGGCGCCGAGTTGCGCGACGAGATCGCACGGCGCGATGGGATTGAGCCGTTCGTCATTCCCTTCGGCGGAACCAACGCGCGAGGAACCATCGGGTTCGTGAACGCGGCGATCGAGCTGGCCGGACAGATTGACGCCGGCGCGCTGCCGGAGCCAGACCTCATCTATGTCCCATATGGCTCGACCGGGACAGCCAACGGGCTGGCCATCGGACTGGCAGCGGTGGGACTACGAACTTCCGTGATCGGCGTGCGCGTCGTCCCGGCCGAGTCCACCAACCCCGTGCGCAGCAGGCGTATCATGGAGGAAGCGGTCGCCTTGCTGCACGAACTCGATGCTGGCTTCCCGTCGCTGAAGCCGGAAGGCGTGGCGCTCGCAGTCCGTGACGGCTTTCTCGGCGACGGATACGCGGCGGCCACGGCGGAGAGTGAGGAGGCGGTGTCCCTGGCGGAAGCAAACAACATTCACATCGAGACGACCTACACCGGCAAGGCACTGGCCGCCCTGGTCGCCGACACCGGGGCCGGCAAGCTAGCCGGGAAGACGGCGCTGTTCTGGAACACGTACAATTCGCGCTGAATGGCGGGCCAGACGCGCGGGTCGGCTACAGTCGGCCGCCGGCTCATCTCCCTGTTGATCGGTGAGCGTCAGACTTCTTGAAAAGGGTTCATTCCCAACGGGTTCGGACATCCACGGCAAAAGGCGCTGGCTGTGAACGAGATCACCGACTGATTGGGCGAACCGAATGCCGGCGCCATGGGCGCGCCGCGTCGTCTCCGGCCGTGGGAACGGCTGAAGCGTAGAAAAATCCCTTCGATGTTTCTTGTTTCTTGGCGCAATAATCCGCGGCGAGGACTTGCCAAGATGGCGCTCGCGACCGGACAAACCTTTGGGAATTATCAGGTCGTGCGTTTGGTCGGCGAGGGCGGCTTCGGCGAAGTGTACGAGGCCCAGAACCAGTTCTTACAGCGACGGGCAGCCATCAAGGTTCTGCACAAGGGGATGGGGGAGGATCCGGAGCTGGTACGCCGGTTCCTCAACGAGGCGCGGGCCGCGAGCGCGATTCGCCACCCGAACATCATCGAGGTGCTCGACGCCGGCGTAACCCCGGAGGGCGAACCGTACATCTTGATGGAATTCCTGGAAGGGGATTCGCTGCACAGGCTGCTGCTGCAGCAGGGGCGGATGCCGGTTCGCATGGTGCAGGAAGTTGCGCGCCAGGCTGGCTCCGCGCTGGCGGCTGCCCATGCGGCGGGAATCGTGCACCGCGATCTCAAACCCGAGAATGTATTCCTGATGCCGGACCCAGCCTCGCCCATGGGTATTCGCGTGAAGGTTCTGGATTTCGGCATCGCCAAGGTCAGGCTGCGCGGGGCCTTCGGCTCCACCGTGAGGACCCAGACCGGTATGGTCATGGGCAGTCCAGCGTATATGTCGCCCGAGCAGTGCCGCGACAGTTCCGACGTCGATCATCGATCCGACATCTATTCGCTCGCCGTGATGGTCTACGAGATGCTGGCAGGCGTGCCGCCCTTCGCATCCCCGTCTACAACCGGGATGTTCCTCCTGCAGATTACCGCAAGTCCTACTCCGTTGCGGTCGCAGGTTCCCGATGTTCCCGACTACATCGAGCAAGCGGTGATGCGCTCTCTGTCGAAAGAGCGCGAGCAGCGCTACGACCGCGTGGACTACTTCGTGGGCGCGCTGCTTGGCACCTATCCCGCGCTCACCAACCAGGGGAGCGCCGTGTTTGCGGGAAAGGACTCCGCGAATCCGACAGGCACGGTCGTGTACTCCGCCACGAACCCGGGCAATCGCCCACCGCCTTCTCCCGCGGTGGGTTTGGCGCGGGCAAGCGCTGCCGAGCCGTCCCCGGCGTCCGTCGTCGCGCCAGGTGCAAGCGTCACCATCCTTTCCCATGCCACCAGAGAGGCGGCATCGCCGCCAGCCGCCTCGGTGAGAGATGTGCATGTGCAAAGCCTCAGCGACGCGGTCTCGTCGCCCGCTGCTTCTGTGAGCGATGTGCACGTGCAAGGTGCTCGAAGCAGGAAATGGCCGATCTTCGCAGCTGTCGGTGCTGTTGCCGCTGGGCTCGCCCTCCTGCTTGTTCTTCGCCCGGGCGCATCCCCCGCGCCGGTCGTGGCTGCTCGACCCACCGTTGGCGAGAATGCCGCTCGTGTTGCGCCAAGTGTGGCTGCAAGCGCGATGGTTCTCGTGCGCGTCAGCAGCTCGCCTGCGGGTGCGACCGTGATGGACGCCAAGGAGGGAGCGGCCCTCGGCCAGACCCCATTCGAAAAATCCTACCCACAGGGCCATGGCGTGCTGGGGGTGGTTCTGCGCTTGGCCGGCTACCAGGACAAACCCGTTACCATCGGCCTTGACGCGAACTCGTCCACATCAGTAGATCTGGCACCGAACGCCGCTGGTCGCCCCGACGTAGCGAACAGACCCGCGGCGAGACGTGCCGAACATCCGGCTGAGGTAGGGGCGCGCAAGACGCCACTCAAGATAATGCAAGGAAAGGAAGAAAGATGGCGCGTTCACTGAGGGTCATCTTGCTCGGCTTCGTGGTTGCTGGCTCGGCGTTGAACCTACCCACGGCAACCGGAGTTGCGTCGGCCGCCGAACTCGACAAAAAGAGCAACGCCGATGCCAACGAGGCACTCGGCCTCTATAAAGAGGGTCGCTACGAGGAAGCGGCCAAGATATTCGTGAGACTCAGCGTTGCCCACCCCGATATGTTGGTGTTTGTGCGCAACATCGGCGCTTGTTATTACTATTTGCGCCGCAATGATCCGGCTCTTTCCAACTTGCGGGAATACCTGGCTCGCAAGAAGAACATCACGGCCGACGATCGCGCCGAGGTGGAGGGCTGGATCGCCGAGCTGGAGCATCTTCGCAGACAGGCCGCTACGCCGCCGGCGTCCGTCGCAGCCCCATCGCTGCCCGCACCGACATCGCCGGCCGCCACGGCGCCAGCGCCTCCGCCCCTAGCGCCCTCCGCTGCAGCGACGGCGTCTGGCCTTCCGCCCACGTCTTCGCCAGCGCCGCAGCCGGGTGTTTCCGCGTATCCCATGGTTGGGCAAAATGGCTCTCAGCCTGTGGGGGTGCAAAACGCCTCCCAGCCTGCATATCCCCAGACCCAGAATGTCCCCCAGCCAGCCACTCAGCCTCCACTAGCCCGGCCAGTCGTCCCCGCAACTCAGGGTCAGGCTGCGCCCGCCGCCTCATTGGGCGTGGAGGTGGCCACCCAGATGCCGGCCAGCAACAACAGTGCAGCCTGGATCGTTGGAGGCATTGGGGTCGCGCTGGTGGCGACAGGCGGAGTCTTCACTTTGCTATCGCAAAGTGCGTTTTCCGATACCGCAAAACGATACAATCCCGGCAGGGAAAGCTCGGGGAAGACCTACGCCGACGTCGCGGCGGTATCTTACGGCATGGGCGCGGCTGGCGTGGCGACGGCGGTCATCATGATGGCGATCAGGGGTCATCGCTCATCCAACTCTCTGGCGCTGGCGCCGGTTGTGGGCCCCGATGCAGTGGGCGCCCTGATTCACTACACATACTAGGGGAGACGGAACATCATGGAACGATCGGCGTTGGCGTGTGCGGCTGCACTGTTGTTTGGCTGTAGTCCGGACTACAAGAGCGGCAGTACGGAATGCAGTGCGGACGGGAAGTGCCCGGCTGGCTATATATGTGGCGGCGCGAGTACAGTCGGAGCCCCGGATGTCTGCTACAGCCGAAGCAAAGCTCAGTGCGACGCTTCTGACTTCTATTACTGTCCCGCGTCGAAAAGCTGTTGGTCAAGCAAGGTGGCCTGTGACACGTTTGTCGACTGCGGAAATGGCAAAGCATCCGCTTGCGTCACGGAGGGCTATGTGGCCAATTGCTCTGGCTCGGGCCAGTGCACAGCTCCTGGCGGTCTGTGCGGCATAGCGACAGGCGATACCGTCTGCACAACCTGCGACAAGCAATCCTGTTGCTCTCAGTTTACCGCTTGCGTGGATCTACCCGCCTGCTCGAGTCTGGTGAGCTGTCTCCAGCCCTGCGCGAACAACGACACCGCGTGCATGAATAACTGCAACACCAGCTATCCGGGGGGCGTTTCGACCTTGGCGGCGTGGTCAACATGTTTGGACAACTCGTGCAGCGCGAGTTGCAACTGAAGGCAAGGCTTGGTCGCTAGACCAGGCTGCGCAGGAAGGTCAGCGCGGGAGCAACCCGGATTCCGTCGGGAGTGACGTAGTCCTTCTTCCCAGTGGCCGAGACTCCACCCACTTGGCCAGATCCCTCTCGATGGGCTAGATAGCGTCCTGCTCGGCGTTTCGCTACTTCTTCCCGCGCTTGCCGCTCTTCTTGCCCTTCTTGGCTTTGCCGGCCTTTTCTGTTTTGGCTTTGCTCCGTGATGGTATGCCGTTCGGATAGAGCATCCCCATGCTCGCATTGGCCAGCGCAACGTCCACTTGCGCCCAGAAACGGTGATAAGTGAAGCGGGGTGGGGGACCGCCCTGCAAATACGCCTCCACTTTGGGCCACGCGGGATCGGTCTTGTACTTCGAGCGGATGCTGATGAAGGTGGAACTGGGCTCGATGCGGTCGCCGTTGGGCATCACGCCCTGCCAATCCGCGGGCACGAAGATCGGATCGCCGAAGCGTTTGTAGTCGACGCGCGCTTCTTCACTGGCCACGCCCTTTGGGGTCCAGTATTTCTTCCACATCCGGTCGAGCAATTCCTTGGCCAGCCGCGCGGCCGCGCGATCACCGGACTTGGCCGAATAGAAGAGCAGGGCGCGCGCGGTTGCGCCGGTTACGCCCACGTCCTGACTGTGGTCCTTGACCTTTACGTGCAGGGTCTTGTTGTAACCGGCGTCTTTGTCATTCCAGTTCTGGGTCTTCTCGTTCCAATTGAGTTGCGGCTGGCCGGTCCACTGTAGTGTTGATGGAATGGCAAAGCTGCCATCCTTGCCCAGCTTGGTGTTGGCCAGCACCCACTTGACCCAGCGGTCGAGCACGATCTTGGCTTTCGCCTCCCCCGTCACGTAATAAAGCTGCGCCACGCGGTCCATGGTCCAGGCCTGGAAGCCGAACCATTCGTTGCTGGGCGGGTCGGCGTAGACCGGCGCCTCGTCGTAGGCCATCTTGTAGAAGGTGGTGGTGCCCGCGGGCGGCACGGCGTAGCGGCCGCGCCAGCTATTGGTCGCGCCGCCGGCCATGCCACCCTCGGCGGATTGCAGCCAGCGATAGAACTCGAGCTGGCGGCCCAGGCTTGTTGTCCAGTCGCGCGTGGCGTTCGGGGACGCGGGCTTGAAGTCCTTCTCTTTGGCCAGCACGTAGGCCGCAAACGGATTCTGATAGCCACTGTGCGAGGCGCTGGCGCCAATTCGCCACGACCAGCCCGCTGCCTTGGCCGTGGATCCGCCCCAGGCGTAGTACCACGACAGCAGGTAGTGGGCCGCGCCGTAACCCTCGGCCGCCGGGCAGCTCGGATCCTGACAGCCCATTTCCTTGAAATACTTATCGAACAGGGCGTAGCGAAGATAGTCGCCCATCTTGGACGCCTTCTTGACCAGGCCGTCGACCGCGCTGCCCGAGCCTTGCTCGTCGGCCCAGCGCTTGGCCCAGTACATGGCCTGCACCGCGCGCGCGTCGGCATCGGGAGCGTCGGTGTACTTCCACTGGCGCGCGTAGCCGCCGTCCTGCTTCACGAACAGGTCGAGAAAACCATTGTCGCCGCCGAACTGGAAGTCATCCCAGCACGGCTGGGGGATGGCTTCCCACACCGATTCCTGCATGCCACGCTGAAATGTGTTGATGGGCGCCGGGTGGGACACGCGATCGCCGCGCCGGCCGAAGCCGTAGAAATTGTCGATGTCGATGATCCAGTGCATGCCGTAGATGAAGGGCGAGCCGTACGCAGCTTGCAGCTCTTTCGCCAGGGGATCGTGACCCACCGGCGCCGCCGCGTCGAAGGGCACGGGGTAGGCGTTGGGCAGATCCTCCTCGGGCGCGTAGACCGCCGGGTGGGTATCGGCGTACGAGCCCACGGTGGGTTGATCGTCGGGCGTGGGGATGAGATACGCCTCCAGATTTTCCCAGGCATGGTCGAGCGGCTTCCAGTCTTTGGCGATCTTGCCGTAAGTGGCCTCCAGCCACAGCCAGTAGCTGTACGCCTCGGAGGTTGTGTGATGCCCGTAATCGGGCGCCTCGACCAGCAGGGTTTCCGCCGCGTGGTACGGCATGCCCTCGGGGCTGAAGTAGCCGTTGGCAGGGGAGTGCAGGGCGTTCCAGTGGGCAATGAAGCGATCCGTGTACTCGTTGCCGGTCTTGCCCGGGTGCTGCGGCGGAACGAAAGGCGTGGGCTTGGGGAACTCGACCGGCTCAACCGGTCCGGCCGCGGGCTTGGCGGCGCCCGATCGCGCCGTCGCACGCGGCGAGCGCGCACGCGGGGGCCGCGGAGCGGCCTGCTGCTGCGACACTGTCTGCAAGCAGGAGAGCTGAAGCACCCCCGCGACGCCGAGCACAAGGGCGGATAGACGGGCTACTCGCATCCCACGAACTCCACATCATCGATCCAGATATCGAAGGCTGCGCCCGGGGTGTTCACCTGCCACTGGATACCGAAGAGCTTGCTCTTGTCGATGCTGTGTCGTCGGGGCGAGCCCCAGTCAGGCAGTTGCCGCATCTTCTTGAACGGGAACACGAATCGCTGCCAGGCCTCGGTCAGAGTGAGATCCATGCCGAAGTCGTTGAAGCACTCCCGGCACACGCCGCCCGCCGGATCCGTGCTGACATCGGGAACCTTGAGTCGCACCTTGGCGATCGAGCCCGCACCGATGCGCGCCCAGAATGCCAGTCCGTTGTAGTGAGAGGCATCGTAGGGGCCCTTGGGATCCACGAAATTCACGCCCACGCCGCCGCCAAAGGAATCGCTTCCACCGGCGACCTTCCCGTGCACGTTGGCCGCGTACTTCGAGCCATGCGCCCCGCCGGGCGTCATGCTAAAGGTGCCGCCGTTCTCGCCGGCCTCGGGGACCACGGTCGACCCTTGCTTGTCGACGAACGTGTACCAGTAGCCGTTGCGGCCGTCGCGCACCACCACCTGGTTGTTGCCGTCTTCGCCGTTGTCAATCAGCCCGTCCGCACACGTGTCGAGCGCGACCGCGCTGTTGCCAAGCGCGGGTTTTTGGCCCGGCATGATGCATGCGGGCAAAAACAGCAGCGCGGCCAGGACCAGCAGGTGGGTTGACGAGAAAGTGTTCTGTTGCCGAAATCGCCAGTGGTTTTTCACGCCCGCACAATACCCGACCCTCGCAAATTGGGAAAGATGGGGATCGCGCGCCCACGATCCGACTCTGCGGTCTCCCCGCTCCCGTCTGTGTTCTCAACGCGGGTGGCTGGTAAGCCGGACGCGCCCCCTTCCCGGCGCTCCCGAACAAAGAACTATGCAGAAATTCGCGTCGCCGATCGGCCCTTGATACGATCGCGGCCAGCGTTTCGGCTGCCAGCCGCTGCGCAGAAAGGGCCGCCCTTGTCAGACCGTCACGACCAACCCACCGGTTCCCGTTGCGTCCCGCTTTTGCCCCTGCGGGACACCGTGGTCTTCCCGCACATGGTGGTGCCGCTCTTCGTGGGGCGAGAGAAGTCGCTGGGCGCTCTGGGCGAGGTCACTTCACGCAGCGACAATCAGGAGATCTTCCTTTCCGCCCAGCGGGTACAGAGCGACGAGCCGACCCCGGAGGATATCTTCCCGGTTGGGACGCTGGCCAACGTGATCCAGGTCCTGCGCCTGCCCGACGGTACCGTGAAGGTTCTGGTCGAGGGCAAGCGCCGGGCGGTGGTCCGCCGCTTCGTGGACGGCGAGCGTTTCCTGGCGGTCGAGGTCGAAGAAATCCCGGAAGACACCGAATGGTCGGCCGAGGCCGAGGCCGCCGCGCGAGAGGCCCACGCGGCCTTTGCCAGCTTCGTCAAGCTGGACAAGCGACTGGCGCCCGAGATCCTGGCCTCGGTGCAGAGCATCGAGGATCCGGCCGACCTGGCCGACACCATCGCGGCCCAGCTCCAGCTCAAGATGGCGGACAAGCAGGCCATCCTGGAATTGCTGCGGCCGACTGAGCGCCTGCTGCGCCTGGCCGGTATCTTGCGCGCCGAGATCGAGATTCTGCAGAACCAGCGCAAGTTGCGCTCGCGGGTGCGGCGCCAGGCAGAGAAGCGCCAGGAGGAAGAGATTCTCGGCGCCGAGATCAACGCGGCCCGCCGGGAAGCGGGCGAGCGGGACGAGTTCAAGAACGAGTTCGTCGAGCTGGAGGAGAAGGTCGGCCAGATCAAGTTGTCCAAGGAAGCTGCGGTTCGCATCAAGAAGGAGATGAGGAAGCTGCGCCTGATGGCGCCCATGTCGGCCGAGGCGGCGGTGGTGCGCAACTACATCGACTGGGTGCTGGCCTTGCCCTGGGGCGCGCGCACCGAGGACAAGCTGGACGTGGCCGAGGCGGAGCGCATCCTCGATGAGGACCACTTTGGCCTTAAGAAGGTCAAGGAACGCATCCTCGAGTATCTGGCGGTGCAGGCTCTGGTGCGCAAGCAGAAGGGACCCATCCTGTGTCTGGTGGGCCCGCCGGGCGTGGGCAAGACCTCGCTGGCGCAGTCCATCGCGCGGGCCACCGGGCGCAACTTCGTGCGCTTGGCGCTGGGTGGGGTGCGCGACGAGGCCGAGATTCGCGGCCACCGGCGCACCTATATCGGCGCGCTGCCGGGCAAGATCATCCAGTCGCTCAAGAAGGCGGGAAGCGCCAATCCGGTTTTCCTGCTCGACGAAGTGGACAAGATGTCCACCGATTTCCGCGGCGATCCCTCGGCCGCCTTGCTGGAAGTTCTGGACCCCGAGCAGAACAACACCTTCTGCGACCACTATCTGGATCTCGACTACGACCTGTCCGACGTGATGTTCATCACCACCGCGAACTACCTGCAAGGCATCCCGGTGCCGTTGCAGGATCGCATGGAGGTGATCCCGATTGCCGGATACACCGAATTCGAGAAGCTCGCCATCGCCGAGAAGTACCTTCTGCCCAAGCAGCAGCGCGACCACGGTCTGGCCGACATCAAGCTGGAGATGCCCGAGGAGACCCTGCGCGTTCTCATCCATGGCTACACCAAGGAGGCCGGGGTGCGCAGCCTGGAGCGCGAGATCGCGGGCGTGTGCCGCAAGGTCGCGCGCGAGTATCTGGCTGACCGCAGCGTTTCGGCGTGGAAGATCACGCCCAAGCGCGTGGCCAAGTACCTGGGCTCGCCGCCCTATCGTCAGGGCCGACAGGAAGAGGCCGACGAGGTCGGGGTGACCAACGGGCTGGCGGTGACCGCCCACGGCGGCGATCTGCTGGTCACCGAGGTGTCCATCGTGGCCGGCAAGGGCAAGTTGATCTTGACCGGCCAGTTGGGCGACGTCATGCAGGAGTCGGCCCAGGCGGCCATCAGCTACGTGCGCTCGCGTGCGCCGTCGCTCGGGCTGGATCGCGACTTCTACTCGCGCGCTGACATCCACGTGCATCTGCCCGAGGGGGCCATTCCCAAGGACGGCCCGTCAGCCGGCATCACCATCTGCACGGCCATGGTGTCGGCCTTGTTGCGCATGCCCGTGCACCGGGATGTGGCCATGACCGGCGAGATCACGCTGCGCGGTCGCGTGCTGCCCATCGGTGGCCTGAAGGAAAAAATCCTGGCGGCCCACCGGGGCGGAATCAAGACGGTGATTCTGCCGAGGGACAACGTGAAAGACCTGCGTGACATCCCCAAGCGTGTGCTGAAGAACATGCGGGTGGTGGCGGTGGGACATATGGACGAGGTTCTGCGTGTGGCCCTGGCCGTGCCCGTGCCGTCGGAGTTTCTCAAGGAACCGTCAGTGCCGGTCGACTGGCGCGTGCCTGGCGAGCGGCGCGAGCGGGGCGAGCGGCGCGCCGAGGCCGGCCTCATCCCGGTGGCCAGCGCCGTACCGCCAGCCAGCATTGTCCCGCAGCCGCAGGTCGAGATCAGCAGCGCCACCCGACGCGAGTAGCGCAAGTTGGTGGTCACGCGAGCGGCGCGCCCGCTGGGCGGCCGTCGACCAGCAAGTTGTGAATCCGCTGCGCGAGTTCGTCCACGTCGAACGGTTTGACCACATGGCCGGCAAAGCCCGCCTCGTGCGTGCGTTTCAGGTCGTCCGGTCCCCCGAGAGCGGTCACTGCGAGGGCTGGGATCGACGCACAGCCCGCTAGCAGGCGCGCGCCTCGCAAGAATTGATAGCCGTCGATGCCAGGCAGGCCGATGTCGACCAGGAGCACGCCCGGCCGTTCCCGGCCAAGCCAGTCCAGAGCTGCCTCGCCGGTCGCACAGGTTGCGACCGAGTAGCCCCGCATGCCCAGGCAGGTGGCGACCATCTCGCGGGCGTCGTCATTGTCTTCGATGACCAAGATGCGGGGCCCGGCTGGCGCGAGCGGTGCAGGCGCCTCGACGTTCGGCGGCGGCGCGATGGTGGGTAACTCGACGATGAAACGCGCTCCCCGCCCCTGACCCTCGCTTTCCACCCGAGCCGTGCCCCCGTGCAACTCTACCAGCGACCGAACGATCGATAATCCAATACCCATACCAGCCGGTCGGGAAGCTCCCGCAGAGCTCTGCACGAAGGGCGCGAACAGGCGCGGTAGCAGTTCGGGCTCGATGCCGACGCCTGTATCCTCAACACTGAAACACGCGCTGTCACCCTGGCGTTGCAGGCGCGCGGTGACTCGCCCTCCCGTCGGGGTGAACTTGATTGCGTTCGACAAGAGATTCAGGGCGACCTGACTCATGCGTGTGGCGTCCGCGCTCACCCACAGGCCGGGTTCAAATGTGCCCTCCAGGTGCAGCCCTGAACGCCTCGCATCCTCGTGCATGGTACCCAGGAGTTGCACCAGCAGGCGGCTGAGGTCCAGGGGCTTGCGCTCGATGTTCAGCGTGCCTCGTGCTGCGCGCGCCAGATCGAGCAGGTCGTCCACCAGGCGTGCCACGTGCCGTGTGTTTCTTTCGATGATGCGCAAAGCATTTTGCACGCGATCATCTGCGGGCGCGCTGGCCTTGAGCATCTGCACCGCCATGGTTATGGGCGACAAAGGGTTGCGCAATTCGTGCGACACCACCGCCAGGAAGCGATCCTTGGCCCGGTTCGCTTCCTGGGCCTCGGCCAGGGCCGCGTGTTCGCGCGCCAGCGCTTCTTGCCGCTCGCGTTCAACGCGATGGCGCTCCGTCTGATCGAGGACGAACGCGACGACGCGCCCTCTGCTGGCATCCATGAGCGCGCCGCCCATGACGACGTGTACGCGCGTTCCGTCCTTGCGTACCCACTCGACTTCCCAGGCTTTGCCCGAGCCTTGCGCCAGCAGTCGCTGCACGGTCGTCGGCTGTTCCGCCACCTCTCCGGGTGGTGCCATCTCGGGCCAGTGGATCCGGCCTGAAATCAGATCTTTGCGATTGAAGCCGACCATGTCCAGGTACGCGTCGTTGGCGTCGAGAATGCGTCCTTCCAGGTCGGCCACCACGAAGCCGACCACGTTCGAATCCATCAGGCGGTGCAAGGCCTCGTCGCGCCGGCGCAGAACATCCTCGGAGCGCGCCTGTTGTATCTCCAGGGCCACCCGCGGCGCGAAGAAGAGCAGCACCGACTCGGCAAACTCCACGTCGTCCAGGTCGCGGCGAAACAGGCCCACCAAGATCCCGATGCTCTTGCCATCGGCGTCGCGCAAGGGCACGCCCACGTAGGCGTGAATCCCCATCTCGGCCAGCAGTGTGTCCTCGGGGAACAGGCGCACCACATCCTTGCTGTGCGCGTACACCCGGTTCGCGATGACCTGGGCGCATGGGGTTCCAGCCAGACAGTACGAGAACGGCTCGGCACGCTTGCCGTCACCGAAGACCGAGACGATTTCCATGTTGGTGCCGTCGACGCTGAGCTGGCCGACGAAGGCCACGTCGGCGCCCAGCACGGTGGCCAGACGCGCGGTCAGCGTATCGAAAAACGCTGCACCCCGCTGACTGGAACTCTCATCGTTCACCATGCGGATCGCATCGAACAGGCGCTGCTGCCAGGCCTGCCATTCCAGCAGCTGATCGATACGAGCTTGCAGATCGCCAGCAAGCTCGCCGGATTCCCGCGTCTCACGCGTCGGCCAAGCAGACCTTTGACTCGCGTTCATGGCTCCCCCCGGCGCGATCATACCGCCGAATTCATCCCTGGCGAGTCCTGTTTTGGGCCTCAGGTCGCGGTGCGACAGGCAGCGAGGCCGGTGGCTGGAGCGCAGGTGGATGTCTCGCAAGAGCCGATCTTCACAAGCGCTGCTTTTGACCCTCGGCGACCGACCGACTTCTGTGCGACAATAGACGCATGCCAGGCAGTATCGGCTTGTTCATCCGCAGCAGGGACAACGACTTTCAACGACGCTTGGAAGAAGACGCTCAGCGCGAGGCGAAGCACCAGGATTTCCAGCTTCTCGTGGAGTCGGCGCAATTTGATGCCAGCCGGCAGGTCGTGCAGATCCGCGACGCTATCAAGAACGCCTCCGCGAGCAAACTCTCCGCCCTGCTGGTCAGCGGCGTGCAGGACGAGGAGTTGCGCCCGGTTGCCCAGGAAGCCGCCGAGGCTGGCCTGGATTGGGCCATGCTCAATGAGGCAGCGTTCATCGACGACATTCGCCGCCAGTATCCCAAGCGGGCCGTTTTTGCTGTCACCTGTGATCAGGTTGAACTTGGCCACGTTCATGCGCAGCAGGTCCGCGCCCTACTCGGGGATGCGGGTCGCGTGCTGTGTGTCACCGGGTACCTTCGGAACGCATCAGCGGTGCAGCGTTTGGCCGGCTTGAAGCAAGGCCTCGATGGCAAGTTCGATCTCATCGAACTCAATGGCGACTGGACCAGCGAAGGAGCACGCATGGCTGTTGCACGCTGGGCCAGCGAAATTACCTCGAAAGAGGATCTGCCAGGCATGTTCGTGGCCCACAACGACGAAATGGCCCTGGGCGTGCGCCAGGCCGCGCGCGACCTCGATTCACAGCGCAACTTGCCCCTGGCCAGAACCCCCATCACCGGCTGCGACGGATCGCAGACCTTCGGCCAGCGTCTGGTTCGCGAACGGCGTTTACAGGCAACGGTGATCACGCCCCCCGGATCGGGCGTGGCCATTGAATGGATCGCCCGCGTGCGTGGCAAGGGCGAGATGCCCCCGGTCCGCGTGCTGCTGCCGGCAACCTCTTTCCCGGCGCTCGCGAGCCTGCGGAAGTAGTCGATGTGGGTGGCGTGGCGGGCGACTTGACGCCGCTGGCCCTTGTGCGAAGCCGATTCCGAGTTTATGAGTAGACCGCTACGCTGGGAGGAGTGGCCGAGTGGTCGAAGGCGACGGTCTTGAAAACCGTAGCGCCTCAAAAGGGCGCCAAGGGTTCGAATCCCTTCTCCTCCTCTATTGAGATGGGAACCCTGGGAAGGTTCCCAAACCCTCCCGCGATGGTCCGCGGCGAGCAAAGCTCGCCGGCTCCCCACGCGCTCATGGGAGGCCTCCAGAACCCGCGACGTGTGCGTGCGAAGCGCGTGGGGCAGGGGGGGTGGGGCCAACGCGACTTGATTACCGTATATGCTCTGCCAGCCATCGGACGCGCCGCGTGCGGATCGGCTGGATAGCGCGAGAGAAACAGCGCAGCCTGTCGCCCGATTTCGCCTCGGTCACGCTTGGCTGCCAAGGCTTCCAACGCGACGACGTCGGCATCCGGGGCAAGCGCGCCATCCGGGAAATCGCGATGGTAGCGCTGGATGAGACGTATGGCTTCATCGTACTCGCCGGTTGCGTTTGCGGCTCGCGCCGTGTCAATTCGCGAAACTTCCGCGGCCAGGGTCAACGTGTCCAGCACAAGCGTGTCAGCGGTTTCGTCCCCAGGATTGGCCTGTGCGGCCCCTCCAGGGCCGGGGCCCCGGCTTGATGTCACAAAGCCGCCGGGCCGCAACCCAGAAGACCTCTTGGGCGGCATCGTCGAGTTGCGCGGGCAGCACGCCGAGGCGGCGCAAGAGCCGCCAGATCGAGGCGTAGTGCGTCTCGAACAGCGAGAGCAGATCCATCACTTCGGCTTTGAGGGCAAGCGGACGGGCGGAGCGGGCGCGATCGGTCAAGTTGTCAACCTTGGCCGAGGTCGCGGCGAACGGCAAATCGCCGGCGAAGATAGGATCCATTCATCAGAAATGCACGCCTGCGCCCAGTAGGCCATAGGCCGCCCAGATCGAGGACCCGAAGATTCGGCTGCCGTCGGCCCGTTCTGCCGTGAGTTGACCGACGGTGAATCCACCGCCCAGCTTGGCCCCGATGTGGAAGACGGAACCGAAATTGTACTGCGCCTCGGCCCCGATATTCACCGTGCCGAAGCCGACGTCTTTCGACTGGATCTGCGTACCATCAGCCGCTTTGGTCCGCAGATACATGATGCCGCCGCCGTACTCGCCACAGAACAGGACCACCAGTCCTCGCGTGTCGTAGAGGGGAGACTGGCAGAGGCCGATTCCGAAGGAAAGCCCGCTCATGTCGGTCTTCGTGTCGGTCGACGCATAAGTCGCGGGGCCAAGAAAGCCGACGTGAAGTTGAACGACCGGACCCGCGATTCGTTGGGCTAGCCCGCCTCGCGATCACGAAAAATGCGACCCTGGGAACACAGCGAAAGACCCCAAGCCGGAGGCTATCGCAGGGTTAGCTGGCCTTCGCACTTGAGATCTGGCCGGATCTCAAGTAGGACCAAGCATTCACGGAGAGGTGGCCGAGAGGCCGAAGGCGGCGGTTTGCTAAACCGTTATACGGGCGAAAACCTGTATCGTGAGTTCGAATCTCACCCTCTCCGCCAAAACTCGTGACGGACAGCAGCCAGCAGACTCCGGCAGAGGACGAGACCGAGTTTTCGAGCTTGCGCAAGCGGGTGGCCGAGCTCGAGCTGGCGCTAGGCGAGCACCAGGCCCTGGAGTCGAGCTTCCGCGGTTTCATGTTGTTGCGCAGCGAGGGGGTCGTGCGCTACGACGGCGAGCCCAAGTTGCCTATCGACTGGCCGGCGCGCCGGCAGGCCGAGTTCCTGCTGGACCACGTGGTGGTGGCCGAGTGCAACCACGCCTACGCGCGCCTGTACGGCCTCGAACGCGCTGAGCAAATGGTCGGCGCATCCATGTGTGGCAACATGGCCGGCACCCGGGAAGAGAAGATCGCGCGTCTGTGCGACTTCGTTCGGGCCGGCTACCGGGTCGCGGATTTCGAGATACTCGACGTGGATCGCCGCGGCCGCAAGATGTGGACCTCGAACACCATCATCGGCGTCATCGAAAAGCGCCACCTCATCTACGCCTGGGGGCTGCAGCGGGACATCACGGCCGAGAAGGAAAAGCTTCTGACGTTGCAGCAAAGCGAGTCGGAGGTACAACGGCGCGCGGAGCAACTGGCGGGCGAGGTCGCTCTGCAAAAGCAGTTTGCCGAGAACGTCCTGCGCAGCATCGCCGACGGTGTGTTTACCATCGATGCGCGACACCGGATCACGTCGTGGAATCCTGGGGCGGAAGCCATCACCGGCCTGTCGGGGAGCGATGTCATCGGCCGGCCCTGCGGTGAGGTCTTGCACTCGGATTGGTGCGATGACCGCCCCCTGTGCGACAGCCTCGGCTGTCCCGCGGATCGCGCGTGCGCCACTCGGCGTCCCTCGCCACGGATCGAGGTCACCCCGTCCTATCGGGACGGACGCAAGGTGGTGATGTCGCTGTCGGCGGCGCCACTGCTCGACGAGCGGGGTGAACCAGCCGGCGCGGTGTGCGTGTTCCGCGACGTCAGCCGCGAGCGAGAGCTGCTGACCAGCATCCAGCGGGCCAACGAGGCCAAGAGCCTGTTTCTGGCCAACATGTCGCACGAGATCCGCACGCCCATGAACGCCATCCTGGGCTTCTCTCAGCTCTTGCTCAAAGATCGCGCGCTGGGTCCCACCCAGCGCCAGCACATGGACACCATCGTGCGCAGCGGCCAGCACCTACTGGCGGTCATCAACGACATTCTGGACATGTCCAAGATCGAGGCTGGCCGTGTCGAGTTGAGCGTTGCCGCCTTCCATCTGCGCAGTCTGGTTTCGGACATGGCCGCCATCTTCCGCCTTCGAACCAACGCCAAGGGCTTGCTGTTTCGGGTCGAGATTGCCGAAAACCTGCCCTTTGTGGTGCGGGGTGATGGGGACAAGTTGCGCCAGATCTTCAGCAACCTGCTTGGCAACGCCATCAAGTTCACCGAGCGCGGCCATGTGATCTGGCGGCTGCGCGGCGAGCGCGTTTCCGACGGTGCATGGCGCTTGCTGGTGGACGTGGAGGACACGGGGTTGGGCATTCCGGCTGCTGACCTGGGACGGATTTTCGATGCCTTCTTCCAGACTGCCGCTGGCGTCCGCACCGGGGGTGGTGCCGGGCTGGGCCTTGCCATCAGTCGAGAGTTGGTGCGTCTGATGGGTGGCACAATCAGCGTCGACAGTGAGCCTGGCAAAGGCAGTTGTTTTCACGTCGCCGTCCGCCTGGAGGAGGGCGATGCCGCTCTCGCGACTGGCATCGATCCGGCGCGACGTGTGGTGGGGATCCGGCCCGGACAGGCGGCCTTTCGCGTCTTGGTCGTCGGCGAGGCCGGCGACGGCCCCGAACTTCTGGTCCCCATGTTGGACGCGGTGGGATTCGAGACGCGACAGGTTGCCGAGCAGGGCGAGGTCCTGCCGGTCTTCGAGGAATGGGCGGCTCACGCCGTGTTCGTGGACGTGACCGCGCGTGCGCCACGCGGCGGCGCAGTCGTCGAGCGGGTCAAAGCTTCGACCAGAGGCAAGCGCACACCGGTGGTGGCGCTGGTCGGCCGCGACAACCAGGCCGAGCGCCAACGGGCCGTGGCGGCCGGTGCGGACGATGTGGTCGGGGTACCCCTGCGACGGCCCGAGGTGTTCGAGAAACTGTGGGCCTGCCTGGGCGTGGAATACGTGTACCTTCGGTCGGACGCCACCGGCCGATCCGGGGCGGGCGGTCCGTTGACTCTGCTGTCGCTGCGGGACATCCTTGCTGCCGCGCCCGCGGTCTTGACCGACGGACTGCGCGATGCCACCACAGCGGGCGACTTCGATAGGATGCTTCTGCTCATCGATCGGATCACGGTGTACGAACCCAGGGCAGGCGTGGCCCTGCGGGCACTGGCCGATGGGTTCGAATACCAGCAACTCCTCGACACGCTGCCGCCGCGCGGGGAAACATGAACGGCAACGACATCACGCCGGGTGCTGGGACTCCCAAGACCATCCTCATCGTTGACGACACGCCAGAGAATCTGCGCGTGCTGTTCGAACTGCTCAAGCAACAGGGCTACAAGGTGCGCGCTGCTCCCAACGGCAAGCTGGCGCTGCAGGCCGCGGCCAGCGAGGCGCCCGATCTCATCCTGCTCGACATCATGATGCCGGAGATGGATGGCTACGAGGTCTGTCGGCGGCTGAAGCAGGACGACAAGCTGCGCGAGATCCCGGTGGTGTTCCTGTCGGCTCTGGGCGAAACCATGGACAAGGTGCGGGCCTTCGACGCGGGCGGGGTAGACTACGTGACCAAGCCCTTCGAGTTCGCGGAAGTGCGCGCGCGGGTGGAGATTCACCTGCGCCTGCGCCGGCTGCAGATCGAGCTCGAGGCGCACAATCGGCAGTTGCAGGACCGGGTCGAGGAGCAGGTGCGCGAGATCTCCGATTCGCAGATGGCCACCATCGTGGCGCTGGCCCGCCTGGCCGAGTCGCGCGACAAGGGAACCGGCAAGCACATCGAACGCGTCCAAATCTACTGCCGGCTTCTGGCCAGCCAGCTTCGCGAGCATCCCAGCGGGCCGGATCGGGTCAGCGAGGAGTTCATCGAGAACATCTTTCGCGCCAGTCCGCTGCACGACATCGGCAAGGTTGCTATCCGGGACAGCATCCTGCTCAAGCCCGGTCCGCTTACGCCCGACGAGTTCGACGAGATGAAGGCGCACACCACCCTGGGCGCGCAGACTTTAGAGGAAGTGCAGAAGGCCTATCCCAAGAACGGATTCGTGCGCATAGGCATCGAGATCGCGCGCTCGCACCATGAGCGCTGGGACGGCACCGGGTATCCCCTCGGGCTGGCCGGCACGGCCATTCCTCTTTCCGCGCGCATCATGGCGGTGGCGGATTCGTACGACGCCGCGCGATCGAGACGTTTCTACAAACCCGCCCTGCCGCACGCGGAATGCTGTGCCGCCATCTATCGTCGCAGCGGCAGCTATCTCGACCCGGTGGTGGTCGAGGCCTTCCGTGCGGTGGAGGATCGTTTCTGCAGCGTCGCCGAATCGATGGATGAGTAGCCCCCAATTTGCGATACACTGCGACCCGATGCTCGAGAAGTGGTCGCTCGTTGTCGCGGGTGCGGCCGTGCTCGCATCGGCCGCAGCACTCGCCATGCCCGTGGTGGTGCGCGTTCCCATCGTGAAGCCGCACGGCGCAGCCGATCCCGCCGACGCCGGGCTGTTCTCCCACTGGCTACACGACCAATATCCGTGTTTCGCCTGCCATCCGGCGATCTTTCCCAGGGCGCCCAAGGGCTTCACCCATGACGAGATGGATGAGGGCAAGTTCTGCGGCGCCTGCCACAACGGCCAGAGCGCCCCGCCGGCCAGCGGGGCGCGCGCGACCTGCCGCAAGTCGTGTCACGCCAAATGACGAGTTGCCTGCACATCACACTTGCTCTGATCGCCATGGGTGGCCCCGTGGCCACGGCTCAGGCTGCGGATTCGTCGGCGCAGCCACCGGCCGCTGAGAATACGGAGGTGAGAGGAGAGGGCACGGAGAAGGCCGCGCAGGAATCTCCACCGCCTAAGGCAGAGACTGAACCGGATCACGCGCACGAATCGCCTTTGCTGTTTCCCGGCGGTATCCGCATCGGCGGTCTCTTCGATGCGAGCTACGAGCGCGTGGATATGAATGGCAGCCTGAGCAGCGGCCAGAACGCCTTTCGCAACTATCACCACTTCGTGTTCATCTCGCGCCAAGGGGACGACATCCCCATCGGGTTCAACGCCGAGGTCATCAACCAGTACTTCTACGAGCTGACCGCGCGTTTGTGGCGAAAGGGCTCCTTTCGCGTGTCCGCGCGCGCGGGCAAGATCATGGTGCCGTTCGGGCCTGATCCACTGTTTCACAAGAACTACGGCGGGTTGAGCGCGATAGACCAGAAGCTCCTGCCCGTGGTGTGGTCGTCCTTCGGCGCCAGTGTGCGCGCCGATGCGTTGGTGAAAGGGTTTTCTCTGGCTGACGATCTCTACGTCGTGCAGGGCTTCGATCTGTCCGCCCGTGACAGCACCCTCGACATGCAGAGCGACCTGCAAGCGTACGACGGTGCGCGCGTGGCGGTGGGCGACCGCGTGTCCCTCTCGCGTGGGCCAGTGACGGCGTGGTATTCCCTGTACTGGAATCCCATGCGTTTTGGCCGCAGCCTGCTCATGCAGGCAATTGACCTGGCGATCTGGCGTCCGGCATGGCCGGTGGTTAACCGACTGGCCTTGGGGGTGGGCCTGCTGCGGGCGCATGTGTCGACCGACAGCAGCTACGGCACGCCCAATGCTGTTCCCGACGCCGGCGCTTACTACGATTTCGCCGACTACGTGTGGTTGCGCGTCTACGCGAGCAACTGGCTGTACCTGCAGGCGCGCAGCGGGCTCATGACGTTCAACAACCACACGGGATTCTCCTACGATGCGGCGCGCGCCACCTCGGCCGACGGTTCACATCACAACCTGATGTTGGTCGCAGAGTGCGCCGGCGCCCAGTTCAGTCTGGGCTACTACTGGAACTTCGAGAAGGTGGACGAGTACGCCAACGACTTCCTGCGCTTCATGGTGATGTATGCCTTTTGAGATGGGAACCCTGGGAGGGTTCGCTTCGCCCTTCGGCCCCCCACCCGCCCCGCCGCCGCGCTCGCTCCGCTCGGCCTCGCCAAACCCTCCCGCGATGGTACGCCGCCGGCAAAGCCGGCGGGCTCCCCACGCAATTCGAAGCGCATTCTTCTGCTTGCTGTCGGTGATCCTGCTCGCCGGGGCTTGCGCAGATTTTCGGCGTGGTCCGCCGCCTGATGGATCCCCTGACGGACCAGCACTTGTCGATGATCCCGTGTTCGACAACAGCGTCTACCCCATCCTGCTGTCCGACTGTCAATCCTGCCATTCGCAGGGGGGCGAGGCTGGGTTCAGCCGGTTCGTGCTGACCGGGAATGCGCAGGCAGATCGGGCCATGGTTGTGGCGCTGGTCTACCCCGATTATCCGGATGGCAGTCTGCTCTTGCAGCGCGCGACTGGAAACGACCACCCCGGCGGCCAGGTCATAGCCGTAGACAGTCCAGAATATGCGACGATCCGCGACTGGATAGCGAGTCTGCCTACCGCACCGTGATTGGGCAGCAACCCGCTGGTGGGAAGATCAATCGCCGCGCAGGCGTTCGATTAGCCTTTCCTGCTCATCGCGCGACAAGGCCCAGTCGCTGATGGGGTAGACCAGATGTTCCTCGTCTTCGTGGTGGCGGGTCAGGCTGCGCCGCACTTGCGGCAAGAGGGCTTCGCTGGCCAGGACATCCTGCCTGGCAAAAGCCGCTGCCAGCTCGGGGAGAAGGGCGCGCAACTCTGCATGCTCGGCGACCATGCCAGGCACGGCGCGTGCCACGGCCTCGGACATCCGTTGCATGGCGGGGAAGAGCAACTCCTCCTCGGCGGCCATGTGACGGCTGAGTGCCTCGATCAATTTCGCAAGATGCCAGTCGGCCTCGGCCAGTGCGCCGATCCGCAGGGAGTGCTGGATCTCGTTCAGCAGGCCGTCGATGCGGGCATGGTCGGCCCTCAGGTGTTCCGCCAGGGTGAGTTGCTGTCCCGGGCGGCGCAGTTGTAGTTCGGCACGAAACAGGTCAGCCGCCAGCGGCGAGATGGCGCAATCCACTTCGCCCTGGTGCATCTGGCGGAAAGTGGTGAGGGTGGGTCTCGGATCTCGGTCGGTGACCAGAACCACGCGGCGTCCGCTGCGCAGTTCCTCCAAGGCGCGGGCCAGCGCCACGCGGCGGTCATCCAAAGACAATCCGCGAACGTCGACCTGAAGGGGCTCGGCGCTGCCTGGTGCGGGCATACAGTTCCACCTACATCGACTTGCGACGACTGACAAGTGACAGCGAGATAAGCCGTCACGGCAAGGCGTTTGGGTTACGATCTATGATGGAAAGGTGATTATGGATTCGCGCAAGCCAGCCTCCCCAGCCGACGCGCCCCCGCCAGCCGCTCGAAACCGGCAAGCGGCCGAGGAAGAAGAGCGTCGGCTCTTTGAAGCCGCGATGCAAGGGGTGCGGCCCTTGCCGCTCGGGCCCCGGCGCGCAGTGCCCGACTGGGAAGCGGAGCCGCCTGCGCCGACGGCGAAGCAGCGCCCCCGGCGGCTGCGGGAAGCGCTGCATGTGGAAGAGGACGGCGAAAGATTGACCGGTGCGGCCTTCGGCGTGGCCCACGACCTGGTCCGCTCGCTCGCGCGCGGTGAGATCGTGCCCGAGGCCGAATTGGATTTGCACCATCTGACAGCCGATGTGGCCGCCCACCAGGCCGAGCGTTTCATCGAGCAGGCGGTGGCAAAGGGTCGGCGTTGCGTGCTGCTAATTCACGGCCGTGGACTGCACTCCGGCCCGGGCGGGCCAGCCCTGCGACCGGCCCTGGTCGAGATCCTGTGCCGGCGGCCGCTGGCCGAGCAAGTGCTGGCTTTCACCTCGGCCCCGCCCCGTCACGGCGGCCCGGGCGCGCTGCTTCTGCTCTTGCGACGCCCTAGGCTGAACCATGCGTAGGACAGAAGTTAGCCGTTTCACCACAGAGAGATCAGGGGGTACAGAGCCGGATCGGCTGCGGGCCGGTTCTCGTCGCTGAAGTGGGCCACTGGAGGACCCGACACCAGCAAAGGAGTTCCCATGGAAGACATTGAGACGACGTCGGGATGGGATTCAATCTTCTACACCGCTCGCGCGATTTCTGCGATCTCCTGGTCCGACAGCCACTTCTTGCGGTCGCATGCGGCGATCACCCGGTGATACACGGTTTCTACCTGCTGCACGTTCAGCTCGAAACCCAGGTGCCGGCATCGGTCGACCACGGCGTGGCGTCCGCTGTGTTTGCCCACCACGAGTTGGCTTGAGGGTACGCCCACCGTGTTGGGATGCATGATTTCGTAGGTCGTCCGCTCTTTCAGGAAGCCGTCTTGATGAATTCCCGCTTCGTGGGCAAAGGCATTGCGGCCCACGATGGCCTTGTTGGGCTGGACACCCACGCCAATGATCTCGGTGAGCAGTTGGCTGGCCGGGAAGAGCTGCGCTGTCACGATGCCGGTATCGAACGGCAAGACGTCTTGGCGCACCTTGAGCGCCATCACGAACTCCTCCAGCGAGCAGTTGCCCGCCCGCTCGCCGATGCCGTTGATGGTGCACTCCACCTGGCGCACGCCCGCCTGCACAGCCGCGATAGAGTTGGCGGTCGACAATCCCAAGTCATCGTGGCAATGGACGCTGACCACCGCTCGCCCGGCCAGGGCCTGCACCACCTGGCCGACCAGTTGCCCGTATTCGGCCGGAATCGAATATCCGACGGTGTCAGGCAGGTTCACGATACGGGCGCCCGCTTCGACCACGGCCTTGGAAAAGGCGATCAGGCTTGCGGCCGAGGTGCGCGTAGCGTCTTCCGCCGAGAACTCCACCTCGTCGACATACCGGCGCGCCAACTGCACGGAGTTGACGGCGATCTCCAGCGCCTGCTCCTCGGTCTTCTTCAGCTTGTGCTGCAGATGCAGGGGGCTGGTAGCGATGAAGGTGTGAATGCGGGGTCGCTTGGCTTTCTCCAGCGCCTTAGCTGCGCGCTCGATGTCGCCGGTGTGGCAGCGGGCCAGGGCGGCGACCGTGAAACCGCCGAACTCCTGCCCGATCCGGTCGACCGCCTCGAAGTCGCCTTCCGAGGCCATGGGGAAGCCGGCCTCCAGCACATCGACATTCAGTTCCACCAGCTTGCGGGCCAGGCGCATCTTTTCTGCGACGGTCATGCTGCAGCCACAGGACTGCTCGCCGTCGCGCAGGGTGGTGTCGAAGATGAAGACGCGGTCGCTCATGGGGTGGATTCCTTTCAGGTGGACGCACTCTAGCGATTTGGCCACATGCTGGCGAATTGATTCTTCTGTCAATTGACATCAATGTGATTTATAGTGGACAGAAGAGGGCGGCATGGACTTGCACACCCTAGAAATTTTCCGCGCGGTCGCGAGCGAGAGAAGCTTCTCGCGCGCGGCGGCTCGGCTGGCGCGCACCCAGCCCGCGGTTTCCATGGCCGTGCAGCGCCTGGAAGCCGAAGTGGGCGAGCCGCTCATCGATCGCGCGGGGAAACAACCACGCCTGACCGACGCTGGCCAGGTGCTGGTCGACTACGCCCGGCGCTTCGACAACCTGCGCGCCGAGCTTGCCGTAGCCCTGGCCGAGTTGCGCGACCACGGCGCCGGGCGGCTGTCCATAGGCGCCAACGAATCGACGACCTCGTATCTGCTGCCGCTCATCGCGCGCTACCGCAAGCTATATCCGCGCGTGAAGGTGCAGGTCCGGCGCAGCCAGTCGAGCCGGATCCCCGTCGAGATCCTGGAGGGTGACTTGGAGATGGGCGTGATCGGCTACGAGCCCCAGGACGAGCGCTTGGTCGCGCGCACCATCTACACCGATCACCTGGCCTGCGTGGTCTCGCCCCAGCACCGCTTTGCGCGGCGGCGATCGGTTTCCATTGCCGAGCTGGGTGCCGAGACATTTATCGCTCACAACGAGATGTCGCCCTACAAAGAGGTCGTGCTACGCCAGTTCGAGCGTCTCAAGGTCCCGTTGCGACAGGACGTGGAGATGCCCACGGTGGAGGCCATCCGCAAGATGGTCCAGCGCAACCAGGGCGTGGCTTTTCTGCCCCGCATGTGCGTCGAGGAGGAGATCGCCCAGGGTACGCTGCGGGAAGTGCAGGTGATCGACCTGCAGACCGAGCGGAAGATCCGACTGGTGTATCCCGCCGGCCGCACCCTCAGCCACGCCGGCCGGGCCTTCCTCGATCTGCTGTAGCTACCCGTCTTCCCCGTCATCCTCGCTGCCCGCCGCCACACCGGCACGTTCCAGCGCCCGGTACAGCGTGCGGCGGTCAATGCCCAGACGCTCTGCCGCCTTCTTCTTGTTGCCGCCACATTCGCCCAGGACGAGCGCGATATAGCGCTTCTCCAGCTCCGACAGGGTCGGGCGATCATCGAAAATTCCCGTCGGTGCGGCCGGTGAGCCACCATAGACCTCGACGGGAAGATCGGAGGGCAACACCACGTTTCCCTTGGCCACCGCAACCGCGCGCTCGATGGCGTTTTCCAGTTCGCGCACGTTTCCAGGCCAGACGTGGCGACACAGAACCTCCAGCGCCTCGGGCGACACGCTCGCCTCGGGGCGACCCTCGCGGCGCGCGATCTTGGCCAGGAAGTGGCGCACCAAAATGGGGATGTCGCCGGCGCGGTCACGCAAGGGAGGCATGCGCACGGTGACCACGTTGATGCGGAAATAGAGATCTTCGCGGAAGCGGCCCGTCTTGACGTCCGCTTCCAGATCGCGGTTGGTGGCGCACACCAGGCGCACGTCGACCTTGATTGACTCGGTGCCGCCCACCGGCCTCACCTCGCCGTCCTGCAGAACTCGCAGTAGCTGAGCCTGCATCTTGGGGCCCATGTCGCCAATCTCGTCGAGAAACAGCGTGCCGTCGTTGGCCATCTCGAACAGGCCACGCTTGGCGGCCACCGCGCCGGTGAAGGCGCCCCGGGCGTGGCCGAACAGCTCGGATTCGAGGAGCGATTCGGAGAGTGCCGTGCAGTTCACCGGTACGAACGCTTTGCCAGCGCGGGGCGAGCGGCTGTGGATGGCGCGCGCCACCAGTTCCTTGCCGGTGCCCGATTCCCCCACCACGAGAACGGTGGCGGTCGTGGGGGCCACCCGTGCGACCAGCTTGTAGACATCGAGCATGCGCGGGCTCTTGCCTTCGATCTCGGCCACCTGCGCCCGCTGTGCCGCCGTCTTGGGCGTGGCACCCGCCTCGGCGGACAGGCGCCTGCGCTCCAGCGCGCGCCCCACGGTCTGGCGCAGCTCTTCGACATTGAAAGGCTTGGAGACATAGTCATAGGCGCCGTGTCCGATGGCTTCCATGGCGCCGGTGACGTCGCCGAATGCGGTGATGAGGATGACGGGCGTGCCTGGGGCCTTCTCGGAGAAGGCACGCAGCACGTCCATGCCGCCCACCCGTTCCATGCGGATGTCAGAAACCACGAGATCATAGCGCCCGGACGCCGCCCGTTCGACGGCGGGCGCGCCGTCGTCCACGGCGTCGACCTCGAAGCCTTCGGCACTCAAGATCTCGCGCAGAAGGTCGCGCGCGACGGCGTCGTCCTCGACGACCAGAACCTTGGTCATGCTGCTCCTCCGGCCGCGGCCCGCGGGGATGCTGGTTCGGCCTGCGCGTTCCGGGGCAAGCGCAGGGTGAAAGCCGAGCCTCGGCCGGGTGTGCTTTCTACGGCGATCGTGCCGCCCAGCGCCTTGGCCAATTCGCGGCAGATGGCCAGGCCCAGCCCGGTGCCCTTGCCTCGACCCTTGGTGGTGTAGAACGGCTCGAAGATTCGCCGCAGATCTTCCGGTGCGATGCCGGTTCCCGTGTCGCGCACCGTGATGACCACGTGGTCATCCTGCGACTGCGACGTCAGCCCGACGAGGCCTCCCTGTTCCACGGCATCCAGGGCGTTGGAGAGCAGGTTGATCACGATCTGTCGTAACAGGCCTGGGTCGGTGATGAAGTTAGTCGGATCTTCGGGCACCTCCACGTTCAGAGTCTTATTGCTCCCCAACTCGCCTCCGCGGGTGATCTCGACCGCCTCGCTGAGAACCTGGCGCAATGAAACCAGCTTGCGTTCCGCCTCGAGGGAGCGCGTGGAGTCGAGGTAGTCGCGCACGATGCGGCCAATGCGGGCGATCTCGCGCGTGGACACGTCCAAGCGTTCGCGCAGGCTGGGCGACAGATCACGCTGCGACAAGGCGAGTTGAAGATGGCCGGACACCGATGACAGCGGAGTACCGATCTCATGGGCAAGCTGCGCGGCCAACTGGCCGAGAGTGGCCATGCGCACCTTCGAGGCGTTTTCCCGGCGCAACTCGTTCAGCAGGCGGTTAAGTTGTTCGAGGGCCATGTTCTTGCGTGACAGATCCTGCGTGGCTATCTCGATCTCGCGTGCGAGGCGCTGGTTGAAGGCGTGGATCTCGCGGTTCGCGGTGGAAAGCTGCTCCAGCATCCGGTTGAAACCGTATGACAGACGCCCCACCTCGTCCTTGGTATCCGACGGCACCCGCCGATCCATGTCACCGGCTTCGACGTCACGCATGGCACGCGCCAAGATATCGAGCCGCCGCAAGACCACACGGTCAATGATGAAGCCAGACAGGAAAACCAGCACCATGAGCTGGCCAAGGCCCAACAGCAGTGACCAGCGTTCCGTCACTTTGATGACCGATTGCACTGGGCCCAGGCTCCAGTTCATGCTGAGCACGGCGATCCAGGGTCCCTTGAGGTCGACGGTTCTGCTGATCACTTGGATGTCGTCACCTTCGGTGGCCTTGCGGGTGTAGATAATGGGTTCGCGGGGGATCGAGCCGAGGCGAGTGATCTCCGTGGCCTCGCCACGCTGGGCGAAGATGCGGGTCGCACTTTCGCGTTCGATGACCAGTTGCAGACGCTGGATGCGCGGATGCCGGTTGATGTAGTTCGACAGCGCGATGGCCAGATCGCGGTCCTCGGCGTCGGCGTCGAAACGTTCCAGGGTCTGCCGGATGTCGTCCGCGATCTCGTCCGCCGACGCAAGCGCCTGCCGGATCAGTTCGCGGCGCATGGCGTAGATGCGCAGCCAAAAGGTCGCGCCGGCGGTCACGAGCACACTGACCGCGACGAGCAGCCAAACCTTGGTTCGGATCGTCACGCGCGAATCCTAAGTGCAAATCCGTGGGCGAGAGCGCCCGCTGACACGAGAATAGCAGCCGACAACAAAAAACCCCCGGGGATTATCCCGGGGGTCTTTGCGAAGAAGCAGCGTCGAAGCTTGTTACTTCGCCTCTTCCTTGGTCTCGTCGCCCTTCTTCTCCTTCTTGCCCTTCTTGCCCTTCTTGCCCTTGGCGGGCTTGGCGGTATCACCAGCGGCGGCCGGCTCATCGGCTGCGGAGGCGAGGGTCGTGGTGGCCGTCGGAATAACGAACGCGAGTGCGAGGAGGATAACGCGGGTCAGCTTCATAGTGATCTCCTTATCATCTTCTGTTTTCTGGCCTTGGGGCCGGGAATGAACGTCGGACCTTGCAGCCCATGTGCCACGGCGTGCGTATCTGCAGAACGTAAAGATTTTAAGCAGTTAGGAGCTTTCCTGGGAAGAATAGCCGAACCAAAGTGAGGCGATTTTGTTTGCGCAAGACCGACCATGTGGCGATGTGCCGCATCGGTTGGAGACGCGGATCGCTATTTCTGGTCAGTCTGGGTGAGGATGGCGATGTTCTTCGCACCGGCTCTCTTGGCGATGGCCATGAGGTCCACTGCCTCGCCCAGGAACACGTTCTTGTCGCCGCGCAGGAGGAGGGTTTCCGAGCCCACGTCGTTGAGCGCCTTGCGGATCTCCTGTTCCAGGTTGGCCACATCGATCTTCTTGGAAAAGAGATAAATCTCGTTGTTCTTGGTCACGGTGAGGATGGGATCGGTGCGCTTCTTCGTCACCGCGCCGGCCGCGTTCGCCTTGGGCAGGGCAACCTTCACGCCCGTGCGCGAGGTGATTTCCGACTCGACGATGGCTGTGGACGTGACCATGAAGATAATGAGCAGGACCAAGAACACGTCGGTCAGCGGCGTGATGTTGATTTCCGCCACCACGGTCTCGCTCACATCGGCCTCGCTATCCGCCACGCTGGCGTCTTCTATTTGGATGTTCATCCCCATGGACGGGATCTACGACGGCGAGGCATTCTTCTCTGGGGAAGGTGGAACTGTGCCGGTCACTGCGGGGGGCACCTCGTGGGCTTTCGCGTACTCGCCCAGCACGAGGAGAAATTCTTCGCAGAAGACCTTGTATTCGATCGCGAGGGAACCCACCCGGGAGACGAAATAGTTGTAGGCAATGACGGCGTAGATGGCGACCAGGAGGCCGGCCGCCGTGGCCACCAGCGCGGCCGCGATTCCCTGTGAAACCACCTTGAACCCGCCGGTACCCGCCATCGACATTGACTGGAAGGCCTTGAGGATGCCCACCACCGTGCCGAACAGCCCCACGAAGGGCGCCGACGATCCCACGGTCCCGAGCGCCCATAGGTAGCGCTTGAACGACCCGATGGCGACCGTCCGCTGCGACATGACGGCCTCGGTGGTCTTGTGCGGTGTTTTCGCGAACACGCGCAGGCCGCGGCCAAAGACTTCGGCCAACGGATCGTTCGACGTCTCGCAGAAGGCGTGGGCCTTGGGCAGATCCCCGCTCTCGATGGCGCCGACCACGCGGTTCTTGAACACCTCGGACTTGGGCAGCACGTTCCACAACGCGTAGACGCGCTCGCAGATGATAGTCAACCCGGCGACCGACCACAGCAGGAGGAGCGACAGGATCATCCACTCGTCGTGGATCAAATTAGAAATGGTTTCCCAGGTCATGGATGCGACCCCAAGCGTGCTCGGCGAAAGTCGCTTTGTCCAGTGTTCGTCCATATCGTCTACAATGCCCGCATGGCCCAGGCCACGCAGGGAAGCGGCGAATTTCACCTTTCGCGCAAGATCGCGGCCGCCGAGTTGTTGCTGGGAGCGATCGAGGTCGCGGTGTGCGCCCTGCCTCTCGTCTTGTGCGCACGCAACCTGCCTGACCCGTGGCTATGGGCCAAGGTGCTGGTGCCGGTCCTGCTGGCTGCCTGGTCCGCTTCCCTGTTTCGGTTGGTGGACTTGTTGCGGTCTTTGAGCGAACAGTTGGCCATCCTTCAGCGAGGTGAAAAGGCCAGGGCACTGAACACTGATGGTGCGCGCCGGGCACTTGCGTTCGCGCCCCGCGAGAGTGCTCTCGTCCATTTTGTCCTGTGGACCGGCCTGGCGTTGGTGCTGGCGGCTGCGTTTTTCCGTTCAGGCGGGCGTGACCCGTTGCAGGCTGCGGCGCTGGCCACCCTCGGTGTCGTTTCGGCGGCAGGGGTGGCCGCGGTCCGTCTTCTGGTTCTTGACCGCATCCTGGGAGCTGTCCGGCCGATGCTCATGCCTCAGCTTCAGGCGGTTCACGCTTTCGCACGGCACTACCGCGGCTGGTTCGCGTGCGTGGCGCTGGCCACGCTGGGGCTGTCGCATGCCTTGCTGGCGCTGATGGCCTACGGGCCGCTGGGGTTGCTGGGATTGGCTCGGGCCGCGTTTCCCCTGTGGGCGGTGCTGGTTGCGGCGGCTTTCGTCTGGTGGCGTTCCTTTGCTCGCCGGGCCGCGCCCATCGAACAGTACTTCGACGCGACCGTCCGGGTGCGCGGCAACAAGGGCCCAGCCCGCGACGAGCCAAAGGCGGTCGCGGCGTTTCTCGCTGCGCAGGCACTGCCCTACCGACTTTCTGCCTGGCAGGGCGTCGCAGTCGGATTGGCCGGAGCTGCGGGACTAATGGGCGCGATCTGGCCCTGGCCGGGCCTTGATGGCCGCGCGGTTGGCCGGATGGTCGTCGCGCTGACGATGATCGCTGGTGTGGTCGCAATCTATCAAAGGATCGCCTTGCAGGAGATCCTGCGGCCGCTGGTTCGCCACCTGGGCTCGCGCCACGCGCTACCGCCGGCCCAGATCACCTCGCCCGTCGGCCTTCGCCTCAAGCTGGCCGTGTCCTTCGTCGCGGTATGGGGTCTTGGCGTCGGATTCCTCTGGCTCCTGCCGCACTCCGCATCCGGCGGCGCGCGTCTGGCGTTCGCAGTCGGCATCGTGCTCGCGGCCGGTCTCGTGCTGTTAGCCGTGCGTGACGTGGTGGCTCCGTTGCGCGCCCTCGAGGAGCGCTCAGGCGAGATGTCCAAGGGACAACTTGCTCGTCCGGTGCCGCCCTGGGGCGACGCCGACGAACTTGGTCGCTTGGCAGTGATCTTCGAGGAGATGCGGCGCTCGCTGCGCGACCGGCTGCGTTCGACCGAGTCAATCAATGTCGACTTGGAGCGTGAGGTGCGCCGGCGTACCGAGGCACTGGAACAGCGCAACGCCGAACTGCGGGACGCGCTCGACAAGTTGCGACGGGCGCAGGACAACCTGATTCGGAGCGAGAAGCTGGCCTCCATGGGCCGGCTGGTGGCGGGGATCGCGCATGAGATCAACAACCCGGTCAATGCCGTCATCAACTCACTCGGGCCGCTGGAGGAGGCGGTGCGTCGTATTGCGGCGGTAGAACCCCAAGGTCCAATCGGGAAACTTGCCGCCGAGGCATCGGAGATTCTGGCCGTGGTCCAGCGCGGGGCTGCGCGGACCAAGAGCATCGTGCAAGCGCTGCACGGCTATGCGCGGGGTGATGAGTCTGTCGAGCGGGAGGTTTTCCTCGCTCGCAGCGTGGAAGACACCCTCGGTTTGCTGCAACACCGACTGCGGCACGTGCAAATCGTCAAGGAAGTGGATCCCGAGGCACGCATTCGCGGCTTTCCAGGGCAGGTGGACCAAGTCCTCATGAATCTGCTGACCAATGCCGCGCAAGCCATTGGCGATCGCGGCGGAACCATTCGCGTCAGTGTGCAAACCAGCGATACCCGCGTGTTGCTGACCGTGAGCGACGACGGCCCGGGAATCCCGGTCGACGTGATGCCGCGAATTTTCGACCCGTTTTTCACCACCAAAGACGTGGGCGAGGGTTCAGGGCTGGGGTTGTCGATCGTTCACGGCATCATCGAGCGCCACGGCGGCGAGATCGATGTGGCCAGCAAGCCCGGGCAGGGGACGACTTTCACGATTTCGTTTCCTCGGCCGGGCGTAGAACCGCAGTCCGGACGGGCGACCTGAGATGGGAACCCTGAGAGGGTTCGCTTCGCCCTTCGGCCCCCCACCCGCCTCCTCCTCCCCGCTCGCTTCGCTCGGCCTCGCCAAACCTTCCCGCGATGGTCCGCGGCGAGCAACGAGGGTGCGCGCGAAGCGCGCGGGGTGGGCAGGGCGGCCGTCGGTCCCGAAGCCCCCCGCACGGGGAGCTCGCCGGCTCCCCACGCGACTAGCGCCTGTCTTGCTGGCGTGCCTGCAGAGCAGGACCGGCTACTTGGCTGGCTTGGCAGCGGGTGCAGGAGCGAGTGCAGGGGCCGGGGCGGCGGCGGGCGCCGCGGCAGAGGCTGCCTTCTGCGCGTGGACCATGTTTTGGACGTCAATGAGCTTGTCCATGACTTCCTTGACCCTTGTGTCCACAACCTGGACCTTCTGATCGAGAGCCTCGATCCGTTCGTCGATCGCGGCAATCGTCATCCAGAACCCGGCAACCATCACCGCAAGCAGCACAATAATGAGAAAGATGTCTAGCCTCATTTTGCCCATTCGACACCTCCGGCGGGCATCGTACATGAACTCATCAGCAATTCTCCAGTAAACTGTGCATCCTTGCTCACAGTGTGTGTGCGCGATCCAGTCGTTTCGATGCGCTTGCCCCGTCGGGAAACACGGGGGACGAAAACTTGACGGCTGAGTCGGCCGGGATACGGTGTGTGTAGGTCTAGGTAGTAGCGAAAATACCAAGCCGACACGGGGCAAGAACAATGGCGACAGCAAAAGACAAGGGCGAAACGCCAGGACGAGGCCGAGAGATCCTCGGGATTGGGCTTCTGGGTCTTGGAGTGTTTTGCATGGTTGCGCTGGTGTCGATGCAGGCTGGACACGGTCGCCTCATGGGTCCAGGCGGTGCCGCTGCCGCGACCGGCCTGTACTCATTGACCGGCCTGTGCGCCTATCCCCTGGTGGCTGGGATCCTCTTGCTCGCGGTTCGCATGTGCCGCGCTCGTCGCCTGATCGAGGACGTCGCGGGCGCGCTGGGGTTCATGGCGTTGCTGTGCTCGGTGGCAGTTCTCTTGCACCTTCCCTTTGCCGGCGAACCGGTCACCTTGCGTGGCCCGGGCGGGTTGCTCGGGCAGTGGCTGGCAGAGGGTGCTGGCAGCGTGGTCGGAGGTGTGGGCGCTGCCATGGCCGCGGCAACTCTGCTTTCGATTTCGCTGATCCTGCTCACCCACGTGAGCGTGGGCGAGGTCTTCACGGCACTGGCTTGGGCTGCGCGGAGCGCGGGTCGCGCGACTCTGGTCGTCGCCCGTGCTGGGCTCTGGCTGGCTGTGACCGGTGCACGCTCAATCGGCCGCATGGTGGTGGCCATGTTCCCGGAGAAAGAAGAGGTCCAGAAGACCCAGAATGCAGAGCCGTTCGAGGCCGAGGCGGTTTGGGATGACGCTCCTGAGGAGGATGGAGCCTCCGCTGCGGCTCTGGCGGCTCCGGTCGAAACCCTGCAGGAAGGCGACAGCAATGTCAACGGAGCGGAGCATCTGGGAATGACCGTCGACTTCGCCGAGCCGGGCGAAAGCATGGACGCGCTGCCGGACGAAGCGCCCGTGGTGCATGAGAATGAGGAACGTCGGGCGATGGCAGCCCTGGTCGCTGAGGTTGCTGCGGTCGAGTGCGCGGCTCCGGTCGTGCCGGCGGGAGATGCCAAGCAGCCGTCGGTGGATGTGAAGCCCGAGCCGTGCATCGTTCCCGCCGTGACCGCCGCGCTGGAAGAGGGCGTGACCGAGAAGAGCGCCGAGCCTTTCGACGAGGAGGTCGGGGCGGAGCCGGTCATCGTGCAGTCTGTGAGTCGCGCGGAAACCGATGACTCGCCGGCCGATCAGGTTGCCTGTGAGCCTGGGGATGGCCTGGGGTACGTGCGGCTTTCCGACGGCGCTTTTCAGCTTCCGGGTACCGACCTGTTGGAATACAGCCCCCCCGAGGGCGGTGCGATCGACGAGAAGACCCTGAAGGCGATGGCCGCGCGGCTGGAGCAGGCCATGGGCAACTATGGCGTGCGAGGCAACGTCACCGCCATCCAGATGGGACCGGTCATCACCACGTTTGAATTCGCCCCGGTTCCGGGCACGCGCACCGGCAAGATCGTGCAACTGGAAAACGATCTCGCCATGGCGCTGGAGGCGCAGTCAGTGCGCATCGTGGCCCCCATTCCGGGCAAGGCCGTGGTGGGTGTGGAGATCCCGAACAAGAATCGCGAGACGGTCTATCTCAAGGAGATTCTCGAGGACGATTCATTCCGCAAAGCCAGCTCGAAGCTACAGATCTGCATGGGCAAGGACACCAAGGGCGCACCGGTCAGCGTGAATCTGGCCAAGATGCCCCACTTGCTGGTCGCCGGCACCACCGGGTCGGGCAAGTCGGTCGCGGTCAACGGAATGATCACCAGCATTCTCTACTCGGCCACGCCCGAAGAAGTGCGCTTCATCATGGTGGACCCGAAGCAGCTCGAGCTATCGATCTACGAGGGCATTCCCCACCTGTTGCTGCCGGTGGTCGTAGATTCGAAGAAGGCGTCGCTGGCGCTGCGCTGGGCGGTCGACGAGATGGAACGCCGCTATGAATTGCTTTCCAAGAGCGGCGTGCGCGACATCTCCAGTTACAACGCCAAGATCGAGGCGGCGCGAAGCCAGGCGGAAAACGCGGTGGTGGCGCCGCTGGCCGAGTCGCCCTCCAAGCGCGGCAAGCGCCTCAAGTTGTTCATCGCCGGGGAAGACGGCGTGGAGCGAGAGGTCGAGGTGGAGGCGGACAGCGAGTCCGCGCCCATGCAGGCGGCCGGCGACGGCACTATCAGCGAGGAGCGAGCCGAGGAGATCTCGGCCGCCGCTGCCGCTGTGCAAGCCGCCAAGGAGAGCGGCGAAGCCCCGGCTCGTAAGCTGCCCTACATCGTCATCGTCATCGACGAGTTTGCCGATCTGATGATGGCGGCACCCAAGGACGTGGAGACCGCGGTGGCGCGGCTGGCGCAGAAGGCGCGTGCGGCGGGATTGCACCTCATCCTGGCAACCCAGCGGCCCTCGGTGGACGTCATCACCGGCCTCATCAAGGCCAACTTCCCCAGCCGCATTGCCCTGCAGGTGGCGTGCAAGATCGACTCCCGCACCATTCTAGATCAGCCCGGCGCCGAGACCCTGCTGGGCAACGGTGACATGCTGTTCTCCGACCGAGGCACGAAGTTGAAGCGCATCCAGGGCGCCTTCCTGTCCGACGGCGAGGTTCATCGCGTGGTGGAAACCCTGAAGAAACAGGCCAAGCCGGTCTACGACATGAACATCCTCACCGAGCGTGACGAGGACGGCGAAGACGGGGGCGCGCCCCGCGAGGAGTTCACGGATGCGCTGTACGACCAGGCGGTGGCCATCGTGTGCGACACTCGCCAGGCCAGCGTGTCCTTCATCCAGCGTCGCCTGCAGATTGGCTACAACCGCGCTGCGCGCATGGTCGAGCAGATGGAGCGGGACGGATTGGTTGGGCCGGCTAACGGCATCAAGCCGCGCGAGGTGTTGGCTCCGCGCGGAGAGTACCTGGCAGCGGCAGACTAGGGTAGCGTCGTGCAGCTTCGCGGGGCATCTGGATGATGGGATGCGGCTGAGAACGCAGCGAGGAGAGGAACGGCCACAGAGTGGGTGTCTGTGGGCGCCATGAGCGAAACACGCGAATCGCCGAGAACCGTTGTACAGTAAGGCGTGGCTCCCCTCGGGCTCTCTCTCATTCTTTACGCTGCGGCGGTGGTCGGCGCCGTGGTCGGCGCGGCGGCGGGGAGGAACCTCGTCTTTGGCGTCGGCAAGCCCATTGCTACGGTATTGTTGTTCGCGGTCTTTGGTGGCGTGCCCACCGACCCGTTCGGTTATCTGGTATTCAACGGGATCGTCCTGTCTCTCGCCGCCGACATCTCCCTGCTGGCCGAGGGCGACGAAGCGCTCGTGGTGGGCCTTGCGCTGTTCCTGGTCGCGCATCTTTGCTACGGGTTCGCTTTCCTTGGCGCGGGGCCAAGCGGATGGCTGGTGGCACCGGGCCTGGCGGTGTTCGGCGGGTGCTCGGCATGGCTTGTGCGGCGGCAATGGCGCGGGATGGATCCGCGACTGCGCGGGCCGGTCGGTGTCCACGCCGTGAGCCTGACGGTCATGATGGCGGGTGTGTTCTCCACCCTCGCAGGCCGGGGATCGCTTGAGTTGGCCACGGTGGCGACTTTGGGCGCAACCCTGTTCTACTTTTCGCAGGCCCTGTTGCCCTGGGCGCGCCTGCGGCGCTCGTCCCTTTGGGTGCAACCCGTGATCCTCACCCTCTACTGGGGAGGGCAACTTTGTCTGGTGCTGGCGGCGCGCTGGAACCTGGTCGGGAAGGTGATGCTATGACGACCCTGTCTCTCATCCTCTTGCTCATTGCCGGCGATGTGGCTCCGCCCGACGCCCAGGCCAAGCCGGCGCGGCTTGAACTGCCGGCCGTGGTCGCGCGCGTACAAAGCCGCTATGACCAGGCCAAGGACTTCCAGGCTCGCTTCACCCAGAACTACAGCCGGTCGGTGGTGGGTCGTGTGACTGTCTCCGCCGGTCAGGTCCACTTCAAGAAGCCGGGTCGTATGCGCTGGGACTACGACAAGCCCGAGGCGCGCATGTTCCTGTCCAATGGCCAGTTTCTCTGGCTGTACGAGCCGGAGGAAAAACAGGCGTTCAAGCAGGATCTCAAGACATCGCAGTTGCCGGCTGCCCTGGCCTTCCTCATGGGCAAGGGGCGGATTGCCGACGAATTCGAGGTGGCGTGGTCCACGGATATGCACTTCGGCCACCCCGACGACTACCGTTTGTCGCTGCGGCCCAAGCAGCCTCAGTCGACCTACAAGTCCATCGTCTTTGTGGTTGATGCCGGCGACTTCTCGGTACGCGAAAGCGCGCTCACCGATCAGCAGGGTAATGTGAACCATTTCGTCTTCTCCGACCTGAAGATCAATGCCAAGGTCTCCGACGAGGTCTTTCGCTGGACCCCGCCTGCCGGGGTTCGCGTGATCGACACCGGCAAGCTGGGGAAGCCGTGAGGGAGGACGCGTTTCTCAGGCTGCGGGTGGAGGCCGCCTGCGCTGCGTTGGCGCAGCCGCCGCCGATTCTCATGGTCGCGACCGATGTCACCTGGGATCCTAGGGGTAATCGATGACGCGCTTGCCCCCCGCCGTCGTCGCCCTGGTTGGTTTGAGCCTGGCATCGCCCGAAGTGGCGGCCCAGATCGACAAGCCCCGCTTTATTTTCATCTTGGACGATTCGAGTTCCATGACCTCGAACGTGGCCGGGACGCCCACCCACGGAGACGGATCACAGAGCCAGCCGGGCTGCGATCTCGACGGGAAGTCCACCGGAAGTTGGCCCTACGACGACAGCAAGCTGTATCAGGCCAAGGCGGCCATCATCGACACCATTTCGGCCTTCGGCTCGGCCGAGTTCGCCCTCGCCACCTACGCCCGCGTGCTGCTCGGGCAGCCCTGCCAGACTGACACTGACTGCACGGCCATCGTGGCGGGTGCCTCGTGCGTGGATCTGCCCGACGATGCCACCACGCAGAAGTACTGTGTTCGGCACATGGGAACTTCCTACCTGGAATGCTCGTCGGGCGCAGGCTGCATCGCATGCTCCAACCCGGCCGATACCAACGACCGCATCTTCGAGTGGGAGCAACTCGACTGTACTGTTCCCTGCGCCTATTCCAGCACTTGTCCTGGGGCGCAGGTCATCGTCGGATTCCCCAGCGCCGGCTCCAATTTTCCCGAAATATACAGTTGGATCGACGGCAAGGAGGACCTGCCTCCCTTCACCGCAACCTCGAACCGGGAGATCCGGGGTGAGACCTGGACGCCCCTGGCGGGCAGCATCGACTCCGTGCGTGACTGGTTGCTCGACGCGAGCCGAATCGACGTGGGGCCGGGCGCCGGGCTGTTGTCGAGCAATCCGGCTGCGAGCGATCCGCGTGCGGCCTGTCGATCGTACAACATTATCCTGGTTACCGACGGGGAAGACACCTGCTCGCTCGACCCCGGCAACGACCCGGTGACGGCCGCTGCCGCGGCATACGCCGCCGGGATTACGGTCTACGTGGTGGGATTTGGGACTGGCTTCTCAGATTCATTGAATCGCATGGCGGTGGCAGGATCAGGCGGCAAGAATTCCGCCTTTATCGCCAACAATCGCGCTGACCTGGCGGCCAGCCTGGGCGACATCATCGTGAATTCCATCCCTGTGCCCCGGTGCAACTGCGATGCGACTTGCTATGACGAAGCAGCGGCTTTCCCACTGAAAGGCCAGCCGTGTTTCGTCGGGGTGGGCCGCTGCACGCGGCAAGGTGTCTACGCTTGCAACGCGACCGGCGACGGGGTGGTGTGTGCTGCGGCCGCGGGTTGCGGGGCGACGCCCCTTCAGCCCGGAACGCCCGAGCCAGAGGTGTGCGGAACCACGCCGGGCTGTCTCGCGCCTACGCCGGCCGATTGTGCCGACGAGAATTGTAACGGACAGATCGACGAAGGCCTATCTTGCGCCTGTGCTTACCAACCCGAGGTGTGCAATGGCCTGGATGACAATTGCAACGGCATCGTCGACGATGTCCCATCGGTGAGCTGTGGTTCCAGTGTGGGCGAGTGCCGACCGGGAACCACGGCCTGTGTGGACGACGGCTCGGGCGGGAAGACGACAGTGTGTCAGGGTGGGGTGGGACCGCAGCCCGAAATCTGTGACGACAAGGACAACGACTGCGACGGCGTGATCGACGGCTTCTCGCAGGCATGCTATCCGGCAGGCCAGTCGGGGTGCACTTTCGACTCTGGCACGGGAATTTGGAGCTGCGCGGGGATTTGCGCGACGGGCATGCAGACCTGCGTGGCGGGTACCTGGCAGAACTGCGTGGGCGCGACGCCGCCGCAGGCGGAGATCCCATGCGACGGCAAGGACAACAATTGCAACGGACAGGTTGACGAGAATGACCCCATCTCAAGCACGCTTTGCTATCCCACGGGGGCCGTCGGCTGTGACATGACGAGCGGAAAGTGCGTCGGGGTCTGCGCCTTTGGGCACTCAGCGTGCCAGACCAACCCCGTAACCGGCATGAGCGAGTTGGCCTGCGTGGGCGCGGTGATGCCTACGCAGGAGCTGTGCAACGGCAAGGACGACGACTGCGACGGTCTCGTCGACGAAGATTTTCCCACCCTGGGCCAGCCGTGCAACCAGGCGTCGTGCCAGGGCGCGGGGCAGTACGTCTGCAACGCCCAAGGGACAGACGTGCAGTGTACGGTCAGTTCGGTCGGCCCCACGCCCGAGATCTGTGACGGCATTGACAACGATTGCGATGGGATTATTGACGACCCGGACGAGAATATGCCCGGGGTTGGCGTGACCTGCGGCAGCAACGTCGGCGAGTGTCAGCAAGGCGTCAGCGCGTGCGTGGGCGGACACATCGTGTGCAATGACGTGGGGCCCACGCCCGAAGTGTGCAACGGGAAGGATGACGACTGCGACGGAATCGTCGACGATGGCGTGGTGCCGCCGGCCAGTAGCTGCAATCCGCCTGGCCTGGCGTCTGGAGCGCCCATACAGGGCGAATGCAAGCCTGGGCATTTTCAGTGTGAGGGCGTGGCCGGCTGGGTCTGTGTTGGAGGGATTGGGCCGACCCCTGAGATCTGCGATGGCAAAGACAACGATTGTGACGGTCAGATCGACAATGGCGCCGATTGCGGAATTGGCGCAATTTGCCTGGACGGCCAGTGTGTGCCTCTTTGCGCGGACAACGAGCAGCCATGCGCCCCCGACCGCTATTGCCAAAACGGAGCTTGCCTGCTGCGGGCGTGCGTGGAGAATCCTTGTCCGACGGGCCAATTGTGCAACGCCCAAGGCAGTTGCTACGATCCTTGCGCAGGAGTCACCTGCCTGGCGGGTGCCACTTGCCAGGGCGGTCTGTGCCAGGATTGCTACTCGCGCGGCTGTCCGGCCAGGCAGATCTGCCACAATCGCGAGTGCGAGCCCGATCCCTGCCAGGCCGTGCAGTGTGATTCGGACCAGTCTTGCAACAACGGAACTTGCGTGCGGAGTTGCGCGACCGTGAAGTGCCCCGCCGGCCAGAGTTGCCGGGTGGGAGTCTGTGTGACCGATCCTTGCGCAGGACTGACCTGCGCCACGGGTTCTTACTGCGATCCATCGAAGGGCACCTGTCTGAACAACCCCTGTCTGGGCATCTCGTGCGTGGCCGGCACGGTGTGCGTCCAGACGAGCGGCACGTGCGAAAGCAATCCCTGCGAGGTAGTTCGCTGCCCGGACCAGCAGGCATGCGCTGTCCAGAGTGACGGACATGCCGAGTGTGTCTTGGTCTACAATCCCAATGTGGTCGTGGCCCAGGTCAAGCCCGGGAGCAGAGGCCTGTTCGGCTGCACGGTCAGTGGCGCGGGTAGCGGGTCAGGAACTGAGGCCGGAGCCTGGGTTCTGGTGCTGCTGGGTCTGGTGCTGGCGCGCAGGCGCCGTCGTCAACCCGGTCGCTTGACCTGCTACGAATCTTCGAGAGGCTGAGGTTAGCCCTTTTCGAACGCGCGTGGGGCGGCCAGGCAGTACTCGATGGCCGGCTGGATCTTTTCTGGCGGCAATCCGCGCCAGAAGACGTGCCATTCGGGAAAGCGCGCTAGTCCGTCGCACTGCTTGGCGTACCACGGGCAGATGGGATTGGAGGGCTGCGCACGCCAGAAGAAGGTCGGGTAGTCACGCGTGAGCAGCGACCAGATCTCGCCACCGATGCCTTCACCCTGGGCTTCCCGCTCGACGGCGAACTTGGACAGGTAGGGCGCCACCGGCTTCTGCCCCACCAGAGCGGCGCCCAGGTAGCCTTCTTCCAGGTAGACGCGCTCGGCATCGCCCTCGATGAGCCCGCCGGATTCCATGGCGCCGGCGACCAGGGCTCGACCGAACGCCGATTCCAAGAGCTTTTGCAGCCGCTCGCGGTCGACTCGCGCCAGACCGTCGTGGGTGTCGATGCGCGAGCCACGGCGAATCATGGTCCCCGCGCCGTTGACGGTGAACAGCTCGCGCAGAAGGTGCAAAGGGTTGACCACGGCCACGCTCATGCGCTGGGGAACCCGATCGAGCAGGTTCTTCACGTGCCGGAGCAGCGAGGCATGGCGGCGTGACAGGTGGCCAGTTGCCATCAGCCGTTCGTAGTCGTTGGACAGGTTGACCAGCGAGATGGAGGGCGCGCCCTCTCGCTCGAGGCCGGAGCTGGTGGAAAGAAACACCACCTTACGGGTTTCCAGGCCAGTGGCCAGGCTGTGCAGCAAGCGAAAGCGGTCTTCGATGTCGAGTTCCTTGGCCGCGTCCAGCGATACGATGGGGATGGTGTTTTGCTGGAGAGTCTCGCGCACCGCCTCGCGAATGGCGGCCGGAAGATCCGGACCCGAACCGATTGTCCGGGCGGACACCTCGTCCTCCAGCAGCCATTCCAGGATGCGCTGCGATTGTCGATCGGCGTCGCGCGCGTCGAGCAGGCCGACCAGCACCACGGGATTGAGGCCCAGGCCGGCCAGGATGCGCAGGTCGAAGTGAAAAGGATCGAGCGCGGCGCGCACGATCTGGGCGTCGGCCACGATGATGGCGAAGCTCTCCTTGCGCTGGGCGCGGAAGAGCTTCAGGTAGAGATCCACGTCAGCCTTCTGGCCCACACTTTCGAGAAAGCGTTGGATGACTTCTGGTTCCATCAGGAAATGGCCCGCAAAGAAGCAACCATGACCCCAGCATGGCGTTGCCGTCAATCGCGGATGTGGCTGCGGCTCGCGGCAGTGGTACTCTGGCCGTCGGTAACATGAACGACAGAGGCATGGCGCCCACCGAGATGGCGGAGGCTGCGACTGATCCGCACGTAGGCACCGTCGTGGGCGAGCGCTACCGGGTGCTCGCGCGCATTGGCGAGGGCGGCATGGGGGCGGTGTTCCGCGCCGAGCACATTCTGATGAAGAAGGTGGTGGCGCTCAAGCTCCTGCACGCCGATATGGGGCAGATCGAGGAGGCTGGGCGGCGCTTCGAGCGCGAGGCGCAGTCGGCCTCGCGCCTGAATCATCCCAACATCGTGTCGGTCACCGATTTCGGCCGCAACCACACCGGCGAGCTGTTCCTGGTTATGGAATTCGTGGCGGGCGAATCGCTCGGCGATGTGCTGGCACGCGAGGGCCGGTTGTCGGTGACACGCGCGTGCCGGCTGGCGGGCCAGATCTTGAGCGCGCTCGAACACGCGCACGGGCAGAAGGTCATTCACCGCGATCTCAAGCCGGGCAATGTGATGCTGGTGCAGAGCCCGGATCCACGTCTGGGTGAGATGGCCAAGATCCTGGATTTCGGAATCGCCAAGATTACGGAAAACAGCGAGGGCGAGCAGCCCTTGACCAAGGGCGTGATGATCTTCGGCACGCCCAGCACCATGTCGCCCGAGCAAGCCACCGGGCAAGAGGTTGACGCCCGATCCGATCTCTATTCGTGCGGGATCATCCTGTACGAGATGTTGACCGGCAAGAAGCCCTTCGAAAGCGAGGACGTGGTCAAGCTGATGGCCATGCAGGTGACGGCGCCGCCGCCGCCGTTCGCTAGCGTGGCGCCCGGCGCAGGTTTTCCGGCGGCCTTGGAGACCGTAGTCATGCGTGCCCTGGAGAAAGAGCGCGAGCGTCGCTACAGTACGGCGGCCGAGTTTCGCGAGGCGCTGGAAAGGGCCGAGGCAGAAGTGGGCGGAGCGGGCGAGCGCCTGGCCGCTGTGGCCGCGCGCCTGGGCAAGACAGTCGGCGCGGGGCTGTGGGCTAGGTGGTCGCTGCCGTGGGCCGCGTTCCGCAAGCTATGGCGCGCGTTGGGGTGGGCGGGACGCCGGATGGCAAGGGCAGTAGGCTCGCTGATCGCGCGCCTGCCTCTCCGCGCACAGCCGTGGGTCAAGCCTGTTGCGGTTCTGGTGGCTGCAGCGTTGGTGGCAATCCTGCTCGTCGGCCACCGACATGGCGCTGCCCCTCGCTTGCTGCCGCCGCGGCCCAGGCCACTGGCGCAGGAGATGAAATCTCCTATCAAGGACATCGAGGACGCGATGGCCAGGGCGCACTTGACCGAGGCCCGCGTTCTCATCATGCAGCAGATCTCGGAACACCCCGACGTGGCGCGGGTGCGCTACCTGCTCGGAAATCTGGAGTTCGCCGACAAGAACCCGGCTGCGGGTCTTCATGCCTACGAGGAGGCTCTGCGCATGGATGCGGGGCTGCGCGGCGATGCCGCGCTGCTGGTCAACCTGCGCGGGCTGTTGGCCGACAAGAAGCTCGGCCGGAGCGCCCTCGATCTCATGATAGGGCAGATCGGCGTCCCGGCTTGCAGCGCGCTGGCCGAGATTGCCAGCGAGGACCGCCGCGTGGATTTTCGGCAGGATGCACGTTCGGCCTGCGATAGTCTGAAATGCCCTGACAACGTGGACCGGGTGAAGAGCTACGCCCTGGATTTGGCGCAAGGGCGCAACTGCGCGGAGAAACGCGAGGCGGTCGAGCAACTCGGCGCGACCAAGGACTCGCGCGCGGTCGAGCCCTTGCGGCGAGCTCGCACCAGCGAGCGCGGCGGGCTTCTCGGCAGGGTGCTCGGCGGCGGAGGCAACTCCTGCATCATCAGGGACATCGACGCCGCCCTCAAGGAACTGGGCGCTGAGCCGCCGTCGCACAAGAAGAAGTAGTTAGCTTCTTCACCACGTCACTGACCTGCGGTCTTCACAGATCCGCTCCATTCAGCAGCCCGGCGCAAATTCCGAACGCGGGTGGTGACATCAGACGCCCGCACTGTGACACAACGCCGATGGCGGCTACCCTGATTGCCCGCAAGGCTCGCAATGCGCGAACGGAATCTGCAAATTCGGCGGAGCCTAGCCCCGAGTGTAGGGATAGCTTGGGTGTGTAGGTTGATGTAGTTGACGTAAGATCAGTTATCGGCGCTCTTGCAGATGCGATTCGGTGGAGGAAAAGTAGCGCTTGAAATGCCTATGCTCTGCTCCGCAGCTTAGAATGTTTGCGACTGTAGGAGAAGTAGATGACCAGGCCGATGGCCATCCACACGAAGAGCCGGATGAGCGTGTGCGTGGTGGCGGTGTACATCAGTCCCCCGGAAAAGAGCGCACCCAGGATCGGGATGACGAATGGCCCGCCCGGCACCCTGAACGAACGCGGGATGTCCGGGCGCTTGAGGCGCAGGATCATCACGCCCAGGCTGACCAGCACGAACGCGAACAGGGTGCCGATGCTGGTCAGCTCGCCCAGGATGTCGATGGGCAAAAGGCCGCCCGCCACGGCGCAGACCAGGCCGGTAGTGATGGTGGTGATGTGCGGCGTGCCGAAGCGCGGATGGACCTTGGCGGCAAAGGGGGGCAGAAGCCCGTCGACCGCCATGGAAAAGAAGATGCGCGGCTGCCCCAGCAGCATGACCACCATGACCGACGACAGCCCGGCGATGGCGCCGATCTCGACCGCGGTCTCCAGCCAGTGCACGCCCGTGGCCGCGATGCCCACCGCGATGGGGTGGGGCACCGAGAGCTTGCTGTAGTGAACCACGCCGGTCAGGATGAGCGACACGCTGATGTAGAGCACCGTACATATGATGAGTGAGCCCAGGATGCCGATGGGGAGCTCGCGGCGCGGGTTGCGCGTCTCCTGCGCGGCGGTGGACACGGCGTCGAACCCGATGTACGCGAAGAAGACCATGGTCGCACCCTGCAGGATGCCGGAGATGCCAAAGCGGCCGAACACGCCGGTGTTTTGCGGGATGAACGGGTGCCAGTTCTCGGTGCGGATGAAGGGCGTCGCAGCGGCGATGAAGAGCAGGACCACCGCGACCTTGATGACCACGATCACCGAGTTGAAACGGGCCGACTCCTTGATGCCCACCACCAGGATGGCGGTGACGAAGAGGGTGATCAGCACCGCCGGCAGGTTGATGATGGCGCCGGTGAACTGCACGTGCCGATGGGCCTCGCTCCACACCAGCGGCGAACTGGTCCAGGCCGTGGGCATCTTCCACCCGGTCACGTTGGCAACGAAGGCGACCATGTAGCCCGACCAGCCCACGCTCACCGTGGCCGCGCCGACCAGGTATTCCAGGATCAAGTCCCATCCGATGACCCAGGCGACCAGTTCACCCATGGTGGCGTATGAATAGGTGTACGCGCTGCCGGCGATCGGGATCATCGACGCCATCTCGGCGTAGCACAGCCCCGCGAAGGCGGACGCGACGCCCGCGACGGTGAAAGACAGGGCGACGGCAGGGCCGGCGTTGGCGGCGGCCGCCCGGCCGGTGAGCACGAATATGCCGGTGCCGATGATGGCGCCGATGCCGAGCAGGACAAGATCCAGCGCGCCCAGGGTGCGCTTGAGGCCATAGGCAAACTCCGCATCCTCGCGCAGCTTGTCCACGCTCTTGGTGGCAAACAGGGGATGGGCCACTAGCCGACTCCTGTTGCGGACGGCCGAGCCCGCGGTCGGTCCTTGGCCGCAGAATGCAGCATGGCCAGGGCACTGTAGGTCACCACCCCGATGACCAGCCAGCGAAGCTGATCGACCTTTAGTTCGCGCACCACGTAGGCCGCCAGCAGCACGCCGGGCACCCCGCCCAGGGCCAAACCCAGGGCGGCGCGCGGCGAGTAGCTGCCGCGTCCGATGAAGCGAATACCACTGGTCGGCATGATGAATGCGCACGAGCCCATCATCACCGGGAACACCGCTTTCAGGTCCATGCCGAGAAACCCGAACAGGATGAGGCTGGGCGCGTAGGCGCCGATGCCCAGATTCATCAGGGCACCAAAGGCAAAGTTGCCGGCCAGGCCGACGGCCATGCGCCAGCCGTGGAGACCCAGGGTGTCTCCCCCTCCCGGCAGATAGTGCAGGGCACTGGCCAGCATCAATCCCGCAGCACCGAGCAACGCAAAGCCCATGCCGATCTGGATCTTGCGCTTGGGCCAACCCGCCACCACGCCAGCGCCGAGCCACGAGCCGAGCACCGATGCGGCGACGAGCAGCACCAGAGAGGTCATCTCCACCTTCACGATATGGATGTAGATCACCGCCTGGGCAACGGTCGGCCACATATGTCCGACCAGCAGCGTTCCCGGGATGAGGCGATCGGGGACCAGCCGGAACAGCTTGTAGATGGACGTCGTGGTCGCGTACGAGCCGATGCCCAGGGTGTCGAAGAAGTTCGTGACGAACCCGATGGCGGTTTGCACCGGCGAGGCCAGCCCGGCTCGCGCGGCGGCTGCCTCGTTGCCGTCGCCGGCAGGCCCAGCGTCGTCCAGCGCGACCCGCGCTCGTCTGCGAGCGATGTCGCGGCCCCAGAGCGCGGTGAAGACCGCGCCGAAGCCGGCCAAGGTCAGCATGAGAAGGGCTCTCACCCCAAGCATGGGCGCCATGGTACACGGAAGTCGTCCTTGACGCATACGACAGCACCGGCGCCGAATGAAAATCGAGGGTTAGCGGTCGCGGCCGTGGCGGGGATGGGGATCGGCAGATCGTCCTCAACCTTGGTGCCGAAGTGCCGATGGTTCACTCAACGGGCTTTCGGCCCATAAGGCAGCAAACCAAGTGGACCCCAAAATAGGATCCGCCCAGGCCAGCTGGTCGCAAGAGGGAAAGCTGCGGCCCCTGGTTCTTGTTGTGGACGATGACGAGGCATTCACTCGCTCATGCGCGCGCGTCCTGGAAAGCTGGGGCTATGACGTGGAGACGGCGTGCGAGGGTGGTGCGGCCATCGAGCTGGCGCGCGCGCAGCAATTCGATGTCGTGCTGACCGACATCAATGTCCCCACCTTCAGCGGCCTGGAGATCCTGCGTGCGGTTCGCGAACGTGACCGGGACATACCCGTGATCCTGATGACCGGTGGCCCAGGCCTGGATAGCGCTCGCGTGGCAGTGGAGTGGGGCGCCCTGAGCTATCTCATCAAGCCGCTGTCCATGTCCCAGCTCAAGGACGTGCTCTCGCGCGCGGTACAGATGCACCGGGTGGCGCGGCGCGAGCGACGGATCGTACACTCCACCGAAGAGCACGAACGCGAGATGGAGGCGATGCGCGTGCGCTTCGATAGGGCGCTGGCGGGCATGTGGACGGCATTCCAGCCCATCGTGTCCTGGTCGCGCAAGACCGTGGTGGCCTACGAAGCGCTCATGCGCACCACCGACCGCGAGCTGTTCTCGCCCTTGGAGATTCTCAAGACCGCCGAGGCTCTGGACGAGATGCCGACGCTGGGGCGCAAAACGCGGAGCCTGGTTGCCGAGGTGCTGCGCGAACACCCGGAGCTGCCGGGGGTGTTCGTCAATCTGCACGTGCTCGACCTGCTCGACGAAGATCTCTACTCGCCACAAGCGCCGCTGTCCGAGTTTGCCTCACGCATCCACCTCGAGATCACGGAGCGCATGGCGCTGGAGAAGATCCCCGATATTCGCGAGCGCGTGGTGCGCCTGCGCAAGCTGGGCTATCGCATCGCGGTCGATGATCTGGGTGAGGGCTACTCGGGGCTGAACAGCTTCGCACAGCTCGAGCCCGACGTGGTCAAGCTGGACATGGGGCTCATCCGCGGCATCGACACCACGCCAACCAAGCGCAAGATGGTCCACGCCCTGGCCAGCCTGTGCCTGGAACTGAAGACGCCACTGGTAGCCGAGGGGGTCGAAACCGAGGCCGAGCGCAACATTCTTGTCGACCTGGGAGCGGATCTCTTCCAGGGCTACCTTTTCGCGCGCCCCGGCGCTCCGTTCCCGGTCGCGAACATCTAGGGTTGGGCGATCGGCGCTTCGCCGGCCGGAGCTGGTACGTCGTTGATCCCGAAATGACGCGCGAACGGGTCGACGATGATCTCTTGCAGAAGATCGACGCGCAGCTTGCCGCAGGAAAATAGTCAGCGGATCTCCGCCGTCGCGCGACCATTTCTCGTCGGAGAGCGGTGCGTTGGTCGGGCTGCGATTCCACTCTCGCCCACGGGCGCAATGGCAGCGTTGCGTTTGCAAAAGTTCCTGTTGCTTCGCTGACACAGCGGACGTAAGAAAGCTGCGTTTTTCCTAAGTTTTACCCCCTGGAGGACCACGACATGGCTCGCAAGAAAGTCACCATTGACGGCAACGAAGCCGCTGCCTACGTCGCGCACAAGACCAACGAGGTCTGCGCCATCTACCCCATCACCCCTTCGTCGAACATGGGTGAGTGGGCCGATGAGTGGTCGGCCATGGGTCGCACCAACATCTGGGGCACGATTCCGTCCGTGGTCGAGATGCAGAGCGAGGCGGGCGCTTCCGCCACGACCCACGGCGCCCTTCAGGCGGGCGCGCTGACCACGACCTTCACGGCCGCGCAGGGCCTCTTGCTCATGATCCCGACCATGTTCAAGGTCGCGGGTGAGCTGACCTCGACGGTGTGGCACGTTTCGGCGCGCACCGTAGCCACCCACGCCCTGTCGATCTTCGGCGACCACGGCGACGTGATGGCCGTGCGATCCACCGGCTTTGGCCTCATCTGCACCGGTTCCGTGCAGGAGGTCATGGACATGGCCCTGATCGCGCAGGCCTCGACCCTGCAGGCGCGGGTGCCCTTCATCCATTTCTTCGACGGTTTCCGCACCTCGCACGAGGTGCAGAAGATCGAGCAGCTCACCGACGAGGACATCAAGGCCATGGTCACCGACGACCTGGTCAACGCGCATCGCGCGCGTGCCATGACGCCCGACCGGCCCGTGTTGCGCGGCACTTCGCAGAACCCCGATGTCTTCTTCCAGGCGCGCGAGGCGTGCAACAAGTACTACGACGCGGCCCCGGCCATCGTGCAGGCGCAGATGGACAAGTTCGCCAAGATCGTGGGCCGCTCCTACCACCTGTTCGACTACGTCGGTCCTGCGGATGCCGAGCGCGTGATCGTGGTCATGGGAACCGGCGCCGAGATCGTGCACGAGACGGTGGATGTGCTGGCCAAGAAGGGCGAGAAGGTTGGCGTGGTCAAGGTGCGCCTCTATCGTCCGTTCTCGATGGAGCACCTGGTGGCTGCGCTGCCCAAGACGGTCAAGGCCATCTCGGTCCTGGATCGCACGAAGGAGCCGGGCTGCGCTGGCGAGCCGATGTATCAGGACGTGATCACTGCGCTGGCCGAGGCCCAGGCCGCAGGCAAGCTGCCCTTCGCCATGCCGAAAGTGGTGGGCGGCCGCTATGGTCTGTCGTCCAAGGAATTCACCCCCGCCATGGTCAAGGCGGTGTTCGACGAGCTGAAGAAGCCGGCGCCCAAGAACCACTTCACCGTGGGCATCAACGACGACGTGACCCACACCTCCCTTGCCGTGGACTACAGCTTCTCCACCGAGACCGACAGCGTGAAGCGCTGCCTGTTCTACGGACTCGGCTCTGACGGCACGGTGGGTGCCAACAAGAACTCGATCAAGATCATCGGCGAGGAGCCCCGTTTCTACGCCCAGGGCTACTTCGTCTATGACTCGAAGAAGGCCGGCGCGGTCACCGTGTCGCACCTGCGCTTCGGGCCCGACGTGATTCGCTCCAGCTACCTCATCACGGAAGCGCAGTTCCTGGCCTGCCACCAGTGGTCGTTTCTCGAGCGCTACGACATGCTCCAGTACTGCCAGTCCGGCGGCGTGTTCCTGCTCAACAGCGTGTACGGCCCGGACGAGGTCTGGGACAAGCTGCCGCAGGAAGTGCAGAAGCAGATCATCGACAAGAAGCTGCGCTTCTTCGTCATCGACGCCTACAAGGTGGCCAAGGAAACCGGGATGGGGGCGCGGGTCAACACCATCATGCAGACCTGCTTCTTCAGCATCTCGGGCGTGTTGCCCGCGGAGGAGGCCATTGCCAAGATCAAGAAGACCATCCAGAAGACCTACGAGCGCAAGGGTCCCGAGGTGGTGCAGAAGAACTTCAAGGCCGTGGATCAGACGGTGGCTAACCTGAAGCAGGTCAACTATCCACAGAAGGTATCGAGCAGCCTGAAGATGCCGCCCATCGTGGCCAAGGAGGCGCCCGAATTCGTGCACAAGGTGACCGCGGAGATCGTCGCCGGTCGTGGCGACAAGCTGCCGGTCAGCGCCTTTCCGGTCGACGGAACCTTCCCCACCGATACCGCGCGCTGGGAAAAGCGCAACATCGCGCTGGAGATCCCGGTGTGGTACCCGGACCTGTGTATCCAGTGCAACAAGTGCACCCTGGTGTGCCCGCACGCCTCCATTCGCGCCAAGGTATTCGACGCCAAGCACCTGGAGAAGAAGCCGGCGACCTTCAAGGCCGTCAAGTACAAGGGCAAGGAATACGGCGATGTGATGTACGCGCTGCAAAGCGCGCCCGAGGACTGCACCGGCTGCAATCTGTGCGTGGAGGTCTGTCCCGCCACCGACAAGAAGGACAAGACCAAGAAGGCCATCATGATGGAGCCGCAGATTCCGCTGCGTGCCCAGGAACGCGACAACTACGCCTTCTTCCTCGATCTGCCCGAGGTGGACCGCCGCCTGGTCAAGGTCGACACGGTCAAGGGTTGCCAGTTCCTGCAGCCGCTCTTCGAGTACTCAGGGGCCTGCGCCGGCTGCGGCGAAACCCCGTACGTGAAGCTCTTGACCCAGCTCTTCGGCGATCGCGCCATCATCGGCAACGCCACGGGATGCTCGTCGATCTACGGCGGCAACCTACCCACCACGCCCTACGCCCAGAACAAGGACGGCCGCGGCCCGGCCTGGAATAACTCGCTCTTCGAGGACACCGCCGAGTTCTCCCTCGGTTTCCGGGTGACCATCGACAAGCAGAACGAGTACGCCAAGGTGTTGCTGAAGAAGCTGTCGGGTCAGTTGCCCGGCGAGCTGGTCAGCGGACTGATGGAGGCCAATCAGGCCGACGAGAAGGGCATCTACGAGCAGCGCGAGCGCGTGGCCTTGCTCAAGCAGACGCTGGCCGGCATCGCTGACCCCGACGCGAAGAACCTGGCCGGCGTGGCCGACATGCTGGTCAAGAAGAGCGTGTGGGCGGTGGGCGGCGATGGCTGGGCCTACGACATCGGGTACGGCGGGCTGGATCACGTTTTGGCCAGCGGCCGCAACGTGAACATCCTGGTGCTCGACACCGAGGTGTACTCGAACACCGGTGGCCAGTGCTCGAAGGCGACCCCGACCGGCGCCGTGGCCAAGTTCGCGGCGGCCGGCAAGCCCACGCCCAAGAAGGACCTGGGCATGATGGCCATCGCGTACCGCAACTGCTACGTGGCCAAGGTCGCCATGGGCTACAGCGACATCCAGACCGTGCGGGCCATGATCGAGGCCGATGCCTACGACGGGCCCTCCATCGTCATCGCGTACAGCCACTGCATCGCCCACGGCATCGACATGGCCAAGGGCATGGACAACCAGGTCGCAGCGGTCGACAGCGGCGCCTGGACCCTGTACCGCTTCAACCCGGATCTCTATAACAAGGGAGAGCACCCGCTCAAGCTCGACTCCAAGGCGCCCAAGATGACCTACGAACAGTGGGCCATGACCGAGACGCGCTTCCGCTCGCTGGCCCAGATCATGCCGGATCGCGCGCGTGCCCTGATGGAGCAAGGCCAGCGCGAAGCGAAGGCACGCTGGAAGCTGTACGAGGCTCTGGCGGTCGCCGGCGTGGACTCGCCCTTCGCTCCGCCCGCGAGCGACAAGCTGGTCTCGTAACGTTGCACTGAAACGATCCAGGCTCGGGCGCCCTCAAGGTTCCCGGGCCTTTCTCTTGCCGGGCTACTGGAACGAGATCGCGGTCACGCAGAAGTCGAATGTCCCGATGGTCGGACTGGAGGCGACCTGAAACTCGATGTTCGTTGCATTTGGTGCGCCCGACAGTGCCCCGGCGACAGTCGGGGCCCAGCAGGTCTGATTGAAACTCGTCCAGAGAAGGGTCTGGGTGGCCGCGGTCATCAACGCGCAATAGGTTGTGGCGCCAACGCTCAGGATGATCTGCATATTGGCACCCGTGGGCAGGCTGCTGAGCGCGACCGTCACACCTGTTCCCGAAAGCTGAACCGGCACAGGGTTGGTGGACGTGGTGAGCAGCGACAAGTTGAAGCCGAACCCAGCTCCCCAAACTGTGTATGAGGGTGGATCCGATGCGCCAGTGGTGCCCGCCGCGCAGAGACTGTTGGGCGACAGGCAGATGGACGATTCATCGGTTTGGTCGGAAAACGCGAACTCAAAGCCGCTGTAGTCCCCCACCGTGCACTTGCCTCCTGGGCACGCGATACCACCGGTGCTCTTGGGCGCCGAGCAAGTGGCCGACGTCTCGGCGGAGTTTGCGTCTGTCGAGGGTCTATCCGCCGAACCGCCAGCATCTTGCGCCATGCCTCCGTCGAGATTGGGCGCACAGATGGGACAGCCGCAGGGGTCGGGATTTGGCTGGGTATGCCCCAAACACGCGAGGGCCGGGCACATGATCGGGGGGCACGAGCCGGTCCCACCCGTGCCGCCGCTGGTGCCACCGGTTCCGCCGGCCCCGACTCCGCCGGTAACGATTGCACCGCCCGATGCGCCGGCAGCGCCGGTTCCGCTACTTCCGCCGCCACTGTTGCCGGCCCGTGCCGAGGTGCCAGCGCTGCCGCCGCTGGCTCCATCCACGCCAGCATCGATGCCGGCGGTACCGCCTCCGGTAGCGCCACCAGTTGCTGTGCTGTGGCCGCCATTCGCGCTGGTCGTGCCTCCTTGCACTCCCCCTGCGCCGCCCGCGCCGGCCGCACCGCCTTGTCCACCGCTCCCACCCGTGGCAGTCGCGCCGCCCTGTCCGCCGACGCCGGCGTCCGAACCGCCCGGCACGGCCGCCAGGGTCACCGTGACATTGGTTTGCCCGCCAGAAACCAGATCTTGACTGGTCTCGCCGTGCGCCAGAACGGTGTTCTGTGCGTCGAGCCCGTCGATGCTCACGTCGATGTTGCCGGTACGCGACTTGGGCATGGTGGCCGACAGAGTGGCGGAAAACACGATGGGCGTCGACGTCGGATTCGGCGGGTAGCTTTGGGTTTCGGAGGTACCGGCGTTGGTGAATGTCACGTTGAGGTGCGTGATCCCGGTCAAGTCAGCCGGAGCTTTCACAGTGACGAGCAGGACGTCTTGGGAGCTACTGCTGCCGGCCTTGCACGCGAGCGCCAGAAATGCCAGGCCCAGGAAGATTCGTCGCATGGATGTCCCCTATTGGAAGATGGGCTGGTTGCCGAGGCTGGTGCCTGGGATCCCCTTCGATGAGCCGGAGGAGAGCACGACGGCGGTGACGATGCCCGCCGCGACCACCGCACCCAGCCCTGTCCAGAACCACCACCTCTTGTACACAGGTCGGGATTCGCCTGCCGCCGGTGAGGAAGCAGCACCAAGGTCAGCGCCAGGGGCCGTGTCGGCCGTCGACTGGGTGCCGGAGGTCACCGGCGAGGGTGGTGCTCCGAACATCGGGAAGGTGCTCGCGCTTTGCTCGACTGGCTCGGCCACGACAGAGGAAGCTGCGGCCGACGCGCCATTGCCTTGACCCTCGTGGGCGGGCGGAGGCACGGCGGGCGCGTTGCTGGGAGCGGGGACAGCCGGCGGAATTGCGGCAGGGGCCGCTGCGGGCAGGGTTCCCGGTGGCGGTGCGGTTTGCGCGTTCTTCATCTCGGCCACCAGCTTCTCGAGTTCCGGAATTCGCTTCTCGACTTGGCTCCGGTTGGCGGCGTCGGCAGGCGCCGTGCGCAGATAAGATCGATAGGCGGTGATCGCGCGGTCCGGTTTGCCCGCCAGCCGGTAAGCCTGACCGATATTGAAGAGCAGGGCGGGATCTGGCACCTGGCGATAGGCTTCCTCGTAGTGGCGGGCGGCGTCGTCGTAGTAGCCGAGGTTGTAGGCTGCTGTGCCGGCCGCCACCTCGGCGCGCGCGGCTTCCTCCTTCGGGCCCGCCAGGGCTGGCAAGCTGCCAAGAAGAACCAGCAAAACAAGTCCGACGCGGATTCTGGACCATTGAACAGCCATCAAAGCCTCCTGCTACAAGATAGCAGCGATTCTCGCCCCGCAGGTGGCCGCCAGTCAAACCAGCCTAGTCGCGTGGGTCAATGCCCAGTCTGGTCCAAATACTTGTCGGTTTCCTGGCGCTGGAAGTGCTCCATCTGCGCCTTCTCGATGCCGCGGATGATCTGCTGGGCCGGGCCCGCAGTTCTCTGGAAGGGGCAGAAGTCGGCTGAGCGGAACGTGATCTCCTGGCGCACGACCTCGTTCGGGTGCTTCTGTAGTTGCAGGCCGAAACACATGATCTCGCCGTCGTCGCCGAAGCGGCCAGTGGCGAGAATCTCCACACATTCGAAGATGGTCTTGAGCGGACAGGGCCGGGCTTCGTAACGCTCGTGGACTAGCCCGTCGCGCCCGGGACGCAGCGGAATGTTTCTTCCCTGGACGCTGACCGAAGCAACCGCCGCCGGGTGGTCCCAGGGCTGCGGGCCAGGCACGGGCCCGAAGGTCAGAAAGCGGGCGTTGACCGAAAGACCCAGCCCGGATTTCACGATGTCGATGAAGCCGTCCAGGTTGGCGTCGACGTTACGCTGCGATGTGATCCCGTCGCCCAGTTGCCTACGGCATGAAATGAGCAGGCCAATGCAAAGGACGACACCGATGGGGCGAGAGAATCGCATGCTTCTATCCTCGCGCGGGTCGAGACGCGGTTCAAGCGCGGCGAACACCCGACAACCTGGCCCCGGAATCGGAACGAGCCCATATTTGACCCCCATGAACGTCAGCGGGCTCTACAACTGGCGCGTCTTTCATCATCCGCTTGCCACTGGCCAGCGACGATGCGCGCGTGAGCTGACCATCTGCTGTTCGCGGCTGTTCAGCCAGCGCCCGGCCGTCAGAATTCGACGTGGAACCTGCACGCGACGAACTTCGCAGGTCCACGATCTTTGTTGTAGGCGGGGTTCACAACATACTGCCCGTCGAGCGAAAACCACATCCCGCTGAAGACCCTCGCTGCGTAGAACGCCTCGGCAATCTGCTCAATACCGTAGCTGAGCCTTCCGTCGCCGATGAAGAAGCCCAGACCTCCCGCCGCCAGATAGTCGCGGTGAGCGGCCGAGAGACCGTTGAGCCGCGAAAGCCTGTGAATCGTCTTGCTGATCCAGAAGGAAGGCGATCCCCAATCGTACGGAATGGGCTGGGGCAAAGAAGGGGGTTGGGACGCATTCGTCATGGCGCGCCTCGCTTGCCAAGTCGCAACAGGTCGGCGCGCGCGCCAAGCGCAATCAGGCCGAAGCCATGATTGGCTGATGGCACACCCTCGCCCTACTGGCCTAGGCTGCAAAGATGGATGTTGCTGGTACTCGGGGGTTCCATTTCTTTCCTGCCGTCCCGAAGGCCGGCCGCCGTCCGATTCTCGGGACGGTCTCGCTGACTTCCTCGATTTGCAGAATCACGTCAGTTCGGGTCGGTTCGCTCTGCCTTCTTCTTCCTCCTCTTCTGCGCGGCGTTTGCTGTCGGAGATCTCGCTACATTGATCAACTGCGCGAGACGGCGGCCAAGGTGCCGCACATGACCGGAAATGCGCACGGAAACCGGGCCATCGAACGGAGCGATGCTAGCGTGTGCGCATTAAGGGCCGCATGGCTGAACCGGATGATTGGCTGATATCCGACAGGCAACCCAGCGTGGTTGGCGAGTGCAAGAGAGCGCGCGGATTCTGTAGCAACCGTCGCACCGGGTGCGCCAGAAGGTGGTCCAGCCACCAAGGATGAAGTCGATTCGCCATCGGCTGCTCCCAATATCATGCAGGCATCACGTCTGCTATTCAGTTTCGGGCCTGCCGGCAAGGTGGTCCCCGTCGCGAGGAATGTTTGCCGCCGTGCGGAGCGGCCGACACGGAGGGCGCGGAACGCCGCCGCGTTTTGTCCCGTTTCGAGCCGCAAGTGACCATTTGAGGCACCCTGAGCAGTCGCTACAGAAGAACTCGATCCGTGATAGGTCGCGACCTCCCACCGAATTCGCCAGATGTGCCTGCGCTCGGGGCAACGGCGCGCGACTTGCATGGACTAGAGAAAGGACGCCGCGATGCCACACCCGAAATTGCGCACGAACCGGAACCGCAGCGGCTTCACCCTGGTGGAACTCATGATCGTTGTGGCCATCATCGGCATTCTGTCTGCGGTTGCCGTTCCCGCCTTCAGCCGATATGTCAAGAAGGCTCGCACTGCCGAAGCCGTGGGCCACTTGAACAAGCAGTGGGCAGGCGCATTGACCTACTTTGTGACGGACTACATAACGCCGGGAGGCATACCGCTGCCCAGGCAGTTCCCAGGGCCCAACGCGACTTGGGCCAGTTCCAGCGAGTGTGCGTGCCAGACCGGCCAGCGCTGTCCCGGCAACAACCCGATATGGGCAAGCGACGGGGTATGGCTGGCCTTGAAGTTCTCTCTGCCCGACGCCCACCAGTACATGCCGGGATTCACCGGGTCCGACGGCGGCACCAACTCCCAATTTACCGCCTATGCTAAGGGCGATCTGGATTGCGACAGCACGCTTGCCGAGTTCATTCGCAGTGGAAGGGTTGGCTCGGAAGGAGACCCCGTCGGCAACTTCCAGCCGTACGTAGTCAACGAACTGGAGTAGCGCGGGGAATGGCTCCGGGCGGCGGGCGGTCAAACCTGCGGATCGGGCTGTGGTCGTTCGCGGAAAGCCAGCGAAAGCAACGCGGGCTGTAGCAGGCGTGGCAGGATCACCAGCGCTACAGCTCCGCCGATGACCACGATGGCCAGCGGTTTCTGGGTTTCCGAACCGATGCTACGCGAGACCGCGGCGGGCAGCAGGCCCAGCATGGCCACCCAGGTGGACATCAGGATGGGGCGCAGTCGGCGCTGGGCTGCCTGGCGGGCCGCGCTTGCCGCCGACTCTCCGCGGCTGCGCAATTGCCGGGCGTAGGTGACCACCAGCAGCCCGTCCTGAATGGAAATCCCTAGAATTGAGATGAAACCCACGGCTGCCGAGATAGAGAAGTCAGAGCCGGTGAGGAAGAGGGCCACCACGCCTCCACTGGCAGCCACGGGCGCCCCCAGCAACACGATGAGGGTGTCGCGCGCATTCTTGACCGAGCCGTAGACCAGGAAGGTGATCATGAGCAGCGTCACCGGGATGATGATCAGCAAGCGCGCCGTGGTCTCGCGCAACTGGTTGATCTCGCCACCCCATTCCAGGTGCGTGTCGTAAGGCAGCTTGACGTGCTCGGCGATCTTGGCCTGCGCCTCGGCTATGGTCGAGCCCAGGTCGCGCCCGCGCACCGAGAACTTCACCGGCACATAGCGCCGCAGACCTTCGCGGAAGATGACCGACGGGCTGTTCTCTTCGACCACGTCAGCCAGTTGCCCGAGCGGCACCTGGGCCCCATCAGGCGCCGCGACCAGAATGGCCCGGATGGCGCGCAGATCGCGCCGGTACGGCTCGGCCCAGCGCACGGTGAGATCGAAGTGCTTTTCGCCCTCGTAGACCTGGGTGATGGCCAGCCCACCGATGGCCGCCTGGATGACCGCCGCCACATCGCCCGTGTTGAGGCCGTAGCGACCGGCCGCCGTGCGCGAAGGGGTGATGCGAATCGCGGGTTGGCCGAGCGAGCGGAAGATACCGAGATCCGCCACACCCCGGATGTCCTTCATGGCGGCAACGATCTCGCCCGCCTTGTTCTCGTCGACCCGCAGATCTGGCCCTACCACCTTGACCGTGTTCTCGCCCTTGACGCCCGACATGGCCTCTTCCACGTTGTCGGAGATGACCTGCGAGAAGTTGAACACCACACCGGGAAAGGCGCGGGCCAGGTCGCGCTGCATCTCCTCGGTGAGTGACGCCTTGGTCACGCCCTTGCGCCATTCGGAACTGGGACGCAGGGGTGCCAGAAGTTCGATGTTCTGAAAGCCGGACACGTCGGTACCGTCGTCGGGCCGTCCCAGTTGTGAGATGACGCTTTGAACTTCGGGCCGGCTTCGCTTGTTGGAGGGACAGTCACTCGGATCGTCGCCCGGACAGCCGAGCACGATGGCGCGGATGTGGCCCACGTAGCGGGCCGATTGTTCCAGGGAGATCGAGGTGGGCAAGGTGGCGCGGATCCAGAAGTTTCCTTCTTCCAGCTTGGGCATGAACTCGCGGCCCAGGATGCCGGCCGCAGCCAGTGCCACCACCACTGGCCCCACGCCCAGCAGCACGGCCCAGCGGGGTCGTTGCAGGGCGAAGGAGAAGAGCCGCGCATAGAACCCGTGTACGACTCGCATGAAACGCGTGTCCTTTTCCTCTTCGTCCTGGGTCACCGATGTGGGCATGAGCCGCGACGCGAGGGCCGGGGTGAGGGTCAGCGCGAGCAGGATGGCGCCACCGATGGCAAAGGCATAGGTGTGCGCCATGGGCGCCATGATCACGCCGGCCACCCCGGTCAGGGTGAAGAGCGGCACGAAGGCCACCGCGATGATCAGGGTCGAGGAGAATACCGGCGGCCCGACCTCGCGCGCTGCGCTGGTGATGCGCTCGAAGACTGAGCCACCTTTTCGCGCAAAGTTGCGGAAGATGCTCTCCATCATGATCACGGATGAGTCGACCACGATGCCGAAGTCCACCGCGCCGAGAGAGATGAGGTTGGCCTGCGTGCCGGTGGACACCATTCCAAAGAACGCGAAGAGCAGGGCGAGTGGCAGATTGAGCGCAACCAGCAGAGCCGCCCGCAAATTTCCCAGGAAGAGCCAGAGCACCAGCGAGACCAGCAGCATGCCGGTGATGAGATTTTCCATCACGGTGTGGGTGGTCAGCTTGACCAGGTCGGCCCGGTCGTAGAGGGTTTCGATGTCCATGCCAGGCGGCAGAACCCGGTTCTGGCGGATGTAATCGACCCGATCGTGAATGCCCTTGACGGTGGAGAGCGAGTCGCCCCCGTAGCGCATGAGCACGATGCCTTCCACGATGTCGGGCTCGCCGTCGCGGCCCACAACCCCCAGGCGAGGGGCCGCGCCCACACTGACTGCAGCCACGTCCCGCACGCGAACCGGCACGCCCTTTTGCGCGGCGACGGCAATCTGCTCGATGTCACGAACCGAACGGATGAGCCCGATGCCGCGCACGTCGAAGGATTGCTCGCCCAGGGTGAGGCGCTGTCCGCCCACGTTCTGGTTGGCGTTGGTGATGGCGGCTTGCAACTGCGCCAGGCTGACGTTGAGTCCGCGAAGACGGTAAGGATCCACGTCCACGTGGTACTGTTTGGTCAGGCCGCCGAATCCCACCACGTCGATCACGCCCGGCACCTGGCGGAACTGCTTTTCCAGGATCCAGTCCTCGGCGGTCTTGAGGTCAGCCGCGGTGTAGTCCTTGCCCACCACCTTGTAGCGATACAACTCGCCAATGGCACTCCAGGGCGAGAGCTGCGGCTGCACCCCGGCTGGCAAATTGACGAAATTGAGTTGATTGAGCACACGTTGCTGAGCCGTGGCGTAGCTGGTGTCCCAGCCAAAGTAGAACTTCACGTCGGCCAGCCCGAAGAGTGACTGCGAGCGCACGTGTTCCAGCCCTGGCATGCCCACCAGCCCGGTCTCCAGCGGCAAGGTCACGTAGCGCTCGACCTCCTCGGCGCTCCAGCCTTGCGGCTGCGCGATGATCTCGATCATGGGCGCCACCGGGTTGGGATAGGCCTCGATGTCGAGTTGCGTGTACGAGCGAATGCCGATGGCCACCAGCGCCAGGGCGGCCATGAAGACCAGGAAAGGCGCGCGGACAGCGGCCGAAACCAGTCGCTCAATCATCGCTACAACATCCCGGAAAGCAGAATGGCGCCCGAGACCACGATGCGCTCACCCTTGGCCAGGTTGCGCAGTACCGGCAAGAACTCGTTGCCCATCTCTTCGTTGACCACCACGGGCCGGCGCTCGAAGCGCAGGCGGCCATCCGGCGTCTTGCCCACCTCGACGAAGACCACCGTCTGATCGCCGAGGCGCAGGAGTGCGCCGCGCGGGATGGCAAGTGCGACCTGGCGATCCACGGGCAGGGTCACGGTGGCATACATTTCGGGCTTCAGTGCACGGTCGGAATTCACGATCTTGCAGCGGACTTTCGAGGTGTGGGTCGCGGGATCGAGCGTGTCGGAGACCCAGTCGGCCAACCCACGGAAGACGCGGCCGGGATAGGACACGACGGTGGCCAGACAGGCCGTGCCCGCCTTCACCCGGCCAAGATCCATCTCGAAAATGTCGCCCAGGACCCACACGCTGTCCAGTTCGCCCACCGTGAAAAGCTCGAGCACGGTGCCACCCGTGTACTGACCTTGCACCTCGGCGCCGGGGTTCACGTTGCGGGCGATGACCTCGCCGTCGATGGGGGTGTGCAAGGTGTACATCTGGTTGGACCTGTCGGAGGAACTTCCGCGCAGGATGCGGGTCTTCTTCCTGGCTCGATCCAGCTCGGCCCTGGCCTTGCTGAAGTTGGATTGCGCGCCCTCAAAATCGCGTTGCGATCCAGCGTGGAGGTCGAACAGCTCCTTCTGGCGGTTGGCTTCCTTCTCGGCGGCACCAAAATCTGCTTGCGCCTTGGCCAGGTCGGAGAACGCCGTCGCCACGTCGGGAGACTCGATTACCGCCAGGGCATCACCCTTCTTCACTCTTTGGCCGGGCTGAGCCTCGATCTTGACCACCCGGCCGGTCACCGGCGACAGCACGTGCGCCACGTGCAGATCGTCGAAGGTCACGCGGCCACTGGCCACCACCACACCGCCCACGGGCTGCGGTTCGAGCGGCTCGACCACAAGCTTGGCTGCTGTCGCCTGTTCGGGCGCCAGCCATACCTCGGTGGTCGGCGGCGCGGCTGATGGCTTGGCCTCGCGCCTGTGACAGCCGGGCCCGATGACCACGACCAGGCAGACAGCAATGACGGAAGTGACTCGTGTGTGGTTCATGGCCCCAACTCCAGGCCCACGGCTTCCCCTATGAGCACGACCGCCAGCCAGTAGTCGGCGAGATCGCGCAGGTAGCCTTGGGTGGTTTCTATGAGCATCCGCTGCGCGTCCAGGTATTCGAGTAGCGACGCGGCGCCTTTTTCGTACTGGACCTGGACCAGGTCGCGCGTGCGTCGCGCCCGGTCGAGCAGGCCGTTCTCGGCCCGTTCCACCCGGCGCTGGGTGGACTTGAACTGGGTCAGCGCGACGGTCACATCGTTCACGATCTGGGCCTCGGTCTTGGCAAGAAGGGTGTCCTGAATACGCAGATCGGCCTGGGCCTTCTGCACCTCGCCCTGGAAACGGTAGAAGAGGGGCGGGGTGAGCGTGAGTCCCAGCGAGACGGTGGGCGGTGAACTGACGTCGCTGCCGGCCCCTTGCCCGCTCAGATCGAGCGAGAGAGCCACGTCCGGGAAGCGTAGGCGTTTCGCTGATTGCACCGCGGTCCCCGCCCGGTCGTGTTGCAGGTGGGCTGCTGCCAGATCGGGACGCTGCTTGCGGGCCAGATCCAGCAATGACTCGACCGTGGCGCGGCCCAGTTCGGCAGGAACACGATAGCGCGGGAGATCGGCATCGACCTCGAAGTCTGGCACGCGCCCGCGCACGCCCAGCAGGAAGGCGAGCTGAAACTTGGCCTCAGCCAGGTCGAATTCAGCGCGTTCCACTTCCTGGTCAGCTTCCAGTTTCTCGGTCTCGACCTTGAGCGCGTCGACTTGCGAGATGGCGCCATGTTGAAAGCGGGCTTGATTCAGCTCCAACACGTGGCCGAGGCGGCTTTGCGACTCGAGCGTCAGATCGAGGGCATCACGCGCATATACGGCCTGCAGATACTGCTGGCGCAGCATGGATTCCAGGGTGCGCTGGGTGTCGGCGCGGCCCTGGCGCGCCACCGCCAGCGCCAGTTCCGCTGTGCGCGAGCGCAGACCCCGCTTGCCCGACAGGGTGTCGAAGAGAGCCGATTGGTCGGACACGCCCACGTCCCAGGCCAGTGCAGAGCAGCCGGGACAGGTTGCGCTGTTGAAGCCGAACGAGCGACCCACGCCGCCCGAAATGGCGGGATTGGGGATGGCTCCTGCCATCTGCGCGTCGCCGCGAACGCTATCCACCGTGGCATCCGCCACGATGAGGTCGAAGCCCCGTTCGCGGAACAGGCGCAAGGCATCGGCCATTGCCAGATGAGGTGGAAGCGAAGGCGACTCGGCCGTGGCGTCCGCCAGGCTGATAGCCGGGCCAAGCAGCACGACGGCCACAAGGGCGGCGGCGCTTCCCTTCAGGGAACGATAGAACACTGGCATGGGCACAGACAATGGGGGTGGGGGCGATAGCCGGAACTGCCTGTCGGGGTCGAACCCCGACCCGGCAACGTAGTGCATCTACCGCACCGACCCCGGACGTGCAACCGTGGGCGGGGGTTACGGAGACGGGCAAGCCGACCACGGATCCCAGGTGGACAGGAAAGGCGCGTCGTCGGAGTTGCTGATCAGCAAGGTGGTGCCGTTCTGGACCACGCGCGGTCCGGTGGAGGTCGTCAGGGCCGCCAGAACGGAGGTGGGCAGGGGGCTGTCGAGTTCGATGCGCCAGGTGACCGCGGTTTTCTCTGTCGACGGGTTGTAGTAGACGAAGATCAGGTCGTAGCGCCAGAGCAGGGAACTTGAAAGCGAGACGTCGGCGGGGATCTGCCAGCCCATGAGGTAGGCGAAGAAATAGACGGCGCCAAAACTGTCGAGGCCGTAGGGCGTGCCATCGCTCTGCTTGAATGCGGCCAGCACCGTGGGCTCACAGTCAATGTTCTTGCTCGACGGCGCCGCCACGTTGGGGCCAAGCAGGTAATCCAGAGAGCGCTGCGGGGCCTTGCCATAGGCGTGACGGACATCCGTGTTGCCGCCCTTGTCCCAACTGTCGGACAGCCAGACGCCGCCGAGCGGGTAGACCAGCCAGGCGGCAGCGTAGAACGGCGGTCCCAGGCTGGCGAAATTGTCCTGCACGGTGGGGTCATCGGACAGGTTGTCCTGACGCCAGGCCGAGAAATACGCGAGCGGATCCCGGCTGGAGAAGGAATAGCCCGCCGGCAGGGGAACCTCATATTCGAACAAGCGCTGATAAAGCGACGCATCCCCTTCGATGATGGCCTTCTCGGCGAAGTACGCGTCGGTACTGTGCGGATGGAGGTTCAGGTTGATCTCGCGATCTTGCAGCGCATGGATCAGCTCGTGTGCGAGGTAGCTCATGTTCATGAACTGAGAGAGGGGATCCGCAGCCTGCTCGGGGTGAGAAATGACGGCTACGTCGTGTGTGGCGGGTGAATAGAAAGCCGCAGTGTTTTGTACCTGGTTGTCGATAGACGCCTGTTGCGAATCTCCGGTCGCTGGGACAAGACCCAGGAGCAACAGCGCCGCATCCCACCAGGGCTGGGGCGCTTGCTCGCTCGTCACCGCCGCCTGGTAATCGAGCTGCGCGCGGAACAGATCCTCGCTGATGGTGCGAATGGGCGGGATGCCGGCAAAGGGATCGTAGCCGTCACCGCGCAGGCGCAGATCGGCATAGTAGATGTCTTGCTGACAGTCGGACTGTGTGATGTCGCAGATCTTGAGATCCCGATCGTGGCAGCCGGCCAGCAAGGCCAGCGCGGCACATGCGAGGTACAAGATGCGCGTCACAGATCCAGCTCCTTGCCCAGGTGGATGCCCCAGCTCTGCGTGCCACGGCCGAACACACCCAAGGGCTCATCCAGGTTCACCAGAGCGCCAAGGAAGAATCGACCGAAGCGCGGGGCCCACTCCACCCGCAGCCCAGCCGCGGTTTGCAGTTGGTCGACGCTGGCCGAGGGGAGCAGGACGGCCTGCAGGCGGGGACAGAGCCACAGGTCGCGCACAAGCAGGAAACGCGCGCCCAGGGCGAGTTGTCCCAGAAGATCAGTGCCGCTCGCGCCGTTGCGCACACCGAACACCGGAGCCAGGGCCGCCTCGGCAGTCGCTATCACCCGAGGCGAGAAAGCGAAGGAAAGCGCAGCCGGAACCGGCAGCGCCATGCGACCGGGCGTCCAGCGCCAGTCATCCCACAGGCCCCAGGCCGCGGCGCTCTGGTCGTAGAGCGCGCGCTGATTGCGACCATCGGGGCTGATGTTCACCGAGGCCAGCGGCGCCGTGATGCCGACGCCAGCGTACCAGTGCACGCGACCCCGCTCGCCCCGGTACCAGCCCTTTGCCCAGGGGTTGCCTGATCGTGCGAAGGCGGACCATTCGCTATCCAGCATCAGGGCGAAGCCCCAGTCGATCTCAGCCAGGACATGCGGCCTGATGCTGACCAGGCCACGCAACACCGGGGTGCCAACCGTCAAGGACGAGTTGGTTTCCGACGAACGCGAGACGGCGAGGGTGGCTCCCGCCGAGAAACGCGGCGGCGCAGAAGGATCTGCCACGATTCGCGCAACAGCAGAGGGGATGGGAACCGCATCCGGCCCCGCCGTGAGGGGAGGCTCCGTCCCGGCCTGCGCGGCGGGGTGCAGCTCGTCGAGAAGCGGGTAGGGGGAGGCAGGGCCTTGTGGGCCTTGAGCCTGGGCAGCGCGAGAAATCCAGAGCGCGCCCGCGACCAGCAGTGCGAAGCCCACGCGGCCCAGCCTCGGGCCCAAGCCAGACAAGGGGAATCCCATGTGGAGCACGAGACTACCGCCGCCGGCATGCCTATATCAATGACGACGAGTCAGGTTTTGGCCGCGCGAACCAGCGGCAGCTCGAGGGCGTCCTTGAGCGCTTCGCAGCTCGCCTCGATGATGTTCTGTGAGACGCCGATGGTGCTCCAGCGGTCACTGCCCAGGCTGGATTCGACCAGGACCCGGGTTATGGCCGCGGTGGCGGATTCGGGATCGAGAATGCGCACCTTGAAGTCGCACAGATGGATCTGGCGCAGGATGGGGAAGTGCTGGTCGAGCGCCTTGTGAAAGGCGTGATCCATGGCATCGACCGGGCCCGAGCCCTCGGCCACCACGTGCGAGATCTCGTCGCCCACCTTGAGCTTGACCGTGGCCTCGACAAACATGTCGCTGCTGCTACGGCGCTGTGAGATCACCACCACGTCGAGAACTTCGAACGGCTCGCTGTAGCCCGGCTGAGTCCGCCGCAACATCAGCTCCAGTGAGCCGTCGGCTGCTTCAAATTGGTAACCTTGGTTCTCCAACTCCTTGATGCGGGCGACCAGGTCGGCCTCGTTGCCGCGCAACTCGACGCCCAGTTCCGCCGCGCGCACGCGAATGTTCCCGCGTCCGGAAAGCTCGGACACGACGATGCGGCGGTCGTTGCCCACCATTTCCGGCGGAATGTGCTCGAAGGTGACTGGCGACTTGGCCACTGCGGCGACATGGGCACCCGCCTTGTGCGCGAAGGCCGAGGCGCCCACATAGGGTGCGTGGGCGCGCGGGCGAAGATTGGCGATCTCACTGGCCGTGCGCGAGACTTCGGTAAGCCGCTCCATGTTCTCCTCGGGAATGCAACTCAGGCCCATCTTGAGCTGCAGGGCCGGGATCACGGACATGAGGTTGGCGTTTCCGCAACGCTCGCCCCAGCCGTTGATCGTACCGTGCACCATGGTGCAGCCGGCCTCCACGGCTGCCAGCGAATTGGCCACCGCCAGATCGCTGTCGTTGTGCGCGTGAATGCCCAGGGGCGCGCTCAGTGCCTTATTGGCCTCGCGGACGATTCCCGCCACGGTCGAGGGCAGGTTGCCACCGTTGGTGTCGCAGAAGACAATCCAGTCGGCGCCAGCCCGGGCAGCGGCCTGTACCGCGGCCAGGGCGTAGTCGCGATCGGCGCGAAAGCCGTCGAAGAAGTGCTCGGCATCGAAGATGACCTCGCGGCCGTTCTGTTTCAGGAACGACACGCTGTCGGCAATCATGGCCAGGTTGTCCTCGGGCGTGGTCTTGAGCACGTCGGTCACGTGCAGCAGCCAGGTCTTGCCGAAGATGGCCACCGCAGGGGTGCCGGCCTTGACCAGGGCTTGCAGGTTGGAGTCCGTCGCGGCCGTGCTGCCCGTGCGGCGCGTGCTGCCGAAGGCGGTCAGCCGGGCTTGCTTGAGCTTCAACTCGGAGGCGCGGCGAAAGAACTCCTCGTCCTTGGGGTTGGCCCCGGGATAGCCGCCCTCGATGTAGCGTACCCCGAAGCCGTCGAGCAGGCGGGCAATCTTGATCTTGTCCTCGACCGAAAGGGAAAGCCCCTCGCTCTGGGTTCCGTCCCGAAGAGTCGTGTCGAAGAGTGCGATCTGCATGACGATGTCCAGTTGATGAAACACCAGAACTTACGAGAGATCCGTCGGTGGCGCAACGACGTCAGGTTCCTGCCTCATGCCCCCAGCAATCGCCGAACCGTGTCGCGGACCTTGCCGTAGTCGTTGGGAACATCCACCGGCTGGTTGGCGTACTGGCACACCGGAACACCGGGCAGCTTGTCCTCGTGGTAGCCGACCTTGAAGTCGGTGAACTTGAGACCGTTGGCGGTGCTGACCACCACCACCGTCTGGGATCTCCGGATGGTACCAGCGGCTACCAGCTTCTCTAGCGCGCCCAGTGCCACGCCGGTGTGCGGGCAGCAGAACATGCCGGTGGCATCCGCGCGCGCCACCGCGTCGGCCAGTTCGGTCTCGTTCGCCTGTTCGACCACGCCGTCGAATTCCTGCAGCGTCCGGATGGCTTTTTGCACGCTCACCGGGTTGCCGATCTGGATGGCCGAGGCCAGGGTGGTCTTGGGCACCATGGGCTCGAACTTGTCGAAGCCCTTGCGATACGCGAGATAGAGCGGATTGGCGGCCTCCACCTGGGCCACGCAGATGCGTGGCAGTTTGTCGATGAGACCCAACTCGCGCATCATCTTGAACCCGGCGCCCAGCGCGCTGACGTTGCCCAGGTTGCCGCCCGGAATGACGATCCAGTCGGGCACGCGCCAGTCGAACTGCTGCACGATCTCGATGCCCACCGTCTTCTGTCCTTCGATGCGTAGCGAATTCATGCTGTTGGCCAAGTACACGCCCTCCTCGGCAGCCAGACGTTGCACCACCTTCATGCAATCGTCGAAGTTGCCTTCCAGTGCCAGTACGGTGGCGCCGTTGGCCAGCGGCTGCACCAGTTGGGCGGTCGAGACCTTTCCCCGCGGAAGCAGGACCATGGCGCGAATGCCGGCGGCCGCGGCGTAGGCGGCCAGCGCCGCCGAGGTGTCACCGGTGGACGCGCAGGCCACCGCCGAGATGGGCTTGCCGTCCGCGATCATCTGCTTGACCGCCGACATGAGCACGGTCATGCCCAGATCCTTGAACGACCCGGTGTGCGAGTTGCCGCACAGCTTGACCCAGAGATCCTCGACGCCCAGCTTGGCGCCGTAGCGCTGGGCCCAGAACAGGTTGCTGCCGCCCTCGTACATCGACACCACGTTCTCGTTGCGGATGTGCGGGTGAACCCACTCGCGCTTGCCCCACACTCCCGAGCCATGCGGCCAATCGCTGCGCATGTAGCGGTCCTCGAACAGCTTCTTCCACTCGGCGGCGCTGCGCTGCCGGAGGGCCTCCATGTCGTGGACGACTTCCAGCAGGTTGCCGCACTTGGGGCAGCGGTAGAGAACCTCGTCGAGCCGGTACTCGCCGGAGCAGCGGGCGATGCAGCGGAAATGGGCGCGATAGGGACGCATGTCCGCAACTTAGCACCATCGAGCGCCGATTTTCACCATGGCGCTTCGCGACTCTGGTGTAAAAAGCCATCTTCCCATGACACGAAAATTGCGGTTCCCCGAGGTCTACAAGTTTGGCGGCGCGTCGCTTGCGGACGGCGCAGCCTACAAGCATGCCGCTGGCATCTCAAAAACGTGCGGCACGTCGCTGGCTGTGGTGTGCTCGGCACCGGCAGGCGTGACCGACCTGCTGCTGGCGGTGGCCGACCATGCCCGGGCCGGCGATCGCGAGAAGACCGCGATCGCGCTGGAAGCCGTGCGCGAGAAGTACCGCGTGGTCCTGCGCCAGTTGGTCCTCGGCCAGCGGCCCAAGGCCGAACTGGCGGAGGTGGTCGACCAGTCGATGGCCGAGCTCGAGATGCTGGCCGGCGGCCTGGTGGCCTTGCGCGAGCTGACCTCGCGTACCAGCGATCTGGTGGTGTCGCGCGGCGAGCGCCTGAGCGCGGAGATCTTCTGTGCGGTGCTGCGCGCCGAGGGTGTGAAGGCCCAGGTCGTGGATGCGCTGGAAGTGGTTCACACCGACGGTCCGTTTGGCGGCGCCGCGCCCCACCTCGCGCGTACCGATGCGGCGGTGCGCGAGCGGCTGCGGCCGCTCATGTCTCGCGGCGTGGTGCCGGTGGTGCCTGGCTTTCTGGGTGCGTGGCACAAGGAGCACGGGCAGCCGCCGGCGCTCGTCACCCTGGGCCGGGGCGGCTCGGATCTCACCGCCACGCTGCTTGGCCGCGCGCTCGAGGCCAGCCGGGTAACTCTGTGGAAGGACGTTCCGGGGCTGCTCACCGCCGACCCGCGCGTGGTGCCCGACGCGCGCGTGATCCCGCAACTGCACGTGCGCGAGGCGGCAGAGCTGGCCTACTACGGCGCCAAGGTTCTGCACTCCCGCGCGCTCATCCCCGTGCAGGGCAAGCCCATCCCGGTGTACGTGCGGCCATTTGCCGAGCCTAGCGCGCCGGGCACCGAGATCTCGTCGCACCAGAGCACGGATCGTCATCCGGTCAAGGCGCTGTCGGCGGTGTCGGGTCAGGCCCTGATCACGGTGGCCGGCCGTGGCCTGCTGGGCGTGCCGGGCGTGGCTGCGCGTACCTTCGCGACCCTGTCGGCGCACGGAATGTCGGTGTCGCTCATCACCCAGGCCTCGTCCGAGCAGTCCATCTGCTTCACGGTTCCTGAGAAGGAAGCCAAGTCAGCCAAGGAGCACCTGGACCGCGCTTTCCACGACGAGATCGCCCGTCGGGACGTGGACAGCATCCAGGTGCAGACCGGCATGACCACCATCGCGGTCGTGGGCCTGGGAATGGCGGGCATGCCGGGCATCGCGGCGCGCGTGTTCTCGGCCCTGGCTTCGCAGGAGATCAACGTGGTGGCCATCGCCCAGGGCTCATCCGAGCTGAATATTTCGCTGGTGGTGGCCTCGGCCCAGGCGACCCAGGCGCAGAAGCGGATTCACAGCGCCTTCCGGCTGTCGCGGCTGCCGTAGCCATTGCAAGCAAGAAAAAGGCTGGGCTGCCATCGCAGCCCAGCCTGAAGAACTGGGGCTAGCGGGTCATTGCGATCAGGCGCCGTCGACTGCGTCGTCCATGCCACCGTCGATAATGGCATCGATCTCGGCATCCACCTCCAACCCGTCGCTGGCAACGTCTGCGGCTACGTCAATCGTGACCGGTGCGTCTGGCCCTGCATCAGGAGTAGCGACCGGAGTATCGTGCCCAACGTCGGGCGTGACAACCGGGCCATCGTGAGCGACAACCGGGCCATCGGGAATGACAACCGGGCCATCGTGAGTGACAACCGGGCCATCGGGGGTGACAACCGCGCCATCAGGCGTGACAACGGCGCCGTCGGGCGTGACAGCCGGGCCATCGGGGGTGACAGCCGGGCCATCAGGCGTGGCAACGGGGCCGTCGGGAATGACAGCCGGGCCATCGAGAGTGGCAGCCGGGAGATCAGACCCAGCATCAGGAGTGACAGCCGCTTCGGCTTTGTTTCCGCCGTCGCCAGATGTGTCCTTCTTGGCGTCACCGCAAGCGCCGCCATCGCAGGTCACCTTCGGGGTACTCGATCCGCCGCACCCGACGATCAAGGTCAGCGCACAGAAGGAAGATAGGACAGTAAATCTCTGGAACAGTCCGGTCATGATGGTTCTCCCGCAGGAATAGTTGTCGCTTCCACCGGCGAGCCGCTTCGATGCGGACCGCCAAGCAATGCGATCATAATGGGGCAACCAGCCGCCGATGGGAAAAGAAAAATGAATTCGGGACTGTATGGCAAACACCGACATGAGATATGCTTGTGGGACAACCCCGGGGCGAACCGTCGACACTCCCCTGACACCCGTGATAGGCAGGTCTCCACCTCAGCCATGGCCGAAGACACGCGCAAAGTAGTCATTCTCGGCGGAGGTCTCACCGGGATCTCGGCGGCGATTCACCTAGACTGGCCTTGGATCCTGTTCGAGCGAGAAGCCAAGCTGGGCGGCCTGGCCGTCACCGAGGAGCGCGACGGATTCCATTTCGACTTGACCGGCCACTGGCTGCACCTGCGCGATCCGGCCATCCAGCGGTTGGTGGCCGAGGTCTTGCCCGTCGAGATGGCATCGGTGCAGAGGCGCGCCCGCATCTTCTCGCACGGAGCGACCACCCTGTATCCGTTCCAGGCCAACCTGCACGGGCTGCCGCCTGAGGTGATCAAGGAATGCCTGCTGGGGGTCATCCAGGCCAAGATGCAGCCGGCAGGCGCGCCGCCGCGGAACTTCGAGGAGTACTGTCTGCGGCACTTTGGCGCTGGCATCTCCCGGCACTTCATGATCCCCTACAACGAGAAGCTGTGGGGCGTGCATCCGCGAACCATCACCGCGGACTGGTGCTCGCGCTTCGTGCCCCTGCCCAATCTGGAACAAGTGGTGGCCGGCGCGGTGGGCGCGGACGCGGGAGGCATGGGCTACAACGTCAACTTCCTGTACCCCAAGCAGGGTGGCATCGAGAGGCTGACGCGCGCCCTGGGTGCCCGCATCGAGGGCGGCGAGGTTCATCTGCGCAGCAGCGTGGAATCGATCGACCTGCGCAGACGCGAAGTGGTGGCGGCCGGGCAACGCGTGCCCTACCAAGCGGTGGTGTCCACCCTCCCGCTACCTGAGTTGCTGGCGCGCATATCCGATCTCCCCGACGAGATCGCAGCCCACGCCAGCCGCCTGCGTTGCACCACCCTGCGCTACCTGAACGTGGCCACGCGCTCGCGGCCGGCCGCCGACTGGCACTGGATCTACGTGCCCGAGAAACACCTGCCTTTCTATCGCGTCGGCATCTACAGCAACGCCGTGGCTAGCATGGCGCCGTCCGGGGCGGCGTCTCTGTACGTGGAACTGGCCGACCGCGGCCCGGTCAGCGACGCCACCCTGTCCGACGTGGCCCAGGGTTTGGCGGCCATCGGTGCCATCGTCGCGCCGGGCGACATCCGCTTCGCCGACGCGCGCGAGATCAAGTACGCCTACGTGGTGTTCGACGAGCACCACACGGCGGCCACCACGGCCATCTTTCGTTTCCTCGAATCGCGCGCCATCTATTCGCGTGGCCGATATGGCGCGTGGACGTACAATGCGATGGAAGATTGCCTGCTCGCCGGCCGCGAAGTTGCGGCCACCATCGCAGCCGCCCCTGGGAGCAAGACACCATGACCACTCCGTCCCCGTCCGCTGCCAAGCCTCATGTCTCCATCGTGATCCCGGTCTACAACGAGGAGGGGATCCTGCGCGGTTCCGTGTTGGAGTTGCGCGAGAAGTTGCGGCCCTTCGGGTTCAGCTATGAACTGATTCTCTGCGAAAACGGCTCGCGCGATCGCACGGTGGAGATGGGAAAGGAGATCGAGGCTGACTTCCCCGAGGTTCGCATGATCTCCATCGGGCAGCCCAACTACGGCCTGGCCATGAAGACCGGTATCCTCGCGGCCCGTGGCGATTTCGTCATCTGCGACGAGATCGATCTGTGCGACACCGAGTTCTACGCGCGGGCGCTGGCCCTGCTGGAGCGGACCGACACCGATCTGGTGGTCGGTTCCAAGGCCATGGTGGGGTCGAACGACCAGCGCCCCTGGGTGCGGCGCGTGGGTACCCGCGTGTACAACGGCCTGCTGCGTGCAGTTTGCAACTACGGCGGCACCGACACGCACGGGCTCAAGGCCTTCAAGCGCGAGGTTCTGCTGGAGACGGCGGAACGCTGCGTTTTGGATCGTGACGTCTTCGCCAGTGAGTTCGTTATCCGCGCTCACCGCGAGAAGAAGAAAGTGGTGGAGATCCCGTTTGCCGTGCACGAGAAGCGACCGCCCTCGATCAACCTTCTCAAACGCGTGCCCCACGTGATCCAGAGCGTGGCCAAGCTGGCCGTGTCGGTGCGCAAGACTGAGGTGTAGCGCTGCCGGAGCCGGAACCGGAGACGGGGCCGGGGCATCGCAGAAAGCGGCGCTCGGCGCTGGCGGGCTGATGCCGGTGGCGCTCCTCGGCGGCCGCGCGCTTACGGCCGCGCTGCGCGCGTCCATGCGCCCTCGGGTGACGGGTCCCTCGGCGCCCAGCTGCGCTGGTCGCCTGGCCCCTTGGCGCTCGCTTGCAACCGAGCGCAGACGCTCGGTGCGCTCGCTTACACGCGCAGACGCTGCCTCGGAGTCGCCCCCGGCCGCCCGCCCACGCGCCGAGCTTGCTTCTGTTCAGAAGCAGCGATTCACACGCCGCGGACGGCGCTATACTACGCCCTGAGCGGCGTTCCGGACCTGTCCGGAGCTGCGGGCGCGCAATGTAGTCCCCAGGAGGAGAACATGGTCGCGTTTGAGATCTACGTTGATGGTGAGAGACTCTGCACCGCCGGAGTCGGAGGTGCGAGAGTCTTGACCGCCATCGTTACATGGGTCAACCGAGGCGATCCTACTCATGGACAAACGGATCTACGCGTTGGAGGCCTCGCGCACACGCAGCCGGGTGACGGTCGGGCTTAGGTCGATTGGGTTCATCGCTTGCTCCAGCTTGGATCGGAAGTTCGGATTCGCGTGATTGAGACCGGTCGCGTGGATGAACCTGGCACTACAAGGACCATCGACGCAGCCGAGGATCTGGAATCGGAACGACGCTACTACGAGCAATTGAAGAAGAAGTTTGAAGGATAGATCCCGCGGGCCAGCGGCCAGGCTATATTCCCCAGCCGCCACTGACATGCAGGCTAGTGCCCGTGACGTAGGCGGCTTCGTCGGAGAGCAGGTACAGCACGGCGCTGATTGAGTCGGCGAGGGAGCCGATGCGGCCGGCGGGGATGGTCTTGACCAGGCCGGCCAGTTCGGCCGGGTCCAGCGACCCGGAATCAATGAAGCCGGGAGACACGGCATTGACCGTGACGTTGTGCTTGGCCAATGCCTTGGCCAGGCTGCGCACCAAACCCAGCACGCCCACCTTGGACAGGTAGTGCGCGGTGAGCTGGGTTTGCGCTACCAGCCGATCGGCATTGGCCATGGAAAACGCCACGATGCGGCCGCTTTGCTGGTTGACCATGACCGGTGCGACCAGACGGGCTAGGTAGAAGAAGCTGTCCAGGTTGCCGGCGAACATCTCGCGCCAGCCCGCGGGCGTTTCATCGAGCACGTCCACGCGGTGATAGGGACCGGCGCAGTGAATGAAAGCATCGATGCGACCCTGCCAGTCGAGCACCTGGCGGACCAGAGTCGCACACACCTCGGGCACCGACACGTCGGCATGGAGGGCCAGGGCGCGGCCGCCGTTGCTCTCGATAGCCGAGGCGGTTGCCTCGGCCTCGGCCCGGCTCTTGCGGTAGCACAGCGCGACTGCCCAACCGCGCTCGCCCAGCCGCAGCCCCACCTCGCGGCCGATGCCCTTGGCTCCACCCGAGATCAGCGCGGTCTTTGACCCAACCTGTCCCGCTTGGCGCGCCGATTCCATGGTCAGCGAGGCCGGTCCTCTTCCTCGGCGTAGTTCTGGAACTTGGTGAACTCGCGCAGGAACGTCAGCATCACCGTATCGGTGGGGCCATGTCGATTCTTGCCGATGATGAGCTCGGCCTTGTTTCGCTCCGCACCCTCGGTGCCGTACATCTCCTCGCGGTGTATGAAGAGGATCATGTCGGCGTCCTGTTCGATGGCGCCCGATTCGCGCAGATCGGAAAGCTGCGGTCGCTTGTCCTCACGCCTTTCCAGGCCGCGATTGAGCTGGGAAACCGCGATGATGGGAATGCGCAGGTCCTTGGCCAGGGCCTTCAGCCCGCGCGAGATCTCGGCAATCTCGCGCTCGCGCGACTCCTCCCGCCGGCCGCCCAGGCCGCGGGCGAGCTGCAGGTAGTCCACCACCATCAGGCCGAGCGGGGCCCGGCCCTCGGCGGTCTGCGGGAAGTACTTGGGGTTGCCGCGAAAACGCCGCGCCTTGGCACGCAGTTCGAGGATGTTGGGGGCGGCCGAGTCGTCGATGAGGATGGGCGCCTTGGTCAGCCGGTCGGCCGCGGGGTAGATGTGACTCTTCCAGTCGCCGTACTCGATCATGCCCCGGCGCATGCGGCTGGAATCGATGCGGGCCTCGCCCGCCAGCATTCGTTCCATCAGTTCGAATTTCGACATCTCGAGCGAAAAGATCAGCACCGGGATGCCGTGGTTGAGCGCCGCATGGGTGGCCACATTGATGGCCCACGAGGTCTTGCCCACTCCCGGCCGTGCGGCCACCACGATCAGGTTCTCGGGCTGCAGGCCCGCGCTGATCTCATCCAGCTTGGTGAAGCCGGTGGGCACGCCGGTGATCTGCCGGCGTTCCATGGAACGGGTCTGCAACTCGTTGACCACGTCGCCGAGCAGCTCACCTACCGGCTGAAACGACTCGCGCCGGTTCTGCTGCGCGACCTTGAAGATCTGCGTCTCGGCGTCGTCGAGGAATTCCTCGTAGCTGCCGAATTCGCCGTAGGCGCGCGACTGGATCTCGGCGCAGGCTGCGATCAGCCGGCGCAACGTCGCCTTCTCCTTCACCAACCGGACATAGTGGCTGATGTTCTCGGCGGTGGGGACGGAGTTGGCCAGGGTGATAAGGTAACTGGGGCCGCCCTCCAGGCGGGGCAGGGCGCCGCGCGATTTCAGCTCATCGCCCAAAGACACCACGTCGATGGGCTGGCGGCGTTGCTCCAGTTCCATCATGGCGGCAAAGATCTCTCGATGCGCGGGCAGGAAGAAATCGTCTGCGGTCAGCACCGTGGCCATCTCGTCGAAGGCCAGGGGTTTGACCAGCACGCCGCCCAAGGCGGACCGTTCCGCCTCCAAGTTGTGCGGCGGCAACCGTCCGGAGGGGCTGCCGTCTGCAAGGGCGAGAGATTCAGCCATGGGGGGACAAGTCTACGCCAAAGGGATACGAACGCGCGCACCAACTCGTCGGCTGTCCGAGCAGCGTGCCCGTCATCGGCAACGGCAGCGTGAGCGACCAGCGTGCAGTCGGCTGCGTGTGCGACTTGCGTGAGCGGCCCACGGATCGCCTTTCGCCTTCCACGCGCCACCCACGAACTCGCGCACGCGATCCGCTCTTCGTGCGGCCCGTAGTCTCCCAGCAGCCTCCGGCTACTGCTCCTTCTTGACCACCCACACCTTGATCTTCGCCACCGTGTCGCGTCCCAGCTTGATGGGAACCTCGCTCATGCCCAGGTTGCGCAGCGGCTCGTCAAGTTGGATCTTCTTGCTGTCCACCTTGACTCCCTGCTCGGCCAGTGCCTCGGCGATGTCGCGGCTGGTGACCGACCCGTAGAGTTTGTCGCCTTCGCCCACCGCGCGGGACACCGACACCGAAACCTGCGACAGGCGGTCTGCCTCGGAATGGAGTTCCTTGGCCAGCTTGGCGACCCGCGAGGCAATCGCGCGTTGTTCGTGGGCGAGGCGGGCTTCGTCCTTCTCGGTGGCCGGCACAGCCATGCCACGGGGAAGCAGGTAGTTGCGCCCGTAGCCGTCACGAACGCTGACCACCTCGCCAGCCTTGCCCAGGTTGTCCATGTCTTCACGTAGGATGATTCGCATGACGTCCTCCCGCGTTTCCTAGTTGCCGGTCACGGCAAAAGGCATGAGCGCTATCATACGGGCGCGGGACACGGCCCGGCCGATCTCACGCTGGTGCTTGGCACAATTGCCGGTCAACCGGCGCGGCACCAATTTTCCGCGGTCGGCGATGAAGTACTTGAGCAGCCCGACATCCTTGTAGTCGATCTTGAGGTTCTCGTCCGTGCAGAATTTGCACGCCTTGCGGCGGCCCATCTTTTTCCGCCCGGTGTCTTGCTCGAGATCGGAATCCTTCTGTTCTGGTCGTGCCATGGCTTAGTCTCCCCTCCGGGTAGGCTCGTCGACCTTCCCGAAAACTGCTTCTTCGAAGTCGAACGCGCCTTCCTCGTCTTCGTCACCGAAGGGCCGCGCGCCGGCCTGTCCGGTGGCGATGGCTTCCTCGTCCGGCCCGGGCACCGAGGCATTGGCAAACAACTCGTCAGTCACCTCGGAGGTGCGGGTGGCGGGGTCCACGTTCTCGGCGATCTTGACCGAGTACTGGCGAATCACGCTGTCGGTGAGGTGAAGGTTGCGCTCGATCTCCTCGACCAGGCCCGGGTTTCCCAGATAGCGAAAGAAGATGTAGATGCCCTTGAGTTGCTTCTTCACTTCGTAGGCCAGCTTGCGGCGTCCCCAGTTCTCGATCTTGAGCAGGGTGCCGCCGCCGGCCTCGAGCACGCCGCGAATCTTGCTGTTGGTCGCGCCAATGACCTCGTTGCTCACGTCCGGCTTGAGTATGAAGATGGTCTCATACTCGCGCGTTCTTCCGGGTATGTCCCGACACGATACTCGTCTCTTTTCTGCCATGTGTGTTCTCCCTTTGGACCTGTGTCCCGGCCGGCCAAGCCGCCGGGCAAGGAGTTGGTGGAGCCAGACGCCCTATGCGCCCGCCTCGCTTTCATTCCTCTTGCGTTTGTTGAATGTGTTCATGGCCACCTGCAACCCACTCTTCACGATGGTTTCGGTGGCATCCGCGGCCTCGCCAATCAGATCCGGCAGCAAGCGCCGCTCGTCTTCGGCAAAATCAGCCAGCACGTAGTCGGCTGCATCCCACTGTGCCGGAGGCCGCCCGATGCCGAGGCGGACCCGGGAAAAGTCCGGCGAGCCCCACTCCTGGATGATCGACTGCAGGCCATTGTGCCCCCCGCTTCCGCCGCCGCAGCTGAGCTTGAGCCGGCCGAATGGGACGTCCAACTCGTCGTGCACGACCACGGCCTGTTCAGGCGGAATCTTCCAGAAAGCGGCCGCGCGTTGCACGGCCAGGCCGCTGCAGTTCATGAACTCCATCGGCTTGCACAAGAGCACGGACTCGCCCGCCAAGCTCGCCTCGCTCAATTCGGCCCCCAGCTTGCGGCGGAACGCAGGAGATCCCGTGCGCCGCCACAGTTCATCGAGCACCATGAAGCCCACATTGTGTCGGTTGCGTGCGTAGCGCGGTTCAGGATTGCCGAGCCCCACCAGCAGCCACATCGCATCTGCGCTCGGCAAATCCCATCCGGGGAACGCAGGGTCACTTGCCCTTCTTCTCCGGCTCTTTCCTGGCTGCCGGGGCTGCCTTGGCCCCTGCCGCCGGGGCCGCCTTGGCCCCTGCTGCCGCAGGAGCGCCCGCAGCAGGAGCCGCACCCGGCGCTGCGCCCGGAGCGGCCGGAGCCGCACCCTCGGCCGGAGCCGCGCCTTCGGCCGGAACTGCGCCCGCAGCAGCTTCCTCGACCTTCTCGGCCCGCGGCGCCACCACTGACGCCAGGGCTTCCTTGGGATCCAGCATGACCTTCACGCCTGGTGGCAGCTTGAGATCGCTGGCGTGCAAGGCGTCGCCAATCTTGAGCGCGGTCACATCCATTTCGATCTTGGTGGGGATGTCTGCCGGCTTGGCTGCGATGGGAAGATTGCGATAGCTCTGGTGCAGGTTACCACCGTCGGTCACACCCACCGGCATGCCCAGCAGATAGACGGGAATGGTCACCTTCACGGTTTCGTCCAGGCTGACGCGGATGAAGTCAACGTGCACCGGCTGTCGCGACATGGGATCGATCTGCACGTCGCGGATCATGACGGTCACATCTTCGGCCCTGCCATCACCCTGTACCGACAACACGAACACCGTGTTGCGCTGCCGGTCCTTGTCGAGCGCCTTCACCAGCGCCACCGGATCGAGCGACAGCGAGAGCGGCTGGGCCTGGTGCCCGTAGAGAATGGCGGGAAGCTTGCCCGCCGCGCGCGTCCTGTGCGCCGGCCCCTTGCCAGACAGAGTGCGAACCTCGGCGGAAACCTTGGCAAAATCCATGATGAGATCCTTTGTTGCTCTCGCTCGCTCAGATGAAGAGGGTACTCAGCGAGTCCCCCATGTGGATACGCTTGACTGCCTCTCCCAGAAGACGCGCGACGGAGAGGACCCGGACCTTGGGCGAGGCCTTGACATCGGCCCGGGCCGGGATGGAATCGGTGATGATGATTTCTTTGATGGAGCTAGCGTGGATGCGCTCCAGGGCGGGGTCTGACAGCAGGCCGTGCGTAACGCAGGCATAGACAGCGCGCGCGCCGTTCTTCATCAGTCCCTGGGCAGCGGCACACAGGGTGCCGGCGGTGTCGACCAGGTCGTCGACGATGATGGCGTCGCGGCCGTTCACGTCGCCGATGATGTTGACCAGCTCGGCCACATTGGGTGCGGGACGACGCTTGTCGATGATGGCCAGGCTGGTGTCGAGTCGCTTGGAGTAGGCCCGCGCTCGCTCGACGCCGCCGGCATCGGGCGAGACGATCACCGAATTGCCGGGGAACTTGCTACGCAGGTAGTCCATCATCACCGGCATGGCGAAGATATGATCCACCGGGATGTTGAAGAAACCCTGAATCTGGCCCGCGTGCAGATCCATGGCCAGCACGCGATCGACGCCGGCTGCGGTCAATAGATCCGCCACCAGACGTGCCGAGATGGGCGTCCGTGGTCGGGTCTTGCGGTCCTGGCGCGCATAGCCAAAGTAGGGCATGACCGCGATGATGCTGCCAGCCGACGCCCGCTTGAGGGCGTCGATCATGACCAGCAACTCCATCAGGTTGTCGTTGACCGGCGTGCAGGTCGGCTGGATGACGAAGCAGTGGACTCCCCGGACGTTCTCGTTGATCTCGACGTCTGACTCACCGTCGGCGAAGCGCTTGACATTGGCGCGACCGATGGGGGTGTCCAGGTAGCGACACACGTCCTCCGCGATCTCGCGGTTCGCGTTGCCGCTAAATATTCTAAATGGTTTGGTCACTGCGCATCCTGTCCCGGGGACGGGCGACTGGCCCCCTCGGAGGGCGCGAATATTGCCACCCGGGGATCCAGGTGTCAACGGATGGCTGGGATTCTGGTGCAAGGGGCTGGGAGGGAGGCGGCGACGGGTCCGTGCCGCAGGGCCCAGTCAAATTGGAGCTCATGAGGACCTCATGTCGCAACTAGGCAATGCACCCTCTCGCCGAGGCGCGGCCGCCGCCAGCCCCACCCCACTCCCTCATGCCGCCAACTCGGGGCTGCCTTCCCTCGGCATGCCGGCGGCCGTGGCTGCGCGCTCGGCTTCCAGATCCCTCTCGTGCGCTTTGCGGTGGTCGCGGGCGAGGAGCACGTAGATGGACGGTACGGCGAATAGTGTGAACAGCGTGCCGATCGACATTCCGCCCACCAGCACCACGCCAATCGAATTGCGCGCCACTGCGCCCGGGCCTGTCACCAAGGTGAGAGGAAACAGCCCGGCGACGGTCGCTATTGTGGTCATCAAGATCGGACGCAGCCGCATTGCGGCCGCCGCCTGCACAGCCTCGATCTTGGACAGGCCGCGCTCTTGCTGGACGTTGGCGAATTCCACAATCAGGATGCCGTTCTTCGACACCAAACCAACCAGGGTAACCAATCCGACCTGGGAGTAGATGTTCAGTGTCACCGTCCATCCCTGGGTCAGAGCGAAGGTCATGCCCGGCGGGCCCTGGAATTTCAGGAAGGTGAAGATGAGCGCGCCGAACATCGCTAGGGGCGCTGACCCGGCCAGGATGACGAAGGGATCGCGGAAGGAATTGAACTGTGCGGCCAGGACCAAGAAGATGAGCACCAGGGCAAGGGCCAACGCAGGCAGGAACTTTCCACTTTCCTGGCGAAGCTGGCGCGATTCACCGGTGTAATCGATGCGATAGCCAGGCGGGAGAATCTTGGCCGCCTCGTCTTCCAGCACGCGCAGCCCGTTTTCCAGCGAGCGCGACGGGACGCCCGAGATCTTGACGGCATTGAGCTGCTGGAAGCGGTTGAGCGTGCGCGGCTCGATTTCCTTGCGGATCTGGGCCACCGCCCCGAGTGGCACGAGCTGTCCGCGCGGCCCTGTGACGTAGATGCGCTGCAAATCGTCGGGCGTCAGTCGTCCGGCACGCTCCACCTGCGCGATCACCTTGTAGGCCCGGCCGTCGATGGTGAAACGGTTTACGTAGTGCCCGCCGAGCATCGCCGCCAGATCGCCGCCCACCTGCTGCAGGCTGATCCCCATCGAAGCAATCTTGTCGCGGTCGAGCACGATTTCGGCCTTGGCCTGATCGATCTTCACATCGCCGTCAGGCGGAAAAGCGAATTGGCCGCTCTGCATGGCCACAAGCTTGAGCCGGTCGGCAAAGCGCGCGATCTCTTGGTGGTCAGCGGTCGAGGCGATCACGAACTCGACGGGCATGAGGCCCGCGCTGGGCAGGGCCGGAGGCAGGAACACCGGGGCCCGCACGCCAGCGATGTTGGCCAGCTTGAAGTTGGTCTCGTTGGCGATGGCAAAGATTTGCCGGCTGCGCTGATCCCAGGGCTTGACCAACATGCCGCCATAACCCTGGAAGGGAAAGGTGATCTGGAAGGCGTTCTCATACTCCGGCGTCTCCTTGAAGATGCGTGTCACCTCGGCGCGGAAGGGGTCGAGCTGCTCCAGTGTGGCGTTGGGCGGCACCAGCATCGCGCCGAACACCACCCCTTGGTCCTCATTGGGCGCAAGCTCTTTGGGCGAGAACATGTACATGGGAATTACAGCCAGGGTCAGCATGAACCACCCGACGTACGCGGCGCCGCGGGCTCGCAGTGTGGCGGCAAGCATTCGGCCGTAGATGTGCTTGAACCAATCGAAGCCGCGGTCGATGTGCCGCGGCAGCCAACCCGGCTGGTACACCGGATTGAGCAGCTTGGAACACATCATGGGCGACAGGGTCAGCGCCACCACGCCGGAGATGAACACCGCCCCGGCCAGGGTGAAGGCGAATTCACGGAACAACGCCCCGGTGAGCCCGCCCTGAAACCCGATGGGGGCGTACACGGCGGCCAGGGTAATGGTCATGGCAATGATCGGGCGTATCAGCTCGCGCGCGCCAATGAAGGCCGCCTCCAGTCGCGAGCGTCCCTCGCGCACGTGACGTTCGCAGTTCTCGACCACGACAATGGCGTCATCCACCACCAGGCCGACAGAGAGCACAATCGCCAACAGGGTGAGCAGGTTCACTGTGAAACCTAGCACCTGCATCAGGAACACGGCGCCGACCAGCGACACGGGAATGGCGACCACCGGGACCAGCACCGTGCGCAGCGAGCCCAAGAAGAGGAAGATGACCACCATGACGATGAGCACCGTCTCGGCCAGAGTGGTGACCACCTCCTTAATGGCGCTCGTGATGTATTTCGTGGAATCGTAGGCCACGCTGGCCGTCATCCCGGTGGGCAGCTCTCTGCGGATCTGCTGCACCTCGCGGTTCACGCGGCCTATGACGTCGACGGTGTTGGCGTTGGGCAGAACCCAAACACCCATGAACACCGCACGCTTGCCGCTCATGCGCACGTCCTGGTCGTAGTTGTCGGCGCCCATGACGACATCGGCGATGTCCTGCAGGCGGATGAGCGTGCCGTTCTGCTCGCGCACCACGAGTTGGCGGAATTCGTCGACGGCGCGCAGGTCGGTCGACGCCGTCAGGTTGAGCTGGACCAACGCGCCCTTGGTCTGGCCCACCGCTGACAATGCGTTGTTCGCGGCCAGGGCGTTGCGCACCTGCGCGGGGCTGACGTTGAGCGCTGCCATGCGGTCCGGCTTCAGCCAGGCGCGGATGGCAAAGGTGCGGCCGCCCAGGATCTCGGCGCGTTGCACGCCCTCGACGGCGGTCAGGCGCGGCTGGACGATGCGAATCAGGTAGTCGGTGACCTGATTGTCCTGCAGGATGGTCGAGCCGAAGCTCAGGTACATCGCGGCGGTCTGGGCGTCGGACGGCTGCAGGCTGATGGCCGGTATTTCGGACTCGGGGGGCAGATCCGCCCGCACCTGGTTCACGCGCGTGCTGACATCGGCCAGGGCCTTGGCGCCGTCGAAGTTGAGCCTGAGACGCACGCTGATGGTCGACAGGCCCTGCACGCTCTGTGATTCGATGTAGTCGATGCCGTCGGCGGCGGCGATGGCCTGCTCCAGCGGAGTGGTCACGAAACCGCGCACCAGATCGGCGCTGGCGCCCACGTAGACAGTGGTCACCACGATGCTCGCCGCCTCCAGCTTGGGGTACTGGCGGACGTTGAGCGAGCGGATGGCTTGCAGACCTGCAATGATGATGATCAGGCTGACCACGACCGCGAGAATCGGCCTGCGGATGAAGAGATCGACCAGCCTCATGGGGTTTCACCGATTTTCGGGGCGGGGCGCGATCTCAGGCTCGACCTTTACCGAGTTGTTCACCAGGACCGGCGCGCCATTGCGCAGCTTGAAAGCGCCTTGCGCGACGATCTCCTGGCCCTGCTTGACGCCTTCGAGGATCTCCACGAAATCTCCGCGTGCCTCGCCGGTCTTCACGAACTGCTGGCGAGCCATTTTGGCCGGCTTGCCGTCCCGACCCATGACTACCGCGCCTGCGTCGTCCTGGCTTTCCTCGACGGCGAAGACCGAGTCGCCGAACGAGGCGTGAATCAGCGATGTGGCCCCAACCAGGGTCACGTTTCGTTTCTGGGGCAGGACCACCGAGACGTTGACGAACATGCCGGGGCTGACCAGCCCCTCCATCTTTCGTACCGCGGCCCGGACCCGGCCGCTGCGGGTCACCGGGTCGAGCGTCGGATCGATGGCGGCGATGGCAGCTTCGGCACGCGGGCCGGGCAGGCCCTCGTTGATTCGCACCGCCATGCCCACCGCAAGCTGATCGAGCTGCTGCTGCGGGAGCGTGAAATCGACGTAATTGGCGTCGGTCGACTGCAGGTCCGTGATCGCCGTACCAGGGTTCAAGTACTGGCCGAGGTTGATGAGTCGGATGCCCAGCCGCCCATCGAACGGAGCGCGCACCACCTTGCGGTCGATCTGCGCCTGCAGTGCGGCCGCGTTGGCGGCCGCGGATTGCAACTCGCTTTCGGCGTTGTCGAGCTGGGCTTTGGGAACCGCGTCCTCCTTGAACAGAGTGCGGGCCCGCCCGGCGGAGACACGTGCCAGGCTCAGCTGCGCCTGGGTCGAGGCCAGTTCGGCACGCTCGACCCGGCTGTCGAGTTCGACCAGGACTTGCCCGCGGCGCACCTTCTGCCCCGATTCGAACTTGATGGCGCTGACCACACCCGCTGAGTCGTTGCTCACCGTCACACCGCGCACGGGGGCGATGGTCCCCACCGAGAAGATCCTGTTCTCCCAGGTCGCCTGTTTCGCCAGACTCGTCCCCACCACCTCAGGTGGCGGCCCCGCCGCCACGGCGGCGTGACCGTAGGCGATCAGCGACTTGATCTGGGCGAACTTCATGCCTCCCAGACCGCCGAGAAGAGCGACGACTCCCACCACAACAATGAAGTACCTCACGGAATTACGATGCCGCCCGCCGGGCAGGAGGCTCACACGTTCGCGCGAGCGTGGCCGTTCTGTCACACGGAGGCTCAAGCAAGAGGAGCCAAGGACGCAAAGGGCGACGCTTCCACCCCAGAGCGCCGAACGGTTTGCGTGTTTCGTAGAGCGAATCGTGGGCGTTGTAACGGACTCACCCGGCGATGCATCAACAGCGCGGAGTTGCGGATGCACCCAGCCAAGCACACAAAGCTATAGCTGCGCTGACGCCAGATAGAACTTGTTGTTGCTGACGTCGACGATCTTCAGTGACGGCCGCGCGGGTTCAGGCAACATCCCTCGCAGCGAGTCGAAGCGCGTGCGCTCGACCACGAAGAAGACTCGCTTGCCCGGATTGCGTCCCAGGAAATCCTTCAAATCCTCCGCGTTGCGGTCGCCCAGGAAGATCGTGCGCTTCTCCTTGGGGCCTTCGTAGATCTCGTTCTGCGTATAGAAATTCTCACCCCGCCAGTACATCTGCCATGCGGCCAGTCGCTCATCGGGCGACCGCCGTTCCTTATAATAGGTCGCGATGAGGGGCTTTTGCGACCAGTGGTCGGACACGTGTTTCATGTATACGTCGAGCAGGAAGTAAGTGAAGCAGACGGCGGTCAAAACCAGTGCGCCAGCGGCCACGGTTTGCAGCCGCCGCCACGCCATCAGCAGAGCAGCCAGGGAGAACAGCCCGGCAAACACCGCCAGCGCGATCCGGTAGTCAAGCTCGGGCGGCCAGGGCCGGCCCTGGGGCGTGTTGATGTAGTCGTACGAGAACAGCCAGATGAAGTGCTGGGCGTTCTTCTGGACCGCGGCCAGGTCGAAGGTCACCAGCAGCAGCAGCGGAATTCCCACCAGTGCGGCCAGCAGCGCGAGCCTTCCCCGCGCACGGCCCAGAACATCGTCGAGGAAGCAACCCACCACGATGGCCAGGCCGGGCACGGCGGGCAAGATGTAGTGGTGGAACTTGGTCATGGACAGGGACACCACCGCGTAGCCCGCCACGAACCAGATGGCGCCGAAGCGGAGAATCTCGCGGCGCTTGGAGATGGTGGTTTCGCTGGGGGCGCCGGCCGCGCTGATCTGGCGGAACGGGCGCATCACCACCCAGGCCAGGGCCGAGGGCGCCAGCGCGATCCACGGGAACACTCCGTAGCCCAGCTCGCGGATGAAGTACTCGAACGACCCGCGATCGCCGTGCCGGCCGAGCACCAGTCGTCGCCAGTGGTTGTCACCATACAGCTCGTTCCAGAAGGGAAAACCATGGCGAATCAGCATGGCGTGGTGCCAGGGCACCGCGACCAGGGCGCAGGCCAGCAGGGCGAGCAAGAGGGCGGGCAGAAGCTGCGCGCGATCCAAGCGCCGCCAGTTCCAGGTGAAGAGCAGATAGGCCAGGAAGACGATGACGGGCAGGCCGAGGCCGGCCAGACCCTTGGCCAGGATGGCCAGGCCGCACAGGATGGCCGCCAGGTGAAGGTAGAATGGTGCCTTGTAGCGAGTCTTTGCCGCATACCACACGAAGACCAGAAACCCGATCGCATATGGCAACATGACCACCGGGCCTGGGAGCTGGATATGGTGCTTGGGCCAGATGTTCCAGGGGCGTAGCTGGATGGAGTCGACCACGATCTGCGGCAGCACGGTCAAGGCCAGAAGCCCAACGGTCAGATAGAAAGACGCGTGGTGCGGCCACGAGAGCCATCCCCAGCGCCGCCGCGGCAGCTTGCGATCCTCATCGTCGAACAAGGCCAGCGCACAGAGGGCCAGGGCAAGAGTCATGGGCCCGATGAAGGCCATGTCGGTCATGGCCTGCCGGGCCACCAGACTGAACATGGGAAAGGTGGCCAGCGCCAGCACCGACAGCAGGCCCGCGCGGCGGCTGACGAAGCGGGAAACCGCCAGGTACACGCCCACCAGCGCCAGCAGTGACATGAGGCAGAAGGGCAGGCGCAGCGCCCACTCAGGCCGGCTGGACAGCGCGAACGTTCCGGGCGACGTGTGTGTGAGGCCGAAAACCGCCATCGACAGACTCATCAGCCAGAAGGTGAGCACCGGTTTGGACCAGAAGACATCGGGATCGATGGGTGAGCCCGGCCACCACAAGCTGATGAAGTCGCCGCGGGTGAGCATCTGACGCGCGACCTCGCCGTAGTGTGTTTCCCAGGGATCCCACAGCCCGTAGGTCCCGGCGAACGGGAGATAGAGCAGCAGCCCGAACAGGATAACCAAGACGATCACCTGTCGTTCGGAAAGGCGATCGAGCATGGCCGACCATCGGGCGCGGGCAGAGTCGGCGCCCGCGGGGGCCGATGGGTTTGTTATCTGTTCGGGTGTCATGCGAGCGAAGGGAAGCGAAATCTAGTCGCCTCGCGCACGTCTGTGAAGCACGAAGGCGGCCAAGGCGAAGATGAGAGTCGCGGCCAGGCCAGGCAGCCAGATGCGGATAAGATGGGGGAGCCAATATCGCTCGGGCGCGATGCCGGGGCTGTGCCGGCGCAGAAAATCGATCTGCGCTGCCAGATAAGTGCCCGGCAAGCTCAAGGTAGCCATTGCGGCCAGAATTCGAACCCTTCGGCTCATGCGCGTCGGAGTATAGCCAGTTCCGCGCTCTTGGCGCTCCTACGCTGACATCCACCGGGGAGTGCGCTAGCGTTGCGCATCGCCCTTTTGCGGGCGAGACGGTCAAACACATCGACTTTCGCGACGCCGACCAGGCTTCGCCAGCAGGGAGAGCAATCATGGCTGATTCGGAACACGTCAAGGTCGCCATCGTGGGTGGAGGGCCGGCCGGCTGTACCGCCGCGATCTATGCCGGTCGCGCCAATCTGGCGCCCGTGATGATCGAGGGTGGCGGCCTACTCATCGAGCCCTGCACCATGCCGGGAGGACAGCTCACCATCACCACGGACGTGGAGAACTACCCGGGATTTCCCCGGGGAATCATGGGGCCGAAGCTGATGGAACTCCTGCGCGCCCAGGTCGAGCGCTTCGGCACCAGCATCCGCACCACCGACGTGACCGCGGTGGATCTCGGTGCGCGGCCCTTTCGCATCACCGCCGGCGACGACAGCCTGCTGGCCGACACCCTTATCATTGCCACCGGAGCCTCGGCCAAGTGGCTGGGCCTTGCATCGGAAGACAAGTTTCGCAACTACGGCGTTTCCGCCTGCGCAACCTGCGACGGGACGTTGTTCAAGGGCCGCGAGGTGCTGGTGGTGGGCGGCGGAGATACGGCGATGGAAGAGGCGAACTACCTCACCCATCACGCCAGCAAGGTCACCGTCATCCACCGTCGGGATGGATTCCGCGCCTCGCGCATCATGCTCGATCGCGCGCGCAACAACCCCAAGATCCAGCTTGTCACCAACGCGGTCATCGACGAGATCCTGGGGCAAGTGCCCAAGCCGGGCGTGACCGGCGTGCGCCTGCGCGACACGCGCAGCGGAGCCACGCGCGAGATTGAGTGCGGCGGCGTGTTCATGGCCATCGGGCATCAGCCGTCAAGCGAACTGTTCAAGGGCAAGCTGGACATGGACGAGGTCGGCTACATTCTGACCAAGCCGGGATCGACCGCCACCAGCGTGCCGGGCGTGTTTGCCTGCGGGGACGTGGCCGATCATGTCTACCGGCAGGCGATCACCGCCGCCGGCACCGGCTGCATGGCCGCCATCGACGCCGAGCGCTTCCTCGCGCATGGGTAGAGTCTTGCGCTGGCTGAGAGTGGACCAAACGCCCGCAATCCTGAAATAGTAAAGAGGTACCGCATGATCTTCGATGTCCTCGCCAATGCCGATCGCTACGCTTCGGTCCACCCGTTGTTTGCCGAGTGCTTTGCGTTTCTTAGGAACACCGATCTGGCGGCGTTGCCCGTGGGTCGCCAGCCGTTGGGGTCGAGCGGCTGCACTGTGATCGTCGGCGCGTCCGCGCCCAAGACCAAGCAGAGCGTGCGTCTGGAGGGCCACCGTGCCTTCATCGACATCCAGGTCATGGTGGCGGGTGAGGAACTCATCGGCTACGTGCCGCGCGTCCTCTGCACGGAGAAGTCCAACGACCTAGCCAACGATTTCCAGGAACTGCAGGGAACTCCCGAGTACCTGACCCTGCGCCCGGGGTGCTTCGCCATCTACTTTCCCGAGGACGGCCATCATCCCGGCATCGCCACCGGCGCGTACACCGGCCTCATCCGCAAGATCGTAATCAAGGTGCCGGTGGAGCGCTGAGGAAGGCTAACCTTCCCCTCGGAAGAACGCGTTTCGCTCGGGATCGTTGTAGGTCGCGTACTCGATGGGCCAGGGGGTGATCTGGCTCTTGCCGTCTTGGTACGACAGGGTGAGCGCCATGGGCGTGACCTGCCGGTAGCTCGACCGGGGCGGCAAATCGTGGTTGTCCTTGCCGCCCGCCGAGAACAGCGTGATGAGCAGCAGGTTCTCGTCGTCGTAGCTGCGGCGGAAGCCCTCGACGATCTTCTCATGCCCGCGCACTAGGGTGTGGCAGCCGATGCGCTGTAGGAAGCGCTGGGCCTGCAGACGCCCGAAGGGGAAGCGCGCGCTCTGCTCTTGCAGGGCGGCCGGGATCACGTCCACCGAGGACGGATCGCTCCACATCATCTCGAAGCGCAGGTCCGGGTCGTTCAGGCTGCCGAGATCCTGATAGCGGTTCTTGAAGGTGCGGTCGCGCGGGATGCCGCCGTGGACGAACAGGGTTTGATCGAAGAGAAAAGCGGTCGGCAGGTCCTCGAACAGGTTCATGTAGTCGCGGAACACGTCCTCCGGGGCCCGGCCTTTCAGCGAATCAAAGGCCTCGGAGGGCTTCACGCCGCCGAATATTTTGCCATCGAATTCGACGAAGTACTCGTGGTTGCCGCGCAGGACCACCACGTGCTCGGGCGCCGTGCAGAAGAGCAGCAGGGCCGTGCGCAGCACGCCGTTGAGGCTGAAGATGCCACGATCGAGATAGTCGCCCAGCAGGACCAGCTTGGGCTCGGGGTTGCCGGTCGGGTCTTCGCGGAACAGGCGCACCTTGTCGAAGAAGCGCGACTGCATGATGGCCGCCTTCAGGCAGCTATAGCAGCCGTGCAGATCCCCGAGCACCGTGATCTCGTAGCGGCGGCCGGGCTTGGGCGGGCAGGCCCAGGTGTGGCCGTCGAGCAAGAGTTCCTGGCCGGCCAGATCGTCGAGCGTGCGCTTGCCGGTCAGCTTGCCGCGGCCCTTGTCGCGCCACTCCCGCAGGATGTGGCGGGTCCGGTTCATGGCCTGCCGGTCGGCCTCGATCTGCCTGACCAGCAAGCCCGGATCCCGCGCCCAGTCGTGCTCGAACTGATCGAAGAATGGGTGAACCACGGCGCCCGATTCCTTCACCGCCGCCGGCTGGATGGTCGCCGCCGCGGGTCCGCCCTCGTCAATCAACTCGACGTGCAGATCCGCCTCCAGCAATTCGGCCAGCTCGGCGCGGAACTTGATCTCGGCCGGGTGCGCTTCGCCGTCGGCCATCAGCAGCGCGTCGATGGTGTCGAGCAACTGCTCTTGCCCGGCACGGTCGAACTGCTGGAAGATCTCGAAACAGCGCAGCTTGAGCCGGCTGTGCACGAACTTGTCGCTGTCCTCGTCGTGCGACACGGCTTCGGTGAACAGATCGGCCACCTGCAGATCGATGGCTTCGAAGACCTCGTGGAAGTGCGCGGTGTACTTGGCCACCAGCTCGCCCTGTGCAGCCGGGGCCAGAGAAGCCGCACCCTTGCTCACCCGGTTCTCGACCAGCCGCCGGATGTAGGTGCGGACGAACATCTTCTCCGACAGGTCGAAGTCGCCATCGATATGGCCGAAGGTCGTCAGGTAGAAAATGACCGCCTGCATCTGCCTGTCTGCGACGGTGGGATCAGCATCCAGTTCCAGCATGGCGGCGTCATTGTAGCGTGGGTTGCATCGCGACGCAGTGATTGTGAACGCCGGCAGGCGTCTGTGGCATAATCGTCTCGATGAGTGACACGCCTGGGATCGGGCCGGCCGGCGAGCCGGTGAACATGGACGACGTGGCCGCGGCCACGCCGGCGCCGGTAGGACTGTCGGTGGTCGAGCAGGACCAGATGGCGGCCTTTCTGGCGCGGGTGGCGCTGTTCACCGACCTGCCCCTCATGTACCTGCGCCGCATCGCCGCGCTCGGCTCGGAGGAGACTTATTCCCGCGGCAGCCTGATCTTCAAGGAGGGCTCGGCGGGCGACAAGCTGTACCTCATCCTGTCGGGCTCGGTGCGCATCAGCCGTCAGGTGCCGGGCATGGGGGAAGAGGCGCTGGCCATTCTCAAGACCGGCGACTACTTCGGCGAGATGGCGCTCATCGATGATTTTCCGCGCAGCGCGGACGCCCTGGCCCACGAGGCCTGCCGCCTGTTCGTGCTCAGCAAGGATCGCGTGGCGGACCTGCTGTTCGTCGATCGGGATCTGGCCTACGACCTTTTGTGGACCTTCGTGCGAACCCTGTCGGCGCGCCTGCGCGAGACCAACGACAAGATGACCTTCCTGGCGGTCAGCAGCCGGTTCTGAATTCCAACCGGATGGATCCAGACGCCAAGAAGATGTGGGCCATTGCCGGCAGCACGGGCGCGGTCGGCCTTGAAATCTCCCTGGCTATCGGCATAGGGTACTTCGGGGGACGGTACCTGGACGGAAGACTCGGGTCGGCGCCCTGGCTGGCATGGATCGGTTTCGCGGCGGGTGTGGGGGCTGGCATCAAGGCGCTGGTTCGCGTGACCCGCGAATACAAGAAGTCCCTGGACAACGACAACGAACCCAAGCAACCATGACCACGAAGCCTCTTGCAGCCATCGAAAAGACCAATCTGGTTCTGGCCGTGGCCGTGACCGCGCTGGGCGGGCTGGTCTGGGGCAAGCCGGGCCTTCTGGCCGCCGGCGTGGGCGCGGCCCTGGCGTGCCTGAACCTGTGGGCCATTCACCGGCTGGCAGCGCGGGCCATGGCACGGGCCGCGGCCGGGGCCAACGCCCAGGCGGCCGGGCTGATGGCCGCCCTGGGCGGGAAGATGCTGATTCTCTTCGCGCTGGTGTGGGTCGCCATCCGCGTGTACCATCTCGCGCTCGTGCCGTTCGCCATCGGGATCTCGGTTCTTCCCGTCTCGCTCGTCATGGCGGGTCTGTGGATCGGCTCGACGGCAGGTGAACAAGGCAAGGCCTAGCCATGGGTCCGCACTCAACTTGGTTTGCGCTGTTCCCGGGCTACCAGGCCCTGAAAGACAACCTGCAGATCTATCTCGGCCGTCGCTGGACCTGGCAGGTGTTTACCGCCACCCACTTCGAGATCGACCACATTCTCGGCGGGCTGCTGGTGTTTTTTGTGCTGGCTCTCTTCGCGGTTCGCTACGCGGTCGGCGTGCGCAAGTCGTCCGACGGCGGGGCGGTGCCGCCGCCTCATTTCTGTCTGCGCAATTTTCTCGAGCTTCTGGGCGACATGATCTACGGCCTGATGGAAGGTCCCATGGGGGCCAAGAATGCGCGTCGCTATCTGCCAATCATCGGCTCGCTGTTTCTCTTCATCCTGTTCTGCAATTTGCTGTCGCTGATTCCCGGCTTCCTGCCACCGACTGCCACGCTGAAGACCAACGTGGGCCTGGCACTGCTGGTCTTCTTCCTGACCCACGTCTTCGGCTTGCGTGAGCATGGCGTGAAGTACCTCAAGCACTTCATGGGGCCACTGTGGTGGTTGGCGCCGCTGATGCTGCCCATCGAGCTGGTCAGCCACATCGCCAGGCCGGTTTCTTTGTCCATGCGTCTTCTGGGGAACATTACGGCCGACCACAAGGTTGCTGCGGTGTTTTTTGCCCTGCTTCCGCTGCTGGTTCCCGTCCCGTTCCTCGTGATGGGCGTGTTCGTGTCCGTGGTGCAGGCCGTGGTCTTCTCTCTGCTGTCCACGATTTACATCTCGACCGCTATTGCCCACGAGGAGCACTGACCGTATTGTCCTAGCCCAGTTCGCAAGGAGGATCCCCAGATGCGCCGATTCACCAAGATTCTCGCCCCGCTCGCCACCTTCGCCGTCGCGCTGCTGTCCGGTGCCGCGGCTTTCGCCAGTGATGCCGCGCCCGATATCACCAAGGGTTACCTTGGAATCGGCGCGGCCCTGGCCATCGGCCTGGCGGCCTTGGGCGGCGGCCTGGGCCAGGGCCGTGCCGCTGCCTCGGCGCTCGATGGCATTGCACGCAACCCGCAGGCCTCGGGCAAGATCTTTGTCCCGATGATCGTCGCGCTCGCGCTCATCGAGTCGCTGGTCATCTACGGTCTGCTCATCGCCTTCAACCTGGCCGGCAAGATCTAGCGATCCGCTCCGCGCGGGCAGGGGTGTGGAATGGGCATTTCCTGCGGAATCGTCGGTTTGCCCAACGTGGGCAAGTCGACTCTTTTCAATGCGCTGTCGGCTGCCGGCGCCGAGGTGGCCAACTACCCTTTCTGTACGGTGCAGCCCAACCTGGGCGTGGCGCAGGTGCCTGACCCGCGGCTGGATGCCGTGGTGGCGCTTTTCGTCGGCAAGCCTGCTGTGCATGCCACGGTCAATTTCGTGGACATCGCCGGCCTGGTGCGCGGCGCTTCAAAGGGCGAGGGCCTGGGCAACCAGTTTCTCGCCAATATCCGTGAGACCGACGCCATCGCGCATGTGGTGCGCTGTTTCGAGGATCCCAATGTCGTGCACGTGGAGGGGCGCATCGACCCTGTGTCCGACGTGCTGACCGTGGACACCGAGTTGTGCCTCAAGGACGTGGAGAGTGTGGGCAAGCGCATCGACAAGGCCCGCACTGCCCTCAAGGGCCCGGCGCCCAAGGAAGAGAAGGCCACCATGGCTCTGTGCGAGCGCGTGCTGGCCGGGTTGGACGCGGGCGTGCCCGTGCGTGCGCAGGGACTGTCACCCGAGGATCTGGCGCTCATTCGCGATCTCTTCTTGCTCACTCAGAAGCGGGTCTTCTACGTAGCCAACGTGGCAGAGAAGCAACTCGCGACCTTGGAAAGCGACGCGCATGTGTCTGCTTTGCGCGCTCATGCCGCCAAGGAAGGCGCGCCGGTGGTGCCCATCTGTGCCGGGGCCGAGGCCGAGATCGCTGCGCTGGATGCCGCGGACCGGCCGGCGTTCCTGGAAACCCTGGGACTCAAAGAACCGGGGCTTTCGGCGGTGGCGCGGACCGCCTATCAGATCCTGGACCTCATCACCTTCTTCACCGTGGGCGAGCACGAGTGTCGCGCCTGGACCGTGAAGCGCGGAACCCACGCGCCGCAAGCCGCGGGCGTGATCCACACCGACTTCGAGCGCGGCTTCATCAAGGCCGAAGTGGTGTGGTGGGAAGATCTGGTCAAGCTCGGCTCAGAAGCCGCCTGCCGCCAGCACGCCAAGCTGGCCATGGAAGGCAAGGACTACGTCGTGCGCGACGGCGACGTGATCCATTTCAAGTTCAACGTGTGAACGCTATCGGTACAGCTCCGCGCTGGCCAGGGAAAACCCGTCGCTGCCACCGTATCCGCCGGCAATCAGAACAGTCCCGTCGGCCAACAGCGTGGCTGTGTGGTGATGCCTGCCGACTGACATGCTGTCGCTGGCGGCGAATGTCGCTGCTGCTGGGTCGTATAGCTCCGTGCTCGAAAGAGCGATGTTGCCGTCCCCTCCGCCAGCGATGAGGACGGTTCCGTCGGGCAACAGCGTCGCGGTGTGGCCGTCTCTTGCCACGGTCATGCTGCCCGTTGCCGTGAATGTCTCGGCCGCCGGGGCGTATTGGTCCGCGCTCGCGAGACCGTGGCTGCCGTCGTATCCGCCAGCGATGAGGACTGTCGCGTCAGACAACAGCGTCGCCGTGTGATCCACCCTGGCTGCGGACATGCTGCCGGTCGCGATGAATGTTCCGGACGCGGGATCGTATAGCTCGGCGCTGGCCAGGGGTACGCCGTTGCCACCGACAAATCCGCCGGCCACGAGCACCGTCCCGTTGCCCAAAAGAGTCGCCGTATGTTGCTCCCCTCCCACTGACATGCTGGCGGCACCGGTGAATGTCCCGGTCGCTGGGTCATACACCTCGGTGCTGGTGAGAGCGGCGGTGTGGTTTCCCCCGCCGGCGATGAAGACTGTCCCGTCGGGCAGCAGCGTCGCGGTGTGATCGTCTCTTGCCACGGTCATGCTGCCCGTCGCTGTGAATGTCCCGGCGCTTGAGTCGAATAGCTCCGCGCTGGCGAGAACCTGTTCGGATCCGCCGCTGACGTAGTCGCCGCCGGCGATGAGCACCGTGCCGTTGGGTAGCAACGTCGCCGTGTGCCACATCCTCACCACGGACATGCTGCCGGTGGCGCTGAATGAACCGGTCGCTGGATCGTATAGTTCCGCGCTTGCGAGCGCCGCGCCGGAATTGGCTCCGCCAGCGATGAGGACGGTTCCGTCGGGCAACAGCGTCGCGGTATGGCCGTCTCTCGCCACGGTCATGCTGCCCGTCGGCGCGAAACGCGTAGCACTTCCGCCGCATCCGGCTGCGGCAGCGAGGACGACGAACATGGGTAGTACCTCCAGCCTCGCGAGAATACGACAGACGCGGTTCGAGACCGAATCTCGACCCGCAGGTGGCGTGCGAGCCATGGGCGCTTCCTCGACCACGGAGGGCAGTCTACCTGGAAACAGCCGTCGCAAGAACGTGGCTCGCGGACCACCCGGTCCGGTCGCGACCCCAACCCGGAACTGTTTGCGACGAAGCCCAAGTTAAGCCACCATGGCCAAATGGTAGCAAAGCTGAGCATCGCACTTTCGAGCCTTTCCTTCGCCCTGCTTGGCGGTTGCAGTAGCGGGAGTCAGGCCGCCAAGTGCATTCCCGGCGTCAGCGTTGGGTGTTTTGCAGCGACGGGCAGCATGACCTTGGCAAGGTTCCAGCCCAGTGCGACGCTGTTGCCCGACGGGACAGTGCTCATCGCCGGCGGACTCGACAAGAGCTACGCTTCCATTGGAAACGTGGATCTCTACGACCCGAACGTCGGGACCTTCACGCCCACCGGCAGCATGACCGCGGCGAGGGTTGGTCACTCGGCGACACTGTTGCCCGATGGGACGGTGCTCATCGCCGGCGGATTCGACACCAGTGAAGACTCGCTCGCGAGCGCAGAGCTGTACGCCCCGGTGGCGGGGACATTCACGGCGACCGGTAGCCTGAACGTGGCAAGGGCCGGTCACACGGCGACTCTGTTGCAGAACGGGCTGGTGCTCATCGCCGGCGGACTCGACAGTAGCCATGGGTCAATCGCGAGCGCGGAGCTATACGACCCAGTGGCGGGTACGTTCACGGCCACTGGAAAGATGAGCGTGGCCAGAACTGGCCATACGGCGACCCTGTTGCAGGGCGGGCTGGTGCTCATCGCTGGCGGACTCGGCAATGTCAGTGCGGAGCTGTACGATCCGGCGGCGGGGACGTTCACCGCCACCGGCGAGACGAGGGTGGCCAGAACTGGCCACACGGCGGCCTTGTTGTCGAGCGGCCTGGTGCTCTTGGTCGGTGGATTCGGTGGCGGCGAGGTCTCCAGCGCAGTCGATGATGGTGGGGCGGCCGACGCCGGCGAAGTCGATGGCAGCGTGGCCGGCAACGAGACCGATGGCGCGGCTCCCGCTGTCGGCGGACTGGGTGGCAGCGTGGTGGCGCTCGCCAGCGCTGAGCTGTATGACCCGAGCATCGGGACATTCGCACCCACGGGCAGCATGAGCGTGGCGAGGGCGGAGCACACGGCGACTTCGCTGTCGAGCGGCAGTGTGCTGGTCGCCGGCGGACTCGAAGGTGGCGACATATCTATCGGCAGCGCGGAACTTTACGACCCAGCGGCCGGGGCATTCACCACAACCAGCAACATGACCGCGCGGCGGAATGGGCACACGGCGAGCCTGTTGGGCAATGGGACGGTGCTGATTGCCGGCGGACGGATCGACGGCACCAAGGATCTCGCGAGCGCGGAACTGTACCAATAGGGTGATAGCGTACCTGTCTTGAGCCTTGGTCTTTCGTCGGCCGTCAGTCCGGATCTCGCCACGACGAAGGCGGAGGCTGCGGTGAAATTCGATACCCGCTTGAGGTCAGGCCAGCTTTCGGGTGTAATCGTCCGCCGATGACGAGAGTCCAAGCCAAACCCGGTACGGGGATTATCCTCGCACTTCTCCTCGGGCTTGGCGGCTGCGCCGCGACGGTCAAGCAAGGCTTGCCCGTCATGCCCCCGGATGGCTGGGTGATCGCGTCCCCGGGCGGGTTGGTGGAGGTTCAAGTTCGATACTTCTCCCTGGGCGGGACGGCCAACTATCCCGCGCAGCCCCGTCTGTACTATCGCGCGGGATTTGGAGGTGGCGACGCTCGCGTCGAGATGCTGCGCTGGTCACCGCTCGGCATCACCCGCAAGGACGCGGACTTCACCGACGACCTCGTCTACCTGGGCGAAAGCCAGCGTCGCGTGACGGACGACTACACGCTGCCGCGTGGGAAGCGCAGCCACTTCAGCAACACCGGCGTTGAGCACGTGCTCTCGTTTGAAACGCCCCAGAAGGCGCGCATGGATCTCGTCGTGCGCGCCTACGACGACGGGTTTGCTTTTCGCTATCATTTTCCCGAAACCGATTCAGGACAGTTTACGGTTACCGGCGAGGCCACCGGTTTTCGTTTCCTCCCTGGCGCGCGCGCGACCCTGCTGCCCCAGTTTGACCCCGGCGCGAGCCAAGGAGAAGGCGGCCCGGCCGAGTGGGTGGGTGATGTGCCAGCGGGCAGGGCGGCGCCCGCAGGGGCGAGCTGGGCGTTGCCCGCCCTGTTTGCTTCGGCGGATGGGTCGCACTGGGCCTTGCTGGCCGAGGCCGGACTGGCCGCCGGCCACGCGGCTCTTGGGTTGGCCGCCAAGTCAGACAACGAGATCTATCGCGTCCGCTTCCCCCATCCCGACGAGGAAGCGGGGCGCGGAGACGTGCAGCCGAGATCCGCCTTGCCCTGGTCCACGCCCTGGCGGGTCGCGATCATGTCGGATCGGCTGGGCGGCATCGTGGAATCGAGTCTGGTGACCGACCTCGGCACACCGGCGCCGGTGGGCGCGGGAGATTGGGTCAGGCCGGACAACCTGCTCCGGCGCGTGGCCGCCGGCGGGATCGATCAGGCCAGCCTCGCTCAGGGTTCGGGCCTGGCGGAGGACACGGCGTCCATGGGCTGGGGCTATGCGCTGCTTTCTGCCGAATGGCCAAGCGGAGGCGGGGGCGCGTGGCACAAGCTCGTGCGCACTGCCGCCAGCAAGAAGGTCGGACTGCTCATCGGGCCTCGCGACGCGGCCGGGCTGCCACTCGCCGAGTTCGCGGCCGCCGGCCTGAAGGGTGTACGGGTCTCGGTTTCGCCCAGTGGCAAGCCCCACGTGGTGGGATCCCTGCTTGCGCTGTTGGAAGAGACAGGCAAGCGCCACTTGTTGGTGGAGTTAGAGGGACGCATTCCCGGCGCAGGGTGGGATCGCACCTATCCTCACCTTCTGTCAGCCAGCATTCGGGGCAGCGACGCGCCCGAGCGCGACGGCGCCCGGCAGGCGCGACAGAACACCATCGAGCCGTTCACCCGCAATGTGGTGGGCCCCATGGAATCCATGCCCATCGCATTTCACAGCCCGGCGCACTCGTCCCGTTTGACCTGGGGTCATGGGCTGGGGATGACGGTAGTTCTCGAATCTGGCCTGCGCGGTTTTGCCGATAGCGACGGCGTGATTCCCAAAGAGGCATTGGACGTGCTGTCCACCCTGCCCAGCGCCTGGGACGAAACCCGGTTCCTCGACGGCGATCCTGGCCACACCGTCATCATCGCCCGGCGCAAGGGCCGTACCTGGTACATAGGCGGGCTGAACGGCGACGCAACTGCCAAGATACGTTCTGTCCCGCTGGAGCTTCTTGGCACCGGCATCTTCAACATGACGCTCCTGGCGGATGGCCCCACCCCGACCGAACTGCTGATCACGAAACGGCAACGCAACGCCACCGACGTGCAGGCCGTCAAGCTGGCGCCCTTCGGGGGGTTCGTCGTGCGCCTGGTTCCCCAGCACTAGCTACACCACCGTCCAGGGGCGCGGCAGAAAGCACTCCTGGTAGGTACGCAGGGCGTAGCGGTCGGTCATCCCCGTCAGAAAATCGGCGACCGCGCGCGAGAGATCCTCGGTGTCGGGAATGCCCTTGGGCCAGTGGCGCGCATGGAACTCGTCGGCGTGGAGATGGAAGTGGGCCCACATCTCGCTTATCACCCGCTCCGCGCGCTCGAACTCCTGGCGGATGTCGGCGCGCTCGTACACGCGCTCGAAAAGTACATCCCGCAAGGCGACCAGGGCGTGCATCACCTTGGGGCTCAGGCGAATTTGACGTTTTTCCTTCAGGGCTGAGGACTCGACCGCGTCGGTGACCAGCCGGCCGATGCGCTGGCTGTGCGAGGGACCCAACACCCCCACGACCTCGGCGGGCAAGTCGTGCTCCGATAGGATGCGCCCGCGAATGGCGTCGTCGAGGTCGTGGTTCACGTAGGCGGCGATGTCCGCGATGCGCGCGATCTGCCCCTCCAGGGTCAGAGCGCAGAGTTCGGGGTTGTCCGAGATGATCTCGCCCTTTCCCTTGGAGTGCTTGAGGATGCCGTCGCGCACTTCGACGCTCAGATTCAGGCCCATCCCGTCGTGCTCCAGCACCTCCACCACGCGCACCGACTGGCGGCCATGATGAAACCCACCGGGGACCAATTTGGCTAGGGCCCGCTCGCCAGCGTGGCCAAAAGGCGTGTGCCCCAGATCGTGGCCCATGGCAATGGCCTCGGTCAGCGATTCGTTGAGGCGCAAAGCGCGCGCGATGGTGCGCGCAATCTGCGACACCTCGAGGGTATGGGTCAGGCGGGTGCGGTAGTGATCGCCCGCGGGCGCTAGGAAAACCTGTGTCTTTCCGGCTAGCCGTCTGAACGCCTTCGAGTGCAGAATGCGGTCGCGGTCGTGCTGGAAGATGGGCCGCGTGTCGTCGGCCGGTTCCTGTCGATCGCGGCCACGCGACAGGAGGCTCTTCTGCGCGAAGGGCGATAGAACCTTGTCCTCGTCGGCTTCCAGTTGTTCGCGGATCGTCATATCCCCTCGTGCCCCTGTTTCGCTGACGTTTCCATGCAGTTACTTCGGGGAAAGTTACCAGTTTCTCGGCCGCAAGCGGTTGGTGTCCCCAGCGCTAAATCACGCATGCCTCACGGGAAGAGTCTTGCCGCAATTTCGTTACGCTCCTACCTTGCCATGTGAAAGGAAGACTTCCATGAAATCAAGTCGCACTGGACGTGACTGGCTCCTCCCCGTCGTCGTGGCGTTGGCCGTGAGCACCCTGTCGCCATCGCGGGCGCGAGCCGAAGAGCAGGGTGCGGTCCCGGCCGCAGCCCCGGCCGCAGCCAGCGGTCCCGACCTCGCCACCCGCGTCGCCGATCTGGAAGCCTACCTGAACAACACCGCGCCCAAGGCGCTCAGCGTGGCGGGCCCCGGCCACAATGCCTGGATGATGACCTCCGCCGCGCTGGTGCTCTTCATGACCTTGCCGGGGCTGGCCCTGTTCTACGGCGGCCTGGTCCGGCGCAAGAACGTGCTGTCGGTGCTGGCGCAGTGCCTGGGAACCGCTGGCGTCGTCACCATCTTGTGGTGGGCGTTCGGTTACAGCCTGGCCTTTGGCAGCGGGTCGCCCATCCTGGGGTCGCTCAAGTTCGCCTTTCTGAAGGGCGTGGGAAACACGCCCAACCCGGACTACGGGGCGTGGGTTTCGCACAACGTGTTTTCCATGTACCAGATGATGTTTGCCATCATCACGCCCGCGCTCATCGTGGGCGCCATCGCCGAGCGCATGAAGTACTCGGCCATCATGGCTTTCATCGTGGGCTGGATGCTGCTGGTGTATTTCCCGCTGGCTCACATGGTGTGGGGCAGCGACGGTTTCATGAATGGCCTGGGCAACGCCAAGGCAGGCATCAGGGCCATCGATTTTGCCGGCGGCACCGTTGTGCACATGTCATCGGGCTGGTCGGCCCTCTTGCTGGCCATCATCCTCGGCCGCCGCAAGGGCTGGGGCCACCGGCCCTTCATGCCTCACAGCATGGTGCTGACCATGGTGGGCACCGGGATGCTGTGGGTGGGCTGGTACGGCTTCAATGCAGGCAGCGCGGTCGCGGCCGACGGGATCGCGGCCAACGCCTTCACCGCGACCACCTTGGCGACGGCGGTGGCCTGCGCGGTGTGGCCGGCCATTGAGTGGATCACGCGCGGCAAGCCCACCATACTCGGTTTCTGTTCGGGCGCAGTCGCGGGCCTGGTTGTCATCACGCCCGCCGCCGGCTTCGTCACCTCCACCGGCGCCGTGCTCATCGGCCTGCTGGCCGGAAGCATTCCCTACCTGGCCTGCACCAAGCTGAAAGCCTGGCTCAAGTACGACGACGCGCTCGACACCTTCGGCGTCCACGGGGTGGGAGGAACCATGGGCGCGCTGCTGACCGGCTTTTTGGCCACGCCCGAGGCCAACCCGAACCTCAACGCCAACCTGGCGCAGATCGTGGGAAAGACGCTGTGGCTGGAGCAACTCAAGGCCATGGGCCTGACCATCGTGCTCGCCCTGAGCGGCACGCTCGTCCTCGCCTATCTGGTGAAGGCCGTGATCGGCCTGCGGCCGGCTCCTGATTCGGAAGAGATGGGCCTCGACGATGCGGACCATGGCGAAGCTGGCTATCACTTCGACGAAGCCGGCGGATAGCGGTATCACATAGGGCGTGTTCGAGCCCAGTCCGACGGATAGTCTCTCGCCTCGCGGCGGAATCTTGCGTGCTGCGCGCCGGCCCGCCGGGTGGGTCGCGGCCGGGCCACCGCCCGAGACGCCCGAGGATCCCGGGGATCTGTGGCCGGGCCCGGGCGAGGATCTGTGCTGGCTGGCGGGAAACTGGCGCATCTTGCAGCGGCTCGATGGCCATCGCACTTCGCTCGACGATCTGGTGACGGCACACATGGCCGCGTCGCTGCTCGCCAACCCGGCGTCCGCGCGCTGGCTCGATCTGGGGACAGGCATCGGCAGTGTCGCCTTGTTCCTGGCCTGGCGCTTTCCGCAGGCGCGCGGGCTGGGCGTGGAGGTGCAGGAGATCTCCGCAGCGATGGCGCGGCGGAGCCTTGCCTGGAACGGTGCCGCTGGTCGGGTGGAAATCCGTGACGGCGATTTCCGCGATCCGGCGTCGCTGGCAGGGCAGGGGTCCTTTGATCTGGTGACCGGCACGCCACCGTACTTTCCCGTCGGGACTGGCCCGCAGTCCGATCGGGAGCAGCGCGCCCCGTGCCGCTTCGAGCATCACGGTGGTGTGGAGGCGTACTGTGAGGCGGCCGCCCGCGTGCTGGCGCCCGCCGCGCCCTTGGTCGCGTGTGAGGCGTGGATCCAGCGCGAGCGTGTCGAACCCGCAGGGCGCGCGGCTGGCCTGGCGCTTAGCCACTGGCGCGAGGTGATCCCGCGCGAAGGCAAGGCCCCGCTCTTCGTCGTCTTTGCCATGACCGCGGCCCCAGGGGTTGGACCCCTGGTCAACCAGCCGCCGCTGGTTGTGCGCGACCGCGAAGGCCGGCGCACGCCCGAGTTCGTGGCCGTGCGCCAAACCATGGGCATGCCGGCGTAGCAGGGCTACCGCCGCACGAAGATGTCTGGCTTGGGAGGCATCGTCATGCCGTTGCCGATGTGAAAACCCGGGTGAGGAGGCTGATTGAAACCAGTCTGCTCGGAAGACACCTGCATGCGGTACTGAGGATCGTGCATCAGAGTGTAGATTCGGCGCGTGGTCACATCCGTGGTTGTGTACAGACGCAAGGCCGAGTTGTCCGCCTCGCGCCAGACGATCTCCTCACGCCAGTCGCCCAGCAGGTCCGCGGTCAAGGTGGGGGTCCGGTTGGAGTTGTCCGGCGCGCACTGGGCACAGCTCAGCAGTGTGCCAGCGCCGTACTTGGTGATCGACGTGCCATCTTCCAGTTCACGCGATTCGTCCGCGTCCCAGTAGATGAGGAAGTTGGTCGAAGTCGGCTTGGCGCCAAGGGCATGGCCGTCGGTCGCCGAAAAGAGATCCGGGCTCGCGTCGCTCCACATCTCCGCGCCTGGATTGCCCGGCCAGATGTCATCGGCCACGCCAGCACGGTTGTCGATACCAGTGCGCGGACCCTTCACGATCAGTTCGCAAGCGAATGCATCGTGCACATCGTAGGCAGCCGCGGCCCCGGCCCCGTGGACCATGAAGACTTGCGTGCCTATGTCGTTGATCTGAAGCGATGGAGCCAGTACGCCCACGTGGAGCGTGTCGCCGTGGCCAAAGCCGGTCGAACACAGCCGTGTTCCGTTGCTGGCGATGGTCGACGAACCGTATACGATCTCCTGGGCCCCGTCGCCATCCGCGTCCGTCACCATCATGCTGTCGGCGCCCTGACCTGCGTACGCGGTGCCCTGATCGCTATCCGCCATCCACATCAGCGTGAGAGCGCCGTCCCGCCAATTCCAGGCGCCAAGGACGTTGCGCGTGTACACCCCGCGCGTCATGATGATGCTCGGGCGACCGCTGGCGGTTCCATCGGGCTGATCGGCGACAAACGCCGCTGTGGAAAGGAAGATGTCCACGCGATTGCCGTAGTCGTCGCCCCAAGCAGCGACCACTCCCCTCGCAGGCTGAAAGTCGACCGTTGCCAGCTCGGCGCCCGTGTCCCCTTCAAACACGGTCAGGTATTCGGGCCCGGTGAGGATGTAGCCGGATGAATTGCGGTAGTCAGCGCTGTCGTCGTCGGTTGCTGCCGGTCCTGTCTGCAGGTAGCTTCCGGTTCCGTCGAGCGTGCCGGGCGCGGTCTTGACCACCACTTCGGCTTTCCCGTCACCGTCGAAGTCATAGACCAGGTGCTGGGTGTAGTGTTCACCTGCCCGGATGTTGGGGCCCAGATCGATACGCCAGAGAAACTGCCCATCCAGCGTGTAGGCATCCAGAAGCACGTCGCCGGTACAACCGGGCACTGCATTGTCTTTGGCGTTTGACGGATCCCATTTGAGGACGATCTCGTAGCGTCCGTCTCCGTCGAGATCCCCGACGGAGCCGTCGCCGGCGTTGTAGGTGTAGCGTTCGTTGGGGGTTGGGCAGGTCGCCGGGGTTACGCCCGGCGGGGGAACCTGCAGGGGAATCCGCAGGTAGTCTTGCGGCCACGCGGTCACCTTGGGGGACAGCTCCTGCGTCTCTCCGTCGATGACCGCAGCCACCTGATATTCAACGTCGGCGCTGCCCATGGGGTCCAGGAAGTTCGTGCTGTCGGGCACGGTCGCCAGCAGCGCGCTGTCCCGGTAGACAGCGTAGGCAACCCGCGCGGGATCCGTGTCGTCGTATTCGTAGCCGAACATGCGCCAGCCCAGGTAAACCCCATTGGGCACGCTGACCGCGACCAGTCCACGGTCCAGGTACTCCATGTGATAGTGCTCGCCCAGGGCGGGCGCCAACGGCGTGATGACGACCAGATCTCGGGAGTCGCACCCGAGACAAAGGCCCAGCAGAATGACAGCCGCGCGCTTCACTAGAATCGCGCTCCCACGACTGCGGAGCCCATCCACGAAGGTTGGCCCGTGCTCGCGACAAAAGTCCGCAGGCTATAGACGCGTGGCTCCGGTGTGAGCCACAAGGTGCCCGCAGTGACGTCAACAAACCAGTGGCGGGCAAGGGAAGCCATGACGCCCACCGAGGCCCGTCCGCCCAGCGACCAGGCAGTGAGGTTTTGTCCCTGAAAGCCGGTCTTGGCGATTCCTTCGGCTACCATCTGATACGCGCCCGCGCCGGCTTCGGCATGGGGGAGAAGTCGCCACCAATGCCAGCGCGTGAAGGTAACACCAAACCCGAGGAAGCGCTGATCGACGCGCACGGTTCCTTCCTGGGTCTGCAGCTGCGGGCGCGTTCCCAAGCCGAATGCGCTGGCCGTGACGCGAAACCAGGAGTACAGCTGATACCCACCCTCGAGATAGGGCAGCAGCGACGGCGAAAAGCCCGAAGCGGTGGCGAGAATCGCCAGACCGCCGGCCAAGAAAGTGCGATCTCGTATGGCGGGCGTTGGTGCGGATGGCGGAGGCGACGGTTTTACCGTCGCCAGTCTGGCCGCGAGGGTATCGAACATGCGGGCCCGGATGAAGTCGACGGCGCGCACCGCGATGACGACGTCCGCTCGATCCATGTCCTCGTCCGAGACGCGCAGGTGAGCCATCGAGGTCTTGCCGCTCGACCGATCGAGGAACCAGACGTCGAGTTGCCGGGAGCCGGACTCCGCGCTGGCCGCGTCGGAGGCATTGGCGAATACCACGACCGCGGCGGTTCGCGGTCCGGGCGCGAGAGTCGCGAGTTGCGCGTCGGGTGTGTTGAGAGTGTCCCCGCGGATGAAGCGCACCTCGAAGCCCACCGAAAGGGCTTCGCCGCGCAAGCGGTTGAGAGCCTCCTGCATAGCGCTGTTCTGTCCCTCGGGGATCGCCACGGCGATCACCGCAGGACCCGAATCCGCAGGCGTGCCTGTCCCGACGTCGGCCGGGGGAGATGCAACGGCCAGAAGCAAAGAGGCAAGCTGCGCGGTCACTCAGCCGCTGAGTCTACAACGGAACGAGCGAGTTCGGCCTGATTCCCCTGGGGAAAGCGTTGCAGGTAGGTCCGGGCAGCCTTGCGCGCCCGTTCGCGGTCCAGGGGAACGAGCAAGGTCAGCTTTCGTCCGAGCGCCTCGGAGGCATAGGATCCCCGGCCGGCCTCGGCAAGGTAGGTGTCATACCAGGTCAAGGCGGCGTCGGATGACGCAGGCCCAACCTCGGAAAGACGGCCCAGGAAGAACGCGGCATCCTTGGCGCGATCGCTTCCCGCGAACCGCGCACGCAGGGCCAGCAACACCTGGCGGGCTGTCTCGTACTTCCTGGTGTAGCGGGCCGCATCCGCCAGCGTAATGAGATCCAGCGCCGAGCCGCGTGCCAGGGTGACGTCCAGTCCGCGCCTTTCCGCATCTCGCACGACGGCGGAGAAGTCCCCCTTTGCGATCAGGTCCGACCAGAGCACCGGATGGCTTGCCCCGTCGTGCAGTGCGAGCCGGGCCGCCCCGCCATGTGCGGGGTGCTTCGCCGCGGTCGGGGCGGCCTGCGGGCTTTCCGGTGGCGCGGCAACCGGCGGCGTCGTCGTCACCTGGGCAGGCGCGGCGACGGGCACCTCGCGCGGCGGGTTCGCGAACAGTTCCAGCGATTCGCCCCCCCGCAGGGTCAAGACGCGATCCTCGCGTGGGCCACGCACGTCGACCACCCCGTTCTTCACGTGCAAGTCCAGGCGGCCCTTTGCCGCGTCGAAGCCAAGACGGAAAGCCGTGCCCTTCACCAAAACCGAAAAAGGACCGGCCTCGAAGCGCCAGGACGAATCCTTGCGGGGCTTGACGTACACGTCGATCTCGCCGTCGGCAATGGCCACCTGGGCGCCGTGCGCGTCGGTGCCCAGCAGCCTGATCTTGGCGGATGGTTCGATTCCCAGGCGGGACTCGTCCGAGAAGAGCACGCGCGCGCTCGTGGCGGCGGTGATGGTTTCAGCCGGTCCCACGGTCGCTCCCTCGACAATGCAGTGCAGGGGCCTGTCCGACGGGGCGAGCGGCAGGCGATAGGCTGCAATAACCAGCACCACGGCAGCCACCCCGGCCAGCGCCCATCGGCCCCATGGAAACCGGGGACGCAGGGAAATCGCCGGCTCCAAATGCTGCCCCTGTGCGAGTCGGCTCGCCAGGCGCTGCCAGCCCTGCTCCAGCTCGGTCTCGGTCACCTGCCCCAGTCCCTGCCTGGCCACAGAGGCGACATACTCAATGATCCTGGCTTCCCGCGTGTTTGTCATCGCCCACCCCCGAAGAAACGAGACGGCGCCGCCGTGCCCAAGCCCGTCCGTCCTTGATCTTCCTCTTGAGACACAGACTTGTGGACGGAAGCCAAGGCTTTGTTCAGATACCGCTTTATCGTGGCCAGCGAGATGTCCAGGCCCAGAGCGATCTCCTGCAACTCCATGCCATCCACATATCGGAGAACGAACACGGCCCTGTACTTGTCGCGCATCCGATCCAGCATCCGCTGGACGGACAACAGCGTCTCGCGCATCTCAAAATCGGCCGGTGACGACGATGAGACCATCGCAGAATCCTGCCGCTCAGCCACGATCCGACGGCGCATGCGCAAACGGCGGATCTCCTCACTCAGCACGCGCACCGCCACGGAATACACGAAGCTGCGAAGGGCCGATGCTTTTTCCAGCGTATGTAGCCTGCGGAAAACCCTGAGGAACACCTCCTGGGTCAGATCGTCATGGTCGTGGCGCGGGCCGAGTGCCCGGCGAAAAAGGCCATACACCATCTGCGCGAAACGGAACCAGATCTCGCGTTGGGCCCAGACCTGGCCTACCAGGGCTGCCCGGGCCAAGATGGCGTCGTCGGTATCGGCACCCACGCGCTCGTCTCGCCCAGCGGCACCCGTGGTCCGTTCGTTGACGGACAGCGACACAGGACCGGAACCGCCATCGTGAATGGTCCGATCAGCCACAGACCCTATGGTACCAGTATGCCAGGTTAGGGGCCACACGTTGCGTTGGGTTCCTACAGCCACAGGAGTCTTCTTTCATACCGCAGTGTCGCGATGGCGCTTTAGCGGCTCACGAAGTCTCGGGCTGCAGGGCTTCTTGGGCGCGGACCTGCGATGAGATCTTTTTTGAGCCATCGGACTTCGGCTGGCCACTGGACAGCTTCAACAATTTCACCTTTGCCATTGCCATGATACGTGAGAACGGATACATATCGTTCCAATGAAAATAGTCAGCGCGCCCGGAGGGAATCGAACCCCCAGCCCTCGGCTTAGAAGGCCGATGCTCTATCCACTTGAGCTACGGGCGCCCGGGGAGAAAAGTATCATGCCGGCTCGCCCGCCGCACGCCGGGGCGGCCCTGCTCTTGACCGTCGTCGGCGGTCGCGGCGTTGTATGCTGGGGCCATGCCGCCCCTGGTCAGTTGGCGCTCCGGCCTGCATTGCGGATTGCTGTGCCTGGTCTTCGCGACCGGCTGTCGGAGATCCGCGGCCGAGGTCGCGGTCTTCTACGCTACCAGCTTGACCGCCGTGCTGGGGGACGCGGTGGACAAGTTCCAACGCGACAACCCGCGCGTTCGTGTTCGGCTGGACCCGAGCGGCTCCCAGGTTGCCGCGCGCAAGGTGGTCGAGCTGGGCATGCGCGCTGACATCGTCGCAGTCGCGGACGCCGGGATCATCGACAAGATGATGATTCCGCGGCACGCGAGCTGGAACGTCGTGTTTGCGACCAACGAGATCGTGCTGGCCCACAAGGACCACAGCAAGTTTACCGACGAGGTGACGACCCAGAATTGGCCGAGCGTTCTGACCCGGCCGGGGGTGCGCCTGGGCCGGGCCAATCCTGACACTGCACCGGTGGGGTACAACACGCTCCTGGTCTGGCAGCTTGCCGAGAACTCGGGAAGCTATGGCGACGCCGGCGTGAACTTGTCGGCCCGGCTTGTCGGCCAATGCGCGAAGGAACAGGTGACCCACGACGAGGCCGAGCTGCTGACCCTCCTGGAAGCCCGCGCTGTCGACTATGCGTTCTTGTTCCGTTCCACGGCCGAGGATCATCACCTGAAGATCACCGCACTGCCAGCGGACCAGAATCTGTCGCAGCCCGAACTGGCCGAGCACTATGCCAGCGCCAGCGTCGAGGTTCGCATGAAGCAGGGCGAAGGCAAGACGCGCATCACCGGCGGGCCGATCACATATGGTCTCACCATTCCCGCGGGCGCCCCTCACGCCGCCGAGGCGCGCGCTTTCGTCGCCATGTTGCTGGGCGAGGGCGGTCAGCGCCTCCTGCAGAGACGCGGCTTCCGTCCGGCCAAGCCGGCATGGTGCAGTCCCTGCACTGCGCTTCCCGAGGAGCTGAGATCCCTCGTGGTGCCCAAACCTTGAAGTTGGCAGCCAAACAGATCGCGGCCGCCATCGTGGCGCTGGCGGCGATCCACGTCGGGTTGGGTTTGCTGCCCGATCCGCCCTTCTCGCTGCCCATGAACGCGGTGCTGTTCTTCACCAACCTCTTCGTGTTTCACGCGGCGGCCGCGACCCTGGCCCGACGCTCGGCGCGCACGGTGGGGCTTTTCCTGGTCGGCTACTTCGTTCTCTTCCTGCTCGTGCTGGTCCTGCTCGGCAAGACGCCGCTCTTCATTCTGCTGGTGGTGGCTTACGCCAGCCTGTTCGCCTCGCCGGTCTTGCTCGGGTTCTTCGCCATCTTCGTGCTGTCGTTCGTGCTCCTGCAGCCCTATGCCTTCGAGACTTTCATTCCACTCGCCCTCATCTACAGCACCCTGTGGCGCGTGCGCCGGGTTACCTCGCGCTTCGTCCGTCTCTGTCTGGGCGGCGGTCTGGTGGCCTTCGGCATCGTGCTGTTCCCGCTCATCCATCTGGCGACCGAGGACTCTTTGCAGACGCTGTGGCGCACCTTCGTCCGTCCCGAGGTGCGCGACGCCCTGTGGATGAGCCTGGCGTCGTCCACCCTGGCCACGCTGCTGGTGGGGCTGTGGGGCATTCCGCTCGCCTACGCCCTGGCGCGCGTGGACTTCCCGGGCAAGCGCTGGGTGGAGTCGCTGGTGGACGTGCCCATCCTGGTGCCGCAGTCAGTGGCCGGGGTGGCGCTCATCGTGCTGCTCGGCCCAGGCAGCATCTTGGGCGAGGTGCTGGAATCCTGGCACTTGCCCATCTCGGGATCGCTCGCGGGCGTGGTCATAGCCCAGGTCTTCGTGGCCTCGCCCTTCCTCATCAAGACGACCATGACGGCCTTTGAATCGGTGCCTCTGCGCCTGGAACTGGCCTCGCGCAGCCTGGGCGCCTCGTCGGCCGCGACCTTCTGGCGCATCTCGCTGCCCCTGGCCTCGCGCGGGATCCTGGTCGGCGCCACCCTGGCCTGGGCGCGCGCCATCAGCGAGTTCGGCTGCATCGTTCTGTTCGCCAGCTCGCCGGTCACCGCGCCGGTGCTGGTGCACACGGAGTTTTTGCGCGCGGGCGTCTCGGAGAGCCGGCCCATTGCCGTGCTGCTGCTGGTGATCTGCCTGTGGGTATTCGTCATGTTGCAATTCGGGCAGACCCTGATGCCCTTTGCCCTACGGCGGCCACGGCCACGCCAGGAGCGCCGACCGTGATCGAAGTCCAGCACCTCGGTTGCCGCTTCGGCGATTTCGCCCTCGACGACGTGTCCCTGCGCATCGGAAAGGGGGAGTACTGGGTGCTGCTCGGCCCCAGCGGCTGCGGCAAGTCGGTGCTGCTGCAGACCATTGCCGGATTTTTTCAGCCGTCGGCCGGTCGGATCTTGGTGGACGGTCGCGACGTCACGGCGCAGGCGCCCGAGCAGCGGAACATCGGTCTCGTGTTCCAGCAGGCGGCGCTGTTCCCGCACCTTTCTGTGCGCAGCAACATCGAATACGGCCTGCGCGCCCGCCGGGTGCCCGAAGTCGAAGCCCGTCGCACCGTCGACGAGTTGATCGAACGTCTGGGTTTGGCCGCGGTTCTCCCCCGGCCGGTCGCCACCCTGAGCGGCGGCGAGGCGCAACGGGTGGCCATCGCGCGCGCGCTGGCCGTGCGGCCGGTGCTTCTCTTGCTGGATGAGCCGCTGAGTTCACTCGACCACAACTCGAGGCTGGAACTGCAGAACGAGCTGGCCCACTGGCACAAGGAACTTAATCTCACCACGCTGCACGTGACCCACAGCCGTGACGAGGCGGCGTCGCTGGGCGATTTTTTGGCAGTGATGCTGGGTGGACGCCTCGTCCAGGCCGGCACGCTGGCTGAATTGCGCGAGAAGCCGCGCTGTCCCTTCGTCGCGCACTTCCTCGGGCTGGCCCCGTCGTCGGCGCTTTCCCGGCCGCCTTGCGCCGCGGCCTGCCTTGACGAGCCGGGGTGTTCTGTCTGCGAACCGCTCGACGAAAAAGGCGAGGGATAACTATACGCGAGGGTACCGACACGGCCCGGGCGTGTCAGACTTGCTGTCACTCGATCGCTTCGTGACGCCAGCCCTTTCGCAGCACCATGCAGCCTGAACGTTCCCCGCTTGGCAAGATCTTCGATGTCCCTTTCCTATCGCTGGACGGGACCAGCGTGGAGATGGCGTCGCTCATCTTTCTCTTTCTCGTCGTGATCGCCATTAGCGGCGTCCAGCGCCGACGCCAGTTTGTCCGCAGGATTGTGCAGGCAGGATCCTTCTTCGTCTTCTTCTACGTCGTGTACTCGTGCCTGGGCGTCTTCGGAATGATTCGCAACGGCCTCTACGGGATGACCTTGCTCGGTTCGGCCTACTCCGAGTCGTTCTACTGGCTGGCCCTGCCGGTCGTGATCATCTCGGTCACTCTGCTGCACGGACCGGTCTTCTGCGGCTGGATCTGCCCCACTGGTGCCGTGCAGGATCTCGCGGGCTGGCTGCGCAAACGGTTTCTCCGTCGCCAGGAACGACTCACCCGCGGAAAGCTGATTGGTCTGACCGTGTTAGTGGCGGGTTTTCTCGTGCTGCTGATTTGGGTTGGGTCAAAGAAGGAGTTGTTGGTCGAGGACTCGAGTGTGCACTGGGCGGCCATGCTGATCCTGCTTTGCTACGTGGTGCTCGCCGGCGTCGTCGACGATCAGCCCTCGCGCAAGCTGCGCCTTTTCAGCCTGGCGGCCATTTTTCTTACGGCGGTGTCGCACTTGGTGGTGACCTCGCCGGTGCATTTCGCCTTCACCGCGCGCGATGACAAGGCGTCCGCGCTCACCACCCTGGTGATCCTGGTGTCGGCAATCTTCGTTCTGCGTCCCTGGTGCCGGTATCTGTGTCCCTGGGGCTACCTGACGGGCTTTCTTCATCGCTTTTCGCGTCTGCACATCCAGAAAGCGCCGGCCCGTTGCACGGAATGCGGCGTGTGCAACACGACCTGCGATGTGGCTGCGATCAAGAATGGAGTGGTTCGCCTGGATCAATGCCAGTTCTGCTATTCGTGTGTGGATCATTGTCCCAATGGCGGCCTGCGCGTGGTCGACATGTGGAGCCAGCAAGGTGAGACGTCCGCACTTCCAGCGAAGAAGGCGGAGGATCGCGCGTGAGGAGTGCCGGTAGGCTCGGGCAACCATCACTCGTGGTCATGAGTGGGGCCGTCCTCGCCGTCGTCCTGTCGCTCGCTGCGCGGCGAGTGCAGGCTTGCTCGCTGTGGTCGCAGAGCCGGTGTGACGCCCAAAACACCGCAGCCATTGAACTGGACGCGCCGGCGAGCGAGCCGCCTCGCGCGTGGAGCTTCGACGGCAGCGGCCGCGTGTGGGGCTACGAGCCGGGCATGACCGTGTGGTCGTCGCCTGCCTTGGCCTCGGTCGAGGGACGGGCCTTACTGGCCGTGGGCAACTACGACCACACCCTGTACGCGCTCGACGCGGCCACAGGCGAGCGGCTGTGGACCTTCACCACCGGCGGGCCGGTGTACGCCGCGCCCGTGTTCTTCCGCGAGGGCAACCGAACGCTTTTGGTTGCGGCCTCGACCGATCGCCTAGTCTACGCCATCGATGCCGCCACCGGCCGGCAAGCCTGGGTCCATTCGGTCGAGGACTACCGACCCACCCTGGGCGGCGCCCGGCTGGCCGCGCCCTGCGTGGGCGGAACCGGGGACAGCGACAACGCGGTCTTCGTGGCCTACTGGGTTTGGGATCGCTCCCTGGCCAACAGTCTGCAGAAGAGCGGCGTGCTGGCCCTCACCCTGGCCGAGGGCAAGCCGCTTTGGCGTCAGGAACTGGGTGACAATGATCTCAGCGCCCCAATCTTCGTGCGCACCGCCGGCCACGGGCAGCTCTTTCTCGGCTCGGCCAATGGCAATGTCTACGCCGTGGACGCCGCGACCGGTGCTGTGCAATGGAAGAAGACCGAACTCGACGCGGTTCGCAGCCCGCCTGCGTTCTTCGTTTCGTCGTCCGGGCCGCTGGTGGTGACGGGTTCCAAGTACGGCACGGTCCGTGGCCTCGACGCGGTCACTGGCGCCGAGCGCTGGAACTACAAGACCGGCGATCGCATCACCGGTTCGCCAGCCATTCTGGTCGAGGGGGGCTCGGCGCGCGCGTTCGTCGGTTCCTACGATCGCTCCTTGCACGCCCTCGATGCCTCCAATGGCTCGCCCATCTGGCGCTTGGCTGCCCGCGGCGGCCTGTATTCGTCGCCTGCTCTGGTGGATTCAAGCGGAGAAGCGATGGTCCTCGTCCTGGGATGGGACCACATGTTGCACGCTGCCGCGCTGAAGACCGGCGAGACGCTCTTCTCCGCCTTCACCGGCCGGCCGCTGTGGAACGTCGCCGGGATGGATGACAGCAACTGGTCGTCGCCGGTGGCCGGACGCATCCTCGACCGGTGGATGGCCTTTGTGGGCAGCTACGACGGCACCCTGCGCGCCCTGCCGCTCGGCGAGGCCGAGCGCGCGGCGCCTGTGCTTCGCTCCAACCTCTGGTTCTGGCTGTCCTTCCCCTTGGTGCTGATTCCGTTCCTGGCGCTCACCGTCGGGCTCACTGCCCGCGAGCGACGGCGGCAGCGGCGGATTACTCCAACTCGGTAGCGGACTTTCTTCGCTTTCGCAGGACGACGAACCAGGCCGCGAGCACGAGCAGGGGAACGGCGAGATAGGCCAGGTAGTGCAGCCGCGAAGGTGCCCGCCTCAGGCTCCCCTTGGCAAGCTGGATCATGCCGCTGTCCTCGGGGATCGCGCGTTTTTCGTTGTTGATTCTGAAGTCGAAGTCTACCAGGTGCGTGCCGGCCACCGAGGTCGAGAGAAAGATGGGATGCTGTCCCTCGGACGCATCGGTTGACCGGACGAACGTCAGGATGAAGTCCGCCAACTCGCCGGGCTGCAAGCTGGGCAACTGCGCCGGCGTGACGTTTATGCTGCATGCCGGGCTGTGTGCGGAGAGAACGAAGTCGTCCATCGGCCGTGTCGAGGTGTTCATCAGCGTGACCCGGGCCTGCGCGATGAGCCCGCGCAGACGGGCCAGCATGGGACCCTGAACCGCGAGTCCCACTTTTTCCGTGGTGTCCACCGCCGCGATCTCCATGGCCGTGCGCCCTTGGGGCGTACGGATGCGGATATCCGCGCGGCGATCGATCAGCGCCTTTGCCACGCTGCCCTGTCGGGCCGTGTGAAGCGGCGTCCTGCCCCGATCGTCGAGGACGTTGACGTCTGCGCCGGCGGTGACCAGCACGGCAACGACCTTGTCGTCGCCGGCCATGTGCAAGGGGGTCATTCCGTAGGCGTTGCGCGCGTCGGTGCGAGCCCCGCGACGAGTGAGCAGACCCGCGACCTCCGCGCGCCCTCTCATCGCGGCCCAGTGGAGTGGCGTCATGCCAAAACGCGCACGGGCGTTGGGATCAGCGCCCCGGTCTAGCAGCAGGGCTGCAACGTTGGTCCACCCGCCCGTAGCAGCGAAATGCAGGGCGGTCCAGTCTGATTCGGCCTTGCTGTCGACGGGCGCACCCCCTGCCAGCAGGGCGCGCACAGCGTCGAGGCGTCCCGCAGCCGCGGCTTGTGTCAAAGCTGAAGCAGGGGCTGCGCCGTCTGCCGTGGTTGCGTGCCCTGATGTGATCCCATGTAGGAAGAAAAGTGCGACTAGGAAGATAAATGAGCCGGCTTTTGCGTGGATTCGCACTACAGTAATGTCAACCTTACCTGACATCGACCGCCCTAGCGAGATGTGAATTGGACGCGATGACCAGAGAGACACCCCCTTTGAAGGAGTTTTGGGTATGAGCATGCGTACAAAGGTTCTGCTCGGAGCGTTCTTGACGATTTCCCTGCTGCCGCTGCAGGCCCGGGCTCACTTTTGCGACGATCTCTGGGCGGGGAGCTACGACATCGTGGTTCGGCCCGCGACAGACACCGTCACTCTCTCATCGTCGGGCACGGCGACGATGAACATCACGGTCCAGAACAACATGGGCTTTGCGCTCATCAATTTTGTGCTGACGGCCAAGATTGGCAACACCGCGATCGCGGCAACCCGGCAGACGGGGAAGATTTCCGGGACCACGTTGCATCCTGGCGAGAGGGCGCAGTACGCCCTGGCAGTCACAGGAACCGCGGGTGGGTCGGTCCCGATCGAGAACATCAGCTTCTTCGTCAGTTTTGGCAATTCTGGCGAAACCGCCTGCTACCCCACCAAGGGTGCAAACGCGGTGATGGTGAAGAAGACAGACGGGACGCTCGTCCCTACGGGTACCCCGCCGGGTCTCAGCCCTGCCGTCGACCCCGGAACAGCCAACGGGGGAACTTGCACCGGTGAAATGGACCAAGCGCGGGCGCTCCAGTACGCCCCTGAGGCGGATTTCATCGACATCGACACCGGATTGAATAGCTTGATGACGTACTACTGCGCGGGACGCGGTTCGTGGAACCAGAACAGCGACGCGGTCACTGCGGCTGCGTGTACCGGTACTGCCATCAACTGCACCGCGGCGACGCGGACCCTGGGCACAGGTTCGGGAACCAAGTATGACTACGCTCACCTGTGGGGATCTCTGGAACTCGCCGTGCGGAAGAGTTCCCTCGGGGCCACCCGTCTCGCCACTTTGCGGCTGGCGCTGCAATGTGGGGCCGGTGACGCGAACACCGGTTTCGCGGGCTTTGCCATGATGATGCTCGGCTACCTGGGCGATGATCCGGGGGCGCGCACCTTCCTCACGGGAAAGGCCGGCGGGACCGGTGACTTGGCCACCATCGCCAAGGCGGCGCTGCTCCTCTTCGGCACCGCGGCCGACGTCAGCAACTACGAGGCCGCGGTCACGGCTGGGCTGACCGGCGACGTGTTCGTGTCCGCAGCCTGCGCGGCTGCGCTGGGTATCGTGGAAAATGACGACGCGCACGTGACCTCGGTCTTGGTACCCGCGGCCAAGTGGACGGAGCCCGACACGAGTGACAATGGCCAGGGATTCTACGCACAACATCTGCTGGCACTTGTGGCGTGGGATCGTCGTGGCTGGGCGGCAGCGGCTGGAGACACGGGGACGGTATCCTTCTACGAGACCGGGACGACCCCGACTGGCGGCAGCACTGGAACAGGCGGGAGCACGGGCGCTGGCGGGAGCGGCGGGAGCTCGGCTGCTGGCGGGAGCTCGGCTGCTGGCGGGAGCTCGGCTGCTGGCGGGAGCTCGGCTGCTGGCGGGAGCTCGGCTCGCGGCGGAAGCACCGGGACGCCTGTTGGCGGGAGCTCGGCTGCTGGCGGGAGCACGGCTCGCGGCGGAAGCACCGGGACGCCTGTTGGCGGAAGCACTGGAACGCCTGTTGGCGGAAGCACCGGGACGCCTGTTGGCGGAAGCACTGGAATGCCTGCCGGCGGGAGCACTGGAACACCCGGCGGCGGGAGCACTGGAACACCCGGTGGCGGAAGCACTGGAACGCCCGTTGGTGGAAGCACTGGGACTACTGCCGGCGGAAGCCAAGGCAGCAGTGGCGTAACCGGCGGTGGCGGACGCACGGGGTCTGGAACCAGCGCGAGCACGGGCGGCGGCTCGGGTGCGCAGGGTGGAAATGGCGGCTCGCCAAGCAGCGGCACCGCCAAGCAAGGTGGGTCTGCGGGAGGGTGCGGCTATGCACCATCTGGCCGGGCGACCATCCCGCTGGGCTTCACCCTGGCAGGCGTGGGAATGGCTCTGGTTGTGCGTCGCCGTCGGCGCCGCTAGCGCTGGCAATGAGCCTGCCTCAGTTCACCCGTCGCTCGGACCATGGGCCGCGGGTGACGGTATCCAACTATGTGTGGTCGGTCCGGATCATCGCTTGACTTGTGGCCTGGCTGCGCGGCATACATTCGCCCTCGACCACATTGCGCCCGTAGCTCAACTGGATAGAGCATCGGCCTACGAAGCCCACGGGTAATTGTGCGCAATTGTTGGCAAAAATGCGCTATCCTCCGCAAAACAAGGGGGTTCAGTTGTGTGCGGCCACAGTGGGCGCGAACGGCTGCGCAAGGGCGATTGGGCAGGTTTTAGGAACAAACAGCAACAGAATGGCAACAGTCGAGTTAGACTAACAATCCGTGGGCAGTCAGTCGGCTTGATCACCGGCTGACGGGCCGGGTAGCACTTCCCCCGGCCCAGCCCGCGGACCTTTCGGGTGGGAGTGCAGACCAGGGAAGTGCAACCGTGACAAGCCCGAAAAAGCAGCGCCAGGCGAAGCCAGCCAACGAAGGACGGGCGATTGACGGGCAGGTGGGCAAGGATGCCCCGGACGGCGCGAACGCCCCGCCAGCGCAGGCGCCGAGGCCCGCCCCGGGCGCGCGGGCCGCACCGACGAAGCGAGCCTTCGCAGCACGCGGGTTTGCGGCCCGGATGGGGAAGGGGGCCAAGGACGCGGCCAGGGGCACGCAGAAGCGAGGGGCGAGCGCTTGGCCGGTTGCCCGCCCGAGGCCAGCCGCGCTCAGGCTGACACCCGAGCAGCAAACGCAAGCCATAGCCGAGCACCTGAAGGCCCACCCGAAGCCCGCCACGCCTATGCCGACTTCCGACGAAGCGATCCGACAGGTGCGCGACAAGTGGAACGCGGAGCACCCTGGTAAGCCCCTGCCAGCGCTGCGGGAACGCAAGACAGCCAGTGAGGCGAAGCCGCCCCCGGTGGGCAGCGAGGCCAGGGACGGCGAGAACGGGCCGCAGGCAAGCAGTGGAGCGGCCCGGGCGGCACAGGATGGCCAGGACGACGCGAAGGCCGCGCAAACGAATCCCAGCGAGTCATGGCGGATCGCGAAACTACTCGACAGAGCGAACCACGTGAAGGGCGCCGCGGTATCTTCCGAAGGCGGCAAACTCGTTGTGAGGGGCAAGCTACCGCCGAAGCTGGCTGCGGCCATCCATGCGAACGAGGCCGCGATCCTGGAGTGTTTGGACGAGTCCCCCAGTGAAGTACTCGGCCCGGCCGCCTTTCTTGACTACAACGCGGCTTCGCCCCACCCGGCACCGGGTCAGATGGTTGTTTACCATGACCCGGCCGACTTTCAGGACTACAACGTGAACCCCGACGGCTCGGCGAAACCCCACCCGGCCCCGCCTCTGTGTGAGGGCGCGATTATCACACAGGGCAACACCCCAGAGCAGCGCCTCGCAGTTCTGCAACTCAATTACGACAATCTCGCCCTTCGCCTGAAAATCCATGGGGGCACGGTCAAGACGAAGGCCAAAGCCGAGGAGGAGCGCCGCAAGACACAGGCGATATTCGACAAGCACGCGGCGGGAAACAAAAGCCGGCCGAAGTGCATTGTTCTCACCGCGCGCGAGCGATACCCGAAACTCTCGATCACTACCGCGATTCGCAAGGTGCGCCGCCAGTTGGAGCGACCGAAAATGACCAAGGGCTAGCCTTGTCCGCGTTTCGACAGCGCAAACCACTGTAGCGATTGTCTGTTGCATCTATTCGGTTCACAACAGAACCGAGATGCTCGAACTACATCCCAGTCTGACCGCGACTGAGAAAGCAGCGCTCCGCTCCTACCTCGCGAGTTGCAAACACCGCTTTGCGGCCCAGGTGCTGGGACTGGCGCGCAATACGATTTACCGGGCGCTAAAGGGTGAGGAGCCCCTCCGGCCCGGCAGCGTCTTGCAGATCCGCGCCGGCCTGGCCGCGCAATCGGAGCCGACGCCGTGACGCTCGACGCCGCCCTTGCTGAAGTTGTGCGCGAGGCGGTTGCGCCGCTGGAGCCGCAGCGATGACAGGCGAAGCCGGCAGCATCGAAGCTGTCATAGCCGGCGCCGTAGTTGCGCAACTCATACCGGAAATTCAGCGAGTCGTCCGCGCCGAACTGGCCGCGCAGTTGGCGGCATTGCACGCGCCCGCCGCGCAAGCGCCCGAGCTGCTGTCAGTCCGCGAATTTGCGAAGCGGGCGGGATTGTCGACGTGCACGATCCGCCGTCGCGTGGCCGATGAGAGCCTGCCGCACATCGTGGTGGGAACCACGATCCGCATCCCGTCGAGCGCGCTGCGGCCAGCGGACCCGGCGGACGTGGCTCAAATGGCCAGGGCTGCAAGGACTGGAACATGACCGACACGTCCTCGCCCATAATGACCGCGGGCCTGGACTACACCGCGCGCGGGTATCACGTGCTGGTGCTTGCGGAGGGCTCGAAGATTCCGCCCAAGGGAAGCCGCGGACTGGACGACGCGACCGCGGAGCCGGAGAAACTCAAACAGTTCCTTGCCACCAACCCGCGGGGCAACCTCGCATTCAACTGTGCGGCGTCCGGCGTGGTCGCCATCGACATCGACGTAGACCATGGCGGCGGCATCGACGGCCGCGCGACTATGGCGGCGCTCACGGCCGAATTGGGACCGCTGCCTCAGACAGTTGAGGCGGTAACTGCAAGGGGTGGCACGCACCTGATATTTGCGGCGCCTGCCGGTATTGAGTTTCGGGGCAATCTCGGGCCAGGTGTTGACCTCCGGCACCGCGCCTATATTTGCGTGTGGCCGAGCGTCTGGTCAGAAACCGGCACCGGGTGGCGCTGGGTTCTCTCGCCACTAGACCGGATGCCCGCGGAATTGCCCGCGGCGTGGCTCGCTCGCATGATGAAGCTCGCGGCGCCGGTGGCCACTGCCCCAGCGGCTTTCAAGCCATGTACGACGGGCGGCACGCCTTGGGGGAACAAAGGCCGGGCCGATGAACTCGAAACGCTGCGAACCGCGCCAGTGACTACGCGCAACCGCATGGCCAACAAAGTGTCTTTCAACCTGGCGCAACTTCACGCCGGCGGCGAGCTCCCGGACGTTCGCGAGGAAATCTTCGCGGCGTGCGTAGCGAACGGACTGGTCAGAGACGACGGCGAAAGAAAGACCCGTGCCTCCATCGAATCCGGCTGGTCTGCGGGATTGAAAGAGCCACGAAGCGCACCCAGGAAGGATCGGCCCAGGTCCACCACCACCAAGACGGCGCCCGCGTCCACTGTGGCGCCAGGACAAACGAGCGCAGCGCCGACTGAGACGCCGGCAAAGTTGACGTTTAGGTCAACGGACGCCATCCCAGAAGAACCGATCACATGGCTCTGGCAGCAGCAGCTAGCGCTGGCGGTGGCGACGCTATGGAGTGCTGACCCTGGAATCGGAAAGACTTTGCTGGCACTCGACATTGTGGCTCACGTTTCCAGTGGGCGACGGTTGCCGGGAAATGCGTTTGTGCGAGAGCCCGCCCACGTTCTCTTGATCAACTACGAAGATGACCTCGCCAAGTCGATTGTTCCGCGGCTGCGTGCCGCTGGGGCGGATCTGTCGAGGGTCCATGCGCTCGATTTTGCCACCTCTGAAATCACACTGCCCGAATCTTGGGCGGACATCGCCGCAGAAATCGCGCACTGGAAAGCGGAGCTGGTGATCGTCGATCCGATCCAAGCGTTCTTCTCTCGTGACCTGTCGTCCAACAATGACAGCGACGTGCGCAAGGCGCTCCGCGACGGTGTCACCGTTGCCCGCGCGCACAACTGCGCAATGCTTTGGATTCGCCACTGCAACAAGCTACAGGGCGTTTCCGCACTGGCCAAGGGCGGCGGATCAATCGGCTTCACAGGAATCGTTCGTCACGAAGCCATGCTCGGCCAGGCCGAGGAGGATCCCGACGGCCGAATCATCGCCTGTGTGAAGTCCAACCTTTCCCGCAAGCCACCGTCCCGGGCGTTTAAGATCGTAGAGGAAGGCGGCGTCCCACGCATCGAATGGGGCGACACGTGCGCGACCTCGGCGGACGATCTGGCCCGCGCGTCCGGGCGCCAGGACAAGGGCGCCGACGCGGCCGTGCTACTCCAAGAGGCGCTATCCGCTGGCCCGCGCCGGCAGAAGGAAATCGAAGCGCTAGCAAAGGAAAAACACCTCGGCTGGCGCACCGTCCAGGCGGCAAAGAAAGCCTTGGACGTGAAGAGTCAGAAACTCGACGGCGCCTGGTGGTGGACCCTCCCCCCTACCACCACTGCGGCCTTGCATCCTTGCGCCCTTAGCACACCGTGCGTTGTTCCCTTAAATAATAATAACTACTTAGATGAGGAAGGATGCAACACCGCAACACCGCAAGGACGCAATGACGTAGAGGCCCCCCCTGCTTTGCGGCCTTCCCTGACGGACGAAGACCCCGAGGTGATCTCGTGACCGCCGCGTCCATCATCACCCTTTGCGCGTCCCGTGGTCTGCGTCTCTCACCTGCTGGTGACGGTGTACGGGTGGACGGTCCCAAGGCCGTGAGAGATGAACTGCGCGAGTCGATTCGCGAGCACAAGAAGGAACTGGCGAGCCTGCTGCGAGCTGGCCGTGTCGCCGAGGTGCGCGTGTTCTACAGCCAAGCCTTCACGCGCCTTGGTGCCCTGTACCCGGACAGCATGATCGGCGACCTGTGGCCCAGCATCGCCAGGGAGCACCCCGCCTTGGCGAGCGCCATCAACACGGCAGAACAGGCGGCGGACGCGGCCGGGCTCGCCTACCAGTCAGGCGACGCACCCGACGCCGCGCCGTTCCTGGCCGCGCTGGCGACATGGGAAGCGGTCTGGCGGGAGGCCATCGAGGCAGTCACGGGTGATACCTGCAGCGACTGCGGCCGGCGCGCCGTGGTGCTCGTTGGCGTGGACTACGATCCCGCGCTGAGATACTGCCCGCGCTGTCTCCGGCCCGCGCCCATCGGCACCCCAGCGAAAGGCCGCGCCCATGCGTGAGAATTGCCCCTTCCCGGCTACGCAAGCCAACGCGCTACCCGCCGCTGTGCCGACGGTGAGCCCACCTTCCCCGCGCGGTGTGGCTGGCCATAGTGTGGCCAAGTATCCCCATCGGCGCGTTTTTGTGGACGCATCATGGCGAAGCGCCCGAGCTTGGATTGAGCGCGCCTACCCCTCCGGTCTGGACGCCGCACGGCCCGAGCTGGTGACCGCTTACCCCGAGCTGGCGGCGAACGTCGACCGCTTGGAGCTGGCGGCACACCAGGCGGCCAACGTGTTTGAGAACACGCCGGAAGCCACGGGCGACGCGTTCCAGGTGGCGCTGAGAACGTGGGAAGCGGCCGTGTTGGATGCGTGCGCGGCGCTCGCTAGCGTGCCCCCGGGAAGGGCGACGCCATGACCAGCACCGCGACCGCGAACCGCGAGCCGTGCGCCACCTGCGGCACGACCGCATGGGTTGAAGCTGTGTTCTCGAATGGCGCGCTCTACTGCGCCGATTGCGCGGCCGAGATTCGCCGGGTTCAAGAGTCGCCGGCCATGCCGCCCACCAAGAGTCAGGCGGCGCAGTTATCGCTGTGGATGCAGCCGCACCGAGGCGCGCGCCCATGACTTCAAGATTTCCGCTCCGACCTGTCGACGGTGTTTCTTCGTCCGCTGGCGGCTTCTGGCCGCAATCGCGGGTTTCCGTGTGCCCCGCGTGCTCGGCCGGTCGGAGCGGATCTATTTCCCTGCCCTCGGGCGTGTCGGCGGTACTCCTGCCGCTCGTCCGCCGCAGCCCCTTTCCTGCGGTTTGGCACGCCCCGAGGGCGGGAACCTAATTCGAGGTGAATGATGTCCGCTAAGCGTCGCCCACCAAAGCCGCCCGCCGACGGGACCGACACGAAGCCAAGCCTGCGCATCGTGGACACCAAGGGACACGCAGACGACGGCGAGCCACCTGACGGCCTGGACGCGCGAGAGGCCCTTTTTGTCGAAGGCGTGGCGGCTGGCAAGACTCTCGACGAGGTATGCGGACCGCTCGGCATCTGCGCGCGCACAGGTCGCAGGTGGCGAAGCCGACCCCAGGTTGACGAGGCGATCCGCGCGCGTCTGTCGGAGAACGTATCAGTAGGCCGCGCGATTTTGTCGAGCGGTTTCGCGCGCGCCAGCCGGGCGCTTGTGGACATGAGCGACGGCACAGAAGCGGCGGAATCCGCGCGCGTGAGCGCGGCCCGCGCCGTCGTCGAGAACGTCACGCGGCTGACCGACCTTGCCGAAATCGAGCGGCAGATCGCAGAGCTGAAAGCCGCGCTCGCTGAGCCGTCGACCTTCACCACCAGAAAGGGATTCTAACCATGCGTTCACTCGAAGGACTGAAAACGAAACTCGCCGAGCTACTGGCCACCCATCGCGCCCGCGCGGCCGGGCCATCGTCGGAACCGTTGCGCACCAGTGAGGAGTGGCGCCGCGAGGTGGATCGGTTGCTCGCTGAGGCGGAAGCGCCCGGCGGCGACTCGGAAGCGCTGTCACCGGAGGCACGGAAGCTGATCGACGAAGTGGCGGAGCTCCAACGGCGCGACCTGGAAAGGGACCGAACATGAGATCACTTGAGGGATTGAAGACCAAGATCGGCGCCCTACTCGCGGCCCGTCGTGAGCTGGCCGCCCGGCCGCACGTGACAGCCTTCCTGCCGCGGAACGGACGCGAGCCAGCCGACGCGCCCGCCGGGCAGTTCACCACGCGGCCGGCGCTGACCTGTTCGATCGTGCACTACGACCCCGCCAACCCACCGCCCGAGCTGGCAGCCGCGCCCGCAATTGTTCCCGAAACCGAAGATGACCCCTTCCGCCACTACTAACCCACAGCAAAGGAAACCAGCAATGACCAGACACTTCGTAACCGACGTTCCGACCGGCACCACGACCGAGGACCCCGCCGACAAGAGTCACCTTGGCTTTGCCGAGCACGAGGCCAGCGCCAGAGCACTTGAAGCCGCTGGGCAAAACCCGGCTGCAATTCAGTCTTGGCACCGGGCCATCGTCTCTCACGCGCGGGCGGGCAATCTTGCCGGCGTCATCGGGGCCGTCAAACATTGTGAGCGACTGGCCGGCAACCAGGATTTTGCGCCGGACCTTGAGAGAAAGAGCACCGCGGCCGACGCCGCACTAGAGCGGGCCGAGCAACGCGGATTCGATGCCGCTTACCAGGCGACTCGCGCAGCCAGCACGGCCGCAGCGACCGACTGGCGAAGCCAGCCGCGCGAGAGAGTCGGCGAAGGTGGCGACGGCCCCATTGAACCGGCGATTGAACGAGTAGGCGACCGCCAAGCGCAGGACGCGAGCAAGCCAGACGCCAACACCACCAGCGGCACGCCGGAAAGGCTGTAACGACCATGTTCAAGAAAGACAAGCCGACCCCGCCGACCGCGATGCAGATTCACCTGGAAGTCGAGAAGCACGTGCTCATGCAAAGCACGTGGCGCCAGGTCACTGACGAGGAGCTGCCCGCGGCGCTTGCGGCGCTGACCGAAATCATCGGCAAGAAAACCGCCGCGCAGCCATCAATGCAGCGCCGACTCGGCATCATGCGGGATGGTTCGGCCTACGTGCTGGCGCTCGAAATTCCCGCCGACGCGATCATCGGGCAGCCCTGGCACCCGTCACCAAACGGCCCGCCACAGTTCACCGTTTGCGGGTTCACGATTGCGAAGGGACTGGAGTTGCTGCAAGGCCCGCTCAACCCGGAGGCCGAGTTGACCGACCGACGGCGACGATACGACGAGTATCAAAAGGCCGAAACCGCCAAGCGCGCGGCGGAAGCCAGGGCGATCGCCGACGTGCAAGCCCAGCGACTCAATGAAGAAGTCGAGCGCCAGAAATGCCATGCTGGCGAATGGGCGCTCCTCAACTCGTTGGAACGATTCGCCGCACGCTTGGCGCTGGCCGTGGAGTCTCGCGATGCAGGGTTGGCGGCCGACCTCCGAAAGCTGGTGGCCGATAGGCTGGCCGGCGCTGACGACGACGCCGAGGCGTGGCCAAGAAATCCGGCGTGGTGCACGGGGCTTGCACTCGAAGGGTTGCCGCCAGAACGGCGCCAGGCTTTGGCGATGCAAAGCCAGGGCGAGCGCGAGATCATGGAACTCGAAACGGTCCCACGCGACAAGCTGCCCAGCCTGCGGTTGATGGCGGGCGACAGCAGGACAGCGGTTCTTGCCTACTGGAAACAGATTAGCCGCGCTGTCCGCCGCGGGGCGAGCGGCAAGGCGGCCTAGTCATGGTTCTCACGCTTCACCTGTACGACGCGCGCACGGCCCGCACGGTGCCAAGGGCGCTCTCGGTAGCCAAACTTGACGCGCCCGCGAGCCGCGAGAGGATGCAGCGATGCCTATGGCTGCGCAGGGACAGGAACCACAGCCCGATCCTCTCGTCTGGTTCAAGCAGGCGCTGGACAAGTACCGTGAGTGCCAAGCTGCCTTTGAGGAGTGCGAGGACCTTACGTATTACGGTAGCGATACCTGGAAGAGGCGAGACAACATGCGCAGGATCGCTTCAGAAGGGCTCTGGGTGAGTGGCGTGGCTGGGTTCTTCAGTCTGTTGGAAACCAACTACAAGGCACAGGAACTCCTTGTGGCCGAACAACTGAAGCTTGCCAAGGAGAATTCGGCCGCAGCTAAGGTGACCGCCAAGTGGACGATGGTTATGGCCATCGTTGCCGCCGTGACCATTGCATACACTGCTCTTGTTGGGCGCCCCGTCTTGAATCTGGTGGCGCCTGTGCCACAAGCGCCAGTGGTCATCCCAGCAGATTCACAGTCTCCCCAATCACCCACACGTGATCCGTAACCCCCGCCGGCATGGCCGGGGTCACGCGCGACGGCTCGCCACCCAGGACAAACACCAGCACGCAGGGGACGCCGATGGATAGCAAACCGCCAATTGGCGACTTGACGCGCCCTCCGTCGGGAAACGACCGCACCAGCTCGCGCTGGCTGCGACTTTGGAGCCTTGAACGATGTCCAGTACCAGGGAGAACGGCCCGTTTCACAGTGTAAGCGGCGCTACAGTCCTGCCCGCGCGCGGCCTATCCACCCGATGCGCTACCGCCAGTTTCCCGACGGAGAACAGACACGGCCAGCGGGGCAGCGTGGCCAAAGTCGGGCCATTTGTACCGGGAACGGCCCAAGATACGGGAGCCGGTCGTTTTCTTCTTGACTAAGTAACCACCGAAGGGTATCATAAAAACTATGAACATGGAAAAGTCGACCACCGCAAAGGACCGCGCGAGAATCCCCGAAGTGGGACGCCCCAAGATTCGCCCGGCAGATGAAGACACGACCTTGAGCTTCAAGGCATCGGCCGCGCTTATCAAATCGCTAGACGAGGAAGCCGAGCGGATGAGCGCTGAGAAGCCCGCCGGGAGTGCCCGCGTCTCGCGCAGCGAAGCGATCAAGATCATCTTGAACAAGTGGATCGCTGACCGCTCGAAGCCGCGCCAGTAGTCCGCGCCGCTCGCCTACTACCCCCACAACGAAAGTGTGCCCGCGCTGGCGACGATTCCAGCCGGGCACGTGGTCACGCACCACGGAAGAGGAGCACGCGACATGCCGACCCTAACAGAGAACGCAGACCGCGCACAAGCCGCGCTGGAGCTGTACCAGCGCGCCCACATCGCGATGGCAACGGGCGCCGAGACGCTTGTCGCCATGGTGGCGGATGGCACCCTCACGCCAGCCGAGGGAATGCACAAGCTGACCGTGTTCGTGGACCGCTACCACGCGGCCCTGGCGGCGCTCGACGGGAGGATGGGAACATGACTTCGATCCGCATCGCCAGCGCCCGCGGTGACATCGGCATCGCGGCCTATGAGCGCGAACTAGCCGAGCACAGCGAAAGCCAGCGGGCGATGGTGGTGGCGAACATCGCGACGCTGAAACAGGGACGGCCGGAAAAGGGATCAATTGATCCAATTATTCCCACAACCGAGGAGGCGGCGGAGAAGTTGAACGACGAGGTGAACGCATGAAAGCATCCGCGCCAACACACCGCCGCGCCGTCGCGTGCGAGTCGTTCAAGACCGCCGCCGAGGCCATCGGCCCGATCATGCCCGGCCTTTCCTTGTTCGCCCTCACGCGCGGGCAATGGAGCATGATCGACGCCATCCTGCACACCCTCGATTGCGTCGGCCCGTCGACGGTAAGCGTCTGGACCTGGACCGTTGCCGAGTACGAGATCGAAGTGTTGACCCGTCTACGCCGAGACGAACGCATCACCGCCGGTCGGCTGGTCATCGACTACGGCGCCAGAAACAAGAACGCCGGGATCATTCGAGAATGGAAAAGCACCTTCGGTCCCGAGTCGGTTCGGTACGTGGTCAACCACGCCAAGATCGCCCTTGTGGAAAGCGCCAGCGGCTATCGGTGCCTACTGCGCGGTTCGATGAACCTCAATTTTAACCCGCGTTTCGAGCAATTCGACCTGACCGAAGGTGGCCCGGACTTCGACCTGGTGAAGTCGATTGAAGACGACCTTCCGATCCTGCTCGACGCGGTGACGGGAGAACAAGCCTACCGGGCATCGAAGGTCCACAGCGCCTTCTCACAAGAGACCCTCAACCTGTTTGGGAAGGTGAAGACATGGGCAAAATAAGTCACGCTGAAATCGTCGCATCGCTGATCGCGGAGAATCCGAAGGCGAAGCTAGGCGACCTCAACCTGTACGCGGAAGCCTTCCAGCAGTGGCAGGAGGCAACGGCGAACATCCGCGAGAACGGCGCCGTCTGTGCTCACCCACGAACGGGGCAGCCGATGCCTAACCCTTACCTTGCTGTGCAGACCGCGGCGCTCAAGAACCTACAGCGCTTTGCCAGGCTCAAAACCGACTCGCTTTGGCGCGTGGAAGGGGACGCGCAGCCATGAGCATCGACGCCGCTATCACCGAGGCCGTGGCCGTGGCCCTGGCGCCCGTGCTAGCGGAACTGCGCGCGGTCCGCGCCGAGTTGGCCGAGATTCGCGCCGTCCTGCCGCCGCGGTTCGTGTCGCTGAAAGAGGCGGCCGAGCTGATGGGCGTAGACCCCCGCACCATCGTCAGCATGGGCGAGCGCGGGGAATGCCGCACACGTCGAGCGGGCCGGCGCGTGCTTGTCGATGCCGCCAGCTTGCGCCCGCCGTCGCGTGAACAAGTCGCAGAGCTGGCAAGGACCGCCAGAAGGCCGCGCGCATGAGTCTGACGGTGGTGTCCCGCAGCCCGCACAGCCGCGTGACCGTTGGCGGTGAGTACGACCGACGCGGCCGGCGTGGCTTCGTCTTGCTGGCCGTGTCGCCGAGCCCAGCGCTGCTCACGCGGGCAGCGGCCCGGCAGGTGGCGCGCACCCTCGTGATGTTCGCAGAGAGAGTCAGGCCACCCACAGCCACGAAAGGAAAGCACCATGGGACAAAACACCGACGCGGCCTATGAAAACATGACACTCACTGAGTTTCTAGCCCACATCCAAGAGTCAGATGTTCGCACAGTCCTAGACGCGACCGCCGCGCGCATCGGTGCAGAAAGTCCCCGCGGTAGCGATCGAACCTACGTCTCCCAACGGATGAAGGACATCTTTACCCGCTGGCTCGAAGCATACGAAGCCAACGGAACCCAAGCGTTCTAGGCCGCCCCGCGCGTCTTGCGCGGTAGGTGCCGGAACGCTCCGACGCCTACCGGGCAGGATGCCCACGAAGGAAGGGAGACACATGGACAAGAAGACACGGAGAACCCACGACCCGGGAAGGAAGGTGCACCATGCGTAAACCAAAGCGGCGCGTGTGGGGTAGCGGCACCGTGTGGCAGCGCGGACAGCGTTGGTGGATACAGTGGCGAGAGGCTGGCCGACGACGGGCGAAGTCTTACCCCGACGAAACCACGGCCCGCAAGGTGCTGGCCAAGATCCTGGCGGACATCGCCACCGGCAAGGCTGGCTTGCCACCGGACCCGACCGACGCGCCGACCATCGAGGAACTGTTCGCACCTTGGGCGGCACGCAGGGCGAAGACCCACCGGGCAGCGAGTGACGACGTGTGCCGCTGGAAAAACCACGTGGCCCCGACCTTCGGGAAGCTGTGGCCCGCCGACGTGGACGCCGGCAAGCTCCGGCGGTACATCGAAGCGAAGTTGTCCGAGGGCTTGGCCGCGCAGACCGTGGGCCATTGCGTGCGCCTGCTGTCCACGTTCTTCGAGGACGTGAAAGAGCAGGGCCACGTTGCAGTGAACCCGGTTTCGACGCTGCCACGGAGTACGCGGCGACTCTACAAGTCGACCTACGACGTGCGGTCAACGCCCTACCTCGAACGGGCGGAAGACATCCGGCGTCTCTACTTGGCCCTGCCCGAACCGCACAACGTGATCTTCATCCTGGGAGCGCTGACGGGCGCCAGGGTGGGGGAGCTGCTGGGCATGGACTGGAAGGACATCGACTTTGCAGGCCGGAAGGTGCACGTCAGGCAACAAATGCAAGACGGCAAGCTCTGCCCCTTGAAGGACAAGGAGAGCAGGATCGTGCCGCTGTCCACGGACTTGGCGCCCGTGTTGGAAGCGTGGAAGCTGCGCACGGGCGGCGTGGGGCAGATGTTCCGGCCAGCGGTTGCAGACCGTGGCAGCCGTCCCGAGCTGGGCACGCTTCCCGGCTTCGTGCGGCCCCACACCGTCCACAAGGCACTGGCCGAAGCGTTGAAGAAGTGCGGCCTGCCCAAGCTGACGCTTTACCAGTGCACCCGGCACACCTACGCGAGCCAGTGGACCATGGCTGGCGGTAGCCTCGAAGAGCTGGCGCGCTACATGGGGCACAGCAGCACGTCCACAACGCAGCATTATGCCCACCTGGCGCCCGACTTCTTCAGCTCCAAGGCGCGCGACATGGTGCGGGTAGACCTTGCCCGGCCGAAGGGGACCGTGGTAACACTGGCGCCCGCGTCGGTGCAAGATGGCTACAGAATAGCAACCACGCAGCAAGACACCGCGCCAGCACAACTTAGCTTAATCGGTTGAAAGTGTTAATGTTTGCGCCCGTAGCTCAACTGGATAGAGCATCGGCCTACGAAGCCGGGGGTCGCCTGTTCGAATCAGGCCGGGCGCGCAGCAGCGCTTACGAGGGATCAGAAACCAGCGTAATCCGCGTGATCTCGGCGCGTGTCCCCAGCCGCATGGGCGGTCCCCAGTATCCAGTTCCTGGGTTCACGTAGAGTTGCGTCTGGCCCACGCGATGGAGCCCTTCAAGGAACGGCTGCTGCAAGCGAACCATGTAGGTAAAGGGCCAGATTTGCCCGCCATGCGTGTGTCCGGACAGCACAAGCCCGACCCCGGCCTTCGCGGCCGAGAAGATGGCTCGCGGTTGGTGTGAGAGCAGGATCACGGCGCGAGCCGGATCATGCCCGGCGAGGGCACGCACGAGGTCTGGCCCGCCGTCCGGCTCGATGCTGCGGCCGTTCCAGTCTTCGATGCCGGCCAGTTCCCAACCTCCGCCTGTCTCGGCGTCGAGGACGACATGCGCGTTTCTCAGGACTCGGATCCCCAGCCGCTGGAACTCGGGCAGCCATTCGGCGAGGCCCGAGTAATATTCGTGGTTGCCCGTGACCATGAACACGCCCAGACGCGCTCGCAGGCCAGCCAAGGGCAGCGTATCTTCGCGAACCGACCCGAAGCGGCCCTCGACCACGTCGCCGGTGAGCACGATGACGTCGGGGGCGAGCGCATTGGTGCGGCGGACCACGTTCTTGGCGAAGTCGCGACTCTTGGTCGCTCCGATGTGCAGGTCAGTCAGTTGAACGATCGTGGTTCCTGCCAGGGCCGGCGGAAGCCCGGGGACCGCGATGCGCAACTCCTTCACCACGGGCTCGCGCAACCCCTGGAAGATCGAGTAGACCCCGATCGCGACGCTCGCCGCAACCACGCCGGCAGCCAGCCAGCGGACCAGCATGAGCTTCGTGGCCGCATCAAGCTGTGGGCGGGCCGACACTGCCCTGCCGAGCATGAAAAGAATCCTGAGCGCGTCTGTCGCCAACAGGGCCGCAAGGAGGAGCAGCATCAAACCGAGCCAGATGTAGCCAGGCCAGGCCGCCAAGGCGGCCCACGGTCGCGGCATCAGCCTGGGCGCCATGAGTGAGACTGGCACCGAACAGGCGAGCGCGACGCAGGCCACGGTTGCCCATGTTCGATAGGGCAGGGGCAACTGTGTCTCGCGCACGAGTCGCACCCAGAAATAGGAATGGATGCCGGCCAGGATGGCGAGCGCGGAAAGAAAGAATGTGATGAACCTGTAAAGCAGAGCCCAATCCTCCGAAAGTGGTGTTTCAGAGCGGCATCCAGAAAGCAGGTGACGGGGTCGGTTGACGCAGGCTTGCTCTTCGCGCGTGAGATTCGAGCGACGCACTGATGACGACGGTGCCTGTCACGCGGACAGTTCTAGCAAGCCTGCGATGCATTTGCCGCCCCGGGGAATTTGCGAGTGCCGACCGCGACACGTTCGCGGCGCCCGTGTCGCGGTCGCAACAGATATTCGCGCACATCGCCGTGGAAGCCGTGGAGAAGCTGAGGAGAAGTGGCCGACTTCAGCCCAACGGGGATTGGTACGTGTGGTGCATCGCCAGGGGATCGCATGAACACCGCCGCCTCGCTTTCCATGACAGACACAGCCTCTCAGCTTCGCGACGTGGGCGTCTATCCAGCCTTGGGCGCGCTGCGCAATTCAAGCTGGTTTGGTGGGCTTTCTGCCTCTACGCTTGCTCAGCTAGCCAGAAATGCCTCCATTCGCTCCTTCTGGACCAGGCAGCAGGTCGCGCTTGAGGGTCGCTGGCTCGGGGCTGCGGCGGTGATCGTGCGTGGGCGCATCTGCTCTGTGCGTCAAACCGACGGTTCACGCGAGCTAGTCTTGGAGACGTTCACGGCTGGCAACATTCTTCTGGATGGGGTCATCGATCCGGCCGGCAGCAAGTCCGGCGACACCTTGGTCGCTGCCGAGACCAGCGTGCTTCTCTTGCTTCCAAGAGAGGAGTTCTTGGCCGTGGCCAACAGCGTTCCCGAAGTTGCGCTGGCATTTGTGCGCGAATTCGAGCGGCGCCTGAGCAGGGTAAAATCTCTCGCCTGGGGACTTGCCACGACTGACGTGGAAAGCCGGCTGTACCATTTGATTCTCGACCTGGCCCGGGACCAAGGTGAAGTGGGCCAAGAGGGGACGGTCATCACGCGCTTCCCCACGCAACAGGAATTGGCTGGGCGGATCGGAGCGTGCCGCGAAACCGTCTCCCGCATTGTGGCCGACTTGGCCCGGCAGGGCCTCCTCACGTTGCAGGGACGGTGTTTGACCCTGATGCCGCGTTTCTTCGCCGTGGCGCGAGCGGCCGAGACGTTTTGATTTGAAGTCAACGGCCTCGCCACACTCGGGCGACGAAAACTCTTGAACCTCGGCCCGAGATTGACGCTATACCCACCGGGTGTGACAATCCGCCGAGCCTTGAACGCACCCTCGACTGGAGCATCCCTCGGGCTGGTTTCCTCAGCCGCGGCCCCGTCCGTCCTGCGCCCGCATGAGGCCGCCGGGCTAGCGGTTCGCGAAGCCGACCTTCGTACGTCGATCCGGCCCACCGTGGCGGAGGTTGATCTGGGTGCCCTGGCTCGCAATGTCGCGCGCGTGCGCGCCATCGTGGGTCCGAAGGTGGCCATCTACGGCGTGGTGAAGGCGGACGCCTATGGACACGGTGCCGTAGCTGTGGCGGGCGTGCTCGCGCCCCTGGTCGACGCGCTCGCGGTTTCTCTGGTAGAGGAAGGTCTCGAGCTTCGCGGGGCCGGCCTGACCTGTCCGATCTTAGTGCTGGGCGCCTACTACGGTCAAACCCACTCCGAGGTGCTGGAAGAGGGCCTCACGCCGGTCGTCTACGACGTCGGCGAGTTGCAACGGTTTGGCAGCGCGCCCCGGCGGCGCAGGCCAAAAGGCGGTCGGTCCGAGGCGGCAGGTAGCCTGCAGCAGCGTTGGCCCGTGCACGTGAAGATCGACACGGGCATGAACCGACTGGGCATTCAGCCCGAAGCCTTGCCGGCATTCTTCGAGATTGCGGCTCGCTACCCGCACCTGGAATTGACCGGGCTGTGCACGCACTTCGCGTCGGCTGACATGAAACGTCCCGGAGCCACCCGCGAGCAGATCGCACGCTTTGCGCGTTGCCTTGCGGTCGCGGCCGCTCGCGGGGTGGTTCCCGATGTCGTGCACGCGGCCAACAGCGCTGCGGCGGTGCGCTTTCCCGAGGCGCGCTACCGAGCTATCCGGCCCGGGCTTGCGCTCTACGGTGCCATGCCGTCGGCGGTGGTGGCCCGTCCCGAGCTGGAGGCTGTGCTCAGTTTGCGCACCAAGATCATGGCGTTGCACGAGGTGGCCGCTGGCCAGGGCGTGAGCTACGGCGGTCTGTGGCGTCCAGCGCGCAAGGCACGCGTGGCCACCCTGCCCATCGGCTATGCCGACGGCTATCCCAGACACATTCGCGGCGCCGAGGTTCTCATCCGGGGCTGCCGTGCTCCGGTGGTCGGCGCCGTGTGCATGGACATGATGATGGTTGATGTGAGCCGGGTGCCGGGCGCATCCGTGGGCGCCCCTGTGACCCTCATCGGGTACGACCACGGGTCGGCCATCACCATCGACCACGTGGCCCGCTGGGCTGATACCGCCAGCTACGAGATTCTGTGCGGGATCTCCAAGCGCGTTCCGCGCATCTACCGGACCAGCCAACCGGATGCCCAGCCATGAGCAACGCTGCTCCGACCAACCCGAGCGGCGGCGTTCAGGAGTTCTCGCCCACGCAAGTGGTTCGTCTCGTCGGTCGAATCTTCGGGCCCTTGTTGGGAGCGGTGGCCATTTTCGGCCAGCACATGCTGTTGTTGGGCCGCGCCTTCACGTGGTTGTTTCGGCGGCCTTTCCGGCTGCGCCTCTACCTAGAACAGATGGAGTTCATCGGCGTGGGCTCGATGCCCATCATCATGCTGGTGGGGTTTTTCAGCGGAGCGGTGACGGCGCTGCAGGGCATCACCGCGCTGGCCATGTTCGACCAGCAGCGCTGGGTCGGCTACGCCGTGGGGGTTTCCCTGGCACGCGAACTGGCGCCTGTGTTCACCGCCCTCATGATCACGGCGCGGGCCGGTTCGGCCATGGCAACCGAGCTGGGTTCGATGCGTATCACCGAGCAGATCGATGCGCTGACGACTTTTGCGGTGAACCCGGTGCACTACTTGGTCACGCCCCGGTTGGTCGCCTCGATCTTGATGCTGCCGGTCATGACCATGGTGTTCAACGTGGTCGGTTTGCTGGGCGGCTACGTCATTTCGATTTTGGTGTACCAGATCGATCTGGGGCAGGTTCTGGAGCTGTTTCGTCACTGGGTCGACCCGGTGGACTACGTGCAAGGGCTCATCAAGTCGGTGATCTTCGGCATCGCCATGGCGTTGGCTGCCTGCTATCAAGGATTCAACGTGCGCGGTGGGGCCAAGGAAGTGGGCCGCGCTACCACCGCCGCCGTCGTGTCCAGTTCGGTTTCTGTCCTGGTGCTCGACTACTTCTTGATCGAGATCATGAACGTGATCTGGCCCTCGCATGGACTGTAGATGACGAACGGCGGCCATACGCGTGACGATCGCTGGCAGATCCAGATTCGCGGTCTGCACAAGAGCTTCGGCTCGCAGGAGGTTCTGCGCGGGATCGACCTGGACTTCGAGCGGGGCAAGACCAACATCGTCATCGGTGGCTCCGGGCAGGGCAAGTCGGTGCTGATGAAGCACCTGATGGGTCTGTTGCAACCGGACAGCGGCCACATCTACGTTGACGGCGAGGATATCGTGGGCCTCGACGAAGTGGCCATCGCGAAGGTACAGCGCAAGTTCGGTATGGTTTTTCAGTATGCTGCGCTCTTTGACTCGCTCAACGTGGTCGAGAACATAGCCTTTCCGCTCATCGAGCGGTATCGGCTGCCCAGAGGTGAAATCCTGGGTCGGGTGAGGGACTTGCTCCGGCGCCTGGATCTGGACAATGTTCCGGGGGTGGAGGAGAAGTTCCCCGCCGAGCTATCCGGTGGTATGCGAAAGCGTGTGGGCCTGGCGCGCGCGCTTGTCGACCGGCCCCAGATTCTGCTCTACGATGAGCCCACCACCGGGCTTGACCCGATTGCCACCAAAAACGTCGATGAAATGATCAGGCGCACTGCAGATGACTTTGGGGTCACGTCCGTCGTGATCTCACACGACATGGCGTCGACCTTTCGCATCGGCGACCGCATCGCCATGCTCTACGACGGCAAGATCGTTGCCTGCGGCACGCCTGCCGAGTTGCTCGCGGCGCCCGACCCGAGGCTGCGTGAGTTCGTCGAACCCTCGGGCGCGGTGAAATTCGGGGCGCCATCATGAGGCGGAGTCTGGCCGGCTTCACGGTGGGCGCCCTTGCGCTGGTGGTCTTGGTGACGACCTACCTGCTGTTTCAGTACACCAGCAAGAAGATCGCGGGGGGCGGCGGCTACCGCGTGCACGCTCTGTTTCACAATGCCCTGGGGGTCTACGAGAGGACGCGGGTTCTGTCGGCTGGGTTGCGCATCGGACAGGTCGAGGAGCGCGAACTCGACCAGGAGTCGGGCAAGGCCAAGGTTTTTCTGCGCATCATGCCGAATATCAAGCTCTACGAGAATGCCGCCATTGCCAAGAAGGCGGCGTCGCTGCTCGGCGAGTACTACCTCGAGATCGATCCCGGCTCTCCTGTGGCGGTACGCAGTGGCAAGCGCGTGGCTCTGCGGGAACTGCAGGAGGGCGACGAGATCAAGATCGTGACCGAGCCGGTGGAGATGGGCGACATCATGAACTCGGTGGGCGAAACCCTGCCCATCCTAAGGGACATCCTTTCAGACGTGAAGGAGCTGACCTCGGGACCGGTCAAGGATATAGCCAACAACGCCAACCAATTGCTGGAGAGAAACTCGGCCATCGTCGAGCGCCTGCTCGGACGCATAGACGACATCGCAGCGACCGTGCAGGGAATCACCCGCTCCGAGGCCGAGGATGTCCGCGTCACCCTGCACAACGCGCGCGACATCACCGAGGCCATCAAGGGGCTGGTGGGCACCACCCAGGGGCAGGTTTCGGGGGCAGGACAGGATCTGCGCAGCTCGTTGCAGAAGCTGCAGACCAGCATCGACAGCCTGGACAAGTCGTTGCGCCACGTGGACAAGATCACCAGCCGCATGGAGGACGGCGAGGGCACGGTGGGCCACCTGCTGACCGACGATACCGTGGCCAAGAACCTCGACAGTATCACGGATGACATCAGCGGCATCACCCGTGGTGTGAACCGGCTGCAGACCATCGTGGGTCTGCGCACCGAGTACAACTACATGGCCCATACCTTCAAGTCCTACGTGGCTGTCCAGTTGTACCCGCGACCTGACAAGTTCTACCTGATCGAGTTGGTCGACGATCCGCGTGGCTATCGCAACGCCTCAAGTACCGTGGGCTACAGCTCACAAATCGGCGCGTATTCCAACGAGCAGGTCACCACGACCGAGCAGCTACGCTTCAGCTTCATGTTCGGCAAGCGTTGGGGTCCTGTGCAGGGGCGTTTTGGCATCAAGGAATCGACCGGTGGCGTGGGCGGCGACCTGTACCTGTTCAACGACCACCTGATGTTGTCGACTGATATCTTCGACACGCGTTCGAATCAGTACCCGCGCGTGACCGCACGTGGGTACCTCGCGATCTACAAGAAGTACCTCTACCTCGTGGGAGGGGTGGACGACATATTGAACTACACCCGAACCCAAGGTACCGCGGGCGGGTTTTTCGACTGGTTCATGGGCTTGCAGCTCTACTTCAACGACGAAGATCTCAAGACCCTGCTGCTCTTTGGCGGTGCCAGCGCCGCTGCGGCGGCCGGCAAGTAGCAGGCTTGACGCCCAGCCGGCGCCCCCTATAGTTACGCCCTTTCCAAGCACGGGGCTCGCGCCTCGCACCTGCCATGCGTTACAAGACCAAAGATATTGGCGACGAGGGGCTGGACATCCGCGTGGCAGTGACCGAGGCCTGGCTCAAGGCGGAGAGTCCTGACGTGGACATGCGGCCGTCAGAAGAGGGCATTGTCTTCACCGGCCGTCTGGAACTGGCCGGCGACGAGTATCTGCTGCGGGGCACGCTCCGGGGCGGTCTGGTCACGCCGTGCGTTCGCTGTCTGGAGCCGGCCACGCTGGCGCTCGACGTGCCTGTGACGCTCACTTTCGTCGAGCGCGCAGAGCCGTCGGGCGAAGAGGAGGAGGATGACGACGAGGACGTCATCACCTTCCAGGATGGTGCGATCGACCTGGGACCCGAGATCCGGGACGAATTGCTACTGGCCCTGCCCATGGGGCCGCTGTGCCGGGAGGATTGCGCGGGCATCTGCCCCACTTGCGGCGTGAACCGGAACCTGACACCCTGCAGTTGCGCCGAGCGGCCGGCGGGCGGTGGCAAGTTCGCGGCGCGGGCCAAAGTTAAGGCGTAACGGTATTCGACAACAGGAGATGTGACCATGGCAGTTCCCAAGAGACGACAATCCAAGTCCCGCTCGGCGATCCGCCGGGCCCAGGTGATGAAGCAGCCGATTCCCCACTTCGTTCCCTGCCCGCGCTGTGGCGAGGCAAGACTCCCTCACCGGGTCTGCGCGGCGTGCGGCTACTACAAGGACCGCATGGTCATTGAAAAGCCGCAAGACGAGACGACCTAGTCCCCAAGGCGCGTCGACTATTTGAGGCGGAAGGTATCCGTCCCATGACCGATCCGGCTCGGATTCGCGTTGCCGTGGACGCGATGGGGGCCGAGGGCGCTCCGTGCGTCGAGGTCGAGGGCGCCTTGAGTGCCCTGACCGGTCCTGCAATCGACATCGTGCTGGTCGGCGACCAGGAGCGCGTGCGCCGTGTGCTCGACGAGATGAGCCCGGGAGTCCCAGCAGAGCGTATCCAGGTTCGTCATGCCGCTGAGGTGGTGGCCATGGACGAGGCGCCCGCCGTCGCCATTCGTCAGAAGAAGGCGTCGTCGATGCGCATCTGCTTCGAGATGGCCAAGCAGGGCGAAGTGGACGCCGTGGTCTCGGCGGGCAACTCCGGCGCGATGATGGCCGGGGCATTATTGGTGTTGGGGCGGATAGCCGGGGTGGAACGGCCTGCCATCGTGACCACGTTTCCCACCCAGACCGGCCAATGCGCGTTGCTCGACATGGGGGCGAACGTGGATCTGCGACCGACCGTGCTGGCGCAGTTCTCGGTGCTCGGTTCGGGATATGCGCGCCTGCTGCACAAGAAGGAGCGTCCCCGCGTGGGCTTGCTGTCCAACGGCGCCGAGGGGCACAAAGGCACGGCGCTCACGCGCGAGGCGCATCAGTTGCTCACGCGGGCAGGAACATCGGGACGGACAGCCGGCTTCGACTATCTCGGCTACGTCGAGGGACGGGACATTTTTCGAGGCCAGGTCGATGTGGTAGTCACGGACGGTTTCACCGGGAATGTCCTGCTCAAGAGCTGCGAAGGTCTGGTGGAGTGGCTGACCCAGGCCATCCGCGACGAGGTCGAGCAGGGGAGCGTGCTGGAAAAACTGGGCGCCTTCCTGATGCGGCCGGCATTGCGCCGGTTTCGCCGACGCAGCGACTACGCGGAGACCGGCGGCGCGCCGTTGGTGGGAGTGGACGGGGTCGTGCTCATCTGTCACGGCTCTTCGGACGCACGCTCCATCAAAAACGGCGTGCTGGCAGCCAGCGAATTGGTTCGCGCTCGGTTTCGCGAAGAAATGGCGCGGGCAGTGACCGAGCACGCCTATCTGTGGCGCGAGGACGTGCCTGCGGACGGCGCAGGAGGATCCGCGTGAGCGACAAACGAGATGGGAACCCTGAAAGGGTTTCCAAGCCCTCCCGCGATGGTACGCCGCCCGCAAAGCCGGCGGGCTCCCCACGCGAATCAGATGGAAAATTGCAGGGCAAGGTGGCCGTGGTCACCGGAGCCTCGCGCGGGATCGGTCGCGCCGTCGCGCTGGCGCTGGCCGCGCAGGGAGCCCGGGTGGTGATGAATTACCTGCACAATCAGGCGGCCGCGGCCGAAGCCGCTGCAGCGGTGGGCAGCGCCGGTGTGCTGGTGCCCTTCGACGTGGCCGACGCGGAAGCGGTCGACCGGGCGTTCAAGCAGATAGTTTCGGCTGAAGGCGGGGTTCATATCTTGGTGAACAATGCAGGCGTGGCGGTCAACGCCCTGACCCTGGGGGCCAAGGATGCCGACTGGCAACGCGCGCTCGCGGTCAACCTGGGCGGGGCGTTCAACTGCACCCGCGCGGCGCTACGCTCGCTCATGCGCGCTCCTGGTGGCGGCCGCATCGTCAACATCGCCTCGGTGGTGGGCGAGACGGGCTCGGCCGGGCAGGGTCCATACGCGGCGGCCAAGGCGGGACTGCTGGGTCTGACCAAGACCTGGGCGCGCGAATATGCCTCGCGCGGGGTCACGGTGAACGCGGTATCGCCGGGCTTCATCGAGACCGACATGACGGCAGCGGGGCTTCCGCCCGAGCGGCGCGCCGAGATTCTCAAGTCGATTCCTCTGGGCTGTGTCGGAACACCCGAAGATGTGGCTGCGGCGGTGGTATACCTGGCCAGTCCGGGGGCCGGATATGTCACTGGGCAGGTGCTACGAGTCAACGGCGGACTTTTGATGTAACGTATGCCCCTGCAAGGCGCTTGTGCGCACAAGGAGAAGGACGCGAACCATGGCAGAGAACCTGGAAGAAAAAGTCATGAAGATCATAGTCGAGCAGCTCGAGGTCCCGGCCGACAAGGTGACCATGGGCGCGTCGTTTTCCGACGATCTGAAGGCGGACTCGATTGACCGTCTCGAGATGGTGGTGGTGCTGGAAGAGGCCTTCAAGATCGAGATTCCCGACGAGGATGCCGAGAAGATCAAGACTGTCGGGGACGCCGTCAACTACGTCAAGGGGCGCGTGAAGCAGTAGGCTGGCCTAGTGCCTCCGGTCAGAATCTCCGCCACGTTTGGGCGGCCGATCCATCCCGGCCGGCTGCGTTGCTCCTCGGTTACATACGTCGAGTATGCGCCCTCGTCGCGCCTTGCCGTCCGGGCGGCTCGTCCACCGAAACATGGCCGCTCTCCTGACCGGAGGCACTAGCCGATGCTGCGCAAAGTTGCCGTCACCGGCGTGGGGTTGGTCACGCCGGTCGGCATCGGCACAGAGGAAACCTGGCAAGCGCTCCTGGCGGGACGTTCTGGCATCGCGCCCATCACACGCTTCGATGCGAGCAGCTTTTCCACTCGCATCGCAGGCGAGGTGAAGGACTTTGACCCTGCCCGCTGGATTGGCGCGCGCGAGGTTCGCACCACAGCCGCCGATCTCTTCATCCAGTACGCCCTGGCTGCCGGGGCCCTGGCCATGAGCGACGCGGGGCTGACCATCGAGGGCGAGCTGTGCGAGCGAGCGGGCTGCTTCGTCGGCTCGGGCATGGGCGGTCTCGGCACCATCGAGGCCACGCACAAGACCTTTTTGGAAAAGGGGCCACGCCATGGCATCTCGCCCTTTTTCGCCACCCAGCTCATCATCAATCTGGCGGCGGGGCATCTGGCCATGAAGTACAACGCCAAGGGTCCGAGCTACGCTCAGGTGTCGGCCTGTGCCAGCGGCGCTCACGCTATCGGCGACGCGTACCGCGCCATCCAGCGCGACGAGGTGGACGTGATGATCTGCGGGGGCACCGAGTCCGTGGTCACACCGCTCGGGGTGGGTGGGTTCTGCGCCATGCGCGCTCTGTCCACGCGCAACCACGCGCCTGCCGAGGCGTCCCGGCCATTTGACCTGGAACGCGACGGCTTTCTCATGGGCGAGGGCGCGGGCATCGTGATTCTGGAGGAGATGGAGCACGCGAAGAAACGCAGGGCGAAGCTGTACGCCGAATTGAGCGGGTACGGCGCCAACGCCGACGCCTTTCACGTGACCGCGCCGGCGCCCGATGGCGAGGGCGCCCAGCGTTGCATGCGCTTGGCCCTCAAAGATGCAGGCCTTGCTCCCTCGGACATCGGCTACATCAACGCGCACGGGACCTCGACCAAGTTGAACGACGCCAGCGAGACAGTGGCCATCAAGAAGGTGTTCGGCGACCACTCGCGCCGGTTGATGGTGAGTTCGACCAAATCCATGACCGGGCACCTGCTGGGCGCGGCAGGCGGGATCGAGGCGGCGTTCTGCGCGCTCGCCCTGGCGCGCGGCCAGGTGCCACCGACCATCAACTACACCACGCCCGATCCCGCGTGCGATCTCGACTACGTGCCGAATACCGCCCGCGGCGCTCGCCTGCGCCACGCCATGAGCAACAGCTTTGGCTTTGGTGGCACCAATGCCTGTCTGGTATTCAGCGCGATCGGGGGCTGACCGGTTGTGTGCATGCGTCACGAAGGGCGGCAGCCGCTCCGCTGAAACGCAATTGAAACTCGGCGCCCAGCACTCCATCGCGATACAATCCTTTCGTCTTCATGTCATCTGACATCTGCCCGCGCTGTGGCAAGCCAGCCCATGGCGCGAACTTCGAGTTCGACTGCCCCCAAGGGACGACCGATCCCGGGGCAGCACCCGCGGTTGTCGCGGCAGCGGCCCCACCGATGCCCAGCAGGCCTTCCGAGTCTTTCCGCGCGGTGGAGGCGACCCCCATCACCCGACTGCAGCCCGGCACCCTGGTGGGCGAGTACCAGATCTCGGACCGCATCGCCGAAGGCGGGATGGGCACGGTGTACAGCGCAGTCCATCCCATCATCGGCAAGAAGGTGGCAATCAAGATCTTGTCGGGCAGGCTGGCCAAGAACAGCAACGCCATCCGGCGTTTCGTGCTCGAAGCCCGCGCGGTGAACGACATCCGGCACGCGGGGCTGGTTGACATCTTCTCCTTCGGCCGGCTCACCGATGGGCGACCGTACTACGTCATGGAATTCCTCGACGGACGGAGCCTGGGCGCGGTGTTGCGCATGCACCGGCGGCTCACGCCCTTTGACACCTACCCTGTGTTCATGGACGTAGGGCGGGTGCTGGTCGCCGTTCACCACCACGGCATCGTTCATCGCGATCTCAAGCCCGACAACGTCATCCTGATCCCTCAGGGCGCCGACCGGCCGCCCAAGGTGAAGCTGGTGGATTTTGGTCTGGCCAAGCTGCTGGTCGGGGATCCGAGCCAAGCGGCGAGCGGGCCGCATACCGCCATCGGCGTGAACGTTGGAACGCCGCACTACATGTCGCCGGAACAGTGTCGCGGCGGCAATGTCGATGCGCGCTCCGACCTATACGCCCTGGGAGTGATGTTCTACGAGACGGTTACGGGCCAGCTGCCCATCGATGGGCCGACGCCGGTTGACATCTGGCAGGCCCATGTCGAGGTGGTTCCCCGGCCACCAGAACTGGTTGCCCCCGGCCTGGTGAGCCCCGAGCTCGGCGCTCTCATCATGAAGTTGCTGGCCAAGCGCCCCGAGCGCCGGCCGCAGAATGCGGCGGAGTTCTGCAGTGCCCTCGAAGCCCTGGCCAAGGCAGGCAAGCTGGGCAGCCAGGTGGCGCCCACGATCGATGATCAGGCCGCAGCCAAGATGCTGGATCTGGCGCGCGCGCTGTCGACCACTCCGGTGTCCGCCGATCTCGTGCGCATTGATGGCGCACCCGCCACGCCACCGGTCACGCCGCCGACCGCCGCTACGCAGCCGGCCACGCCACCGACTGCTGCCCCGCCGCCGTTCGTGCCGCCGACCGCTGCCCCGCCGGCACCGGCCCAGCCCCTCGCTCCCTCCGCAGAGGCTCTGCGGGCTCCGGTTTCTCCGGCGGTCCCCGAGGATCTTGCGACCACCATGCGGGACTTCCCGGCCTTCACGTCGTCCGATGAAGGCCGGAGGTCGGCGGAGCGATCGGAGGAAGTCGCGGGATTGCGGGCCGCCCTCGGCCTGCATATCGAACAGCCGGCTTTCGAGGTGAACGATCCTTTCCAGGTGAGCGCCCTGGTCGTCAACCTGGAGCGAGGGGAGACAGATGCCGATACGTCCGGTCCCGCGAGCGAAGGCAAGGCCGGGCCGCGCGATGGAATGCTACAGGACGGCACGCCGCGAGTTCGTCGCCTGGCGCATCCCATCGAGGAGCGGCAGTTCGTGCCGCGGCTCGCGGCGCCCACGCGACGGACGAGCAGGGCGAATCCGGTGCAGCCGAACCTAGCCAGGGCTCCGGCGCGATTCGGCCGCGGTGCCCGCGGAGTGGTGGCGGCGCTCCTGCTCCTAGGCGCAGCCGCGGTGGCCTACTTGCTGCTCCACTAGCCCATCTCCTTTTCGATCGCGTCGGCTCCCTTGCGAATGGCAGCGGTGAGCACCTCGTGGCCGTCGCTGGTGACTAGCACGTCGTCCTCGATGCGAATGCCACGGACATCGGCAAAGGCGGCCAGCCGATCGCGCCGCAGGCGATCGCCGGCCAGGGCCGTGCGCGCAGGATCGTCGAGAATGGCGGGGACCAGGTACAAACCGGGTTCGATGGTGATCGCCATGCCGGCGCAGAGATCGCGGTCGAGTCGCAGCGTGCGCAGGCCTGGCTCGGTGGAACGGGTGCGGCCGGCCGCATAGGTGGCGCGATCGCCCAGGTCTTCCAAATCGTGTACGTCCAACCCGATGAGGTGGCCCAGCCCGTGCGGGAAGAAGAGAGCCACCACGCCGTCGGCCACCAGTTCTGCCGGATCGCCGCGCAGGACCCCCAGGTTGACCAGACCTTCGGCGATGAGTCGGCCGGCCAGAAAGTGCAGCTCGCGGAAGGGCACACCCGGCCGCACCGCTGCAATCACGCTCTGCTGGGCGTGCAGGACTATCTGATAGAAGTCCCGTTGCGTGGCCGAAAAGCGTCCGTTCACCGGCCAGGTGCGCGTGACGTCGCCCGCCCAGCCGTCGGCGGTTTCCGCGCCCACGTCGACCAGCAAGAGATCGCCGGACTTCAACTCGTGGTGGTATTCCTCGTTGTGCAGAACCTCGCCGTGAACCGTGACGATGGAGTTGTAGGACGCGCCCATGTTGCGGCGGATGAACTCCGCTTCCATCGCCGCGCGCACCACGCTCTCGTTGATGCCAGGACGGACCGCGCGGATTCCCGCGTGAAAGGCAGCCGCGGTGGCGTCGGCAGCCCTGCGCAGGGCCGCGATGGCCGTGTGGTCATGGACTAGGCGCATCTCGATGATCGCGTCGGCCAGTGGATGGTCGAGCGCATCCAGCTTGCCGTAGACGATGGGCCTGCCCAGCAATTCCGACTGCTCGGCGCGGGTTTCCTGATCCAGAGCAGGCAATGTGGCCACCGTCCTGCCCGCCACGGCCTCGGCCAGCGCGGGCCGCAGCTCGACCGGGCAAGCCAGCGCTAGGCTCAGATCGGCCGGCCCCGGAGCATGCCCGTGCCACAAAGCAAAGTCGGGCCCCGGCTCGGGGAGAAACAGCACCCAGCGCCCGCCCGTCCACAGACCAAAGGCGCGGGGCAGGTGCAGGCCAAACAGATAGAGAAAGTGGCTGGCCGCGCGGAAATAGTAGGCATTGCCGGCCGAGGTGCGTGGTCGCGGCGCGCCGGCGGCAATCAGCGCGGGCTGCGCTCCCAGTTTCATGGCCAGCCGCGACCGTCGCGCGGCACAGGCCCGTCCGTCGAAATCGCTGAGTTTCATGGGAGGAAAAGTATACGTCGCGATTCGAGAGGCAACCGGGCCGGAATTTCACGGAGCGCACGCGACCCCAGCCGCTGCGCCGCCTCCTGACTCGTGACAACGCATTCGCACCTGTTTGCCGGGTGAGGCATCCAAATCCAGGAACTCGCACCTGGGCGCCGGTGGATATCCACACGGACATGGAGGAAGTCTGATGACCAGTATGCGCCAGATCAGCCCCTGCCTCTGGTTTGACAGCCAGGCCGAGGAAGCCGCGAAGTTCTACGTTTCCGTGTTTGAGAACTCGGTCATCGACCACATCTCGCGCTATGGGAAGGAAGGGTTCGAGGTCCACGGTCGACCCGATGGCTCCGTGATGACCGTGACCTTCCGGCTCGCGGGGCACGAGTTCACCGCTCTCAACGGCGGCCCACTTTTCAAGTTCAGCGAGGCGATCTCGTTCCAGGTCTTCTGTGACACGCAGGACGAAATCGACACTTTCTCCGATAAGCTGGGCCGGGATGGTGAGCAGGGCCCGTGCGGCTGGCTGAAGGACCGATTCGGCCTGTCGTGGCAGATCGTCCCCTCGGTCCTCAGCCAGATGCTGCGCGATCCTGACCCGCAGAAAGCCCAGAGGGTCTTCAGGGCAATGATGCAGATGAAGCGCCTGGATATCGCCGCGCTCCGGCGTGCCTACGAGGGGAAGTAGCTGCGAGTTGCTCGCCGAGTGCGGGGCCGATGAAAGATCTCGACCGCCCGGCCACCGTCACGACCCTCCAAGACCTGTCCTTGCCAGCTGGTTTCGCGGCCAGATCGTGACAAGCTACAATAGTCCATGCCCAAGCAGGAACTCGACCGGGAACGCGATCTTGCGACGCTGGATCAGGCGCGCGTCGAGCGGCCGCGCCTGTATGAGGTCGTGCTTCACAACGACGACTACACGACGCAGGAGTTCGTGGTGTACGTGCTGATGAAGTTCTTCCAGCACGACGCCGCGACCGCCCAGCAGATCATGTTGAACGTGCACACCAAGGGCGTGGGCGTGGCCGGGGTCTACCCGCGCGACATCGCCGAGACCAAGGCGGCCCAGGTCGTTCGCTATGCCCGCGACAACGAGATGCCGCTGCGCTGTTCGGTGCAAAGGCAATCATGCTAGGTCCGGAACTGGAACAGGCGATTCGCAAGGCGCTGGAGGATGCCACCCGTCGGCGCCACGAGTTTTCCGGGCTCGAACACCTGCTGCTGGCCCTGCTCGACGACAAGAAGACCACCGAGGTCATTCGACAGTGCGGAGGCAAGCCGGCGCGCGTGCGCGCCAAGCTGGAGGAGTTTCTGGAAGGCGCGCTGCCCAGTCTGCCCGCCGACGAAGAGGCGCGCAGCGCAGGCGATGAGGAAGGAGAGTTACGGGCTCAACCTACCCTGGGATTCGCGCGCGTAATCCAGCGCGCGATCAACCAGCTTTTCGGCGCCGGGCGCTCCGAGGTTCACGGCCCGCATGTGCTGGTCGCCCTGTACAGCGAGCCCGACTCGCACGCCGTCCACTTTCTCAAGGAGGAAGGCATCAGCCGACTGGACATCGTCACCGCCATCTCGCACGGAGCCCCCAAGATCCTGCCCGAGCACGGCAGCCGGCCGGCAGGGGCGCTGCCCGAGGCCGAGCCAGACGAGGAATCCGAGGCACAGGCCGGCAAGGATCCGCTGGAGAGTTTTGCTGTCAACCTGAACGAACGCGCGCGCCGGGGGCTCATCGATCCTCTGGTCGGACGACAGGCGGAACTGGATCGGGCGCTGCACGTGCTGGCGCGTCGGCGCAAGAACAATCCGCTGTTCGTGGGCGACGCAGGCGTGGGCAAGACCGCCATCGTCGAGGGACTGGCGGTGCGCATCGAGGCCGGCGAGGTGCCGCCGGCCCTGCGTGGCGTGGAGATCTTCGCCTTGGACATGGGCTCGCTGGTGGCGGGCACGCGCTACCGCGGCGATTTCGAGGAGCGTTTCAAGGCGGTGCTGCGCGCGGCTGAGGCCAAGGGCAACGCCGTCCTCTTCATCGACGAGCTGCACACCATCGTGGGCGCGGGCGCGGCCTCGGGCGGCACCATGGACGCGTCCAATCTGCTGAAGCCGCCCCTGTCGGCCGGGCTCATTCGCTGCATTGGCACGACAACACACAAAGAGCTGCGCGGCTACATCGAGAAAGACCGGGCTTTGGCCCGTCGGTTCCAACCCATCGAGGTGTCCGAGTTGAGCGTGGACGACACCATGAAGGTGTTGCAAGGTCTGCGCAAGCACTACGAGAAGTTTCACGGCGTGCACTACACCGATCGCGCTTTGCGCGTGGCTGCCGAGCTGTCCGATCGGCACCTGGCCGACCGCAAGCTGCCCGACAAGGCCATCGACCTCATCGACGAGGCGGGCGCGATCTTGAAGCTGCGCGCGGGCGGCGGCCTGGCACCGGCTGCCGGAAAGGACGAGGCGCAAGCGCCGTCCGAGCGACTGACCGTGCGTGCACGCGACATCGAGGCCGTGGTATCGACCATGGCGCGCATTCCCGCGCGGCGGGTGGGGACCGACGACCGCGAACGCCTGCGCAATCTGGAGACCGAGATCAAGGACAAGGTCTTCGGCCAGGACCAGGCGGTGGAGCGCGTGTGCCAGGCCATCCGCACCAACCGCGCCGGCCTGGGCACCGCTGATCGACCCATCGGATGCTTTCTGTTTGCCGGTCCCACTGGGGTGGGCAAGACCGAACTGGCCAAGCAACTGGCGGAGGTGCTGGGCGTGGCGTTCTTGCGCTACGACATGTCGGAGTACATGGAGCGGCACACGGTGTCGCGACTGATCGGCGCGCCGCCTGGATATGTCGGGTTCGATCAGGGCGGTTTGCTCACCGATGCGGTCCACAAAACGCCACACGCGGTGCTCTTGCTCGACGAGATCGAGAAGGCCCACCCGGATCTGTTCAACATCTTGTTGCAGGTGATGGACCACGGCGCGCTCACCGACAACAACGGTCGCACCTCGGACTTCCGCCACATCATCCTCATCATGACCAGCAACGTGGGCGCGCGCGATCTGTCGCGGCGGATGCCGGGGTTCGGCGCGGGCGAGCGCTTCGGCGACGCCGACGAGGCTTTCAAGCGCGTGTTCTCGCCCGAGTTCCGCAATCGCCTGGATGCCAAGGTGGACTTCGCGCCGCTGGGTGAGCGCGAGATGTTGCTCATCGTCGACAAGTTCGTGGCCGAACTGGGCAAGCAACTCGGCGAGCGCGAGGTCACGGTGACGCTCAGCCCCGCGGCGCGGGAACGCTTGGCCAAGAAAGGCTACGACCCGATGAACGGCGCGCGGCCTCTGGCCAGAGTCATGCAAGACGAGGTGAAGCGTCCCCTGACCGACGAGTTGCTCTTCGGCGCGCTGGCCTCAGGCGGGAGCGTGGCCGTCGACGTTGCCGACGACAAGTTGACCTTCGCGTTCGCCAAGGCCGTGGTCGCGGACAAGCCACCGGATGGTGCTGCTCAGGAGGACGACGACGATGAGTGACAAGCACCACCTGGATCTCGTCACCGGCGCCATGCCGCCTGCACAGGCCGTGGCCTTCGTGGATCTGGTCGCCTATCAGCCGGGCGCCGTGGTGAGCCGCACGCTGGTCAAGAAGAACGCCGGCACAGTCACGCTGTTTGCGTTCGACGTGGGGCAGGGACTGTCCGAGCACACCGCACCCTTCGACGCCATCGCCGAGATCCTGGACGGCGAGACCGAGCTGACCATCGGCGGAAAGAAGGTCGTCGCCCGCGCCGGGCAGGCCGTGCTCATGCCAGCCAACATTCCCCACGCGCTGCGCGCCATCACCCCGTTCAAAATGCTGCTGGTGATGGTGCGCGAGGCGGGGTAGGGGACGTGTCACGCTACGACTTGAAGTGGCTTCGGCGACGCGCGAATGCGCGGCTCTTCTGTAACGATCTCGAAGCCTTGAACCCGGAGCGCGGTGATGGCTGCCTCTTGCACTCACGTGCGGTCGTAGCGGGTTAGAAAAGCGAGCCCAACAAGCTGAGAAAGTCGAACGCCATCAACACGACTGACAGATCCTCCATAACCGGGTCTGGCCGGACTCTCGTCCCGTTGATGGAAGTCAACAATCCGCCGATCGCAGTGGGCGCAACGAGCCGCAGTCGCTGAAGTCCGCTTGTGACAGAAGGGACAGATCCGAGAGGACCATCGGCCGCGAAACCCATCACGCCAGATTATACAGGAAAACGGGTATTTCGTTGAAGTCCTCCCTCCAGGCCAGCATCTCCAAGTCTTTGTCACCTCATCACGCTTCAATCCGGCGTCGCACGATGAGCGAATGTTCTTTGAGGTGCTCTTGGGCTGTCGGGCATCCAAACCCCAGGGAGGAATGAACATGAAGCGGCTGTGGACTGGGCGAATCATGAGCGGCGTGGCGGTGCTGTTCTTGTTGTTTGACAGCATCACCAAGCTTATGCGCGTGGATGCGGTGATGAAGGCGGCGGCGAACATCGGATACCCAGCGAGCACGATGGTCCCCATCGGACTGATCCTACTCGTATGCGTGGTCGTCTACCTGATCCCGCGGACAGCCGTGCTGGGCGCAGTACTGCTCACCGGCTATCTGGGCGGCGCCGTTGCGACCCACGTGCGCGTGGGCGATCCGCTCATGAGCCACGTCCTGTTCCCGATCTACTTTGGCGTTCTGATCTGGGGCGGGCTCTACCTGCGCGACCTGCGGGTGCACGCGCTGATCGCACGACGTGATCCGCCTCGCTAGATGAACTACACCGGTCGCCCGATGGCGCCGGCGATGACCCGCACGGCGCGCATCAGGTCGGCGAATTCCGGCAGCGACAAAGACTGGTGCCCGTCGGACAGCGCCTGGTCAGGGTGGGGGTGGACCTCGATGATGAGTCCGTCGGCGCCGGCCGCGACGGCCGCGCGAGCCATGGCCGGCACGTGCCGGCGCATGCCGATGCCGTGACTGGGATCCACGATGACGGGCAAGTGGGTCAGCGACTTCAAAACCGGAACCGCGTTCAGGTCGAGCGTGTTGCGGGTCATGGTTTCAAAGGTGCGGATGCCCCGCTCGCACAGGGCAACCTGGTAGTTGCCGTTGGAGACGATGTACTCGGCGGCCATCAGCCATTCCTTGATGGTCGCCGACGCCCCGCGCTTGAGCAGCACCGGCTTGCCCAGCTTGCCCAGGCGACGCAAGAGCGAGAAGTTCTGCATGTTGCGCGCGCCCAGTTGCAGCACGTCGGCGTAGTCGGCCACCAGCGGCAGATCGTCGGTGTCCATGATTTCGGTCACCACTTTGAGGCCGGTCTTCTCGCGCGCCAGCGCCAGCAGCTTGAGGCCGGCTTCACCCAGCCCCTGGAATTCGTAGGGGCTGGTGCGCGGCTTGAAGGCGCCGCCGCGCAGGAAAGTGGCGCCCAGTTCCTTCACGCCGCAGGCCACTTCCAGGATCTGTTCTTCCGATTCGACCGAACAGGGGCCGGCCATGATGGCCAGGCCAGGGCCGCCCAGCCGGCTACCGCCCACATCGATGACCGTGTCTTCTTCCTTCACCTCGCGCGACACCAGCTTGAAAGGCTGTGACACGCGGATGGCGTCGGCGACTCCGGGCAGCGAGGCAAATGCCTCGGCATCGAGTGCGCCGCGGTTGCCGGTGATGCCGATGGCCATTCGCTGGGCACCAGGGATCTCGTGCGCATCCAGCCCGAGCGCGTGGATCTTCTCGACCACAGCGGCAATCTGTGCTTCGGTCGCCTGCGGTCTCATGACGATCAACATGGATGTCTCCTCGCGCGGATACTATCCCGAAGCGGCCGTGCGCGCGGGCTAGAACTGAAGTCCGGCCAGCAGCCCTGGATACATTCGGACCACATAGCCGCCGTTGTGCCAGGCCTGCTCGGCCCATCCGATACTGCGCGGGGCGCGGTCGTCGGGGTTCTGGGCGACCTGCACGTTCAGGGTGGGCCCGGCGACTACCGCGAAGTGGGGTGCGAACTGGTAGCCGGCTTGTAGGCGCAAGCTGTTGATCTGGCGATGTTCGTCTTGCCAGTGGTCCAAGGTGGCGAACGACGTCCCCACCGCATCGACGTCGAAGAAGAGCGGTCCGTGCGAAGGTGTGATGTGACCGCCGATGCCGAAGGTGCACGAGAACTCGCGATCACCGTTGCTGGCGCGATCGCGGGTCATGCCAGCGCCCAGCACCACGTACACGTGCCGCGTGCCCAGCTTGGCGCCGAGATTGACCACGCTCGTGTCGCTGTACCACAGCAGTCCGTGGTTGTAGCCGTCCAGAACGATGGGCAGAATCCCGATGGACGCGCCGTCGTTCTTGCGAGCGAAGTTCACCAAACCCACCTGGGCGCCTTCCACCTCGTCCGCCACGTTCACCAGCCCGACCTGGGCGCCGTGAACCTTGCGGCCCACGTTTACCAGCCCGACCTGGGCGCCGTCGAACATTCCGACGCTGCCGTTGGCGTTGGCCAGGCCCACCTGGGCGCCGCTCGATTCCGTCGCCCGCCAAGCCATGTTGATCAGGCCGGCCTGCAGACCATGAACGTCACTCTTCACGACGTTAACCAGTCCAGCCTCAATGCCATGTGCCTCTCCTGTGTTCAGGTTCACTAGGCCGGCTTCGAGGCCGTGCAAGGAACCTCGATTGATGTTGAGGAGGCCAGCCTTGACACCGTGCAAGGAGCCTCGATTGATGTTGAGCATGGCAGCCTGAAGACCGTGCAAGTCGCCGTTCAAAATATTGGCAAAGGGCGCTACCTGAATGCCGCGCAGCCCGCCCAACGCCATGTTCATGCCCCAGGCGAGTTGCGCGCCCCGTGCCGGGCCGTAACTGAGCTGGTAGAAGCCGCCCACCTGCGCGCCCACCATCTCGTACTGGGCGATGTTCCCCGCCAGGGAAAGTTGCAGACCGTGCAACGAATCGGAATGGCCGACCAGCCCGAGCACGACGTGGTTGCGGACAGGCAGCTCCGATGGACCGGACAGGCGCACACCCGGCGCCAGCACCAGATCGAAGGCGACATCCTTGTAGATGCGGGGCGCAGGCAGGTTCGGCCCGAGCGGAGGCTGCGCGACGGGCACGAATTCATCGCCGCGCCGGGTGCTCAGCATGGGCGCCACCGCGCTGAACTGGTTCTTGCCCAGCTCGATCCGGCCACCGTCGGCCAGCTCGGCCTTGGCCTCGAAGATGCGGCCGTCGCTGTCCATCACCACGCGGTACGCGCCCGGCTCCAGCCCCAGCTCGACGGGATAGCTTGGTTCCTTGTGCAGTTCGACCAGCAGGTGGCCGCTGGCATCGCGCACGTAGATGCGACCGTAAAGCTCGCGGCCCAGCACCAGGCGCGCATTCGAGCCGTGCAGATCGGTGATGACCAGATCGCCAGTGCCGGCGAGCTGGATGTCGTAGGCCGGGTGCTGCGCGCCCGCGCGCGAGGTTTCAGTGCGCTGCAGGGTTTCGTTGTAGGCGAACTGGTAAGCCTCGTTGAGCGTCACGCGGCCGTCGCGGTTGCTGTCGGCAGCACCGCGCATGCCGGATAGCAGATAGTGAGTGAAGAAGGCCGCGCCGATACGGTCGGATTCCTGCGCCGCCTCGTCGGCCGAGCTGGCGGTCAAAAAGGCGTGACCGCGGGCCTGGGTCGAGGCGTCCGAGAGAAAGGCCTGGCGCCGCACGCCACCCTTCAGCCGGATGAGCGCGCCCGAGGCGCAGGAATCGAGCACGGCGATGCGCACCTCGGCGCCGGTTCCGTCGATCCACTGGCGTAGCTCTCCATATCCGACCCGCTCGCCACCCAGCAGCAGGCCATCCTCATCCGAGTGGCCGGAGTAGTAGACGAACAGCTCGCGACGCACCTGCGGCCGACGCTCAGCCGCGATCTGGTTTTTCACTTGCTCGAAAGCCTCGCGCAGAGCACTTCGGCTCGCCTCGCGGATCAAGAGGACATCGCGAGCCTGCACGCCGCCGAGACTGGCGAGTACGTGCGCCAGTGATTCCGCGTCGGAGTTGGCAAAACGCAGCCGGGTGCGATCCGGGCCCCCGTTGTTCGACGATGCCACCAGGGCGAAGCGTCGCAGCGACGGGGCGTCGCCGGAATCGGCGGCAAGCGCCGGGCCGGCAAAGGCGAACGCGAAAAGCAGGATAACGAAACCTACTCGGGAACTCATGGTGTTTCCTTTTCGAGGGTGATGGACCAGGTCGCAAAGGAATGGGGCAAGGCCGGGCCTTGCTTGAGGCTGCGCACCACCAGTTCCGTGTCAAAGGGTGCGTCTGCAGTTACGAACACGAAGCGCTCGAAGCCAGGCGAGCTGTCGAGCTCATAGGCGTGGGCCAGCGCCCGCTCGCCATCCTTGGCCAGGGCGACCGCCTGGCCGGGCGTTTCGGGCAGGTGCAGCGTGACTGCGCCACGAGCGTCGCAGGACGCGACCACGCCGTAGCGCTTGCCCGCGGCGATGTAGCGCACCTGCACGATATCGCCGGGGTGCAGGCGCGCCGTCGGGCCCAGCCGTTCGACTCCCGCCGTGGTCTTGCGGTAGAGCCCGAGGGAAGGCTGCAATCCCTTGCTGGTGATGGTTTCCTGCGCTGGCTGCCCACGCGACAGACCTGAACTTAGCGGTCCCCCGGGCGCACGAACAAGGAGCAGGGCGATGGCGGTTGCACCGGCCGTGAGGAACGAAAGCGCCCAGACCGGCCGCCAGATGGTGAAGTTGCGACCTGCTCGCCGTCGTACCTCGGCCGTCACCTGGTCCGCAGGATGCGCGGCCAGGATCTCCCTGTTCGACGCCGCCAGCGCATCCAGACGATCCTGTTCACCGGTGGCAACAAGGCGTTCCCGCAAGGCGCGAGCCTGCGCGGCGGGCAGTTCGCCAGCGGCCAGCCGTTCAAGCAACCAGTCAGGAACCCGTTCACTCGGTGTAGCCATCATACGTCTCCTTGTGCAACTGGCAGGCGTTGCTTCAGCGTGCGCAGCCGCTTGCGGACTCCCGACACCGACATGCCCACCTCGGCAGCCACTTCCTCTAGGGTCAGCCGGTCCACGTAGAGCAGCACCGCGATGAGACGCGTGGAGGCCGGCTCGCCGCCGAAGATGCGGTCCAGCGCCCGGCGTGCCAGAGACAGGTTTTCCGCGTCATGGCCCAGCGATGCGATGCGCGCCAACAGGTCGTCGTTCGCGTCCTCTGGTCTGCGGCGTTCGCTGCGCAGACGGTTGAGGCACACGTGGGTCGCGGTGGTCAGGAGCAGGCCAGCCGGCGCTCGCGCGTCCAGGCGGTTCTCCCGTCGCAACAATTCAACGAAGACATCGTGCATGGCATCCACGGCCTTGCTCTCGTCCCGTAGCAGGGTGCGACACCGACGCAAAACCATAGGTCCATGTGTCCGATAGAGGCTGTCGATGTCCACCGCCATGCGGGCTTTCTATTACGAGAACACCGGTCGGTTGGGAAAGTGTCACTTCGGGGCGGCCGTCAATTACACTAGATTTTCCGTCCCAAGTCAGCGGGGTGTTGTTAGACCGAAGGTCAACGCAAGCCCGTTGACCTGTCGGCCGCCTCAACGAGGTGTGTGCAAATGCCGAATAGCAGAATTTCAAGCCGAATTTCTTGCTGCACGATCAGGAGAGATCTCGTCTTTCTGAGCGCGGTGGCGACGCTCGCCGCGTGCAAGACCGCTGACGTCAGCCAGATGCCCCAGGGAGGGCGACCATCAATGGAGGACACAGTAGGGAAGCTGGCTTTTGCCCAGCGACGAAAGGCGGTTTCAGCGGTGCCGGAGAAGGGAGTCGAACCCTTAAGCCTGTTAGGACGGCGGATTTTGAGTTGAAATCCGGGGGTAGCACGGGGATGCACCGGGAGGCTTCTCCGACGGTGAGCGCGGCACCGGAGGATCGGCGATCCCATCGAAATGAACCCCGCTAGGACCTAGATAGGACCTACCCGATCCGGCCCTGCGAGCACGGGCGGGATGGTGCTGCGCACCCGCGGCCAGGCTGAAACCGCGCGCGTGGCTGCGTGGCTTCACGTCTGGCGCGCATTCCCCTTCGGTGTGGACATCTTACTCTCGCTGGCCGCCGAAGTCGCGCGGTGAAGCCACCGGCGTTGCTACGGAACGGATCGGGGCAGGATCTCCCGCGGCTGCACCTTGAACGCCTTGGCCAGTTTCCACACAGTGCGAAGGGTGACAGAGCGGCCCGCTTCGATGCGCTGGTAGTGCCGGAGGCTGAAGCCAAGGTCCATCATGTCTTCTTGCGTGAGACTGCGGGCCTCTCGGAGCGTGCGAACGCGCCGCCCGAACGCACGGCAGAAGCCTGGAAAGTCTGTCGCCACCGGGGGGTGACGCTAGGAGCAGGTGGCCATCCTGACCACGGCTCAAAATGTCGTAAGAGATTGCAGGGGTTGCGGCAAATCCCTCACGGGGCGACAATGGGCGGCATGGTAGCCAGGCTGGGCCTCATGCTCTTGTGTCTTGCCCTTTCGCTGGCGTTCCCCCATCTCGCGCACGCCGACGACAAGGCGACCGCGCGGGCACACTACGCGACTGCCACGCGCCTCTACGACGTAGGCGAGTACGAGAAAGCGCTGGCCGAGTACAAGGCCGCCTACGTCGCCAAGGATGATCCGGCGTTCCTCTTCAACATCGGTCAGTGTTATCGGCAACTCGGCCAAGAGGCGGAGGCGCTCAACTTTTTTCGGCGCTACCTGAAGAAGGCGCCACCCGACGACCCGAACCGCGCCCAGGTCGAGGCTCGCTACCGGGACACGGCGGCAGCCGCAGAATTCAAGGAGGACTTGGAGCGAGCCTCGGAACGGAAGGAGGCCGCCACTCCACCATCGGAACACCCTCCGATTGTGCCGACGCCTGCGCCGCCGGTTGTCGAGCCTCCGCCGCCACCGGCGCCACCACTGCCCGTGCCCACCCCGGTCGTGGTCAGGCAGCCTGCGCCGGTCATCCCTGCCCCGGTGGCGAGCGACCCGGGCCGCAGCCTCCGCGTCGGCGGTATCGTCACCGGTGCGGCCGGCGTGGCGTCTATCGCGACCGCCATCTATTTCTACGCCCGCGCGAGGCACTATTCGGACATCGTATCCAATGACCGAAACCACACGGCGACCGACGAACAGTCGGGCCGGAACGCCGAGACCTACCAGTGGGTCTTCTACAGCGTCGGGGCTGCGGCGCTCACGACCGGCGCCGTGCTGTACTGGCTCGGCTGGCCATCCGTCAGACCAGTGGTCGGGCCGGGCGTCGCAGGCATCTCAGCCAGAGGGACGTTCTGATGCGAACCCACGCCATCGTTGGTCTTCTCGTCGTCGCGGGCTGCGGGTACAACCCACACCAGAACTACTCTGACCTGCCGGACGTCGGCGCGCAGGCAGGCCCAGATGCGGCTCAGGCTTCCCCGGACACGCGGAAACCGGTGGACGCTGGGGGCGCAGGCGGCCGCGATGGCGCCGCCACCAGCCCACGCGATGCTGCAGCCATTGCAGGCGGTAGCGGCGGCTCCGCGGGAACAGCCAGTTCCGGCGGTACCAGCGGGATCGCTGGCGCTGGTGGAATAGCTGGGGGCGGAGGTACGGGGGGGATTGCGAGCGGAACCGGCGCCCGTGCGGTGGATGGAGGTGGCAGCGTAGGGGGCATAGCTGGTGGCGCTGGCACAGTGGGAGGCAGCGGAGGGGCCGGCCCCAGCGGTGGCTCGGGCGTTAGTACCGGCGGGAGCATCGCCAGCTCCTCAGTGGCCCCGTCATGCACTCCGGACACGACCAACCTAGTGACTGGACAGACGTGGATCTGTGACTCGGACCCCAGTTTGAACCCCAACATCGAGATCCAGGGATCGTTCTATCCCTACGGCGACGGGTCGTCGTGTGTCACGGCGAACCCATTTTGCTCACCCACGGCCGGATGCTGCATCAGCGGCACCACGGTCGTCGACCCGACCTTAGCGAAATGGGGCTGTGGCATTGGCATGGAACTGAACGACACGGGCGGAACTGCGCCCGTCAAGAGCGTCTACAGTGGCCCTGTAACGTGCTTCAACATCACCTTAACCGGGAACAGCGGGGGCAATGAGGTGCGCATCGGTTTTACCCAAAGCACGGCCACGGCGGGGAAGGTTTCGCCGTACACCTCGGTGGCCGCATTCACCAATGGATGGACCGGACGGGTGTGTTTCAACAGTTCCGAGTGTCCTTATTGGGCGACCGCGGCCGAGTGCACGAAGGCCGTTGGCACTGAAGGCACACCGTACGACTTGCAGATCCAGGTTAACGCCGGCAGCACTGCAACCTCTGTTGGTACCTTCAACGTGTGCGTGACCGACATCGCACCGGTGATCGCAGCCCCGCCTGCTAACGACGCTTCCGCGGACGCGAAGCTTGCTGCCGACGCTCCACCCGATGTGCCGTCGGCCGACGCACACCCGGATGTGGCGCTGCTGCAAGGAGTTTTCGTACCGACGGGCAGCATGACCGTGGCAAGGGAGTCCCACACGGCGACGTTGTTGGCGAGCGGAAAGGTGCTCATCGCTGGCGGCGAGGGTGTCAGCGGCGGGTCTCTCACGAGCGCGGAGTTATACGACCCGGTGGCTGGGACTTTCAGAGCTACCGGCAGCATGACCGTAGGAAGGCAGGAATTCACGGCGACGTTGTTGGCGAGCGGGATGGTGCTCGTCGTCGGCGGATTTGGAGAAAGCGGGGAACTCGCGAGCGCGGAACTATATGACCCCAATACTGGCGCATTCACGACCACCGGCAGCATGACGATGGGAAGGCGCTTTCACACGGGGACCTTGTTGGAGAACGGAATGGTGCTCGTCGCCGGAGGATACGACGATACCGGGGACCTCGCGAGTGCGGAGTTATACGACCCAGTGGCTGGGACTTTCACAGCTACCGGCAGCATGACCGTGGCACGGGAAGAGCACACGGCGACGTTGTTGGCGAGCGGGATGGTGCTCGTCGTCGGCGGGTGGAGCTACCTCGACGAGACCGCGAGCGCAGAGCTTTACGACCCGGCGGCCGGAACATTCACCGCCACCGGCAGCATGTCAGTGGCGAGGGGAGGCACGGCGACTTTGCTTCCGAACGGGATGGTGCTCGTCGCCGGTGGAAGCGGCGACACAAGCGCAGAGCTTTACGACTCGGCGGCCGGAACATTCACCGCCACCGGCAGCATGACCATAGCGAGGAGCGGACAGACGGCGACGTTGTTGCCGAGCGGAAAGGTGCTCACCGCTGGCGGAGTCCTCGATTACAGCGGGAATACCCTCGCGAGCGCGGAACTATATGACCCAGCGGCCGGAATATTCACCGCCACCGGCAGCATGAACGCGGTGAGGGCCGGTCACACGGCGACGTTGTTGGCGAGCGGAAAGGTGCTCATCGCTGGCGGATTCGGTAGCGGAATCTTTCTCGTGAGCGCTGAACTATACGAGTAGCCCCGACCGAAGGCGGCCATCCAAAGAGCCACAGTGGAAGCGCGCCAAGCCAGCCGAAGCACTGCTGCGGCGCCGATGCTGGGGTACACTTAGCCATCCCAGGCAACCCGGCGGCCGATCCCCGCCGGGTGGGGCCGCGTGGCACCTTCGGCGGCCCCGGCCTGGCGCCTTTTCCTCGCAAGGTGCGGAAAAGGTGCAAACGTGGCCGCGAAAGAACCGAGCGCCAAGTTCAGGCGAGCATTGGAGGCGGAGGCGGCGCAGGCCCCGCCCCGTCTCTTGCCCGTCGCAGCCATGCGGCCTCGGCCAAGGGGCGGGCATGCGCACGATCTTCTTGAGACGTTGTTGAACGCGTTTGGCCGAAACACCACGGGAGGCGGTAGCCCTCCGCCGAGTGAGCGCACGGCCAGGCGCGCGGTCTTTCCGGCGGAAGCAGATCCCAGCGCGCGTCTGGCCCGGTGGACCCGCGAGATACACGAAGCCGCACCGATCTTGCAAGAGCTTGTCGCCAGGGTAGCGAAGTTGCAGCGCTCGCCGTTGCCTCGGCCACGCGACTACGCGCGGGAGTGGGCGAGCATCATCGAAGTCTGGAACCGGGAAATCTACGAGCGCGAGTGGCTGGACCTGCCACCGCTCTGCGAGTCCTGCGGCCGGCCGGTTTTCCGGCGGCCGTCAGAGCGGATGGCGTCCCGAAACTACGACCTCAGCACCGTTTGTTCAGAACCCTGCCGCCTCAGACGAAAATCTCGGCGCTCGGCGGCGAAGCATCGGCAGAAGTAGCGCAGTGCTAGCCAGTCTACCAGTAGACCGGTGACGGGCGGCACGGGGGCGCGCACGCTCCAACGCATGCACTGCCCATCCCCGCCCGATCAGCCATTGCTATTGTCAGTCACGGCCGCGGCCCCCATGCTAGCAGTGAGCACGCGCTACTTGCGCGTGCTCATCTCTAGTGGGGCGTTGCCCGTCGTGCGACTGGGACGCCGCACGCTCGTCCGGCGGGCGGACCTACTCGCCATCGTCTCGTCCGGCGGGCTGGCCGCCGTCGGGCGCCCGCCGGAGACGGCGTGACCGCCGACGCCTGCCCGCCGCCCATGCTGGCTGCGGCGCTGGCATACGCGGCCCGCGGGTGGCCTGTGCTACCGCTGCACTCGGTGGTCGCGGGAAAATGCGACTGTGGCGACCGGGCCTGTCGGCCCGCGGGAAAACATCCTTGGAGTACGCACGGCCTATGCGACGCCACGGCGGCCCCGGCCGTCATCCGCGGCTGGTGGGCACAACGGCCCAACGCCAACGTCGCAATCGCCACCGGCAAAGTGAGCGGACTGGTCGTGCTCGACATCGATCTACGTCACAACGGTGACGAAAGTTTGCACGCGCTCGTCGCCGCGCACGGCCCGATGCCCGACACGCCAATGGTGCTTACGGGTGGCGGCGGCCAGCATTTCTACTTTGCGCACCCCGGCGGGTCCATCAAATCACGGGCCGGTCTGTGGCCGGGCATCGACGTGCGAGCTGACGGCGGGTACATCATCGTGCCTCCGTCGGTTCACGCCAGTGGGAGGCTGTATCAGTGGGAACCCGGCAGCGGACTCACCGACGTGGATCTCGCACCCGTTCCCGACTGGCTGCGCGCAAAGCTGGCCGAACCGCCACAGGCGCGACGACAGACCGCCGACACGGGCGGGCCGATCCATGCGGGCCAAAGGAATTCGACGCTAATAAGTCTCGCTGGGAGTATGCGGAAGCGCGGGATGTCTGCTGAAGAAATGTTGCCGTCGCTGCTCGCAGTGAGCGCGGGCCGCTGCACACCGCCGCTCGACGAAGACGAGGTGCAGAAGATTGCACAGTCTGCGGCTCGCTACGAGCCGTGGGCCGCGACCGCAGGCGGCGCCGCCGCCGTCGTCGTCACGGTGGCCGACGTAAAGGCCGAGCGCGTGCGGTATCTCTGGTCTGGCCGGGTGCCACTCGCGAAGCTGACACTGTTTGTGGGCGATCCAGGCATTGGGAAATCTACCGTTGCGGTGGATCTCGCTGCGCGCGTGTCGGTCGGCACTGAGATGCCACATGCCGACGGCGAGGCCGCCGCCGTCAATGCACCCGCTGCGGTGGTACTGCTGACGGCCGAGGATGGCCTGGCCGACACGGTCCGCCCTCGCTTGGAGGCGGCTGGCGCGGATCTGCGAATGGTCCATGTGATCAAGTCGGTGCGTCTCACTGGCGGCCAAGAGGCCGCGCCGTCGTTGCCGAGGGACAGCGAACAGATCGAAAAGATTGTGGCGGAGAAGGCGGCGAAACTGCTGGTCATCGATCCGTTGATGGCGTTCCTGGGGTCGAAGATCGATAGCTGGAAAGATCAAAGCGTTCGTGCTGCGCTCGCACCGCTGGCCGCCCTGGCCGAGCGCACGGGGGCGGCCGTCGTGGCCATCGCGCATCTTAATAAGAAGATCGGCGCGTCGGCACTTCAGCGATCTGGTGGCTCAATCGGTCTTGTTGCTGCTGCCAGGTCCGTCTTGCTCTTTGGCCACGACCCAAACGACTCAGCGGGGGGGCGGCGGGTTGTGGCACCGGCAAAAGGGAACCTTTCCAGGTTTGCCTGCTCCCTGGCCTACACCATCGAGGAGGCCCCCCCATCGGGCGCTGGGCGAATTCGATGGCAGGGACGCAGCCAGCACACCGCTGACGGGCTACTGGCCCCACGACTGCAGGAGCACTCGGTTCTGGCCGCCGCCATGGACGCTCTGCGTGTCCTGCTGGCCTCCGGGGAGATGCCGGCCAAGCAGGCCATGGGGGCCATGCAGAAGTGCGGCTTCGCCGAGTCCGCAATCAAAAGGGCCAAGAAGGCGCTACGAGTCGGGGAGCGCAAGGACGGCCACGGGCCGTGGTACTGGTCCCTACAAGATGATCCCCTTGACCCCCTTGCTCACCAGGGGGGGCAAGAACCCCCAGAAAACACGGAAGAAGACCAAGGGGACCAAGATTCTCATATGGGGCAGACTCCCCTGGCCGCGTTCGACTACGTGCCCTTGCCGGCAGAATGCTACCGCGCGCAGTCCTTCGGGCGGCAAACATGACCACCCCTGGCCGCGAGCGTTCGCCGCAAAACTGCACTTCGTTCGCAGCGCTCGCTTTTGCAGAGGTGCTGCATGACTGAAACCGTGAAGGTGAACCCCGCCGATCTGTTGCGCGTGCTCTTGGCACTGCCTGAAAGACTGGCAGCGCTCGAACAGGCTGTGCGCGATTTAGCTATTCGCATCGAATCTGGCGAACGCTCGGCAAAATGCAAACTCGTACACCTTCCACCAGCTCAAGAGAGGCTGCTGGCGTCCTTGCCGGCCACTCCACCGGGTATTCCAGCACGGGAAGCGGCCCGCCTGGCAGGATGCAACCACCTCTACGCCCGCCAGCTCCTGCTGCGGATGGTGGACGCGGGCGAGGTCCTGCGATCCGAAACCACGACAGCCCGCAACGGGACGCAACTCTACTGGCGCGCACCCGACGCACCAAGCCGCTCATCTGACGAGCGCTCCGCGAGCGGCGCCAGTGGGGGGCGCTGGTGATCGGTTGCCAACGAGCGCTCCGCGCGAGCGAACAGGCCACGCAAGAAAACGCAGCAGATCGATCAAGTCCCAGAGCGCTCCTCGCGAGCGAACAGGCCGCCCATGTCAGCACCCCCGAACAAGGAAAGGCGTAACCCCATGCCCAGAACATGCACCATCTGCAAACACCCCAACCGGCACGAGATCGACCAAGCGCTCGTTTCGGGCCGCTCGTTTCGCGACGTAGCGGGACAATACGAAACAAGCCCCTCAGCCGTGCACCGCCACCGCAGCCACGTCCTTCCGGCCGTGGCCGAGGCGAAGCAAGCCAAGGACGACGCCCACGCCGACTCTCTGCGCGGCAAGCTTGCTGAACTGGAAGCCACGGCCCATCGGATCGCAGCAAAGGCCGAGGCCAAACACGACCTCAAAACCGCGTTGACCGCCATTCGGGAATTGACCCGGCTGGTGGAGCTGTCCGCCAGGATGCAGGGCGAGCTACCTGCGCAGCCGGTTGCGGTCACGGTGGCGCCACCGAAGCCGATGACCCTAGAAGAGGCGGCGGAGATCATCAAGCGCGCCCCTGCCTTGGCCCGACGCGCGCAGGAGCTTGGGCTGTTCTCGGAAGGCGCGACTTCACCCCCCGCTGGTGGTCCAACCTTGGCCATCGCGAAGTGAGCCCCTTGCCCCGAGTGAATGACGCCCCACCGACGGAAAACACCTGCGGCCACCGCCGGCAGGGCAGACAAGAAGCACCACGGACGATCCATCCTGCCCCCCACTAGCTACCTGTGGCAATGCCCGCAGGTATGCTTCCCCTTTTGAACAAGGAGACCCCACATGCCCGAATCCACACCCCCCTCAAGCCTACTCGAACGTGACGCACTGGCGGCCAAGTACGCCGCGCAGCAAGCTGAGGCTTGGCGGCGGTACAAGGATATCCTTCGCCCGCTGCAAACCCTTCAGCCCATGCTCGCCGATCTGTTGGACGCTCCCCCCCGGCTGGGGGAGCTGGCCGAGGAGGCGAGGCACGCGTTGGACCGGATTGATGCTGCTCGCCCCCAACTTGTCGAGCTGCTGAGTGGCCTGGCCAAGCTCACACCCTGACGCTCCACCGCCCAAGTCTGACGCTACGTGGCCGCCCGTACACAGACCGTTCGGCTTGTGTACACCGATGCACTTTGGTACTTGACGACAGATACCAGTGGTATACACTGAAACCATGGCAAAGCGAATCAAGGCAGGCGATCCCAAGGTGGCAGTCGGCTACGTTCGTGTCAGCACGGATGACAAACTGACCGAGGAGGAAATGGAGGCTGCGGCTGACGATGCGGACAATGAGGATCTGCCTGCGGCCGATCTACCTCCGGGCCTGGTTGCCGCTCTGGCAGCGGCCGGTGTGAAGACGAAGAAGGATTGGGATGATCTGTGAACCTTGTGCTCTCCTGGCCTCAACTCACCACACCCGAGGCGCGGGAACGTCTCGGGGCCTACCTGGAAGACGAAAGGGGACACGACATGGGCAGAACGAAGACCGCGAAGGAAAAGGGACCGACCGTGCAAACCGCCGTCCGTCTTGACCCGGAACTAATAGCCCGCCTGGACGCCATCGCGGGCAAGCTGTCCCGGCCTGGCCTCGAAGTGACCCGCACCGATGCGCTTCGCATCTGTCTGCTGACCGGCCTGCAGGCCATCGAAAAGGAGCGGTAGCGATGCCTCGCCGCCAGCGTCGAAGCTCATTCGGCTACGTCAGCGCCACCGGAACGGCCACGCATCCCTCGTTTTCGATCCGCTGGTACGAGGGGAGCCAGCGGCGACGGCGCAGCGGCTTTCGCACGAAGACCGAAGCGGTCGAAGCGCTGGCACGTGTCCGCACGATGCTTGGCGATGGCACCCTGCCTGAGAGGCGGCGGGCGAGCGTTTCTTTCGACAAGGTGGCCCGCGAATGGCTGGACCTGCACAGCAAGCCCAACCTGCGCAGCCATGATGACAACGAAGAACGCTACACCAAACACGTCAAGCCGTTCTTCGGGGACACGCCGCTTGCGGCGGTGACGGCCGCGCGTGTCCTGGAACTGCGGGCGAAGCTACAGGCGAGGACCCGAACAGTGGGGAAGGGCAAGAACGCAGAGACGCGCCACCTAGCCGCGAGGACGATCAATCTCACGATGGCCCTGGTTCGCAGCATCCTGCGCTTTGCCGTGTCCAACGGGCACATCCCGGCATCACCAACGGATCGCATCGGCCGCGGGAAGCTCATGCTGGCCGTGGACAAGTCCAAGCTGGCGCCGCCCATCGGCACGGCCGAAGACGTGGGGCGCGTGTTGGAGGAGATCCGCAAGATCGGCGAGGAGACGCACCGGCCCGTGCTCTATGGCCTCTTCGCCACCCTGGCCTACACCGGCTTGCGCCGGGGCGAGGCTTGCGGCCTGCGCTGGTCTGACGTGGACCTGCAACGGCACTTGATCACAGTGCGTCGCTCCTACGAGGGGCGAACCAAGAGCGGCAAGGATCGGTTGGTGCCCATCCCGGCCGCGCTGTTGCCCATCCTGCAGCAGCATCGGTTGGCCGACCCGTGGAAGGGCGAGCTGGTCTTCCCCAACGAGGAAGGCGGGATCTGCTACTCGAAGAACTCGAAGCCGGGGAAGTTTCTGGAACTGGCCCTCAAGCGTTGCGGCCTGCCCCGTATCCGCGTCCACGACCTGCGCCACGTCTTTGCCAGCCACTTCGTCATGTCCGGCGGGGACATCTTCACCCTGCAACGGATCTTGGGCCACAGCACGCCGCAGATCACATCCGACACCTACGCGCACCTATCCCCGGCGCACCTGGCAGGCGCAGCGGATCGGGTTTCCTTCCCGGTCCCGGCCGCACCGGCCAGGGTGATCCCATTCGAGGCCGCGACCACGACAAGGTAGCGGCAAGGATTGGGCATTCCGTCCGCTCGCTCGGATGCAGGGCAGGGACGCCCGTTTCGGGAGTTACTAGGACCTATTTAGGACCTACCTGCCGCCCGCTGGCGCGTCCTGCCGATGGGCGAGAGTCCGCAATTTCCGAATGATTCTAGGCAGTGCCGGAGAGGGGAGTCGAACCCCTAAGCCTGTTAGGACGGCGGATTTTGAGTCCGCTGCGTTTGCCATTCCGCCACTCCGGCAATCTGTCAATAGTTTATGCTAGTTAGGCCTACTTGGCCACCTGTTCTAAACTGTCCGGCGTTGCAGCAGCCGTTGCAGTTCTCTTCCTGTCGTGCCAGGGGCAGTATCTTCCCCATCGTCGCCGTGAAGTCAACCGCCACGCGGCCTGACCGTTGATCTTTGGCGAAAAGTGCGGCATTGGTGCGGGAACTCCGCGAAATGCCTGTGGATAACGTCATTTGGACGCCTTCAGGAGACGCAGAGGACGCATGGTGGGTGGTTCGAGAATCAGGGGCACGGAGAGGCGGTCGAAGCGCGCGGAGAATGTGCCGAGCGCCAAGGCTCTGATGCCGATGGTGACGAAGGACTGACGAGGCCCTTTGCGTTTGCAGCGCAGGCGCAAAGAGGGATCGATCAGCGCGGCGGTGATGCCCACCAGAGTCCAGATCAAGAGGGCTACGGCCAGAAGGCTAACGAAGCGGGCCAGGGCCACTGGGTCGCGGAACTGGGTCCAAAAGAGCTTGGCGCCGAAACGTCGGCCTTTCGTGTCTCGGAATTGCTCCTCGACGGTCATGCGGCGGTCATAGAGCGCCAGCACCTGCTTGGCGGAACCGGGTTCGCTGGTGGCGACCCACCACGGTTCATGAGCACCAGGAGCCCAGTATCCGATGATGCGAACCGAGACAACACCGTCGGCACGCAGCGGAACCACGCCGAGATCGAGCACCTGCCCTGGTTGCAGGAGAATGGCCTCCAATGGTCAACGTACACCAGGCTCAAGCTCGACGTAGACATCGGCCATCAAACGGACGACGAAGCCCAAGCGCAGCGTCTGCAACAACGCCAGCCAACTCGCGCGACGAAATCCGCGGTCGCACAGAATCGTCGCGGTGACACCCGCCCGACGGGTGACGTCGGCCAGGAAGCGCAGGAAGGTATTCTCCCGGGTATTCTGCGAGCGATCTCGGATCAACTTGCGCCAACCTTGAACGAAGACGGGGATGGCCCGCTTGCCGGTGACCATGGCAGCGACCAGGAGGCGCAAGTCATGGTGCCATTCGGTCCAGTCCACAGCGAGCAGGACATGCCGATCCGGGCGACGGGCGAGCAAATCCAGCGACCGCGTGGCGAATTCAAGATAGTCGACGTGCTCATTGCGCAGCAGCCGGTAGAAGCGATTGACCGCACTGTCCAGCCTGGTCCGCAGCCAGCCGGCCAGAGTCGTGGCGATGGCGAACGAGCGAGCCTGACCAGTGGCGGCGATGGCGGCGATGATCAGACCCAGCGTTCTGCGGCGCGCCTTATGAAAAGGGTCGAGCAAGTCGCTGAGAAATGGGTAGGTTCGTTCTGGGCTCACGGGGAAACCTCCTGCGTTTAGTTGGCAAACCAAACTTCGGAGGACCCGTGGGCCCTTTTCCACTTATTTTTCACGCTATTTCGTAAGTGATCGAAATGATCCAGCTTTTTCGGGCTCGATCTGATAGGCGGTCAGCCACGCGGCCAAGGTCAGGGCATCAGCTAGCGAGCAGGAGTCACGGGACTCGAGTATCACGTCGGGGAGAGGGCGCGCGCTAGTTGTTTACAAACTTCGAGAGCAACCTCACGTACGCCGCTTGGTAGCCCAAATCAGGCTCGGTGACCTGCCACGAATCGACCGGCCAGCCGTCGTTGAAATCCTTGTACGACTTCATGGGCGGCTGCCCGGCGGGCGGGATTGGGTTCACGCATAGTGCGTTGTTCGCGGCGGACCCACACCCCGTGGGGCAACAGCTATCCAGTGTGTAGCTCGGATTCGCGCCTCCCACGAGATAGCCGGGCGCGGGTCCGTACTTGGACACGCCGACGATGCTCCAATCGGTCCCAGGCGCAAACCACGAATGGTAAAGCGAGGTCACGGAGTTCGAAGCGCCGATCGAGTTGACGTTCGACAAGAACACTTTCGAGAGCGGGTTGACACCGTGGAAGTAGTGCACGTGGCGCTCGGCGGCCGTCATCGCATCTGTGGTTTTCGCCGAATCGAGTCCGTACGTCGGGACCAGCGTGAACAACAAGCCCTGCGCGGCTTGGGTCTCATCGCTACCCCACACAAAATCCGCAAGATACGCCACGTAGGCGCCTTTGCTGCCGGTATACGCCGGGAAGTTGTCGCCCACATTTAGCCCTGCGAGCACGTTGGTTTTGATCGCAGAAACTACCGCTGCTGTGGCGTGCGTGGCGATGGTGTAAGTGAGGAGCGCGTCGAGGTCCCCGAGGTGCCACGGACCGACGTAGCCCGCGAGGTTCGATGTCAAGCCGCCCGCATTGTAGTTGGCGTCGAAATAGGTCTGGTACGTGGTGCTTCCCGTCGCTGCAAAAAGCCACGCCGACGTGTCCAGCTTGATTTGCGCGAGGGCCGCGGCGGAGACATCCTGTTGGCCCGCGCCAAGCCCGGAGGTGCCGGACGCCGCATCGTTGTTCTGAAAAAAGACTGCGGGATTTGCCACGGCCCACGTCCAGGCATTTTCGGCGCGAGTCAGAAGATCGGCGGCATACGAGGAGAGTGAAGGAATGTCTTGGAGTACGATCGAGGCGTACGCAAACGCACCCGCGGTGCTCAATGTCGCCGACGTATTGACCTCGCCGTAGAAACACTTCGCGTTCGATGCCGAAGGCGGCGACGTTACCACGCCGGTTGTCGGCGGAACTTCGCCCGCGATGCTCAGCACCGATCCATTGGAGCCCGCGCCGTCTTGCATCTTCTTCATCCAATTGAGTTCCCACATCACCTCGTCCAAGATATCGGGCACGCCGTTGCCCGATTCAGGGATGTTCACATCGTCGGTGAACGCTTTCGGACTCTCGGCGTACGCGCGCAGAAGTTGGATGACATCGGCGGCCGCCCAATTGGTGTATTTGTTGTAGTCACCCGCATCGAACCAGCCGCCACTGAGGTCTTGCGGATTGCTTTTCGTGAGAAAATCTTGGCAGGCAGTATCGCCAGGAAAGTCCAACGCGTCCGCCCAATCCGCGCCCGCGTACTGTGCGGTCTTCGCGATGCCAAAGCGTTGATAGTAGTACATCTTCTGAGCGGCTTTGAATATGTTGGCGTAGACCGTGTCGCTGATCTGAAACGGATACGAGCGCACGTTGTTGCCGGTATCGACGACGACATAGGTGCCCGGTGTTGTGAGCGCGCTGAACGTGAGCCACCAGGTCTTGTCCCCGGAGCCATGGTTGGTGTCGCTATCGGTCGCGCCGGCGTTCCATGCGACGGGCGCGCCGCTCCAGACCGTTGCACCCGAATGCACGTCGACGACGGAGAGTGAGGCGCTCGGAGCGAAGGTCGTGGTTGCATCAAAGCCGGTGACAGGCGTGCGCACCACCGCGATTTTCTCGGCGCCCGTGCGATACCCGAATTGGTCGATCACCAAGAAGGGTGTCGTGGGAATCGCCTGCGTCGCCGCGTTCCACGGCACACCGACGACTGTCGTATCGCTGGAAGCAAAATCGACGGCACTCGAAACGTCGGGGGACGATGTCGCGGCGGCGATGGCGTCCGAGGTGGCGGCATCGAGCGAAGCCCCATCGCCGTGGGCATCGACGCTGGAAGATGACTTGGAGCTAGAACAGGTGAGAAGGGGGAAGCAGACGACAACCAGGGTGGGCGAGCGAAGTTTCATCGCGTGAGTAGAAGCCATGAATCTACCGCGCGCAATGGCAGAATCGTTCGGTCTGGGTGAGAGCAGCCGATGCCCTCCACGTTGCGTGCAGGTCAACGACACGTTTACGACTATGTCATCGTGGGGTGGTGGAGCAAGGTGGTGTGGAAACTCAGGATGGTCGACTCCTGGCCGTCATGCCGGGTAGAACCTGGCCATCGACGCCGCGAAGTCAAACTAGGAACCGATGAGGGGAGTGCTGGGCGGGCTGCCGCGTCCGATCAGATCGAGCAGACGTTTGACCATCTGGTCGAAGGTGGTCCGCCTCTCGTTGTCGGTTGCCAGTGGACGGTACAGGCGCCCACCCGCCATGGTGCCGTGACCCCCGGCTGCGCCCTCCGAGCTGATGAGCTGTCTCATCAACGTGCCGGCTCGGCGTTCGCTGGGCTCGGTGCGCAGCGACAGGAAGAAGCGATCGCCGTAGCAACCGCAGCAGAGGACAAAGTGCGCCCCTTCCCACGCGAGCAGCAGGTCCGCGACCTCGGCCACCAGATCGGGGTAGGCGATGCTGCCCATATTGACGGCAATCAGATCGCCCCAGATCTGCGCCGAGCGGAGCGCGCGGTCCAGTGCCGAGAAGTGCTCGCGTGGCACCTTGGGCTGTGAGATCCGCGAGAGCAGATGGAAATCCACCAACGGAAAAAGAAACAAGTACGCCACGCGCTCGGCGTGGGTGGCCTCACGGCCCAGATCGCGCGTTTCGGCCCGCAGGGCGTAGAACAGCGCGGTGGCCAGTGGCGCGTCGAGCGGCACCTTCATGGCTCGCAGATACTCGACAACGATGGTCGAGGTGGCGCCCAGCTCAGGCCGAATATCGCGCCAGGGCACCTGCGCGCTCTCCTGATGCGCCGGGTGATGATCGATGACCACGTCGATAGGTCGGCCCGCTGGCAGCGAGTTGTTGCCGGTGCCCGGTTGGCTGTCGACGATGGCCAGGGCATCGTAGGCGGCCGGATCCAGAGCGTCGCTTGCCACCAGCGGGATCGCGAGGGTTTCCACCATGGCGCGGTTCTCGGCACGGCCCACGATGCCTCCCAGCACCGGGGTGGCCTTGATTGGCAGGACGTGCTCGACCAGACGCTTTAGCCCGAACGCGGATGCCAAGGCATCGGGGTCCGGGTTGTCGTGCATGTAGATGAGCAGGTCGTGCCGCCCCCGCAAACGCGCCAGCGCCGGCCCCAGGTCGAAATCAAACACGTCCAGTTCGGGCGGAACCTCGGCCGGGTCGTCGTTGCGTGCGTCGCCCGCCACCCAGTGGGTGGCATCGTCAGACGAATTGCCGCGTGGGGAGCCCGCCGGCTCTGCCAGCGCCGCGCGTGGCGCACCACCGCGGGAGGGTTTGGCGAGGCCGAGCGAAGCGAGCGGGGTGGGGGTGGACGTGGGGGGCCGAAGGGCGGAGCGAACCCTTTGAGGGTTCCCATGTGAATTCTTGCCCGGCATGACGATCCGTTCTACCTCGCAGGGCGGATGCGCAGGTTGTCGAAGTAGACATCCGCCTCCCAGTCGTCGATTGCGAAGAACTCGTGACCCGGACCGGCAAGCGGCGCGGGATCGGTCCACGCCAGAAAGGGCGCGCCGTCGAGCTTCCAGTCAATCAGGCCGCCCTGGCGTGTGATGGTGAAATGGTAGGTGCGGCCCATCTCCACCGGCGGGGGCTGCCCGGGTTCCCGCCTCTTTGCGGCCTTGACGGCGTCATCGTGCTCGCCCAGCCGGCCGATGATGCTGTCGCTGTTGTTCCATCCACCCAGAATGACCACGTAGCTGGTGGGGTCATAGCGTCCCTTGTCCGGGTCGAAGGACTCGCCATCGCCGTAGAGCTCGACCTTGATGTCGCCGGCCGGGCTTTTCGACATGACATCGAAATCGATGACCACGTCGCGGGGTAGCTTGCGCCGCAGCCAGATGGGATGATTATAGGCGCGCGTCACGGCCAGCTTGCCATCAGCGATGCGGTAGGCACCGCCGCTGGTGTCCAGCCAGTCTGGGCCTGGCTCGGCCCGATCGAAGTCATCCGCAAACGGCGACGCAATCACGGGCACCCGGGCCTTGCATCCAAGGGCGGCCAGGGCGGCGACGGCCAGCGAAGCAATTGCCAATCTGTGCTGCACGAAGGCTACGCGGGGAACCCTACCGGGTTGCGGGCCAGTCCGCAACATGGGCTACGGACAATAGAATTATCTGTTCCAGATCAAGTAGTTGAAAACCATATTTCAACCACTTCCGAGCTTTTCGTAGAGCAGGCCCCACCGGATGCCGCGGTCGCTGACCAGCACTTGAGCTGCCCCGAGTCGTCGCACGATTTCGCAAAGGATGATGGCACCACTCAGGATCACGTCGGCGCGTCTTGGATCGAGACCGGCCATGGCCTCGCGTTCCTTCTGGGTGGATGCACACAGGCGCTCGATCTGCCTGTCCAGTGCCGGCAGGGTCAATCGATAGCCATGAACCAGCCTGGGGTCGTAGTTCTGCAGATCCTGCATCATGGCGGCCAGGGTCGTGACTGTCCCGGCAACCCCCACCAGGCACGGCTGGTCTGCCTCGGAAGGGAAGGGCATTTCGGCCAGATGGCCGACAACCTCGGCGCGCACGGCTGCGACTTCATCGGCAAGGGCCGGGTCGTGATGGATGTGACGTTCCGTGAGACGGACAGACCCAAGGGGTAGGCTGCGGCAAGACTCGACCACCCCCCGGCGCGCGACGACAATTTCCGTGGACCCGCCCCCAATGTCGACGACCATCATGGTTTGCGAGGCGGCCTCGGGAAAGGACAGCCTTGCAGCCAGGAAGGTCAAGGCGGCCTCACGCTCACCGTTGATGACCTCAACCGGCGTGTCTAGCAGGGCCGCGGCACGACAAAGGAAATCGGCTGCGTTGGGCGCCCGGCGCAGCGCCTCGGTGCCGATGGCGAAGATGGGTGCTTCGTGCACGCGTGCCAGTACCGCGTAGCCGGAGAGCACGGCCAAGGTGCGGTCGATTCCCTCTTGCCCCAGCCGACCGTTGGTGCCGATGCCGCGACCGAGCCGCGTGATCTCGGCGCGGTCTTCCAGCACGGCGATCGTCCCGCCGCTCGCCTCCGCGACCAGCAGCAGGGTCGTGTTGGTTCCGATGTCGATGGTGGCGACGCGGCTCATGGTCTGGCCTGGGAAGTGGGTTCAGCGGCTTTCGGCCGGCGGCGGACCGAACGACGGGCCGCGGGCGCTGCCCTTCCAGATCTGGAATTCCAGCTTGGTCTGCGGATTCATGGCAAACAGGCCCCCGCGGCTGGAGGCATAGACGATCAGGCGGCAGTCCGGCGACCAGGTCGGATCCTCGTTTGAGCCCTGGTTTTGGGTCATGCGCTCGATTTTCCCGGTGCGCAGGTCGTAGGTGAAGATGTCGAAGACCAGTCGCTCGTCGCGGCCGGTGAACGCGATGATGGGCGTGTCGGCACGCGGGCAGAAACGCGGGGTCTGGTTGTAGGTGCCCTGGAAGGTCAGCCGGCGCGCGCTGCCGCCCGAGGAGGGCATGAGAAAGATCTGTGGCGTGCCCTGGCGGTCGGAGACGAACGCGATCTTGGAGCCGTCCGGCGACACGCTGGCCGAAAGATCGATAGAGGGCGAGTTGGTCAGCCGCGCCTGCACGCTTCCGTCGGCGGCCGAGATCTTGTACAGTTCGGCATTACCCTCGAAGGACAGCGTCGCAACCAGCGAGCCGCCGCCAGGAAACCACGCAGCGCCCGAATTCAGCCCGGGACGCTTCGAAATGCGGGTTGCTCGGCCACCGCCAGCCGGCACCAGCCATAGATCGTTGCCGCCAAGCAGGAACGAGGTGAAGGCGATCTGGCCGCCGCTGGGCGAGTAGGCGGGCAGCAGGCAGGGGGAATTCATGTGGGTCAGCACCGACAGCTCGGCGCCGTCCATGCCGACGCTGGCGATCTCGCGGCTCTTGCCGGTCATGGCAAAGGCGATGCGCGCCCCGAACACGCCGCGTTGGCCGGTGAACTGGGCGATGACGTCGTTGGCCCAGGCGTGGACCAGCGCGCGCAGTTCGGCCCCGTGGTAGTTCTTGTTGAGCACGGGCGATTCCCCGCGGCCCACCTGATACAGGCGGCCTTCCAGCACCAGGCCGTTTCCCTGGTGTGTAACGCCCATCTTGGCCACGCCCTGCGCCCCGACTTCAGACCAGAGTGCCGACGAGAACCCCATGCCCTCTTTTTGTAGGGTGTCGGGGAAAGAAACCGGGTCGAGCACGCGAAACAGGCCGGTGATCGACATGTCCCGCTGCTCGATCTCGGTGGCCGACCGGGCCAGGTTCCTTTCACCGACCGCTTCGGGCAGGGCCAGACGGAAGAGGTCGCGGCTGGGATCGCTGATCACGATGCGCGGCAGCTCGTCGACGTCGCCCGGGCCAGGTTCGGCCGGCGACTGCGCCTGGGCCGGCAGTGCCGCGGCAAGAATCAGCGCTACGGCGACAAGTCCGTAACCTGTGAGCGGGTGCTTCCTCATGTTTCTCCTTAGCGAGTCAGTTCCTTGCCTTCGAAAACCAGGGTGAAGCCGCGCTTGAAGCCGGCCGGGGGAGGCGGAACCCGACCGGTGGCTTTCACCGCCTGCATGCAAGAATCGTCGAAGTACTGGTTGCCTGACGGCTTGGTCACCCGGGGATTGGCGAGCACACCGTCGGCGGAGATCGAGATTCTCACGTCGGCGGAGAGTGCCGCCAACTCGCTGTCAGAGACGAACCCGGTGGGCGTGGACCAGTGCTTGTGTACGGCATCGTTGATAGCCGTGGCGTACTCGTCGCCGCTCACCGCATGGTTGGAGGTGCCTTCGGCTGACCCGGTGAGCGAGCCTTCGGCGGCTTCCTCGGCCGCGGCATTTTGGGCCAGGGCCTTGGCGCGTTCGAGGGCGCGGCGCAGATCCTTAGAGATGGTCGCGTCCTCGAGCTTGGGCGCTTCTTTGGGAGCGGGCAGGGCATTGGGATCGTCGGTGACCTTGATGGCATCCGGCGCCTTGGGCTTGGGCGGCTGCACGATGCGCGGCAGCCAGAACTTGTCACGGGGCTTTCCCAGCGCCACCAGCCTGGTCACGATCATGTCGCGCGGGGCCTCGGGCCGCGGCGCCGTCTTGAGGTGGCCGTAGTACACTAGGACGACCAGCAAGGCATGGATCAGCAACGTGGCCGCGATGCCCCCCAGGAAGGTTCCGCGGCCGAGCGGCCGGATGCGGGAGTAAGCGGATACCTGCATACTATTCGAGCGGATCGGTGATGAGACCCATCTTGTCGCCGCCGGCGAGCTTGATGGCGGCCATGACCTTGACCACGTCGCCGTAGGACAGGGCTTTGTCGGCGTGCAGGTAGGCTTCGCGGTCGGCCTGCAGCTTGGCGTTGGCGCGCAGCTTGTTCTCCACATCGGCGAATGGGATCTCCATGCGCCCGATGTATACGCGTTTCTCCTTGGTCACGGTGACGATCAGCTTGCCGGTGTCGTCGGGAATGGTCTGTGCCTTGGCGTCGGGGAGCTGCACGTCCACTCCGGTCTGCAGCATGGGCGCGGTGACCATGAACACGATGAGCAAGACCAGCATCACGTCCACCAAGGGGGTGACGTTGATGTCCGACAGGGTTCCGGTTTCGCGCCCGCCGCCTGCGCTCATGGCCATGGCTAGAAGAACCTCCTTCGGATGATGTTGAGGAAGTCGTTAGTGAAGGTTTCCATCTCCGCGCTGATGACCCGGATCCGCCGGGACAAATAGTTGTAACCCATGACCGCCGGGATGGCGGCGACCAGGCCGATGGCGGTGGCCACCAGGGCCTCGGCGATGCCGGGCGCCACCGTGGCCAGGTTGGCCGCGCCCTTGGCGCCGATGTTGCGGAAGGAATTCATGATGCCCCACACGGTGCCGAACAGACCGATGAAGGGCGCGGAACTGGCGGTGGTGGCCAGGAAGGGGACCTTGTTCTCCATCTCGGTGACCGCCATGGTGCGCGCCCGGGCCAGGGCGCGTTCGATGCTCTCGATGTCGCCGATGTGCGTTTCAGGCGCGGCAGCGTCGCCCCCTGCTTCCGTGCGCCGCTTGCGCAGCTTGGCCAGTTCCACGAAGCCGGCGCGGAACACCTCGCTGACCGGAGACGGTGGGTCGTTCTCGGTGGCCTTCCACACGTCGTCCAGTCGCTGGGTGCGCCAGAAGGACTCGACGAAATTGACCGATCGTTTGTAGGCGCGCGCCAGGTACAGCCACTTGGTGCCGATGACGAACCATGACACGATCGACATCAGCGCGAGGAGCATCAGCGTGCCCTTGGCCACGCTGGACGCGTGTACGATGAGCGATACGATGTCTAGCTTGTCTTCGGCCCCGCCCGCCTGCAGCAGTAGATGAATCATCGGAGGAGACTCCTTTCCGACCTTGTTCTGGGACGGAACTTGTTTTTAGCTGTTATAAACCGACCAGGGATTCCATGGCTCGAATTGTAGCTTTGCTTTTCGCGTTGGCAGCCACGGGATGCGTCTCCATCGATGGGGGCGCTGCCGAGGCGAGCTGGGACATCCAGGCCCTCGACGGACGTGGCATCGCGGATTGCAGCTGCACCTGCCCAGAGGTTGCCAAGGTTCGCTTCAGCGTCGTGCCCGCGGCGGGCGGCGCTGACCTGTGTGCCGGGCGAGCGGCCTGCCAGTTCCCATGTCGGGCCAAGCACGGGGCAACGCCGTTTGACATTCCCCCCGGCGACTACGCGCTGTCTCTGGTGCCCCAGGGCGCCGATGGCCAGGATCTGATCGGCACGGTCGTCCAGGACGCGGGCCCCACCTGCTCGGCACAAAGCGGCGTGGCGCCGACTTTACGTAGCATCGGAAAGGGACAGCTCACCCAACTGAACGCCGTCGTCATTCAGGCAGACTGTGCGCCGGTTTGTGGGGGCTCTGATAGCACCACGGTTTGCACCAAGCCGTGAAGACTTGCCACATCAACTAGGCTCTTCCAGGCAGCGGCATCAGCGGGCGTCCATGGCGGCCAGCCCATGGTAGCCTGCATCCCTCGATGGCGTTCCCGAGTTCCTCCTACCCGATGCCGCCTTGGCTAAGGCCGCTGGCGCAGCGTATGTCGCCCACCATCCGTACGCTGGTGGTGGCGCTGGCGGTGCCGTGGCTGTTCTACATCCTGGTGAAACCGGCGCGTAGCTTGATGGATGACTACCTGGCTCTGGGGCCGGGGGTCCTCCGGGGACAGGTCTGGCAGATCGTCACTGCGCTTTTCGTGGATCGGAATCCGCTGGCGTTTCTCAACCTCCTCGGCCTGTGGTTCGTGGGCGCAGCCATCGAACGCACCCTGGGCCGCCGCCGCTTCCTCGTGGTCTTCTTCGCGCCAGGCTTGGCATCCAATCTCGTGATTGCGCTGCTGTCGATTTGGTGGGGCCGGTGGGCGCTGTATTCGGGATGTGGGGACTCGGTGCTGGGACTGTTCGTCGGACTGGCGGTTCTCTACGGCCCAGCTCAGGTGCGGGTGATCGGAACCATGGCCATGCCGGCGCGGGCCCTGGCTGGCATTTTCGTTGGTCTCGCGCTTGTCGGTGCAGCGGCCTACGGCGCATGGCCTGCCGTGGGCGGAACCCTGGTGGCCGTGGGCATGGCTTACCGTCTCTGCGGGGGGCGCGGCCGGGACCTGGGCGAACTCGTGTCCTGGTTGCAGCGCAAGATCGGGCGACGTCGCTGGCGGGTTATCGAGGGCGGCAAGCCGGGCAAGCGCGCGGACCGGCTCAACTAGTCGATACATCAGACTCCTGGTTTGCAACTGTCCCGAGCACCACGTAGAACTGCCACCACGGGGGAGCCGTCAGGCTGAGAGGCGTCGTTTGTGACGCGACCCCTTGAACCTGATCCGGGTAATGCCGGCGTAGGAAGGAGACACCTTGAGCAGCAACGCGAGCGAGCGTGGGATTCCACCTGTGGCAGACGAGCTGCCATCGTCGCGCAAGGTGTACCTCGAAGAGAATGGCCTGCGCGTGCCCGTGCGCGAGATTGCGCTGTCGGGTGGCCAGCCTCCGCTGCGCGTCTATGACACCACCGGGCCGCAGGGCCACGATCCGCGCCAGGGTCTGCCGCGGTCGCGCGCGCCGTGGACCGCCCGCCGCGTGCAGCGAGGCGACCAGAATTTCTCCCAGATGCACGCCGCCCGCAGCGGCGAGATCACCGAGGAGATGCGCTTCGTGGCCCTGCGCGAGAACCTTGCGCCCGCCTTCGTGCGCGACGAGATCGCCGCCGGACGCGCGATCATTCCGGCCAATATCCGCCACCCCGAGCTGGAGCCGATGGCCATCGGCCGCAACTTCCTGGTGAAGATCAACGCCAACATCGGCAACTCGGCCCTGTCCTCGTCAGTCGAGGAAGAGGTGGAGAAGCTGCAGTGGGCGACCCGCTGGGGCGCCGACGCAGTGATGGACCTGTCCACCGGCCCCCGCATCCATGAGACGCGCGAGCGGATCATCCGCAACGCGGCGGTGCCCATCGGCACCGTGCCCATCTACCAGTGCCTGGAGAAAGTCGCGGGCAAGATCGAGGATCTTTCCATCGACGTGTTTCTCGACACCATTGTCGAGCAGGCCGAGCAGGGCGTCGACTACTTCACCATCCACGCCGGGCTGTTGCTCAGGCACATACCGCTCACCGGGCGGCGGGTGGCCGGGATCGTATCCCGCGGCGGCGCGATCATGGCCAAGTGGTGCCTTCACCACCACAGGGAGAATTTCCTTTTCACTGACTTCGAGCGGATCTGCGAGGTGGCCAAGAAGTACGACATCGCTTTCTCGCTGGGGGACGGGTTGCGGCCCGGCTGCGTGGCCGACGCCAATGATGAGGCGCAGTTCTCCGAGCTGGAAACCCTGGGCGCCCTGACCAAGATGGCGTGGCAACACGACGTGCAAGTGATGATCGAGGGCCCGGGTCACGTGCCGGTCCATCGAATCAAGGAGAACATGGAGCGGCAGCTGGCCGCCTGTCATGGGGCGCCCTTTTACACCTTGGGTCCGGTGGTGACCGACATCGCTCCTGGCTACGACCACATCACCTCGGCCATCGGCGCGACCATGATCGGCTGGTACGGCACGGCCATGCTGTGCTACGTGACGCCCAAGGAACACCTGGGCCTGCCCAATCGCGACGACGTCAAGGCCGGGGTGATCGCGTACAAGATCGCGGCCCATGCGGCCGACTTGGCCAAGGGCCACCCGGGCGCCCGCGCACGCGACGACGCCATGGCCAGGGCGCGCTTCGATTTCCGCTGGCCCGACCAGTTCGCGCTTGCGCTCGACCCGACCACCGCACGAGCTTTCCACGACGAGACATTGCCGGAACAAAGCGCCAAGCAGGCGCACTTCTGCTCCATGTGCGGGCCAGCCTTCTGCGCCATGAGCATCACCCAGGACGTGCGAGATCAGGGCAGCCGGGACAGTCAGCCCCGCGAGATCGGCTGCCCGGTGAAGGCTGGATCCACCTGAGTGTTGCCTTCGGCTTTTCGTCCGCCATGGACAGCCACCGCATCTTTGGGTAGGGTACTGGACATCTGTTCACGGTGTGCCGATGACATCATCGGCGACTGGCAGACTCCGTTGGATCTGGCGCGGGAAGTGGTCGAGATCGTTCGGCACAATACGCCCAATCTGGCCTCCGTGCTGGAGCCGACTTGCGGCCAAGGGGCATTCTTGGACGCCGCAGCGTCGGTTTTCCCCTTGGCAACTCTTGCGGGGTTTGATGTGTCCGAATCATACGTGCAAGCGGCGCGAGAGCGAATTCCGAACGACAGGGCGACGGTCGAGGGCGCAGACTTCTTCAAGGTGCGATGGGAGCGGGTCATCGAACGTTTGCGCGAGCCTTCCTGATCATTGGCAACCCTCCTTGGGTCACCAACTCAGCCCTCGGCGTGCTAGACGCCGGCATCAGCAAGGCGTTGCTACAGTCGCTCTCTCTTGAAGCCTTGTTACGGGCCGAGGGGCGCCTGCCACCCCCGAAGGCCTTGGGGTCGCAGCAGCACACGCTGGCGTTTTGACCCAGGCTACGCCGCGTGGAAGGCGCTGGGACAGTGGGGCGCCAGGGGACAGCGGTCGCAATCGGGCCGGCGCGCGAAACAGCAACGGCGGCCGTGCCAGATCATCTGGTGAGCAAACTGGATCCAGCGTTCGCGCGGAATGAGTGCCATCAGATCCTGCTCGATCTTTTCCGGCGTGGACGAGCGTGTGAGCGCAAGGCGCTGAGCCAGGCGTTGAACGTGCGTGTCCACCACGACACCTTCAGCCAAGCCGAACGCGGTGCCCAGCACCACGTTGGCAGTCTTGCGGGCCACGCCGGGCAGCTCGCACAGTTCGTCCATGGTGCGCGGCACCTGGCCGCCGTGGCGTTCCACGATGGCGCGCGAGGCGCCGATGAGATTCTTGGCTTTGTTGCGGAAGAAGCCGGTGGAGTGAATGAGTTCCTCCAGAACCGGAACAGGCGCCATGGCCATGGCGGCAGGCGTGGGGAACTGCGCGAAGAGCAAAGGAGTAACCTGATTCACGCGCTCGTCAGTGCACTGGGCGGAGAGGATGGTCGCGCACAAGAGCTGGAAGGGGTCGTCCCGGTGCAGCTCGCAGTCAGCCTCGGGATAGGTGCGATCGAGGCCGCGCCGGATGGCCTCCACGCGCTTGCGTTCGGGCGGCCACAGGGGGCGTGGAGAGCGTGCAGTCGTGTTGCTGCCGGGCTTGGACCGGGCCATACAGAATTTCTAGCACGATCTGCGGAGGCGCAGAGCAGAGACGCAGCTTGCGCACTTTCGGTGAACGGGCTCTAATCCGCCGGGCATGGACGAAACCCCGGAGGAACTCGATCAGATCCGCCGCGAGGCCGCCGAGATCGATCCCTATCGATACCGCCGGCACAGGCGATGGCTTATCACCGTGTTGGTCTTTGCGGCCGGGGCGGGCGTGTGCTGGCTGGCCATCACGATGGCCTCGGCCGGGCGCAATCCCTGCGAGCGTGTGCGCGACCACTACTGCCGCCACGCCGTGGACCGTGCCAAGTGCGCCAGCTACGAGAGCATCTTCAACGAATCCAGGCTGGACCAAAGTCCCGCGATGCGCAGCATGATCCGGGACCAGTGCCTCACCAAGATCAACCGGCTGAAGCAAGAGGACGGCATCACCGTCCGCTGAATCTACACCGAGAACGAGCTGCCGCAGCCGCAGGTAGACTTCACGTTCGGGTTGCTGAACTTGAAGCCAGAGCCTTGCAGACTCTCCACGTAGTCGATCTCGGTTCCCATCAGATACATCAGGCTCATCTGATCGCACAGCATCTTCACGCCATTCGACTCGAAAGCCTGGTCGATGTCTTGCGGCTGGTCAAAGTAGAGATCGTAGGCGAACCCCGAGCAGCCACCGCCCAGCACTTTGAGTCGCAACGCATAGCCATCCTGGATCTTTTCTTCGACCCGGATCTCCCTGACCTTGTCCGCGGCTCGCGCGGTCAGGGTGACCGGCGTTGCCGGCGCTTCACCCAATGCTTCGTCGGTCTTGTTGGCGGCAGCAGGCATGCAACAACTCCTCTCGTGGCAAGCTTAACTCTTCTGTTTGATGCCGGCCACCCCGTCTGGGTTACAGGCTTGGGCTCAGAACGGCTTCGTGGACTCGCCCTGCCAGCCGGGCGAACGCAGGCCGGTGACATTCCACACGCGCAGGGCCTCGGCTTTGCCCTTTACCCGCACCGGCGGCAACGCAATCGCGGACACCGAACCCCCGACCTTGCCATAGGTGCCCTCCGACACTAGCACCTCGCCTGCCTTGGCCAGGCTGCACAGGCGCGATGCCGTGTTCACGGCGTCGCCGATCGCCGTGTACTGAAGCGCGCGCGAACTGCCGATGGCGCCGGTCACCACCGTGCCGGTGTTGATGCCGATGCCGATCCTGATCTGCTCCTGGCCTTCGGCCGCGCGGGTGCGGTTGAACTCCGACAGCACTTGCATCATGTCGAGCGCGCACTCGACCGCTTTCTTCTCAGCGCTGGGGATGGCCACCGGCGCTCCGAACAGGGCGATGATCTCGTCGCCCACGAACTTGTCCAGGGTTCCCTCGTGCTTGAACACCACGTCCACCATCAGCTCGAAGTACTCGTTGAGCATACGCACGATTTCCGGCGGCTCGCGTTTTTCGCTCATGGCGGTGAAGCCACGGATGTCCGAGAACAACAGCGTCACTTCCGACAGGGCGCCGCCCTTTTCCAGTTGCAGCTTGCCGGCCACCACTTGTTCGACCAGGTTGGGCGAGAGCAAACGCTGGAACTGGGCGCGCGTCTTCGCCTCCTGCTCGATCTTGCGCGCCAGCATGGAGTTGTGGATGGCGGCGGCGGCCTGATTGCCCACGCCGGCGAAGATCTGCAGATCCTTCTCACCGAAGGCGTTGGTCGCCACCATGGAATCCAGGTGCATGATGCCCAGCAGCTCGTCGTGGTGGATGAGCGGCACGGTCATGGTGGAGCGGATGCCCTGCATGATGATGGAACGCGCGCCTTGAAACCGGCTGTCCATGCTGGCGTCCGAGGACAGCACGGCCGCTTTCTGCTGGACCACCTCGTTCAGGATGGACCGGGAAAGAACGATCTGCTCGGTGCGCCCATCCCGCGCTTTGGCGACGCGGGGCTGGGGAACGCCGTCTTCCATCAGCAGGATGACCCCGCGATCGGCCGGGATCAGATCGAACGCCTTCATGATGATCTTCTCGAGCAAGAGGTCGATGTCGACCTCGAGCCCGATGGAGCGACCCAGTTCGTAGGCCAGGCGCAGCTTCTCGTAGTCGCGGCGCAAGGTTTCGGGATCGGAGATCTGGCGCTCGGGCAGGAACTCGGCGGCGCTCGCAGCCCGGACCTTCTGGTGAATCAGGGCATCGGCGCTCGCGGCCTGCTGGATGCTTACCCGCTGCGCCGCCTGCGAGGCTTGGCTGGACTGTTCCTGGAAAATGAGTTGCGTCCCACCGAGTACGATCTCATCGCCTTCGACGAGGATGCGCTCACCGACGCGCTCGTTTTTGAAGAACGAGCCGTTCAGACTGCCGAGGTCGCGGTAGAGGAAATGCCCATCAGGCTGGCGGATGACCTGCGCATGTTCCTTGGAAACGATGCGGTCGAGGATCTGGATGATGTTGTGGGGATGGCGCCCGATGGTGGTCATCGCGCCCAACTCGTACTCGCGCCGCGCGCTGCTTCCTTGAACGATTAACTTTGCCATGCGCTGCCTTGAAAGTGGACGATTGTATCACGTCACCACTTGATGCGGGCAGCGTCGGTAGACGCCCGCGGTGAGAGATGGAATTCGTAGGTCTTGTCGATGAACGGGAAGAAGGCCGTGGCGACAAAGTGCGCTTCGATGGCTACCTCTTCCTTGCTGCGCGAGAAGACGACCTCCACTTTGGGATCCTTCACGCCCGCCTTGCGCAATTCCGCGGGAACCGACTTCTTGAGATCCCTGAGCATGGCCGAAGCCGTACCTTCGGGGCGCAGGTTGGCACGGTAGAGCATGGGGAGCGCATCCAGCAGCACGCCCTTGGCACGCGAAGAAAGCGAGTAGACCGGCCAGGTGCAGTAGATCACGTATCCCACGAGGCCGAGCAGCAACAGCATCGCTATGGAAATCGCGTTGATCGCCCGGGGCTTCTTGTATTTTGTCGCCATGGTGCAGGCCTCGCTAAGCCGTTGAAGCAGGTTGCCGTAGGTTGCGGGCGAGCTGGTTGCGCATACAGAAGAGCCCAATTCCGACCTGGACGGCAAGGGCAACGGCTTGGCTGCCCAAGCTGGCCATCTCGATGAGTTTCTTGGCGTCGTCGGGCGTGTGGTTGGGCACGTACTTGAAGAAGAAGTAGGCCATGGTGAGCTGGTTGATGCCCAGCCCCATGACGGAGATGGGGAGCACGGCGATGAAGTAGATGATGGGCAGGTACAGGATCGCCTGTGACAGCGGCAACCGGACACCAAATGCGTGCAGCGATACGTAGGTGAACACCATCAGCACGCTGAGGTGAGGGATTCGCACCAAGAGTGCCCGAAGATGTCCGGACACGCCTGCGGCGAACAGAACGTCGAACACGGGGCGCGACGTCAGCCAGCGCGGCCTGAGCATCAGCAGGCAGGAATAGACGGCGAGCGCGCCATATGCGCCGAACATGATTTCGCGCAGGACAGGTGGCAAGTCCGGGGCGACCAGCAGCCCGATGGACGCGAAAACCAGCAGCAGGAGAATGTTGATCCCCATGACCAGCAGCACGGCCGCCGTCCCGCGCAGCAGGGGAACCCCGCGCGACCGGTTCACGAAGTAGACGATGGCCCCCTGGCCCACCGTGTAGTTGACCAGAGCGAGAAGGTAGGTGGCCCCGCGCACTACGAGAACCTCACGAAAAGAGAGCCGCGTCACGAACCAGCCGAATGTCTTCCAGATGGCGAAGGAATCGCCCAGATAGATGCACAGCACCAGCAACGCGAGCACGGGGACGGTCCAGGGCGCGGCCGCCCCCAGCGCCGCCTTCATCTGCGCGAACGACATGCCGTGAAGAACGTAGAAGAGGAGACCGAGCGTGACGGCCCATGGCAAAATTCGGCCGAGCTTCTTTCGCATGTCTCGTGACTATCGCACGAATTGTCGTCGCTGGCTCGGTCGCGCGCGTCCTGTCTTGTGTATTTGACGCCGGGAAGCGAAACTGAAGCGAAGCACTCATGACGGTCGCGGGATCTCCCCCTGTTTCTCCAGCCGGTGACAGTACGGATGGCCGTTCGTCTTCGGCCGTGGAGTCCCTGCCGCTGGCAGTCTACTTGCTGGTCGAACCGACGGTGTCGGGCAAGAAAGTCCTCGACGTCGTACCCACGCCGGGCGGACCGGGGCTCGAGTTCCTACGACGCGCGGGCGCAGCGGACGCGATCTCATGCGTGCCCAACGGGCCCTCGCTGCCGGTTTCCGAGGCGGGGGTGGACATCGCACTGTGTGGCCTGCCTGCGGTTTGCTCGGATGAAGAGCGCGGCGTCTGGCTGGCTGAGCTTCGGCGCGTGCTGCGCCCAGGGGGCTTCTGTGTCTTGCGTTTGGCCACCGCTGCTCTTCGGGATCGTGCGCATGCAGGCGCAGGCACGCGCACGGCTTGCGCGGACCTCTTGCTCGCCTACTTCGCGACGGTGGACATTGTCGAAGAGACGCAGTTTGGAGGGGTGTCGTTCCACGTGCCAGGCACCGAAGATCTGGCGGTCAATGAATCCTTGACCAGGCTGTCGGGCGCGGCCCGCCACTTCATTGCTTTGTGCGCCGACTGCGCGGAGCGTCCGTGGAACCTGAGCGAGAGCCTTCTGGTTCCGACCGATGTGGGGGATTCCGGCGGAGTGGGCACAGGCGGCGTATCGGCCGGGGAATTGGCTGCCTGGCAGGCCGAGGTGGCGCGGCTCGAAGAGCGGTGCGTGGAGTTGGCGCGCGAGCGCGATGGCGCGCGCGAGGACGCCATGACCCTTCAGGACCGTGCCGATCGGCTGGAGCGCACCGTCGCGGTCTTGCGCAAGGATGTCGAACGCTACTTGCGCCAGATCAGCGACGAGGGGGCCGCGCGCGAGCTGCTTGCCCTGGAACGCGATGACCTGCGACGGAATCTGGCGGCCGCGACACAGAACGCCGTGGATGCCACCCGCGAGGTCGAAAGGCGGCAGGTCGCCCTGCGCACGCTGGAGAAGGAAGTCATCCGCTTGCGTGCGGCTCGTGGTGGGACGGGACGCCCGACCGGCTAGGCCCGGCAGCGCGCGACGGCGACACGACTGCTTGACCTGGGCTATCCCGTCCACTAAGTTCTTCGATCTTCGCGGTCGTGGCGGAACTGGTAGACGCGCCAGATTCAGGTTCTGGTGGTAGTAATACTGTGGGAGTTCAAATCTCCCCGACCGCACCATAACCAAGCGAAATCGTTTAGTTTTTCTTTGTGGGGTCTTCAGTCTTTTTCTTGATCGGGGCGTGGGTAACTGCCTGGGTAACTCTTGGGTAACTCTGGAAGCAGGATTCTGGGCTAATTGGTGGTGGGGTAGGGGACCAGCGTTTCCATGGCCTGCAGGTGCTGCTGCTGGTCTGCCAGACCACGGTCTGCGTAGTGTCGGAAAGTGACTTCTTGGCTCTCATGGCCCAAGGCTTGCGAGGCCGCAGCTGGAGTAGCTGCAGCTACGAGGGCAAGGTCACCATGTGTGCCACGTAGACCGTGGGGTGAGCCGAACAAGCAGGTTGCCCAGTTCGATCTCTCAATCAACAACCCCAATGATCAACGTGGTCTGTACTTGCTCTCCGTGCCCGTTCCAAGCAGATTCACTGAGGGTTTGGCATTGGTAGCTACTGCCGTCTCTTCTCCACAGATCGCAGTGGCCGTATTCTCGGTTTTTTGATCAACCGCACCCGCAATTGCCGGGCTACTGATACCTAAGATCGGGGGCAACAAATACTCACTGTTTCTCCCGGTCATTGACTCAATCAGGGCTATTTCTATGTCCAGAACGGGAAAATCGGTTGCAGAAGGTGCCTTCACTTGCTCTATTGGGAGCAAACAGCCATTGCCCGGAATAAGTGGCGGGAAGAAATAGGCAGACCAACGCTCAGAGCTTGGCGTAGAGCCCGTTTGTCAGGTCAGCAGGGGTTCCGGTAGCCTAAACAGACAAACGTCGTTCTAATCGCAAGCCAGTAAGCTACAGAGCTACTGTTCGGGTAGGTGTACGAGCCGGGGAGGTACGAACGCCAGGAGCTGTAGAATTCCGTGACGCTGGTCGACATGCATGATGAAGACAACGGTGGTGGGTCGATGAGCGGAAGTTCTGCCACTGAAGGATACGTGGCTGAAGGAAGCCAGGTTTACTGGGCGCAGTCGTCTTCGTTGCCACAGGCGTGCACCAGAACGTCAAGCGCGCAGAATCCGCGCTGCAGGGCTAAATTGAGGAGCTACGCCTCGGTTGGAAGGTAACGTCTCTGCCGCTTCGGCATCAGATACAGGGACGGCGGGAGCTGCTCTCTTCTGTGGATCAAAGATCGTCCAGGATGAGAGGGGACTTCGTAGGTTCCACGGAGGGAGAAACCCATGATCAAGGACGCAGCACTGAGCCCTGGATCGATCTTGGTGGTCCTGCGTGCCGTTGCCTTGGCTAGCCTCTTTGCTTGTACCAACAGCAAGTCTGGCGCGTCGGCCGATGCTTCGGGGCTGGGCGGAGCAGTGGACGCGGGTGGAAATTCGGCCACGGGCGGAATGACCTCGACCGGAGGAGCCACCGCCATTGCCGGTAGCATGGCTGCTGGTGGCAGCAGCGGAACCAGTGGAGTCACCGCTGCCGGGGGATCCTCCATCGGTGTTGCCAACACGGGCGGCGGCGGGAACAGTGGAATGGGTGGGCTCTTTGCTAGTGGTGGGGCGAATTCGACCGGCGGCAACACGGTTAGTGGCGGCAGCAGTGGGCGCGACGGTGGCACTGGCTCGCCAGATGGCCCATCAACTGTCGACGGGCCCGCGAGCATTGACGGCCGGGCGAGCAGCGCGGATGCTGGCCCGACGTTCCAGCTTCAGACTCCCAATCCTCTGTCGGTATCACCGGTCCTCGATCCGACGCATGCCACGGTCGCAGTCATCACTGCCACCGCAGGGGGATCGATCACAGCCACCGCGGCCGACGGCACCATCTATATTTTGGCCATCCCGGCCGATGCCCTCCTCTTCGATACGGAGATCACGCTCACGCCCGTGACCAGCATCGGCGGCCTTCCGTTCAGCGGCGGGCTTCAGGCTGCGGTACAGATTGCACCGGATGGTCTATATCTCTACCAAGTCGCGACTCTCAGCATCGCACCTGCGACTGCGGTCCTGTCCAGCAAACAGATCGGATTTGGCTACTACGGCAGCGGCACGGAGTTCCATCTGGAGGCGCTGACCACAACCGGGCTCGTCTTCGGGATCCAGCACTTCTCTGGATACGGTGCTGGTCTCGGGACCGCCGCCGACGTGAGCCAGCAGGAACTGCGTCCGCCCATCGCGCCGCTGGATCAGCTCGTACAGGTCATTGCGCAGCCGCTTTTCCTCGAGCGCCCGGCCACGATCGAACCAGATCCGCCACCTCTCCCCTCAGGCGTGGGCATCACGGAGGTCGCTGATGCGTACTACGAAGACGACCTGTTGCCAGACGCTGAAGACGCGCTGGCATCCGGCGATCCCGCCAGCATTATCGCTCTGCTTCCAGATGTCACCCATTTCGCCCAAGAATGTCAACAGATCGAGGACAACCCGACGATGATGGCTGCCCTTGACCTCGCAGACACAATGATCGACGAGTACGCCAACCTTGCAGATACGGATGTCGTAGCGGAATGCAACGCACTCTCGCCCTCGGAACTAAGAGCGAGCCTTCATGACTTGTGGAAAATTTGCGGGAGCCGCGAAGGCATGATGTCTACTGGTCTATGCAAACCAATTACTCCGATGTACCCGACGAACTGTGGGACCGGGTGAAACCGTGGATTCCACCGTGGAGGCGGAGTCCGCGCGGCGGACCTCATCGCCTGGACGACAGAAGAGTCTTTGCGGGAGTCGTCTATCGTCTTCGCACCGGTTGCCAGTGGGATGCTATCCCGCGCGAGTTCGGCAGCGGCAGCACGTGCTACCGACGGTTCGTCGAGTGGACCAACGCCGAGGTCTTCGAGAAGATTCACACCGAGGCGCTGTGCTACTACCACGACAAGTGCGGCCTCGACCTGGAGTGGGCATCGCTGGACAGCGCCTCGGTGAAGGCGCCAAAAGGGGGGACCTCACGGGTCCCAATCCCACTGATCGCGGAAAACTCGGCACCAAGCGCCATGTTCTGACCGACGGGCGCGGGATTCCCCTCGCCGTCACGCTGACCGGTGCCAACGTACACGACAAGTGGATGGTGGGCTCCACACTCGATGCGGTGCCTATCTACGGATCGCGCGGACCACGACGTCCCGAGCACATCTGCCTGGACAAGGGCTACGACTACGACGACCCCGAGGAAGAGGCACGTGAGCGCGGTGTGAAGCCACACATTCGCCGCCGCGGTGAGCCGCCTCTGGTTGGTTGTGTTCGCGGCAAACCGCGACGCTGGGTCGTCGAGCGCACAAACAGCTGGCACAACAACTTTCGCGGTTTGCGAATACGCTGGGAGCGAAAGGCAGAGAATTACGGTGCCCTTGTGTATCTGGCATGCGCAATTATCACTGTTCAGGCAGCTACTCGACAAATCCACAGGTCATGACGGCTCGCTCTAAGTGGGTACCAAGCCAACAGCGTGAGGCTGTCGCGCCTCTATCAGAGCACTGGCATGCCACAGACCCAGACAACCGCGGATGTGAACAGGTTTATTACGGACCTTGCCACGTGCGAGATCTGCCCAAGCGGGTGCACAACCGGAACGCAGACCACTTGCTGTCAAAAGGGCTGCGTCGATCTCACGTCGGACCCCAATAACTGCGGTTTGTGCTCCAATGCATGTTCGAGTCAGCAACCGGCGTGCTGCTATGGAATTTGTCGCAACACCAGTTCGGATCCCAATAACTGTGGGGGGTGCGGCCATACTTGCAACGCTGGCGAGACGTGCACAGCCGGAATCTGCGGCACCGCGGGCGGATATGTTTGCATCGGAGGCATTGGCCTGATGGGCACGCCGCTGGTCGGGGCATCGCCGATCGGGACTCTCACAGTGACGATCAACGGCACAAAGACCACCTTGCCCATCTGTCCCGGGTTCGGTCGATGCGGGGTCAGCGCATATGATTTGACTGTCACGGCGGTGGCAGGCACGGGGGAGTCGGTCGCGGTCGACGTGTACGAACCCACGACGGGGTCCTTTCCTGCCAACAACACGACTGGTTCATCCAACTCGCTTTCGGTTACGCTCGCGAGCACTGGATCCACCATTGACTGTACAGACGTCCCGGGGGCCGGCGGAAGCATCAACGTGAGCGCGTTCACCACCTCGACGGGTGGCACGGTCTCGGGCACCTTCTCGGGAACCGTCTTGGACTGCTCGGGTCAAGGTGCGGGGGCCACGGTGACCCTTGACAATGGCAGCTTCTCTTGCCAGGTGAACGAGTAGCTCTTTTCCGGCATCAAACCGACGGAACACATGGTATTGCCCCTACAAGCCGCCCAGCGCCCAGCAGAGACCGAGAACCCATAGGAGGAGTTCGGATGAGAGCGACTCTGCCCGAAGGCCGCCACCTCCACAAGGCAGCGGCGTCCTCCCAGAACCGTCTGCAGCGAATTCCGCACAAGGCCAAAATGGCCTGCATGGTTGCCAGGCTGGGCCTCGTGCTCTTGTGTTTTTCTGTGGCGTGTTCGTTCAACACAAACGGAGTGCAGATCTTGACCGCTCATGACGCCGGGGGGACCGGGGGCGGCGGAAGTCAAGGTGCCCAATGCGTCCCCGGCGCTAGCGCAGAGTGCTATTGCCCCGCTGGCCAGCGGAGCGCCCAGACATGCACGGCGGCGGGCACCTTCGCGCCGTGTGTTTGCGTTGCGCCTGCATTGGACGCTGGGGGCGTAGGCGGCAGCGATGGCGCCACCACCAGCCTACCAGACGCCTCTACCACCACTGGCCGCAGCGACGCACGCGCTGCTACGGGAGGCACGGGTGGGGGAGGAACCACTGGCATTGTCGGAGGCACCACCAGCGAAGCGGGCGTGACCGGTACAATAGGAGGGAGCATCAGCACGTCCGGGGGTACGGTCGGCACTGGGGGTGCGACCGGCACCGCCGGAGTCGGGGCTGGCGGAAAGACGGAAGCTGGCGGCGGCCCGGGTGGAACGGGCGGGTGTCCACTGATCGCCTGCCCCGCGATAGCCTGTCTTGGCGGGACCCAGCCGAATCCCGATCCCTGCGGCTGTCCCATCTGCGGGCCGAGTCCTGATGCTGGCGTGGCGAAAGACGCTTCCCCACCTACCGCGTGCCCCATGCTGGCAAGCTTGATTTCCACCGACGCTGCGCAACTCGGGTGGGCCGCCGGACGAATGCTCATCGCCTGCACTTACACGAACAACGTGTACGGAAGCTGCCTCAGCAACGACGCCACGGCATGCCCTGAAGTCGGGATAGTTGGGGGTTTGACGGTAGACTTGATCGGTTGCAGCAGCCTGTGCACAGCGGACCAGTACGGCTTGTCCTACGGCGGAGGAATTCCTAATGTGTCACCGCCGCCGTCGATCGACCTTCCCGCCGGATGCAAGCTCACGCTAGCCGTGCCATTTTCCAGCGTGGGCGGGACCTACTGCTGCCCCTGCGGAATGTGAGTGCGCAGCGCTGGCGAGGGATGCTGTCCTAGCTTCGACCAGCATGGTCTGCAGTCAAGAGACTGATAGGCACGCCTCTAGCAGCTCGTCGCCGCGTGGACCTTCAGAGTATTGGGACGTAGTTGACGTAGTCTTCGTTCTGTGCGGTCGGGTCGAGGACCGGCGCGGTGGTGTGCAGAAGGCGCCCATCTGGCGTGGCACTTGATGAGCGTCATATTGCCAGTTAGCTATGCTCCCGCGAAATGGGACCGGCCCCACGAATCTGGGACACATGCACTGGGCTCCCGATATGTCGGCTGGTGAAAAATTCCGGGGGTAAGAATTCAAGCCGGTTGCCTAGCCTGAATCCGGGGATCAAGAAGTCTCCTTCACCCTTGGTCAGTTTCTCACCCGGATGGTCGAATCGTAGCTGACCGCGCACCAGCACGTCGTCCCAAGCCTGTGTGCTATTCTTCCGACCCGCGAGGCAGAATTCGGTGCGGCCCAGGGGCGCCGTACAACTCACCAGACAGAGGAGACGACCATGGTCAACTACATTTCGATTCTGGTATTCATCGTTCTTGGGGCTGTGGGCGCAGCTGTCACCGGAATCGTGGCCCAGGCGGAGCCTTTTGCGGCTGGCATTGTCGGTGTGGTCTGGCTTCTGGCTGACATCGTCCTGTCGTCCGGCATCAAGATGGCCGCTCAGTGGGAAAAAGTCGTGGTGTTCCGCATGGGCAAATACTGCACCATCAAGGGGCCCGGTCTTTTCTTCATCATCCCCATCGTGGAACAGGTGAGGTTCATCGACACCCGCGTTCTGACGCTGGATATTCCCACCCAACAGGTCATCACCAAGGACAACGTGCCGGTGAAGATCAACGGCGTCCTGTTCTTTCAGGTGGAGAACGTGGCCGACGCCATCATCAAGGTGCAAGACTACCGCTACGCGATCTCCCAATATGCCCAAACGTCGCTCCGCGACGTTATCGGGCAGATGACGCTGGATCAGCTTCTGGGGGAGCGCGAAGAAATCGGAAAAGCCATTGAGGCCAACGTGGAAAAGGACACCGAGGAGTGGGGGCTGGAGGTGAAGGGCATTCGCATCCAAGACATCGACATGCCCGAGGAACTGAAGAAGATGATGTCGCGACAGGCCTCGGCGGAACGTGAGAAGCGAGCCACCATTACCAAGGCGGAAGGCGACCGTGACGCTGCCATGAACCTGGCCGCGGCAGCCAAGACCATGGCCGAGAGCCCCGGAGCCATGCAGTTGCGAACTCTCCAGACCATCGACGGACTCGGCCCCACCGCCTCCAACACGGTCGTTTTGGCGGTACCAGTCGAAATGATGGAGGCGGTGAGAGGTGTGTCAGGTTACTTGAAGGAAAGGAAAGACAAGCCGACTGGCTGAAGATCGAGCCCAGTGCACTTGACGGAACTCGACGAGCCGGGGTTAGTCGAGGTAGCACCAGTGGTCCATCAACGTCGGCGCGGAAAATGGGAGCCACCTGACGATGGACCACTCCGGCTTCTCGTGCGACCATTCATTCCAGCAGACCCTATTGGTTCGGCGGACGAACATTGACTGAGGAGAAACGGTGGTCTACTGGTCGATTCGAATCGCTGCTATCGCGCTCTGGGTGCAGGGCTTCGGGCTTGGATGGCTGGCTCTCCGGGAACATTCGCCCGTCAAGCTGATCGTCACGGCGATACTGGCGCTTTGGGGTGGCGCTGTCTGGTACCGGCGCGTTCTCGCGATAAGGATTCTGATCCCAATCCTCGTGATGGTGGCCCTGCTGCTTCCCTTTGCGCTCATCAACCCTTTCCACGCGCTCGATGTCAAATCATCCGTGGCGGCGGAGCCTGGATTCGCGGCTCGCACTATCGGCAGCGCCATCGGCGGCTGTGCTCTAGCTGGTGCTTTGGCTATCTATCTGCTGCGAGCCTTGCGCAGCATCCAAGACCAGTCCGGTGGCACGGTGGCGTCCGCGGGAGCACGGTCCTTCTGGATCGGTGCGGTGACGTTCCTTGGAATAGTTTGGGTGATCCTGTTGGTGGGTTCGACCATTGGCTTCCTGCAGGTTGTTCGGGAGAGACAGACCACAGCGAGGACGCAGGGACAGTCCCGCCAAGCATCAACAAGGCCGCCCACACCCTGAGACCGACGGCAAGAGAAGAGTGAAGAGGTGACTCATGCGGCGGCTCCATGGACAGTTCCTGGCTCGTCAATCCCATCACCACTAATGGTCCATGAACGGCGGCGGAAGAACACAAGGCAAAGTTCGTATCAGCGACTCCACGTCCATGATGCTGTAGATTCTGATCTACACGACCCAGACCAACTGCCACCTCGTTGGTCGGGGATGGATGATGGCAACAAGATCTTGTGTGTTGCCGACAGCACCTGCTGAAGCATCATGTGGCGGCGGAAACAAAGATCAAGTGTGACCACAGCCACTACGATCTTTGTGCTCGACCAAGCTGCTGTTCGATCTGACCAGACCCACTCTTGATGGTCTGAACATGGGTTCTGCTCTTGTAACGCGGCAAGCGACTGGCTCTTGTACGCGGGGAAGAGAAGTTGAATAATTTCCAACAGATACAGTTACCCCTCCCGCAGATTTCAGGTCTCGCCTTATATAAGATAAGGCGACAGTCAGAAATTGCGGGAGCCCTGTAGTCCCCTTCTCCCGCGTACAAAGCCAGACCACCTGGGTCCCGCCCTTTAAGTCGACAAGAGCGGCGGAAGAACGGGAACGAGAAGAATGGGGAGATTGGATCATTCAGGGTGATGAAGAAGGCCACCAGGTACACCATCGTCATGGCCACTTGATCCCGGGATGGCGATGCTCTCGCCCCCATGATCATCCACCGAGCCTGGTGTTTTCCTGACGCGTGCTTCTAGGTAAAGTACCCGAGTGGTTGATCGAGTGCCCGTGGCTGCTGTGAGGACGAGGACTTCCTCCTGCGCGTTCTGGCAGCCACCCAGTGATGCCGAAAGATGTGATTTCCATGGAGTAGCTCCCGGACCGACAAGAGCCAGGTCGCGAAGTAGCCTGCAATGCCTTCCCGGCCATCGCGGCGTCACCTGTCGAGCTTCAATCCTCGAAAGAGTCTACGCCTTTTCTTTTCCCGCCATTGCCTTTGTTCTTCCGCCTTCTGCCTCTGCTCAAGCTTTGCTCTGAACAACTTGATCTCGTCCTCTCGTCTCTTCTCCCATCGCCGACGTCGGACCAGATATCCCACCATTGCGGACGCCAGTACGCCGCCAATCAGGGCAATGGTCCACCCCGTGGCAATCACTGTACGTCCTCGGGGATGATGGAAGCACGGTCTGTCAATCGCCAGGCCGATGGGGCCAGGGATTGACGTTTTCGCCAAGGTCATGGGGCCACCCGATCGCCAGGGTGATGGGGCCAGGGTCGCGGGTGATCGGGCCCTGAATCGCCAGGGTCATGGGGCCAGTCAATCGCCAGGGTCATGGGGCCAACCCGTGACCTAAGCGAAAGCTGACCTGGGCATCGAGGACCGAAGGCAAAACCGACCTTCAGGCGGCCGCGCGACGGCCGCCAGGAGGTCACATGAGCTTTCGGGAGATCACAATGCAAGACGTACGAGAGTTGTTGCGCCGCCACGAGGCGGGGCAAAGTGCGCGCAAGATCGCGCGCGAATTGGGCATGGATCGCAAGACAGTGGGGCGGTACTTGGAGCAGGCTCGCAGGCTGGAGCCCGCGCTGGCGACGGTGACCGACGATGTCGCTCTGAGCGTCGGTCACAGGGTGCAAGCGCGGGCACCAGTGGTGCCATCGCAAGCATGGCAGGTACTGGTCAACCGACGAGCGCAGATTGAAGCCTGGCTGGGGAGCGAGCCGCCGTTGCGGCTGGTGCGCATCCACGAGTTGCTGGCGCGCGAGGGCGTCGAGGTCGGATACACGACCTTGCGGCGGTTCGCCCACCGGGAGCTGGACTGGCACCAGCGCTCGCCGACGGTGCGGCTCGACGACCCACCCGCGGGGCAGGAAGCACAGGTCGATTTCGGCCTGATGGGGATGGTGACCGACGCGGAGGGACGGTCGCGACGCCTGTGGGCGCTGATCGTGACGTTGCCGTCGAGTCGGTACATGCACGTGTACCCGAGCTTCACGCAGACGGTGGAGGACGTCTGCGCAGGGTTGGATGCCGCCTGGCGGTCTTTCGGCGGCATGCCCAAGCACATCATCCTCGACAATGCCTCGGCGATGGTGGTGCGTGCCAGTGCCACCGACCCGGGGCTCAATCGCGCTTTCCGCGACTACACCGATGCGCGCCAGCTCTTTGCGGACACGGCGCGCGTGCGGCATCCCAAGGACAAGGCCCGCGTCGAAAATCAGGTACCGTACGTGCGCGAGCGCTGGTTTGCCGGCGAAGCTTTCAGCCCCGACCTTGTGGAGATCCGCCGGCAGGCGGAGGCGTGGTGCCGGGAGGTGGCGGGTGCGCGCGTGCATGGGACGACAAGGCGTGTGCCGCGCGAGGTGTACGAAGCCGAGGAGCGAGCGCACATGCAGCCAGCACCCGAGGGCGAGTACGACGTGCCTCACTGGTGCTCTCCCAAAGTGCACCCTGACCACCACGTGCAGGTGCTCAAGGCGCTTTACTCGGTGCCCACGCGCTACATCGGCAAGATCGTCGAGGCACGGGCCGACCGCAAGACGGTTCGACTGTATTTGGGGGCCGAGCTGATCAAGGTGCATGCGCGCAAGGCCCCGGGCCAGCGCTCGACCGATCCGCAGGACTTCCCGCCAGGGAAGGCGGCGTGGGCGCTGCGCGATGTGGACAGCGTCGTACGCCGAGCCCGTGGGTACGGCGAGAAGGTCGGTCAATTTGCCCAGCGCCTGCTCGAAGGTCCTGTGCCCTGGCTCAAGCTGCGGCAAGCCTACGGGCTTTTGCGCCTCTGCGAGCGATACGGGCAGGACCGGGTCAATGCCTTGTGCGAGCGCGCGCTCGCCTTCGATGTGATCGCGGTGCCGCGTATCGAGGGAATGCTCAAGGATGCCCGTCGGACCGAGGAGGCCGCTGTCGCCACGGGCCGCGTGATCGTGTTACCCGCACGCTTCGCTCGCGACGCAGCCACTTTCGCCACCCGTGCAACTGTCCCGCCCGATGGCCAGACAAACACGGAGTCGGGAGGTGAGTCATGAGTGCCCGCACCATCAGCCCCGACCTGGTCGCCTCGCTCAAGCGGCTCCGCTTGGGCGGCCTCATTCCTACGCTGCCCGAACGCTTCACCCTCGCGGAAAAGGAGGACACCCCCTACGAGGACCTCCTGCTTCTGCTGCTCACCGACGAGATCTCCCGTCGGGACAGTAACGCCGCCCTCCGTCGTGCGGACCAGGCCGGCCTCGATCCGGACATGGTGCTTGAGCGGTGGGACAAGACCGCGAAGGTGACCTACGACCGACGGGTGCTCAATGAGCTGGTCTCACTCCGCTTTGTCGAGGACCATCGCAACGTCGTGATCCTCGGCCCGGTGGGAGTGGGCAAGACCTTTCTCTCGAACGCGCTCGGGCACCTGTGCTGTCGTGCCGGCTTCAATGTGCGGCTGTCGCGGGCCGACGCACTCCTGCGCCTCTTCAAGCAGAGCCGCATGGACAATTCCAGGGAAGCCCTGATGACCCAACTGGCCACCGTCGACGTGCTCATCATCGACGACTTTGCGCTCGAACCCATGAATCGCGAGGAGAGCCGCGACATCTACCAGCTCTTTGTCGAGCGTAATGCCCGTGCTTCCACGATTGTGACCAGCAATCGCGACACAGTCGAGTGGATCGCCACTTTCGACGATGCCCTTTTGGCCCAGAGTGCCGTCGATCGTTTCAAGAACAACGCCTTCGACCTCGTCGTCGATGGCGAGTCCTATCGGTCACGGCTCAAACCCAGCATCGACAAGCTGCCACCTCCGCCTGCGGCTCCGGTGAAGAAGGTGCCCATCCATCCGCGTACCAAAGCTGCGGCCCGCCGCCGATGACACCACCGCGCACGTCGGGCCCCTGCCGGGGCCCTCCGGGGTCGACCTAAAGGCCAATCTGTGGCATGAGATCAGCCGGTCCTTCGATGCCCGTCACCTGGCCCCATGACCCTGGCGAGACGTGGCCCCATCATCCTGGCGAGTGACACGGTCGGACGCCTCCACGCAGAAGGCGGTGCCCAGATCATCCGCAGAGGGCTGCGATAAGAAGCCGACGGTCGCGTTGTCTTGTGACACGTGGCGCATAATCTCCTCCCTTGTCCGTGTTGGATGGTGAGAAACTCCCCAGCTCACAAGGGGCATCTGAGCAGCAAAGCGGGTCATTCAGGGCGGTCGAGGCGGATCAAAGGCAGGCAACGATCAGCAGCCAGGTACACCATCGTCATGGCCACTTGATCCCAGGATGGCGGTGTTCGTGCCCCCGAGATCATCCAACATGGGGGTCCGGTGGAAGAAGCACCAGAGACGACTGGGCTCAGCCAACCACGATCTAACCCAGGACGCGATGTGATAAACTCTGCCTATGGTTGGCGCAGTCGCGGAGCACGACAAGATCGAGCTCAAAACTCTACCCGGTCCCGCTACCCAGTTCTGCCTCGGCTAGTTTAGGCAACGCCATATTGGCTTGAGGTGAAGATGAACAGCGCTCTCAGCACATTCCGACAGGTTCTGATTTCTGTGGCGTTAGCGACGATCTTCTGCGCGGGTTGCAACAATGGGCCGGATTGCCACACGGGCAAGCTTTACTATGGTTCCTTGCCCCCGGTACAGGGAACCGTGACCTACGGGCAGCCTCCGGTCAGCCAGCCTTTTGGCGGTCTCCCCGACGCGTCTTCGTATCCCTGCATGCAAGCGCCAACCACCTGCAGTCTCGTTTCATTTGGCGCTGGCAGCGGGGCAGTAACCATCGCCGTCACAGTCGCACCTTTCCACAACGGGCAGGTCATAGCGCTGCCTTCGCCAGATGTGACGGTGACTGCATCACTTAATGACGCGTACGCCGGTATTATTCCCTATGACGGCGGGGCATGGCAAGAGGCTCTTACTTTGGTTTCCGGCACGCTCACAGTGACAGTCTCCCTCAACAACTTCGACGCTCATTTTGACATGACATTTACCAGACCCAACGGCGGTGCCGTGGTGATTCAGAACGCTCGGGCCGCCATGCTTAACGCGACATCCACAGAGACCACGACCTGTTACTGATGCCCAAGTGATACCCCTACTGTCGGGTCAGGACCATGGTTCCCTGTGAGACGCCCGCCCCATTGCTCGGGACGAGAGCCACAGTGATCTGGTTGCCCGAAACGCAGTAGGGGTCTTCGATAGGGGATGATCCGTTGTCGGGTTGGAAGGTCAGCGTGTCACCCAGCGCGCTGTACGACCCAGCTAACGCTACCGACTCGGTGGCCACCAGAGTACATGTGCAACCGCTTGTCCCGGAGCACGCAACTGTTGTGGATGTCGCCGACCCACTGCCGGAGTTTGTCCCATCTGGATGTAGGCGTTTGAGCGTCGCACGGCGAGTTAGCTAGGGGAGTGCGGGCCGCGGCGGCGAATCACTATCGTCCGCGTTTGGCAGCCTTGGGCACCTAGGCCTGGGCAGCAGCAAGATCATCAGCGACGACACGATCAGGGACACGATGGCGTAGCGAGCGTCATGCGCCTTGAACGAAAGAAGTACGCCCCAAAATCCTGCGCCATGAAGAACGGCCGCGCGCACGAGAAAGCGCCCGAATGCCGAATATTCCCAACGCCTGCGGGACGGGGTGGTCTGCGAACTCGGCCTACGGCGGGAAAACCAGGGCAATAGCCAACCGTCGGCCCAGGTCAAAATCGCCGACGCCGTCGCAAAGACGAACCAGCCGGTACCAACCTCCTTGCTGGGGCTCCAGGGAGCGCTCCAATCCACCGGTCTCGCGTCGTTCAGAGCTAACAACGCGTAGATCAACATCGCTGCCAGCATCCATGCGCGGACCAACGTGAACTTCCAAGGTCCATCCATCCGTTCCCCGGTGTCGTTCATCGTATCCGGCTATGGTACCACCTCGGTGGGCCGCCGCCGATGAAGCTGTCGATCCTGCCACAGGGACATCGTGTAGAATCGAGAAACCGACTCGGCGGCGACGCCGCCGTTCACCTTGCGAAGGTCGCGGAAGAGTGTAAAGGCCAAGCCGCATCCATGACCAAGGCCGACCTCATCTCCATAATCGCCGACAAGCTCAAGTTCCATTGGGCGCGTGCGGAGCTGCTGATAGACGTGGTCTTCGGCTGCATGGAGCAGTCAATGAGTCGTGGCGAGAAGATCGAAATGCGTACTACGTGCCCAAGCTATCCCCATACCCAGCGCCGGCGAGGATGATGCCGTAGCCGATGGCCTAGTCGGGAATCTCCGCTTCCACCAATTGCGCAAGCAAGGTCAGCGATTCTTGCCAACCCAGGTAGCACATCTCGGTGGGAATCATGGCCGGGATTCCTTCTTGCACGATGCTTAGTTCGGTCCCGCAGGAGACCGGCTTCAGGGACACCGTCGTCCGCATTTCGCCAGGCATGTTCGGATCGTCGAATTTGTCGGTGTAGCCAATCCGTTCATTGGGCACAAGCTCCAGGTACTCTCCGCCAAACGAGTGGCTACGCCCCGTGGCGAAATTCGTGAACGACATCTTGAAGGTGCCACCAACCTTGGCGTCCAGATGGTGGACGTTGCCCGTAAAGCCATGCGGTGGAAGCCATTTGGCCATGGCGTCGGGGTCGAGAAAAGCCCGGTAGATTCGCTCTGGTGTAGCCCGAATCACACGGTGGAGTCGAACAGTGCCTGTCGTCGTCATGTCGCTGTTCCTTTCGCGTTGATGGGCGCTTGGTATTGGATGACCGAGGAGCGCGAAGGTGACGCCGGAGCTATCTGGGGTGGGCTTTCCCCCATAGGTCGCCCTGGCCAGTGCACTGGAGACCATGGTGTCGGTCGTTGGTCGCCTTGCCGTGAAGCAACGATGCATGCCCTCGGCCCCTTTTGCCGGTAATCTGGCAGGCATGATCTGGGAGTGCCACTGGCTGGCAATCGGCCTGGCGTTGTCGTTCACCGGGCTTGCCTGCTCGCGGACACCCATGGATGAACAGCAGGGGATGAACACCATCAGCCCGGGTGGGGGAGCCACCACGGTCACCAGTGGAGGGAGCACTGGTACCGTGGGAGGCACAGGTGGCATGACAAATGCCGGCGGAAACAAGTGCATCACAGGCCAAAACACGTGTGCGACAGACGATGACTGCACCACCAGCGATTACCGACCACCCATATCGTCGGCAGGGGACTGCTACTGCTTCGCGTGCGGCTATGCCGTGAGCAAGACAATGGCTGTTGACTGTCAGAGTGCGTACGACCAGTTTTGTGGCCTCAACTGGCAGCTCGAACACGGCTGTGAACCCCCTCCCTGCTTTCCTGGGATGGGTGGTGCCGCGTGCCTCGCGGGTATGTGCCAGTAGTCCGACTTACCCATTCGAGTCTCGAAAGCCGTCAGCACTTCCTACGCCCAGCTGATCCGGGTTCACCCTTCGCTAGATTAGCTACAGAACCTGGGTCCCCCAACGATCCAGGTACCCACGGTGGTCCGTGAACCGGGGGTGGGGTATGTCGACGGGTGAAGGACTGGAAAGGTCATCGGCAACCAGGTGTCCTGCCCCGCGATCAACCCGACGGGATTGCGACACGAATGTCAGGACTTGAGGGCTTCGCATAGTTGGGCGTGATGCAAATTGCGGAGTTGCGGGGGGCACAGGTCTTGCAGCGTCAACCGGCCAGCGGGGTGACAGACTCGCCCTTGGCCTCGAACTTGCTGATATCCTGTCCACTCGATCTGGAGGCAGCCATGACTTGTTCGATTCGACTTGGGACCGGTTGTTGCGTTCTTTCCTCCGTCTTCTGCGTCGTGCTTTCTGGATGTGGTTCAAGCAGTGCCAGCGGGAATGGAGCAGTGGTGGACAGCGGTGGAATCGTCGAGACTGGCGGGGCGTACCCGAATGGACAAGAAAGTGGGTCTCCCGGCACCAGCGCGTTGCTAGTTTGCGACCCGGTCGATCCAGCCCCTATCAAGCTCGGCACGATACTGGGCGCGGGGCGGGACACTGACGGAACGCTCTACGTGGTCGATCTGCCGCAAGGCCCCGGCAGCGAGCGCGTGTTCGTCTCTTCGGGTGCCACGCTGCAACGTCAGCCCATCGCTCGATCGGGTGGAGGTGTAGATGATGGGAGCGGAGGGACGGTTTACGTGTTCACGATCAACTATGGCACTACCGCCTTTTCGCTCGAACTGGAAACGAATGCGGCTGGCCCCACGGCCATGGGTGTGGTTCATGGCACGCTGACGACGCGGACTTTCACCATCGGCCAGCAGGGAAGCGTTCTCACGCTGGTTCCGGCTTCCGAAATCGCGACAATACCAGCCACCGACATTCCCAGTTTCATCAACTACAACCTTACCCTTTCCGACGGGCGCGCCCTGCTGGTAGTTAGCCCAGTCCTGGGCGATGGGGTGCATGGGTATTATCGTGTCTTCTTCGGAACGCCGGACAACATGGTCGAGCGGTTAGTCTTTCAAGTAAATCAAGACGCTGATACGACCACGATCAAGTTCATGGTCGACGGCGAGATGGCCGAGGTGAGTTCCTCGATTGCGTTGACGGGGGGCCCCACGGTGACAATTGGCAGTACGCTTTTCGCCTCTGGCGGTTCGCAATTCTCTTTGACCATGGGGCCGACGGATTCCCCGCCTACTGGATACAGCTACCTCTGTCTGGGCGATTCATCGACGAACGACGGTGTTGATGGTGGAACCATGCAAATGGACGGGCCTGCCGTGTGCCGTGCGCCTTCGCCCGACTACGGGCCAACGTCCGTTTTTCCGGTCCTTCCCAACGGCACCCCAGCGGCAGCCACAACCTGTCCCGCTCCGTGCGGAAACTCGGCGTGGCCGGGGTACGGCGTGCCCAATATCGACATTGCGCTTCCGTACGGGGCGTGCGCCGCTGGCACTCCCTCATGCTCGACACTCGCAAGCATTCCTTGTGCCTGTGGAGCAGAAAGCGGGCCAGTCGACGGTTTCATCTGTAGCTGTGAGGGAGGCATCTGGATCTGCCGCATCCAGTGGCTGGGGACGGCGCTCTGCTGGCCATGTCCTGATGCTGGCGTTGGCCAGATGGACCAAGCGCCCACCAGTGATGGACCAGAAAGCGCAGACGAGGCGAGTACAGCGCCGACAAAGCCTGATGCGCTCGGCGAGGCTTCGACGGGGCTGCAGGGAGTTTTCGTACCGACGGGCAGCATGACCTTGGCAAGGAGTGGCCACACGGCGACGTTGTTGCCGAACGGGAAGGTTCTCATCGCCGGCGGAGACAATCACGGGGACCTCGCAAGCGTGGAGCTATACGACCCAGTGGCTGGGACATTCACGGCTACCGGTAGCATGTCCACGACTAGGGTGGATCACACGGCGACCTTGCTGCCCAACGGGATGGTGCTAGTCGCTGGCGGCTGCTGTGGCGCCACGTATCTCGCGAGCGCAGAGCTATACGACCCAAGCGCCGGAACATTCACGGCCACTGGCAGCATGACCGTGGCAAGGGCGTACCACACGGCGACGTTGTTGCCGAACGGGAAGGTTCTCATCGTCGGTGGGTTCAGTAGTTCCGTGGCCGGCGACCCGGCTCTCGCGAGCGCGGAACTATACGACCCCAGCACTGGGACATTTACGGCCACTGGCAGTATGACCGCGGCTAGGTCCAGTCACAGTGCGACGTCGTTGGGCAACGGGAAGGTGCTCATCGCTGGGGGGATGATATTGGGCCAGGGGAAGGAACTCGCGAGCGCGGAAGTTTACGACCCAGTGGCCGGGACATTCACGGCCACCGGAAGCATGACCACGGCCAGGGCGGGGCATACGGCGATCTTGCTGAACGACGGGGAAGTGCTCATCATCGGCGACTATAGCAACGACCTCGCAAGCGTGGAGTTGTACGACCCAGTGGCTGGGACGTTCACGGCCACCGGCAGCATGACTGTGGCCAGGGGGTACCACACGGCGACGTTGTTGAGCAATGGGAACGTGCTCATCGCGGGGGGCCTCAACTACAGCCACGGGGCTCTCGCAAGTGCGGAGCTATACGACCCAGTAGCGGGAACATTCACGGCCACCGGGAGCATGACCGTGGGAAGGTACAGCCACACGGCGACGTTGTTGCCGACCGGGAGGGTGCTCATCGCCGGTGGGATGAACGATTCTGGTGCACCAGACTCCTCCCCGTATCTCGCTAGCGCGGAGCTATACGAATAGACCCCAACAATCCCGCGAGCCGAAGAATCAAAGCTGAGTCAGACGCGGACATGCTCAGCAGCCTTTGAGGAGGAACGATGGCTCTTAAAGAACGTCTTCCGATTTGCATCCTTCTGATGGGGGCAGCAGTCGGCCTTGAGGCTGTTCCGGCCGCTGCGGTAGGGGCGAAGACTGAGGGGAGCAAGCCCACCGATGGTTTTACCGCGCAACCGGTGAACTTCGCGAATCCTGACCAACTGTTGGAACGCAGGCGGCGGAGCGAACAGCCATGTGACTGGGAGTCCTATGAAGGCGGCCAGGTCATCCGGTGTGAGGCTGCGGTGGACGGCGCGGTTCAGCTCGTCGTCAAGGCGACGGGACGAATCTACGATTTCCTGAAGAACACAGATCCGCCAGCCAGAAAGGCCCTTGATGCCAGTGCCGCGATTTGGTGGAAGTACTTTAAGCAATGCGATCTGTTCGCTCTTGACCACGCGGCGATAGCAAAGAACGGGCAGCTGGCGCATCACGGGGCTGCGGGCAGATGTCGATACCGAATTCTTGCAGACCGACTGAGAGAGCTACTTGAGTTCGAAGAACTCGTCAGGGAGAATCGACGAAATGGCTCAGCGAAAAAGTGATCCTTTTCCGACGACGCTGGCCAACCCGGCGTTGCACCTGACAGGCCCTGCAGGTGAACGCCAGCCCTTCTCCCGCGTACAAAGCCAGACCCCTGGGTCTTGCCCTCTAAGTCCGACAAGAACGGCGGAGAGGGAGGAGGAATATGATCATGCGATGCCGTCATGGCCACTTGATCCCAGGGTGGCGATGTTCCTGACCTGACCCCCATGATCATCCAGCTGTTTCCAGATACACTACCCCGGGTGGTTGATAGAGCGTTCAGCTGAGCGTGACTGCAACAGCTACTTGTACCCGACGTTGATCATGAGGGCCAGCGAGTCATTGGTGTGGCCGAAGTCGAGGATTTCGAGCTGCGCTTTGACGTCGAGCGGCCCGAGCAAGACACCGGCACCGACAGTCCCGCCGAACTTGGTTTCGAGGGCGATCTGGCTTTGCGTAAGGCCAGCCATGGTGCCCTCGGTCTTGGCCCATAAAAGGTTGAGCCCCACCTCCGCTCCGCCGTAGATGATGTCGGTGAGGAAGTACTTGGTGCCCACCCAAAGCGGGATGTTGTCCGTGCCCGTCTTGAGCCCAGCGGTGTCCTTCTTGAGCGAGTAGATATAGCCGACCCGGAAGGTTCCGTTCAGGTTTGGGATCAGACTGTACTCGACGCGAACCAGACCACCGAAGCCCACGCCCGTCACGTCCGCAAAATTTCCAAGAGGAAGCTGGAAAGCGGTGTCCGCGCCGATGATCAGTTTGCCCCCCATCAGCCCTGTCGCAGCCGGGGCAGGATTCGTCTCGGCAGCAGGAGGTGCCTTGTCTTCGCCCCTGGCGGGCCCCGTCATGGCCAGCAAAGTCAAACCAACGAACATGTTTGCTTTTGCGCATTCTCTTCTCCTCAATTCCAAATTGTATAATACCCAGTGCGCGAAACATCCAGTCAGATCTTCAACCGGCAGCAGCCGCGTGATGGCGTCGGCCAGATGCGATTTGCCCGCCGCTGCCCGTGTCCGAGCCCGTGATGCTCGACTGAAGACAAACAGGGAATTGAGTTGTCGGGTTTGGAAGGCGACCTTGGTATTGCCGCCCGCCATTTCAGATTCTTCTGCAATTTCCAGCGTGTTGCAGTCGCAACCGGAAAAGTCCAAAATGTCCTGAGCCGTAGCTGCCCTATCAGCGGGTGGCAAAGGCTCTCGGGTTGCAGGTTCGGGCTTTTCGTCAGGCGAAGGGGTGGACGCTTGAGCAGGCGGCGGAGAAGGGAGACATGGATCTGAAGCACTGGCAGAAGATCGAAGCCGGTACCATCAACGTCACCCTGGTAACCCTGGTGAGGCTGGCCGAGGGTCTGGGCGAGAGCGTGGGCAGCCTCTTCGGAACACCCATCGTGCCGACGAACAAGCGAACACGCGGGATCAAGACTACGGCAGGATAGAGCCACGTTTGTCGACGGTGGTGGGCCTGCGAGGATGGAGCTGGCACATCCGTCACCCGCCAGTGCTTGCGAAAAGCGTCGCGAGGCGGGATGCTGTAGCTGAATAGAAGGTTGGGGGCACTCGATGGAGACAAGATGTCGCTCGTAATTTCTGTCTACGTCCCCACCTGGCATAGAGGAGTTAACGGGGTCGAGATTGGGTTCCTTGGTCTTCTGCGCTGAAGCGGAAAGGTAGTCTTATGCCGAGTTATAGAAATGCTGTCTTTGTCAAGTCAGCGGTCCTGGAGGCTTTTGCTGTCACTGTATGTGTGGCCGGATGCGGGGCCGGTAGAGGGCTCCAGCCTAGTGCCGATGGAGGCACTAGAGTGTTCGCTGCTACAGGTAGCATGACCACGCCAAGGGAGGGGCACACCGCAACATTGCTGCCGGGTGGAAAGGTCTTGATCACAGGCGGAGTGGGTGCTTCTCCCCTGGCGAGTGCGGAACTATACGACCCTAACGTAGGAAGATTCGCGGCCACCGGTAGTCTCACAGTGCCGAGGACAGGTCACACAGCGACGTTGCTGCAGAATGGGGAAGTGCTCATCGTCGGAGGATACAGCAGCAACCCGGGGTGGGGGGAGCCAGTCGCGATTGCGAGCGTCGAGTTGTACGACCCGGAGACTGGGACTTTTGCGACGACTGGCAGCATGGGAGCGGCAAGATCTGGCCACGTCGCGACCTTGTTGCCGGACGGAAAGGTGCTCGTCGCAGGCGGACTTGGTGGTTCCGCCTTTTCTTCTCTGCAGAGCGCGGAGATATTCGACCCATCCGTTGGGACATTCATGCCTACCGGCAGCATGGTGTCATTTGATGCAGCCATAGCCCAGTTGTTGCCTAATGGGATGGTCCTCATAGACGGAAGCAGCGCGGCTGCAGACGCAGCGCTTTTCGATGAAGTTGCCGGGGTGTTCACCCTCACCGGCAATATGACCACGGATCGGGGTGGTGGCTATTCGGCCACACTGCTGCAAACCGGAAACATTCTCGTTGCCGGGGGCGATTCAACGGGCAAGACTGCGGAAATCTATGTCCCGGCGACCGGTACCTTTGCAGCAACCGGCAGTATGTCCGCGTCGATGTCCGGACCTACGGGGACGTTGCTGCCGAACGGGATGGTTCTGGTCGCTGGCGGGAGCAAGAGCGCATGCTGCCCGAGCGTATGCACCTCAAGCGCCGAGCTATACGACGCAGGCACGGGAGCTTTCTCACCGACGGCCAGCATGACCGCGCCAAGGTGTTATCACACGGCGACGTTGCTACCGAACGGGATGGTTCTGGTCGCTGGTGGACAGCCTGCTTCTAGCAGCGGCAATTCAGTAGCTAGCGCAGAGCTATACGAATAGCCCCCAACAACCCTGCAAGCCGAAGTGCCAGAGCTACATCAGGGACAAACACGTGGACATTCTTCGCTTGGTGCTCAGTAAGCTACAGAAAACGGGTCCCCTTTGATCCGCGTGCCCACGGTCGCCCATACACCGGGGGGTGGGTATGTCGACGGCGGCGGAGAAGATGCGAGACTGCTTGATCCAAGACGCGGGTGACGCGGGATTTCCGGCCAAGTTGAACATAATTCAGTGCGCAGTAACCCACGGTGTTGGTGTTTCCTGCCCACGCGAACGGGGCGGACCTGGCACAGGTGGCAGCAGCAGGGTACCGCGTGAAGTGTTCAGACATGTGGACAGCTTCTGCCTCGTCAATCCATAACACCGATGGTCCATGAACACCGACGGCGGAAGCGCACAAGGCAAAGGTCGTATCCAGCGACTCCATGGCCCCTGGTGCTGTGGATGTTAGTCTACACTACCCAGCCCAACTGCCATTTCGCCCGTCGGGAATGTGACGATGCCTGCATGTCTCCCCAGTATCGACACGTGCATGCCGACGATCAGGACGACATCGCAGAAGCGGACGCTTTAGGATAAATCCACTTGATGGTAGGGTTTGCCCGTGAAACAGGTTGTCTTGATCGCCTTGGTAGGCTCGATTGGGGCTTGTGCCTCCACGGAGCCTTCACCCGCCGATGCCAGCGGTTCGCAGACCACGTCAGAAGCTGGCGATGTGCTCGGCGATGTCACGTATGAAGTCTCTCCCAACGGAGTCATTCCCGTGTGCACCAGCGCCCAGTTGTGCACGTTTTCTTGGGGTTCGTACGGTTTCGGCGTCGATGCGGCCCACGGTGCACGCATCGTGGAGTTCTCCCTTTCTGGCAACAACATCCTCCTCACGCAGGCTGCGGGAGCCGCTGAATTTGGTGCGACTTTTTGGCCGAGTCCACAAACTCTATGGGGCTGGCCACCCATCGCGACCATCGACACCGGTGCCTATTCGGTTTCCATCCAAGGCGACGTTCTTGTTTTGACCTCGAGTTCGTTCACCATCACGGCTGGCGATCCCACGATGACCATCGAGAAGCGCATTGCCGTCAATTCCGCGAGCAACGTCGTCACCATCACCTATGCTTTCATCAACCAAGGAAACGCCTCGGTCTCGGTGGCACCGTGGGAGGTCACCCGAGTCGCCCCTGGAGGGATGACGTTCTTCCCCAACCCAGACGGCGGCCCTGCGCCCAGGACATGCAGCGGAGCTTTCAGCGTGCCGACGACATCCGATTTCGAAGGCTACACGTTCTTTGCGAACCTCCCCACCACGGGGCAGACAAAACTCTGCGCCGACGGAGGCACAAAAGGCTATGAAGCATTCCTTTCTGGAGATTTGCTGTTGGTGCAGGCGTGGACGGACGTTCCCGCATCAGAAAATGCGGCTGGGGAAGGTGAAGACGAATTCTATACGGACCCAAGTTTTACCTACGAGGAAGTCGAGAACCAGGGACCGTACGCGCCCATTGGCGCTGGCAATCGAGCGGAATGGACCGTACGCTGGACACTGACCGCAATTGCCGCCATGGATGGTGGTGTTGGTCCGTCGGAGATTCTCGCGTCTTCCTCGCTCCGGCAAGACATCGAACAAGTCGCCGATTCAGAGGCAGCGTTGCAGTGAATTTGGGTAGGTCGTCGCGATGCCACGAGCCGGAACGTCGTGAGATGGAACGATCATTGTCGAGCATGAGTCTGAGGCAACGCACAGGGCTCGATTGGAGGTTGCTGGCTGTTCCAGCGACGGCATCCACGGTTTTCCCGAGACCGGCATCGCTATCCAAGTGCGCGCAGCCGTGAGTGTGAGTGCCGGGATCATGACCAAAGCCGACCTCATCACCGTCATCTCCAACAAGCCCAAGTTACCACGGGCGAGTGCGGAGCTGTTGGTCGATGTGGTCTTCGGCTGCATGGAGCAGTCAATGAGTCGCGGCGAAAAGATCGAAATTCGTGGTTTTGGCAGCTTCACCGTGCGCCAGTACCGCGCCTACGACGGTCGCAACCCGCGCACAGGTGCAATCGTTCCCGTCAAGCCCAAGCGTCTGGCCTTCTTCAAGGTGGGCAGGAAGCTGCGGGAGCGGGTGAACAATGGGAGACGCTCGACCGAAATGCCAACCGTCTCGTTGGAGTGGCAGTCGTAGCCGAGTCATCCCCTCATATTATTGAGCAATATCGCGGTGTTGCCGGTCCCCTATTTGCGGCTCATTTGAAATCCCGAGAAAACCACCCATCTTCATAGGTCGCACTTCTGTGGATAACCCTTGGGCGAGCGGCAAATTCTCTAGCAATATCCATTGATTACACAATGAGGGGATCTTTCAGGGTCGTAGCAGCTCGCCCCGCGAGCCTCAATCTCGACGGCTCAATGCAAGCAGAAGATCTTGAGCGAGCCTTGCGGCTCGCCCACGGCGATGCGGCTGCCGTCGGGAGACACCGCCACGGCGCTCGCGTTCTCATCCCAGGCGTTGACGAGCGACCCGTCGCTGAGCGAGAGGAGCAGAACCCGTGGTCCTGCGGTGACGACCGAGGTTCCGTCGGGGGTGATGGGGGAGGACGCACAGACAGGACAGCCGCACGAGTCGGGATTCGATAGGTAACCCCCTGCGCAGACCAGCATGGGGCATGTGCTCGGAAGGCACCCGCTTGTCCCACCCGTCCCGCTGGCACCTCCTAGTCCGCCAGTCCCGACTCCACCAGAGCCAACGGTGCCAGCAGCGCCGCTGCTTGCGCCACCTATGCTGGCATTCCGGACTCCACCAGCCCCGATCATTCCACCCGTGCTGCCTCCTGAACCGGCTATTCCTTGACCCCCGCCTGTGCTGCCCCCGGCGTTGTTCAGACCAGGTTGGCCACCACACGCCAATTCCACCAAGCCAGCCAGGAAAAATCCTACGCCGCATGTAGACATCTTGACCATGGAGTCCTCCACTTGATCTGCGGTAGCAATGTCCGTGCCCCAATCTAGCGCCGCTGATGCTGGACCGCTTTCCTCGCAGGAACGTGGAGATGGGGCCAAGTGGCCGGGGTGAAATCATGGCCGTGGAGTCCGTAAATCCTCAGAATTCTGAGGGTGTTCGTTCAAGATCTGGCGTGGTCACTAGGCGGGAAACAGACCCGCACTTGGCCTCGAACTTGCTGATTGGAGAGCGCACTCGATCTGGAGGCAGTCATGACTCCTTCGCTCCCAGGCAAGACCGGTTGCTGCGTTTGCCCACCCCCTTTTCCGCCACGCTTGCTGGCTGTAGCTCAAACAGCACCGTACCCGCGCCTGATACCACTGCCCGCGACACGTCCGTTGCGCCGGACGCCAACGATCCGACTGATACCACGCCTGTTCCAGTCGGGATAGCCGACGCTGCGTGTTCTCTGGGCACCGTCACCGCCATGTTTTCAATCCAGCGCATCGCCGAGGCACCATGCCGAATCCTGCGTGTTCTGTTCTCGTGAAGCTGACCGTGCTGTTCATGTTCATCACCCTGTGTGCAACCGGGTGCAGCGGTGGCGGGAAAAGCGCTGTCGGAGCACAAGAAGGCGGCGCGGATACCCGGAGCAACGAAGCGGCAAGCAATACCGCCTCGACGGACGCAGGGGAACTCGCTTGCGGAGACGCGACCTGTGGGCCGTCCCAGATCTGTCTCTACCCTCCCTACGGATGCATAGGTATAGCCTTGCCCGACTCGGGCATTTGCCCTGATGGGTGGGTTTCCGACCCGAGTAGCGGCGGGTGCGTCCAGTCTCCCCCGGCACCGTCGTGTGTGTCTCCGGCTCCCGGAGAGGGCTCGTTCGATTGCTCCGGGCAAGGGGCCGACCCAACCTGCGCAACTGTCAATGCGCCTGTCCCGAGTGGTTGCAGCCGCACTTGTCGCGCAATCTGCGGGTAGGGCCACCACGATTGGCGGCGACTTTCTTTCCAAGCTGCAACTTGGCAGAGTGGCGCGTACTCGTATTTTGCATTCACTCCCCCAGCTTCGCGAGCATCTTCTGTCAGCTGCGTTCCTAAATGACCGGTTGTGATTCGAGGAAGTCGTGGAAAGGGCCCCAAAACTTGGGGAGAACACTTCATCGACTGTGACGTTGTAAAACACCCCCCTATTGGAACTCCCACATCGTGACAACACCCCGCATGACCGCCTCCATGCGCTACCGAGAAGGGGCCGACACAATGAAGCCCCCACGTTTTCGGGACTTCCAGAGTTCGGGATTCCTCGATTCAAGATCGGTCATTTAGAGCCGAAACTTGCCAACCGTCGGCGAGCGCGAGGATAATGAAGATGATGATCTCATTGACCGCTGTGGCCGCATCGGTGCCGTGACGGATACGCCTCTGGCCAAGGCAGAAAGGGCATTCGTGCGAACATTTGCGATTGGTGTGGTCATAGGTCTTTTGCTCACCGAGGCTTGTGGCGGCGGCGGCAAGGGAGACGACATCCGCACCGACGCAAGCCCGGAGATCGGTGTGAGCGCGGACGTTGGCAGCAACGCGAGCACAGACACGGTCGTCCTCACGGGTGCTTGTGCCAATCTGACCTGTCTGGGTACCGCAAGCAGCCTGATCGCAAGCTGTGCCCCGAGCGGAGATTGTACGGAGCAGGCGACGGTTGGCGGAACCTCCGCGACCTACCACCTCTGCTTCAGCAATGGCGTCAAGGTGTCGAGAGGATCGGCCCCCACCGCTGCGACTGGGACGTTGAGCCAGAGCATGACCGTTAAGAAAGGGGATTCCGTCTGCTACTCCTTCTCCCTTTTCGCGGATGCTACCGGGACCAACGGAACCATCATCTATGCGAACGGGTCTGGCGCAACCCTGGTGACGGAGGCCGTGAACGGCAGCACCACGACGATCACCTGTCCTGGAGGCGTGCCGACTGTGTTCGACGATTCATGCGGCGCCGCCCTTTCTGGACTCACTGGAATTACGCCAGGCACCGGAGCCTGCACCCTGGGCACCTGCACGTTCTGATGTACTCTGCCCCGGGGCAGGGATCTTGCTGCGTCTGGGTACGCTCGGATACCAACTGGTCACGCGGCGTGCATGCGCACTCACCCTTTGCGCTCGCTCCGTCTGGGTATGAGGAGACCATCTGGTGTGGAAGACCGAGGATCGCACGGCGAGTTAGCTATGCCCGTCCAAGATTGGTCCGGCCCAACGAACCTGGTTCATCCATGCACCAGAGGCCAGGAATGTCGGCGGGTGAAAAATTCTGGGGCAAAAATTCAAGCCGGCTGTCCAGCCTCAACCCGCAGACCAAGATGTCTCTCTCACCTCTTGGTCAGAATCAAGAGCCGCGCCTCAAAATACGTCGAAGCCTATGCCCGCAACCACTAGCGTGTCTTTCGGACTGACATGCACTGCCAATTCAAGGGTGAATCCGCCTCGAATCGTGGGTCGATTGGTCCCGAAGGTGTAGGCAAGGCGCCCGTCGAAGCCGGGCCCAAGGTAGCTCTGGGAACTTGGCGGCGGGGTGCAATCAGAACCGAAGATGCAGCGTTGAGTCACCGTGCCGCTCACGATTGAGGGGCCTCCACCAATGGAGAACATTGTTCCCGGCACCACAGTTTCGAAGAAGAGCGCGTGGCTTATCCAGGAATCCTCGTCGAACAAAGCAGTGGCGGCTGCGGTGATTTGATAGCTCACAGCCAAGGATGGCGTGATTTGGACACCGGCGCGCGCGCTCGCCGCACCAGCCAACCCCATGGAACCCAGTCCCACCCCCGCGGACGCGCCCAGTCGAATCCTCACTGGGGCGGATGCCGCGGTGACGGTTCCTTCTTCGGCGGAGGCTTCGACGTCGGCGAGAAGCACAAGACATACCACCAGGGCGGCGGAGAACAGAGTTCCCAAGGGCCTTATTGTCTTGGCCCGTCCGAAACGTCGTCGCATGCCTCCGTCTTGTGCAACCCATGGGCCAGCGATTTCATCAGCCCATTTCTGCCTGAATCGCAGAGAGCCGCGGACGCGGATGACGAAGATTCAACGCCACCTGACGAACCCTCACCGGAATCCGTCTTGTGCCGCAGCCTCTTGCGCGGGGAGCGACACACATATCGCACCTCCTATGTGTCGCCCACGGGCCTTGCTCCTCGTTTGGTTCAGTTGGCTTTGGAATGCAGGTCCCCTCTGGTCCACACACCCACCATCGTCCGCGCACCAGAGGTGGGTATTTCGCCTCCTGAAAGAATCTTGGGGCTAAAATTCAAGCCGCCTGCGCAGCTTGAACCTGAACGCTCACACGTCTCCCTCACCCCTTGGTCAGTTTCGTACTCGCTGGCGGGAAACAGGAATCTCAAGCTGCGCTCGTTCTGCCAGTTCATGCCCCAGCCGTCGGCAACGAGACCAAGCCTTCTCAGTTCTGATACCCAACCGACGGGCAATCGACTTCAACCTGTGACCTGCCATGCGCATGGACAGCAGAGTTTGATCATCCTCGGGCAAGCTGGCTATCCATGCTTCCAGATCGATGGCTGATACGATCTTCCTCACCGGATTCGCAGCCAGAGACTCTGCCATCCCCAGCAACTTGCACTCCTCTTTCTCCTGGAGAATTTGGTCCAGCCTGAGCACCTCAACCTTGCCCTCGAGGTAGTTGTGCAGGTCCATGGCACAGTTCTTTCTGGCTTTGCTTCCGGCGGAAACGATCTGACGACTCAAATCTTCAGCACGAAGCCCGGCAGCATGAACAAGAATGGCATCATCCAGAATCTCCCCCTTCTCTGCATGCCGACGGTACTGTTCGTACACGAGGGCAAGAGCATCTTGGGTTCTGTCGTCAGCCATATCAGCATGAAGCCGACGAGTGATAGGCTTGAAGATGCCACTGCGGGTTTTTCTGGTCAAAGCACGAACGGATTGTCTCGATATTCATGGTCAGGACCTCCGTAGGCGTGCACACACGGAGGCCCTTGTGGTCCACGTGGCGCACAGTTGCGCCAGTGGGCGCGTGGGTTAGCAGCGTCGGGAAAACGGACGCTGAGAATTACGGTGCGGGTGCATCGTAGAGGGCTGAAGAGCCGCTCCTCACTATACTTATACCCGAGTTGTGGGTGGGAATTTCACGAGGGGAAGATCAGCCAGTCAGCCACCTGGGGTGAGCGAGCTGCCGCCAAAGTGCCAGGCGCTGAAGGCCGATTCGAACTGCTGAAGGAGATACCTGCGAGCAGTCGGCGCCGTAAGCGCCGGCGGAAATTTGGGCGAATGTGCCCCCAGGTACGTCAGTCTGGCCGAAAGTGTTGTCTCCCCAGCAGGCGGCGGCGCCGCCGGCCCGCAGCCCACAGACATGGCAATTGCCAGTCGAAATCTGGCTGAAAGGGCCAGGCGGTGGTGTAGCTACACCGCAACTGTCAGCATTCCCGACCCAGCAGATGACACTGCCGTCGGCGGCCAGCCCGCAGACTTGCCACCCGCCACCCGAAATCTGGGCATAGCTGCCGGTCAGGGTAGTGGCCAGCAGGCTTCCCAAGATGTTCCAGCAAACCCCGCTGCCGTCGGCCCGCAGCCCACAGGGGTAGCGGTAGGCAGCGGAAATCTGAGTGAACGGCCCCGCAAACGGCGGCTCGTAACCCCAGCAAGTCACGTTGCCATCGCCCTGCAGCCCGCAGGTGAAACCCCAGCCGGCTGCGATCTGGGTGAACGTGCCGGCTGGCGGTGTGGCCTGACCGTCGTCGTTTGCTCCCGCGCAGGCCACGGTACCATCGCGGCGAAGCCCGCAAACATGATCGTAGCCAGCGGAAACCTGGATGAAGCCATTGGTTTCGACTGTCGCGTCCCCACCTGCGGCTGCCCCGCCGCTGTCATGGCCGATTATCAATGGAGAGCTGCAAGAGAACGACATTGCTATCAAGGCAAGAGCTGCGCCCGTTCCTTTTAGTAGTCCTGGATCCGTTCCCTCAGAAGACCCAAACGCCGGACGCTCTATCATGACGCCATCTTGCCATATGGCGCGGGTTTGCGGTCGTCCATTCGGCCTCCGATTCGACGACTGGCCCCACCGAGTACGGCCGCCGTCGTGGGTGACATCCTACGACTCGCGAACGGGAGTCGGAGAAGAGCCATGCGCGCCGTCGTCCTGTTCTTCCGCGAACTGCGGGGGCGCTACCCCGTGAGCCGGTGACGTCGTTTGCTCGAAATCCCATCGGCAAAGTAGCTCAAGTCCGTTGGTGCCGGTACTGTTCACCTTGTGAAGATCGCGGAAAAGTGCAAAAGCCAAACCGTAATCCATGACCAAAGCCGACCTCATCGCCGTCATCGCCGACAAGCTCAAGTTCCCTTGGGCGCGTGCTGAGCTGCTGGTAGACGTGGTCTTCGGCTGCATGGAGCAGTCAATGAGTCGCGGTGAAAAGATCGAAATTCGAGGCTTTGGCAGCTTCACCGTGCGCCAGTACCACGCCTACGACAGTCGCAACCCGCGCACAGGTGCAATCGTTCCCGTCAAGCCCAAGCGTCTGGCCTTCTTCAAGGTGGGCAAGGAGATGCCCGAGCGGGTGAACGATGGGCGGCGGTCGACCGGGAGTCAGGCGGGGATGGGCTCGCAAGTACCGAGGGTCTGGTAGCACCAACCGTTCACGCAGAAGCCGGAGCATTCGCTATCGCTGGTGCATGAATTCTGTTGGCAGAACCCGCTGGCACCGCAGGAATAGTTGGCCGGACACGTTCCGCCACCAGCCACGCACGTGTTCTGGCAGCTATGGCTCGGGTTGCACGCCTGACCGGAGCTGCAGTCGGCATTGGTCCTGCAGCCGACAACGCAGATCATCGCTCCATAGCAATAGCAATACGAGCTGGGAGCGGAGTCACAAATCATGGTGCCGCCTGTGGAACCGCCATCGCGCACACAGTCCGCGTCGGTCGAACAGTCGCCGGGTCCCATCCGGCATGTACCGCAGCCGGAGGACTCTCCGGGAGCTAGACACATGAGGAACATGCCACCAGGTGGCCCGCAATCGTCCTGCGAACGGCAAGGCGTTCCCATCGTCGCTCGCGGTTTGTCGGCGGACGCATCGGGTGCGCCAGTGCTGCTTGTGCCACCACTGCCACCCGCACCACCCTTGCCGCCGGAACCCCCTGAAGCGGAAGACCCACCGGAACTGGTAGCTCCGCCTGTGCTTCTCGCACCGCCGTTCGCCTCCGCTCCTGCGTCCACACCGCCTGCCATGACGAAGGTCTTGCACTGGCCGCTCACGCACTCCAGGCCGATGGAGCCGCCCTGAGCCGTATTCTTGCCATCCTCGGCCTGCTGGTAGTCGAAGCTGGCGCAGCCAAGGTTTCCGCAGGACACCGGCGGGAACGTGCACGAGGACGACTTGGCCAGGCCCACCTCCGAGATGGCACCGCAACAGGTTGGCTGGACCACCTGCTTGCAATCGCTCGCCAGGGTACAGGTCTTGGCCGTGGTCGCGATGGTCCCACTGGAATCGTAGCAGGATACGCCGCCGCCACTCGAAGACGCACCCCCCGGTTCCGCCTGTTCCACCGTTTCCCCCTGTGGCCGTGCTGCTGCTGCCGGCACCTCCAGAACTTGGGCAGTAGCATTCACACCCAACTCCCCCTTGGCAAAGGGCGAAACAAGTGGAGGGCCTTCCACTGCACACACCTGGCTCCCGCTGGACCCCGAAGCGCCACCCGTGCCGGACGTTGAGGTTCCGCCAGAAACCATGGTTCCGCCAACTGCCGTGGTTCCGCCCTGGCCCGTTCTGCCACCACCGACCGTGCTTCCACCTTGTGCCGTGTTTCCGCCAGAAGCGGTGGTGCCACCGGAGCTGCTGAGACCGGTCTTGGCGTTCGAACTACAGCCGTTGCCCAGAATTGCAAGGCAGAGCCAAAAGCCTGCAATTGTGCGCGGCCTGAAACGATTTGTTCGGTCGATGTTCATGATGCTCACTTGTCCTGAGGCGAATGGAGATCTTCACGCAGCATGCGGAACAATCATCTGTGAATCCCGACTCATGGAAGGTGGCGGGGATGGACTCCACCTGGACTCCTGCCCATTCAATTGGTCCCGCTGCACTCGCCACACATGTTGTAGCAGACCCCCTGACGGCAGCATGGCTGGTTAGCAATGCAAGGGCACGAGCATCCTCCCGTCGGAACGAATCCAACATTGAGGGCTGCGAAATCAGCAAGGTACTGGTACGCAACTCGTGCGTTCAAGGCAGCAGTACGACAGCTTGAAGCAACGCCTTCTTCAGGTACTCCTGGAAAAAACTGAGCGCCTCTTGGTTCTGGCCGAGCTTTCGATAGCACTGCCCGATGTTGAACAAGAACGCCGGATCGGGTTGGGCGAGATAGGCGGCTTTGTACTCAAGGAGCGCCTTGTCGTACTCGCGAATTTCGTACAGGCGGGTGCCTTTCTCGTAGTGTGCCTTTGCCGTCACTTTGTCGTTCTCGCCGCCTTGCGCTATCTGCCCAGAACCCCCGAGAGAGAGCACGACAACCACACCCGCAAGCGAAAGCCGCCCTCGACGACATCGAGCAAACACCGACTTGAGCATGACGCGCATGATACTACAAGTGCGCCCGTGCGGGGTCGGTCAAGTTGGGGACCGGACTGGTGGTGTGTAGGGAGCCGATTTGGTGTGGGGAGACTGAAGGTCCTGCGGTGAATAAGCTACGGGACTTGGGTCCCCTTTGATCCGTGTGCCCACCGTCGTCCGCATACCAGGGGTGGGGCATTTCGGTGCCAAGAAGATTTCGGGCGCCAAGTTTCACGCGCCACGGTCTCTTCCGCTGGCGACCGCGCCGTCCATGGGTACCCCGACTACGTTGCTGAACGGTCACAGGCGCACCGGCGCCAGGGTCAGCAGTGACGGCATTCCCCCAACCTCTACATGGCTGGTGCCCAGCGCGGTGGGTCAGTGTCGCCAGCATTGCCGGCACCAATAGATTTGGCGGCACTCGCGCGGGTCTGGATTTTCCGGGGTTTGTGCCGCCATGACGCCACGGTCGCGTTTTTGTGATAACCTAGCCTCTGAGATGTCCGGCGATTCACAGAATCCTGTTGCTCCAGCCTGCTCGGAAGATGAGCTGAGTGCCGACGCTGATCACCGGGCTATCCTCGCTCGCCGTGACTTGTTGATGGCCGTGGCGATGACGGGCTTGCTGGCATCGTGTGACGGTAATTCGTCGTCGGCAGGATCCAAAGGCGGTGATGCCGCGCCCCCAACTCAAGACGCTGCCATTACGATCACAGCGACTCCCTTTTGTGCCGCTGTCTCCACCGATGGGGAGTCGACTGATTCTGCCTGCAAGGGTGTGGATGGAGCGGATGACGGCGACGCGACGCTGGAGGCCGGCGACACGGCGCCGAGCAGCATCTGTGTCTGCGTGTATTGACGGCGCCGTCAGCGGTTCGATGGTCCAAGATGTATGCGCTCTTGTCGCGCCAGTTTGGTTCTCCGCGCAAAGCGTGCGTCGGTGTGTTGAAGGACGATCGGATCAAGGGAATTTGCATCGCCGCTCGCGGCCAGAGCGGCGGCTCCGCATCCGCCGAGGCAACGAGGTAGGGCGACGCATCCACGGCAGAATTCAGGCGTGCGCTGTCGATAGTTGGTCACGGCCGGCGAGCGAACGATCTCGGCGACCGAAGTCGTCCGTGGGTCGCCTATCGCATCCGGGAAGAGAGGGCACAGTCGCATGTACCCGTCGCTGCCCAGGGCGAAATCCTGGTCCGATGTGCCGGCGGGGCAAGAGCCAAACCGAATGGTCGGGAAATCCTCCTGATCCAGCACACAAGGGGGCATGGGCCCACCCACCCGCAAGCTCATGTCGCGAAATTTCGCCTGGCTCGCCTGCCGAAGGGCTTCGAGCAGTTCACTGCGGGTAGGCAAGAGGTCCAGGTTTAGCGCGGACATGCCCCCCGTCAGAAAGCGCATGAGCACGACGGTGGTTATGCCCATTGCCTGCATCATGCCGAGAGTTGCCCCGACGAGATCGAAGTTGCAACGAGTGATGACGATGCTGCCGAGCACGGTCAAGCCGTTCTTCCGAAGCAGGTCGACGCCCATGTGCAGTTTCTGCCAAGCCCCTGGCGTCCCGACCGAAGCGTCGTGAATTTCGGGGGTGGGACCGCTTAGCGTGACCTGGACCATCGCCGAAGGGAAACGCGCCATCTCCTGTGCCACGCGAGGGGTGATCAGGGTTGCGTTCGACACCACGTTCGCGCGAATCCCGCGCGCCGAGCACAGCTCCATCGCCGGCAATAGGCTTTCGCAAGCGAAGGGTTCGCCCCCGGAAAAGGTGACTCGCTCGAAGGCGACCTCGCCGAGCGCACGGTCGAGCAGAATGAGCAGCTCCTTCGTCGCGAGCGTCCCGGTAGGCGTGTGATCGAAGGCGTTGTAGCAATGACGGCAAGCCTGATTGCAGAACGGGGTCAACTCGACCGTCAGCGAGAATCGTCTTCGGTGTTCGGCCATGCTACCACTGCGCATCGACGACGCGAAGCAGACGCCACTGGCGAAGGAACTGCTTTCCTCGTTGGCGTGGTTTGCGCTGACCCATGCGACGCCCCAGTGTACCACGCACATCGTCAAAGAGAGAAGAAGGAAAGCGACACGGGGAACGGGACACGGAGAACAGGACCAGACCGTCTGCAACGCAGGTTCGTGCTGCCGCTACTTCCCCGCCATCTTCATCGTCTGCGCCAGCTTCACGGCTTCGGCGCGGCGAGCGAATGCTTGGCAATCACCACCTCGAGCCGAACGCTGTTCGAATAGAGCGGTTCCCATATCTGAAAGACGCCATCCCACCAACGAACCGAGTAGACGCCGGGTTTGGCCAGCTCCCAAAATGGGCGATAGCCAAGGGGATTGCCCGACTGGTGCGCGCGTTCGATGAAGGTCATCGAAGCGATATCCCAGCGCCCAAGCATCTGTGTCTGGTGTGGCCCGACGACGATGGGCTCGTAGTTCACGAATTGCGGCGATGGCAGCGCCTGGTCTCCGTAGCTCACGAACTTCCGTCCGTCGGGAAAGACGATCTCGAACATGGGCTGAGAGGTTGCGGTGGTTTGGCCAAAGCCGGTTCTCAGCCGCTGCTCCGAATCGGAGCTGTTCTCCAGCATCAGCTCGACGGCAATCGGTGCGCCGATTCGCACGATTTCGTTCTTCGCTTTCAGTATCACGCGAGGTCGAACGAAGCTCTCTCTTACGGGCATAGCTGGACCTTTCCCCTCGCGCGCGGTCGAAGTCGGAGTGGCGGCGGCTTTCGAGGTGAGCACACCACCAAGGGCGAGTAAGGCAGCAAGGGCAAGCGCCGGCAGAAAGACAAGGCGCGTTTTTGCTGGTGCGCGCGAGTGACGCCTGACCGAGACTGCCTTGATCTGCACCGGGGCCTCTCGGTCGACATCACCGTGATTTGCATGCTGGCCGCTGCGCATGATGTGGTCGCCTGCAGCATCCGCCAGCACGGGCCTACGCCTTCTTCATCCCCGCCGCCAGCTTCAAGGCTTCGGCAACGCCCTTTTCCGCTGCGGTCTTCTTCACCTTGGCCCTGTCCGCGCCCGTGAGCGATTTCAAGGCACCCAGGTACTGCCCTTGTAGTTTCCGTGCTCGCAATGCCGTCGGCGAGAGCTTCGCCTTCTTTGCCACCGGCTTGGCTGCTGTCGTCTGGGTGACATTGCCCTCCCGACGCTGCTCCCGGTACTTCTTGATCTTGCTCTTGGCCACGTTCCTGTGTTCCTTGCAGAGCATCCCAAAGATCGGAGCTGCTGGATTCTTGCAGCCGGGTACTGGACATAACTGCTTCTTCCGTGCCGCCATGGCCACCGCGGGTCCCACGATTTGTGTCTTCCGCGCCGCCACAGGTGCCACATGCGCCACAGCCTGCTTGCGTGGTCTTCCTGCTCCGCGCTTTTGTGGGATGCCAAAGGCACCAGCAAGTGCAGCCTGGATTCGTTGAGCTACGGCTGCTTCCACAGTGGCAACGAGTTGCTGGGTGAAGGTTTCGATCTGAGCGGTGATGTTCGGGTCGGTGTTGGGCATGATTTCTCCTGCGTGTCTTTCCCCGGCCATCGTATGGGCTGCGGGGAAAATGGGCAACCAGATCTCTGGCCATACTCTCGCTGCCATCGATGGGTGGATTTCCACGCCGGCTCAGATCTAATGACGGGCGGCTAACCAGTTAGCTATCTCCCCACAGATTGCTGCCGGGTCCATGAACCTGGGTTCCACATACCGGGGGGGGTATGTTGATGACACTGACGGCGTTTCAAAAGACACAAAGAAGAATCGTGCAATCCGTGCTGCAAAAAGGGCAACCGCCTGCGTCCGTCGGGTTCCCGCTGGCATCCAGAACAAGGCCATTTAGGCTGCCCATGTCACATTGCTCGCCAGGTTCGAGAATGCCATCACCACAGCGGGGTATCGTTCCCTCATCTACATCCGCATCCAGTGTACTCACATCCACGCCAGCATCTGCCACATATCTGCATACGATAGATTGCGTACACAGCCGCTTGGTGTAACAGGAATTTGTGTGCTCATCACAGTCGCTGTCCCACCCCGGTATCCATATGTCCCCGGGGTTGCAGGACAGTAGATCGCTGCAATGTACGCCCTCAGGCAACATGCACAGTACCGTGTTGCAGCCAGCTTGCAAGGAGTAGCACCCGACACCCACAGGGCACATGGGGGGGAGTCCCAAGAGAGACAGATCGGTGTCACCTTGGTTGCACATAGGAAGAATGGTTGCGTACACACCACCCGGACTGTTCGTGCTACCTGTATCACCTATGCTGGCACCCCCTACTCCACCCGAACCAATGGTGCCACCAGTACCTCCCGTGGTTCCGCTGCTGATGGTGCTGCCAGCCTGGCCCCCACTTGCGGCTCCGTCATCATGTGCGCTGATCTTCAGGCCGGAGTTGTTACAGGCCATTCCCAACAGGCCAGCCACGAGAAGGGCTGCCGGAATAGTTGGTATCTTGAACAGTGGGACGAACATGGCTCACATGTGCCGGCGTAGGTGGGTAAGTTGATGTTCTTGCCCGCGCTTGGTCAGGGTCAGTGTCCCAGGGGTACATACTGGCACGTCGTAGTACACCATACCTCGCTGCCTGCCGGACAGTTGCAGATCTGGGTGCAGCCCAAGATCATCCCAACGCCTAAAGGACAACCAGCATCCCCTGGGTTTCCTTGGCTGCCAGCATCCGTTGGGTTCCCATTGGCATCGAGACACATGCCATTCAACTTGCCCAAGTCACATTCCTCGCCCTCATTCGTTTCGACGATGCCATCACCACAATAGTAGGAGCGAGGTTTCGTGCATCCGAACGTACATCCGTTGGGACCGAGGTCGGAGCCATTCAGCTTGCCGAGGTCGCATTGTTCTGGGCCGTTGACTATGCCATCCCCGCAGAAAGCCCCCCACGTGCATCTTGTCGTACAACCGCCATACGTGTTGTCGTTGTTCGGCCCTGGGCATCCCCCTGGAACTGGAATCGTTCCATCGCCACAGTCACACTCCTCTCCGGCTTCGAGAATGCCATCACCACATCGACCACCCTGGTCACTGCCCCCGTCGCAGCTCACACTACCGTCGAGCTGGTTACCACAAATCCGGGTGCAGGGCTTCCCCGGTACGCGACACTGCCACCCGGGTTCAATCGTCTGGCAATCTCCCGAACAACCGTCACCGCTGACCGTGTTCCCGTCGTCACATGCCTCGTTGGAGGTCAGAATTCCGTTCCCGCATAGGAGCGGGTCTACGCATGTCTGCCCTGGCATTGGTAGACACCAGTTTGTTTCGAGCTGACAGGTGGCACTGCACCCGTCACCATTGTTGGTGTTGCCGTCATCACACTGCTCACCTGGGTCCAGTATGCCATTCCCACAGCAGCCTACCGGTCCACCATCTATGCCAGTATCCGAGGCACCCGCATCCACAGGCAGCATGCACACGGTTGTTGCATCGAAACAATACTGTTGAAAGGAATAGCACTCCCGGCCTGCTGGGCAGGGGCCGTCTATCTCCTGGTCGCCTGGGTCGCACATCATGATTGATGCGCATATAGGAGGAGAGCCGGTCTGAGCACCAGTTCCGGAGCTGCTGGCAGTTCCACCACCCCCACTCGATCCGCCGGAACCAATGGGGCCACCAGCACCACCTGCGTTGACACCCCCAGCTCCACCAGAACCAATCGTGTCACTCGTACCACCTACGCTGGCACGCCCTGCTCCACCCGAAGGACTCGTTCCACCCGAATCTCCAGTTGTTCCGCTGATGCTGCTGCTGCCTACCTGACCTCCACTTGCATCTCCTGCATCACCGGCTCTGCTCTTGAGACCAGAGCTGCTACAGGCCATTCCAAACAGGCCAGCTACCAAAAGGGCCACCACAGTCGTTGGCGGCTTGAACATTGGGACGGACATCGCTCAGATGTATCGGGACCTGGTAGGTTGATGTTTTGGTCGGTGTTTCATCAAGGTCCAGGGTTAACGGTAGCCATGCACGTCGTGCTGCAACCAAAAGTGTCTATCGGACAGCCGGCTTCGGCTGGGTTCCCGTGGGCATCCAAGCACACGCCGTTCAGTGGCCCCAGGTCACACTGCTCACCATAAATCCAGTCTACAATGCCATCACCACAGCAATGCATGATTCCTGCATCGTCTCCATCAGCTGATGCGTCCTGTGGCTCAAGACGACCTCCGCCTGATGAAGTGGCACTGCAGATACCCGCATACTGACTTGCGGATGCTGTGCATGCAACGGATTGATCACACAGCGTTATTGTGTAGCATAAGCTGGTGGTCTCACAAGCGGCATCCCCAGTTGCTCGTGTATCACCAGGATTACACGACACTGGATCATCACAATGCACGCCCTCGGGCAATACGCACAGCACGGACCCACAAGTGGTTGACAAAGAATAGCACTCGCGCTCCGCAGGGCAATCCCCTGACTGGCCAACGCCCACCTGCTGGTCACCTGGGTTGCAGTAAGGGTAGACCGTGCAGATAGGCGTAGACCCCCCTGTGCCCCCCTGGCTATTGGTCGCAGAACCTCCCGAGCCACCTTGGCTAGGGCTCCTATAACTGGCTGTGCCACCTTGGCTGCATGTCGCTAGGGTGATGGTGAGCGCCAGCCCCATGCCGGCTACGAAGAGAGCTGTGACAGCTGTTGGCATCTTAAACATTTGGTCCTCCGTCTGCTCACCCGGTGAGCGCCAAGCTCAGTCCCACCAATGATCAGCTCCCGTGCTGTCCGCTTGAGGAAGCTCTCGATGCGCTGCCGGACATCCTGTTCCTTCATGACCCCGGGAGCATGGTAACGCTTTTCCGGTCCATGGGAGGTGGGAAGCGGTAGACGCATCCGGCTAATGCGGCTTGGAACGCTATATCAAAGCCGGTACCGGTTGGGTGCTCACCATGTTGGGGAACTCGATCATCTTCCTGACCCCGTCGACATCGACCACAGGGTGTGCATCACCCATCGTCTTCCCTTTCAGATCTCCCGTTGGTCGATGGCCTACGAGTTGAGCGCTTTGGTCAGCACCACGCTGGCCTTGAAGGTCACCACGCGGCGGGCACTGATCGTGATCTCTTTCCCGGTCACCGGGTTGCGACCGGGGCGTGCCTTCTTGTCCCTGACCACGAAGTTGCCGAAACCTGAAATCTTGATCTTGTCGCCCTTTTCCAAGGTCGTCTTCACCGTCTCGAACACCGTCTCGACGATATCGATGGCCTCTTTCTTCGAGAATCCGCCGTCCTTCGCGTAGACGGCGTCGGCTATGTCCGCCTTGGTCATGTGACTACGTTCGCCAGAAAACCCGTCGGTGTCAAAGGGTTGAGCAGGCTGGGGTATGCGGGAGATGGGCAACCAGATCGAAGTTGAGCCAGCAGGTCGTGTCTCCGGTGGACTTGATCTCCCAGGTCGGGTTTCGCTGCCGACTTCACCTCTCAGGTCATGTTCCCGGTGGACTTGATCTGCCAGGTCATGGTTTCGCCGCCGACTTGACCTCGCAGATCATGTTGGCCAACCGGGGCTGCCGGGCTGGTGTGCTGGCCATGCTGGAGAACTTGGTGTTCTTCCCGCCCGCGGTTCACCTTGACACTCATCGAACGCGGCAGAAGAGTGGCGCGGGAGAAATGGAGGCAACGATGTGCTGGTACCACTACTTGGCGTACTTTTTCGGGGGTGCCTTTCTCGCGAACACGCTGCCCCACCTGGGCAATGGGATTTCAGGACACCCGTTCCAGAGTCCGTTTGCGTCGCCGCCAGGGGAAGGGTTGTCCTCCTCGACGGTCAACGTCCTGTGGGGTCTCTTCAACTTGGCCGTCGGCTACTTGCTTGTCTGTCGCGTTGGGAAATTCGATCTGCGCAGGACCCGCCACGTGCTCGTACTCGGGGCGGGCATCGTGTTCATCTCGATCATGCTTGCCCGTGGCTTCGGTCGGTTCCACGGCGGGCTGTGACTGATCCTACGGCGAATGCCCCTTCGTTCCGTCCGCCAGCCTGGCTACGGACGGCATTGATTGGCCGTAGACCCAAACGAACGCTAGCGCGCATTGTGGTGCTGGTGGCTGCCGTCCTTCTCGCTCGCGCCTACGTGGTGCTTCCCATCCATGTGAGAGGGACCAGCATGCTCCCCACCTACCAGGATGGGGGTGTCAACCTGGTGAACCGTCTCGCCTACGCCCGGTCCGAGCCGACACGCGGCGATGTTGTGGCCATCCGCCTGGCCGGACAAAGCGTGATGTACCTGAAACGGGTGGTCGGTCTACCTGGCGATACCGTCGCGTTTCACAAGGGCCACCTGCTCATCAACGGCGAGGTCATCGCAGAACCCTACCTGAATCCCGGTTCTGACTGGGAGATACCGCCAGAAACGCTCGCACCGGGCTTGTACTATGTTGTCGGGGACAATCGCTCGATGCCGGAAAAGCTGCACGAAAAGGGCAAGACTTCCAAACAACGCATCGTTGGAAGGGTTCTCTGGTGAAGAAACCCGTTCGCCTCATTCTCGCCGCGGCTCTCTTCGATTCTGACCGCCGCGTTGGTCGGCTCAACGCCGTCCTCGACCGCATCCACGACAAGTTCGGCTCGGCTGCGGTGACCACGGCAGACTTGCACGCAGCACCAGGCAGGAAACGGGAATAGATGACGACCCTTCTTCTTTTCCGCGCTGTGCTGAGTTAGCTATGTCCGTTTGAATTGATGGCGGCCCCGCAAACCTGGGTCACGCGTAGTAGGGGGTAGGGTGGGTCGGCCTGGTGGTCCGTGTTCCACTGCAGGCGGGCTGCGTCCTTGCCGGTCGCCTGGCCGAGTCGCGGGTGGGTCGGCTTGGTGGTCTGTGTTCCACTGCAGGGGCATCGCACGACCGACGCTGGCCCGATGCCTACTTCCCCGATTTCTCCTTGCGGGCGAACACGGCCTTGCATGGCCCGGAAAGCTCGGCTTCATGGGACTTCAAGCAGGCCAGGATGCGTCCGCCACCGGGCTGTATGCCCTGGCAGAGCTTCTCTACGTCCTCCTTGCACGCTTCATGAACTTCGCGAACAGCGGCCTCCACCCTCTCGACCAGTTTCTGGCAAGCGGCGGCCAACTCGCTCTCGTGCGACTTCAGACAGGCAGCGATGCGGCCACCACCGGGCTTGATCCCATTGCAGAATTTATCGGCGTCTGGCTGGCACGCCTCCTTGATCTTCTCGATTTTCGCCTCCTCGGCCACCAGCTTCTCCTTGCACGCAGGCGACAGATTGCTCTCGTGCGACTTCAGACACGCGATGATGCGCCCACCACCGGGTGGGATGTCCTTGCAGAGCCTCTCCACATCGGGCCTGCAGGCATCCTCGGCGCGGGCGGAAAATGGCAGCACGAAAAGCGACAACGCGACGACAACCAAAGAGCTTCGCATCGATCCTATTTCCCGGCCGGATGCTTCTCGTCGTGGATCAGCTTGCTATTGGCGTTCTCTTCCTGGTTGAGCTGGCGCTGCTCGGCCTTGGTCAGGTGGCCGCCGTTGGCCTTGACGTCGGCGTGCTCCTGGGCCTTGATCGCTCGGTCGTTTGAGCGCAGCTGCTTCGCCTGAGCCTTGTTGATTTCGCCGCTCTTTACGCCCTCGTTGATGCGAGCGCGCTGATTATCAACGCGCTTGTTGACTTGATTGCGGCGTGGATGGTCGGTGGCGAACTTGCTGCCCGGAGCGCCCGTAGGGTTGCCCTTGCCCTTCGCATGGACGGCGGGCGACGCCAGCAGCAGCGAAGCGAACAGAGCGAACAGCGTCTTCTTCAGCGTTGAATACATGGATCCTCCCCTTGAACTTGACGGCATTGATGGAGAGTTTGCCTTCCCGCGGCATCGCGGTCAAGGTGATTCTAGGCACGCCCCGGGCAACACTAGATAGGTCGTTCTGGTGTCGAAAAGTGCCGCCAGATCCCCCACTTGATCCCCCACTTGTGCGTGGCGGAGCATGGCGCTCCCTGACCCTGTGTGACGGTAAGTCCCCGCCACGACACGATTCTCCGTCGGAGATTTTGGGCTGCTTCAGATTCAGGTTCTGGTGGTAGTAATACTGTGGGAGTTCAAATCTCCCCGACCGCACGAGTAACCCACGGAGTTCACGGGTTTTTTTTGCTCGCAGCGAAATGTGCTGCGTCTATCTCGGCCAGATCTGCCGTTGGTGCCAAATTGGTACCAATTTCAGGTACCAGTCATGACACCAGACAGATCATCTGGTGTCAGTTCGGAGCCAGCGCGGCTGTGGCCCGCTGGTGGTCGTTCTGCTCGGCCAGGTTCACGTCGGCGTAGTGTTTGAAGGTCGTGCTCACCGACTCGTGGCCGAGAGCCTGAGACACCGCCAGTGGCGTCGATGCCGCCACCAGCGCTAGGTCGCTGTGCGTGCCGCGCAGACCGTGGGGCGACACCTTTGGAACCCCGGCCGCTTCGCAGATTTGGCCAACTTGGCGATGGAGCCAGGTACGGTCGCGCGCAACCAGCAGATCATTGGGCTGCTTGTTCTTGGCCAGGGCTTGCAGGTGTGGCTTGAACCAGTCAGGTACCTGCAGGCTGCGGATGCCGGCCCGGCTCTTGGACTTGGTCACGCGCGGGATTGCACCCTGGTCATCCAGATCGCGCACCTGGCGCTCGGTCACCTCGGAGGCCCTGAGCCCGAATACTAGGGGCATCGCTGCTGCCACGGCCGCCACCTGTTGCTTCTCACCGCCACCACCGGCAAGTTCAAGGCACTTCGCCAGGAACTTTCTCGCCTCGTCGCATGAGAGCTTGGCCTTGCCATAGTGTCTGCGGCCTTCGCCCTTCACTCCTTCCAGTGGGTGGACCAGAGTTATCCCCCTGGCTCTGGCGAACTGGAAGAAGGTCTTGGCCTCGGCCAACGTGTTCATGCGTGAGTCCACCCCGCCCGTGAAGCCGAGGTAGAGTTCCTTGGCCTTGGCCGGCGTGATGGTAGCGATGGGTTGGTCAATGGTTGGCCCGAAAAGCCGAGTCAGGCGGTAGACCGTGGTTTCGATGGAGCGGTCCTTCAGGCCCCGGTCCTTCTTCATGTAGTCCGCGTACGTGTTGATGGCTTGCTGGACCGTGATGCCATGCTGTCGCGCAATCTCTCGTCAGAGCCGTCTGGCCTCGGCCTTGGCGTCGATCTCCGTGGTGAAACTGATGACCTTGGCCGGCTTCCCTCTTTCCCGTACGCGGATGCGGAATCGCTTTCCATGTGTGTATGGTCCGTCGATCTTGGGCATGTCCTTGTCCCTTTCGGTTGTGGACACGCCACCCGGAACGTCGTCGACTATGGAGCTGTCATAGAGCGATCTAGCTCCATGAGCGTCCCCGGCTGAGTCGGCAGATGCAAGGGCTTTGATGACAGCCGTCAGGGCTTCCGCTGGAAGACCGTCTACCACTACTTCCGGTGTTGGCGCCTCGACGGCACCTGGAAGCGAATCCATGACCAGCTCCGCGGAGACGTTCGGCAGGCCGCTGGTCGCAATCGGCAACCGAGCGCAGCCATCATCGACAGTCAGTCGGTCAAGACGACGGAAAGGGGGGCCGCACGGCTACGATGCGGGCAAGAAAATCAATGGGCGCAAGAACTCCCTCATGCGCGGCGAAAAGATCGAAATTCGCGGCTTTGGCAGCTTCACCGTGCGCCAGTACCGCGCCTACGACGGCCGCAACCCGCGCACCGGTGCAGTCGTTCCCGTCAAGCCCAAGCGTCTGGCCTTCTTCAAGGTGGGCAAGAAGCTGCGGGAGGGGGTGAACAATGGGCAGCAGTCGACGGAAAGAGCAGCAGGTGCGTAGTCCGAACAAGCGCCATTTTGCCTCCACCGAATCACATCCGCAAAATGTCTGATAGAAGAATGTTACGTCAACTGCAGAGACCTACACGCCACGTATGTCGGCGGGTGAAAAAACGGTCATGAAACCCGGCATAAGGGTGATGGTGATGGCGATGTCAGGTAGGCGAGTTCAGCCGGACAGGCAAAGATAGGCAGCTCATCTAGCCCGGGGCATGTTCTTGTAGCAGTTGTCCGTGGTCATCGTGGCGTTCAGTTGGGTGGAGGTAGCCACAAATCGAATCGAGTCCCAGCGGTCCTTGCTGCGCACTGCACGCCAGTGTAGCTGGCCAACCCACTCACCGAAGTCGGTAACTTCGAGCCGAATGATTTCCTCACCAACCGAGTAGCCGAAAACACCCGCCTTGCCCAGGTTGGAAATGCGTCCTGTGGCCTTGTTCCCATCCACGCTGAACTCGACAACCATTCCAGCCATCTCCTCGCATGTCACAGACCAGCTGCCGGAAATGGGGCCGGGAGCTTTCTGCCATGGATAGTGTCTCCCCTCCGCCATGGCAGCAGTCGCAACGGCTGTCCCGAGAAGAAGCAGCGACACACCCAATATCCGTTTAGAAATCAGCATGAACCACCTCGGTTGTTGGAACTCTCGTCTGGACCGCAGACTACACCCGGGAGATCGAAAGTCCATGCCTCTCTCCTGGCGCCTTCCTTTTCGTGTTGGATTCACCCGAAGGTCTTCGCCGTTGTTCATGCCTTGACCGCAGCCCCCACTGCCGCTGCTTGTGCTACCTGCCTGGCCCCCGCTTGCCATTGCTCCATCACCTGGTGGACCAGTCAGGCTGCTACACGCCAGTCCCATCAGGCCAGCTACGAAAAGGGCTGTGACACTCGTTGACATCTTGAACATGGGAACGAATATGGCTCACAGGTAGCGGGGCTTGGTATGTTGATGTGCCCGTCGGCGTCTCATCAAATGTCACCTGCCGGAAGCCGGCATATCGTGGTGCAGTACATGTAGCTGCCTGCCGGACAGTTGCAACCTACGGAAGGTAACGGACAACTGGCGTTCACTGGGTTCCCTTGGGTATCCAAGCACATGCCGTTCAGGTTGCCCACATCGCACCATTCGCCATATTGGTCGTCGATAACGCCATCACCACAACAGGGTTTCCTTCCCGCATCACCTCCATCAGCAGATGCGTCCGGGGGCTCAAGAACGCCAGCATCTGTCCAGGTGCCACTGCAGATGCCGCCATACGGACTCGCAGAGCTGTTGCATGTGATCGATTGCGCACACAAGTACTTGGTGTAGCAGGGACTTGGGTACCCGACACAGTCTGGGCCCCCCTGCTGCGTCTGTGTGTCACCAGGATTGCAGGACAGAGGATCATCGCAATGCACACCATCAGGCAACAGACAAAGTACCGGTCCGCAGCTACTCTGCACGGTGTAGCACTCCCGTTCTGGAGGACACAATCCGGAGGAGTCTAATCCCGGCCCCGCAGTTACCTGTTGGTCGCCCGTGTTACAGGGGGCAGGGGAACCGGACAGATTGACAGTGATACACGTAGGCGTAGCACCGTCCGGTGCACCTTGGCTAGGGTTCCTATAACCGACTGGGCCACCTTGGCTACATGCCGCTAAGGTGATGGCGAGTGCCAGGCCTATGCCGGCTACGAAGAGAGCTGTCACAGCCCTTGACATCTTGAACATTTGGTCCTCCGTTTGCTCAGCCGGTGAGTGCCAAGCTGGATTCCATGGGGATAGGCTCAGCCTGTCAGTCCATTTCTCCGTCTATCATTCCCGCATCCACATCGGCATCTTGGGCAACGGCATGTACACCAGCGTCTGGGAGAGCTGCATCTATGCTGACGGCCGGAACATACATGTCTACACCAGCATCCGGCCATACGGCAGGGCCCCCATGCGGAACAATGGTTCGCAGGTCTGCACCCGCTTCTGGCAGCATAGGAGGGGCCCCGTATGGAGGAGTCACATCCGAGCCGCATCCACTGAGCCCCAGGCTCAATCCCACCGATGCAGGAATGATCAGCTCCCGTGCTGTCCTCGTGAGAAAGCCCTCGATGCGCTGCCTGACATCCTGTTCCTTCATGACCCCGGGAACATGGTACCGCTTTTCAGGTGCACGGGATGCAGGAAGCCGCAGACACACCCGGCTGATGCATCTTGGAACGCTATGTCAAAGCCGACACCGGCTTGGTGTGCTGACCATGCTCGGCAACTCGATCATCTTCCTGACGTCGGTCAACATCGACCCGATGGTGTGCATCAAGGACTGGCTCGCCGCTCACCCACGGTTCCTGTTCCACTTCACGCCCACGCATGGTTTCTGGCTCAACCAGGTCGAGCAGTGGTTTCAGCAGCTCTCTGCCAAGGTCTTGCGTCGAGGCGTGTTCAATTCCACGGATGAGCTACACTCGGCGATTATGGTGTTCATATCCCGCTGGGACGCCAATCCCCATCGGTTCAACCGGGGTTACGGCGCCGAGTTCCTTGACGAACAGGTCCTTCACCATGCGGCATGACATCCCCTCAACAACTTCTGGCCGGCGGCACTAGCAATCGCCAGCCCCTACCAGCGTCTGGTGCAAAAGGCGACCGCCAACAGCGACGGTTCCGCCGACGTCCACGATTGCAGCAGCATCGGGGTAGAGCAGCTACAGTGTCTATGCCAGCAAGGCCATGCAGACCAGTCCACCCTCATTGCCGGCACGTGGATCGGAGAGAAACCGCCTTCCGCTGCCCCGTCATGCGGCATCATCTCGCTCTGCGTCGGGAAACAGTTGGAACGGATGACCGCTTGACAAACCGCACGGGCCAGCAGGGTGTTCATCCCTGGGCCACGGAGAGGCTGCGCAGGCTGATGCCGGCGCGCCGGGGATTCTGTGTTAGAAGACCAAAATTGCGCGTGACAAGCCGACAGAAGATGAGACGTCTTCATCTGCCAGTTTGGCTCGTTCTCCTCGCAGTTACGGCCGACGCGCTCGCCCAAGAAGACGAGCCCGGTGTGGCACCGCCTTCCGCAGCAGGACCGGCCGCGGCGGCCAAGTCAATCGCCCCGCCCGGCATAGACTATCCCGCCTTGCAGGCACTGGGCGGCGTCACTGCGCTCTACATAGATCAGACCTACGAGACCAGCGACGATCTGTCGACGTTCTACTGGGTTCAGGGCCACGCCAGCGGTTATCGGCTTGCCGTGGGCGGCAGTCTTCGGCTCGGCGCATTTCAAGCAAACCTCGAGCTGCCCGCATTGCTCACGCGTCTTTCCATAGACAGCTTGGGCTCGTCGCCGCCGATTCCGGCCGATCGGCAGAAATCCTCGTTCTCCCTGGGAGACGCGGTCGGCGGCGGCAGCTATGCCTGGCAACTTCCCATTGACTCGGTCACGGCGCTCGTCGGCCTGGGCATGCGCTTCCGCTTGCCGACGCATACCATGGCCTACAGCTTCCAACTCGTCGGTGGAAATCCCTACTCATTCGGTTTCCCGTACTACTTCCACTTGGCTCCTGCAAGCCTACTTCTCGTGTCCTACGGCGCTCTCTCTTTCACGATGAACCAGGGCCTTCTGGCTATGCTGGCAAAGAACACCACACTGCTGGGCCTGCCTTTGAACATCCCAAACGTCTTCTTCTGGGAATCGCACTACGCCCTGTCCCTCGTACCGGTTGACTGGCTGGGGCTTTCTTTCGAACTTATCAATTGCATTCAGCTCAGTCACGTCGGGGACCAAAACTTTCAAGATCTGAACCACCTGAAGGCCTTCTACCTCGATCCAGCTTTGACGTTTGACCTCGGGTCCTACCGGATTGCGTTGGCGGGACGATTCGGGCTTGGCAAAGACACCCAGAGATTCGGCGTTATCACGTTTTCCGGATCGCGGGCTCTGCTCGTGCGCGTGTCCTATGTGTTCTAGCGCCGCCCGACGATGCTGTAGACTAGAGCGCTGCATGTTCCGCTACATCTCCGGCCTGCTCCTGCTCTTGTTTGCGGCCTCCTGCCAGCAGAGTGGAACTGGTTCGACCGATGCACAGATCCATGATGGGGGGGCGGACGCTTTCGTGCTCAGCCTGCCGGTCGGCTGTCCGCCCGACGCGGGCAACGAGATCGGCATCGGCAAGCCATGCAGCCAGAGTGGCAACGAGTGCGGGAGCGGTCTGCTCTGTACCTGTGGCAACTTTGGCGTTACCTTGCCCGCCAACATGCCCTGCCTCTGCACCAACGCGATAGCGAGCGCGAGTTGTCCGGCCAATCCAAACTGCGGGAACAACGCAACCTGCTGCACCATCCTCGGTGTGGTGAGCGGCTGCATCCCAAATGTTTGCCTGGTCACCATCCAGCAGGGCGGGGCTCAATGCCTATTTCAGTAAGAACGTGTCAGCGCCCGACGTGTCGTCTCTATTGATCGACGCGGTCTTGGCCGCTACACCGTAGGATTGGAAGCGACGTCGCCAAGCGCTGGTTTTGGTGCCCGTGGAGCGCAGCTACCGCCTGAAGTGCGGGGTGAACTGGTTCGACGAACGTCCGTCCAGTGTCAAAAGGGATCGGAGAGACGCAACGGGAATCCGGGTGGTCAGCGACGACGCCGTTGACCTTGTGAAGATCGCGGAAAAGTGTAAAAGCCAAACCGTATCCATGATCAAAGCCGACCTCATCACCGTCATCGCCGACAAGCTCAAGTTCCCCTGGGCGTCTTCACCCTGATCTGCTAGAAAACCAGCCAGTGTCATCGTCATTCGGCCCAAATCGCGTTCTGGGCATGGCTACGCTCTTGGCCGTTGGCTCTCTGGGCTGTGAGTCTCATTCCAGCCACACAGCGGAAGGTGGAGTAGATGGCCCACAAAGTGTAGGCGGCGCATCTGGCATGGGCGCTGCGTTCGGCAGCGGCGGTGCATCTGGCCACGGTGGGGCGGTTGGTATTGGTGGAAATACGGGTGGTTCGACTGCAGCGTTCGGGACAGGTGGTCTACCCGGAACAAGCGGTGGACCCTCAACAGGTGGAGACCTTGGTCAAGCTGGTTCCCCGAGGGGCTCTGGTGGCAGAACCGGTGCCGGCGGAGGGGGAAACATCGGCACGGGGGGCAGCGTGAGCACTGGCGGCACCGTGACCACGGTTTCCGGAAGCGGTGGCTGCTGCTATGCCATCTACTGCCCCAGCGGTGACACGATGGTAACAACGTGCCCGACAGGTGCCTCCTGCTATGAATATACCGCCTGCGGTTGCAACCAAGTTCTGTGCACGGCTGGTGGCGGAAGTGGTGGCACGGGAGGGGCTTCATCGAGTGGCACCCCCGACGGAGGCACGTTGGACTCCGCGCCCCACGATATGGCGACAGACGTACGCGCCGCTCAGGGCGGAGACACCGGCGGGACTGAAGCGCGGGACGCATTCGCTGCAGAGGCCGCGCAAGTTATCGGAATTCCGATTTACGTGGACCCTTCGGCATCGCCTTCTACTTGGGCGCAAGTAACGGGTGCCGCACCCACTGTGGCGCTGCTTGTCGCCAACCCCGATAGCGGCCCAGGCGTCTCGGTTCAAGTCTCATACACACAGGCAATCACTGCCGCGCATGCCGTTGGACAGATAGTCGTCGGCTACGTCCACACCTCCTATGGGGCGCGCAACATTGCGCAGGTGGAGGCCGATGTGGACGCCTGGTACTCCTTCTATCCGATGATCGATGGCATATTCTCGGATGAGACGTCGACGGATGACGGGACCATAGCGCTCTACTACCAGCCGCTGTTTCAGTATGTGAAGAGCAAGACCGGCGGTCAGCGCCTCGTCGTGATTAACCCCGGAACAATGATCGATGAATCATTTATGGCCGTGGCGGATATCGTCGTCACATTCGAAGATACGTATGCACACTACACCGACGGAAGTTATCCCGTGAACCCATTGTGGATGGCCGGGTACTCTCGCTGGCGCTTTTGGCACCTCGTACTCTCAGCGACTACGGCTGCCGACATGCAGAACGCGATCTCCATCGCACGCCAACGTAATGTCGGGTATGTGTACGTCACCGACCAGCCGCCCACAACAGCGTACTCACAGATAGTGAACGGCGTGTACTGGCAGACCGAAATTGTTGTCACAGCGGCACCATAGCTTGACAGCTTGGAGATCATTGCACCGAGGCGCTGGGACCACCGCAGGCATGACCAGCACCACCGGAGAAACCACTCCACCGTCGGAAACACAGGTGGAGGAGGCATGACCAGCGCCACTGAAGGTATCACCAGCTATGCGGGCGCAACCGGGACCACTGGAGGTGCTACCGGCATTGGAGGCGCTGGCGGCGCCAGTACGACCAGCAAGAGCATCGGTGCGGGTGGGATGCTGGCGACAGGTGGTGTCGTCGGCATTGCAGGCAACGGCGGAACGTGGAACACGCTCCCGGCGGTTGGCGGCACCCTGGGCGCAGGGGGAGCCTCCTCGGGAGGATCGTCTGCTGGCGGAAGTTCGGGTTCCATGGGTGGCGCGAGAGGGGGGTACATCGGGGACGGACGCCTGCGCCAACCTGAGTTACGACTACTGTGTCTCGGAATGCCTCGCGGAGGCGGTGTTAGTCGACAACCCGACGTGTGCCAACGGTGCCTGGAGTTGCCGCTCGGGCTACGTCCTTGCGAGCAGTTGTCCCCCGCAGGCGTGCGGCGTGACACCGGACGCTTGCTGCGATTTGACGACCGGAATCGTTACCAGTAGTCCTTGCATGGCCGACGGATACCGTGGAAAGCTGTATGACACCGCCGACAGCCAGTATGGCAAGCACTCCAAGCTACGCAGAGGTGGCCCCTGACCTTCAGTCATGCCTTCCAACTCTAGTTTCTTCGTCTACACCGACGCGACTGGCGTCGATGTGGTGGTGCAACATCTCGCGGACGTTCCAGCACAGTACCGCGCGCAGGCCAGACAGCTTGACCTGTCAAAGCCGGCCAAGACCGTGTCAGCGGGGCGCGGTGGGCGCGACGATTCGACCCAAGGATCGGCATCGCCCATGCCGGCTGCGGTCGACGGGAAGCAGGGAGTCTCGGCGAACTTCCACGGACCGTCGTTCGCCATGGGGGTCGTCACGGCTATCTCCGTCGGGCTGGTGATCTGGCTCGCCTCGCGCCGGACAGGCCGCATCCTCTCTCTCGCCTTCGGTCTTCTGATCCTGGCAGTGCTCGGCCTGGGCTACCTGGCCTACCTTCGCCAGCAGGTTGGATTACGGCCAGCAGGACTCACAACGCCGGCCGTGCTCATCGACGACGCTCGCAGCGCGGCTGGTACCGTTGACAAGCGCTACCAGGAACAGGAGCGCGAGATGCGCGAAATCGAGAAGAATCAGTAGCGCACAGGGTGATCTTGTCCAGGTTGCCAATGATGTGAATACGGCGCGCTACGGGGGTGCCTGGGTGTTCTTCATGCCTATGAACCTGCGTCGTACATACCAGCGGGGGGCAGGTTAATGTTCTTGCCGGTGCTTCGTCAAGGCGAAGGCCAAGGAACCTCGCAGGTTGTGGTGCAGAGCACCCTGCTGCCTTGCGGGTAGTTGCAGACTTGGATGCCACCGAGGTCCCAGGAGCCTAGCGGACAAGAAGGGCAACCGCCTGCGTCCGTCGGGTTCCCGTTGACGTCCAGGCGCATGCCGTTCAGTGGACCTAGATCACATTGCTCGCCATGATCTAGGTTGAGAATGCCATCACCACAGCAGGGTATTCTTCCCGCATCACTGTGCCTGACATCCTGTTCCTTCATGACCCAGGGAACATGGTACCGCTTTTTCGGGTGCAGGGAATGTGGGAAGCGGTGGACGCACCAAGCCAAGGTAGCTTGGAACGCGTTGTCAAACGCTGGTACGGGCTGCGGCTCAAAGAAACCGCCATCTGACCAGGTGTAAATGCAGACAACCTTGGTCTCCAGGTACCGAAGATGCTCGTTCCGTGAGCATCGCCAATCCCGTCGGATTCACGACGTCGATGCAGGCCACCGGAACCTGCCAAACAAGCCAGGCCGATTTCGACATGAACATCGAAATCGCCGGCGACTTTGGTGGGGGCTGCGAGTTCTGGTACCATTACCAGTGGAATCCGTAGCGGCTGCTCCCCGTTGATGTGTGCCAGCTCTGCCGTTGTCCGCTGTTCCTTCAGATAGCCCTCTCCGTGATTCTTTTTGATCAGTAGGCTAAAGGATTGGCACCGTCCTTCGATAGTCAAGGGGCAGAGCAGCTATGCGCTGGACGAGACTACTGGCCGCTACGACCGGCACTGCTGTGCTTGTCGCGGCAGTGCTAGTCGGCTGTGCTGTTGGGGTGCGCCGCAATTTCGCCAAGACTCCACCCAGTGAGGTCATCTTCGACGACCAGTGCCATCTGCAGGACTATTTCGACGATCTTGCACGCGGGCGAGATAAGCCACCCGCGCTAGTTCGGTCCGACGAGATTCAGACCAGCGCCAGCGAGAAGACCTTGGGCGGCCGGAGCGCCTACCTTTTCGGGGAGAACACCAGCTTGCCCGCGCTGCGGCGCTTGCTAGTCGAGAATTGGAAACCGCTCCCGGCTGCCGTGACGGCTGCCTCGCAGATCGAGGTGGAGGTGCGCTGGTGCGACAAGGTCGGCACACGATGGGTGGTGAGCGACGAGAACGTCACGCTGCACGCTGCCGGAAAAACGGTCGCTCTGGCCCCACATCCCTGCCTGACTGCCTTTCTCTTCGGGCAAGCCCTTTACGAACGGCGCCGCGAGTTGGTCGGATTGCCCCCTGTGTCCATGCCTCAAGCCACACTGCCCGATGCGGGTGCGGCCGATCTCATCACGTCTGACTGACTGGCCGCGATCCGTTGAAGGTGGCCACCGGAAACCTGGTTCACGTGGCGAACGGGCGGGAACAGGCTTGGTCATTTCCCGCGCCATCAGATATTCGCTGTTGATGCGCGCGAGTTCATCGAGGATGGTGCGCGGGCTGTTGCCCAGGCCGGCCCGCCTCTGCCGCAATGAGAGCTACTGGGCCAAAAGGCAATCGCTCGAACAGGCGTCGCCAGCCACTCCGTTGTTGATGCCGTCGTCGCACACCTCGCCCCCGTCGAGAATGCCGTCGCCACAGCGTGGAATCGTGCAGTCGGTCCGGCACAAACTGGGAGTTGCGTACGCCTTGATGTCGATGGGGACGGTCAGATCCAGGTTGACGACCGAACTCGATCCCTGAATCCACGTCCAGCTGGTGATCCCGCTCAAGAACGCCGGCGAAACCAGCACTTCCCATGAGCCTGGAATGGAAAAGCCGGTCAGCACGCCGCCGTCGGTGTTTCCCTTGAAACTCCATTTACCGGCGGCCGTGGTTGCGGAAGTCATGACCAATTCGCCCGGATCGTCCGATACCGCAACCGCGCTTCCCACCGGCAACCCGCTGAACAGCATCTGGACTCTTGATGCCGGCTGCTGTTCCGAGGTGGTGCTGGCGTCGACGCCGTGCTCGACTATCAAACTGAGAGCGGTAGCCGTGCGGTCTAGGTAAAGCAAGATCAAACTGGTGTCCAGCTTCTCAAGGCCCGTGTGGCCGCTCGCAGAGACGTAGTCGTAGAAGTTCGTGCTGGACGCGACCTCCGCGTAGGGCGCGACGGCGAACACCAGATTGTCTTGGGTGACGACGAAGGCCGGTCGGTCCGCGTTGGCCGCGCCAAGGTCGCATTGTTCGCCAGGTTCCACGACGCCATTGCCACAGACCGCCTGCCCACCGCTGGCTCCGCCTGACGTCGTACCGCCGCCACCAAGTCCGCCGGCACCGCCCACGCCAACCCCGCCGGTTCCACCGATAGCGCCGCCTCCGCCCAGGCTGCTGGTTCCACCACTACTTCCACCTGATGTCGTGCCGCCGCCACCAGGTCCGCCGGCACCGCCCACGCCAACCCCGCCGGTTCCACCGATAGCACCGCCTCCGCCCAGGCTGCTGGTCCCGCCACTACCTCCGCCTGATGTGGTGCCGCCACCACCGGGTCCGCCGGTCCCATCAATGCCACCGCCTCCGCCCAGGCTGCTGGCGCCGCTGCTCCCGCCACCTGAGGTCGCGTCGCTGCCGCCCAAACCCCGTCCTCCCGTGGGACCAGTTCCCAAGGTGCCTCCCAACACGCCGCCGTCGCCACGACCACCTCGGCCAGCCGAGGCGCCGCCACTCACTCCGCCGGTTCCGCTTCCTCCAAAGGAGCCGCCCAAAGTCGCGCCCCCGCTTCCAGTAGTGCCTCCCACGCCACGACCGCCTGCTCCGGCGAGTCCACCACCACTGTTTCGGCCCCCGCTTGCGGCGATTCCGCTACCTCCAATGGCGCCGCCGCCAGTATTCTTTACTCCGCCTATGCCACCCCTACCGGATTCGCCTGCGCCACCTGTTCCACCCTCGGAACTGCCCCCAAGATTCTGCGTCCCAGCCGTGATCCCGCCGAACCCACCGCTGGCACCTGCCTGACCCGATGCTGACGCCGACTGTTCCTCCATCTGCGTCCGTGCGCAGGCAAGCGTCGCTAACGACACCACCACACCGATTGCCAACCATTGATATTGACACCCCGCAAGCCTGCCAGCCGCAACTTGCGTCACATCTTGCAAAGGCGATCGCTTCATGTCGTCTGTCCTGTACGGAGATATCGTTGGGTTTCCCTATGCCCATCCCAACTCCCCGCCAGAACAAGTTTGGAGTCTTGCGCCTGCACATGCAACCTCCGCAAGATTGCTCGATCCATTCGCCTTGCCCTGACTCGCCGCGTGGCCCAAACGAGATGATGGGGTTTCGGCCTGAAGTCGCATCTGCCGCGAGTACGGCTTTTCGGATTTCGGGGGCTTACGATCATGCATCAAAAGCTGCAAGTATCGACGCAGCTGCCAGCCGGCAGCTTCCCGGTCATGACCTGATAATGATTGGAAATCTGAGTTTGGCTCAGCAGGAAGTTGTAGATGGCCACCTTGCCAATGGCGCCTTGGAACCAGCAGTCCAAGGCCATAGTTCCGATATTGAGCGCGCTGTTGTTGGCTATTGGAACGACATTGTACTGACTCATGCAACCAGTTTGCCCGTGAAAGGAGTGATTCCATTGTACGCCGTTGACCCAGATGTTGATGGAACCTGGGTACGATGCCGCGTTGACACAATCCGAAGGCTGGCTCAACGTCGTGTATTCACCGACCACGTGATACCACTGTCCAGCCTGAATTAGCCCCGCCGCCGGTTGCCAGTCCGCAGCCGATCCGAGGCCAGCACTGGGATTGAAGACGTAGGCGGAAATTCGATTGGGTCGATTCGGGCTCTCGGTGGTATTCGTGTCGTACATCCTGGCTTCCCATTCGCACGTGGGACCATATTGTTCACACTTGCCCATCCAGTCGACGTATCCGCTCGATCCGTCATCGTGGGGAAACTGGAGCACGTCGGGCCTGATCCAACCCTCCCAGGTCAAATTGCCGGTGGTGGGGATCGACATGGAGGCGTTCGACGGAATGGTCAAGTACTGGGAGGCGCCATCGAAATCCCCCGCTCGATCGCCGTTCGGCATCGAAACAGGAGATGGCGTGCCGCTCTTGTAGGTGCCGGTGTTATTATTGCCGGAGAGATCGGGCTCACTGCCGGACAGGGACTGGTTGATCGCCCAGTATGCTACTGGATGGTCGCAGAGAACGACCTGATCATAGGTGTTGGTAGTGCCGCACGTGGACCTGCTATTGCCCATGGCGCTCGAACCACCTGAGGCAGCTGTGCCGCCGATACTAGTCGTGCCCGCAGCTCCGCCTGCATGCCCTCCGGTGCCGGAAGCCGCCTTGTTGTTGCTGGTGCAAGCAGCTAGCGGGGTGAAGGACAGCAGACACGAAATTGCAGCCAAAGAATGGTTCGCGTCCATGGTCGCTCCGTCAACCATTCTATCCGGAGTCTCGGCGTCGCAACCGATGATCTGCGGGTGCTTCTCGCTCAGTCCGGTTCGCTACGGAACGCGGCCCCCCCTTGCGCACATGCACCCACGGTCATCCATCCACCGGGGGACAGGTATGTCGGCGGTTGAACGATTCTGGGGCCGGAATTCAGGCCGGCTGTCCAGCTTGAATCGGGAGGCACGAGCGCCTCATCTACTTGGTCAGTTTCGTACCTGGGACGCAGATGGCTACAGTCACTGCCGTGTACAGAAAGCGATATTGCTCGGCATCGATTTCAGTTGACTATTTGGCCACAATCGGCAAAGGCCAGTGTCGTGTCGACACGGAAATTGGACTGGGTGGTGTGCCTTTCCGCATTGAAGACGGCCAAGGGATAGATGTTGCCTACCTTGATTCCCAGCTGGCTGGCTTGGGCGTCAAGATTCACGGTCTCGGTTTCCTGGACATGAATCCCGCCCAGATCGATGACCAGCTGGTTGTTTATGTAGACCCACACGTCGTCATCCCCTTGGAACGTGAATGTCTCTCCGCCGTTGTAGGTGAACGACGTGTGAATCTCTGTCGTGAAACTGAAATTGTGGTTCTCGCCCTGGTTACCGAAACCCTCATTATCGAGTGGAAAGTAAGATGAATCTGGAACTCCCTGGTTGTTGATGGATGCAGCAAAGGTCACCACGTTGCCGTTGGGAACGAAGTGCAGACCAACTATATACGTCATGTTCACACCGGGCACATCGTTGTACCACTGGTTGAAATCGGCCTGCCCCGTCGTCGTAGGGGTCGTGCCACCAGGATGCGCATAGACTGGCTTTTCATCCGCACCTAGCGTCGTGGTTACAATTCCCCGATCATCTTGCGGGGTAGGCGACTGGAAATCTGGTTGACCCCCCGGCGTGGTACCCATCTTAAAATCGCGCACCACGCCGTAGAGCCCACTGCAGATGCTGGGAGTTCCCATACCGGACCCACCAGAACCGCTTCCAGCGTCCGGTGTGGAGGCTCCACTGGTCGAAATAAGCTGAGGTCCAAGCGCATACGCGCCATAAGACACGTTGGTCACGTTCACATAGCCCGCAGGAGGCCAGACTGCGCCTGTTCCCGTCGCGCTGCCGGGGTTCGTGCTAGTACCTTGGCCACCAGCCACCCCCGTGATGATGGGAGCAGACGAGCCTGGTGAGCTACCACCCGTACCGCCCGCTCCCATGAGACTGGAGCCGACTGGCACGGGCCCGCCGCACGCCAGGACAGTGAATGCAGCGCCGATCACAGAGGCAAGAGGCCAGGTTCGATTCAATCGGCTGGGGTTTCGCATGCGGTTCATGCTGCTCTCCTTCCGGCATTCAGCCAAAGCCCGCTCCCACCGAAGGTGGCAGGATCGGTACAAGGTTCCCGCAGGAACCTACTTTGCAAGGTTACTCCGCTGCAGTACCCGAACAAGTGCGCAAGTGTGGCACGACTGGATTTGTGATGCACCCGGTCGACACACTGGTGCCGATCGCAGCGAAAACGCGGCTTCTTCGCGATCATCTCCACTTATCGTTTCTGGCTGCATGCGGCGACATTCCAGACCTTTGCGGAAGCTGTCACAAGACCAGCTTGCGCAGGCGGAGCGCGTTGCCGATGACCGAAACCGACGAAAGGCTCATGGCGGCGCTCGCGATCATGGGCGACAGCAGCAGGCCGAACACCGGGTAGAGGACGCCAGCGGCCAGGGGCACGCCGACGCTGTTGTATAGAAACGCAAAGAACAGGTTCTGTCGGATGTTGCCCAGGGTGGCGCGGCTGAGACGCCGGGCGCGCAGAATGCCGCGCAGGTCACCCTTGACCAGGATGATGCCGGCGCTCTCGATGGCGACGTCGGTTCCGCTGCCCATGGCAATGCCGACCTGGGCTTGTGCCAGGGCCGGCGCATCGTTGACGCCGTCGCCCGCCATGGCCACCACGCGGCCCTGCGCCTGGAGTTGCTTGATGGCATCGGCTTTGGCGCCGGGGTTGACCTCGGCCAGCACCTCGGTGATGCCCAATTCTTTGGCGATGGCCTGGCCGGCGGAGTGGTGGTCGCCGGTCAGCATGACCAGTCGCAACCCAGCGGCCCGCAGACCGTCGATCGCCTCCACTGCGGAGGATTTGATGGTGTCGGCCAGGTCGAGCACGCCAGCGGGCTGGCCGTCGATCGCCACCATGACGACCGCGTGGCCTTGCCTGCGCGACTCCTCGGCCATGGCCAAGAGAGGCGCCCCATCGACGCCCGCCTCGTGCAGAAAAACCTCGCTGCCGGCCAGGACTGCGCGACCCTCGACTTGACCGCCGACACCACGGCCTGGCTGGTAACGGAAGTGCTGCGGGGAAGACAAGGCCAACTGCTTTTCTTCGGCGCCGCGAACGATGGCCGCGGCCAGGGGGTGCTCGCTCGCGCGTTCCAGGCTTGCGGCAAGAGCGAGGACGGTGTCAGGTGCAAAACCCTCGGCGTGCACGGAAACCAGCCTGGGCTTGCCCTCGGTCAAGGTGCCGGTCTTGTCCAGCACCAACGTGTCGACCCGGGCCAGGGTTTCCAGGGTCGCAGCGTCGCGAACCAGAACGCCCGCGGCTGCGCCGCGGCCCATGCCCACCATCACGGACATGGGAGTGGCCAGGCCCAGGGCGCAGGGGCAGGCAATGATGAGCACGGCGACTGCGTTCACCAGTGCGTAGGCCAGCCGCGGCTCGGGCCCGACCAGCGCCCACACGACGAAGGTGACCAGCGACGCGACCACGACCGTCGGCACGAACCAGGCCGACACGCGGTCAGCCAGTCGTGCAATGGGCGCGCGGCTGCGCTGGGCCTCGCCCACCCGCCGCACGATCTGGGCCAGCAGGGTGCCGGAACCCACGCGTTCGGCGCGCATGACGAAGCTGCCCGAGCCGTTGTGCGTGCCTCCCGTGACGCGGTCGCCGGGCGCCTTGCCCACGGGCAAGGATTCGCCGGTGAGCATGGACTCGTCGAGCGCGCTCGCGCCTTCCACGAGCACGCCGTCGACCGGCACGCGCTCGCCTGGGCGCACCCGCAACCGATCCCCCACCTGCACCCGCTCGACGGCGACGTCGTGCTCGGAGCCGTCCAGGGAAACCAGGCGCGCGTTCATCGGCGCCAGACGCAGAAGCGCGCGGATGGCGCTGCCGGTGGCCTGGCGCGCTCGCAATTCCAGCACTTGGCCCAGCAGCACCAGCGTGGTGATGGCCGCTGCTGGCTCGAAGTAAAGCGGGAGCGGCGCGCCCGGCTTGCAGAACGCAGCCGGGAGTGCGCCGGGAAGCAAGGCCGCAATCACGCTGAACGAAAATGCCGTTCCGGTGCCCAACCCGATGAGGGTGAACATGTTCGGACTACGGCGAACAAGCGATCGCCACGCCCGTAGCATGAGCGGCCAGCCCGCTCCCAGCACCACCGGCGCGGCAAGCGCCATCTGGATCAAGGCCAAGGCACGCGCTGGAAGAACGTGCACCGCCGCGTGTCCCAACACCATCTCGGCCATGCCGTAGCCGACCAGGGGCGCGGACAAGCCGAGCGCGATCCAGAACCGCCGGGTCATGTCGGCCAGTTCGGGGTTGGGCAATTCCTGCGGCGACACGCTTTCGGGTTCCAGGGCCATCCCACACTTGGGGCACGCGCCGGGCTGGTCGCGGGTCACGCCTGTGCACATGGGGCACAGGTAGCGCGGCGCCGCCGACGCATTTTGCGCCGCGAGTGCCTGCGATGGGTGGACAGCCAGGCGGGGTCCGCTCAGCCTGACCAGTCCCATCCCGGCCATGCCCACGGGCCGGAAGCCGGGCGCCAAGAACTTCTCCGGAGCGGCCTTGAAACGGGCCAGACAAGACGGGTTGCAGAAATAGTAGAGGGTGCCCCTGTACTCGAACTGGCCGGCCGATTTCGCAGGGTCGACCATCATTCCGCAAACCGGATCCCTTTCGGCCATGTGCTGCCTTGCCGTGAAATGTAGCTTGCTGTGGGGCGCGGGCAAGGCGGCTTCAGTTGGCGCCTCCTGCTGTCGATGCTTAGATATGCGGGTTCACCCGTGCGTATTTCCCTATCATCGCTGTCTGGCCGCCGTTGCACTGCCACTGCAGGCAATCCAGTCGCTTGCCGGGACGGAGAGACCGGCGCGGTTCTCGTCATCGTCATGCTGGCCATCATCGGGCTGCTCGGGATCGGCTTGGCAGGCGTGTTCCTCACCGGGGGCAATGTCCAGCTTGCCTCCAACTCCAACATACGCAACCAGGCCCTGTACGTGGCCGAGGCTGGTCTCGAACGAGCCCGCGATATCTTGAATGGCCCGACCCCGCCCAATTTCCCAGCCATGCTGGGCGGCACCGGGCACGTGGCCTATCCGGCAGACGAGATACCAAGCGCGTCGCACGGTTGCGGCCAGCCGGGCGGCCGAGGCGCCATTCTGCTAGATGCGTCCGGTGTTCCCCTGTACAACCTAACCTATCCGTCCGCCGTGTCCCGTGCTGAGCCCCTGCCGGACAACCCCAACGGAGCGCCCAACACCTACATGGGCAGCTACACCGTCTACGTTCGTAACGATACCGCCGAATGCCGGAAGGGCCAGTACGTGACCGACACCAACCAGATGGTGGTGCTGCGGTCCGAGGGAACCGCTTTCGACAACAGGACGGTGGTGGTTCTCGAGGTCGTCATGGGAATTGCGGGTGGGGGCGCGACGAGTTCGAGCGGAGCCGGTGGTGTCAATCAGGTCCTGTGCAACTCGGGCAAGAACTCCTGCGACGATAACAATTCCGTCCTCAACGATATCGTCGTGAACTGACGTGGCGCCCGGTCCAGCGCGCGTCCGTCCGGCGTGGGCCGTGGTATGAAGAAGCTGCGTTCTGCATGAGCCGCATTGACGCCAGCTTCGAGGTTTGCGCCTTGTTCGGGCTTCCCGCCCGCCACTCGGTGGGGCCCGCTTTGCACAACGCCGCGTTTGAAGCCCTGAACTTGCCGCTTGTGTATGTCGCGCACGAGGTCGAGTCGGCGCGGCTGGCCGAAGCCTTTGCCGGCGCTCGCTCGATGGGCTACCGCGGCCTTTCCATCACCATGCCGCACAAGGTGGCCGCTCTCGCTCTGGTCGACGACATCGACGATACGGCTGGTGCCATCGGCTGCATCAACACCGTGGTCATGAAGGACGGTCGCTTGCGTGGCGCGAACGTCGACGGGCTGGGTGCGCTGGGCGCCCTTCGTCAAGCTGGCGCAGATCCGGCGGGCCGTCGGGTGCTCTTGCTGGGATCCGGAGGAGCGGCGCGCGCCCTGGCCATCACCATCGGGCTGCACGCCAAGCCGGCCGAATTGCTCATCCTGGGCGCCATCGAGGACGAACTGGCGCGTCTGGCGCACGACGTGGTCGAGCGCACCGGCTGTCCCGTCTCGGCCGACTTGCTGACCGACGCCAGCTTGGCCGCCGGTTTGGGCAAGGCGCAGATCCTGCTTCATTGCACGCCGGTGGGCATGAAGCCCGACAGCGAGCGCAGCCTGGTGCCGCGCGAGGGTCTGCGTTCTGACCTGGTGGTCTTCGATGCCGTGTACAACCCGCGCCGGACGTTGCTCCTTCGCCACGCCGCCGCGGCGGGGTGCCGGGTGATCGAGGGGACCGAGATGTTCCTGGGTCAGGCCGCCTTGCAGTTCGAGATGTGGACCGGCAGGCCGGCGCCCACCGACATCATGCGCCGGGTGCTGGACGCACGGCTATGAATCTGGTGCTGATCGGATACCGGGGCACCGGCAAGAGCGTGATCGCGCGCCGGCTGGCCCGCATGCTGGGCCGGCCGGTGGTGAGTCTGGACAAGGAAATCGTGCGGCTGGCGGGCAAAAGTATTCCCGATCTCGTCGCCGAGCGCGGTTGGGATCATTTTCGCGATCTGGAACAACAGATCTGTCGCCGCTGCGGCGCCCAGGATGGAGAGATCCTCGATTGTGGCGGCGGCGTGGTCGAGCGCGAAGCCAACGCCGCGGCCTTGCGCGAGCACGGGCGCGTGTTCTGGCTCAGGGCCACTCCGGCCAGCATCGTCGCGCGCATCGGCCGCGATAACAATCGCCCGTCACTGACCGGCGGAAAAAGCTTTACCCAAGAGGTGAGCGAAGTGTTGCAGCGGCGCACCCCGCTGTATCAGGCCATGGCCCACGAGGTGATTGAGACCGATGATCGGAGAGTGGCTGACATCGCGGCTGAGATCGCGCAGCGCTGGCGCAGCGGGAGCTAGTGCCGCCGGGCCACGATCTCTTCGATGCGCGTGAGCAGGTCGCCGTCGCGCAGGGTGACCGTCACGTTGGCACCCCGGTGCAGGCCGGCGCAGCTTCGCAACAACTGACCGTCAGGCCCACGGGCCAGACTGTAGCCGCGATCCAGCACCTTGAGCGGCGACAGGGCGTCGACCTTGCCGGCGAGTGCTTCCAGGGTGCGGCGTCGGTGCGCCAGCAGGGAGGTGCCCGAGGTGATCAGGCGCCGCTCGGCCGCGGCCAAGGCGGCGCGCTGATCGGCGATGCGGCGCTGGGGATGCGAACGGAAGAGGCGCGCCTCGACCGCGCGCAGGTCAGCGCGACGTCGGGCGGTGGTGGCGCGCAGGGCACGGGCCGCGCGCTCCACGAAGTCGTCGAGACCCTGGCGGCGTAGGTCGATGAGTCGGCGCGGATCGCCGAGCGCGGCTCGCGCCCGTTCCAGGCGCAAACGCAGGGCGCGCGTCTCGGCGTGCAAGGCGCGACCCATGCGCCGACCCAGAAGCTGCAACTCGGCCAGCAGGTCAGCCGCCACCGGCACGGCCAACTCGGCCGCGGCCGAGGGCGTGGGCGCGCGCAGGTCGGCCACGAAGTCGGCGATGGTGAAATCGGTCTCGTGGCCGACCGCCGAGATCACCGGGATCGGGCAGGCGGCGATGGCTCGCGCCAGGGCCTCGTCGTTGAAGGCCCACAGATCTTCCATCGAGCCGCCCCCGCGCGCCACGATGACCACGTCTACATCAGGAACCTTCACGATTTCGGCCAGGGCCGCCACGATGGCGGCGGCTGCGCCCTCGCCCTGCACCGGTGTGGGCGCCAGCAGGATGGGCACGGGGAAGCGACGGTGCGCCACGCGCACGATGTCGCGAATCACGGCACCCTGGGCCGAGGTCACCACGCCCAGCCGGCGCGGCAGAAAGGGCAGGGGCCGCTTGCGCTCGGGATCGAACAGACCCTCGGCCGCCAAGCTCTGCTTGAGCTGCTCGAATGCCAGCGCCAGCGCGCCGGCGCCCGCCGGCTCGATTGCGTGCACCGAGAGCTGGAAGCGGCCACGTGCCTCGTAGATGGTCAGGCGGCCACGGCAGCGCACTTGCTGCCCGTCTTGCAAGCGAAAGCGCAGGCGGGCCGCCTCGCGTGCGTACATCACGCAGTCCAGTTGCGCTTCGGCGTCCTTCAGGGTGAAGTAGAGATGTCCGTTGGCCGAGCGCTTGAGGCCGGAAATTTCGCCTTCCACGCGTAGATCGGCGAAGCGGGATTCCAGCGTCAGGCGGGCCGCGCGCACCAACTCAGACACCGCGAAGACGCGGGTTTCCTGGGGCGCAGGCGATTCTCCAGCCGGCGGGCCGTTCGCAGGCGCTTCGTGGGTCGCTGCTTGTCGGCCATCCTGGGGAGGCTGCCGTGTCAAGCGGCTGTCGAATGAAAGCTGGCCTGAGTCCTTTTCGGGCGCGGGCTTGGGGGTTGCCTCGGGAGGGACTTTGCCCCGGCGCGGGCTCACCGCAGTCCCCGCGCTGCCGCCCGTTCGTAGTCCGCGGCGTTGGTTCGCAGGGCTTCCAGATCCGCGCTGGCCGTCCGCTTGAGCGCCTCCGCCTCACTGGCCAGGCCCGCGAAGCCCCAGCCGAACGCAGGCCGGGTGGTCTTGCGGAAGAGTAGACGGCCGGCAGGCCACACGATCTCAGCCTCGGTTCCCGTGGCGTTCACCACCGGCGGCCGATCGCCCGCTGCCGCAAGCTGGGCAGCCAAGTTGGACCACAGTTCAGAGGATAGCGATTTGGCGAACAGCGCGGCCGCATCTTCGCTGGTGGCCGCGGGCTGGAAGCGTCGGATCATGCGCTCGCGCTGCTGTCCCTCGGGAAGGTTGCTGAGCGTGATGTCGTACGACTCGCGCCCCGCGCGGAGAATAGTCATCCACGACCACTGTGTGTCCAGATCCAGAGCACCCCAGAGCCGGGCCGGATCGCGCATCGCCACTGCCCCTGCCAGGCGGGCCTTGGCTTCAGCCGGCGTCTTGGATCCGCGGTGCCAGCAGGCCGAACCCAGAAGCATGGGCAGCGCCAGCAGGGTCGCCGTGAGGATGATGGCAAAAGGAGATCGGGTTTTCACAGGTCGTGGCCGTCAAAGCGAAACATGCTTGCAGGCGAAGCTAATGCCCGCCGGGCCGGCGCGCAACCGTTGCTGGGGCAAATGCGACCTGCGGTCGCTCGTCGGGCGACCTGCCGGTTGGGGCGCCCCATAATCCAGGTGCGTGCGGTACGACTCCTCGAACCGATTCGTGCTAGATTTCCGCGCGCTCGACGGTGACTGACGAAAGCAAAACCACCCCTCCTCCGGCCAGCGGGCCGTCGCCCGATGGGCCTGCCGCGCCCGCTGGCGAGGACGAGTTCGCCGGCATTCCGTCCTCACGCGGGCGTCATCCGGTCATCGCCGTGGGCACCGCCGCCCTGGCCTGCTTCCTGATTTTCCAGATTAGGGACGACTTGCGCTATGCCCTGTCGCCCAGCACGGCACAGGATCTGGGCGATGCGCGTGGGCTCACCACGACCAAGACCGAGGCGTTGCCCATCAACCGAACCGTGCGTTTGGCCGGCCATGCCGATCGGGAAAGCGCGGTGGTGCTGGACACGCAGGGCTCTTGGCACTTCACGCAGTTCTTCCGCCTGCTCGGCACCAATAATCGGATCTTCGTCAGGCGGGCATCTGACCCCTTGCCGGCCGAGTTGGCGGCGCATGACGTGTTCGTGGGCCGGCTCATGCGTTTTTCCGACCTGTCGTTTCAGGCGGCCATCCGCCGTCACTTCGCGGGTCACGTGAGCGCGACGCATTTTTTCGCGCCTGCGGACGTGCGTGCCGCGCTGGCCGGGGCATCGGGCGGCGCCTTGGCTCTCACTGACCTGCTCGGCGATCGAGTGTCCCTTGCCGCCAATGACGAGTTGGTCATCGACCTGGACCGTCCCGGCCAGATGCGGGTGGAGTTCATGCGCGATCGCTTTTCCGATCAGGGCAAGGCCCGCGCTGCCGTCGAGCAGCGGGGAGGGCAGGTGATCGAGGCTCCCGGCGATGCCGTGGATCCCAAGCGCCTGGCCCTGATGGTGAGTTTCCCTCCCGAGCGGCGTGACCAGGCCTTGCAGGCCCTGGGTGAGATGGACCGCGACATGCACATCCAGCCTGCGCACACGACCCACAAGGCCCGCGTCGCTGACCTGGGCGCCACCGCCGAGGCAATCGTGGTCAAGACCGCGGGCGGCGAAACGCAAGCCTTCCCGCTCGCCCAGATCCAGGGCATCGGTACCCTGGCCGCAGTGCAGATCCCCGACGACGCGCTCATTCTGCTGGAAGGCGAACGGCCCGGCGAGCACCTCAAGTCTCTCGTCATCGCGGCCTTCCTGCTCGGATTCGCTGTCATCAATTTGTTGGCCCTGCGTCGGCGGGGCGATTGGTAGGGTTGCCATCATGATTCGGTTGCACGACACCCGGGCCAAGAAGAAAGTGGAATTTCAGCCGCGCGAACCCGGCAAGGTCTCGATCTATGTGTGCGGCGTGACAGTGTACGATCTCTGCCACGTGGGCCACGCGCGCACCGCGGTCGCCTTCGACGTGATCGTGCGCCACCTGCGCGCGCGCGGCTTCGACGTGCGCTTTGTGCGCAACATCACCGACGTCGACGACAAGATCATTCGCAAAGGCTTGTCCGAAGGGCGGCCTGCCGCCGAGATCGCGCGCTTCTATGCCGACGCCATGGCGACCGACATGGCGGGCCTGGGCGTGGCCCCGGCTGACATTGAGCCGCGCGCCACCTTGCACATTGCCGAGATGATCGACGTCATCCGCCGGCTGGAAGCACGCGGTCTGGCCTACCCCGCAGGCGGCGACGTGTACTATTCGGTGGCAGGATTTCCCAACTACGGTGGCCTGTCGGGACAAAGCCCCGAGGAACTACAGGCCGGCGCGCGCATCGAAGTGGGCGAGCACAAGAAGAGCCCACTCGATTTCGCCTTGTGGAAGGCGGCCAAGCCGGGTGAACCGTCGTGGGACAGCCCCTGGGGGCCGGGCCGTCCGGGCTGGCACATCGAGTGCTCGGCCATGTCGCACCGGTATCTGGGCGACAGCTTCGACATCCACGGCGGCGGCTCGGACTTGATCTTCCCCCACCACGAAAATGAGATTGCCCAGTCCGAGGGCGCGTTCGGTGCCTTCGCGCGCTACTGGATGCACTCGGGGATGCTCAACTTCGGCGGCGAAAAGATGTCCAAGTCGCTGGGCAACGTGGTCACCATCCGCCGTGCGGCCGAGACGCACGATCTCGAGGCGCTGCGCCTTTTGCTCATCAGCGTGCACTATCGCAGCCCAGCCGCATTCACCGTCGCACGCGACGACGCGGGCCAGCCTCTCTACCCCGATCTCGACGAAGCCGAAGCCCGGTTGGACTATTTCTATAGAACCCTGGAACGGCTGGACGCATTCGTCGGCACCTTGGCGAACCCGCCCACGCCGGGCCCGTCGGAACTGGCCACGCGCTTTGTCGAAGCCATGGATGACGACTTCAACACCGCGGCCGGCATAGGTCACCTCTACGATGCATTCGTGCTGGCCAACAAGCTGCTGGACGATGCCAAGGCGGCGCCCAAGGCGGAGCGACAGGTGACGCTGACCGCGCTGGCGCGCGACGCGCGCGCAGCAGGCGCGACCCTCGGGATCATGCGGCGGCCGCCCGGCGAGTTTCTCGACAGCCGGCGTGCGCGCTTGTGCGAGCGGCGCAAGATCGATCCCATGGCCGTCGAATCCGGCATCGCCGAACGCGCCGCAGCCCGCGCGTCCAAGAACTTCCAGCGCGCCGACGAGATCCGCGCCGGGCTGAAACAGCGAGGGGTGGAATTGATGGATGGCCCCAAGGGGACCACCTGGCGGGTGGTCTAGCGGCGCTGATCGCCTTTGGAGAGGTACGCGAGAATCACGTCATCCAGGCTGCGCGTGCTGACCAGGCTCTCTGCGGGGGGCTCTTGCGTCGCGGGAGGAGGTGCGGCGGTGCGAGGCGCGGCGTTGGCGTCGGCGGTTTCGGTCATCGGCGTGGCTTGCGGCACGTCCTGCTCGGGCCGTCGGCTGGCCATGGGGTGGCTGCCTTCCTGGACGACATACGGAACCCCGCCGCCAGGGCGGCGCGGGCGAGGCGCCATGGGGCGAGCCGCGCCCGGGGTCTTGGCGCCTGCGCCCACGACGATCCGGCGCTGGACCACCACGGCCGAGGCAGGGGGTTGAGGCTTTATGGACCGCCGGCCGTCGCGCGGCGGTCCCGGCTCGCCGGGACCAACGGCAGCCATGTCGCGAGTGGGGCGCTTGAAGGTGTAGGTTCCGCGCCCAGGCAGGGAGGGACGGATGATGTGCAGGGGCAGAGGTTCGGGAGTCTGCATCCTGTCCGGCGGCGGGGTTGGAATGGAATCCAGATCGAGGATCTCCGGGCCTGGGCTGGGGGTTGCCTCGGGCAAAGGCGCGGGCGGCTCGGGTGCGGCCGCTCGCGGCAAGGGCGGCTCTGCCTCGGTTGCGAAGAGCGGCGCCGCATCCGCCACAGCTTTGCGAGGGGAGGTGAAAACCTCGCCCCTCGCCGCGAAAAAATCCCCCAGGCGGTCATCATACAGGCCCTGCTTTAGCTCCTTGAGTATCTCCTTGTGCTGAACCTGCATCAGCTCTCGCACGCCGTCCTCGGCGGACGCGGCGTCGTACTCGCACCGCTTGGTCGCCAGGATGCTGCCCTCGAAGAAGAGATGGGTGAAGAGGTGGGGATTGGCCGGGCCGGAATCCTCAGTCTGCACGTGGAGAATTCTCCCCCCGTAGCGCACGTTGTGGTTGTACCCGAGCAGGGGGCTTCGAATCGGCTTGCCCATTAAAAAGCGAAGTATAGCGCTTGCGCCGACTGTGCTAAAATTGCTTTATAGCAGGGCCTCCCGATGGTGAACGTCACCGCCATCAAGATTCGCGACAATATGCAGCCCCGATCGGCCTGCGCAGGCTTGGGGCGGCCCTACAGCGGCTATCTCATCAGCTTCCCCACCGTCGGCCGGGGCATGGTCATATTTCGCGATCCCAGCGGCCATCGCATGGTGACCACGCCGGTGCGGCGGGTGCTGAGCGAGTTCGGAGCCGCTGACGTCTACGTCGAGACCGAGAACTCGGTCTATCGTCTTCGTTTCAGTTCGGCACCTGCAGTCGAGGAGGCGGCCGGCGCCACGGTGAAATCGGGTTAGGATCTGACGCCGCGCTGGCGGTGAAATTTTGACAGAGTGGGGCGCAGCGGGCGACTCGACCGCCGTGGGCGCTGATTTCGCGGTCGTAGGCAGGTCGCGGTGGTCGTGGAACAGCGGTTGCAAGAGCGCCATCCATGACCAGCATCTCGTGCTACGCTGTCCGCCATACCAGCATGGTTCGTCATGCCCTGATTCTTGCGGCGGGACGCGGCCGCCCGGTCGCCGACCGGGAGACGCCCAACTGCCTGTCGGCTGTGGCGGGGGTTCCTCTGATCTTGCGCACGCTGCGCGTGCTGGCTAGCGCGGGGATCCGGCGCGTGGGCATCGTGGTCGGCTGGAAAGGCGATGAGCTTCGCCGACGTATCGAAGCCCTTTGCGCGTCGGAACATGGTCTTCCGACCGAGATCCTCTTTTTCGACAATCCCTCCTGGGAAAAGCCGAATGGGTTGTCGCTGCTGGCCGCGCGTTCGTTTGTGACCGAGCGGACCTTGCTGGTGATGGCCGATCAGATCGCGGCGCCGCACCTGGTGCGCGACATGGCGAATCTGCCTGCGGCCGGCGCGGCCACGGTGCTGGCGGTGGATCGGGATCTGTCGCGCGTGTTCGATTTCGACGATGCCACCAGGGTTCGTCTGACCGCTGCCCAGGGCAGCGAGACCTTGTGCCATGTCACGTCGATTGGCAAGGATCTGACGGTCCATGACGCCGTCAGCGCGGGTCTCTTCGTCATGTCGCCCTCGCTCATCGCCTGCCTCGATACCCTGGCCGCTGCCGGCGCCCCATCGCTGACCGAGGGCGTGGCCGAGGCTGCGCGGCGCGGGCTGGTCGAGGCGTACGACGTGGCCGGGGCGGTGTGGCAGGACGTGGATTCGGCAGACATGCGCCAGCACGCCGAATGGCTGCTGCGGGTCTACGGCGATGACTTGCGCCACCCCGACGTGCGCGGTACCGCGCGATCCACCGGCACCGACACGCTGGCCCTGATTGAACGCCTGCTGGCCGAGAAGGATGCTCCCCGCTACACGCTCTTCAATCCCGGGCCGGTGATGACCTCCGCTCGGGTCAAGGCGGCCCTGGTCCACCACGACATCTGCCACCGTGACGAGGACTACTCGGGCGTGGTGCGCCGGCTGCAGCAGAAGCTGCGGCCCGTGTTCGGCGCTTCGCCTGAACATGAAATGTTGCTGGTGACTGGCTCGGGCACGGCAGCCATGGAAATGGCGATCTCGTCGGTAGTGCCGCCCGGCAAGAAGATCCTGATCATCGAGAACGGCGCCTTCGGCGAGCGCCTGGCCGAGATCGCGCAGCTTCACCACCTGGAGCATGTCCGACTCGCATCTCCCTGGGGCAGCCTGCCCGAGCTCGCGGCGGTCGAGGCGGCGCTGGCGGCTGACCCCACCATCGTGGCGGTGGCCATGATCCATCACGAAACCTCGGTAGGCGTGGTGAACCCGGTGGGCGCCATCGGGCGGGTGTGCCGGCTGCGCGGCGCGATCCTGGTGGTCGACGCCGTGTCTTCACTGGGAGTCGAGGATCTGGACGTGGTCCGTGACAGCGTGGACATCTGTTATTCCTCGGCCAACAAGTGCCTGCACTCCTGCTCGGGCGTGTCGTTCCTGTGCGTGGCGCCCACGGTTTGGCCGCGCATTGAAGACATCCCACCGCGCGTGTACTACCTGGATCTGCGGCGCTATCGCCGCTATCTGACCGAGCTGGCGCAGACGCCGTTCACCCCGGCGGTGTCATCGTTCTTCGCGCTGGAAACCGCGCTCGACGAGTTGTTCGAGCAAGGTGGGGTGGCATCCCGACGCGAGACCTACCGCCGGCGCAACCTGCTCATCAGGCGCGTGCTGACCGACCTGGGGTTCCAGTCGCTGACCAACACCGGCCGCGAGTCGCACACCATCTCGACCATGCGCGTGCCTGCGGTGATTGCCGTCGACGAACTGTATGCCCGCCTGAAGGAACGCGGATTCATCATCTACCGCTGCAAGGGCGCGCTGGGCGCGCACTACATCCAGATTTCGAACATGGGCGAACTGCCCGATGCCACCATCGACGCCTTCCTGGGCGCGGTGGCCGACGTGGTGGGCGCGGCCCGCGAGGCCGCGCGCGCCAAAGATCGCGGGTGCCTGCGCTCGGTGTAGGCTTTCAGCGAGACGAGCGGCCGCGGTGGTCAGGGGGCGAGAATGCCCGGTGGGACGTTGGGCGGCGGGGCGCCAGCGTCCAGAGCCGGCTCCGCTGCCAGCAACTCGAGATCGAAAACCAGGGTCGCGTGGCCCGGCAAGGTGGGCGGACGGCCCTGGTCGCCGTAGGCCAGCGACGGCGGGCACACCAGCTTGGCGGTCTCGCCGATCTTCATTTTTTGTAGCGCCTCGATCCAGCAGGGGATGGTCCCGGCCAGCACCAGTTCAACCGGCGCGCCCTCGATCTCGCTGTCGAACACGGCGCCGTTGGTGAACGCGGCCCGGTAGTGGACCTTGACCCGGTCGGTGTAGCTGGGGCTGCGGCCGCTGCCGGGTTTCAGCGTCCTGAGCACCAGACCGCTCTCGGTCTTGACTGCGCCCGGCTCTTGAGCCGCAGCCTCGATGAACGCCTTGCCAGCCGCCTCGGTCTTTTCCACGCCCTCGGCCACCCGGCGTCGCGCGATCTCCTCCACCTTGGGGGCGTAGGTTTCGACCGACACCTGCGGGGGACGGCCCGCGACCTGATCGGACATGCCGGCCTTGACGAATTCCAGCTCCGCCGCCGTCAGGTTCAGCGTGGTGGTGCTGCGGCCCAGCGCGATGCCCACGATGTACAGGGTTTTCTCGTCATCGCTGGCGCGGCTAAGATCCGGCGCGCCCGGCAGGTAGCTCGGTCCATGGCCGTACTACTCGATCGCATTATTTCGGCAAGTCAGGCCGGATTTGCGTTCTGGCCACGCAACGTTGGCGCGCCAACTGTTTTCTGCGCTTGACACCTGTGCGGCTGGCGTATATCACTCTTACGTAAACGTAAGGGTCTGGTTGTGCCATCAGAAATTACAGCAGATACGCTATCTCTACTGAAAGTAGGTGATATAGCGCGGCGAACCGGAAAGACCGTCCGGGCGATACACCTCTATGAAGAGCTGGGCCTGCTCAACCCGGCGGTGCGGTCCAAGGGCGGCTTTCGCATGTACCGGGGTGACGGGGTCAAGCGCATCGAGTGGATCCAGAAGCTGCAGGACATGGGCTTCTCACTGACCGAGATCAAGGTCTTCCTGCGCGTGTGGGAAGAGAGCGCCACCGCGCCCAAGGCGATGGCCACTGTGCGCGAGATCTTCACCGACAAATTGCGGGAGACGCGCGAGACCATTGCGCGCCTCACGCGCCTAGCCGACGAACTTTCCGAAAGCCTCGCCTTCCTCGAAGGCTGCCGTTCTTGCGATCAGGGTCAGCACCAGCGCGAGTGCGGCGGCTGCGGCCGATCGGACCACGAAGTTCCCCTGCTGGTGGACGGAATCGCAAAGCGCTGAAGCATGGCCCCCAAGCTTCCCATATACATGGACAATCACGCGACCACGCCGGTGGATGCGCGCGTGCTCGACGCCATGCTGCCCTACTTTCGTGGGGATTTCGGCAACGCCGCCAGCCGGTCGCATGTCTTCGGCTGGAACGCCGAACGGGCCGTGGAGCAGGCGCGCGAGCAGGTGGCGGCGGTCATCGGCGCCTCAGGGCGAGAGATCGTCTGGACCTCGGGCGCTACCGAATCAGACAACCTGGCGATCAAGGGTGCGGCCGAGTTCTATCGCGACCGGGGCAACCACATCATCACCGCTGTGACCGAGCACAAGGCCGTGCTCGACACATGCAAGCGGTTGGAGAAGTCAGGCTTCGAGGTGACCTACCTGCCGGTCGAGCGTGACGGCCGCGTGAACCCGCAGGCGGTGGCCAATGCCCTGACCGACCGGACCATTGTGGTTTCCATCATGCTGGCCAATAACGAGGTGGGCACCATCAATCCGGTGGCCGAGATCGGCCAGGTGGTGAAGGCGCGCGGGGCGGTGTTTCATATCGACGCGGTCCAGGGCGTGGGCAAGATTCCCTTCGACGTCGCCACCACACACGCCGATCTGGTTTCCCTGTCGGCGCACAAGATGTACGGCCCCAAGGGCGTGGGCGCGCTGTACGTGCGGCGCAAGCCGCGGGTGCGCATCACCCCCATCATCGACGGCGGCGGCCACGAGCGCGGCATGCGCTCGGGCACGCTCAACGTGCCGGGCATTGTCGGGTTCGGCAAGGCGGCGGAGATCAGCGCGGCCGAGATGGCAGAGGAGAGCAGGCGGCTGCTGGCGCTGCGCGAACGGCTGCGCCTGGGCATCGAAGCGCGGGTCAGCAACACTGTGTTGAACGGCTCGCTGGAGTACCGGCTGCCGGGCAGCCTGAACGTGAGCTTCGCCTACGTCGAAGGCGAGGCGCTGATGATGGCGCTCAAGGACGTCGCGGTGTCATCGGGCTCGGCGTGTACGTCGGCTTCGCTGGAGCCGTCGTATGTCTTGCGCGCCATGGGCGTGCCCGTGGAGATGGCGCACACATCGATTCGCTTCGGTCTCGGTCGATTCAATACCGAGGAGGAAGTCGACTACGTGATCGATCTGGTGGCGCAAAAAGTTAAGAAACTCCGGGAAATGTCGCCTTTGTGGGAGATGGCGCAATCCGGAGTCGATATCAACGGCATCCAATGGGCAGGACAGCGTTAGCGCAGTAGCGAGAAGTACAAGAGGTAAAGCATCATGGCGTATAGCGGAAAAGTGATCGACCACTACGAGAACCCGCGCAACGTGGGCAGCCTGGACAAGGAGTCGCCCAAAGTGGGGACAGGGCTGGTGGGGGCGCCCGCCTGTGGCGACGTGATGAAGCTGCAGATCCAGGTGAGCGATTCGGGCGTCATCGAGGACGCCAAGTTCAAGACTTTCGGCTGCGGCTCGGCCATAGCGTCATCGTCACTGGCGACAGAATGGATCAAGGGTATGACTCTTGAGCAGGCCATGTCGGTCAGAAACACGCAGATCGTCCAGGAATTGAACCTGCCGCCGGTGAAGATTCACTGCTCGGTCTTGGCCGAGGACGCCATCAAGAGCGCGATTGCCGACTACCGCAGAAAGCAGCGCGGCTCGCAGGCCCAAGCAGGCCAAGCCTAGGAGAGAAGCTTGTCTATCGAAGTCACAGAGCGAGCGGTCGAAGAAATCCGCAAGGCCGCGGCCAGGCGTCCCTCGCAGCCCAAGGGTCTGCGGGTGGGCATCCGCGGGGGCGGGTGCACGGGGTTTTCCTACCTGTTCGAGTGGTCGGACAGCGAGGCGCGGGCCGAGGACAAAGTGCTGGAGTTGGGGGGCGGTGCGGTCAAGGTCTTCGTCGATCCCAAGAGCTACCTGTTTCTCGACGGTTCGACCCTGGACTACGCCAGCAGCATGATGGCCCGCGGTTTCAAGTGGACCAACCCCAATGTAAAGGGAACCTGCGGTTGCGGCGAGAGTGTACAATTCTAGCCCAACCATGATCTGCTGGTCCTGTGAGAAGAACCCTGGCGACGGCATGTTGTGTGCGGCGTGCGGGGCTGTGCAGCCCCCCGACCGCACGGCCGATTACTTTCGCGTGTTCAGCTTGCCCCGCAGGTTCGATGTGAACGTCGTCGATCTTGAACGCCGCTACAAGGAGATGACCAAGCTTCTGCACCCGGACCGCTTCGCGCGCGCGGACGGTCGGGCGCGGCGCGCGTCGCTGGAGCGGTCGGTGCAGCTCAACCTCGCGTGGCGAATCTTGTCCCAGCCGGTGTCCCGCGCGGAGTATCTGCTGTCGCTGGAGGGCGTCGAGGTGGGCGAGCCCGCAGGCAGCAAGAGTTCCGGGGAGGCCGACAGCCGGGCGACCCAGCCCGTGGACACGGCGCTGCTGGTCGAGGTGATGGAGTTGCGCGAGGGCCTGGCCGAGGCGCGCGCTCGCGGCGACGGCGCAAAGGTCGCCAGCCTGGTCGCCGGCGTGCAGGCTCGCCACGACAAGGAAATGGCGGAGGTGGCCGCGGATTTCTCAGCCGCGCGACCGAACCTCGGCGTGATCGCCGCGCGCCTGGTGGCCGCGCGCTACTACCGGCGTTTTCTCGAGGAGGCGCAGGCCGATCGGGAACGCGAAGGGCACGCGGACAAATAGGCCGCGGAATTCGGCATGCCGGTAGAGGCGCTGTTCGACATTTCCGAGCCGGGCGAGGCGCGGAGCAAAGAAGTCTGCAAGGGGCGCGCGGTGGGCATCGACCTCGGCACCACCAATTCGCTGGTGGCGGTGGTGCAGGCTGGCCAGCCGACTTGCCTGCGCGACGAGCACGGCTCGCTCTTGCCGTCGGTGGTGCACTATGCGACCGACGGCGCCGTGGTGGTGGGCCGGGCGGCGCGCGGGTTGGCGGCTCAGGCGCCGCAGGACACCATCGCCTCGGTCAAGCGATTCATGGGCCGCGGGCCCCGTGACGCCGAGGCCACGCGCCGCTTGACTCCATACCAGTTCGCGCCGGGAGGGGAGAGTGAGGCGGTGGTTCGCTTTTCGCTGCTGAACGGCCGGCGCGCGGTCACGCCGGTGGAAGTTTCGTCCGAGATCTTGCGCGTGCTCAAGGCGCGCGCCGAGGTGGCGCTCGGCGGTGATCTCGACGGCGCGGTCATCACGGTGCCCGCCTATTTCGACGACGGTCAGCGCCAGGCCACGCGCGACGCCGGCCGCCTGGCAGGTCTGGAAGTCATGCGCCTGCTCAACGAGCCCACGGCCGCAGCGCTGGCCTATGGCCTGGACAAGCAGGCCGAGGGAACCTTCGCCGTGTTCGATCTGGGCGGCGGTACGTTCGACATCTCGATCTTGAAACTGGAAGGCGGCGTGTTCGAGGTGAAGTCCACCGGGGGCGATTCGGCTCTGGGTGGCGATGATTTCGATCGCGCTCTTGCGGTGCATCTGCTGCGGCAGATGGGCTTGTCCGAGGATGCGGCCGGCGACCGTCACCTGATTCGCCGGGTGCTGGATGCGGCACGGGACGCGAAGGAGGCACTGACCAAGCTCGACGCGACCGAGGTCGTCGTCGAGCGGCGGCCGGGTGATATGTGGCGCGGAGAGATCACGCGCGAGGAGCTGGATGCGGTGGTGAGGCCGGTTCTGGATCGGTGCGAGCCCCCTGTGCGCCGGGCGTTGCGCGACGCCGGTCTGGAGGCGAAGCAACTTTCCGGCGTGATCCTGGTGGGAGGCGCTACCCGCATGCCCATAGTGCGGCGGCTGGTTGCCAGCATGTTCGGGCGCGAGCCTTTGGCCGACATCGATCCCGACGAGGTGGTGGCTCTCGGCGCGGCGGTGCAGGCCGACCTGCTGGCGGGCAACGCGCGCAAGGATGTGGTGCTGATGGACGTGGTGCCGCTCTCTCTCGGCCTGGAGATGATGGGCGGAGTGGTGGAGAAGCTGATCCATCGCAACACCACCGTGCCTTGCGGCGCCGTGCAGGCCTTCACCACCTACGCCGACAACCAGACCGGTTTCGATCTGCATGTGGTGCAGGGCGAGCGTGAGCTGGTGGCAGACTGCCGCTCGCTGGCGCGCTTCAAGTTGACCGGGATTCCGCCCATGCCAGCGGGCATGGCGCGCCTGCAAGTCACTTTTCTGGTCGACGCCGACGGCCTTCTCGGCGTGTCTGCGCGCGAAGAGACAACCGGCAAGGAATCATCGATCCGGGTCAAGCCGAGCTACGGCCTCACCGACGACGAGGTCGAGCGCATGATTCGGGATTCCTTCGCCCATGCCGAGCAGGACGTGGGCGAGCGCCTGCTGGCGGTGGAGCGGGTGGAGGCGGACCGCATCCTGCATGCGACACGCGCGGCCTTGGCTGCGTCGGCCGATCTGCTGGTCGAGGGTGAGCGGGCTGCCATCGAGGCGGCGGTGGGCGCACTGGAGACGAGCAAGGCGGGGCGCGACCATCTTGCCATCCGGGCGGCGATTGCCGCGCTGGACGCGGCCTCCAAGGACTTCGCCACCCGTCGCATGAACCAGGCCTTGCAGCAGGGGCTGCGTGGTCAGGACATCGGCGCGGTGGAAAGCAAGGTGGGAAAGTAGCCCGTGCCGAGGGTTCGCTTCGAGCCTGACGGCGTCGAGATCGAGGTTCCACTGGGCACGACCATCCTGCAAGCCGCGGAGCAGGTAGGGGCGCGCCTCGGATCGGCCTGCGGCGGCGTGTGCGCCTGCTCGACCTGCCACGTCTACGTCGACGAGGGACTGGACGGTCTGTCAGAAATGGAGGACGACGAAGAAGACATTCTGGACAAGGCATTTGACGTGCGTCGCAACTCACGCCTTGCCTGCCAGGCCCGCTTGCAGAGAGAGGGCCGCACCGTCGTCACAGTTAGCCCCGCCAGTCGCCAGACGTTTTTCGACGAGCACCCGGAGGTGCGCGAGCGGTAGTTATTCGTCTTCTTCGGCCGCGACCTTGGCGTCGGCCACTACCTTTTCCATCAGGTTGTTGGGCAGTTCGTCGTAGTGCGAGAACTCGAGAGTGAACGAGCCGCGACCGCCGGTCATCGATCGCAGATCGGACGAGTACTTGAGGGTCTCGGACATGGGCACGTGCGCGCGGATGACTTGATCCTTGCCGTTGGATTCCATGCCCTCGACCCGACCGCGGCGCTGATTGAGATCGCCGATGACGTCGCCCATGCAGTCGTCCGGGCAGGTGACCTGGATCTTCATGATGGGCTCGAGCAGACATGGCTTGGCCAGCTTGAAGGCGGCCTGGAAGCCCTTGGATCCCGCGATTTCGAAGGAACGCGAGTCCGAGTCCACGTCATGGTACTTGCCGTCGAACAGGCGCACCTTGACGTCGGTCACGCGATAGCCGGCGACAACCCCCTTGGCCATACGGGTGCGCATCCCCTTCTCGATGGCCGGAATGAACTGGCGGGGCACGGCGCCGCCCACGATGGCGTCCTCGAACTCGAAGCCGCTGCCGCGGGGCAGGGGCGAGATGTCGATGTAGCAGACGCCAAACTGGCCGCGTCCGCCGGTCTGCTTCTTGTGTTTGCCTTCGACGTTCTTGGCCGTGCCCTTGATGGTCTCGAGGTAAGGGATCTTGGGCGGCAAGAGATCGACCTCGACGCCCATGCGGTGCAGGCGATCGACGGTGGCCTCGATGTGCAACTGGCCGGTGCCCCCGATCAAGATCGCCTTGGACTGGGCATCGTGACTGACTTTGATGGCCACGTCCGAGTCGATGATTTCGTTCAGCTTGACGGCGACCTTGTCCTCGTCGCCCTTGGTCTTGGGTTGCAGGGCGTAGGTGATGAGCGGCGCGGGAATCACCGGCCTGGGCAGGGCGAAAAGCGCCCGCTCGTCGGCCAGGGTGTCGCCGGTCTTGGTGGTCTTCAGCTTGGCCACGGCAACGATGTCGCCGGCGAAGGCCTCGGCGACCTGGTCGCGCGCCTTGCCCTGCAGAACGTAGAGCTGCCCCAGGCGTTCCTTGGAATCGTGGTTGACCGAGATCAAGGTGGCGTCGCCGGTCAGCTTTCCCGAAAGCACCCGCATAAGCGAGAGGCGGCCGATGTCCGAGCTGCAGGTTTTCCACACGTAGGCGGCCACCGGTGCCGCGGGATCAGCGGTGCGTTCGGCCGGCTGCTCGCCCGCCGTGCCCTTCCAGGCCGGCCGGTCGGTGGGCGCTGGGAAGCAGTCGACGATGAAATCGAGCAGGGGCTGGATGCCGAGGCACACGCCGGGCGCAGCGGCCAACACGGGCACGACGGCTTGCCGTCGCACGCCCGCGACCAGACCCCGGCGCGCCTCTTCGTCGGTCAGGGTGCCGGTCTCCAGGTACTTCTCCACCAGGGCGTCGTCGGCCGAGGCGATGGCTTCCAGCAGAGCCTCGCGCGCCTTCTTCGCCGCGTCGACCATGTCAGACGGGATCTCGCCCTCTTTCACGTCGCGCCCTTCATTGGAAAAGCGGAACGCCTTCATGGAGAGCAGGTCCACCACGCCCTCGAAGTTGGCTTCTTGACCGATGGGGAGTTGCAGCGCCACGGCCTTGCTGGACAAGGTTTCGCGCACGTCATCCAGCGCTTGCTGGAAATCGGCGCGCTCGCGGTCCAGCTTGGAGATGAGCACGCAGCGGGCCAGCCCGAGTTCGTCACACATGGCCCAGGTTCGTTCCGTGTAGACCTGCACGCCGTCGTTGGCGGACACCACCACCACGGCCGCGTCGGCAACATCGAGGGTGATGCGCGTGTCGACCAGGAAGTTTCCGTTGCCGGACGTGTCAAGGATGTTAATTTTGTTCTTCTTCCACTCCACGTGGCCCGCAGCGGCGAAGATGCTGGTCTTGCGCTTTTGCTCCTCGGGCTCGAAGTCGAAGTTCGACGTGTCGTCGTCGACCCTTCCTAGCCGCTGGGTCGACTTGGTCGAGAAGAGAATGGCCTCGCCCAGCGTGGTTTTGCCGGCGCCGCCGTGGCCGACCAGTGCAACGTTTCGGATCTCGTTCGCCGCGTAGCTCTTCATGCATGACCCCTTCAGATGAATCGCGACCGCCCTTCCACCGTCCCCGGAGTCTGGCGCTTATAAATCACCTGACCGAGGAAGTCGAGGCGGTCATTCGCTCCACCTGCACCTCATTCGGGACGCGGCGCGATGGCGGCGGGAAACCGGCTGGTCAGTTCTGGGTGGGATCCAGGACGCGGCCCATGAAGAGGATGGCGCCGGTGGGCTGGTCACGATTCGACCTGAGCGAACTGGCCCGCATCCGGCACAACCACCAGCAGAGAAAGGTTGGCGTCGGCGTAGGGCAGGGCGGCGGCCACAAGGTTCGTCCCTTGCACCGTATTCTGAGGCTGCGTGGGCGGCTCGGTCGCAGTCAGCGCGAATGGTGCATTGAAGCATGGGTCTGGCGACAGTCATCCGTGGCGATGGCAGTGGCGATGCGGCATCCTGTGGCGGCTTCCGGCATCAAAGGAAATGGATGAAAGGCCAGTTCCGCAAGAGCTGCGTTTCCCGAGGCCCTTGTTCTTGAGGGACAGGCGGGCTGGCGACTGTCTGGGCCACTGGAAGCCAACAACGTTCGCGATAGGAGAGCAACATGGCAGACCTACGAACCACGTACATGGGTGTCCCCCTAGCGAATCCGATCGTGGTGGGATCCTCTTCACTGTCGAAATCGATCGACAACATCAAGAGACTCGAGCAGGCGGGGGCCGGCGGCCTCGTGGTCAAGTCGCTCTTCGAGGAGCAGGTTCAGTTGGAGGAGGAGGAGTTCCGCACGCGCCTAGGGGACCTTGAACCCGGCTTCGCCGAAGCGGTCAGCATGTTTCCCAAGCTGGAACACGGCGGGCCCAAGCAGCACCTGTACTGGGTCGAGCAAGCGCGCAAGGCGGTCAAGATGCCCCTCTTTGCCAGCCTCAATTGCGTCAGTCGGCTGGCGTGGGGCGACTATGCCAAGCAACTCGAAGGCACGGGCGTGAGCGGACTCGAACTCAACTTCTACTCGCCCGCGATTGATCCCGAGGTTGCTGCCAGCGACATCGAGCGACGCGAGATTTCCATCCTGGAGCGCGTGCGCGCTTCGATCAAGATCCCCATCGCGGTCAAGCTTCATCCTCACTACACCAGCCTGATGAACGTGGTGTCCCGTATGGAAACCACCGGCGCCAACGCCTTCGTGCTCTTCAACCGTTTGCTCCAGCCTGACATCGATCCAGAGACTCTGACTCGGCATTCCTCGGTCAGCCTCAGTTCTCCCAGCGAGTCCCTGCTCCCGTTGCGCTGGGTTGCCATGCTTCACGACCGGGTCAAGGCCGACCTGATCGCCACCACCGGGATCTGGACTGGGCACGATGTGGCCAAGATGGTGCTGGTGGGCGCCAAGGCGGTCCAAGTGGTCAGCGCGCTATATCGCGAGCAGCCTGGCCACATCCAGAAGATGCTCGGCGAGCTGGCGAGCTGGATGGATGCCCACGGCTTCGCGACGCTGGACGCGTTCCGCGGCAAGCTGGGCCAGAAGCAAGGCGTGGACGCCTGGTCCTTCGCGCGCGGCCAGTACATCAAGGCGCTGGTCGGCGTGGATTAGCGGTTCCCGGGGCCGGATTCGGTTCCCAATCCGGGACCGGCTGTCGGAGCCGGTTCCGGCCGCCGGCTCCCGCCTCCGGACCCCCCTGCAGGGACTTCGGGACCTGCCACCCACTCTGCCCACCCCGCGCGCTTCGCGCGCGCCCTTGCCGCTGCCGTCAACCCGGACGCCTGTTTGCGTCTCCGCTTGATGCCTGCGAGAGTGAGTCATGCGGATTTCCGACCACTCTGCCGGCCGGCCCCTGGCACCCGAGGAGCGCCGCTACCTGGAGAGCGTGTTGCGCGCCGAGAACGCGAGCGTGAGCGCCCTGGGGTGCTTCTTCTTGGTGCTCATCCTGGAGACGGTTCTGATAAGCACCTTGACCATCGCCGAGAGCGCGCACGATCGCTGGGCGATGGTGGTCCTGATGTTGGTGGTTGGTGGGGCGTTCTCGCTCATGCCGCTCTACGCCCGCAAGCGTCGAGCGCGACGGCTGGAGGATACCGAGGTCGTCACCATCTCGGGTAAGCTACGGCGGCGCTCGCGCGGCGAAGTGTTGGGGGGCCGCCGGCCTTTTCCGGTGGCCTGGCCCGTGTCCATCGGCCCGCACCCGGTTCGCTTCCCACGCCATTGGGCGAAGAAGTACCCGGATGGCAGCACGCTCACCGTCGAGGTGTTCCCGTTTCCCGAACGCGCTCCCGACTCGTTCGTCGACATCATGGCCACCACGGAGGAGCGCTCGTCCTTCGTGCTGGCGGTGCCAGGCGAGCGCTCGATTGTGCGCGAGGTGGCCGCAGGGCTGCTGCAGGTGCGTCCGGTGGCGCCGCCGGTCCTCTCCCTGGTCCTCGGACTACTGGCCGGCGCAGGTTTTGTCGGCATCGCCTCGACCAATTTCTTCCTGGCCCCCGGCTACCTGCTCAACGTCGCCCGCAACGACCATGGCCGGCGTCACGATTTCGCCAACGTGGCCGCGGCCTGCGCCGACAACCCCGGGGTGGGCCGCTTTCTCAGCATCGAGGCAGCATGGCTCAACCCGAATGACTGCCTGGTCAACGTCTTGCCAGGAGACGTCGCATCGCTTGCGACCGTGCGCGAGCAACTCAAGGGGCGCATCGCGCACGTGCGCGAAGTCAAGCGGGCACTCGCCGAACCGCCGACGCCGGCCCGCGCACTCGATGAGAAGGCGCGGAAGGACCTGGAAGACTCAGCGCTGGGATTGATGGTGCTTGCCGAAACCGCTCGCAGAAAGCAGGCGGAAGCTGGTTCAGCGGGCGGGGCGATGACGACCGCCGACGTCAATCAAGCCGCCACTCACGTGCTTGGCCGCATCCTCGGCCCGCAGAAGATTGCGACCGATCCGATGGCCGAGTACCGCGCCTATGGGGGGATCTGCGAGTTCATCAAGGGAGAGCTTTTTCGCATTTTCGATGCGCAGTGCAGGCGAGGGCTGAGCGTCGCCAGCGCACACGACAACTCTCCATCGGTCTGCTGGCAAGGCGAGGACGTGGCGAGCGGTCGAGCCGAGAGGGCGCTTGACGCCATCGCCGCGGACATGCAGCGAGCCCCGCACTACCAGGGCATCATTACCCAGGCCACCGAGAGCGATCGGCCGTGGCGGCAAATCCATCTCCGGTGGCGCCACCACCGGGCGTGGCTGGTGACGGCTGTTGCCTTGTACGCCGGCATCGGGCTGGTCTTGCTGGTGCTGCTCGCCCGGGCGCTCGCGACGCTGGAGAATCTGCTGGTCTGGCGGCGGCTGGCGAAATGCAGCAAGGTCGACGAGGCGCTCTGGAAGTGAGAGTTGCCCTCGCGCTTGAGCACGGTCTGACCCTGGACGCCCGCGACCGGCACTTCGACCACCTGCCGCAACTTTTGCACAGATGACTAAGAGCGAGCCGTCATGACCTGTGGATTTGTCGAGTAGCTGCCTGAACAGTGATAATTGCGCATGCCAGATACACAAGGGCACCGTAATTCTCTGCCTTTCGCTCCCAGCGTATTCGCAAACCGCGAAAGTTGTTGTGCCAGCTGTTTGTGCGCTCGACGACCCAGCGTCGCGGTTTGCCGCGAACACAACCAACCAGAGGCGGCTCACCGCGGCGGCGAATGTGTGGCTTCACACCGCGCTCACGTGCCTCTTCCTCGGGGTCGTCGTAGTCGTAGCCCTTGTCCAGGCAGATGTGCTCGGGACGTCGTGGTCCGCGCGATCCGTAGATAGGCACCGCATCGAGTGTGGAGCCCACCATCCACTTGTCGTGTACGTTGGCACCGGTCAGCGTGACGGCGAGGGGAATCCCGCGCCCGTCGGTCAGAACATGGCGCTTGGTGCCGAGTTTTCCGCGATCAGTGGGATTGGGACCCGTGAGGTCCCCCCTTTTGGCGCCTTCACCGAGGCGCTGTCCAGCGATGCCCACTCCAGGTCGAGGCCGCACTTGTCGTGGTAGTAGCACAGCGCCTCGGTGTGAATCTTCTCGAAGACCTCGGCGTTGGTCCACTCGACGAACCGTCGGTAGCACGTGCTGCCGCTGCCGAACTCGCGCGGGATAGCATCCCACTGGCAACCGGTGCGAAGACGATAGACGACTCCCGCAAAGACTCTTCTGTCGTCCAGGCGATGAGGTCCGCCGCGCGGACTCCGCCTCCACGGTGGAATCCACGGTTTCACCCGGTCCCACAGTTCGTCGGGTACATCGGAGTAATTGGTTTGCATAGACCAGTAGACATCATGCCTTCGCGGCTCCCGCAAATTTTCCACAAGTCATGAAGGCTCGCTCTAAGCCACCCGCTTGTGAAAACGCAAACTGGCGATAGTCAACAGAGTCAGGCCGAAGCCGAGCAGGGCCAGCAGCCGCCACCAGATATCGACGAAGCCGGCGCCCTTGAGCAGGACGGCGCGCAGCACTTCGATGTAGTAGCGAACGGGATTGAAATACGTGATGACCTGCAACCAGAAAGGCATGGCGCGAATCGGAGTCATCACGCCGGAAAGCAAGATGGCCGGCATGGCGAAAAGAAACCCGGCGAGAAATGCCTGCTGCTGCGTGCGACTGACCGTGGAAATCAAAAGGCCGATGCCCAGCGTGGAGAGGACATAGAGCACGGTTCCCATCGCGACCAGCAGCAGGCTGCCGTGCAGGGGGACGCCGAAGGTCCATACGCCAGCGGTCAGCACCAGCAAGACGTCGAAGCAGCCGATCACCAGGAATGGTGTCATTTTCCCGATCAGGAGAAGAACAGGCCGGATGGGCGTGACCAGCACCTGCTCCAGCGTGCCCATCTCGCGCTCGCGTGCGAGCCCCATGGCGGTGACCAAAGTTGTCGTGATCACGAGCAAGATGGTCATCACGCCAGGGATCATGTAGGGCGGCGTCTCCAGGCTGGGGTTGAACCAGATGCGCGGTGTGGCCCGGATGAGCGCCAGCGGCGCGATCCCGGGTGCTGCCAGGCGTTGGTTGACCATCGCTTCGGCAGTCTCGCCGAAGTAGCGCGAGGCGGCCCCGGCCACCACCACGGCGCGGTTGGGATCGCCGCCGTCGAGGATGACCTGCACCTCGGCCGGGCGCTGGGCGGCCAGGTCGCGTGCCAAGCCCGCGGGCAGCACCAGGGCGGCCGCTGCCTCGCCGGTCTGCAATTTGCGCTGGACCTCGCCCAGTTCCATGGTGTGGCCCGCGTCGCGCAGGGTTCCGTCAGCGAGCAGCCGGCGGATATGCTGGCGGCTTTGCGCGCTGGCATCGTGGTCGACCACCAGGGTGGGCACGTGGTCGAATTGGAAATCGACTGCGAAGCCGAACACCACGGTCTGCAGCAGCGGCGCGACGATGAGCATGAACATGATGCGCCGGTCGCGCACCGTCTGACGGATCTCCTTGCGCACGACCGCGCGCAACTGCACCGACCAGCGTGGGTTTGTGGTCATGCGAGTCTCCGCCGAAAGCGCGCCGTGGCCAGCGAGAGGATCGCCACGGCAAAAACCGATAGCGCGACGAGATCGGGCCAAAGCAGCGACAGATCGCTGCCCTTGAGCATGATCCCGCGCATGGCGTGCACGAAGTAGCGTGCCGGGATGATTGACGACAGGGCTTGCAGGATGCGCGGCATGTTCTCGATGGGCACCAGCATTCCCGACAGCAAGAGCGAAGGCAGCAGCGACGACAAGGCACCCGCTTGCGTGGCCACGAGCTGGCTGCGCGCCACCACCGAGATGAACAGGCCCTGGCCCAGCATGCCGGCGACAAACAGAAACCCGACGGAAAAGAGCAAGGCCGCGCTGCCGCGAATGGGCACGTCGAAGATCACCGCGCCCACGGCGATCACCAGCAGAAGCTGCAGCATGCCGAGCCCGAGATAGGGCAGCAGCTTGCCGAGGACGATCTCCAGGCGGCTCACGGGCGAGGCAAAGAGTTGTTCCATGGATCCGCGTTCCCATTCCCCGGAAACCGTGAGCGCGGTCAACAACACCGCGGCGATGGCGAGCAGATACACGGCCAGGCCGGGAACCATGAACAGGGCCGAGCGGGCCTCGGGGTTGAACAAAGTGAACACCTTCACCTGCAGCGGAGGCTCGGCGGCGAGATCGAGGCGGCGCAGGCTCTCGGCGCGCACCAGGCCGTCGATTTTGCTCAGGATCTGGGTGGCCACCACGCCGTCAGCTCCGTCGACCATGAGCTGGACTTCGCCGTTGCGACCAGCGGCAAGCTCGCGTTGATAGCCGGCGGGAATGGCCAACGCCGCCAGGGCCTGGCCCCGGCGAATCATGCGCAGGGCAGTCGGCTCGTCGCTGTCAGCCGCGACGACAAACTCGTGGCCCGCAGTGACGGCGCGAGCCAGGGCACGCGAGGCGACGCTGTGATCGCCGTCGAGCAGCACCAGGGGAATCCGGTCCATGTCGAAGCTGACGCCGAAGCCGAAGATGAGCAGCATGACCACCGGCATGGCCAGGGCCATGTACAGCGTCCGCGGATCGCGACGGATGTGCAGGACCTCCTTGGAAGCCATCGCGCCCACGCGAACCAGAAAGCGCAGGGGTCTGGTCATGGCGAGTGCGCCTCGCGAGGCCCGGCCACCACGGCCAGGAACACGTCTTCCAGCGTCGGCTGGCCAGTCTCGACCTCCACAGCTTGCGCGCCTGCGTTGGTCAGGGCGGCCGAGATCGAGTCCGCGTTCCAGTCAGCGGGAGCCACTTGGAGGTGCAGGCCGGCGCCAAAGGGCTCGACCGCGATGATCCCAGGGCGGCTGCGCAAGCCGGCCGCGGCCGAAGCCAGGTTGCGACCGCGCACCGACAGCACGCGACCGGGGACGTATTGGCGCTTGAGCGCGGCGGGCGTGTCGAGCGCCACCAGCCGGCCGTCCACCATCAGGCCGATGCGGCCGCAGTACTCGGCCTCGTCGAGGTAGTGGGTGGTGACGAAGATGGTGGTGCCCTCGCGGGCCAGAACACGAATGAAGCGCCAGAAGTGGCGGCGGCTGACCGGATCCACGCCGGCGGTGGGCTCGTCGAGAAACAACACCGCCGGCCGATGCAGGATGGCGCAGCCCAGGGCCAGACGTTGTCGGATGCCGCCCGGAAGCGACCCGGTGATCGCGTCGCGCTCGCGTTCCAGGTCGCACAGGCGCAGAACCTCGTCGGCGCGGGCCGCCAGGTCCGGCCCGGAGAGCCCGTAGGCCCCGCCGAAGAAGTCGAGGTTGTCACGTACCGGCAGATCCAGGTACAGCGAGAACTTCTGTGACATGTAGCCGATGGAGGCCTTGACCGATTCGGGTGCGGATTTCACGTCGAAGCCAGCCACGCGCGCCTCGCCGGCCGTGGGCGCGAGCAGCCCGCACAACATCCGGATGGTGGTGGACTTGCCCGCGCCGTTGGCGCCCAGGTAGCCGAAGATTTCTCCGCGAGCCACCGAGAACGACACGTCGTCGACCGCCAGGAACGATCCGAATCGGCGCGCAAGATGGATTGCTTCGATGGACGGCTCGTTCATGCGGCCTCCTGGCGGACGCGCGCCAAGAACAGATCTTCGAAATTGGGTGCGACCGGCCGCAGCGACGCCGCCAGCGGTTTGAGAGCAGCGCCCACGGTGCCGGCCGATCCGCGCGCCACTGCGATTCGCAGGGTCGAGCCGGCGGGCGAGGCTGCGTGTACCTCGGCGATGCTGGCCAGCCGTTCGTCGACCGGCTCGCGCTCGCCGCCCTCGACCTCGTAGGTCTCGTCCTCGAGGTTGGCCAACAGGGCGCGCGGCTCGCCGTCGAGCAAGAGCCGGCCGTGGTGCATGAGGCCCACGCGATGGCAACGCTCGGCCTCGTCCATGTAGGGAGTGGACAAGAGAACGGTCATGCCGTCGTGGACCAGTTCGTGCAGCAGCGCCCATAGCTCGCGGCGGCTGACCGGGTCCACGCCGTTGGTGGGCTCGTCGAGCAGCAGCACCTCGGGACGGTGGAGCAGGGCGCAGGCCAGGGCCAGCTTCTTGTACATCCCGCCCGACAGGGCGTCGGCGCGGCGATCGAGAAACGGCCCGAGGCGCGTGATATCGAGCAGGCGCGAGGAACGTTCGAGGAAGAGTGCGCGCGGCAGGCAGTACAGGCGGGCAAAGAAGCGCAGGTTCTCGCCTACTGAAAGATCGGGATACAGGCTCGCCTGCTGGGGCATGAGCCCGAGCGACTCGCGCACAGCGGTTCCGCCCGCGGCCGGATCGCGGCCCAGCACCAGCGCCCGGCCTGCGTCGACGGCAATCAGTCCAGCCAGGGCGCGAATGGCGGTCGTCTTGCCCGCGCCGTCCGCGCCGACCAAGCCGAAGAGCTGGCCGCGATGGACTGCAAAGCTGAGACCATCGAGCGCTCGCGTGGCGCCGAAGCGACGCACGAGCGCTTGCGCCTCCAGGGCGGCACCGGGTTCCAGGGTGGCCCCGCTGGGCTCAGCAGCGGGCGCCGCGCCCATCAGCGGCGCTCCGTTCCTGGCAACCTGACCTGCACGGGCATGCCCGCACGCAGTTTGCCTGCCGGGTTGGCCAGCACGATTTCGACCGGATACACCAGGCGATCGCGATCGCTGCGCGTCTGGATATTGCGCGGGGTGAACTCGGCCTTGAAGGCCACGGTCGAGACCCGGCCTGCAAACTCCTCGTCGGGATAGGCATCCGCGACAGCCAGCGCGGGCGCGCCCAGTTTGACCGCAGCCAGCTCGGCATTGGGAAGGTAGAACGTGGCGCGGACCTCGGAAAGGTCGAGCAGGCGCACCAGCGTGGTTCCCGGCGCAACCAACTCGCCTTCTTCATGGGGCAACTCGGTGACCCAGGCGTCGCGGGGCGCTGCAATCTCGCACTCGTCGACCAGCAGGCGAGCCCGAGCCAAGCTGGCCGCGGTCGCACGAGCGGTGGCATGGGCGGCCTGCGCTTGCGCTGCCGACGCCTTCCAGGTGGCGCCCGCCGCACCGACTTGAGCCAGGCTGGCGCGAGCCTGCGCGTGCAGGGCTTCCACCTGGTGGGCCAGGCCATCAGCGCTGGCGCGGGTCTGGTCGCGGCTCGACAACGCTACATCGTCGGTCAACCTGTCCAGCCGGCTGGCTTGCCGGAGAGTGGCGTCGCGCTGGGCGGACAGCGCCGCCGCCTGCGCCTCGGAGGCGACACGAGCAGCGCCGGCCACCTGCTGGGTGGCGCGGGTTGCCCCGATCGACGCCTCGGCCGCGCGGGCCTGCTCCTCGGCCGCGGTCAGGCGCTCCTGCGCCTCAGAGAGCGACGCGCGTGCATCCGCGCAGTCCAGGCTGACCAGCAGGTCGCCCTTCCTCACCACCGCGCCCTTCTTCACGTGCAGACGGGCCACACGCGCGCTGATGCGCGCCGAGAGGTCGACCTCGGTGCCCTCGATCTCGCCTGAGCCGCCTGTGGGCCCGCGCAAGGCGCGTTCCTGCACCCTCAGGCGCGTGGCCAGCAGGGCGGCGAGCGCGAGCACCAGGACGACGAGAACGATAACGACCCTTCGCATGAAGACTCCTTGCTGGCTGGCAAGTCAGCAAACTTCATGCCGTAAATCGCCGGGTCTTCTCGCTGCCCGCGCGCGCGAGACTGTAAGGACTTCCGACAGCGTGTTCGGTTTTCCGACGGGAAGAAGAGTGCATCACGTTTCGCGTAGGCGACCTGTGGTCGCCCCCGAAGTCCGGCGCCGAATCGCTTCGTCGCAGGGATTCGGCCGGTCGGGGCGCACCAAGGGGACCGCAGGTCGCCCCTGCACCGTGCGTGCTGGCGCCCATGCGCCGGGTGTCGGTCGAAAGGGACATCTCTTTCCGGCACCAGTTTTGCTGTCCAAGGCGCGCGGACAACAACATGAAATCAAGCAGAGCCCTTTTTCTAGTGCTGCTCGGTCTGGCGCGTCCTACATGGGCCGAAGATGAGCGAGCCCCAAAGACCCTGACCCTGGACCAGGCGCTGGTGGAACTGGACGCGCAGAGCCCCACCTTGGTTCAGGTTCGCAGCCGCGTGGTCGATGCGCGCGCGCTGGCCACACAAGCGAGGGTTCCGCTGGTTCCGACCGTGGTGGCATCGGGCGGGTACGCGCGCAACAGCGCCGACGCAATCGTCGACTTCAGCAAGATTCAACTGCCTGGCCTGCCCGCCGGCGCCTTGCCCTCGGGGCCGCTGGTCATTCAGCCTCTCGGCGTGTGGTCGGTCGCAGGCATGGTGCGCGTGCCCCTCATCATTCCCAACGCTTGGGCAGACTGGTCGGCCGCTCAGCGCGCTGCCGAGTCGGCGGCGGCCACGGCCGAATCCGCGCGCCTGCAACTGCGCGCCTCGCTGGCCGAGGCCGCCTGGGCAGCGGCCGCGGCCGAGGAGATCGTGTCCGTGTCGGAACGCGCAGTGACCGTGGCGGAAGAACACCAACGAAGCGCGGCCCGTGGCGTGACCGCCGGCACGGAAGCGCCCCTTTCGGTGCTCAGGGCCGAAACCGAAGTGGTCAAGCGCCAGAGCGATCTGGCGCAGGCGCGCGCCAACCGGGAACGCAGCCATTTGGCGCTGGGCGTGCTCTTGGGCAAGACCGAGCCGTTGCGCGTGCTGCTGCCGGCTGAGCCAGGCAGCGAGGCCGCGCGCGTCGTGGAAAGCCTGGTGGCCGAGGCGCTGCAGAGTCGGCCGGAGCTTGCGGCACAGTCGGCGCAGATCCGCACCGCCGAGGCGCAGGCAACCTCGGCACGACTGCGCTGGCTGCCGCAGATCTCGGGCAGCGGCACGGTATTCGCCGCGGACGTGCCCTATCCGACGGGAAAGAAAGAAGGCTGGCGCCTGACCCTGGACGCGCTGTGGCCGCTCTACGACGGCGGGTTGGCCTTTGGCAAACGCGATCAAGCGGAAGCCGCGCTGGTTGCGGCGCGGGCCGGTGCCGAAGCCCAGCGGCTCAGCATCGTGCAGGAAGTGCAGGACACGCGCCGCGATGTCTCGGTGGCTAAAGAGCGCCTGCGCCTGGCCGAGCAACAGCGGGATCTCGCCACGGCCGCAGCAGCGTCGGCCAAGCGTACCTTCGAGGCGGGCGTGGCCAGCTCGCTCGACGTGCTGGACGCCAACGACAAGCTGTACCAGGCGGACGTGGCCATGGCCGACGCGCGCGGCAGGCTGGGCATCGCGCGCGTGGCGCTGGACCGGGCACTGGGGCGGATGCGCTGATGACTGAAACGTCCTTAGCCGAGCTCGCCGAGAGCGCGCGTGACGATGCGGGCAGCCCCGGCTTCGACGAGATCGAGCGCGAGGAGATGTCGCGCCTGTTCGGCCGCGTGGCATGGGCGCGCGTGGCGGTGCTGCCGGCTTTGGTGGGGTTGGTCATGTGGCTGCTGGCCACCGACGAGACACCGTGGCGGCGCTGGCTGCTCGGCACGCTCATCGTGCTGGCGTCGGCGGTCTTTCTGGTGGAAGCCGGGCGCCACCGCGGAGCGAGTTTCCGCCGCGGGACGATTCGCATCAACCTGACCTTCGCGGTCCTGGCGCAGGCCGGTGTCACCTTTGCCACCGGCGGTCTGGGCAGCCCATTTCTCTTCGCCATGTTTCCCATCGCCATGATCGTGGCCATCACCACGCGGCCGCCAGGTGTCTTCATTCTCATGGCCTGCCAGATCGCGGTTCTGTGGGCCATGGCCCTGGCCGAGGTCGAGGGTTTGATACCCAACCTGAATCTGGTTGCCTTCGGGGGCGGCTCGCGTGCGGGCTGGAGTGACACGCATCTTTTCGTCAATGCGGCCTTTGCCAGCGGCGGCTTGCTCATGGTGACCGGCCTCGGGCGAATCATCCGCGGCGCATTCGACGCCATGATTCGGCGTGCGCTTCGAGCGCGACAGGAGTCGGCGCATGCCCACGCCGAGCTGTCGGCGCTCTCCGGAGAGATCGCGCATGAACTGAAGAACCCTTTGGCCAGCGTAAAGGGCTTGGCCGGACTGCTGGCGCAAGATGTGGTCACGGGCAAATCAGGCGAGCGGCTGGCTGTGCTCAGGCGCGAAGTGGATCGCATGCAGGGCATCCTGGAGGAGTTCCTCAACTTTTCGCGTCCCCTGGTTCCGGTCGCGACTGAGAAGGTGGACATCGATGCCCTCTGTCGCGAAGTGGCGGCTCTGCACGAGGGCATGGCGCATGAACGCGGCATTTCGATCAAAGTGCGCGGGGCAGGCGCGACTGCGCTGTGCGATCCGCGCAAGATCGAGCAGATTCTGCTCAATCTGGTGCAGAACGCGCTGGAGGCGAGCCCGACAGGCGCGACCGTGGAGATTGAATCCAGCCACGACAGCGATTGCGTGCGGGTTCGCGTGCTGGATCGAGGCCCGGGTGTGGCAGCGGAACTTGCGGCCAGGGTCTTCGAGCCGGGCTTGACCAGCAAGGCGCAGGGCTCGGGCCTGGGCCTGACCATTGCGCGCGCCCTGGCCCGCCAGCACGGCGGGGATCTCGAGATTGGGGCCCGCGAAGGCGGCGGCTGCGTGGCCGTGTTGCGCTTGCCTGCGACCCAATGAGGTCCTAGTCGCGCTGGAAGACGATCGCGCGTACCATTGCCGCCATGGCCAAGGTCAACGCCGACCAGACCGGGTTGCTCATCGGCGACTCATGTTGAAACCACGCGTGCTGGTGGTCGACGACGACGAAGGCGTTCGCTATACCCTGCGCGAGATCCTGGAGTCGTCTGGCCTGGAAGTGGAGGTTGCGCGCGACGGGGTTGAGGCGCTGGAACGCCTGCAGCTTCAGCCGGCGCAGTTGGTGGTGACCGATCTGCGCATGCCTCGCATGGATGGCATGGAACTTTTGCGCAAGCTGATGGCACAGAATCCGGCCCCGCGCGTGGTTGTGATCACGGCCCACGGCTCGGAACGTCAGGCGGTGGAGGCCATGAAGGCCGGTGCGCACGACTACTTCCGCAAGCCCTTCGAGGCTGACGAGCTGGTCGCGGTGATCAAGCGGGCCACCGAGGCGGCGCGGCTGGCGCTGGAGAACGAGCGGCTGCGGGGCGAGCTGGCGCTGTCGCGCACCCTGGTTTTTGCGTCCGAGGCCATGAGCGCGCTGGCCGTGTTGGTGGGCCGGGTAGCCCCGCGCGACAGCACCGTGTTGATCACCGGCGAGAGTGGCACCGGCAAGGAACGGCTGGCCGAGGCCATCGTGCGGGCCTCGCGGCGCGCGGCCAAGCCTTTCGTGCGCTTCAACTGCGCGTCGCTGACCGCCGAGCTGGCCGAGGCCGAGCTGTTCGGTCACGTGCGCGGTGCTTTCACCGGTGCGGTGCGGTCGCGTGCCGGTCTGTTTGGCGAGGCCGACGGCGGCACAGTGCTGCTCGACGAGGTGAGCGAGCTGGCCCTGTCCCTGCAGGGGATGTTGTTGCGAGCGCTGCAAGAGGGTGAGATCCGTGCCGTGGGCGAAGATCGCCCGCGCCACGTAGACGTGCGCGTGCTGGCGGCCAGCAACCGCGATTTGAAGGCCGAGGTGGCGCGAGGCGCGTTTCGCGAGGATCTGTACTGGCGCCTCGCCGTGGTGGAATTGCACATTCCGCCGCTGCTCGAGCGGCCCGACGACATCCCCGTGCTCGCCCGGCACTTTCTCGACCGAGCCGCCGAACGTCTGGGAGCTGCGCCGTTTGACATGACGGATGCGCTGCTGGCGCGCCTGGCGGCGCACAACTGGCCGGGCAACGTGCGCGAATTGCAGAACGCCATCGAGCGCCTGGTGGCGCTGTCCCCCGAGGGCGAACTCGATCTGTCGCTGCTGTCGCCGGGCCGGCCGTCATCGTCATCCGACGATCAGTCGCGTCTGCGCGACAAGGTCGACGCCTACGAGCGCGGCTTGATCGTCGATACCTTGCGCGCCTGCGCAGGCAATCGCAGCGAGGCCGCGCGCCAGCTCGGCATCTCGCGCGTGACCTTGCACGACAAGCTGAAGAAGCACGGAATCGGCAATAGCGACGACGCAGCATAGGGCGACCGCGCAAGCCCGCGATAGCCACAGGACGTCGTGGTCGTGGCCGTGGCCGGAGTGATCTGCTATCCACGGCGCTCGCTCTACCTGGCGTCCCACGTCGGGCTGGGGCGGGATGTTGAGCGGGTCCGGTGGCCGGACTCCGGGTGAAAGGGCGACGAACGGGCGACCGCAGGTCGCCCCTACCGCTTCGCCGGCGCGCCGCCGCCGCCTTTGCGGAAGCGCTTCCACACCACGGCGTCCAGCGCCCAGCGGCCGCAGCCGAGCATCAGGATGGCCACGCTGGCCGTCAGGTACAGCACGGTGGCCTCGCGCTGTCGCCAGGGCAAGCCGGCCTCGCCGGAGAACAAGGTCAGTCCCAGGCTGAAGGCGAGCAACAGGGCCGCCAGCCGACCGGCCAGGCCAAGCGCGACCAGGATTCCCGCCACGAATTCCGCCGCCACTGCCAGCATGAAGCTGTGGCGATGGTCCATGCCAAGGTGCTCAGGGAAGCTGCTCGCAAGCTGACTGTAGCGGCGCACTTTGTCCAGGCCGTGCAGGAGCACGATGTTGACCCCCACGCCCAGGCGCAGGACGAAGAGCCCCAAGTTTACGGAATTCTCTCTACTGAAGATTGCCACGGGCTCAGCGTGGCACATCTGAACGAAAGGCCAAAAATTTCGGGCGATTCGTGACTACCCGCGCTTCATGGCGTCGGTCACTTCGTCCACCGTGGTCAGGCCGGAACGCGAGCCCAGGCTGCGGCACGCCAGTCCTGCGGCGGCGTTGGCAAAGGGCAGGGCGCGCTCCAGCGGCCAGTGCTTGAGCTGGGCGTAGGCGAAGGCACCGCAGAAGGCGTCGCCCGCTCCGGTGGTGTCTTCCACGAACACGTCGATGGCGTCCTGCTGGACCAGCTTGCTGCCCTCCAGGGCGACCGCGCCGGCCTCGCCCATGGTGATGACCGCGATGCGCGGGCCCAGCCGCGTGATCTCGCGCAGGCTGTGCGCCAGCTCGTCCGAGGGCGCCAGCTCGTTGGCAAAACGCTCTGACCCCACCACGATGTCGGATAGGGTCAGCAGTTCGCCCATGCCGCCCGAAAGCTGGCTGGCGTTGAGCAGCACCGTGATTCCCTTGGCGCGCGCCTTTTCCGCGACGGCGGCCTGCAGGGCCGGCTGCGACCCGTCGATGCACAGCAGGCCCGCGCCGTCGAGCAATCGGTCCGGTAGATCGCGCGTGGACAGCGGCGTGACGTTGCCCCGGGACACGAAGACCTTGCGCTTGTGGCTCAGTTCATCGATCTGGATGATCGAGACCGGAGACACCTTGCCCTTCTCGATGGCCAGCAGGGACGTGTCGATTTGTAGCTGTTCCAGCGAGCGCAGGATGAAACGGCCGAACTCATCGTCGCCCACGCGACCGAAATAGCGGCCGCGAACCCCGAAGGTGGACAACACGGCCAGGATGTTGGTGGCGGAACCTCCCCCCTGCATGCTGAAGACCGATACCTCCACCAGCCGCTGCTCGACGCGCGGAACTACGCAAAGCAGGTCAACCGTCGCCAGGCCCACGCCCACCGCCAGATCGCCGTGTGGCGCAGCCGCGCCTCGACGGGAAGCCGGTCGGGTCACAGTCGCTGGCGTCTTCTTGCGGAGGGGTTTGCGGGGCGGGCGCGCTTTGACCACGGGCTCATGCTACCACCCCATGAAAATTTTTCTTCTTCCACCGCGTAGTCTAGTTGGATTCGCGAACATCGGCTGATGCCGGAAGGAGGGGTCGATTTAGCGCACCCTGTCCCTCGATGAAGCGTTCCAGCGCCGCCACCGCTTTCGCGCAACTCGCGTTGGCGTAGTACGAGCGGCCCAAATAGTAGAGCAGTTCGGGCCGTCGCTTGACGTACTCGGGGTTGTCGGCCAAGGGCTTCAGCTCGTCGATGGCGTCGCCGTAGAACTCGGCCTTGTACTCGAGCACGCCGGTAAGCAGTGCGACGTCTTTGCCCAGCTTGCCGCCCCATGTCTCCTCGGGCCAGTCGTCGACGACTTTGAAAGCGCTGGCGAACTTGTTCTTGTCCACCAGCGCGACCATTTGCTGGTAATCCGCGCGCACGCGCTCGGCCACCGCAGGCGACAATCCCGGCGGCGGCACCGGCGCTTGCAGACCGTCCTCCGGGGCGAGCGCGATCTCGGGATCGCGATCTTCGCGCGTGGCGACCAGATCGAGCAGCAGGCGGGTGTGCGCCACCTCGGGGCCTCTCCCCGCAGCCTCGGCCCGGCGCTGCCACAGGTGGGCCTCGCGCGCCTTGCCGTGACCGAGCAGGCTGCGCGCCAGCCGCGCCATGGCCTCCGCGCGGTCAGGGCCGTCGTAGCCCGCCACCAGCTCGCTCAGGCGGCCGTAGGGCCACATCGGGCCGTAGATCTTGGCCAGGTAGGGATCGAACTTGGCGTAGCCCAAAAGATCGCGCGGGGCCGCAAACTCGATGAGCGCGTTGTCGTCGGTGTTGACCGCCGCGCCGGCGGTGAACGAACGCAGTTCTTCGGGCCCGAGGAGCAGGAACGCGGGCACGTCGTGCGGCGAAGCGAAGCCGGCCCGCTTGGCCTCGGCCGCCGTGATGGGGTTTTCAAAGGCGCGCGCGATCCGGCGCACGTCCAGATCGATGGGGTGGCGGCTGGCGATCAGGATGGTGTCGGACGACAAGTCCTCGGCGGCGAACACCATCACATAGGGAAATTCCTCGGCCAGCGTGCGGTAGATGGCCTTGATGTTCCAGGGGGCCATCTCGTAGAGCTGCGCCCACTGACAGAAGATGCCGTCCTCGCGCAGGCGTGCCTTGATGTCTTGAAAATACTCGCGGGTGAACAGGTTGGAAACGCCGGTGATCCATGGATTGGACGGCTGGCTGATGATGACGTCGAACTTGTCGCTGCGCTGGCTGAGAAAATTGCGTCCGTCGCCGGCCAGGGCGCGCACCTTGGGATTTTGCAAGGGGCGCTGATTGACACTGTCGAAGAAGTGCGATGCTTCGTAGATGGCCGGCTCCAGTTCCACGACCTCCAGCGAGGCGATGGGGTACTGGGTGACGGCACCGGCGGTGACGCCCGAGCCGAACCCGACCAGCGCGACTTTGGGTGGATGATCGTTCTGGTAGAGCAGGAGCGGCAGAAGGCCCACGCTGATCTGGGTCGGCATGTCGGCGTCGTTGGAGGCGTCGACCTTGCCGTTGTTCTTCAGGGAGAACACCTTGCCCCACTGGTCGACCGATACGGTCGTGGCGATGCCGTCCTTGTAGTAGACCAGCTTGGGCATTTGCCATTTCTTCTTCTGATGGTGGTGCTCGACCATCTCGATGTAGTCGCGCGCCATGGACACGCGAAAGAAGCCGATGGAGAAATCGGTGAGGTTCCAGCGCGGCAGGGCCAGGGCCAGCAGGGCCATGCCAGCCGCGCCGGCCATTCCGAGGATGCGGCGTGAAGGCGCGAGGTTGCTGCAGACCGCGAAGAGCAGTGCCGCCAGCCCCAGATCGAGCACCGCCGAGACGTAGATGCCCTTCTGCAATCCGAGCTGGGGCAGCACCACGAACCCCGACAGGAAGGACCCCACGATGGCGCCCACCGTGTTGAGCGCGTAGGCCGAGCCCACGTCGCGGCCCACCCGACCCAGACTCGCGGTCACCGCCCGCACGGTGATTGGGAAGATGGCACCCATGAGGAAGGTCGAGGGCAGCACCGCGATGCAGGCCAGGGTGAACTGGCACACCAGAACCGCGTCGGCCGTGATCGACGTCGACGACAGCAGATAGGTGAAGACGTAGGGCAGGCGGTCGGTGACCAGATAGGAGAGTCCGATGGCTGCGACGATGCCCAAGTGGACCAGGGCCAGACTGCGCACGGGATCGCGAAATCGCTGCGCCAGCCGGCCGAAGGCCGCGGAGCCGGCCCCCAGGCCGATGAGGAAGGCCAGCAGGATGATGGTGAAGGAAAAGATCGACGAGCCGATGATGACCGCCAGGGCGCGCGTCCAGAGTACCTGCAGGGTCATGGCCGTGGCGCCCGACACGGCGAAGGCGAAAAGAACCGCGCGCCGGGCCGCCGGCGTGATGACGGGCAGGCTCGCCTCGGCCGGCTTGGCCTGGGCGGCGAGTTCGTCGAGGCTGGGACCTTTGGGAGTCGTTGTCCAGTGGCGGCTGAAACGCTGGGCGATCAGGATGGCGGCGGCCAGCGACAGATCGAAACTGGCGGCCAGAAAGTTGGTGCTGCGCACTCCGATGAGCGGCAGCGAGATGAACCCGGCCAGAAAGGATCCACTCACGCCCCCGAAGATGTTCACCGCGTAGAGCGTGCCGAGGCGCAGGCTCACGCGGCCGAACTCGAACGGACGCGACACGAAGTAGCGAGCCAGCAAGGGCAGGGTCGCGCCCATGAGCGTGGTCGGCACGATGAGCAGCGCGGCCGAGGCCGCGAAGCGCAGCAAAGAGAGCAGGGTGTAGCGATCGCCGAAGGCGGCCCACAGCCAATGGTTGAGCCCCGGGTAGAAGTGGATCAGCCAGGGCACGGCCAAGGCGTAGAGCCCGATGGCGGCCTCGGCCAGGGCATAGGCGCGCACCGAGTTCTTGATGCGATCCGCGACCTTGCCCGCCAGGTACGAACCGAGGCCCAGCCCGCCCATGTAAGTGGCCAGGACTGTCGACACGGCGAGAGCGGTGGACCCGAATACCAGGGTCAACATGCGCGTCCATAGCAGTTCCAGGATGAGCCCCGACGCCCCTGACAGGAAGAAGCAGCAGAGAACGACGGTTGGCATTCGGCGAGGGTCTTTCTAGCCCGGCCTGTCCGCTATTCCAACGGTCGCCAGCACGGCTTTTTTCAACTTGGCGGCCCGCGATGGTATCGTAGTCCCCCGATGCGTTACGGTATCCTCTCGGACACCCACGCCAACATCGAGGCGCTGGAAGCCGTCGTGAAGGCGTACGAGTCGGAGACGATCGACAAGTTCATATGCCTGGGCGATACCGTGGGCTACGGCGCGAGCCCCAATGAAGCCTGCACGCTGATGCGCTCGCATGTGGCGCAGGCGGTGCTGGGCAATCATGATGCGGCGGTGGCGGGACGCATGGACTATTCCTACTACTACTATGCCGCCCGTCAGGCGCTGGACAAGCACGCGCAGCTTCTCGAAACGGCGAACATGGAGTGGCTGAAGGGCCTGCCCTACGACTATCGGGAAGACGGCATCCTCTTTTGCCACGGGTCGCCGATCAACATCCGCGAATTCGACTACATCTTCGCGCGCGACCAGGCCGCGCAGTGCATGGCCATCTGGGATGAGCTTCCCCCGCTCACCGTGATCGGGCATTCCCATCTGTGCAAGTCGTTCGCCATCAACCCCGACCACCCCGGCGCGCAGGAGGTGGTCACGCTCAAGTTCGAACTGCGCGAAGGCTGGAAGTACATCATCAGCGTGGGCTCGGTGGGCCAGCCGCGGGATTTCGATCCGCGCGCCAGCTACACCATCTTCGACACGGCCACGCGGACCTTCGAGTTCAAGCGCGTGGAATACGACACCAAGGCGGCCGCAGCGAAGATCCTGGCCTCGGACCTGGAACCGAACTTCGGCACGCGTCTGTTCCTGGGGATCTAGCTTTCTTAGTTCTTGGTCACGTCGACGCCGGCGACACGGGTCAGGCTGGCTACGGCAATGTTGGTGTCGTAGAGAGCCTGCAGGCAGCGCGAGTGGGCCTGGAAAAAAGCCAGCAGCGCATCGGAGAAGTCCTTGGTTTCGGCCAGTCCCACCGAGATGTTCTGCATGATGGCCGCGATCCATTGCCGCGAGGCCTTCTCGCCCTTCTGTACGGTCTTGAGCCGCTGATCGGCTTCCTTCATTTCGGTATAGGCCTTCTCCACCTCGAAGCCGATTCCGCCCAGGGCCTCGTTGCGCCGCAATTCGGCTTCTCGGGCCTCCGCGCGCAGCCGCTGGGCGTGCGCGTTCTTCACGAAGAGATCGAGCGGCATGCGTAGCGCGGCCGCCACGCCCACGCCAGAGGTATTGAAGGGGTTGTTGGCAAAAGCGTTGTTCGGGTGATCGATCGAGCTGGCGTAGGCGTAGGTGGCGGTTCCCACCACCACCAGGTCAGGATACTGGCGGCGCCATTCCAGGTCGGCCAGGGCGCGCTTGGCCGCGACCATCTGGTCAAGCGCCTTGACCTCGGGGCGATGGGAGCGCGCCAGATCATCGTACGAGGTGAGTTCGCGCGTCGGCACCGCCAGCGCTTCCAGCGGCGCATCGTCCACGTCAAGGTCGGCCGGCGCGCTTGGCCCGATGAGCGTGCGCAGGCCAGCCTTGGCCAGATCAGCCCCGCGCCGCGCTTCCAGCACGCGCGCCTCGATGTCCGCGCGCATGGTGCGCAAGCGCAGGCGGTCGGTCACCGATGCGTTGCCCGAGCCATCGGCCAGCTCCTCTTCGATCTTCTTCTGGGCGTCGTTCAGATACTCCAGGCCCTCGTCGAGCATGCTCAGCAGCTCGCGCGCCAGCTTGGCGCCCCAGTACGCCTTGCGAACGTTCAGTTCCACGTCGGCCACCTGACCCGATTCTTTGCTTCGCGAGGCCTCCACGCCCAATTCGGCTGCGTTGACCCCGGCCGAGATCTTGCCGAAGGTGTAGATGGGCTGAACCAGTCTGAGATCGGTGCGCGTGAATACGCCGCGCAGTTTGGTGATGGCGTCGAAGGTCTGCGAATTCTCAAAGTAGAAATTCGTGTGCGCGCAGCTATCAGTGCCGTCCGAGCTGGGAAAGCATTGGATTCTCGGAACTGGCGCGACCGTTGACGATAGGTCGCCGGTGGGCAAGTAACTCCGGTGCGCTTCCAACGCTTGCGCCTCGATACCCACGGTGACTTGCGCGTTGGCGGCCAGGCCAGGGTTTCCCCTTCTGGCCATGTCGAGCAGCTCGTCGAGCTTGTAGGCCTTTGCCTGGGCGGCGCCAGCCAGAAGCAGGCTGGTGCTTGCGCAAAGACAAGCGGCAAGAGCAGAACCAGAGAAACGATGTGTTTTCATGGCGGTCACAGAAGGTCGGCGGGTTTGACCTGGGCCGAGGCGCATGCTACCGCAAACCGCGTGTGGACAGTCAAGAGTTGGCGGTCCGCAGCGCCAAAGTTCTTGTCGGGTAATCCCGAGCGCTCGTGGAACTGCAATGTGCCCGTCTGAAACCCAAGACCCGTCTGCCGTGAAAGAGGCCGTCGCGCAGGTCGACCTGGGCGGGATCGCGATCCTTCGCTGTACCGGCGAGGATCGGATCGGCTTTCTGCAAAGGTTGACCACGGGCAGCGTACAGGGCGTGGGCGTCGGGGCGGGCTGCCATTCGCTTCTGCTCGACAGCAAGGGTCACGTGATGGGCGATCTGCGCCTGTGCGCCAGAGCCGACGAGGTGCGCTTGGTGGTGGCCGCGGCAGCGGGGCAGGGGATTGCCGCCGCCCTGACACGCTATGCGGTCATGGATGACTTTGCCGTCGCCGTGGAGCCGGACAGCGCGATGGACGCACTTCGTGGACCAGGGGCGGCCGAGGCGCTCCGCGCGGTCGGCGTCTCGATGCCCGACGACTTCGCGGCCTGGCCCCTGTGGTCGCACGCGGACGCGGCCAGCCCGTTCGGTTCGCTGTGGCTGGTGCGCAGCCACGCCCTGGGCAGCGACGGGCTGTGGGTTTTTGGCGCGACGGCAGTTGTTTTCGCGCTGGCCGCAGCCCTGGACCTGGCCGGCGTGCCGGTCCTGGCGCCCGAGGTGGCGGAAGCCCTGCGCATCCAGGCGGGCGAGCCGCGCTTCGGCGCCGAGATCACCGGTGACGCCCTTCCCATGGAACTGGGCCTGGCAAGCGCCATCGATCACAAGAAGGGCTGCTATCTCGGGCAGGAAACCATCGCACGCGTGCGCGACCGGGGGCTGGTACGGCGCCGATTGGCCACCCTGCGCCTGCACCGCGACGGGATGCCCGCTGCCGGCGACGCCATCGCCTCCGAGCAGAATCCTGCGGGACACGTAACCAGCGCTGCCCGCGTTCCCGGCCAGGCTGCCGTGGCGCTTGCCTTGCTGGCCTCGTCCGTGCCGGTCGGGGCCGAGGTTCGCATCAGCCACGGCTCGGAAACCCTGCTGGCCGAGGTCATCTTTGACCAGCCGGTCTGGTGACTTTCCGCGGCTAGGATTCGGCTGTAAGGTAGTAGAGGGTCGGGGCACCAGAGTCTTGGTCTGATGGCGCATAACTCGCTTTTCGACGGCAGTGGCGTGGCGGCAACGCCCGCCGCCAGCGATCGGGAACATCTGCTGGACACCCTTGACCAGCTCTACGAGACCTACGAGCCGTCAGTCGAGCGCTGGGTGCGGCGCCTGGCCGGCCCAGGCGCCGAGGTTGAAGATCTGGTTCACGACGTCTTCCTGGTCGCCCTGCGGCGGCGGCACGAGTTCCGCGGCGATGCCAAGGTTTCGACCTGGCTGTTTCGCATCACCGACCTGATCGTGCGCAAGCGGCGCTTCCGCCGACGCTTGCGCAATTTTCTCAACCTCGCCTTTCGCGACAACACGACGGCGCTTGCGCCTGCCAGCCCCACGCCGCTCGAAGAACTGGAGCGGCGACAGCAGTGTGCGCGTCTCTATGCCGCGTTGGATCGCCTGCCCGAGAAGTACCGCACGCCCGTCATCCTGTTCGACATCGACGGCCGTTCAGCCGGCGAAGTGGCAGCGTTGCTTGGAATCAAGGCCAACACCGTCTGGGTACGGGTGCACCGGGCGCGGGAACGGCTTTTCGATGACCTGTCCGCCGGAGGCAACATCCCATGAGGAGTGAAAGCAAGACGGCCGAGTCAGCGACGGACCGGCACCTGGGTCCGCTCGCATCCCTCGTGCGCGCTACTGAGCCGCTGGAGCAACTGAGCGCAGTCGAGCGCGAGCGAATCAAACACCGACTGCGATGCGCCTTTCTGCCCAGTCATCGTCCGGCGACACGCTTGCGTTTGTCGACGGTACTCGCAGCCCTGGGCCTGCTGCTGGCAGGCGGTGCGGTGTTTGCGGCGGCAGGCCACTTCGGGCTCATCCCCTGGCCGCGCGAAGCTGGACCACGGGACGCCAGCGAGCAGGGAGCTGGCCAGGCGCGGCGGCGCGCGTTGCGACCAGCCCGGCCCAAGTCTGCCGTCGCATCCACGCCAGTCGCGACGGCCAACCAGATGGGAGCGCCACAGGAGACGATGGAGGTCGCGGCGCAGGCACCCGCGCCGCTGCTTGCGGCCGAGCCTGCCCTGTCGCCGCCTTCACCCGCGCCGGTCGTTGCGATGAGGACAGGTCGCTCTGTGGCCATGGTGGCGCCTGCCACAGCCAGCCCGCGTATCGTCCGTGCGTCGCACGTCCCGCCGACTCCAGCGTCTGCGCCAGGCGCCGCGACGAACGGGCAGGCCGGCGAGGCGTTGCACAGTCCACGCAACGAGATGTTGGCGGTTGCGCCGCCGCCTGTTGTCTCGTCTGTCCCGGGACCGTCTTACTCCGGTCCTGCTGCCACGCCTGGGGCAGGTCTGGCCATGTTGGCGCCGGCCGCGTCCAGCCCGCGGGTCGCCCGTGCGTCGTCGCCATCCGCGCCTGGCGCCGCAGGCAACGGGCAGGCCATGCTCGGCCAGGCCATGCGGAGCCTGCGCAACGACCGCGATCCGGCCGGCGCGCTCGAGATCTTGACCAGGCACGCGGCCTTGTTCCCGCAGAGCCCGCTGGCCAGCGAGCGCTCCGTGCTGGAGGTCGAGGCCCTGCTGGCCCTGGGGCGCAACGACGAGGCGCTGATTCACCTCGATGCGATGTCGCTCGACAACACCCCACGCAGCGCTGAACGCTATGTGGTGCGGGGTGAACTGCGCGCGCGTGCGCAGCGCTGGCCCGAGGCCGGTGCGGATTTTGACCGGGCTCTGGCTCACGGCAGAGGCGCCTCGCCTTGGCAGGAGCGCGCCCTGTGGGGCCGCGCCGTGACCCGCACTCAAGCCGGGGACCAGGCGGGTGCCCGCGCTGACTTGCAACTCTACTTGCAGATCTACCCGGCAGGCCGTTTCGCATCCGAGGCAGCGCGTCTGCTGGCAGCCGCACAATGAGGCGAGCCACCTGCGCGGTGGCGCTTGGCGCGGTATGTTCGGTGGCGATCCCTGTTTCGGCGGCGCCGCTTGTCACCAGCGATTCGGATTGCCCTTCGGCGGCCGAGGTTACGAATCGCCTGGCGGGCCTGTGGTCCGGGGACAATCCGGTCTCCGCCACAGCTCATGTTCGCGTCGAGGCTGGGCGGATGGCCGTGGACCTGGCCAGCGAGAGCGAGCCTGCGACCAGTCGGATTCTGCCCGCCGAGCCTGACTGCGAGTCGCGCGCCCAGGCCGCAGCCCTGGTCATCGCGGCCTGGCTCGACAGCATGCCAGCGGATCCCCTCGGCCGGGTCGAGTCGGTCGCCGTGCTGTCGGTCGCCCCGGCCAGCTTGCGAGCGCCGACCGCGGAGAAGCCCTTGCCGGCACAGCCGCGGTTCTCATTGGGTGTGGCTGCCTTGGCGTCTGTCGACGCGCGGGGCGCCGGCGCTGTCCTGTCAGGCGAGGCCGCGTGGGCGCGGCTGGCCGGCCGGTTCGGCCTGGCGTCCGGGCTTTCCGTTCCGCTCCCTCGCGAGATGGGCGTGGGTCAGGGGACCGCGCGCTGGTGGCGGCCGGTGCTTGCGTTGGCTGTGCGCGCTCCGTTGACCCAGGGCGCATGGGTTGTGGACGGAGGCATCGGACCTGCGTTCGGACTGCTCGTGGTCGCTGGCAGCGGTTATCACCCGGACAACACCGATGTGGCCGTGTCCTGGGGAGCAACCGCTGGTCTTCGCCTGGCCCACAGGAGCAGCAAGTGGGCCTATTGGGCCGAACTGCGCACTGTACTGTGGCCAGCCGCACAGAACATTCGGAGCGACGTGGAGGGCAGCAACACGCCCAAACTCGCGGCTTTGCCGCGCATCGAGGCCCAGCTTGGCCTGGGCTTCAGTTTCGGCCTCTTTTGACGTTGGTTGTAAGGTCGATCGGCAATCGGGGACAAGGAAGGTCATGACAACCCACACTCGCCGCAGTGAAGGTTCCTTGGCCGCACTCCTGCTCGCAGGATTGTCGGCCGCATGCATGTCCGATCCATTGGCAGGCACCAGCCAGCCCAACGACGCCGGCGCGAATCCTGGGGGTGGGACAGTCGCCACCGGGAGCACGACGAGCCCAGCCGGTGGCACGACGAGCCCGACGAGCCCGGCCGGAGGCACGACTGGCCCAGCAGCCGGAGGTGCGACGAGCCCGGCCGGTGGCACGACTGGCCCGGCAGCCGGAGGCACGACTGGCCCAGCAGCCGGAGGCGCGACGAGCCCGGCCGGAGGTACGACGAGCCCGGCCGGAGGTACGACTGGCCCAGCAGCCGGAGGCGCGACGAGCGCAAGTGAGGCCGTGGCGAACGCAGTCGACATTTTCCCATTGACCTCCTTCACCGTCTTGGTCAGCCCGCCGCGCGAAGTCGACATCTTGTTCATGATCGACAATTCCCCTTCGATGGATCCCAAGCAGCAGGCACTGGCTGCCAACTTCCCAAAGATGATCCAGGTACTGCAGAACCTTCCGGACCCTTCCGACCCTTCGGGCACAGCTGTAAGTTTGCCCGACGTCCACATCGGTGTGATCAGCAGCGACCTGGGGGCTGGCTCCGACAATATCGGCGGCAACTGCTCGCGGGTTCTGGGCGATCGCGGCCTTCTGTGGGGGAACGATCCCAACAACCCGATTGCCTCGGTCGCGCCCGGCAATACGTTATATTCGACCGCCGCCGGTCAAATTTCAACCTACCCGACACCCAACGGGTGCGGCCTCAACTCGGGCGCCCGCTGGATCATAGATGTCGCGAATGCGAATGGGACCGGGCGGACGCAGAACTACACGGGAAATCTCACGGACGTATTCACCTGCCTCGCCCAGTCCGTGGGAATCGCGGGCTGCGGTTACGAGCACCAGTTGCAATCGATTCAAGTCGCGCTCAACCCCCAACAGGTGAATTGCAACGCCCAAGGCAATAACTGCACCGATATCAACATGGAGAACGTCGGCTTCCTGCGTCCCGAGGCCTACCTGGCCATCGTTTTCATCAGCGACGAGGATGACGACTCTGCTCCGGTCCCCGACACAACCCCCGATGGCAGCAACAGCAACGATGGCATGTTCCTGAACAGGCCCCCTGGGGAAACCGCCAGCATGAAAGCTGCGACGCGTGGCCATCTGTGCGGCGGCCAGCCAATCCCTGGCTACGACCCGGTGAACGGCTTCACCCCGCAGAACCCGGCCCCGACGCCCAATGTTGGACCTGGAACAGGCGTCTTGGGGTTCATGCACCCCTTTTCCGATTGCACGGACAAGGAGCAGCTCGATAGGAACAATCCAGACCCCGCCTACCTTCCGCTCATCGACGTGCGGGACATCATCGACAGCGTCAACGGTGTCAAGGGCAATCCCCAGACCCAGATCCTCGTGTCTGGCATTTTCGGCTGGCCCCCGGACACTGCCTTGCCCAATGTCCAGACCACGGATCAATACAGGATCGGGGTTGACACCACGTCGCTCCCGGCCCCGGAGAACACCTTATGGGACTACATGCCCATTTGCTGGAATCCCACTGTGCAGGCCTCTGACGGCAACATCTACAAAGCCTACGGCGGTCTTCGCCATAACAAGTTCGTCAGTGCCTTCGGCGCCAACGGACAGCGTTTCAGCATCTGCAACCAGGACTTCACGGACGCGATGACCCAAATTGGTACTGCGATCGCGCAGGTGCTGAAGCCAGGTTGCGTGCAGTACCCGTTGATCGACACGAACCCGACTGTCCCTGGCGTGCAGCCCGAATGCCAGGCTGTCTACGAGATAGCGTGCAACACGCCGGGCCAGGGCACGTGCCTTTCCAACGGCTACCAGGAACAGACTCTCCCCGAGTGCATGGACCCTACCACGGGGAACCCTCTCGTACCCTTGAATCCCCCAACCGGCAATATCCCGGACTCCGCGCGGCCTTGCTGGTACCTCTTGTACGATTCGGACCCAACCACGGGCTGCCCGAACACATACATGAACCAGAGAATCACTGCCTTGCGGCCAAGCACCCAGCCGCAGGCGCCGGCAGGCACGCTGCTCGCGCTGACCTGTTTAACCTGTCCGGCGTCTGACCCAGGGTGCGGCGTGGCGGGGCACTAGCCGCCCGAGGGTGCGTCCGTGTCGGTTCGACCTGCGGTCGCTCCTGCGGTGGCCGGCTCGCGGCTCTGCTTGACATACGGGCCTAGTTTCCCAATAGTGGCTGCCGCATGGGAAAGCACGACAACCGCCGTTCAAAGAAGATGCGCCAACGCGTGAGCCAGAACAAGTACAAGGCGCGGATCAAGAGACAGAAGGCCGAGCGCCACGCCGCCCGCGGAACGCCGGCAAAGGCCCCGAGAAAGCCGCGGGCTGCCGCGCCCGCGCCTGCTAAGGAATAGTCTTTCGCCGGGCCTCCGAAAAGGTCCAGGGAGGTCACGTGAGCGGCGAGAGGGACAGCGGCGCGAAAGGGGCCGGGCCAACGCCCGATGCGCCGAGCGGCCAGCCCGACCAGGCCACCACCGCGCTCATGCGCCAGTACCTCGACGTGAAGTCGCGGTACCCCGACGCCATCGTGTTCTTCCGTCTCGGGGACTTCTACGAGATGTTCTACGAGGACGCGGTCTACGCATCTCGCGTGCTCTCGCTCACGCAGACCACGCGCGACAAGGGCAAGGAGAATCCGGTGCCCATGTGCGGGGTGCCGCACCACTCGGCGCGCGGCTACATCGCCCGCCTCACAGAGCTGGGCCATCGGGTGGCCATCTGCGAGCAGTTGGAAGACCCGAAACTGGTCAAGGGCCTGGTCAAGCGCGGCGTGGTTCGCATCGTCACTCCGGGGGTGATTCTCGACGAGGAATCGCTGGAACCTCGCGCGCCCAACTACGTAGCGGCGGTGGCTGGCGAAAGCCGCGACGGCTTCGGCCTGGCTTTCATCGACGTGACCACCGGCGATTTCCGCGCCACCGAGGCCGCCACCAGCGAGGGCTTGCTCGATGAGCTGGCTCGGGTCGATCCGCGCGAACTGCTGCTGCCGCGCGGGCAAGGCGATCTGGCGTCGCTGGTCCGGCGCGCCTACCCACGACTGGCGCAGACGCCGATCAGCATAGACGACGAGCCCGAGTCAATTTCCGCGCTGGCCGACGGACTCGGCCCCGGCCTGGATCGGGACGCGCTCGCCCGCGCCCCGCAGGCCAGCCTGGCCGCCAGCCGCGTCCTGCGCTATGTGCGCGCGACCCAGCTCTCCGCGCCCCTGCCGGTGGCGCGCCTCGAACTCTTCCGGCGCGACGAGTTCCTGGTCATCGACGAGCAAGCGCGCTCGCACCTGGAGCTCATCGAGACCATGCTGGAGCGCAAGCGGGCGGGCTCCCTGCTCGACACCCTGGACGTCACCGCCACGGCCATGGGCGCCCGGCTCTTGCGTCGCTGGCTGCTCTTTCCCTTGCTCGACTTGGCCCGCATCCGGCGCCGCCATGACGCCGTCGAGCGCCTGGTGGAGCGACAAGCCGCGCGCGAGGCTACGCGCAAGATCCTGTCGGAGATGGGCGACATCGAGCGGCTGGTGAGTCGCGCGTGCCTGGGCGTGGCCAGCCCGCGCGATCTGGTCGCGCTGGGCCGTTCTTTGCAGCAGTTGCCCGATCTGGCGGCGGCCTTGCAGCAGGCCGTGGACCCGATGGCGGCGCTCGCCGCGGCCGGCACGGGAGCCGACCTGCTTGACCTGGGCCAGGATCTCGCACAGGACATCGCCGATTCCATCGTCGCCACGCTGGAGGACAACGCGCCTGCCATGACCAAGGAAGGCGGTTTCATCCGGGCCGGGGTATCGGCGGAACTCGACGAGTTGCGTGCTGTCTCCTCGGGCGGGCGCGACCAGATTGCGGCCATCGAGGCGCGCGAGCGCGAGCGCACCGGGATCGCCTCGCTCAAGGTCAAGTACAACAGCGTGTTCGGCTACTACATCGAGATCACACGTACCCACCTGGCCAACGTACCGGCGGACTACACGCGAAAGCAGACGGTGGCCAATGCCGAGCGTTTCGTGACCGCCGAGCTGGCTAACTACGAAGCCAAGATCCTGGGCGCTGACGAGCGCCGGGTGGCGTTGGAGCAGGCGCTTTTCTCCACGCTGCGCGATCAGGTCGGGGCGGCGGCCTCGCGCGTGCTGGAGCTGGCCGGCCGGGTGGCTGCGGCCGATGTGGTCGCGGCACTGGCAGAGCAGGCCCACCGCCACGGCTATTGCCGGCCCGTGGTCGACGATTCCGAGGTGCTGGAGCTGTGGGACAGCCGGCACCCGGTGGTGGAACGGCTGGCGGCCACCGGGGGCTTCGTGCCCAACGACCTGCGCCTGGATACCGAGCGCGAGCAGATTCTCGTGGTGACCGGACCGAACATGGCGGGCAAGTCGACGCTGATTCGCCAAGCCGCCTTGTCGGTGATCCTGGCCCAGGCGGGCAGCTTCGTGCCCGCGCGCGCGGCGCGCATCGGCCTGTGCGACCGCGTCTTCACCCGCGTGGGCGCGGGCGACAACCTGGCGCGCGGCGAATCCACCTTCCTGCTGGAAATGCGGGAGACCGCGCACATCCTGCGCCACGCGACCCGCAAGAGCCTGATCATCCTCGACGAGATCGGGCGAGGGACGTCGACCTACGACGGCGTTTCCATCGCCTGGGCCGTGGCCGAGCACCTGCACGACGTGGTCGGTGCGCGCACGCTGTTCGCCACCCACTATCACGAGCTGTGCGACCTGCACGATTCGCACCCGCGCGTGCACGACGTCAGCGTGGCTGCGCGCGAATGGCAGGGCGAGGTCGTGTTCCTGCGCAAGCTGACCCCGGGCGGAACCAGCCGGTCGTTCGGCGTCGAGGTAGCCAAGCTCGCTGGCCTGCCGCCCGCGGTGGTCGGGCGAGCCCGCGCCATCCTTGAACGCTTGCAACTCGGCGCCGCCAGCCCGCGCCGTCCTGACGAGCCGCACCCGGCGTTGCCTGGCCAGGGCGAGGCGCCCCAACTCGGGCTGTTCGAGCCGCGCGGGCAGAAGTCCCTGTCGGACGCTGTGCCGGAGCCGGATGTCGCGAATGAGCGGGAGGTCGTGGCCGCGCTTCGGGCCGCCGATCTTGAGGGCCTGTCACCTCGTGCGGCCTGGGATCTGCTGGCTGAATTGCGAAAGAAGTTGACGGATGGCCGATCCGGCCGCCCATGATTAGGGGTCGTGGCTGTACACCGCGCGGCGCTTGCGCTCCTGATTGTTTCTCTTTCCAGCATCGTCATTGCTGCGCCGGTTCGCGCGCCTGACGGCGGAACCGGCACGCGGCCCGCCTCGCCTAAAGCCGTCGGAACGACGAAGTCCTCGACCTCGGTCAAGAAGTCCTCAACCTCGGTCAAGAAGATCAAGCCGCTGCGCAATCCACCAGTCGACCTCTTCCAGATCAACACCAAGGAGTCCTTCGTGTTGCGCTTTGCCGATGAGCGCGGCCGTCCCATCGTGGGTTGGCAGAAGCGATTCCAGCGCTTCATGCGCTGTCACCACACCAACACCCAGCACAAGATCGACCCGCGCCTGCCGCGCTTGCTCTATCAGACGGGGCGACATTTTGCCGGGCACCGTCTGGAAGTCATCTCCGGCTACCGCAACCCCAAGGTCGCGCGCAACCCGAAAAGTCCCCACAAGAAGGGACTGGCCTGCGATTTTCGCCTCGCAGGTATACCCAACGCGACCCTGCGCGAGTACCTGCGCCACACGTTCGATCACGTGGGCGTCGGGTTCTATCCCAATTCATCCTTTGTTCACCTGGACGTGCGCAAAGGGCCGTCGGCGTTCTGGATCGACTACTCCGGGCCGGGCGAGGGCGCTGCGTACTCCGGGAATGCGCGCGAGGACCTGCGCACGGGCAAGGCCGACTGGTACAGGCCGGCCCCAGGCGAGCGGGTTTCCTCGAAGGCGGAGCGTGCGGAAAGCGTGGACGACCTGATGGAAACGGCCGTCAAGGGAGGGGCCGAGCCGGGCGGCGACGGTCCCAGGGCTGCAGCCGCAACGCAGCGGGGAAGCCAGGCGCGTACCGATGCGCCGAACTAGCGCTTCTCGGCTTTGTCGATTGTCGAAACCAGGCCGGCAGTGCTAGAAGGCTACTAAGTACCGCCCACGGACCATGTTCGCCCTTGCTCGAGGCCCAAAGGGGCGGCACGGGCGTAGACGCAGAGGAGAATTCCAGATGAAGAAGCTCGGTGTTTCCTTGGTGGCAGGGCTGCTGGTGTTGGCGACCGCACAGCATGCGACGGCGGCCAAGGCAAAGAAGGCCAAGGAGGAGAAGGCCCGCGGGCCTGCTCCGGTGGCCAAGGCTGACGCCATCAGCGAGATCAGGGGCGAGTACAAATGGGCGATGACAATGCAGCAGGTTATCGACAAGATCAGCGCGCGCATCGAGGCGTCGTACAAGGACAGGATCGCCGCGACCACCGCTGACCCGAGCCGGAACGACAAGTTCCGCAAAGCGATGCGCGACGAGATCGCGGCGATGAAGAAGAACGTGGTCAAGTTCGATGGCCAGAAGGGCCCGTGGGACGTGTCGATCATCGACCAAGAGATCGTGCAGGGACAGGGCCAGTCGATGCTCTTCACCAAAGAGGAGAAATCCACCCGCTACTTCTTCTTCGACCACGACAGCCTGTACAAGATGTTCATTGCCTTCGACAAGGAGATGCTGCAGGGAAAGAACTTCAAGGACTTCGGTGTCGCCATGCAGACGAAGTTCGGCAAGGCACAAGAGGTCTACGTCAACCAGAGCTATCTCGGGGTCAAGGAGAGGAAGCTCGATCACCTGCTCTGGCGGTCGAGCACCGGTGACGGGCTCAAGCTGGTGGATCGATCCGAGTTCTATGACGTGTACTGCCTGGTCTTGTACGACAACAGCGTCGAGCAACGCATGGCGTCCGCGCGCAAGGCGATCGAAGCTGCCCAGCCCAAGGGTTCAATGATCGACAGCGTGGTCGGGGGCAAGGAATCGGATCGCGACGAGAACGACAACGTGATCGATCGCATTACGGGCAAAGAGGTCTTCAAGCCCGGCGACCGGCGCGCTGCGCAGCAGAACATCACCGTGCCGTCCCCTGGTGCCCCTGCGCCTGCCGGCGACATCGACAAGTGACCCGGCGCCGGTAATCGGCGTGCCCGAATGCTGTGTTGCTTGACAGCGGCCGGGCGGCTCCGCAAAATGCGACCCTTTCCCAATGGCCAATATAAAGTCAGCCGAGAAGAAGAACCGACAGCGCATCAAGCGCCAGGCGCGCAATTCAGCCCAGAAGGCGGCGATGCGTACGGCAGTGAAGAAGCTGCGAGCCGCGGTTGCGGCCAAGGACGCGAAGCAGGCAGGTGAACTGCTCAAGTCAGCGACCACGCTCATCACCCGGCTTGGCGGGCGTGGCGCGATCAAGAAGCGCACCAGCTCGCGTCACGTGTCGCGGCTGACCGTCGCGGTCAACGCGCTGGCCAAGTAGTCCGGCGGCGGGCCGTCCGGGGCGGTGGCGCAGGTTGGCGAGCCGCGGGCCGGCCTTTCGGCCGGCCCAGCCCGACAGGCTCCAGCTAGTTTCCAGTCAGGAGCTTGAACTCGGTTCGGCGGTTCTTTGCCTTGCCCGCCTTGGTTTTGTTGTCAGCGATGGGCTTCTCCGGGCCGTATCCGATCGCGGTCAGCCGCTCGGCCTTGATGCCCTTGTTGACGAAGTACTCCTTGACCGCATCTGCGCGCTTCTGCGACAGCTCCTTGTTGTGCTCGTCCTTTCCGACGTTGTCGGTGTGACCGCTGATCTCGATCCTGGTGTCGGGGTAGTCCGTGAGGACCTGGACCGCTTTGTCGAGCACATCGTAGGACTTCTTGGTGAGGTTGGCGGAATTGGTCTTGAAGGTGATCCCTTCGATAACGCCGGTGAACTTCTTCAGGGCGGCGGGCACCTCGTCCGGACATCCATCCTCATCCTGGTAGCCGTTGAAGGTTTCGGGCTCGTTCGGGCACTTGTCGATGTTGTCCGGAATGCCATCGCCGTCGGTATCCTTGGGCGGCGGGCAGCCGTTCTTCGTGGGATCGTCGTTCTTGGGGCCTGGCTCGGTCGGGCAGGCATCGTTGACGTCGAGGATGCCATCGCCGTCGGTGTCCTTGGGCAGCGGGCAGCCGTTCTTCGCGGGATCATCGCTCTTGGGGCCTGGCTCGGTCGGGCAGGCATCGTTGACGTCGGGGATGCCGTCGCCGTCGGTGTCCTTGGGCGGCGGAGGCGGCGGGGGCGGCGGGGGCGGCGGGGGCGTAGGCCGAGTCCCGCCGAACGCCAGGTATGCGGCCAGCAGGATCTCGTAATCGGGGGCGTGGAAGTGCCCCTCGTTGTACTTGCTGCTGTTCACAAACGCGGCGGGCGGGAACATGATGCGGCCGTCGAGGCGGAGCCCGAAGTTGTCGACAATCGGGAACTTCGAGCCCACGCCAACGTGGAACATGTCATCGGTGTCTTTGAAAGGTTCGCCGTTCGGACCGGGAGAACTCTTGGGGAACTCCGACAGCGCGCCCCACCCGACGAGGGCGAAGGGCCGAACGTAGCCGGTGTGGATGAAGTTCCCAATCACCTGCCCGCGGTAGCCGACAATGATCTCGCGCGTGCCGCCGCTGGCGTCGGTGTAACGCGTGTGGGTGGGCGAGATCATGCCTTCGAGTTCGACGCCCACCCAGGGAATGATGTTGTAGCTCAGGCGCAGACCGAAAGCCCCGCCCAAGTCAGGCGAATAGCCTTCGGGAGAGCCCACGTAGCGGCCGAGGCCGCTTTGTTTGTCGTAGAAATGCAGGCCACCAAAGATCCCGATCTCGAACGGCTGATCGAGCGGCGTTTCGTCGACAGCGGCTTTGTTTGCCGGGCTAGCCTCGGCGGCCATCGCGTACCTGGGCGCGCCGCCGGCCAGAGCAGCCAGCAATCCTGCGGTCAAGACACCCGAACTCAGCAACAACGTGTTTTTTCCACTCTTCATGCGATTTCCTTTCTTTTCCAAAACACAGCCATCTCCCGGCGGCTAGGCCGGCGCTACCCTCGGTTCGGCAATTCCCAGAACACGGAAACCTGGCACGAACCGGTGGCCTCGTCCCCCTCGCATCATGGACCGCAACAATGTCGGAGGATCGAGCGCGCGTCAACTGTCGCGATTTGCCCTGGATTCAGACAGTCCCCGCACGCCGGGGCGCTGCTTCTTCCGCCAACTGGCGCACCAGGCGGGTCAACTGGATCTCGGGATCCACGCGCGACGATTTGAGCGCGCGGTCGGCCTGGTACAGGCGTTCGAAGCTGCGACGAAGGGCAGCCTCGGACATGCGCCGCGCGGGAACCAGCACGTCGTCGAGGAAGAAGGGCGGCAGTCCCACCGCCGCAGCCATCTCGGCACGGGGCACGTTCGCAGCGGCCAGCTCTTTCGCGCGCCAGGTTTGCCGAAGCTGGCGCAGCAACATGGCCTGGATACGCAGGGGCGGCTCGCGGTTGCGGAGCATGTTGGTGATCAGGTCGAGCGCCCGCCGAGTGTCGCCCGTGCCGATGGCCTTGGTCAGTTCGAACACGTTTCGCTCGCGCGATTCCGGCACCAGATCCTCGACCTGGGCTCGGCTGATGCGAGCGGCCTTGCCGGCGTAGATCTGCAATTGCTCCAGCGCCTGCATGAGACGGCCCAGATCGGGGCCGGCCGCGTCGGCCAGCGCCTCGGCCGCATCGCTGTCGATGGTCATGCCGCGTGTCTTGGCTTCACGGGCGATGAACGGGCCCAACTCGCGATCCTTGAGCCGCGCGAATTCGTGAAGGTATCCTGCGCGCCGCAACGCCAGAAAGGCGCGCAGGCGGCCGTCGACCTTCTCGGCCAGCAGCACCAGGCAGGTGCTGGGATTGGGGTGGGCGGCGTAAGCCGCGAGCGGTTCGAGGGCGTCGGCCTTTACCTGCTCCAGGCCGCGGGCGATCACCAGGCGTTGCTTGGCAAACATGGGTAGGGTGCGGGCTGCTGCCAGAACCTCGACCAGGGCAACCTCCTTCAGGTCGAAGAGTTCGCAGTTGAGCCCCGAGGTGTCTTCCCCCCTTGCTCCCAGGATTTTGCGGCGCAAGACCGCCACGCAGCGGTCGACGAGAAAGCGCTCCGGGCCATGCAGACAGTACAGGGGCGCGATTTCACCGCGTTCGATGGAACGCAGCAGATCGGGTTCTTCCCGCGCAGGCACCAGATGGGCTTACCATATCCGCGCTACTTCAACACACGGATGCTGTCGCCGTCGACGAAATAGACGAGGGGCGGATCGACGCGGCCGTGGTCAGGACCGAAACGGATGTCGCCGGTCATCCCTTCGAAACGCCCGCTGGAGATCAGGCGCAGGACATCGGCGCGCGTGCGCGCCCCACGCTCGACCGCCCCGCGCAGGATGGACAGGCCGTCGTACCCGTAGGCGTCAGCAGCGGTCGGGTTGCTGCCATAGACATCGCGGAAGCGGGCCACGAAGTTTCCGCTGCGCGTGTCCTCGGCCGGGTAGTAGCCAGGACAGAGCATGGCGCCCTGGACGTAGCGTTCGGCGTTGCGGAGCAGTCGCTCGGAGAGGCTCAGGGCGGTGGAGAGCAAGAGAAGCTCGCGCCGGCCGGAGGTCGGTGCGGTGGTCGAACGAGGGCGCCACCAGTATGCGCGGCCGACGGGGCCAGATGTCAGCCACCGCCAGGGCCGGTGCGATGAGTTCCAGGCGCGCGGCCTCGTCGGGCACAAACAGGGCATCGAAGGCAAGCCTGCGCAGCTCATTCACCTGCGCGGAGAAAGACGTGGCGCCCGCGACATAGGTGACGTGCGCGACCAGCGTGCCACCACCGGCCGTCAGGGCATTCTTGAAGGCGCCGGCCAGGCGCTTGCCCGAGGCGCTGTCCGGCCCCAGCACCACGAAGCGGCGCGCCCCCAGCGCCAGCGCCCGCTGCGCCAACGCAGTGGCGCGTGACTCGGGCGCGTGGACCAGTTGGAACGCGGTGGTGCGGGAACCCGGCGCATGCTCGTCGAGCAGCAGGAAAGGCACGCCGTCGCGCGCGGCCAGTTCGATGCCGCGCGGATCAGGCGCGCCCAGAAGACCGATGACCGATTCCTCGCGCGCCAGCGACCAGGCCGCCGCACCCACGCCCGCGGTCCCGGCACGCTCGGCGGGAGCAGCGGCGTCGCGCACCAGGAGTTGATACGAGGACGGCTCGCCCGAGGGCATGGGATCGGCCATCACCAGCATTGCCCCGCGCAGAACCACCTCGCCCAGCCGGGCTTGCGCTCCCGACTGGGGAACCGCCAGGCCGAGGCGAAGCGGATCGCCGGACGCCGACCCTTGCAGGGGCGGATCAAATCCAAGCTTGCGCCGAGTGAGGCCGATGTCTTGCTCCAGCCTGACGGCGCCGGCTTCGTCGCCCCGGGCGCGCAACGCTGCCACGGCGTGCGCCCCGAGCATGGCGCGCACGAAGGGAGAGCGAGGACCATTCAGGGCGGACAGAGCGGCCTCGCCGGGAATCTTCTCGGCCAGTTCCTCGGCGCGGCGGCGGGCATAGGCGCGCTCGTTCTCCCGGGTCCCGTCGACGCTGCGGTACTCTTCCCACTGCTCGATGGCCGCAACTGGATCTCCGGTCCCGGCCAGGGCCTCGGCCGCAGCCGCGCGCAGAAGCAGCGGCGCATCGGGGTCGGTCAGACCTCCGACCAGCGGCGGTCCGGACGCGAGAAACTGACGCAGCAACGCCACCGCCATGACGGCGTTACCCAGTCGGCTGGCGGCGATTCCGAGAAGGAAGTCGAAGTCGGGCGTTCTTGCGCCCGCGCCAGCTTTCTCCAGCGTGACCTTCGCGCCGGCCTCGTCACTGGAAACGATCTGGACGCGCGCCAGAAGGGCAAGCGCAGCCGGACGCTGGCGATGGTCGGGATGGTTGACCAGGAAGGCCTCCAGGGCACCACGCGCGGTGGCTGGATCCGCGACGAAGGCCTTGCTGGCGGCCGCGCGGAAATCCGCGTCACCCCCGCGATCTTCTCGCGGCACGCCCGCGTCGGGCGCGCTTGCATCGGGCGAAGTGGGGACAAAGCTCTCCTGGCGGGCCTGCACCTGCCCGCTAGCGCAGCCAGCGAGCAAGAAAGCCGTGAGCACCCATGCGCGCATGGGTCGGTTCTACGCCACTCGCGCGTTCATGGGAACGGCGAAACCGTAGGCACCGCCCGCGCCCACGCGGATGAGGGTGTTGATGGTGATTCCTCCTTTGCTTGTTCAATCGGGCTGCGTCCCCACAAAGACCTGGAGACGAAGATAGAAGTTGTGGATACCTAGGCCCTGAAGCGGAATCTCGAAGATCGAGCCCGAGGGCGACATGGGCGGAATGTCGACGTCAACCATCTGCTCGTCTTCAATCATCCCTTGTTGCTGGCAAAACGCGCAAGGCGACATCCAGTCGCGCCCGGAACCGCCGCACTCCGGGCACTGACTGAATACCGGAACGCCGATGGGCACCACACACCCGCGCCACGCCTCCTCGGGCGTGAGGTGCACTTCGAAATTGAGATCCTCCAGACGTTCGGACTTGGGAACCCCGAGACCGCTGAAGTTCCGCAGAAACCGGTCGACCATCGCTTCGAACGAAGGGCGGATGCTTTGCGGATTTCCGAGGACGCTGACCGGCTCACGGACCAGTGGTGTTGCGCGGCTGTCTACAGCCACATCACCGTTCTCCGCCTGCTCGAGTTCGCGGTTGTAGGCGCGGCGCTGCTGGGGATCCGACAGCACGTCGTAGGCTTCGGTGATTTCCTGGAAGGCACGCGTGGCCTCCGCTCCCGCCACATCGGGATGGAACCTTTTGGCGAGGTCGCGATAGGCCGCGCGTATGCCTCTGGGAGTCTCGGTATCAGAGACACCGAGGATCATGTAGTACGTCTTCCTTTCCATGTAGCTGACTCCTCCCGGTCAGCAGCACTTGAGAAAGATGACCCAGACAGGAATCAGCCGGTCCGCACCGTGATCTGGCGCGCCCGAGCTTTCTCGACCTTGGGCAGCTCGAGCCTGAGCACGCCGTCGGTGAGCTTGGCATCGATCTTGGCCTGATCGATGCTTTCCGCGAGCGTGAACTGGCGGAAGAAGGTCCCGGTCTGGTACTCACGGAGGACGTCCGACTCCTTCTCGCCTTCTGGGGCCGTAACCCGGCCGGTGAGCGTGAGCACGCTTTCGCGGAGATCGATATTGAGATCCGGAGCCTTCACGCCCGGCATGTCTGCCAACACCGTGATCGAGGTGTCATTCTCGAAGATATCGACGGAGGGCGTGAAGACGGGGCCCGTCCGCGTCTGCTCGGGAACGGCTGGCACGCCCGGCTTGTCGGCCTTCTGGATCTCCTTGCTGGTGTCCCTTGCCATGGTGGTTTCCTCCTTTCCCTTGGGCGCACTCATGTCTTCACCACGATCTGCCGGGGCTTGGCTTCCTCGGCCTTGGGCAGCGTGACGGTGAGGATGCCGTTGCGAAGCATCTCGCGCCGCAGACTATCGAAGTCGGCGAAGGGGGGATCGAACGTCGGCCGCGAGGGCCAGACCCTTCTAACGAGCATGGGTACCTCCTTTGGCTAGTTGTCCGAATGGAAGCTGCGATTCAGCCTCGCTGCGCGCCCAAATAATCACGTCGGTTTTTCCGTCAAGAGGGGAGAACAGGGCGACCTGCGGTCACCCAAGGCCAGTGCTCCGCCCCGCAGCCCCGCGCGATCCGCAGATCGCACGGGAACACAACGCCCATGGTGCCCGGGCGTTGGCGGACATTTCTCGTCGGTGCCCGCCGTGGGCCACAGAACCGTCCAGGGTTCCGCCCCGAATCTTCAGATCATCGGCCGCCGACTTCTAGTTCTGCCGGGGCGGACGTCGCGTTCGCGTCTTTGTCTCCTCTTCGGGCAAACCCTCGACTGCCATGACCGCGCGAAGCTTCTTCACTTCTTCGGGGCTCAGGCGGGCCAGGTTTGCTTCTCCTCCCTCGTTGGTTGCATCGTTCCAGTCAACCGATCCCGGACGGATGTGCCGTAGCTGCATCGTCTCCCTCCCTCATTCTTCTTCGGCGGCGCCATTCTCCACGTCGCCACCTCGCCTTCCCAACCTTTGTGAACGAGAAGCTATTCCCAGAAGCTACGACAACATTTTCCCAGATCCGCCTGGGCTCGGACAGAAGAAATCGTGTAACGCAACGGGCCTGCGTCTGCGACATCTGCCGCGGCCTGCCCCGCGTGTGTTATGAAACTCGGCGCAATGAGAATTTCAAAGACCCTGATCCCGACGCTGAAGGAGGCTCCTGCCGAGGCTGAAGTGCCATCCCACATTTTGATGGTGCGCGGCGGATACCTGCGGAAACTGGCCGCCGGCATCTATTCGTTTCTGCCGCTCGGCTGGCGCGTTGTGCAGAAGATTTCGCGCATTATTCGCGAGGAGATGAACCGGGCCGGGGCGCAGGAAGTTTTTTTGCCCGCGGTCATTCCGGGCGAGCTATGGCAGGAGTCCGGGCGATGGGATCACTACGGCGACCAACTGCTTCGCTTCAAGGATCGCAAGGGCGCGGACTTCGTCATCGGTCCCACGCACGAGGAAGTGATCGTCGATCTGGTCCGCCACGACGTGCGCAGCTACCGGCAGTTGCCGCTCACCCTGTTTCAGATCCAGACCAAGTTCCGCGACGAACTGCGCGCGCGCGCCGGCCTGATGCGCGGGCGCGAGTTCATCATGAAGGACGCCTATTCGTTCCACACCAGCGAGGAAGATGCCCTGCGCGAGTACAAGAACATGTACGACGCTTACACGCGCATCTTCACCCGCTGCGGCCTGGCCTTCCGCGCGGTCGAGGCCGACACCGGCGCCATCGGCGGCTCGCAGTCGCACGAGTTTCAGGTGCTGACCGAGACCGGCGAGGACGCCATCCTAGCTTGCGACAAGTGCGACTACGCCGCCAATGTCGAAGAGGCCAAGGCGCGCTTGGCGGCGCCGGCCCCGGCTGCGGCTGCGACGGCTGCTGCAGTCGAGAAAGTGGCGACGCCGGGCAAGCGCACCATCGAGGAGGTTTCGACCTTCCTCGGTTGCAAGGCGCAGGATCTGGTGAAGACGCTGATCTACCTGGCCGACGGAAAGCCGGTGGCGGTGCTGGTGCGCGGGGATCGGGTCGCCAACGACGTCAAGGTGAAGCGCACCCTGGGCTGCACCGATCTGGTTCTGGCCGCGGACAAGGCGGTGGAAGAAGTCACCGCCGCTCCGGTCGGCTTTGCCGGCCCGGTAGGGCTGCGCATTCCCATCTACTGCGACCACGAGGTGTGCGCGCTGCCATCCTTCGTGTGCGGCGCGAACGCCGCGGACCTGCACCTGCGCAATGTGGTGTCCAAGCGCGATTTTGTGCCCACCCAGTGTGGCGACTTCCGCCAGGCGGCGCTGGGCGACGCTTGCCCGCGCTGCGAACACGGCCATTTCACCGGCTACCGCGGCATCGAGGTGGGGCAGGTGTTCTTCCTGGGCACCAAGTACTCGGCGCCCATGAAGTGCAACTTCCTCGACACCGACGGCAAGGAGAAGCCGATGGTGATGGGCTGCTACGGTATCGGCGTGACCCGCATCGCGGCTGCGGCCATCGAGCAGAACCACGACGCCGACGGCATCATCTGGCCCGTGCCCATCGCGCCCTTCGAGGTCAGCCTGCTTTCCTTGCAGGTTGGCGACGCGCAGGTGACCGCGGTGGCCGAGCGCCTGCACGACGAATTGCAGAGGGCGGGCGTAGACGTGCTGTACGACGATCGCGACGAGCGACCGGGCGTGAAGTTCAAGGACGCGGATCTCATCGGGATGCCGTATCGGATCACCGTGGGAAAGAAGAGCGTGGCCGATGGCGCAGTCGAGCTCAAGGCGCGGCGGTCGCCCGAGGTGGTGAAGGTGAAGATCGAGGACGTCGCGCGCGTGGTGACCGAGAAGGTCGAGCGCGAACGGGCAGGGGGGCTGGCGTGAGCGCGGGCGCGATTCCGGCGCGCGAGCGTGTGATCGTCGCACTGGACGTGCCTGACCTGAAAGCGGCGGGCGATTTTCTCGACCGGCTGGAGAGCCAGCCGGTCTTCTACAAAGTCGGTCTGGAGCTGTTCGTGGCCGAGGGCGCGCGGGCCATCGAGGCGGTGCGCAGGCGCGGAGGCAAGGTCTTTCTCGACCTCAAGCTGCACGACATCCCGGAAACCGTGGCGCGCGCGGTGTCCTCGGCCATGGCCCTGGGCGCCGAGTTGCTGACCCTGCACACCGCCGGTGGCCTGGCCATGATGAAGCACGCGGCTCAGGCGGCGCAAGGGCGGGCCAAGCTGCTGGGCGTGACCGTGTTGACCAGCCTGGCCGAGGATGATCTCCGCGCCGATGGCATTGGCGGCAGCATGCGCGAGGCCGTGGTACGACGGGCGAGGCTGGCTAGCCAGGCCGGGATCGCAGGCGTAGTGTGCTCGCCGCAGGAAGTGGCGGACGTGCGCCAGGCGTGTCCGTCGCTATTGCTGGTGGTGCCTGGAGTACGGCCGGCTGGCGCTGATGTCGGCGACCAGAAGCGCGTGGCCACGCCGGCCTCGGCCATCGCCGCCGGCGCGGACTATCTGGTCGTGGGCCGGCCCATTCGCGACGCCGCGAGCCCGGCAGCGGCCTTTGCCGGCATCGTTGCCGAGATCGCAGCAGCCGGGAAGTAGGCGCGTGGCAGAGGAACGAGCGTCGCGCGTCGTGTTCGGTGTACGGCCGGTCGAGGAGCTGTGCCGGGCGCGGCCGCGCGAGGTTGCCGTGGTTTACCTTGCCGAGGGGCACCGCTCGCACGAGATCGACGTGGCCGTGGCCGCGGCCAAGGATCGTGGCATTGCCGTCGAGATCCGGCCGCGCGCCCTGGTGGCCGGCTTGGCTGGCGCGCCGGCTCATCAGGGCATGGTGGCGATTGTCGGCGAATATCGCTACGCCCTCATCGCGGACATGCTGGCCGCGGCGCAGGCGGCGTCCGAGGCGCCGCTGCTCTTGCTGCTCGACTGCATCACCGATCCGCAGAATTTCGGCGCGCTGGTGCGCAGCGCGGAGGTGCTGGGCGCACATGGCGTGGTCATCCCCGACAAGCACGCGGCGCCGGTGACCGGATCGGTGGTCAAGGCCTCGGCTGGTGCGAGCGAACGCATGCGCATCGCGCGGGTTCACAACTTGCTCGGGACGATCGACTGGCTCGGATCGCAGGGCGTGCGCGTGTGGGGCGCGGCCGCCGAGCGGGGCGTGCCCTTGGCCCAGGCGGAACTGGTCGGCCCCACGGGTTTGGTGGTGGGCGCCGAGGGCCGCGGCCTGCGTGAGGCCGTGGCGCGTCGCTGCGCGGGGGTCGTGCAGATTCCCCAGCGCGGGCAGGTCTCCTCGCTCAATGCCTCGGCCGCCGGGGCGATCCTGCTCTACGAGGCCATGCGCCAGCGTGGCGCACACCCGTAGCGGCCCCCACAACGGATTTGGCACGAGCGCCGGGTCTGCTACATTTCCTTGCTCGGAGGTCAACTGCATATGTCGTCACGCATTCCCGTCGCTGTCGTTGGCGCCACTGGGCTGGCAGGCCAGGAGTTCCTGGTTTCGCTGGCCGGGCATCCCATGCTCCAGGTCGTGAAGGTCGCGGCGTCCAGTCGCTCGGCCGGCAAGACCATGGCCAATGCGGTCAAGGACGACAAGGGTGCCTCGCGCTGGTTCTGCACAGAGCCGCTTCCCGACGAGATGGCCGGGCTCAAGGTCGAGGATTCGGCCACCATGACAACCGACGGTGTGCGTCTGGTGTTTTCCGCTGTGGAGGCGGACGTGGCGCGCGAACTGGAGCCCAAGTGCGCGGCCACCGTGCCCGTGATCTCGACTGCCAGCGCGTTTCGCTACGAGCCGGACGTGCCGATCTTTCTTCCCGGAGTGAACTGGGATCACGCTGGTCTCATCGACGTCCAGCGCAAGAAGCGCGGATGGAAGGGGTTCATCACCCCTGGCCCGAATTGCACCACCGTGGGCCTGGCCATGACCCTGCGTCCGCTGGACATCGCGTTCGGCATCGAGCGCGTGATCATGACCTCGATGCAGGCGCTCTCGGGCGCGGGCCGCTCACCTGGCGTCACCGCCATGGACATTCTCGACAACATCATTCCCTACATCCCCAAGGAAGAAGAGAAGGTCGAGAAGGAGACCACCAAGATCCTGGGCAAGCTGGTCGGGGACGCCATCGTGCCGGCGCCGCTGGCCGTGTCCTGCACCTGCACCCGAGTGAACGTGCTGGAAGGCCACACCGAGTCGGTCTTCGTCCAGTTGAAGCGTCCCACCCATCTCGACGACGTGAAGGCCGCGTGGCGCGAGTTCGGCGCCGACCTGGCGGGCCTGGGTCTGCCCTCGGCGCCCAAACACCTCATCGCGATCCGCGAGGATCCCTATCGCCCGCAGGTGCGGCTGGACCGCGACGAGGCAGGCGGCATGGCCACCGTGGTGGGTCGCCTGCGCGAGGATTCCGCCCTGCCCAACGGCATCAAGTACATCCTGGTTTCGCACAATACCCGCATGGGCGCGGCCAAGGGCGCCATCCTGGTGGGTGAGTACCTGATCGAGAAGGGATACATTTCGTAGGTGAAGTCGCCGCTACAACGTTGCGTGCTTCTCCTGAATCGTCGCCGCCAGCTTATCGACGGCCTGCAGGTCGGCCTCGGTGGGAAGGCCCTTGATCTCGACTGGATCGAGAAACTCGACCTTGAGATTGCCGAGCAAGCCCTTGAGGGTCTCCACGGTCTTGCCGCCCCAACCCAGCGAGCCGATGACCGTGGCGAAACGTGCCTTGGGCCGTAGCATGTTGGCCACGTAGGCGGCGGACGCAGCGGCCGGGTGCGGCCCGGCCAGCACCGTGGACGTACCGATCACCACGGTCGCCGCATCCACCAGGGCCATGGCCATGTGCCCGAGATCCATCGTGGGCAGGTTGATGCGTGTGACGCCCACGCCTCGGGCGATCAACCCATCCACCAGCCGGTCGACCATGATCTTGGTGCTGCCGTGCATGGACACATAGGCTACCACGGCTTGATTCTTGGGCGGCTCCGCGATCCAGTCCTTGTGCGCGTCCAGGATGAACTGCGGTCGGCGATACACCGGGCCGTGACTGGGCGCGATCATGTCCACGCCCAGGGATTCGATCTTCGCGATGTAGCCGGGCAGGCGCGCACGGAACGGCATCATGATCTCGGCGTAGTAGCGCTTGGCGGCCGGGTAGGCTTGCGCTTCGTCGTCGGCGAAAAGGTCGCTGGTCGCGCGGTGGGCGCCGAGAAAATCACAGGTGAAGAGGATCTTGTCTTCGCGCAGATGGGTGAACATGGTCTCCGGCCAGTGCACCCAGGGCGCAAAGATGAACTGCAGGGCGCGCCCGCCCAAATCCAACGTGTCGCCGTCCTTGATCAGGGTGACGGCCTCGGCCGGCAGGTGGACGTGCATCTTGAGCAGGTCGGCGCACTTCTGGTTGGTCACCACCTTGGCCTCGGGGAAGCGAGCCAGCACTGCCGGCAAGCTGCCTGAATGGTCTTGCTCGGCGTGCTGCGCGACCACGTAGTCGAGCTTGCTCACGCCCGCGGCAGCCAGGTTGGCGAACAACTCGTCGGCAAAGACGCGGTCGACCGTGTCGAGCAGAACCACCTTGTCGCGGCCCTTGACCAGATAGGCGTTGTAGCTGGTGCCGTCGGGAAGCGGAATGAGGTCGTCGAACAGCGGCTTGTCCCAGTCGAGGACGCCCACCGCATGAACACCGGGCTTCAGGGTTCGCGCTGCCATGGCTGTGTCTCCTTTTCGCGCTAGGCGGGGGAAAAGTTGTCCTTGCCCAAGCCGCAGGTCGGACACACCCAGTCCTCGGGCAGATCCTCGAACGGCGTGCCCGGCTTGATGCCGCCGTCCGGATCGCCCACGGCCGGATCGTATTCGTAGCCGCAGGCGTCGCACACGTACTTTTTCAATTTGTTGTCAGCCATAGCCGCCAAGGACTAGCGTTCTTTGCGCCAGGTTTCAACGCCCGTCAATCTCGCCGCGCCTGCACGTTGACAGAGGGGCAGGGCAGGGCAAGGATTGTGGACTGTGAGGACTCCGCGATGAAGTGTGTGGCCTTTCTGATGACCTTTCTCGTCGGCGGTTGCGCCGGCTGCCTGAAGAAATTGGAGACGCGGCCCGCCGCACCCGCGCCCGCATCGCAACCGGCTGTCGCCGCCTCGGCTCCTGCCCCGGCGTCGGACGCAACCCACCACATCCGGCGCGCGCAGATGGCCGGTTCCTGGTACTCGGAGAACAAGGACCAACTGGCGGCCGAGGTGGACGGGCTGTTTGCCGAGGCCAAGCCGCCCAAGATCGACGGCAAGATCATCGCGCTCATATCGCCGCACGCGGGCTATCGCTTCTCGGGCAAGGCCGCGGCGGCGAACTACCTGCTGCTGCGCGGTCAGGATGTCCGCCGGGTGGTGCTGCTGGCCATCTCGCACCACTATCCGCTGCGCGGCGCCTCGATTCCCGACGTGACCGATTTCGAGACGCCGCTCGGCCTGGTGCCAGTGGATGGCAAGGCCGTGGCTCGGCTGCGGCGCAGCCCGGTGGTGAGCAGCGTGATGCGCGCGGAAGAGGGCGAACATTCCTTGGAGATCCAGCTTCCCCTGCTCCAGCGCGCCCTGCCCAAGTTCGCTCTGGTTCCCATCCTGGTGGGCCACATGAGCGATCGGGACTATGTGGATCTGGCCGCGGCTTTGGCCGAGATCGTGGACAGCCACACCGTCGTGGTGGCCTCCAGCGACTTCACCCACCGGGGCGCGAATTACGGATACGAGATCCCCGACGGCCCCGGCGATCTGCAGGCCCGCCTGGCGCGGCTCGATCAAGGGTCCATCGATCAGATCACCAAGCTGAGTCGGCCCGGCCTGCTCGCCTACGCCGAGAAAACGGGCACCACCATCTGCGGTCTGCACCCCATTGCTTTGCTGCTGGAACTGCTGGGCCGTTTTCCGGGCAGCAAGCCCCACGTCGTGAGTCACTACACGTCAGGCGACGTCACTTCCGACTGGTCCAGCAGCGTGACATATATAGGTATGGCATTCACGGGCAAGTGGCGCGAGGAGTCGAAGCTCGATGAGGCACGCGAGGCTGGCGAGAGCGCGTTCCCGCTCGCGGACGACGACAAGCGCACCCTGCTGCGCCTGGCACGTTTGTCGCTCGAGGCGTCGGTGCGCAAGGGGCGCTTCGATCCCAATGGCATCGCCTCCATTCCCGTGACGCCGTCGCTGGAGCGCAAGGCCGGCGCGTTCGTCACATTGAAGTGCAAGGGCGGCTCCGACGGCACATGCACGGGGAAGGGCGATGAGCTGCGCGGCTGCATCGGCACCCTGGAGCCAAGCTCGTCGGTGTACGACGTGGTGGCCCGTCGCGCGGCCAGCGCCGCCCTGGAGGACACGCGCTTTCCCCACTCGGTCACCGTCGAGGAACTGCCTTTCATCACGGTCGAAGTTTCAGTGCTCACGCCCCCGCGGCCGGTGAAGAGCGCCGACGAGATCGTGATCGGTCGCCACGGCATGATCCTATCAGTGGGATGGAATCGCGCCACCTTCTTGCCGCAGGTGGCGCCGGAGCAGGGTTGGGATCGCGAAACCACCCTGCGCCACCTGGCCCAGAAGGCCGGGCTGCCCGCCGACGCGTGGAAGAAGGCCGAGTATCAAGTGTACGAGGCGATCGTCTTTTCGGAAGGGGAATTCAAGTAGAACGTCACGATCTTTGCCCCGGCGTCTCCCGGTTTTGCAGGCTATGCTTTTGCTGTGTCTGGGGAACGAATCGACGCTGACCGTCGACAATTTCTGCTCACCATGGGCTCGCTGGCAGCGGTGGCTACCGGGTGCAGTTCGTCTTGTGGCAGCATGCGGCCAGCGGAGAATTCACCCAGCAGCGCGCCGGCCAGCGCGACTGCCGCGAATCAACCGGCGCCGCCGTTAAATCCGCGCGTGGTGGTGGTGCGAGCCAAGCAGCCCCTGACTCACGGCTACGATGCCGACCGAGGCGCTATGCGCGCCATGCTGGGCGCAGGTCTTGCGGCTTTGGCGGGCACGCGGGATGCTGTGGCCGGATTGCGCCGGTACTTCCGGCCGGGTGAGACAGTGGGCTTGAAGATCAATGGACTGGCCGGCCGCAATGCGGCCACCCATGTGGAATTGGTCGACGAGTTATCGGCGTTGTTGCAGCAAATGGACATTGGCGGCCATCAGCAAGTCGCCTTTGATCGTTTCGCCTCTGACCTGACCGCGTCGGGCTTCAAGCTCAATGAGCGCGGTGACAGCTACCGCTGCACTGGCAACGAAGCACTTGGCTACGAGGAGGAGCCGACTGTCATGCCGTCGTCGGCTTCCCGGCTGGCGCGCGTGCTCACCGAACGCGTGGATACGGTCCTGAATCTGCCCGTGCTCAAACAACACATGCTGTCGGGAATGTCGGGCGCGCTGAAGAACCAATTCGGCTGCATTCACAATCCCAACAAGATGCACCTCGATAAGTGCGACCCCTACATTGCCGAGGTCAATGCCTTGCCCGCGATCCGAAAGAAGCAGCGCCTGATTGTAATGGACGCGCTTCGCCCTGTGGTTGACAACGGCCCCAGCTACCAGCCGGGCATGGCCGAGGTAGCCAATGCTTTGCTGTTCGCGGTCGATCCCGTGGCAATCGACGTCGTGGGATTGGAGCTGCTGGAGGACTTGCGCCGCAAGCGCGGCCTGCCAGCGCTCGACAAGGTCGATCTGGCGCCGACCCACATTCAAACCAGCGCCAAGCTGGGCCTGGGCGTGGGTGATCGCGCAGCCATCGACGTGGTGTCAATCGAGGTCTGATCATGAACTTCTCTCGTCGGGATTTCGTTCGGGGTTGCGCCGGTTCGGGCTGTGCATTGGCGGTGGGAGGGTCGTTGGGTGGTTTGGCCTTCTTGCGTTCACGGCCGGCACGCGCGGGCGAGACGCCGCGGCCGCACCCGGCGCGCTTCTGGAAGAAGCTGGACAACAAGCGGGTGCAATGCCAGCTCTGCCCCAAGCAATGCCTGGTCGAGGATCGAGAGCGCGGCTTCTGCGGCGTGCGCGAAAACCGCGGCGGCGAGTACCTGACCCTGGTGTGGGGCCAGCCCTGTGCCGTGCACGTGGATCCGATCGAGAAGAAGCCACTCTTTCATTTCCTGCCCGGCAGCCGCGCCTTTTCGCTCGCCACCGCGGGCTGCAACCTGGAATGCAAGTGTTGCCAGAACTGGGACATCTCGCAGTCGCGTCCCGAGGAGGTGGACTGGCACTGGATGCCGCCCGAGGAAGTCGCGCGGCGGGCGCAGGCGGAAGGCGCCTGCGTGACCTTCACCTATTCCGAGCCCATCGTGTTTCTCGAATACTGCATCGACACCGCGGTCGCGGCCCAAAAGCTGGGCGTGCGCACCACCATGGTCACGGGCGGTTCGGGCGAAGTGGAACCGATGAAAGAGGCGTGCAAGGTCCTCGACGCGGTGAAGATCGATCTCAAGGGCTTCACCGAGGACTACTACCGCAAGCTGTGCAAGGGGAAACTCGCGCCGGTGTTGAAGACCATCGAGACGGTGCACGAAAGCGGGGTCTGGCTGGAACTGGTGCACCTGTGTATTCCGGGCGCCAACGACAGCGAGCCCGAGATCCGCGACATGTGCCGCTGGGTGAAGGCCCATCTTGGCGTGGACGTGCCCGTGCACTTCACGCGCTTTTCACCGCAGTACCAGATGAAGAACGAGCCGCCCACGCCCTTCGAGACGCTGATCCGCTGTCGTGACATCGCTCTGGGCGAGGGACTGCACTACGTCTACACCGGCAACGTGCCCGGCATCGAGGGCGAGCACACCTACTGCTCGCGCTGTCACAACGTGGTGGTGGCTCGCCACGGCTTTCACGTGCAGTCGGTCAACCTGAAGTCCGGACACTGCGCCTTCTGTGGCCAATCCATTCCTGGCATCTGGAGTTGAACGGTTGGCCTGGCGCGGTTCGAAGCCGCTTTGCCTAGGCGGCGTGGTTTGCCTGTGGATGGCGGGCGTCGTCGTGGCCAGCAGCGCTTGTAGCGCGAAAGACGCCAAGGTGCATCGCTTGCCCAGCAAGGTCGATCCGGCGGCGCTGCACGCACGCTTCGGCGACGCGCTCTATTCACAGGATGACGAGGAGACGCTGATCCGCGCCTTCTTCGACGATCGCCGCGATGGCGTGTTTTTCGACGTGGGCGCCGGCGATCCGGTGAAGAACAGCACCACGTACTATTTGGAAAAGCACCTGGGTTGGCGCGGGATCGCCGTGGATGCGCTGGCCGAATACGCCGCCGACTACGCTCGATTGCGGCCGGCCACGCGCTTCCTTTCCTATTTCGTCGGCGACAAGAGCGGCGGTGCGCGCGATTTCTATGTCAGTCAGGAAAAGGACTTCTCGTCGGGAACTGGCGACGATCCGCGCGGCGGGAACTACCAGAAGCGGCAGGTGTCCACCATCACGCTGGATGACTTGCTCGCGCGCGAAGGCGTCGCGCATGTCGACTTCCTGTCGCTCGACATCGAAGGCGCCGAGCCGGCTGCTCTGGCCGGGTTCTCGATCGGCCGCTATCAGCCCGCTTTGGCTTGCGTCGAGATTCACTCGGCCGAGCACGGCCGCGCCATCAGCGAGTACTTCACTCTGCACGGCTATCGCGAGATCACCGCCTATCGATCGATGGACCCGATCAATCGCTACTTCGCACCGGCGCCCTAGGAAGCCCATCATGTCGAACGTCACTTTCGTCCGCGCCACGCCCAGCGACATTCCTGTTCTGCAAGCGCTGGCGCGCGAGATCTGGCGTGCCCACTTTCCCGGGATCATTTCCATCGAGCAAATCGAGTACATGCTCGACCGCATGTACTCGGCGGAGGCGATCGACGAGGAGATGCGCGCTGGCACCCGTTGGGAACTGATCCGCGAGGGCGTCGAAGCCGTCGGCTTTCTCTCCTATTCGCACGTGCCGGAGACCGCGCTGGTCAAGCTGCACAAACTCTACCTTCGGCTGGACCGGCACGGGCGGGGATTGGGCCGGGCCAGCCTGAGCCACGTGATGGACGTCGCCGCGGCTCTGGGGGCGCGCGAGGTGTCGCTGTACGTGAACAAGAATAACCTGAAGGCGATTCGCGTTTACGGGCGTGTGGGATTCACCATCGCCGAGTCCGTGACCAGCGACATTGGCGCCGGTTTCGTGATGGACGACTATCGAATGACGGTACCCTGCGCGCGAAGGTAGGCGCGCTCTAGCCCTGCGCCGCTTGCAGCGCGCGCTGGAAAGCGGGCAAGGCACGTTCGATGGTGTCGAGCGGCACGGTCAGGGACAGCCTGATGAAGCCGCTGCGGCCGAAGCCCGCGCCAGGAACCGCCAGCACGCCCTGCTTGACCAGCAGACCCACGAACGCCACGTCGTCGGGAATGGGCGTCTTGAGAAAGACGTAGTAGCCACCCTCGGGCTTGCTCACTTCATAGCCAGCCGCGCTCAAGCCGGCGCACAGCACGTCGCGCTTGTGCTGGTAAGCGGTTGCGTCCACGCAGGCATCGGCCGCTTCGGCCATGACCAGTTGCCACAGTGCCGGGGCGTTCACGAACCCAAGCGTTCGGTTGGCGAAAGTGCAGGCCGCCGCCATCGCCGGCCAGTCAGGCAGGCGCGGCGACAGTGCGAGAAACCCGATGCGCTCACCCGCCAGGGCCTGCGCCTTGGACCAGGAAAAGCAGATGGCAGTTTGTGAAATCAGCGAGGCCACTTCGGCCTGCTTGCCGCCGTCGTAGACCAGGCTCTTGTAGGGCTCGTCGCTGATGACCAGGGGTGGGTTAGGCAAACGCGCGAGCATGGCTTCCAGATCGCGCAGCAGCGCCGCGGGATAGACGCGGCCGGAAGGATTGTTGGGCGTGTTCAGGATGATGCCGCGGGTGCGCGGAGTGATGGCCGCGGCGATGCGGTCGACATCGGGCAGGCACCCGGCGTCGGTTTCGACCACCACCACGCGGCCGCCGTGATTGGCCACGTAGAAGGGATACTCGGCGAAGTAAGGGGCCAGCAAAATGACCTCGTCGCCCGGGTCGAGAATCGATTTCAGGATGACGTTGCAGGCGGCTGCCGCGCCCGAGGTCATGCACACGTGCTCCGCGGCAAAAGGCAGTCCGACTTCCCGGCGCAACTTGTCCGCGATAGCCGCGCGCACTTCGGGAAAGCCCGGGTTGGGCATGTAGCCGTGGCTGTGCAGCCGGCCTTCTGCCACCACCCGGCGCAAGGTCGCCAGGGTCAGGGCAGGTGGTTCGACCTCGGGATTGCCGAGGGTGAAGTCGAAGATGTTGGCCTCGCCGCGCTCCTTCTTCAGGCGCGCGCCCTCCTCGAACATGCGCCGGATCCACGAGGCGCGTTCAAGCTGTAGGGCGATGCACCTCGCGACAGCCATCAGCGGTTGAACAGATCGTTCTTCGCCAGCACGTTGATGCCGCCGGCCTGCAGGCACTGGATGGCCGCGTCGGGATCATCGAAGCGGAAGATGAGCACGGCCCGCTCGCCGTGACCGAAGGGAAAGGCGTACATGTACTCGATGTTGATCCGGGTTCGCTCGAAGACGGACAGGATCTTGGCCAGCCCGCCCGGGCGATCCTCCACTTCCACTGCCAGCACCTCGGTGGACTTGACCACGTAGCCCGCCGCCGTGAGTACCTGCGTGGCCCGGGCCGGGTCGGACACGATGATGCGCAAGATCCCGAAGTGCTGCGTGTCCGCAACCGACAGGGCCCGGAGGTCGACGCCGTTTTCCGCCAGCAGGCGGCAGGGCGCGGCGATGTGGCCCGGCTTGTTTTCCGCGAAAATCGAGAGTTGTTGAATTTTCATGTCTGGCCTCGCTTGTCGATGACCCGCTTCGCCTTGCCTTCGCTGCGTTGGATGGTTTGCGGTTCCACCAGCGTGATCTTGATGCGGATGCCGAGCACCCGCTCCAGCGTCTCGGCCAGCTTCTCCTCCAGCGCCTCCAGCGCGCCCACCCGATCGCTGAACACCTGGGCCGTGACCTCGACCTGCACCTCGACCTGGTCCAGGCCGTGCTCGCGCGTGAGGATGATCTGGTAGTGGGGCAGGGTGCCTTCCACCTCCAGCAGCACGCTCTCGATCTGCGACGGGTACACGTTGACGCCGCGGACAATCAGCATGTCGTCGCTGCGTCGGCCGATGCGGCGCATGCGCCGCAAAGTGCGGCCGCAGGCGCAACCCCCGGGGATGAGAGCCGTGATGTCGCGCGTGCGGTAGCGGATCATGGGCATGGCCCACTTGGACAGGGTGGTCAGCACCAGTTCGCCCTCTTGCCCGTTGGGCAGCACGCGTCCGCTGTCGGGATCGATGATCTCGGGGTAGAAGTGATCCTCGAAAATGTGCAGGCCGTCGTGGCACGGGCACTCGATGGCCACGCCCGGGCCGATGATTTCCGAGAGGCCGTAGATGTCGAAGGCCTGGATGCCGCTCGCGCTCTCGATGTGCCGTCGCATGGAATCGGTCCAGGGCTCGGCGCCGAACACGCCCACCCGCAGGGGCAGCGATTTGAGGTCCACGCCCAACTGGGACGCGCGGTCGATGATGTGCAGAAAGTAGGTGGGCGTGCAGCAGATGGCGGTGGCGCCAAAATCCTTCATCACCATGATCTGCCGGTCGGTGTTGCCGCCGGAAATGGGAATCACGGCGGCGCCGATGCCCTCGGCCCCGTAGTGCGCCCCCAAGCCGCCGGTGAAAAGCCCGTAGCCATAGGCGTTCTGCACGATGTCGCCCTCGTGCACGCCGCAGGCGGCAAGGCTGCGCACCATCACCGAGGTCCACACCTCGACGTCTTGCTTGGTGTAGGCGACCACGATGGGCTTGCCGGTGGTCCCGCTGGAGGCGTGTACGCGCACCACATCGCGCAGCGAAGTCGCGAACAGACCGAAGGGATAGGTGTCGCGCAAGTCGGCCTTGCTGGTAAAGGGCAGGCGCGCGACATCGTCGAGGGTTCGGATGTCAGCCGGCACCAGCTTGAGGCTCTGCATGCGCTGGCGGAACAGCTCCACGCGTTCGGTGGCGTGGGCCACGATGGCCTGCACCCGATCGAGCTGCAGCTTGCGCAGCAGGGGCGCGGGCACGAAATCGGGCGCGCTGGCCGGATGGTAGGTCGGCTTTCGGTCTTGCGAGGGCGAGGTCATGGGTTCTTTCCGATGGCGAAGGCCTGCAGGTTGGCGGCGTGCAGTTTCTCGGGCAGGGCGGCCCTGATGGCCGCGTGCCAGAGATTGTCTGCAAGATCGAGGTGGCGAGCAAGCACTCCGAGCAAGGCCACGTTCAGGCTGCGTTTGTTGGCCAGACGCGCCTCGTCGACCAGGCCCGGGTGAATCAGGACTCCGCCCGCCTTGAGCACCGGCCGCGCCACCTCGACCTGGCTTGCGGCCAGGACCACCAGGAAATCCGCCTCGCCCGTCGGCACCATGGGCGAGAAGACACGTTCGCCGAAGCGCACGTCGCTGGAGACCGAGCCACCCCGCTGGCTCATGCCGTGAATCTCGCTCTTCTTCACGTCCCGTCCCGCGCGAAATGCCGCGTCCGCCAGGATGCCCGAGGCCTTGAGGACGCCCTGTCCGCCCAGGCCAGCCACCACCACGTTGACCACGGCGCTACTTTCCTGCATTGGCTTTCTTCTCCCGGATCTTGATGGCGCCCGCAGCCAGCAAACACGGCCGGCGCGCGATGATCACCGACAGCTCGTCGCGGCCCAGGGCGTCGCGCAGCACGCGCGTGATGGCGTCCGAGTCGGCAATGGGGTCGACGATGAGCACGTTCTTGATGCCCAGCATGCGCGCCAGATCCTCGAACACCACGCGGCCGGTTGGCTCGTGGTCGAGCCGGCGTCCAGTGCCCGGGTGTTCCTGCATCCCGGTCATGGCCGTGGTGCCATTGTCGAGGATGACCAGCACGTGCCCCGTGGCCGGCGGGTTGTAGACCATTTCCACCAGGCCGGTGATTCCGCTGTGCACGAAGGTGGAATCGCCGATCACGCTGACCACCTTGCGCGCTTGCTCGGGCGGCAGGCTGTGGCGCAGGCCCAGGCCCACCCCGATGGCCGCGCCCATGCACACGCAGGTGTCCATGGCGGAAAAAGGCGGCAGCACGCCCAGGGTGTAGCAGCCGATGTCGCCGGCCACGATGCAGCCCAGATCGCGCAGCGCCTCGAACACGTTTCGGTGCGGACAGCCCGGGCACAGCTCGGGCGGCTTGCCCGCCGGCAGCGCCGGCTCGGGCGAAACATCGCCGGCCACGATCCGGCGCACGCGGCTGACGTTCAGCTCGCCGAAACGGTACATCTCGGGCTTCTGCTCGACCGCGATGCCGGCCGTGCGCGCGGCTTCGTACAGGTACGGATCGCCCTCTTCCACCACCAGGCAACGATCCACGCTGGCGGCGAAGCGGCGCATGGTCTCGATGGGCAGGGGATAGGAAAGGCCGATCTTGAGCACGCGCGCCTGCGGCGCGGCCTCTCGCACGTGCTGGTAGGAAATCCCCGACGTGACGATCCCCAAGGCTCGCCCACCGTCGATAATTTGGGTGGGGCCATCGGTTTCATTCCAGGTCGCGATTTCAGCCAGCTTGGCGCGCAGGCGGTGGTGCGCGGGCCGCGCGTAGGCCGGGATCATCACCCGGCCGGGAACGTCGCGCACGAAACTCGGGGCTGGCGCGGGCCCGAGCTGACCCTTGGTCTGCACCAGGGTCGCCGAGTGACACACGCGCGTGGTCATGCGCAGAAGCACCGGCACGTGCCAGCGCTCGGAGATCGCGATGGCGAGCAGGGTGAAGTCGTAGGCATCCTGCGAGTCGGACGGCTCCAGCATGGGCACGCCAGCCGCCACGGCGAAGCGGCGGTTGTCCTGCTCGTTCTGGCTGGAGGCCATGCCCGGATCGTCGGCCGACACGATCGCCAGGCCGCCGGTCACGCCGGTGTAGGCGACCGTGAACAGAGGGTCGGCCGCCACGTTCAGGCCCACGTGCTTCATGGTGACCAGGGCGCGCGCACCCGCAAACGCGGCGCCGATGCCGACCTCCAGCGCTACCTTCTCGTTGGGCGCCCACTGCGCCCGGCCGCCCAAAGCGTCGAATGCCTCAAGAATTTCCGTCGACGGCGTACCTGGATAGCCGGTGCCGAGCGCCACGCCGGCGTCAAGCGCAGCCTGGGCCACGGCTTCGTTGCCGCTCGCGAGTCGGCGTTCGGAATTGTGCTGGGGCATGAAACTTCAGCCTCGAAAAGTTAGTTTTGTCCTGTCTAGCCTCCGACGGCAAGGGGGTAGGGCAGCCAGCAACCGGTTGCATCACGCATCGTCATGAGGCACAATGATGCAAGGTGAGGCATGAAGGCAATCACGGTCAGAAACCTGCCTCCTGCGGTCGCGCGCACCATCCGTGAGCGTGCGTCGAAAGAGGGCATCAGCACCAACAGAGCGGTCATCTCCCTGCTGGAGGAGGCGACCGGCCGCAAGCGACCGCGGGTTGTGGCGCCGCTGCATCACGAACTGGACGTCCTCGCCGGCGCCTGGAGCCGCGAGGAATCGCTTGAGTTTGAGCGTGCGTTGCACGCGCAGCGGACCGTAGACCCGGAACTGTGGAAGTGACCCGCATTCTGGCCGACACCTCTGCCTACTCGGCCTTCTTCAGGGGGCATGCCGGCGTCAAGGCGCTGTTTCAGAAGGTCGATGAGATCGTCCTTAGCCCGGTCGTGCTCGGAGAATTGCGGGCCGGCTTCATGGCAGGGGCACACCGTCGCAAGAACGAGCGCGAACTGGACCTATTCCTGAGATCGTCTCGGGTTTCCGTCGCGTCCCTCGACGAAGAAACCGCGGGGTGCTACGCGGCTGTTGTTCACGGCTTGCGCCTCGCGGGCACGCCTATCCCGACCAACGACATCTGGATCGCCGCCTCGGCGATGCAGCACGGCTTGCGGGTGATCACCACGGACCGACACTTCGCGAAGATCCCGCAGATCCTCTGCGATGTTCTGTCGAACGGACTAGCCTGTCCTGAGCAGCGCGCCCACCGCCCAGTCGTAGTCGGGCCGCGTGCCATCCCACAGGGGCAGGTTGCTGTCCGCCCCAAGGTCCAGCCCGCGGTCGCCAGCCCATTCGTGCAACGACTCGAGCGTGCGCAGGACCAAGTCCGCCTCGTCAGGCGCCAGCACGATTTCCAGCTTCACCATTCCGCCTGGCAGGTTCCGCCGCCGAACGCTCCGTTCCTCGGCCGCCACGACTTCGTCAGGTGCCAGCGCGCGACGGTAACCACGGCAAAGCCGTTCAAGCTGCGCGCCCGTGGCGACCACCGCCAGTTCCAGCAGCTTGGCCTCGGTTTCTGGCGCGGCCACGCGCGTGAGCGCCCGCGCCTTCGCGTACGACAGCGTGCCCACTCGCAGGGCCTCGTCGATTGCGGGTAGCTTGCCCAGGGCGCGCGCCACACGCACCTTCTCGCGCGCAGTTGCGGAGTCCAGCCCGATACGCCAGGCCAGCCAGTGAGTGCACGAAGTCGCGCCCTGTTGGTGCCACCCGCCCGCCTCGTCGAACTCCCGGATACAGGTCAGCAGCCTGTGCGTAGCCGCATCCAGGTGCGCCGCCAAATTCGCTATCTCCCGACTCAAATCCTCGACGGAAAACATGACGCTAAGCTGAACATATGTTCAGCAATCTTTGTCAAGGGGAATCTACTTCTGCGCCTTGCGTTTCTCGAAAGCGTCCAGCCACTGGCGGCAACGCTTCTGCGTGGCAGCTAGCTGAGCGGGGGATAGCTTCGCTGCAACCTCGTCGCGAAACTGGATGTATTCCGGTTTCGCCTCCGTCCGCCCGTTCAAAGCCGCCAGCGGGCTGATCGGATCGAGCGTAACGGCGATGTTTGCCCAAAAGTATGCCTTCGCATAGTCCCGCCGGACGCCCCTGCCGCTGGAATATAGGGTAGCGAGATTGTACTGAGCTTCGGGAAAACCCTGGTCAGCGGCCTTGGTGTACCACTTCACGGCTTCTGCGTGATCCTGCGGAACACCTACGCCCATGTCGTACAACCAACCGAGGGCGGCCTGATTCCAGGATTCACCCCGGGCAGCACCCTCTCGGTATCGGCGTACGTCCTCTGGCTGGTGAGGGAGCGGGGTTGGAGCATCTACAGCAGTCACTAGGGACAGGAAAATCAAGGAGGCGAGTCCGAATCCCATCTGGTCATCGCGTGGCCGCCGGCACTTTTTCGCAAGCCATCCAACTTGCTATGACGAACCGTACCAGGGTCCGAGAATAATCCGCCCCATCCTGATCCCGCGCATCCCCACGGATGGCCCGGCGGCCTCCCCGACAATTCCCCGCGCTGCCCGGCATTTCCGCCTACGAGGCCAATCATCGGGCAAAGGCCCATCCCTGGTAACCACAACAGTTGCCATCAACATGACCGAGAATCCCTATTTGTTTCCGCCGCGTATATTCCCGAGCACGTATTGGTTTCGCCAGTATCTCTAACGGGCAAATTCTTGCTTGCCTACGCAACAGGGACTTTTCTTGGATTTGAACTATAGGCAACGTGGCGGACATGAATTCTGGCGATACCGCATGGCTCCTGGTTTCAACCGCACTCGTTCTTCTGATGGTGCCTGGCCTGGCCCTGTTCTATGGCGGACTGGTGCGCCCGAAGAACGTGTTGTCGACCTACATGCACAGCTTCGTGGCTATGGGGTTGATCACGCTGCAGTGGGTGGCGTTCGGCTACTCGCTGGCTTTCGGGCCTGACCAGGGCGGCGTCATCGGCGGCTTTTCGTTCGCGTTCCTTCGCGGCGTGGGCCTGGAGCCGCGGCCAGGCATGACGATCCCGCACCTGGTGTTCATGGCGTATCAGATGATGTTCGCCATCATCACGCCGGCGCTGATCTCGGGCGCCTTTGCCGAGCGCCTCAAGTTCTCGGCCTACGTTCTCTTCACGCTGTTGTGGAGCACGCTCATCTACGATCCGCTGGCCCACTGGATGTGGGCTGACGGCGGCTGGCTGCAGAAGCTGGGCGCACTCGATTTCGCGGGCGGGGTCGTGGTGCACGTCAGCTCGGGCTTCTCCGCGCTGGTCTTTGCCCTGGTGCTGGGCAAACGCCTGGGCTATCCGCGTGAGCGCATTCTGCCGCACAACCTGACCATGGTTCTTCTGGGCGCGGGTCTGCTCTGGTTCGGCTGGTTCGGCTTCAACGGCGGCAGCGCTCTGGCTGCCTCGGGCGTGGCTGCGCTGGCTCTGGTCAATTCGCAACTGGCCGCGGCCATGGGGGCCATGGTGTGGATGGTGGTGGACATCATTCGCTATGGCAAGGCCTCGGCCCTAGGATTTGCGTCCGGCTTCATCGCGGGCCTGGCCACGGTGACGCCGGCCTCGGGTTACGTCGGGCCCATGGGCGCGCTGGCCATCGGCGCTGCCGCGGGCTTGGCTTGCTACGGCGGCGTCATGCTCAAGGCCAAGCTCGGGTACGACGACACCCTGGACGCCTTCGGCGTTCACGGGGTGGGCGGCGCGATCGGTACCATTCTGCTGGGTGTGTTCGCCTTGCGCGTGTGGAACCCGGCGGGCGCCGACGGTTTGATGACCGGCAACGCGGCCTTCTTTGGCAAGCAACTGCTCGCCGTGGGCGTTGGCATCGGCTACGCGGTGGTGGGCACGTTCGTGCTGCTCAAGCTCGTCGACGCGGTCGTCGGTTTGCGAGTGGGCGCCGAGGAAGAACACGAAGGCCTGGACATCAATCTGCACGGCGAGGAGGGCTACAACATGGGTGTGGGCGTTTCGTCGCAAGGCCGCGCCGAGGTCTTTGCCGAAGCGGCGGTCGAGTCCGGGGCGGCGCTCGCCAAGCAGCCGGCATCGCTGGCGTAGGCGACCTGGGGCTGTCCGATCTGCTACCCTCGTCGGCATGAAGCTGTCGACGATGAGCCTGGCACTGCTTGCCCTGGCCGGTGCCACCTGCGTTTTGCCCCCCAAGGCGAAGACCATTCCGGCCTCTGGCGTGGGCGGTTCTTCTTGCCAGTCGGTGACTTCCGCCCGAAAGAAGGGCGACAACCCCTTTGCCGGCGCCTGCTTCATGGTTGAACCCATGTCCAATGCCCGGCGACAGGCCGAGGCGTGGCGCAGTTCGCGACCCCAAGATGCCGCGGCCATGGACAAGATCGCTTCGCAGCCGTCGGCTGCCTGGTTCGGCGATTGGAACGGCCGCATCGACTACGACCTCGAGATCTACGTGCGCCGCCACGCCCGCTCGGACGCGCTGCCCGTGTTCGTTCTGTACAATGTTCCCAACCGTGACTGCGGCCAGTACTCCCGGGGCGGCGCCACCGGACCCGAGCACTACAAGGCATGGATCGACCGCGCCAAGAAGGGCATCGGTTCGATGCGCGCCGTGGTGGTGCTGGAACCGGACGCGCTGGGCCTGATGGACAGGTGCCTGACACCTGCCGACCAGCGGGCACGCCTGGACATGATTTGCTACGCGGTCCATGCCCTGGAATCCACGCCGGGCGCAGCGGTGTATATCGACGCGGGCCACGACGCCTGGCTACCGGCGGCGGACATGGCGGACCGACTGAACAAAGCGTGCATCGCTGACGCCACCGGGTTCGCGCTCAACACCTCGAACTACCGTGCCACCGAAGATCTGATTCGCTACGGCCACGACATCTCGGGCCGCGTCGGTGGCAAGCATTTCATCATCGACACGGCCCGGAACGGCAACGGCCCGCCGCGAGATGCCACGGGCGAAGCCGCTTGGTGCAACCCCGATGGCCGCGCGCTCGGCGCCCCGCCCACGACCAACACGGGCGATCCATTGGTGGACGCGTTTTTCTGGGTCAAGCCGCCGGGCGAATCGGACGGCACGTGCAACCACGGCCCGCGCGCCGGGGGCTGGTGGCCCGAGTACGCGTTGGGGCTGGCCAAGCGGGCGAAGTGGTGAAACGGCGGGGCGTTGCGGACGCGGTTGAGGTCGGCGGCTGCATGGCGGCCCGTCGCTGAGAACACAGAGAGGAGAGGGGAGGGCACGGAGCGGGGCTGTGCGCTCGGTCACTGCCCGGTTTGGATCGGGTTGACGGACGCGTCGGGATCGAACAATCTGCCCTCATGAGTTCTTCGGAGAAACCAGGGGATTCACCTCGCGATAACCAGCCTTCCTCGGCCGCGCCGTCGGCGCCGGTTCCGGCCCCGGCCCCGGCTTCGGGTGCGGTCCGAGCGCCTTTTGCGGCTCCGGGCTCGGGCGCGGTTCGAGCGCCAATCCTGCCACCACCGGCGGCCCCGGCGTCTTCGTCGGGTTTTGGTGTGACTCGAGCTCCGATGCCGGGGTCTGCAGGAATTCCAGTTCCCCTGCCTTCGCCTGGATCTGGATCGGTGCGAGCGCCTGTACCGGGGTCTGCAGCGATCCCAGTTCCTCTGCCTTCGCCGGGATCTGGATCGGTGCGAGCGCCAGTTGTGGCCACCGCCTCGACCACGATCCCCGTGCCGCCGCCTGTTCCTGCCCCGGTTCGAGCGCCGGTTCCTGCCCCGGCGCCGGTTCCGGCGCCGTCACCGGTTCCGGCCCCGACCACGACCACGACCACGGCCACGACCACGGAAATTGCCCCGGTCCCGGCCATGGAGCCGACCTCGGCTCAGGCTTCGGCTGCCGCGGAGCCGCCTGCAGCACCCGCGGTTGAGCGTGAGCCGGAGGTGCGCTATGTGCCCAACGAAGTTGACGTTTCGCTTCGCGTGCTCCTGGCCTTGTTCGCGATCGGGTTTGGCGTGTGGGTCATCTTCGCCTGGCTGAAATACGATAAGACTGCCGCCCAGACCGAGCAGGGCTGGCACAAGGGGACCAAGCAGCTCATCGAATTGACCCTGGTTCGCGAGGACGTGAACAAGCTGGCCTGTGCCTCGAACCTCACGGTGGAAGGCCTGAATTGCGCGTACCTGGCCAACTCCCAGCCGCGCGTGCCTCCGCCGGCGGACGACGCTCACCTCTTGCGGCCGTACTGCAACGTGAAGAATGACGTCCTGCTTGCGTCTGGGCTGTGGAATTCCCCCGGCATGCGCGGGCCATTGCCGACCGAACGATTCACCGTCATGTGCAACTACGACATCGTCGGCGTGATCAAGTCGGTGTCATTGCGCTGGTCGCCGACCGACAAGTTCGAGCCGGCCAAGCAGAGTCTGCCCGTCGGGATTCTCACCGATTGCGTGATCCCGCAATGAGCTGGCTTGCCGTCACGGGGAAGTTCGCGCGGGCCGTTCGCTCGGCCTGGCAGCGCGTGATGGCCGCTTGGGCGTCGGCCTCGCAGATAGAGCGGGCGACCACCGTCCTTCTCGGCATCATGATCGTCGGCGGCGTGGCACTTCGCATCCGCGCGATCTGGTTCCCCCAGACCTTCACCTTCGACGAGCCCTTCTTCGTCCCCAACGCCCACAACTACCTGCTGGGGATCAAGGACAACAACGATCATCCGCCCCTGTTCAAGATGTTCATGTCCGTGGGGATTCTCCTGTTCGGATACAACTCCGCAGGATGGCGGTTTCCTGCCCTGTGTTTCGGCATGCTGTCGGTGGTGCTGGCGTACTGGCTGGGGAAAGCCTACTTCCGCAGCGCGCGGGCCGGGCTAATGGCCGCGGCCTTCGTGGCGGCTGATGGTTTCTTCATCTCGTATTCCCGCGTGGGGCTGATGGATGGAATCCTCACCAGCTTGCTGCTCTGGTGCATGCTGGCCGCGGTGAGCGCGCGCACCTGGCGCGGGGTGCTGGTGACCGCGCTGCTGGTGGGGGCTGCCGCCTCGGTCAAGTGGAGTGGCGTGTTCATCGTGGCCCCGGCCGTGGTGACCATGCTCCTGGTGGGCCGGGTGCCGTTGTGGTCGGTGCTCACCTTCGCGGTGGTTCCTTTCGTGCAGGCTGCGGTGTGGCTGCTGGCGCTGCGGCTCTCGGGAGAGCCCACCGATCTGGCGTCGCTTTGGCAGTTGGTCAGGGGGCTGGTCAAGAAGCACGTCGATATGAACCACGACTCCAATCCGCTCAACTCGTCCTGGTACACCTGGTTCATTTTCTATCGCCCGGTGGTCATCAAATACACCACGCACGGGCTGTCCAAGTTCTACTCCTCCTCGGTCGGCAACCCGGTTCTCTGGATCGCGGTTGACCTGTTCCTGCTCTGGTCGATCATTCAGCTCATCGCGCGCGCCACGGCCGGGGGCGGAGGAATTGGTCCGCGCCTGGCAAGAACGAAGGAGTTCCTGCTGGGCAAGCCGGTGGGCAAGCCGATCCTGCTGGTGCTCATGGCATTCGCCGCGATGCTCGTGCCTTGGACCATTTTGCGAAACAAGTACTCGTTCACGCACTACTACCTGCCGTCGTACGGCTTTGCCCTGCTCATGCTGGGCGGGCTGCTGGCCTACTTCGAGCGCAAGCGGCCGAGGGCGGTGCTGATATTCGTCGCGCTGGCGCTGATCGTGGCCATCTACTTCGCGCCGATCTGGGGCGAGTTCTCGATGAGAGAGTTTGCGGCCAATCGCCGCCTGATTCCGCCCGGCTGGCGCCCGTAGATCTCCGTGTCAGCGGCGGATCGCGCTGGTCGCCCGGTCAGCGACGGCCCGCAGGATTGTCGCGGTCGTCTTCGCATCGCCCCGGTCGAACGACGCCATGGCCAGCAACTTGCCCAGCGCCAGATAGCCGTACGCGCTGTCATGGCCCGCGCTCACGCAGAGACTTCCCTTCGCGTGCTTGAGCGACAGGTCTTGCACAGCCGCCTTGATGTCTTTGCACAGTGAGGTCAGGAAGCTCGCGGCAGCGTTTTCGGTCCTCAGTTGGTGCAGGGTCACTTCCACTGTCGCACCCGCGAACTGGAAGAAACGCTGGCTGGCGCTGGTCACTCCGGCTTCCACGTAGCGTTGATAGCCGCCGTCGTAGATCAGGGTCAGCTCCTCGCCACCCCCGCAGTGGCGCGCGTCGCCCGCGGCCGTCAGTCCGGGCACCTCCGCCGCCGTGGGAAAGAACCGCAGCAAGGGATCGTTTGCAGCCAGGGCCAGGGCCGGCGCCAGGATGCAGGCCAGCGAAAGGTTTCGGATCATCAGGGAAAGCCTAGCACCACATGATTCGCCGAACGTGACAGGGGCCGGCCGGCAGGATAGATAGCTTCCAAGATGAGCGACGCAGTTCTGAAAATCGGCATGCCGGCGGGCTCGCTGGCGGACCCCAACCGGGGCGGCAATCTCATCAAGCTGCTCGAGCAAGCGGGTTTCAAGATCGCCGGCTACGACACGGGTGGCCCCAGCCGGTTCACCACGGTCAACTACCTCTACGGCTGGGACGGCCGGCCGCAGGAATTCGCCACCCAGCTTGCCATCGGCGAGCTGGACGTGGCCATCGCGGGCGACGACTGGATCCGCGAGCGCGTGCTCGAGTTGCGCTACGAGTACGGAAGAGAAGTCGAACTCCGTCGGGTTCTATCGCTCAAGCGCGGGAGCGTGCGCCTGGTGGGGATCATCCGGCCCGACAAGGAATACGACGGCGTGCGCGGCTTCTTGATCGAGCTGGCCGGGCGCAAGTCTCTCATCACCGCGGTGGCGGAGATGCCCTATCTGGCGCTCGACTGGATCCAGGGACGGCTGAAAGAGGCGGGTCTGCTCGATCGTTTCGCGCGCTTCTCGGTGCAGAAGTACAGCACGCCACCCAAGATCGACAGCGGCGTGCTCATCTTTGAAACCTGGGGCAAGACCGAGGCCAAGGTGCGCAACGGCGGGGCCGATGTGGGCCTGGAGATCACCCAGAGTGGCAGCGCCATCAAGAACTACGGCTTGCGCATCATCGACGAGGTGATGGATTCGGGAACCTCGATCTGGGCCAATCCGCGCATCCGCGAGCAGCCGGAGAAGTACGAGCTGCTGCGCATGTTCCTGCTCAATCTGTACGGCGCAACCAACGCCGAGAACAAGGTCTTGTTGCTCTTCAACGTGGCGGTGTCACGCGCGCCCGCGGTGGAGAAGTATCTGGCGGACAACAATCTCTACGCCGATGAGCCCAGCCGCATCAGTGGCAAGGGTTACACCGAGTACAGCATCGAGGTGGACACGGCCAGCGCCAAGCTGCCGCTGGCCCGCGTGCGCTTCCAACTGGCCGAACTGGGCGCGCGTGGCATCGACACCGTGCCGCTCACCTCGTCGATCCCGGACGCGGGCGTCATCGAAGGCTGGTAGGGGGCCGAGCGGCTATTCTGTCCGCACGACCCCGTTGGCTGGCCGCTCGTCCCAAAAGGCGGGAGGGCCATCCATGATGAGGCGCTCGGCTTCCTCCGCTGGGATGGGACGCGAAAAGAAGTAGCCCTGGGCGTGCCTGCAGTTGAGCGCGCGCAGCGATTCGATCTGCTGCGGGGTCTCGACCCCCTCGGCGGTCACGTCCATGCCCAGGTTGTGGGCCAGCCCGACGATGGCGCGCACGATCTCGGATTGCTGGGCTCCGCTGTGCATACGGCAGACGAACGACCGGTCGACTTTCAGGGTCTGTACCGGGAATGACTGCAGGTAGGCCAGCGAAGAATAGCCCGTGCCGAAGTCGTCCACGTCCAGGTGCACGTCCATCTTGTGCAATTCCTGCAGCACCGCTGCGCCCGCCTGCGGACTCTGCATGAGGGCGCTCTCGGTTATCTCCAGGGTCAAGCTGCTCGGGCGCAACCCGGTCTCCTCAAGCACGCGGCGCACCTGTCCAGGCAGATCGGCGTCGACAAGTTGGCGCGTGGACAGATTCACCGCGATGCCGAGCGGCGGCTCACAGCGACACTTGTCGTGCCAGTACGCCATCTGGCGACAGGCCTCGCGCAGCACCCACATTCCGAGCGGACGGATGAGCCCGGATTCCTCGGCCGTGGGGATGAAAACATCAGGCATCAGCAGGCCGCGGCCCGGGTGGCGCCAGCGCGCCAGCGCCTCGAAGCCGGCCAGTCGCCCCGCCTGCAGGTCCACGATGGGCTGATAGTGGACGACCCATTCCTGGCGTTCGATGGCCCGGCGCAGATCGGTTTCGAGCTGCAACTGATCGACCGCGCGCCGGTGCATTTCTGGGTCGAAGACTTCGTGCCGGGCGCGGCCAGCGGCCTTGGCGCGGTAGAGCGCGGTGTAGGCGTCGCGAAGCATGTCATCCTGGCGCGCGTAACCCGAACTGGACAGTGCGATGCCGATGCTCACCGAGGTGAAGACCTCGGTACCCACCACGGTCAAGGGCAGAGCCATGGCGTTCTGGATGCGCTCAGCGACGCGGACCGCGTCGCTCTCGCTGCGCAGATCGTCGAGTAGAACCGTGAACTGATCGCCCACCACCCGCGCCAGCACGTCGCCCGGACGCAGGCAGGCTTCGATGCGTCGGGCGGTTCGCACCAGCAGTTCGTCGCCCGCCCCGTGCCCGAGACTCTCGTTGATGCACTTGAAGCGATCGAGATCCAGCCACGCCACCGCAAACAGCGGGCTCGACGTGCCCAGGTGCCGGGTTCGAGTGACCAGACGCTCGACGCGCTTGTCGAACATGGCGCGATTGGGAAGCTGGGTCAGCGGATCGTAGAACCCTTTCTGTTCCAGCTCGGCATCGAAGCGCTTTCTTTCTGTGATGTCACGCGAGATGCCGAAACTTCCGACGATCGCGCCGGACGAGTCGCGCAGAGGAATCTTGGTGGTGCACAGCCAGCGCTCGCTGCGGCCAGGCAGGTGCCACTTCTCCTCCACGTCAACCAAAGTACGCCCGCGCCGCACGATCTCCTCGTCGTCCCGGCAGCGGTGCTCGGCCTCGTCCCGGCACAAGAAATCCATCTCGCTACGACCGATGGCCCGCGCCGGGTCGGAAAGTCCCAGGTGAGTGGCCATCGCACGGTTGACCCGGGTGAAGCGGCCCTGGCGATCCTTGAAGTATATGTCCTCCGCCATGGAGTCCATCACCGCCTCGATCTGGAAGAGAGAACTGCGCAGCCAGCAAAGCTCCTGCTTCTGCGCCCGGCTGAGCGCCTCGGTGACGGGCGGAGGCGTTCGTTGAGTTCGCCCTGGTCTGGGAGTGTTTGCCTCGCGCCTCGAAGGCGGGACAGGGGTCGCGCGTCTCTCCGAGCCCGGTTGGGTTTGAGCACGCTTTGCTCTGGTTGATGCGAGCCTGGTCATGCGGACGTGCGATCGTGCGAGCGACACCACGGCGCCAATCCTGCTGCTGTCCCTTGCTCGAACTGACCGCGGGGCGATTATAAGCTCCTTCACCAAATTTCGCGCGGGCAAACGAAAGATCTTCTGTGGCACATTTCGGCAAATAGGGGATGTTTCCCCGCCATGTGAGTGGAGGTATCATCCGAAACCGTGAAACGCACACTCATCAAGGGCTGGTTGTCGGTTTTGGCCGTAGCGACGGTGCTGGCGCTCACGTTCAGCGCGACGGCTGCGCCGAACGGCCAGGCCAAGCCGCTCAGGGTGGTAGGCCGGGTTACCGCCGGTGAGGCCACTATCCACGATGCCTTTGCCCTGGACCAGGGGGGCGGCAAGCTGGGCTACATCGTCTTCACCGGCAAGGGCGCGGTGCAACTGCACGTGGGACCGCCTGGCGGCAAGACCCGGGTGACGGATCTGGCGAACTTCTCGGGCGCTCCCGAGAAGATCCTGACCCTGGCAGGATACTGGTTCGTGGTGTCCAACGAAGGGTCGCGGCGGGCCGCCATCGTCGATCCCGCGGGGCGAATCAGGCGCCAGACCGGCTCGTTCGACGACTGCGAGCTGTCACGCGCGCCCAGCGCCCTTGTGACCTACAGTCAGACGCGGCAGCCAAACGGCGACCGCACGACCATCCAGACCTATCGGCCCGATGGCAGCACGATCGCCGTCCGCTCGCTGCTGGTGACTCCGGGTGGGACCATGGAAGGCGACAGCGCTGCCACCTTCCTTGGTTTCAGCAAGAGCCATCTGCAAGCCATGGTGCAAAAGCCGGGCGCCTACAACCGTCGCAGCGACGCGCGCGAGCCGCCGCAGTTCGCCCTGTACGACGTGATGACCGGAAAGACCGGCCCGGGAAAGATGCCGCCCAAGCTCGACACTTTTCTCGACTACATCCGCAAGCGGGCCGAGAAACCCGATCTGGATGCCGTCATCGTGTTGGCCGCCGGACAGGCCGGGTTCGAGCTGGTGGGGCCAGGCGAGAAAGTGCGGCCGCTCAACCTGGCGACCAAGCCGTACGATGTGCTGTCGTTGCAGCAGGTTCAGGTGGGTAGCCGGGTGGTGTTTTCACTGGTGGCCGACCGTCCGGAAAAGGGCAACATGGAAGAGGCCGGGCGATTCGCGCAGGCGTTCTTCAGCCTCGAACCAGCGAGCGGCAAGGTGACTGCGTTGGGCGAGATTTCCCTGCCCGACAAGCATCCCTGCCCGTGGTCCGCCGGTGGAAACAAGATTGCGGTGCTGCGCAAGGCAGCCGACGGGGGCCATGAAATCGCGATCTACTCACGCTAGCAAATCTCAGATCGCTTCAGCGAGGAGCCGTGCTGCCTCCTTGGCCGAGCGCAACGAGCAATCTTCGATGGCCAGGCCGCCGAAGTAATTGCCAGTGATGTAGAGGCCGGTTCCAGGCAGGCGACGGTCGATCTCTTCCGCGATTGCTGCGTGTCCGAGAGACAACGACGGCAAGGACGTGGTGTGTGTGGCGACGCAAACGAGCTGGCCGCGGTCAAGGCCGGCGACCGCGCAGATGCGGTCGATGCGTCGGTCGAGCGGCATGCCCGCGCGGAAGTGGAAGGTGAAGGCGCGCAGATGGTCGTCGGGAACCACGTCGCGTGTGACGACCGAAAAGAACGTGTCGTCGACCGGCACGATGCCGGCCAAACGCGGCAGGCGCAGGTTGCGCGCCTCGGCCACCACGCCCACCGACTCGATATTCGCGACGGAAATGCGCGCCAAAGCCGTCGCGACCTCGGGCGCGAGGGAGGCGAGCAGGCTCGCCGCCTCGGGCGCAGGCACGGCCAGAGCCAGGCGGCGAGCGAGGATCCGATCCCCGTTGGCGATCTCGACGACGAAATGACCGTCTCTGCGGGTGAGGGCGTGTGCCGTTGCGCTGGTGCGCAGGGTGATGCCTGGCTGCGCTGCGATCCGGTCGGTCAGGGTCTGGATGCCGCCGGCAAAGGTGTAGCTGCGCGGGATGTCTTTGCGGCGCGGGCGCCTCTTGAACAGGATCTCCGCGGGAAAGTTGTCGGCCGATTGCGAGGGCACCGCAGCGAACAGGGGCGAAAACACGCGCTTCCAGTTCTCTCGGCCTACCAGCCGGCCATAGTAGTCGGCCACAGTGCGGCCCTGCTTGCGCTCGCTGAAAGCATGCCAGGCCGAGGTGAACAGTTCAGGCAAGCTGAGTTGCGAGGGAATGCTGCGCAGCTTGCCCTCGACCTGCAGGCGCCAGGGCGCTTTTCGTCGCGTGAGTATGCGGTCACGCAGGCCAAGGTCGTCGATGATGGCGAGCAGCGAGCCGTAGGAGTTGTACAGCGTGTGCGCGCCCATCTCGAACCAGAAATCGGCGGGTTGCCGTTCGGTGCGAACACATCCACCGGCCCGGGCTGCCGATTCGAGAACCAGCACCGCACGCCCCGCCCGCGCCACACGATGGGCAAGGCACAGCCCGCTGATGCCAGCCCCGAGAACCACGACATCGACGTTTTCACTCACGGTGCCGAAGTTATGGCGCATGCGCGCCGGGGTTGTCCACAGCGTGCCGCGCTTGTGACGCCCGGCCCGGCGGTGCTAGCGTGCTAGCCATCGTCGGTTGACGACACCTGAAAGCCATGAAGAGATTCCTGAGAATCGTCATGTGGACGCTGGTGTCCCTGCTGGGGACGGCGGCTTACGCCGTGGTGGCTAGCCGGCGTGGCGAGCCGCTCAACGCCGCGTGGATGGTGGTGGCCGCGCTTGGCACCTACGCCATCGGGGTCCGTTTCTATTCCAAGTGGATAGCGGCTAAGGTGCTGATGCTCGATGATCGGCGCGCCACGCCCGCCGAGGTTCACGACGACGGCCGCGACTTCGTCCGCACCAACAAGTACGTGCTCTTCGGCCATCACTTCGCCTCCATCAGCGGACCCGGGCCGCTGGTCGGGCCGGTGCTGGCGGCGCAGTTCGGCTACTTGCCCGGCACATTGTGGATTCTCATCGGCGTGCTTCTGGGAGGGGCGGTGCAGGACTTCGTCATCCTGTTCGGTTCGGTCCGGCGCGACGGCCGGTCGCTGGTCGAGATGGTGCGTGATGAGGTCAATGGCTTTGCCGGTACCATTGCCATGCTGGCCGTGCTGGGAATTCTCATCATCATCGTGGCCAGCCTGGGCCTGGTGGTGACCAACGCGCTGGCCGAGAGCCCATGGGGCGTGGTGACCACGGCCATGACCATCCCCTTTGCCATGATCATGGGGGTGTACGTGCGCTTCCTGCGCGTGGGTAAGGTGCTGGAGATGACTGTGATCGGGGCGCTGTTCTTGCTGGCATCGCTGCTGGGTGGCTTCTGGGTGAACCAGCACGCAACCTTCGCGCTGACCTTCACCTGGAGCAAGACCACCCTGGCTCTGTGCCTGATCGGCTATGGCCTTTCAGCCAGTGTGCTGCCGGTGTGGCTGTTGCTGGCTCCGCGCGACTACTTGGTGACCTTTCTCAAGATCGGCGTGGTGCTGCTGCTGGCCCTCGGTATCTTGCTGGTGCTGCCGCCCATCCAGATGCCCTGGCTGACCGATCCGGCGCGTTTTGCCGGCGGCATGCGGCCGGTGGTGTCGGGCAGCCTGTTCCCCTTCTGCTTCATCACCATCGCCTGCGGGTCGGTGAGTGGATTTCACGCCTTGGTCGCCAGCGGAACCACGCCCAAGATGATCACGCGCGAGCGCCATGTGCGCAGCATCGGGTACGGCGCGATGTGCCTGGAGAGCTTCGTGGGCATCATGGCCATGATCGCGGCCTGCGTGTTCGATCCTGGGCTGTACTTCGCGGTCAACGCGCCGGCCGGGCTAGTGGGTAGCACGCCCGATGCGGTCGCGGCCGCAGTGTCGGCGTGGAATTTTCCGGTGACCGCGGCGCAGATCACGGATCTGGCCCGTGCCATTGGCGAGAAGTCCGTGCTGGCGCGCACCGGCGGCGCGCCAACTCTGGCCATCGGCATGGCGCACATTTTCGGCAAGCTCATCGGCGGCGCCACCGCGATGAAGCTCTGGTACCACTTCGCCATCATGTTCGAGGCGCTGTTCATCCTGACCACCCTGGATGTGGCCACACGCATCGGACGCTTCTTGCTGCAGGAGTTGGGTGGCCGTTTCTGGAAGCCGTTCGGCGACACCAAGTCCTATCCGGCCAACATCACGGCCAGTGTGCTGTTTGCCGGGGCGTGGGGCTATTTCCTCTATGCGGGCGTGAAAGATCCCTTGGGAGGCGTGAACTCGCTGTGGCCGCTGTTTGGCATCGCCAACCAGTTGCTCGCCTGCGTGGCGCTGTGCCTGGCCACGACCATCGTTATCAAGATGGGCAAGGCTCGCCACGCGTGGGTGACGCTGCTGCCGCTGGCCTGGCTGGGTAGCGCGACGTTCGCGGCAGCCTTGCAGAAGATCTTCCATTCCAACCCACGTGTCGGGTTTGTGGCCATGGCCGAAAGACTTTCGGCCGACTTGGCGGCGGGCAGGGTGGCAGCCGGCAGGCGAGTGGCCACCGAGGCCCTGATCTTCAACAACTATCTCGATGCGGTGGCGGCCGGCATATTTCTAGCGCTGGTGATAGCCATCCTCGTGGTTTCGATTCGCGAGTGGGTTCTCATCCTGTCGGGCCGCAAGGCAGCGGTTTTGCACGAAACCGAGCCGGTGTGGCTGCCACCGCCGGTCGCGCCGGCTGCGGCGCCGCGCCCCTGGTGGCGTCTGGGTACCGCGGTGGTGGTTCTTGGCACGCTGGCCAAGGAGCTGTCAGGAGAAGCGGCAGCAGCGCGGACTAAGCTGCCAGTGGACGAGGCGCTGACCGAGGTGCTGGCGCATCGATATGAGGGGCGCCAGGGCCCGACTCGGTGTTGTTAGCTTTGCTTGCGCATCAACTGCGAGATATCGCGGACTGCCCCGCGGGCCGCGCTGGTGGTCATGAGCGCGTAGGCTTGCAAGGACTGCGACACGGTCCGATCCCGGTCGGGCTGGAAAGCCCTGTCGCCTTTGGCTTCCATGGTCCGACGCCGCTTGGCCAGAGTGGCCTCGTCGACCAGCAGATCGATCTGGCGATTGGGGATGTCGATGCGAATGCGGTCGCCCTCTTCGACCAGACCGATGGTTCCGCCCTCCGCCGCCTCGGGTGAGACATGGCCGATGCTGAGACCCGAGGTTCCGCCTGAGAAGCGGCCGTCGGTGAGCAGGGCGCAGGTCTTGCCCAGGCCCTTGCCTTTGAGAAATGACGTCGGGTACAGCATCTCCTGCATGCCGGGGCCGCCCCTGGGGCCCTCGTACACGATCACCACCACGTCACCGGGCTCGATCCGGTTGGCCAGAATGGCCTGGCACGCGATCTCCTGCGAGTGGAACACGCGCGCCGGGCCTTCGAAACGCAGGATGGACTGATCCACGCCCGCGGTCTTCACGATGCAGCCGTCCTTGGCCAGGTTGCCATAGAGGACGGCCAGGCCGCCGTCCTTGCTGTAGGCGTGGGCCGCATCGCGGATGCAGCCCTTTTCCACGTCGGTGTCCGCCGCCGCGAAGTACTTCTCCTGCGAGAATGCCGTCTGCGTCGGCACGCCGCCGGGCGCCGCCAGGGTGCGCTTGCGGGCCGTTTCGCTGGCCGTGTTGCGATGGATGTCGTTGTCGGTGATGGCCTGGCCCATGGTTGGCGCGTGTACGGTCCTGGCCTCGCGGTGGATGAGTCCGGCGCGGTCCAATTCGCCCAGAATCGTGAAGATGCCGCCCGCACGGTGCACATCCTCGAGGTGGTACTGCGATGAGGGCGCCACCTTGCAGATGTTGGGCACCTTGCGCGACAGACGATCGATGTCGGCCATGGTGAAGTTCACGCCCGCCTCTTGCGCGACGGCCAGGATGTGCAACACGGTGTTGGTCGAGCCGCCCATGGCGATGTCGAGCGCCATGGCGTTCTCGAAAGCCTGCAAGGTCGCGATGCTGCGCGGGAGCACGTCGCGGTTGCCTTGCTGGTAGTGCTGCTTGGCCATCTCGACGATGCGGCGGCCCGCGGTTTCGAACAGATCCCAGCGCCGCGCGTGGGTGGCCAGCAGGGTGCCGTTTCCCGGCAGGGCCAGCCCCAGCGCCTCGGCCAGGCAGTTCATGCTGTTGGCGGTGAACATGCCCGAGCACGATCCGCAGGTGGGACAGGCCGAGCGCTCCAGCAGGGCCAACTCGGCGTCGCTGACCTTGTCGTCGCTGGCAGCGGTCATGGTGTCGATGAGATCCAGCTTGCGCACGGTCGGCTTGCCGTCCCCATCCTTCGGCCCGGCGACGGTGCCTGCCTCCATGGGCCCGCCCGAAACGAAGATGGTCGGGATGTTGGTGCGCACGGCTGCCATCATCATGCCCGGCGTGATCTTGTCGCAGTTGGTGATGCACACCATGGCGTCGGCGCAGTGGGAATTCACCATGTACTCCACACTGTCGGCGATAAGATCGCGGCTAGGCAACGAGTAGAGCATGCCGGTGTGGCCCATCGCGATGCCGTCGTCGATGGCGATGGTGTTGAACTCGGCGCCCCAGCCGCCGGCGGCATCGATGACTTTCTTCACGCGCTGGCCGATGTCGTGCAGATGGACATGCCCGGGCACGAACTGGGTGAAGCTGTTGACGATGGCGATGATGGGCTTTTCGAAATCAGCCTCGGTCATGCCGTTGGCGCGCCAGAGGGCGCGCGCGCCTGCCATGTTGCGTCCGTGGGTGGTTGTGCGACTGCGATATCCTGCCATGCCCCTAGCTATAGGATCTTCGGGCCGTGCCGTCCACCCTTGCTGCTGCGCACTTGTCACGTGCCGGTATTGCCAAACCAATGAGTGGCGAATTCTTCGACAAGAGTGGGGAAGCGGCTATGTTCCCTGGCGGTGCCCCATGCGTGAAATCGTCGCGGACCAGAATCTGATCGCCGCCTGCGGCCTGTACTGTGGCGCCTGCAGCAAGTACCTGCGCGGCCGTTGCCCAGGCTGTGCTGCCAACCAGAATGCCACGTGGTGTTCGGTCCGAAGTTGCTGCGGGCAGCGCGGCTACAAGAGCTGCGCGGATTGCACCGAGTTTTCCAACGTGAAGGATTGCAAGAAGTACAACAACTGGATAGCGCGGGCCTTTGGGCTGATTTTTCGTTCCAACCGTGCGGCCTGCATTGCGCTCATCCGAGAGCAGGGCTATCCGGTTTTTGCCGCTGACATGGCGGCCAACCAGAGGCAGAGCCTCCCGCGCTAGCCGGGCAGCCAGCGGCCCATGGACAGATTCTTCGGCGTTTTCTCGGTCGTTCTTCTTCTGCTCGGCTGTGGCCACACCGGCCCGGAGGCGGCCCGGCCCGCGCCGTCCCCCGAAGAGGTGCTGGAGCGCGGAGGAGAACTGGCCGACGCCGACGCTGTGCGAGCCAAGGTGTCAGTTACGGCGGACAGAGTGTCGGTGTGGGGCATGACCGAGGTGCCGGACGGCTCGCGCATGCAGATGGCCCTTGCAGGCGTGGACGCCATCACGCGCTCCGAGCTGCTGAAGTCGATCGAGGTGCGCGTGTCTGGTGTGGTCACGTCGGTGGAGAGCACTGATCCCTCCAGGCGTTCCGTGGTGGTGGAGAGCGTCGAAGCCGTGAGCGGGGCACTCAGCGAAACCGGGCCGCTGCCGCACGGCTGGGCGCGGGTACGGCGTGGCGACAAGGTCGTGCTTCGCCTGTGGGCGCGGCTCGACGTGGCGCGGACAGTTCTAGAGAGCGCCATTCGTGCGGCCGTGGCGAGGGCAGGGCAGGGGGATGCTTCTGCTATCATCGGCGGCCTGGCCACGCCCCCGATGGAAGCGCTCGGGAGGTAGCAGGACAGACTTCTTCGCGCAAATCTTGCCTTCCTGGTCGGATGTTCAGTAGACTGGGTTCGTGCCGCTTCTCCGGGTCACTCCATCGGTGCAGAGCACGCTCGACGCCCTCACGCAGGCGGCCCGCCACGATCTTTCTTGCGCCTGCGGCCCTTCGCAGCCACGGCAGCGCGGCCGCGACGGACTGTGGATCTATCCGGCGGCGCTGCCCTCGGGCCAGCGCGTGCCCATGCTCAAAGTGCTACAGGCGTCGGGCTGCGAACGCTCGTGTATCTACTGCGTGGAACGTTGCGGAGGGCGGGGGCGATCCCTGGCGCTGCGGCCCGAGCAACTGGCCGGCGCCTTCATGGACCTGCACAGCCAGGGCCGCGTGTTTGGGCTGTTCCTTTCTTCCGCGATTCAAGGGACCGCGGAGGCGACCATGGACCGCATGCTGGGCACGGCCGAACTACTCCGCCGGCGTCACCGGTTTCGCGGCTACATCCACCTGAAGATGATCCCTGGTTGTCGGCCCGACCAGATCGACCGCGCCATGCAATTGGCCACGCGTCTGTCGGTGAACATGGAGGCGCCCTCGGCCGCGCATCTGGCGCGCATCGCACCCGGCAAGAAATTCGATGCCGAGATCCTATCGCCCATGCGCCAGGTCAGTCGGGCCATCGCCGAGGGTCGCTTTGCGCGCGCGGGACAGACGACGCAATTGGTGGTGGGCGCGGCTGGCGAAGCAGATCAGGAAGTGGCGCGGGCCGCGGCCTGGGCGTATCGCGAGTTGAAGCTGGCGCGCATCTACTATTCGGCGCTGCAGCCCCTGCCCGGAACCCCGGTCGCGGATCGGCCGCCGATTGCCTTTGGCCGCGAGCACCGTCTGTATCAGGTGGATTTCCTGCTGCGCAGCTACGGTTTTTCCATCGACGAGATCCAGTTCGACGCGGGTGGCGCCCTGTCGCTCGACGTGGACCCCAAGACGGCCTGGGCGCGCCGCCACCCGGAACGCTTCCCGGTCGAGATCAACACCGCGGCGCGGGCCGATCTGCTGCGCGTCCCCGGCATCGGGCCGCGCGCGGCCGAGCGCCTGGAAGGGATGCGCCGGGAACAGCGTCTGCGCGATATCGCGGCGTTGCGCGCAGCCGGCGCGTCCTGGAGGGTGGCTGCGCCCTTCGTGCTTCTCGATGGCAAGCCCGCCGAGCGACAGATGAATTTGTGGGGTTAGCGGGAATTCGTGCCGGGGATGGGAGTCGAACCCATATGTCGTTTTCGCGACAGCGGATTTTAAGTCCGCCGCGTTTGCCATTTCGCCACCCCGGCAAACCTAACAATTCTATGAAGTTATGACGGCCTTGTCCGCCTGCCCGTTCGTGCCCGTAACCACAGCGTAGCCCGCCCTGTCCGAATCGTCCGTCTCGTCTCCTGCCAAGCTGGGTGATTCTGCCCATTGGCGCCTTCGGGTCAACGCTCAAGCGTACACGCGAAAGAGCCGAAGAACATAGAAGCTTCCGGGCCCGTCACGCACGTTTATAGGGTAGGACGAACTTGGCTCGCTTCTTCACAGTCGGGTTGGCAGCAGTTGCCGCAACCGCCCTGTTTGCGGCTTGTGTAAATCTCACGCAGCCGCCCTGGGGGCAAGCCAACGATGCCGGCGACACGGGTGGAAGCGGGGCCGCGGCAAGGGCCGGCAGCGGTGGAGCGGTCGTGGTCGGACCGGATGCTGCGGGTGGTGCTTCGGGCGGCGGCGTTGCCACGGGTGGTACGCCGACGGGCGGGGTGGGTGGATTGCCGGTAGCGGGCGGTACGACGGCCGCAGCGCCAGGAGGAACCAGTGGGACGCCGACGGGCGGAGCAGGGGGGAACGTCGCGCAGGACGCGGGGCCCGTGGCCGGCGCACCCCGGGATGGCGGGGTCGACGTTCCAGTCCCGACCGACACCAACCGGCCCGTCGATCTGCCGACGGGCGGGACCGCAACCGGGGGCACGAGCGCGGGCGGAACGAGCGGGACTGCTGCGGGCGGCGCCGGGGGAACAATCGCGGCGGACGCGGGGCCCGTGGCCGGCACGACCTCGCCTCGCGATGTCGGGGTCGACGTTGCACCGGATGCAACCGGGGGCTCTGGTGGCGCCGGGGCAGGTGGAACCGGAGGTGCAGGAACGGGCGGAGCTGTGGCGGACGCTGCGATTGTACCGATGATCATCAGCATCGACTTCGTGGGGGGAGGCGTGGCTGTCGATTCTGGAGCGACCGGAACAGTCGTGATGGGTGCCACTGAATCCGCAGGAGTCAAGCCGGCCACGCATTGGAACAGTGCCGCAAGCAACACAGGCACGCTGGCATCGCTGAAATTGGCAGACGGCACCACCACCTCCGCGTCTGCTACCTGGACCACGCCTGTCGCGAGCGGAGAGACATCAGCAACCTGGAGCCTCGACTGGCCTGACTCCCCGGGTGACGTGCGCATGATGAATGGCTACCTCGATCCCAGGGCGACGGCCTCGCCAGCGACAATCAACGTGACTGGTCTGGCCAGTCCGATGAGCAGCGGATACGACGTCTATGTCTATTGTTTCGAGGACATGACTTGGGCAGATACCCGTACTTCCAAGTACACAATCGGCTCGACGACGCACACTGTGAAACAGACGGAACCGCCGCAGGTCACTTCCTTCCCAGGATACACGCTGGCGCCCGAGGGAGGCGCCGGCAACTACGTCGTGTTCAAGAACGTGACGGGAAGCAGCTTCACCTTGACTGCAATGCCGGGAACGTCGCTGCATTCGACTGTGCGCGCGCCGGTCAACGGCATTCAGATCGTGTACCCGTCGGGATCTTAGAATCCCCTACAGGCTGCGCAGGTGGCCGTCGGCCAGGCCGGCTGGCGTGCCGCGCACGTGTACGCGCCGTCCGTCCACGGTCACGCGGTTCTCGGCGATGGCGCGTATGACGGCAGGATAAAGTCGGTGCTCCTCGGCCAGGATGCGCAGGCGCAAGGCTTCCTCGTCGTCGCCGTCGAGCACCGGCACCACGGCTTGGGCGATGATGGGGCCGGTGTCGGTGCCCGCGTCGACAAAGTGCACGGTGCAGCCCGAGAAGCGTACGCCGTAGTCGAAGGCCTGCTCTTGCGCATGCACGCCGGGGAAGGAGGGCAGCAGAGCGGGGTGAATGTTGACCACCCGGTGGGGAAAAGCGTCGAGCAGCACCGGCGTCACGATGCGCATGAATCCCGCCAAGGCGACCACACCTACGCCATGCCGGCGCAGTTCGTCCAGAAGTGCGTGATCGAACTCCTCGCGCGTGGCGAAATCCTTGTGCGAGCGCACGAAGGTGGGAATGCCGGCCTGGGCTGCGCGTTCGAGGGCCCCACAGCCGGGCACGTTGGCTCCCACAACCACAACACGCGCCGGGCCCATCTCGCCGCGCGTGGCTGCGTCGATGAGAGCCTGCAGGTTGGTGCCGCTGCCCGAGGCGAGGACGCCGACCTTCATGGGATGAACTCCACCGGCGCGTCGGGCCGATCCGCCACCACCACTTGGCCGATGATGGTGGCCTTCTCGCCCTCGGCTTCCAAGATCGACTGGGCCGCGTCGGCGGCGCCGGCCGGCACGGCCACCACCATGCCGATGCCCATGTTGAAGGTGCGTCGCATCTCATCAGGAGCCACCCTGCCCAGCTTTTGCAGGAGGCCGAACACCCGCGGCGGCGTCCAGGAACGCAGGTTGATCTGCAGCGCCAGCAGCGCACCTGGGGGCAACATGCGCGGCGGGTTGTCGACCAGGCCTCCGCCGGTGATGTGAGCCGCGCCCTTCATCAGGCCGGCCGCAGCCAGCATGCGCAGGGCGCGCACGTAGATGCGGGTCGGGCGCAGCAGGGCTTGGCCCAACGGCTCGTCGAGCCCATCGGGCTTGGCGGCAAGATCGAGCCGGGCGTGGTCGAGAAGCACGCGGCGCACGAGCGAGTAGCCGTTGGAGTGGAATCCTGACGAGGCCAGGCCCAGCAGCACATCGCCCGCCGCGATGGTCTTGCCTTCGATGAGCGCGGCCTTGTCCACCACGCCCACACAGAAGCCGGCCAGATCGTACTCGCCCGGCTGGTAGAAGCCGGGCAACTCCGCGGTTTCTCCGCCGATGAGCGCGCAGCCCGCCTGCTTGCAGCCATCGGCGACGCCGGAGATGACCTGCTCGGCCACGCCCACTTCCAGATGGCCGGCGGCAAAGTAGTCTAGAAAGAGCAACGGCTCAGCCCCGCACACCACCAGGTCATTCACGCTCATCGCCACCAGATCGACGCCGACCGTGTCGTGCTTGCCCATGAGAAAAGCCAGCTTCAGCTTGGTGCCCACGCCGTCGGTGCAGGCCACCAGCAACGGGTTCTTGTAGTTCTTGGGCAGCGCGCACAGGCCAGCGAAACCACCCAGGTCGGTCAACACCTCGGGCCGCATGGTGCGCTTGACGTGCGTCTTGATGCGCTCGACCAGCGTGTCGCCCGCGTCGATGTCGACGCCGGCATCGCGGTAGGTCAGTCCCGGTTGTGTCTTCTTGCTGTCGGGTGCATCAGCCATGGTCAACCTCCCTCGCCGCGCGCAGCGAAGATATACGCCCGTGAAACGCTCGGCGGTAGTGTCACTTTCGTTCCGGCTTGAGTTCGCCCCACAGCGTCGCAACGATGCTCCGGCCTTCGCCGTCTGACCGATGCTCACCCAGGTAGATGCCTTGCCAGGTGCCGAGTTGCAGGCGTCCGTCCGAGATGGGCAAGGTCAGCGTCACGCCCAGCAGGCCAGATTTCACGTGGGCCGGCATATCGTCGGCGCCCTCCAGGGTGTGGACGAAGTAGCGAGCGCCATCCGGGATGGCGTGGTCGCTCCAATGGGAGAAATCAGCGCGCACGTCGGGGTCCGCGTTTTCGTTAAGGAAGAGCGACGCCGAGGTGTGTTGCAAAAACAGGTGCAGCATGCCGACCCGCACGGACGCCAACCCGGGGATCTGTGACACGATCTCGTGCGTGACGAGATGAAAGCCTCGGGGCCGGGCTGCGAGTCGGATGATGGCTTGGTTCCAGTACAAGGGATGGCCAGCCTTTTGCCGCAGGACCAGGCCGTTTGTAAAGACCACACTTCACGGGAAGAAACAGGTCCGGACGACGGTTGTTCGCATAGGATGGCTCGCGGCAGCGCGGCCCACCCTGGTAAGAAAGCAAGAAACTGGAAAGGCACACCATGCGAAAAACGACCGTGGTTGTTTCGGTGACGTTAGCAGCGGCGGCGCTGGCCGCGGGGTTGGGACTCGGCGCTCGTTTCGCCCCGCACGCGTCCGCAGATTCAGCCGCGCCGCCTCCGGCCGTGACCCCCAAGACCCAGGTACCTCAGGAGGCTCGCGCGCTGTCGCAGGCCTTTGCGGCCACGGCCCGGGCCTTGCGACCCAGCGTGGTACGCATCGATGTGGAGGTCGAGCAGCCCAAGTTGTCCCGCCGCAACTTCCATCGCGAGGATTTGCCGCCCGACATGGAGCGCTTCTTCGAGCACTTCTTCCAATTCGGCGACGGGTTCGAGGGTATTCCCGCGCCTGGTCCCGGGCACGGCACCGGGTCTGGGGTGGTCATCGACGGCGCCGGCAACATCATGACCAACAGCCACGTGGCGGAAAAGGCCAGCAAAGTCACGGTCACATTTGCCGACGGACGCGAGTTTCCCGCCAAGGTCGTGGGCGCCGATCCCAAGACCGATGTGGCCGTGATCCGTTTGCAGAATCTGCCGTCCGGGCTAGTCGCCGCTCGCATGGGCGATTCCAACGCCATCGAGGTGGGTGAGTGGGTGCTGGCCATCGGCAGCCCGCTCGGCCTCGATCAAAGCGTCACCGCCGGAATCATCAGCGGCAAGGGTAAGGTCACGCGCAACGTGCACATGTCAGGCGAACGCATGCGCGAGTACATCCAGACCGACGCGAAGATCAACCCGGGCAACTCGGGTGGCCCCTTGGTGAACCTGCAGGGCGAGGTGATTGGCATCAACACCCTCATTAACGTGGGGCCGGGCGGCGCCTACGGCTTTGCCATTCCCATCAGCCAGGCCCGCAAGGTCGCCCAGATGATCATTCGCGACGGACGCGTGCACCATGCTTGGCTGGGGGTGGCCATCGGGGACATCAAGGATGGCCTCAAGATGGGCATGGATGGTGAACCCGAACAGAAGGATCAGACCGGGAAGTCCGGACCTGCGCGCGCTGCCTGGGTCAGCCAGGTGTTGCCGCACAGCCCGGCCGGCCAGGCCGGTATCCACGTGGGCGACATCGTCACGCAGATCGACAAGCAGACGATCGAGGGCGCGGCCGACGTAGTCGACTACGTATCGGGGCAGAAGGTGGGCGATAAGGTCAAACTGGCAATCCTGCGCGACGGCCGTCCCAGCACGGTACAGGTCACCCTAGGCGAGTTGCCCGCGCGGCTGGGCGAGGAAATCGATGTCCAGGTCGAGAAGGATCAGGTCGGCGTGCAGGTCCAGACCTTGACGCCCGACATGGCACGCATGCTGGGGATGGATCCAGGAACCAAGGGCGCGGTGGTCAGCGGGGTCGAGCCAGAAGGCCGAGCCGCCAAGGCTGGCCTGCGCGCCGAAGACGTCATCGTCGAGATCGACCGCAAGCCGATCACCAGCGCCGAGGAAGCCGTGAGCGCCCTGCGCGCAGGCGGCAAGGCGGGGCATCTGCTGCGGGTCCGCCACGGGGACACCTTCCGCTTCGTCACGATCCCGCCGCAGTAGCAGACCAAGCGCGAAGCGGTCAGCGGGCAAGCGAGCGTTCGATGGCGCGCACTGTCTCGACCATGGCCTTGATCGCTGGTGGCACGTCGATGACGGTCAACGCGTTCAAAGCCGTGCCCGGGTATTGCTCTTCGCGTTGTTCGGCAACCGAAATGAGCACGCGCAAGGCCCGCTCTGGCGTGATGCGGTCCATGTCGCGGCCAGGCGGCGCCAGGCCCACCGACTGCATGCCCAGTCCGCGCAAGGCATCGAAGACAGCGCCCAAGCTGGCGCGGAAAGCGTCCTCGGAGAAGCGGGTCGTCGGGCCCAGGCCGATGGTTAGGACGCGGCGCCAGGGCACGCGGGCGGTGAAAAAAAGCAATTTCTCACCCATCGCGCCTTCCAGTCGGCCCTCGCGCAGTAACTGCGACAGGCGACCGTTGAGTCTCCAGTCGAGCAGACCAGCCGCCCCGCGCAAGGGACGCACGTCGGCCCAGAGCGGCACGACCAGGGCGTCGCCACCCGGAGAGCGGTCCCAGCGGCCCAGGTCGACCGGGAGAAAGGCAATTTGGCTTGCGGCCAGCATCTCAGGGTGTGATGCCAAGTAGACCCAGGGCGGAATCGAGCAGCCCGTTGACGAACGCGGGCGCCTCCTCGGAGCCGTAGCGCTTGGCCAACTCTACCGCCTCATTGATTACAACCCTCGCGGGAACATCGGCCTGGCAGTGGGCGAGCTCGTAGAGAGCAATGCGCAGAACGTTGCGATCCACGCGCGCCAACCGCACCACCCGCCAGTTCTGGGACAGCCGAGACAGGATCTCGTCCAGCTCAACCCGGTGCTCCCATGCTCCGTTGACCAGCGTGGCGGCCAGCTTTTCGTCCACGGCACGCTCGTCCTGCGGGTCGCATTCGCCTTCCTCTTCGACCGCACCGAACTCGCGCAGATGGGTCGCCAGCGCCGCGTCCGGATCCGCGCCGTCCGCGCTGTCCATGGCGTACAGGACCTGGAGGGCCACCGCGCGGGCTCGGCGCCGCGGCGTCATCTTGGCAAGGTCCAAGTCATTTGCGATGGCGGGGTTGGGCGGAAGCGCTTTCGGCCCGAGCCGCCAGCTTGTCGTACAGGTTGGCCATCTCGATGGCGGCCATGGCTGCATCCGCGCCCCGGTTGCCACCCTTGCTGCCGGCGCGCTCGATGGCCTGCTCGATGGTGTCGCAGGTGAGCACGCCGAAGCCCACCGCAAGCTTGGCCTCGGCGGCGATCTGGGCGATGCCGCGCGTGGTCTGGTTGACCACCACATCGAAGTGCGGGGTCGCGCCGCGGATGATCGCGCCCAGACACACGATGGCGTCGAAGTTCTTCGAATCGGCCACGCGCCGGGCCAGTCCGGGCAACTCGAAGGCGCCCGGACAGCGGTAGATTTCGATGTCCTCGTCGCGTGCGCCGGTCTTGCCCAAGGCATCGACGGCGCCCTCGATCAGCTTGCTCGCCACGAATTCATTCCAGCGCGAGGCGATGATCGCGAAGCGCTTGCCCTGGGCTGTCCAGTTACCTTGATGGATTTGCGGCATTACTTGGCCTCTCTTTCATTGAACGGCACCACTTCGGCAGGGGGGCCGCTGGGAACGCAGTCAACCACCTGTATACCGTATCCTTCCAGGGCCGCGAGACGGCGAGGATTGTTGGTGAGCAGCCGTATAGCGCGCGCCCCCAATTGAACCAGCACTTGCGAGCCGAGGCCGATGTCCCGCAAGGGCGGAGAAGACGAGTCGGGCTCGCGGCCCCCGCGGGAACTCGTGCGTTGCTCGCGGGCAGTGCTGGCGCTCAAGCTAGCCAGGGCGGTTGCTAGGTGCCGGCAGCCAAGCGGGAGGATGTAGAGCATGACGCCGCGTCCTTCCCGCTCGATGGCGCGCAGCCATTCCGTGGGTTGAATCATCTCGCCCGGCTGGGTCACGGTGAAAACGTCCCGCAGCAGACTGGCGGTTTGCACCCGCACCAGGACCGGCTCGCCCGATGCCACGTCTCCTAGCACCAGAGCGAGGTACTCGGCGTCAGCCACATCGGACTCGTACAGGCAGGCGCGGTAGCTCGCGTGCAGCCCGGCCCCGGTGGGGCGCAAGGTGGTCTCCGCCACCCGATGGACGAGCACCTCGCGCGCCAGCCGATACTGGACCAGATCGGAAATGTGCACGATACCCAGTCCGTGCTCGGCGGCAAAGGCTTCGAGATCCGGCATGCGCGCCATCTCGCCGTCGGGACGCATGATTTCGCAGATGACACCGGCGGGTGTGCGGCCGGCCATGCGGGCCAGGTCGACCGAAGCCTCGGTGTGGCCGGTGCGCACCAGCACGCCGCCGCGTTTGGCCCGCAGGGGAAATACGTGCCCCGGAGTCACCAGATCCTCGGGCGCGGCGTCGGGCGCAACCGCGGTGCGGATGGTGTGGGCACGCTCGCGCGCCGAGATGCCGGTGCTGATGCCGTGGCGTGCGTCGACGCTGACCGTGAACGCGGTGTTGTGAGGCGAGCGGTTGTCCTGGGTCATCATGGGGAGGCGCAGGCTGGCCACCTTCTCCTCAGAAAGCGCCAGACAGATGAGGCCACGACCCTCGCTGGCCATGAAATTGACGGCCTCCGGCGTGACCAGATCGGCGGCCATGGTCAAATCGCCCTCGTTCTCGCGTTTCTCGTCGTCGACAACGATGACCTGCCGGCCGGCGCGGATGTCCGCGAGAGCCTTCTCGACGTCAATATGGGAATCAGAAGACACGAGCGTTTTCCACGAAGCGAGCGACCTGCTTGGCAATCATATCCGCTTCCATGTTGACACAATCGCCCGTGCGAAGCCCGCCCAGCAGGGTGACGGACAGGGTGTGGGGAATCAGCCAGACCTCCACGCTGTGACCGTCCATCTGGTTGATGGTGAGGCTCACGCCGTCGACGGCGATGGAGCCCTTCTTCACCAGAAAGGGCGCGACCGATTCCGGCACACTCAGGCGCAGGGCCAGGGTATCGCCCTGCTTGCGTGCCGATTCTACCTTGCCCACCCCGTCGACATGGCCGGTGACCAGGTGGCCGCCCAGCATGTCGCCCAGGCGCAGCGGCCGCTCCAGGTGGACGCGGTCACTGGCCTTGAGCGAACCAAGGGTCGTGCACGCAAGGGTTTCCGGCCCCAGGTCGGCTTCAAAGCGCCGCGCGCGTCGGGCCACGATGGTCAGACAGGCGCCGTTGACCGCCATGCTGGCGCCCAGTGGAAGTGAAGCCACGTCGAGATCGGTGGCGACCGCCAAGCGGCGCGTGCCACCCGAGCCGGCGCGCGACGATTCCACTTTGCCGATAGCTTCAACGATGCCGGTGAACAAGTTCTACTCGCGGGTCTAGGATCGCCGACGCAATTTGGGACCGAGAACATCGCCCTCGACCAGGACATCCTCGCCGATGGCGCGAACCTCGATCGGCCCGAGCCTTAGGGGAGTGCTCCAATCGAGGCCGGGGCCTTCTACGATGGGCCGGCCAGCGCCCACAAGGCGCGGCGCGAAGAAGAAGGCGACCGAGTCCAACCGACACGCCGAAATGAAGGCGCCGTGGACCCGGCTGCCGCCTTCGACCAGAAGCGACTGCACCCTGCGCTCGGCGAGAGCCCGCAGGAGAACGGGAATCGAGATGCGGCCGGCGCGATCAGCGGGCAGGAGAAGGACTTCCGCCCCGGCCTGCCGCAAAGCTCGCTCGCGGGTCAAGCGTGCGCGGGCGTCGCTGGCACGCTTGCCCGACTGCGCGCCGATGATGAGCGCCGGGGGCGCGCCCAGTTGCCGGATGAGCCTGGCCGAGGGCGGCGTGCGTAGATGCCCGTCGAGAACCACCCGCAAGGGGCCGGGTTTGCCAGCACCGGGCAGACGCACGGTGAGGCGGGGGTTGTCCGCCAGCACGGTACCCACCCCGACCAGAACGGCGTCGTGCTGGCTGCGCAGCAGATGGGCGTGCGCGTGCGCGGCTGTGCCGGTGACAAATCGCGCGCCCGGATCGTGCGGCTTGGCCTGGCCACTTGCGATGAATCCGTCTAGCGTGGTCGCGACCTTGAGCGTGACCCAGGGCCGGTGAGCCCGGACCCACACGAAGAACGCGCGGTTCTGTCTTCGGCATTCGTGGTCGAGACAACCCACGTCGACGCGAATGCCGGCCCGGCGCAGATGCAGGACGCCGCGACCGCTGACCAGTGGATTTTCGTCGCAGCACCCGATGACCACGCGGCGGACGCCGGCGCGCACGATGGCCTCGGTGCAGGGGCCGGTGCGACCCTGGTGGCAGCAGGGTTCCAGCGTGACATACAAGGTGGCACCCCGGGCTCGGACGCCCTTGTGCGAAAGCGCCTCGATCTCGGCGTGGGGAAGGCCGGCGCGGCGGTGATAGCCCCGCGCCAGCACGCGGCCGGCGCGCACCAGCAGGGCGCCCACCACGGGGTTGGGGCGGGTCTGGCCGCGACCGAGTTCGGCCAGAGCCAACGCTTCGCGCATGAAGCGTCGGTCAACCTCGGAAAAAACTCTACTCATGAATCCTGGCCTTTCCAGCGCAAGAGCCTTTGCACTTCGCTGAGCAACTCGGTCGCGTCTTTGAAGTGCATGTACACGGTGGCGAAGCGCAGGTAGGCCACGTCGTCGATCTCGCGCAGCCGGCTCAGCACGGCATCCCCGAGACGGGACGAGGCGATTTCCTTCTCGCCGGTTTCACGCAGCGACCGTTCGATGGAGTCCGCCATCTGCTCCAGGACGGCCACAGGAACCGGCCGCTTTTCACAGGCCTTGGTGACGCCCGCCAGGAGCTTGGCCCGGTCGAACGGCTCGCGCCGCGCGTCCTTCTTGACCACCGACGGAAGCAGTTCCTCGACGCGTTCGTAGGTGGTGAAACGCTTGCCGCACCCGGCGCATTCGCGGCGGCGTCGCACAATCTGCTCGTCCTCGCTGGGACGGGTGTCCACAACCTTGTCTTCGGTGGCGGAACAGAAAGGGCAGCGCATGGTCCAGGGTCCAGGTATTGTTTACCACCCCATGAGCGAAGTACGAATCACCGTCAACGGAAAGCCGCGCAGCGTTTCGACCGGCCTGTCGATCGCGTCTCTGTTGCAAGAGATGGGCGTGGACCTTGGCCATGTCGCGGTGGAGCGCAACGAGGAGGTCGTCCCACGCAAGACCTGGCCAGAGTCGACCATCTGCGATGGCGATCGGATCGAGGTGGTGGCGTTCATGGGTGGCGGCTCGGGCAGTGTTTCTGCAGATGTTCTGGTGATCGGGGGCAAGGCGTTTCGTTCCCGACTGCTGGTTGGGACGGGGAAGTATCGATCCATCGAGGAAACCCGCAAGGCCATCGAGGCGTCGGGGGCCGAGATCGTGACCGTGGCTCTGCGACGGGTGGACCTGGCGCCAGGGGCGGCCACCGTGCTGGATGCGATTGACCGCAGGACCCACACGCTGCTGCCCAACACCGCCGGTTGCTACACGGCGGAAGAGGCCATCCGGACCTGCCGCCTGGCGCGCGAACTGGGCATGGCCGACATGGTCAAGCTGGAAGTCATCGGCGACCAGCAGACGCTGTTTCCCGACGGCACCGCCACGTTGGAAGCGGCCAAGGTGCTGGTCAAGGAGGGCTTCGTCGTGCTGCCTTATTGCCTGGACGATCCCATCCTGGCCAAGAAACTGGAAGAGGCGGGCTGCGCCGCGGTCATGCCGCTGGCTGCGCCCATCGGTTCCGGTCTGGGAATCCGCAACCCCTACAACCTGCGCATCATCATGGAAAACGCCAAGGTGCCCATCATCGTCGACGCGGGCGTGGGCACGGCTTCCGACGCGGCCGTGGCCATGGAACTGGGCTGCGACGGCGTGCTGATGAACACCGCCATTGCGGGCGCCCAGCAGCCGCTGCTCATGGCCGAGGCCATGCGCGACGCCGTGATTGCCGGCCGCAAGGCGTTCTGTGCGGGCCGCATCCCGCGCAAGCTGTACGCCACGGCATCGTCGCCGCTGGCCGGGCTCATCGAGTAGGAAGTTCGTGGTTCCGCGCGTGTACCTGATTACCGATCGACACGCGATCGGCGACAGGGAATTGTCCGCCGTGGTCGCGGCGGCCCTGCAGGGAGCCGGACCGGCTGCCTCACAGGTGGCTGTGCAGTTGCGCGAAAAGGATCTATCAGCGCGCGCGTTGGTCGAATTGGCCCGCGAGTTGCGCGCAGTCACCACTGCCGTAGGAGCTGCGTTGTTCATCAATGATCGAGTGGACGTGGCGCTGGCTGTGGACGCGGACGGGGTGCATCTGCCCACTTCCGGCCTGTCGGCAGGACAGGTGCGCCGTCTTGCCCCCAATCTTTGCGTCGCCGTTTCCACTCATGATGTCTCCGAGGTTGAATCGGCCGCACAGTTCGGCGCGGACTTCGTGGTTTTTGGTCCGGTGTTCGACACGCCGTCAAAGCGCGCCTACGGACCGGCCAAAGGCATTCAAGCATTGGAAAGAGCTTGCTGTTGCCCAATCCCGGTCATTGCGCTCGGTGGAATCGATAACAGCAACGCTGAGAGTTGTATTCGTATGGGCGCTTACGGGATTGCGACGATTCGTACTGTAATTGCCGCCGACGACGCGGCAGTGGCGTTGGCGCGGTTACTTGCAATCTGCGGAAAAACCGCAACCTAAGACCTTGACAGGCCCACGCAGAACCGTACCCTTCTGACTGTGCGCTCCAGACAATTCCGTTGGGGCGTGGCGGAGATCAGTACAGTTCGAGGAGGCAGTGAATGGCAACCGGAAAGGTGAAATGGTTCAGCGATTCCAAGGGGTATGGATTCATCGCGCGGGATGGGGAGGAGGACGTTTTCGTCCACTACACGGCGATCACGGCAGAGGGGTATCGTTCGTTGGCCCAGGGCCAGACAGTGGAGTTTGACATCACCAAGGGGCCGAAGGGGCTGCAAGCCATGAATGTCAAACGCCAGGAGGCCGCGCAAGAGGCGCAATAGATCCGCCGGCCGGCCTCGGCCTCTTCAATCTCCTTTGGGTGAGTGAACCAGGCACTCCGGCGCTGGTTCAATCGTCACGTTGCCACGACATCTGGATGTCAGTGCCGAGTTCTGCAATGACCCGCTCGCGGAATTGCGCTTTCAGCCTTTCCGCGATCTGGCCCATGCGCTGCTTGGAGACGCCGTAGCGCGCGCCGAGGGTCGATAGCGGAACCGCCTCGCCGGCGGCGGCCAGGTGTTCGCGCCACACGGCTCGTGCGCGCTCGTCGTCCAGCTTGCTCTCGAAGTCATCCATGAGCCGGCGCACGGCCTGCGACAGCTCGTCCCGCGCGGTTTGCTGTTCGGGCGAAGCCTGGTGTGCCGCGATTTTTTCGGCCATGGGCACACCGTCTTCGTCGGGCCGCGGTTCCAATGAAACCTCGTGCGAGGCGAGGTGCGCGGACACCTCGGCCAGGTCAGCCTCGTTTACCTCCAGCCGGGCGGCCAGCAGCCTGGGTGTCGGGTCGATGCCCTCGGCCAGCAGTTTCTGCCGCTCCTTTTCCAGGCGGAAGAACAGCTTGCGTCCGGCGCGGGTATTGCCCACGTGGATCAGGCGCGAGTTGGTCATGAGGAAACGCAGGATGCAGGCCCGAATCCAGTAGGCCGCGTAGGAGCCGAAGCGCGTGCCCATGTCCGGATCCCAGCGCCGCACGGCCTCCATCAAGCCGACCGCGCCCTCCTGGAACAGGTCGAGCAGGTTGAGCCAGGCCCGCCGGTATTGGTAGGCGATGGACACCACCAGGCGAAGGTTGTGCAAGACCAAGGTGCGAGCGGCGTCGACGTCACCGCGTTTGCGCGCGGCTTCGATGAGTTCGCGTTCCTGCTTCTCGTCCAGGCGCGCATAGCGGCGCGCTTCGTTGATGAAGCGTTGGACCGGATCGCGCGCTGGCGCCAGATGTTGTTCCAGCGCGGGCGGTATGATCTCGGGCGCGGTGCTCTCCACCAGATCAGGCTCGAGCGGCGCCTCGGCCGCAGTGCCATCGCCCTCCGTCTCGTCCGAGCGGGCGAGAGGGTCGTCGTGGGGACTGGCAGGAGGTTTGGTCATGAGGCCGGGAGCGCGGCCAAGAGCTGGTCGTTCTCCTCGGCCGTGCCAATGGTGATGCGCAGCTTGTCGTCGAGACCAGGCTTGTCGAAGAAGCGTACCAGGATGCCCTTGCTCTTGAGCGCGCGATAGATTACGGCGGCGTTGCCGCCGGGGCAGGTGGCCAGCACGAAGTTGGCCTGGCTGGGAATCACCTGCCACCCGCGCCGGCGCAGCGCCTCGCTCAGGCGGGTGCGTTCGGCCCGCACGTGGTCCCAGCTACGGCGCGCGTAGTCCTGGTCCTCCAGCGCTGCCGTGGCTGCGCTGATCGCGACCGCGTCGCAGTTGTAACTGTCCTTGACCTTGTTCATTTCCGACACCAACTCGGGCGCTGCGATGGCGTAACCGAAGCGCAGGCCCGCCAGGGCGTAGCCCTTGCTCAGGGTGCGGCACACCATCAAGTTGGAGAACTCGCGCACCAGAGCGAGGCTGTTCTCGTCGGCGAAATCCACGTAGGCCTCGTCGACCAGGAGCAGGCCGGAAAAGCGCGTGGCCAGTTCGCGCACCCTGGCCGTGCGCACCAGCGTGCCGGTGGGCGCGTTGGGGTTGGCGAAGAAGATGGCCCGCGCGCCGGTAGCCAGCAGCGCATCGATGGGCAGATCCCAGCCCGCGGCCCAAGGCACGGTCACGACCTTGACCTCGCCCACTTCGGCCAGCACGGGGTACAGCGAGTAGGTCGGATCCGGATAGGCCAGGATCTCGCCCGGGCCGAGGTAGGTCCGCACGGCCATGGCCAGGATCTCGTCGCTGCCGTTGCCGGCCACGATCATGTCGGGCGAAACCCCGTGCACGCGCGCCGCGGTTCGGCGGAAATCCTCTGCGCTGGGGCTCGGGTAGCGCCGCAGCCGTTCGGGATCGATGGTGTGGATGGCCTCGACCACCCGCGGGCTGGGGACAAAGGGGTTCTCGTTGGTGTTGAGCTTGACCACGCGCTCGCCCGGCCGCGGCTGTTCGCCGGGCGTGTAGCCGGACATCTTCTCGACGTTGGGTCTGGCTCTGGGCGTGATCGACACGACAGTTCGTCCCTGCTTGCTGGGCGTCTTGGGCCTGCCCCTACCCCTTGCCCAGGGTCTTGCTGCCGGCCTTCCAGCCAACCGGACACAGATCGCCCGTCTGCGCCGCCTGCAGCAGGCGCACCACTTCGTCCACCGAGCGGCCGATGCGTGTGATGTTGCACTCGGCGTGCACGATGTCGCCGTCGGGATCGATGATGTAGGTAGCGCGCAGAGCGAAACCCGAGTTTTCGTCCAGGCACTGGTAGTCGCGCGCGATCTTCTTGTTGAAGTCCGCGATGAGCGGGTGGGTGATGGTGCCCAGGCTGCCCTTGATCCATTCCTTGTGCGAGTGCTTTGAGTCGGTCGAGCAGCCCAGCACCACCGCGCCCAGTTCCTTGAATTCCTTGTCACGGTGAGAGAACTCGGTGATCTCGGTCGGACAGATGAAGGTGAAGTCGGCCGGGTAGAAGAACAACACGATCCACTTGCCGCGGTAGTCCGACAGTGAAATCTTGGCGAACTTCCCGTCGCCGGTCACGGCGTTTTCAGTAAACTCTGGTGCTTTCTTCCCTACGAGATTCATGGTTTCCCGATCCCTCCGGCGGGCAGGCCGCTCGCCAGGGTTCAAGCTATCACGTCCGCTGGTGCGTGCCAGGGCCAGGCCACCCGACCGGGGAACGCATGGTGCTCGCACCCGGGCGCGTTCGCGAATATAGTGGCCACCTCGGACGTCAAGCACCACGGAGGTATTCAAGATGCGCAAACTCGTCATGGCCGCAGTGTTGACCTCGACCGTTCTCTTGCCAGCCATCTCGAAGGCCGGCTGGGTGGTGGAGGGATCTCTGGGCAAGGGCGGCCAGGTATCCAGCCCGCGGGCCTGGGAGCAACTCAACCTGATGGTGGCGCCTGGCTACATGCTGCCGGTTCTGTCGCTGATTCGCCTGCAACTCGGCATCGTGGCCGACTTCGACGACAAGTCAGGCAGCAAGACCAATCTGGAGTTGCGGCCGATGATTGCCATCGTTCCGCCCATCCTGCCGGTCTATGGCCGCGCGATTTTCGCCATCACCAACCTGGCTGGTCGCAGCGGCGAGAAGCGCGAGATCGCCTATGGCGCCGCCGGGGGACTACGCTTCGGCCTGGGTCCTGTCGGCGTGTTCGCTGAAGTCGGGGTGCTACCGCGCAGCCGCGAGTACCCGAGCGGGTCAGCTACTGCGCCGACCACCACCAGCAAGTTCGTCTGGATCATAGAAGGCCGCGCCGGCGCATACCTAGAATTCTAGCCAGGCGAGGTCGATGAGCCTGTCACTCGGCCGCATCCCGTTGCTCTTGCTCGGGGTCGTTTTTTGCCAGGCTTGTCGTTGCGAGCCCAAGCTGCCGCCGAGTAAGGCGCGAGTTGCGGACGCTGAACCCGCGCCCGACCCTGCGCTGCGCACGCCGGCGGACACGGCTCCGGGGGTCAGGATCTTCCAGGTGAGTGCCGGTCAGAGCCACACCTGCGGGCTGCTGACAGACAACACGGTCATCTGCTGGGGCGCCAACAAGTCTGGGGAAAGCACGCCGCCAGCCGGGCTCTTCGGCCAAATCAGCGCGGGCAACGGACTCACTTGTGGCCTGCGCAGTGACGGCGGAATTTCTTGCTGGGGGCGCCGGCTTTCCGGCGACCGGCGAGACCCGCCCAAGGGCAAGTTTGTGCAGTTGAGCACGGGCCGGGGGAATCATGTCTGTGCCCTCGGGCTTGGCAACGAGATCGTGTGTTGGGGGGACAATTCGAGCGGCGCGTGCGAGGCTCCGAACGGTCAATTCCTGCAGGTGAGCGTGGGCGGAGGGCATACTTGCGCCCTGCGCTTGGACGGCGCGGTGATCTGTTGGGGGCGGAACGACAAGGGCCAGAGCACGCCGCCCGAGGGACGCCACCTCATGGTCAGCACAGGATTGCAGCATAGCTGCGCCATTCGCCATGACGGCTCGGTAGCCTGCTGGGGGGCAAACGACGAAGGGCAGACAAGCCCGCCGGCGGGGCAGTTCATGTTTCTTAGCGCCGGTGACCGGCACACCTGCGGCCTGAAGAGGAACGGGGTTGCGGTCTGCTGGGGGTGGACGGCAGCGCAAGAGCTCAAGGCGCCCGCAGGTGAGTTCATCATGCTCAGCTCGGGCGCCGCGCATGCTTGTGGCACGCGCACGGATGGCTCTGTCGCATGTTGGGGAAACGACAGCTTCGGGGACACCACCCTGCCTGGGGGGCGCTACCTGCGGTTGAGCGCGAGCAAGCACGTCTGCGGCGTACGCGAAGACAAATCCTTGCGCTGCTGGGGGGAAAACGACCGCGGTCAGGCCGCCCCGCCTGCCGGGACGTTTGCCGAGGTCAGTACCGGCGATGGCCACACCTGTGCGCTGGATAGCCAGGGCGCGGTTTCTTGCTGGGGCGAGAATGGGGACGGCCAAAGCACGCCGCCCAAGGAACAGTTCACCTCCGTCACGGCGGGCGGCGCACATTCCTGCGGTCTTGGGGTAGATGGGTCTGTGGTTTGCTGGGGCGCGAACGGCCACGGCGAAAGCCAGCCACCGGCCGAGAACTTCGCGCAGGTGAGCGCTGGCGGAACCCACACATGCGGGATCACAAGCAGCGGTCGCGTGCTGTGCTGGGGTGATCGGCGCCTCGGTCAGGCGAGGTCGCCGAGCGGGACGTTCGTCGCGGTCAGCGCGGGCGCGACATTCACCTGCGGCATCCGGGCCGGCGGCGCTGTGATTTGCTGGGGCGGCGATCGATCCGGCCAGGCCAAGGCAGTGCCTGGGCGCTTCAGTCAGGTCAGCGCAGGCGACACCCACGCGTGTGGCATCAAGGTCGACGGCTCGGTGGCCTGCTGGGCGGTGAGCCCGGCGGCAGGGCAGGGCGGCGATTTCGGCGTTACCCATCCACCCCCGGGAAAGTTCAAGCAGGTCAGCGCTGGCGCGAACTTCTCCTGTGCTATCACTGAGTCCGGCCAGCAAAGGTGCTGGGGCGTGCTCGCTCGCCAGTCTCTTTGATATGGGGATCGCGTGACGCGTCGGCGGACGTGGCATCCAAAGCCAGGACGCCGGTGCGCGAAGGGAGTAAAATGCCGGGCATCATGCGCAAAACCGTCTTGGCTCTCGGTCTGGCGTTCGGGTTCCTGGCGGCATCGGGGACCGACGCCCGTGCCCAGGCTCAGATCACCTTCACGCCTGGCGCGGACACGCAGAACTTTTTCCAACTAACCGGTTTGAGCCAACAGGATCTCACCAACAAGCTCAATGGATTGTTCCAGGCGGCGGGCACCCAGAGCTTCCTCCAGAAATTCGGTGATGCGCAAAGCTTCACCAGCAAGGGGCTGGGTGTGGACTACGCCTCGGAGGCAACCTATTTCGAGGTTGGCGGCGCGGCCAGCTTCGCGTTGGGGATGGACAGAACCTACCAGCCGGGCAACACCCAGGGCTTCCCGATTTCAGGCGTGGGACTCAATGCCTCGCTCATGGGGGGGCTGAGCCTCGGCTTCCTCGGGATCCCTGTCATGGTGTTCGGCAACTGGATGAAGGTGCCCACCACGAGCTACGGCGCTATGAGCGGCAGCCTCGACAACTGGGGTGTCCATGCCCAGGTCCGGCTGTTGGGTCCCTCGCACAGCATGTCCGCGCTCAACATGCTAGTCCGCTGGGGCGGCATCGCCATCACCACGGGGCTCGACTATTCGCACATGACTCTCGGGTTGAAACAGCCCATTTCTTCGACCTTCACCTTTCCCAATGACGTGACGGTGGACACAACGGGAGCTGCCAGCGGCCAAATAACCGACGTGAACGGTACGGCTGTCGGGACAGCCCATCTCAACATTGACATGACCACCAAGAGCATTCCCCTGGAGGTCACCACCAGCTTGCGCCTGATGACCCTGTTCACCGCGTACGGCGGTCTGGGCTTCGACTGGCAACTGGGCGGTGGCAGCAACATGGACGTGGGCGTGGACGCAACGATGGTCGGCCATGCGGCGGGGCAAAACCTGGATCTGGGCACGGCGCACGTCAAATTCGCGGCTCACGCCGACCCCAGCGCTGCGAAGATCCGCGGCATCCTGGGCGTGCAGGTCAACCTGCTGGTGGTCCGACTCTTCACCCAGCTCAACGTCGAGAACACCAACCCCACCATGGCCAGCATTGCGGTGGGCGCGCGCGTGGCGTACTAGAAGGTCTCGGTAGAGAGGCCGCTGTGAGCGAACCCGTGCTGCGCCCTGACCCGCGGGTTTCCATCGTGATCCCGGTGTTCAACGAAGAAGCGGTCTTGCCGCTGCTCTTGCCGCGCCTGCGGGCCGTCATGGACGCTTTGCCCGGCGGGGCCGAGGCCTGGTTCGTCGACGACGGCAGCCGGGACGCCACCGCGCAGTTGATCGTGCAGGCGCATACCGAGGATGCGCGCATCAAGCTGGTGCAGCTTTCGCGCAACTTTGGCCACCCCGCGGCCATCACCGCCGGGCTCGACTGTGCGCAAGGCGACGCCGTCATCCTGATGGATGCGGATCTGCAGGATCCGCCCGATCTGATCCCGGAGATGGTCGCGCTTTACCGGCAGGGATTCGACGTGGTCCAGGCGAGACGTTCGAGCCGGCCCAAGGAATCGCGCTTCAAGCGAGCCACAGCGTGGCTGTTCTACCGAATCATGGGCTTTCTGACCAAGAACGAGATCGAGGCCAACGTGGGCGAGTTTCGCCTGATGAGCCGGGCCGTGGTCGCGGCGCTGGGCCAGTTGCACGAGCGCCACCGGCTGGTGCGCGGTCTGGTGTCATGGGTCGGCTTTTCGCACACCACGCTGGATTTCGTGCGGCCCGGGCGCGCGGCGGGAAAGACCAAATATCCGCTGCTCAAGATGTTGCGGCTGAGCGTCGACGGTCTGACCAGTTTTTCGGCTGCACCCCTGCGCATGGCCAGCTTGCTCGGCGGGTGCGGCCTGCTGGCCGGGCTGGGCTATGCCATCTACGCCGTGTACGTGCGCTACGGGCTCGGGCAGGCGGTGCCCGGCTGGACGTCGCTGGTGATCATCAACATTTTCTTTTCCAGCATCGTTCTGGTGTGTCTGGGTTTCGTGGGCGAATACGTCGGGAGGATCTTCGAGGAGGTGAAGCGCCGGCCGCTGTACCTGGTCCGTCGCAAGGTCGACGGTGCTTCCGCCGCTGCGGAGGAAGCGGGCCGCGGGCCAGAGCGACGGGGATGAGCCCCGAATTTCCCATGCTGCGCCGAGAGTGTTATTCTCTGTCTAGGCACCGCAAGCTTCCTGACAGCGACGGCGCCCTAAACCGTGCCAAACGACGACTCCCTTCCTGAGACTCAGCCGCTGGTGGCGGTCCCGGCGGATCCGCCGCAGCCACCTTCGCCCCCTGCCGCCTCTCTTGAGCAGACGTCTGGGAGACTCAGGCGGTTATTCGACTGGCTGCTCATGCGCGATGCGCTCGCGAATGCGCGGGAGGACGATGCAAAGTGCCCACCGGGCCGCAGGGGAGCGTTGAAGATGGCGCGCGCGCATGCCGATGTAGCCGATGCGCTCCTCAATTCGGAGGACAAGATGGCGCTGGCTCCGGTTCTGACTCTCTACCGCGAGGCCTTGCTCTGGCTGCTCGCGGAGGATGCCGCGAGCAAGAGAGTTCTCGCGCTGGCGATGGACTCCTCTCCCGACTCGTTCTTGGCAGAAGCTGCGCAGGACGACGTCCGCATGGCCCGCCTTCGCCACCTCCTGGCCATGCACGCGCACCTGGATCCCGCTGACACGTCCACGCAGGAGCAGCGCCACCTCGCCGAGCTGACCCGCGCGTCTGTGCGGGCCATGCTCGATCAGGTCAGCGCGCGCGAGGCGCGCAATGTGCGGACCATCCTGCGTAGGCGCTGGTGGCGCATGGGGTTCGCAGCCGGGGTTCTCGTTGCAGGCTTCGCGGCGCTGACTGGCGTCGGGATCCTTCTTTCTACCCCGAAAGACCTGGCACAGGGCAAGCCGTGGCACACCAGCAGCGCCCTGTCGGCGGTCTTCACCGCCAAGGTCATGTTTCACACCAACGAAGAAATGAATCCCTGGTTCGAGATCGACCTGGTCCACCCGACAGCGGTTCACCGTCTCGGCGTGAAGAACCGCGCAGATTGCTGCCAGGAGCGCGCCGTTCCGCTTGTGATCGAGGTAAGCCTGGACCGGTCGAATTGGGAGCAGGTAGCAAGAAGAGACTCACCCTTCGCGTTTTGGGAGCCCAGCTTTTCACCGGTCGAAGCGCGCTATGTGCGCCTACGCGTTCCCCGGTTCACAGCGCTCCATCTGGAACAGGTCACTGTCTACTGAGCCCCTACGAACGCCCTGGCAGATCTGACACGGCCCACCTCAAATTCCGCGCATTGACAACAGAGCCCACCACATCACAGTTATGTCCAAGGTTCTATCCTGCCTATTGATCATCGCTTTCGCAGTGTCTTGCTCCGGTTGGGGCCTCATCGTTCGCCGAGTCCTTCGCCTTCAAAAGGGAGCATGGCCGTCCACGGTAACCCTAGGCCTGGCGGCATTGGTAGCACTCGGTGGCGTCCTCAACCTAGCTAGGTTGGTTTCCCCTGCCTCACTCGCGACCCTCTTCTCCATCGGATGGATACCAGCCGCCTTCACGTTTTTCGTCCGCTGCAAAGAGAGCCCTGCCCTTGCTCGTTGCTTTCGCAAGGGCGCGCCGGTCTGGACTTTCACCTGGGTCGCAGTGATCCTGGTTCTAATATTCACTGTCATTACCCAGTTGCCACCTGGCGCCTACAACCTCGACGACGACTTCACCGCCTATTTCAATCATCCTGTCCGGATGGTGCAAACCGGAACTATCTTCGGCTCTCTCCTGACTCCTATCGGCATCGACACGTTAGGGGGACAGGCCTTCATCCAAGCCTTCGTCGTTGCATTCTTCCCAATCGTCTATATCAATGCTGCAGATGCAGTCTTCGGATTGATCCTGTGCCTCCTCCTGGTATGTCAACTTGCGGGAAGGCGGCTTGGCGATTTGATACCGGCGCTCATCGGCGTCGCAGGCGTCCTGCTCATAGATCCTCAGTACGTAAATGTCTCTGCCCTGTATTTGGGAAGCGCATTCATCTTAGGACTTGTATGCCTCGGTGCGGATACCCTCGAGCTAGATCCTAGCGGTCTTCCCAACGCCCGAGCTACCGGCCTACTGTATGCATCTCTCGCTACCTTGAAGGCCACGCTGGCGCTCTTCAGCCTCCTTCACTTCGGGTTCGCAACCATTGCAGTTGTTGTCTCGACGCACAGCCTCAGGCGTGGCGCGCGATGGGCAGCGTCCGCTGCTTTCATCGCGGCTCTGGTGCTTGCGCCATGGCTTCTTCTTCATTCTCCCAACTACCTTGCTATGCTCTCTTCTTCCGGAACAGACGTCTTCATCCCGGAGGGGGGGGCATATCGCCCCGACCTCTTCAGCAATGCAGCGAATATGTGGGGCATCACTTCTGTCCGCGATTACACGGTGTTGATGATTGCAGTTGGTCTATCCGCTCTCCTTCCCCTCTTGGCAAGTCGCAGGGATTCTGGGCCGAGTCGCCCCGTCTCCTGGCTGATCCTGGCAAGTGCCGGCAGCGGTATCGCCTACTATCTCTTGACGGTGTATAGCGATTCTCAGCTTATTGTTCGCTACTTTACGCCGGTAGCCATTGCTGTCGCGCCCGCCACCTTCGTTTGCGCCCTACGCCTTGTTCCTTGGAATTCCCGCTTATTCGGAATACCTAAGGTAGTTCTGCTGCTGCTTTCCACAGTTGCCCTCGCCGTCTTTGTCCCATCGTACCTACATCGTTGCAAGTCGGCCGTACAGTCTGGCACAATTCTTGGTTTTCCCACGGGCAGCACTCGCATTTTTCACGACGTCTACGAAAGAACTCTTGCCCAAAGCACGATGATCAAATCTCTGCAGTCCACGATCCCAGAGGGCGAGCCAATCCTCGCATGGCTGAGTGCTCCGTTCTTGTTGAACTTCAGTCGCAATCCCATCGTGGACTTCAATCACGTTGCCCTAAAGACCTATCGAGGGACAATACCTAAGGTCAGTTACGTGATCTTTCAATACGGCGGTATGCTTCCGTCATTTGACTCCGCTTCGCAGGATCCGATCAGACTGAATCGCGTTATCCATTTCAGAGAATATGCTTTCGTCTATGATCTCTACAGAATGATGGACGACGGAGACACCCTCTTTGATGACGGGTCGATCAAGGTGGTGCGCCTGCGACGTTGACGGCCGTCTGGGCATCCTTGTCCGGCATGACGACGCGGATGGATTGCATCCTTCGCCGGGGCGGCAATGACTTCGCTGTGGACTGACGAGTGAGCCGGTTGCCGCGCCGTTAGAGCGATCGGGACCAGTAGAAAATCTTTACCGCCGCGATGAGCAGGAGCCCCGCGAAGAACAGGTATTTCCAGGGGCATGGTGTGGACGCCGGGTTTGCTATCTGGACGACCCTGACGTTGTCTAGCATCGGCCCGAAACAGCATCCCTGGGCGGTGGTATCGGCAGTGAACATGATTGTGCTGGTCGATTCAACCGCGACAAAGGTCATTTGGTGGTCAGTCCAGCCCAGTCTTTCTAGACTCTTGCCGGTTGTGTCAAATAGAAACCTGCTGGTTTCGGTTCCAACCGTGACCGTCAGCATCTTGATGGGTGGGGGACCGACTGGATTGCCGGCCACTGCGAAGGTCACGAGGTATCGTGCGCCGGGTAGAGTATCAAAGGATTGCATAATACCCCCTCGGCTATTATTGCCCACCAGGTCAATGCTTCGATTCCCTTCCGAGGCAGGACTTTCCGTGCCAACGTAGTCGATGCTATTGGGAAGCACGGTCCAGCCCGTGATGCGTTGATCCCCTTCGTCGTAGCGGGTTGCAGACGCGGGATCTTGCGCGGAATTCTCGAAGCTGCCATTGCGAAAGGGGGCAGCGCCGACTGCGGACGGGAAGGCAACTAGGCAAAGGGCGGCGATGATTCCCTTCATTGCCGGTCCTGGAAGGATGTACATCGGCATTGGAGCCTGGCCGAGCCTCGGCAGCCCGTCCGGCTGCCAAGGCCACGCGGTGGCCGAAATTGCTGAGGAGCGCAAACTGTCACGTGTGTGTGTTGTTTACGCAGTTGCTCGACGGGCTCATGAATCGCCCAGCGACCATTCATCGGGAGAGGGGTCCGGGCGCCTCCCCGGTTTGCGCTTCCCTTCTGTTGGCGCAGTTGGGTGCGGGTCACAGCGATCAGTTCCTCGTCGAGCCCATGGTATAGCATGCTTCCTCGACGGAGGTCGCTGGCAGCGAAAAGACCACGCAGCAGCGGAACAGTGTCGCAGACCTGACCGCCAGGCTGGTTTCTTCTGAGGCCAGACGGTGCCAGGATGGTCCAGCCGGTTCGGGGATCGCTGTATTCACGCAGGACTCGACAGGAGTTCACACCATCATGTTACTCGCCACCGCCTCGCGGATCTACCGGCTGGAAGGGAAGTGGGATATCCGGCTCAGGGGAGCCGTGGCCTCCCATACGCCAGGGCATTTTCGCGAGTTGCCGTCGTCGTGCTACGCTGGTGTCTCTCCACCACGCAGGCGCCTTGGGGCGCATCCGCCGGTGGACGCTGACCGGCAAGTCTTGCGAGGACCGACATGAAGATCTCTCTCACCATCCAGCTCAACAAGACGTCATTCTGGCGGAACCTGCCCGTGGCCGCGCCGATAGTACTTGCGCTGGGGCTGCTGGGCGCGACCCTGCGCAGGCGCAGCCTGATGGAGCCGTTCTTCGTCCACGGCACATACTTCATTCTTCTGACCATGGTGGTGTTCTGGGCGTCGGCGTACATCCTCGCCCTCAAGGGCACGAGCAAGGAGAGCTTGGTGGCGTGGCTAAAGGACAACTGGCGGGGCCTGGTGCTGGCGGCCGCCGTCTCGCTAGTTGCCATCCTGGCAGTGCCGCCCGCCCTGCGCGTGCTGGCGGACGAGACCAACCTGCTGGGCGTGTCCAAGAACCTGTTCTTCAACAAGACCGCCGACTTCGCGACCACGGGCAAGTGGTACTACGAAACCTACTGGAACCTGAACGTGACCATGGATCGGCGCCCGGCACTTTTCCCGTTCCTGGTCAGCTTGATCCACGCGGTCAGGGGCTACCGCTACACCAACGTCTTTTTCGTCAATGCCATTCTCATTCCATTCTTCGTCTTCGTCGCCTATCGCCTGGCCAAGTCCCTGGGCAACGAGGTCTACGGCATCCTGGCGGGCGCGTTTGCATTGGCCCATCCCGTCGCCCTGGTGTCGGTCCGCTCCGGTGGCTTCGAGGTGATGGCGGCCTTGTTCGCCCTGGTCTGCATCAAGCACTTTCTCGACTATGCCAGGCAGCCCACGGCCAACCGCCTGGCCCTGCTGTGGCTGAATCTCTGCATGCTGGCGCACATCCGCTACGAGGGCGCTGTTTCTCTGGTTGCGGCGTTCGTGGTTTTGTTCGCTCTGCGCATGGTGAAGTGGGAGCAGGTGAAGCCCTACGCGTTCGTCTATGCGTTCACGCCTCTCTTTGCCCTGCCCCGCATCTGGCAGACGATCTTGAAGGCCGACGACGGCGAACAGCCGCTCAATGCGACCCTGTTCGGCTGGAAACATCTGTCCGAGAACACCCGCAACTACTTCGGCCTCGTGCTCAATCCGTTCGATTTTGCCAAGCCCCATTCGGCCTTGCTGCTGCTGCTGGGCCTTGTCGGCTGTCTGCTCGCGGTGCGGTCGCTGTGGAAGCTTTTCCACGAACGCGAGCGCAGTGTTGCCAAGGAACGGTTCGCCGTTTTCGCTGTTGTCTGGGTGGCCGTGATGGCGACGATCTACTTTCCCTATTTCTGGGGCAAGCCCTTGCACCCGGCATCGGCGCGGCTGTTCGTGCCTCTTGATGTGTTCCTCTCGCTCATGGCCGCGTGGCTCGTAGCCTTACTCTGCCGGCGCGCGCCGCTCTGGCTGCCCGCGCTGGTGGCGGCTGCGGCTCTACTTGTGAACGTGTCGGTGGCCAGCGAGGCCCGCTTCATCAACGAGCTGACCTTGACCCGCGAGGCAGCTCAGACCTGGCGCTACTTCGAGCAGATTCATGACAAGAACATCATGGTGGTCACCGACCGCCCAGGGCTGTACACGGTGATGGACTACGGGGCTCAGGATCTGTCCGTGGCCAGGCAAGGCCAGGACTTGATGTACGAGCTATCCCGTCATCTCTACCGCGACATGTACGTGATTCAGGAAATGGACTTGACCACCAAGAAGCCGCTGCCCGAGTTCGAGATCTGGCCCGAACACAAGAAGGAAGTCGTTCTCGAGTTCCAGAACGCGGAGAATTCGACGGTTCGGATAGCACGCATGACGCAAGAGCCGGCGACGCCACCCCCGGCACCGCCGCCGGGCCCGGCGGCGCCGTAGGCAGGAGGCTGGAGCTACCGCGCCTGCCAGCGGGGAATAGCGACGCCGTCTTGGCTTGACGAAGCCGATTCACCATATGCATAATTCACCAAATGGTGATAGAAGCCGAAACACGTGTCGAACTGGTCATCAGAGAGGGCTGCCTGATCGTGTCGTTCCACGAGGACGAAGGTGATCCCCATGAAGAAGTCCCGTAGAGAGAAGACCACAATCACTTCCGCGCGACGCAGGCTTGCCGACGATGCGTGCCCTTCGTGTGGCACCGGCATGATTGAAAGGCGCGCGCAGCTCAAGCTCCCTTTGAATGGGGAGAATGTGTCCGTACCCTCTGCACTACACCTGAGCTGTCCAAAGTGCGGCGAGATCGTTCTGCGTTTCGAGGACTCCCGACGGCTTCAAGAAGATGCGATCGCCATCTACCGCAAGAAACATGGCCTGCTGTCGGCAAGCCAGATTCGGGCCATTCGCGAGCATTTCGGCCTCACGCAGGGCCAGTTCGGCAGCCTGCTGCATCTGGGAGCCAACACCGTTTCGCGCTGGGAGTCCGGCCGGAACGTGCAGACTGAAGCGATGGAGATGTTGCTTAGGCTCATTCGGGACTTGCCGGGGAGCCTCGCCTATCTCCGTCGACATGCGGCGTAGCAAGGGGGTTGCAGGGCGACCTGCGGTCGCCCATGCGTCTATAAATGGGCTCTGAAAACTTTGCGGGGTCCGCAACGGCGTTCCGGGTGCGAAGTGGTTGCTGGGGGCACACGAGGCTATATTGACCTACCAGAAAAGCGGCATGCCGCTGCGAAATCACTAGGGTTTTCGTCGGTGGCAGACCTGGCCAGCGGCTTGCTTGCTGCAAGTGTCTGAGAGAACTGCTATGACCGCCGGCCCATCCCGAGCATTCCGTCGCTGGTGTGTAGCGACGATCTTGCTGGTGGTGTCCTGGTCGCTTCCGGGATCGGTCTACGCACGGGTCAGCCCGATGGAGATCGTGAAGTACCAGCTACGCAAGCCGAACTTCCTCATCGTGGTTGAGAGCGCCGAGTCGATGCAGGGGATTCCGGGCGAAAACGCCACGCGCTTCAACGAGGTCGGCGCGGACTGCCAGGATGGTGATCGCTTCTGCCGCCTGTATGGCCAGGCCAATCGGTGCGAGTTCTCTGGCATGGGCAGCCAGGGGTACGTGTTCGACTACGTGGCGGCTGGGACAGCCACTCAGACCGCGACCCAGTCCCAACCTACGGCCACATTCAGCGTGACGGTCACGTATACCGGCACCAACACACTGACCGGCAATACCACCGCAGTGATGACCAGCACGTCGCCGGGCGCGAGCGGGACTGCGATCGCGACCGAAACGGTGACCGTCATCGCGTCCCAGAGCGCGACAGGCACGGTGACCTCAAGCCCGACGGGGACTCAGACCGCTACGCAAACCGGGACGCAGACGGTAACCAACAGCCAGACCAACACGCAGACGGGGACGCACACCCTGACAGCTAGTCAGACCAACACGCAGACGGGGACGCAGACCCAGACCGCGAGCCAGACCACCACGCAGACCGCGACGCAGACCCAGACCGCGAGCCAGACCACCACGCAGACGGGGACGCACACCCAGACCGCAAGCCAGACCAATACGCAAACCGCGACCCAGACCCAGACCGCAAGCCAGACCAATACGCAAACCGCGACCCAGACCCAGACCGCAAGCCAGACCAACACGCAGACCGCGACCCAGACTCAGACCGCGAGCCAGACCAATACGCAGACCGCAACGCACACCCAGACAGCAAGCCAGACCAATACGCAGACAGCGACGCAGACCCAGACCGCGAGCCAGACCAACACGCAGACCGCGACGCAGACCCAGACCGCGAGCCAGACCAACACGCAGACCGCGACGCAGACCCAGACTGCGAGTCAGACCAACACGCAGACTGCGACGCAGACCCAGGCAGCGAGCCAGACCACCACGCAGACCGCGACCCAGACCCAGACCGCAAGCCAGACCACCACGCAGACCGCAACGCAGACCCAGACCGCAAGCCAGACCAACACGCAGACCGCGACCCAGACCCAGACCGCAAGCCAGACCAACACGCAGACCGCGACGCACACCCAGACCGCAAGCCAGACCAACACGCAGACCGCGACACAGACGCAGACCGCGAGCCAGACCAATACGCAGACCGCGACACAGACGCAGACCGCGAGCCAGACCAACACGCAGACCGCGACACAGACGCAGACCGCGAGCCAGACCAACACGCAGACTGCAACGCACACGCAGACCGCAAGCCAGACCAATACGCAGACCGCGACCCAGACCCAGACCGCAAGCCAGACCAACACGCAGACCGCGACCCAGACCCAGACCGCAAGCCAGACCAACACGCAGACCGCGACCCAGACGTTGCCA